>NZ_JACHIW010000002.1:0-1200000 GCF_014203395.1 Saccharopolyspora phatthalungensis
ATATATGACCTTGCGGCCAGTCAGTCGTCGGTGAATGGCCCGACTGTCGCGGCTCTCCGCATTTCGGATCACCAAGGCGCCCGGGGTATCGCAGCTTTCCGGTCGGACTCCGGCTGCGTCGTACAACGAACTGCGTCGTACAACGAATCCTTAGGAGACACCGTGGCTTACGACGACACATGGCTCATTGTGCCCGTATACAACGAGGGGCCAGTTGTTGAAGGCCTCGTCCGGGACGCCCTGCAGACCTTTCCGAACATCGTCTGTGTCGACGATGGGAGCCAGGACGAGTCGGCGGAGTGCATCCTGCGAGCCGGCGCCCACCTCGTCCGGCATCCGGTCAACCTGGGCCAGGGTGCGGCACTGCAAACCGGAATCGAATACGCCCGGCGCCAGCCCGGCGCGCGGTACTTTGTCACCTTCGATGCCGATGGTCAGCACCAGGTCGTCGACGTGCAGCGGATGCTCGTCAGGTTGCGGGACGGGGAAGTGGACATCGTCGTGGGGACCCGGTTCCACGACAGCACCCGCCACATCCCGCTGACCAAGAGGATTTTGTTGCGCACGGTGGTGATGCTGAGCCCTCGGCTGCGGATGCTCGATCTCACCGACGCGCACAACGGGTTACGCGCGTTCAACCGGACCGTGGCGGATCAGATGAACATCACGCACAACGGGATGGGCCACGCATCCGAAATCATCGACATGGTTCGCAGACATTCGTGGCGCATCGCCGAAGAGCCCGTGACCATTCTCTACACTGAGTACTCCAAGGCAAAAGGGCAGTCCGTCGTCAACGGCGTCAACATCGTCTTCGAGAGCGTGCTCCGATCCGGGTCCAGGCGGTAATGATGCTGATTCAATATCTGCTGCTGATCGCCGTGGGGTGGTTCCTGGTCTTTTTCTTGCGCCACCACGGCACGACACGTGCGGCCGCGGGGGCGAAACTCTGCTTCGTCGCCTTTGTGGCGTTCAGCGTTTACGCGGTGCTTCGCCCGGACGATATCTCCGTCCTCGCGCATTGGCTCGGCGTCGGCCGGGGCACGGACCTGCTCGTCTACGGGATCGCCGCAGGCTTCGCCTGCGCCTCGATCAACACCTTCCTGCGCTTCAAGGAACTTGAGGTGCGGTACGCGCAACTCGCGCGCGCGATGGCGTTGCGCGACGGGACGAGCGGGCCGCTGGAGGAGAGCGGTGACCTCGGTCAACACGCCTCGGACGAAGCCTGAGGTGTCATGACCCCGCCAGGCACCAGATCTCCGGACGCGTACCGCAGGCGAGCGTGGCGTTCCATGTGGAGCGCCGGCATGAAATCGACGCTGTTAAGCAGGTTAACGCGGGACAGCGCGCTCGGGGGTTCTCGGCGCTCTCGGTCGGAACGGTCTCGACCGCGTCTGCGTTCGGCCGGGCTGATGAGCGCTGGAACGGTACTCGTCGGTGCCGCTGGCTACGCCTTCGTCGCGCTGGGCGGGCATACGCTGCCGACGGCCGATGCCGCGGCACTGTCGTCGTTCTACATGCTGGTCAACACCATCGGGCCCGGGTTGTTCATTGCACTGGAACAAGAAACCAACCGGGCCACGAGCAGCGTGCTGGCCACCCGGTCCAATCCCCGTCCTGTGATCCGCCGGGCCGTGGCCCACGGGGCGGTCCTGTGGGGAGTCGTCTTCCTGGTGCTCGGGGTGTTGTATCCGTTCCTCGTCGACCGTTCCCTGCTCGGTCACTGGGAACTGTTCTGGGCGCTCGTGGTGAGCACGGTGACGGCGGCGGCGGTATACCTCGTGCGAGGGGTGCTCGGCGGGATGCAGCTGTTCGACGGTTATGCGACGACTCTCGCGGGTGAAGGTCTGATGCGGCTGCTACCAGCGCTGGTCGTGGCCGCAGCGGGGCTGGCTACGGCTCGGCTCTACGGGTTCGTCTTCGCGCTGGGCAGCGGCATCGGCGCGATCGCTGGACTTGGGTGGCTTTGCCGGGGTGTCGGCGTTCAGCGCTCGGGAAACGCGACAATCCCCGCCGATCTCGTTGCTGCTCCCGGCATTGCTCCGGCATCCAGCCCACGCTTTGACACACCCCGGGTGCGCGGGTTGGCCCCTTTGGTGAGCGCGACGCTGCTGGCTCAAGTCGTCGCCAACCTCGCTCCGATCGTGGTGACGGCACGGCTGACCGCGGATGCCGCCACAGCGGCCGCGTTCGCCGCCGGATTCATCCTCGCTCGGGTTCCGCTCTTCGTCTTCTCACCTCTCCAGGCGGTCGTCCTACCGGCGATCGCCGGCGCGGTCACTCAAGGCCAAACCGCCAGGGTGCACCGGATCGTGCGTACGAGCCTGCTCGCCGCAGCGGGTGTCGGTGTTGTCGGGACAGCCCTGCTGCTCATCGCCGGGCCGTGGGCGGTGCGCACCTTGTTCGGAGCCGAAGCCCCGCTCCCCGGTCAGGTGCTCGGACTGCTCGGCATGGGGACGCTCTTGCTGATCGCAGCCCAGATCCTTCAGGCCGCGCTGGTAGCTCTCCAGGCGCACCTGGCCGTCACAGCGTCGTGGCAGCTGAGCATTGTCACGCTGATCGCACTGCTGATGTTGCCGATCCACCCCGTCCACGCCGCCGTCGTGGCGCAGCTGACCAGTTCTGCGGTCGTGGTAGTCACGATGAGCGCGACGCTCATCGTCCGCCTTCGCAGCGCCGCTGCCGGTCCGACCGCTGCAACGGCCACCTCGCCGACCATCGCCGCCACCACTTCTCGTGGTGTGCACCCAACTCTGCCGGTCCAGCGAGACGGAGGGACTTCCCGATCATGACAGTCGACATCATGCTGCCTTTCTACGGCGATCCCTCCTTGCTACGGATAGCGGTGCGCAGCGTGCAGAGCCAGGACGATCCCGACTGGCGGCTCACCGTCGTCGACGACGGCTATCCCGACGACGGCGTGCGCCGCTGGTTCGAGGAACTGCGGGACGAGCGCATCGACTACCGGCGCAACGCGAAGAAACTCGGGGCCAACGGCAACTACCGCAGGTGCCTCGACCTGATCGAACACGACGTCGCGGTGCTCATGGGCGCCGATGACATCATGCTTCCCCACTACGTGAGCACCATCAAGCAGGTGCACCGGGCTCACCCGGAGGCCGGGATCATTCAGGTTGGAGTCGAACTCATCGACGAGAACGGCAAGCCGTACCGGACCGTGGTCGATCAGGCCAAGCAAAGGCTCTACGCGCCCCGGGTCGAGAAGTCTCGTCTCATGGGCGGCGAGGAACTCGCCACGAGTCTGCTCCGAGGCAACTGGCTCTACTTCCCGGCCCTGGCCTGGCGATCGGATGCACTGCGGGACAAGGGATTCCGTGACGGCCTGAAAGTGGTCCAGGACCTCGCCCTGGTGATCGACCTTCTGCTGGCCGGCGAGACGATGGTGGTGGAATCGAAAGTGTGCTTCCAGTACCGGCGTCACCGCGGCAGCGACTCGTCCTTGCGGGCGTTGACCGGAACCAGGTTCATCGAGGAGCGAAGGTACTTCCTGCGGATCAGCCGGGAGCTTGAGGCACGCGGCTGGCACTGTGCGGCACGGGTTGCCCGCAACCACGTCTCGTCCCGGCTGCACGCGTTGACCGTGCTGCCGCAAGCGATCAGGCACGGACACAGATCCGGCATCCAGAACCTCATCCGGCATGCGTTCATGCCGGCACGTGCTGACCGCGGCACGCGGCGCGAGAGGCCTGCCATACCACCCGATGCGGGCTAGACCACTACCACACCCAGCGCCGCAAAAACTCTACAGGGTAAACCACCTGCCAGCCTTCTGACACAATCACGCCTACGCAACGTAGCCGAATCAACTCTGTGGGGTGAATTCGGCGAAGTTCATTCACTACTTCGGTGTGCAGACACGGCGAAGGCCATCGTGCTCGACGGATCCTCAGCCTATGGACACTGTCGTCACAGGCGGCGCTGGATTCATCGGTTCAACGTTGGTGGACCGCTTGATCCGCGACGGGCACAGGGTCCACGTGATCGACAATTTCAGCCGCGGGCGGCGGGATAACCTCGCCGCTGCCGAGGGCACGGGCAGTTGCATTGTGCACGACCTCGACGTCAACAGCCCCGAACTGACCACCGTGGTTGCCGATGCCCGCCCGGACACCATCTTCCACCTGGCGGCGCAGATCGATGTGCGGGCGAGCGTGCACGAACCGCTGGACGATGCGACGGTCAACGTGCTCGGCACCATCAACGTGGCTGAAGCGGCCCACAAGGCCGGAGTCCGCAAGGTCGTCTTCGCCTCCTCCGGCGGTGCGATCTACGGTGTGGCCGACGCGCTGCCGGTGACCGAAGACGCACCGGTCAAGCCCCTTTCCCAATACGGGGCGGCGAAGCTAGCCGGCGAGATCTACCTGAACGCCTATTACGAGCTGTACGGTCTGGATTGCTCGCACCTGGCGCTGGCCAACGCTTACGGGCCGCGTCAAGACCACCGCGGTGAAGCCGGAGTCGTCGCGGTCTTTGCCAACGCCCTCCTGACGGGTGCGCCCACGCAGGTGTTCGGCGACGGCGGCAACACCCGCGACTACGTCTATGTCGACGACATCATCGAGGCGTTCGTGCTCGCGGCTTTCCGAGGGCGCCCGGCCTGTCGGTACAACATCGGGACCGGCGTTCAAACCACGGACCGCATGCTCCACTCGGTCGTCGCTGAAGCCGCCGGTGCGGTGGATGATCCCGAGTGCAGCCCAGCCCGGCTTGGCGATCTCCGCGCATCCGCGCTCGATGCCACTGCCGCGTGCGAAGGCTTGGGCTGGACGCCGTGGGTCGACCTTGCCGAAGGAGTACGCCGCACGGTCGCTTACCTGTCGCAGAAAACGGCGCCTGCCGATGTCCCGTAGCTATCGTCCAGTGGGGGAGGTCTGCATGGTCGTTCCTCCGGGAGGGTCGCAGGCGATGATCCGGTACAGCTTCAGCACGCCGTTGGACTCGACCAGTTCGAAGCCCGGCGTCGCGCCGGGGTCCTGCAAGCCCGGATAAATCCGCCGGTGGGGCGGGATGGGATCGGTGAGCAGGAAGCGCACGTGGAGCTTTCGCGCGACCTGGCACACCTGCGGGTTCGTCCCGGCCTCGTGCAGGTGGTCGGCCAGGAACTGCTGGTTCGGGTTCCCGGAGCCTTTGATGTGGGGAAACAGCACGTGCTTGTGGAACAACGGCCACAACAACGGACTGGCGTCTTCTGGATTGTTCGCCACCACCGCGCCGTCGGGGATCTGATCCTTGATCCCGTTGTAAAAGGCCACTTTCATGGCGAGCACCGCGCTGGGCCTGTGCAAGTTGCGCAGTGTCAGTGCGTTCCGGCCCTGGTAGAGCCCCTTGGTCAGTCCCAGCAACGCGAATGCGACAAGCACGACCGAGCCGACGGCGGCGAAGCGCCGCAGGCGGAGCCCGTGGAACCAGGACCAGCGTTGCGCCCAGTTCTGGAGCCAAGCGGCCAGCGAAATGACTCCGAAGGCAGCGAGCAGGGCACCCGTCGTGGGCAACATGGCCGCCAGTCGATGGGAGTCGTTGAACCAGAACGCGGTCAAAGACATGGTTGCCGGGGACTGGACGCCCGCGGACATGACATACAACAGCCCAATGCCCAGATGCGCGGCGACGATCCACCTCGTGCCGCGTGCGCGACAGGCCGACACCGCACCCACCACGATGACGGCCGAGAGCAGCCACAGGGCTCGATCACCGTTGGTGCCGTTGAGCAAGAACTCGCCCACCGCCGCCGACGCGGTGCCGGTTGGCGGCCAGGCGGTGGCCTTCATGTCCTGGACCATCGGCGTCGAGCTGACGGTGCCGAAGACCGCCGAAACTCCGATCACCACGCCAAGAAACGAGATCGCAGCGCGAGCGGTGCGTCCCTCGAAGTGCTCGCGGATCGCCCAGTCCGCCAGTGCCCACCCCGCGGGGAAGGCAGCCAGCACCGCCAGCCCGAACAAGGCACCCGGGTGCGCGAACCCCAGCGCCAGAACGACCAAGGGCAGCAGGATCGCGGCTCTGCCGCGTCCCACCGGGTCCGTGTGGGCCAGACCGGTCACCGACAGCACCAGGCCGAGCCCGATCGCAACCATCGCCTGCCCCAGCGAATACGGCCACAAAGCACCCCAGTAGAACAATTCCCACGGAAACGCATTGAAGGCCATGGCCAGACCGCCGATAAGCACCAGCGGTGCGGGAGCGCGGCCGAACACCTGTCGAGCCAGGAACAGGCAGCTCAACGGCCAGACCAGCACCGCAATTGCCCCCGTTGTGACGTTCGCCGCCACGGGGATCGGCGCATTCGCGCTCAAAGCCACGACCGAGGCGAGGTCGAACCAACCGGCCGGGTAGAACCGGAGCGCGGAGTTGGGATCGCCCAGGGCACCCAGGGTCAGCGAGGATCCGTCGCGCGAATCCAGGATGTGCGCCAAGGCGCTGTAGTGGAACGTCGTGTCCCAGGTCCAGGACAATATGTCCGGCGCACCGAATCCGCGCACGACCGTTACCGAGCCGATCGATACCGCGACGAGCATTCCGGCCCCCGCAGCGAGTCGTGTCCGTCGAGGATCGGGCTTCGGGCGATCACGCCGACGGCCGAACCGCGCCCACAGCCAGGAGCCGAGCAGGACCAGGATCGTGAAAGCGGCGATGGCCGCGGCCGCGACCAAGGGGGACCAACGGATGTTCAGCGGGCTGGCCACCACAGCCGCCACGCCGAGAACGGCGGCCGGTACGAGCGGCGCTGTTCCCCACGCGGCGATCCCGCGCAATCCCAGCGCGTAGCAGGCCGGTACGCCGGCGAGGACGAGCGTCACTGCGGCCGCCAGCGCGGTGGGAGTCGCTTCCAGCCAGCTGACGCTCGTCAGCCCAGTCACCGCGGAACCTCCCCCTTCGGGGCAGCTGGGTGCAGCCAGCGCCGCCTGACGTAAACGCCTCCCACCATGACCGCCTCTCGCGATGCGAACCCGGGGCCCGGCCTTCGTGCACCGCCGCGCAGGGTCGATGCCGCCAACCGGTAGTGTCGCGTTACGCGTTCTCGCCGACCAGCTGAATCCATACTTCTAGGCGCAGCGGTGAACGATTGCCCCGCGAAGGTAGCCGACAGTGCTCACCGGCCCTGATGCTCGGATGATCGCCTGGTTTCGCCGAAGCTCACCCGGGTTTGGTGGACATGCTGCGGTGGGTAGCCGCATTCTCCACGACCGCCCACGCGTTCGACGCAGTTCGCGATCGTGTCTGACGCGTACCAGCTGACTGACCGCACGCTGACGGGTGAACGCGGCCCGCAGCGGCGGGGGCGGCGGAGCGGACGGTGATCCGCGGGACCATGATGTGCTACATGCCTGAGGAAACGAGCGATCTCCCCGAACCCGGCACGGTCACCGACGCCGCGGCGCTGCTGTCGCTGGAACTCGCCGGCGAGGCCGACCCGGAGTGCTGCGCCGACCTGGTGGAACGCGTCAGCGCTGGATGACGTCGTCGGCCAGTTGCAGCAGATCGCAGTCCAGGCCAGGCATGATCCGGGACTCGCCGGGACCTGGCATGGGACGCTGCGCGACCTGGCACCGGTATCGCCATCCGGAGCCTGAAGGGTAGTACCGCATGACCGCGCAGATCGCCGTCGGTACCGAGCTGCCGCCCCTGGAGCTGCCGCCGATCAGCCGCGCCACGTTGGCGCTGTTCGCGGGGGCTTCCGGCGACCACAACCCGATCCACATCGACCTGGACAACGCGCGCAGCGCGGGCTTTGACGACGTCTTCGCCCACGGCATGCTGTCCATGGCCTATCTGGGACGGCTGCTGACCGGCTGGGCGCCACAGTCCGCGCTGCGATCCTTCGCCGTACGGTTCGTCGCGATCACCCCTGTGCACGGGCAGCCGACATGCACCGGCCGGGTCACCGCGATCGAGGAGACCGGCGGCGAACGCCGCGCCCACCTGGACCTGGCGGTCACTCTGGCCGACGGCACCGTGACCCTGCGAGGCGACGCGGTCCTCGCGCTTTGACGGTTTTCCCAGGTGGGGAGGGGAGTTGCGCGGTAGTGTGCGGGGCGTGCACCGCGCCTGGGACGAAGGGACCGCACGACCATGACCGGCGCCTCGACGATGCCCATCTGCGCCACCTGCGGCATGCAGTACGCCCAACCGAGGCCGGACTGCCCGATCTGCGAGGACGAGCGCCAGTACGTGCCGCCCGGCGGCCAGCAGTGGACCGACTTGGCGGGCGTGCGCTCCGGCGAGCGCACCGCGTTGATCCGCGAGCAGGGTGATGTGCTCGGGATCGGCTCCGAGCCGAAGTTCGCCATCGGCCAGCGCGCGCTGCTGCTGCGCACCGCCGCGGGCAACGTGCTGTGGGACTGCGTGTCCTATTTGGACGATGAAATCATCAAGGCCATCAACGATCTCGGCGGGCTGATCGGCATCGCGATCAGCCACCCGCATTACTACACGACGATGGTCGAGTGGGCCCGCGCCTTCGGCGTGCCGGTCCACCTGCATGCCAACGACCAGCAGTGGATCGGCCGCCCGGACCCCGCGATCCGGCTGTGGGAGGGCACGAGCACCGAGCTGGCTCCCGGGCTGACCCTGATCAACCTCGGCGTGCACTTCGCCGGCGGCACGGTGCTGCACTGGGACCACGGCGACGGCGCACTATTCACCGGCGACATCGTGCAGGTCATCCCGGACCGCGCGCACGTGGCCTTCATGTACAGCTATCCGAATCTGATCCCGGAGCGCCCCAGCGTCGTCCGCAGGGCGGCGCAGATGCTCGAACCGTTCCGCTTCGACGCGCTCTACGGGGCGTGGTGGGATGCGGTGATCCCGACCGGTGCGCACGAGATCGTGCAGCGCTCCGCCGCCCGGTACCTCCGCTACACCCTGGGGTCTGTTTCATAAGCGGCGTAAGCAGCTTGCGGTGTGTTCACGGGTCGTGGCCAGGGGCTTACCGGCAGTGTCGGCCAGCATCGCCCCGCAAGTCTACTGGTACTGCGGTATGTACATCGGTGTTTAGATCGTGATAAAGACAGACCTGTCTATTTCGTCGCTGTGGAGGAGACTCGCGTGCGAAGCCGGAACCGCGGCGCGATCCGCGACCGGCCCCCTACGCCCGGTCGGCGGTTGCGCCGGATGCCGGGGGATTGGTGCGTGGCACGATGACCACCACCGGACGACGGCCGAACCTCGACGTCGACCTGCTGGACACCAGGAACTGCAACGTCCGCCTGGCGTGCGAATGCTGCCAGAGCCGCAGCGAACTCGCGGCGTCCGCCTGCCACACACCGCTGGGGGTGCTGTGCGTGACGCTCTGCGGCACGTGCAGCAGAGCGGGGAAACGTCCGCACTGGTCGGGCCCGCGCGGCGCGGATCGGATCGGCGAGCACTGCCTGCACCTGGGCATCGACCGGGCCACCATGTCCGCGTTGCTCGCCCAGCAGCAGGACCTGGACGTGCCGGAGGTGTGGTTCTACTGACCGGCTCACACGTCGATCGTCGCGGCGCAGCGCCAGCCCCGCTCGTCCTCGCCGATCTGAAGTTCATGCAACGCAACGGCTTTGGGCGTGGCTCCGGTGAGTTCGGCGTGCGCTACCGCAACGCTGGCGAGATCCAGCGCGATGCCGCCGGTGGACCGGGGCCGGACGCCGATGGCCAGCGGTACCGAGCCCTCCGCGTCGAGCCGGTAGATGATCTCGTCGAGCACGGCAAGCAGGAGCTGTTCATCGGTGCCGTCGAACTCGACGGTTCGAATGCTTGCGGGCTCGGCGGCGTCGGCTTGGGCGAACGAGGCGACCAGCGCGCGGGCCGCTTCCGCCAGGCATTCCGCCCGCGTCGAACCCCACGCCTCGAACCGGATGTCGGCGGTGTGCGGCAGGAAGCGGAACCCGCTCACCCCTTCACCACGCCCAACGGCACGAGCCGCGCGATCCGCCGGCAAAGCCCGGCTCCTTCGGCGACGGCGACGACCGCGTCGACATCCTTGTAGGCGGTCGGTGCTTCTTCGGCCAGACCGCGGGCGGAGCTGCCGCGAACGACGATGCCGTCGTGTTCCAGATCCCGGCGCAGCCGGCGGGCGTCGATCGTGCGGACCGCCTGGTGACGGCTCTGCGTGCGGCCGGCGCCGTGGCACGTCGAGAAGAACGCATCGCCGCTGGGCACACCGGTGAGCACGTAGGACGCCGTGCCCATCGAACCCGGGATGAGCACCGGCTGTCCGGCTTCCCGCAGGCCCGGAGGCAGTTCCGGATGTCCGGGCGGCAGGGCCCGCGTGGCGCCCTTGCGGTGCACGCACAAGCTCAGCCGCCGGCCGGCCACATCGTGGGTCTCGATCTTGGCGAGGTTGTGCGAGATGTCGTAAACCAGGTCCAGCCCGCGGCCGGTCACCTTCCGCAGCACCTCGCCGGCGGCAACACCGAGGACCTGGCGATTCGCGCGGGCATAGTTCGCCGCCGCGGCCATCGCGCCGAGATAGGCGCGGCCTTCCGGCGAATCGACCGGCGTGCAGGCCAGCTGCCGGTCGGGGACGGTCAGGCCGTGGTCGGCCATGCTCTCGTCCATGGCCCGCACATGGTCGGTGCAGATCTGGTGGCCCAGGCCGCGCGATCCGCAGTGGATCATCACGCACAGCTGGTCGAAGCTGAGCCCGAAGACCTTCGCGACGGCTTGGTCGTAGATCTCGGCGACGGCCTGCACCTCCAGGAAGTGGTTGCCGGACCCGAGGCTGCCGACCTGCCCGAGCCCGCGGTCCCTGGCCCGGGCGCTGACCTGGCCCGGCTCCGCATCGGCCAGCGCCCCGCCGTCTTCGCAGCGCTCCAGGTCACGCGGCGTGCCACGGCCGCGGGCGACGGCGTAGCGGGAGCCCTCTTCCAGCACCCGGTCGAGCCCTTCCCGGTGCAACTCCCACACCCCGCCCCGGCCAGCGCCGCGCGGGGTCGCACGGCTGAGGCCGTCCATGATCTGCTCGGCGGCGCGGCGGAAATCCGACCGATCCAGCTCGGCGGCCAGCAGCCGCACCCCACAGGAGATGTCGAACCCGACGCCTCCGGGCGAGACCACTCCGCCGCCCCGGATGTCGGTCGCCGCGACGCCCCCGATGGGGAAGCCGTAGCCCCAGTGCATGTCCGGCATCGCATAGGACGCGCCGACGATGCCCGGCAGCGCGGCGACGTTGATCACCTGCTCCAGCGCGCCATCACCCTTCGGCGGCAGCAGTCGTCGCGATGCGAACACCACCCCCGGCACGCGCATCGAGCCGTGCTGATCGATCCGGAACCGGTAAGGCGTTTCTTCGACGAGCTCCACCCGGACCTCCCCGCGAACCTTCACCCCCGCAATACCCACCGGCGGCCCGCCCGACACCGCGTCGTCCACGGTGATCCCACCGACCTCACGGTGACGAGCTTGGTGACGTCACGGTTCGAGGTAGATGAAGCCGCCGCCCGCGTCGAGGGTGCGCCGCCGCAGGACCTCGTTACCGTCGAGCATCCGCTGGAGCACTGCGGCGTCGTCAGCGGGAGCGGTGCGCAGGAGCGCGAAGAGGAAGGAGACCGGCCCGTCGGGCAGTCTGCGTTGCGGCGTGTGGATCGCGTTGTTGTGGAAGGGGTAGAGCAGCACGAGGCCGCCATCGGCGATGCCGAGGTCGGCCGGGTCGAGGTCGCGCATCGTCTCCTCGATCACCTCGTCTGCCGCCGCGCCGGGCAAGATCGCGTTCAGCCACGGGTGCGGCTGGTCCCACGCTCCGGTCTCGCGGAGCAATGCCTCGTGCGGGGCCATCCCGTTGAGGAACTCGAAGTACTCCTGGTCCAGGCATTCCTCGGCGCGGTACCGGAGGTCGTGCTCGGCGAAAACGGGCGGCGTCCACGTGTAGTAGGCGGCGACGTCGAGCAGGAATTCCCACCCGGAGCCGTCTTCGCGTGGTTTCGCCAGACCTTCCAAATGGTCGAACTGGCGCGCGGCGATCAGCCGCCGTTGATCGGCGAGGAAGTCCGGAAGGTTGTCGTAGTGCAGCAACCGGCGGCTGACACGCGTGGGAGCCGAGACCAGCCGCAGCGTGGCGCGCAGGATGATGCCGTGCCGACCGTGTCCGGCGCGAACCGCGTCGAACAGCGCCTGGTCCTCGGCCGCCGAGCAGGTTCGCACCACGCCGTCCGGGGTGCGGACTTCGAGTTGGAGCACGTTGTCGGTCTGCAAGCCGTGCCGGTGGGTCGCGCCGCCGATGCCGCCTACCGAAAGAGTCCCGCCGACGGAGAGTTCGAGGTAATCGGTCAGCACCGGCGGGGTGCGGCCCAGCGCGAGAGCGGCTCGCAGCACGTCGCTCCAGCAGGCGCCCGCCTCGACGGTGATTCGCTCCCGGTCGATGTCGTGCACCGCGCTTACACCGCTGGTGTCGATCACGATCCCATCCGCGACCTGGGAGCCACCGGCCGCAGAATGCCCCTGCCCGCGCACCACATACGGCAACTGCCGGGATTCGGCGTGCTCGACCGCCGCGACGAGCTCGTGGACTGTGGAGGGTCGTGCCACCGCGAGCGGGCGCAGGTGCACGAGGTGACCCCAGTCGTCGGCCGCGGACTCGCGGGAAGCCTCGTCGGTGTGCAGGTGCGGGGCGGGCTCGGCGGTAAGCATCGGTGTCCTCACTCGTCGGTCCCAGCGCGCTGCTGGTGACCCGATCATGCCCAAGATCACCAGATCGGTCGAATCCGAATTCGTGAGAAGTCATCACAATGGCACCGGTGGACCGGCGTGAACGGCATCCTACGACATTCGTTCCCAGCTTGTTCCCAGGTCGTTCACGCGGGCCTCCCGCACGGCCGAACTAGCTTGGTGGCAGATCCGGGAAATTCCGTTGGAGTGGGGTAGATGAACGGTCTGGCCGTGCAGGAGTCGAAGGCAGTCGTCCCCGTTCCGCACGGTCCCGCTCGCACGGCCGGGCGGGACAACGTCGTCGGCCAGGCCGTGCTTTTCACGGTCATCGGTGTGCTCGCCACCGCGGCGAACGCCGTGCTTTACGTCTTGCTGCGCGAGGTCTTCCCGACCGGTCCGTCGAACCTCATCTCGCTGCTGATCACGACGGTCGCCAGCAGCATGGCGCACCGGCACTTCGCGTTCGCCGACCGCCACGAACACCCGATCCGGATGCACCTGCAGACCCTCGCGGTGTTCCTCTTCTACTGCGTCTCGAACAACATCGCGCTGGGCCTGCTGGCGCTGGTCGTCGAAAACCCCTCCAGCGTCGCGGAAGCGGTCGCAGTGGCCGCGATGAGCATCTTCGGCGGCATCACCCGCTTCGTCGTCCTGCGCATCTGGGTCTTCAGCCGCTCTGCGGCTCACCGGACTAACTGGAAGTAGCGCGAGGCGTCGTCTCTTCGTCGCGAGTGCCTTTCCGTTCACGCACGAGTCGAGCCCGAGATTCCTCCAGGCGTTTGTTCTCCAGTTCCACCGCAGTGGTCAGCAAACACGCCGGGCAGCCGATGCGGGGCTGGGCGGGCTCACCTTCGACGAGTTGTCGGCACATCGTGAGCTGCGGGCTCGTGCTTGGCCGGATGATGTGGGAGGTGCCGTGTTCGTCGGTCCATCGGTCGTCGCCGAGCATGTCAACCTCGTTTCTTCTTCTCGAACTGGGCGCAGTGGTCGCGGGCCCATTGCTTCGCGCGGTCGGTGAGCGTGGTGGGGTCCCAGGTGGTGTCGATCTCGACGGTCCAGGGCAGCGGATATTCGTCGGAGCAGTCGATATCGCCGTGGTATATCCGGACGGTGCTTTCGCCCGCGTACCAGCGAAAGACGAAGTACGAGTACATGTACACCAGGTACGCGCCGCGCCGGTCTCTCCGCACCAGGGGACCTTTGTGCACGGCGGGGATCCGGTAGAAGGTGATCGACTTGTTCCCCTGGAAGGTCACCGTCTCCGGCACGGCGACGGCGGAAATGTCGTCCCACTCCAACACGATCAGTCCCCAATCGTGATCGACCCGGTCCAGTCGCCTTTCGCGCAACCTTCACCCCGGCAATCCCCACAGGTATGCATCGTCGTCGACATGCGAATTCCTTTCAGTATTGCTAGTGATTCCGTACTCCCCGGTGAATCCATGAGATCGTGTTCGGGCAACGCAGCGGGAGATGACAATCGATGACATCGCCGGAGGAGGAGCGACAGTGCCGCGCAGTGTGACGATCACCGGAACTCGATCGACTGAGCACATGACAACTGAGCAGTTCGCCGAGCTGTTCCGCTGCTATCTGGCTCCGTTCAGTTCGCCGAACGCACACGTTTACCTCGGTGGCGCGATCGGCATCGACACCGAAGCCCTCGTGTGGCTGGCGGAGCACACCCGTGTAGCGCTGACCGTGGCCGTTCCCTGCGTTCTGGCGGACCAACCTGAGGACGCGGTAAATGCGGTCAGACACTGGCAGGAGCGGAAGCGAGTCAAGGGAATTGTGGAGCTTGGGGCTCCGAGCCTGGGGACCGTGGCCTACCACGCCCGGAACCGTTGGATGGTCGATCGAAGCGACTTCGTCATCGGATTTCCGCGCGGCGATGTTCCCAGCGGTACCTGGTACACGATCAACTATGCGGCCGAAAAAGGGAAACCTCGGCTTGTCGTACCGATTTGATGCGGTGTGGGTGGCGATGTCGATCTCGACGGTCCACGGAAACAGGTACTCGTCGGAGCAGTTGACGTCGTATGCGTCGTCGTCGACATGAGAATCCCTTTCTCGATTTTTTGGCCGATCTTTTGGTGGTGGGATTGCATGTCCCGAGTTCGGCTGCGTCGATACACAGGAGCTTGGGCCCGGCGCGCGCCCGATGCTAGAGGAGGGGCGGCATTGCCTGGCTCAAGCGCTGTGCTCACCCAGCCTTTTGACTGGTGCCCGGCGACAGCGAATCCAGACAGTTTTTTCCCAGCACTGGCGGCAAGTGCTGAATCGGGCGTGCTGCGGCGCGTTAACCTCTTGCATGAGGGTCGCGTTGCAGAACGTTTCGATCGGCCCCGGATCGCCGGGCTTGCCGGTGTACGCATGTCGGTTCTGTTCGCTGCTGAACCACCAGATTGCAGTGTCGGGCGGATACAACGCCAACAATGCGGCCACGGATCCAGGAGGGCCTTCTTCTGCGGTCATCGTGTGATCACCTGTCTTGTCGGCAGGCACAGCACAAGCGGTTATTGATGCGGGGTCAACCAGCGCCGTGCCTGAAGGTTGCGATCTCCAGATAAGTAAACCGTACTAGTACGTAGTACTTTGACAAGTGTTTGGCAGGGTGACATCCAGGCTCGATCGGGTGGCGAAAGGCGTCTCATGTCCCTTAGGCAGGGCCGCGAACGTGCGAGAGGATCAACTCCATGACGGCACCCATCTCTCGCGAGGTCTATCGCAAGTGGCTCGCGATGACGTTGCGGCAGCTGCGTCCAGAGAAGATCACTCTGCAGCAAGCTGCCGAAGAACTCGGTTGCAGCGAAGGCAAGATCCGCCACTTCGAGTCCGGCCGAAATCTGCCCATGCCGGACGACATAGCGAAGTTGATGGCGCTGTACGGCACCACAGAACAGACGAACGAACTTGTCAGTCTCGCTACACAGATACGCGAGGCGCCGTCCGGGCAGGACCTCACGCGGTTGGCGGCGACACCTGACGGCTTCAGGACCTACCTGGGCTTGGAGCAAGGAGCTCGGGAGTTCACGGAGTGGTCGGTCCTCACTGTGCCGGGCCTGCTGCAAACTCGCGACTATGCGACTGCGGTGATGTCAGGGGCCCGGCACGTACGGGAAAGCGAAGTCGCTCGTCGTGTCGAACAACGAATGCGTCGTCAAGGACTCTTGCAGCGTTCCGACGACCCGCCGTTGGTGACAGCTCTGTTCGACGAAGGCGCTCTGCGCCGCGAGGTTGGCGGCGTCAGCACACTACGTGAGCAGCTGCGCCACCTGGTGCAGGTCAGCGAGCGGCCAAATGTATCTCTGCGCGTGCTGCCTTTCAGCGTGGTTGTGCAGTCAGCACTCTACGGGCCGTTCATCCACATGGGTTTCGGTCTGCCCAATCACCCTGGATACATCTACCTCGAAGATCTCACCGGTGGCCGGATGATCGAGGACGCCGACGTGATCGATGATTACCTCGCGGTGGTGGACGAACTGTCCGCCGCCGCGCTCGACGAGGAATCATCCCGAACGATGATCAGCGAGATTGGAGAAGCACTGTGACGACAGCGGGCTTAGCCGGTAGGTGGCGCAAGAGCAGTCGCAGCGCTCAGCAAGGAGCTTGTGTCGAGGTAGCGGTCACGTATGCGGCCGTAGGTATACGCGATTCGAAAGATCGTGATGGCGCGGTTTTCGTTGTAAGTCCAGCGCAGTGGAGTGCCTTTACCGCCCGGATCAAGGACGGGCACTTCAACCGGTAGACGTGGCTTCGTGAGTGCGTAGTGGGGTTGAGCCCGGCTATGCACTCACGAGCGTTCGTGGTGGGCTGCGAGGGCCGAGGGAGGTCCAAGAGCACGGGAGACGTGTGGGTGGGGTTCCGGGGAAACTTGCTTGGCGTGCGGGTTCGGTTGCCCGGTGCGAGCATCATTGCGCCGGTTATCGGTCCCGCTGCGCGCCAAATTAAGCTCTTCGGGATTGGTGACTTCTGGAAAGTAGAGGTGGCGTCGCGTGACTCAGCGGTCGGTGCAGGTCACGCGTCGCGACCCGGCGTCGAAAGCCGCCCGCCGCTGGGCAGCCGTTCTGGGCCTGTTCTCCACGCTGCTGGCACTGGCGGTGCCGTTCCTGCCGGTCAACCACGACATCACGACGTTGCAGTGGCCGACCGCGCAAGGCACCAAGCCGGTCTCGGCGCCCCTGGTCAGCCAAGCGCCACTGTGGCTCACGGCGGAGGTGCCATGCGCGGCGGCGCGAAGCCTGGACGCGCGCATAGACGGTCCGGGAGTGCTTGTCGCCACGAACGCGCCGTCGTCGGAGTACGGCGGCATGACCGGGCTGAGCCTGCAAATCGACTCCGGGCAGGTGGCGCTGTGGTCCAAAGGGCAGCAGGTGGGCACCGCCGTACTTCCTGCGGGTGACTGCGCGATTTCGGTGCGTTCGGATGCCTCCGGTACGCAGGCCAGCGTGGGCGGACGGCCGCTGGCCGCGGTGCCCGGCGATAAGCGGCCCCAGCTGACCGGCATCTACTCCCAGCTCGATTCCACTGTCGACGACGTGCGCGGCCTGGCTTTCCAGGCGCGAGTGGACGACCGCTTCGCAAGTCACGCGACGCCGCTGAAGGTGACCGTGATGGTGCTGGCGGTCCTGTCGTTCCTCGGCTCGATGGTCGCGTTGCGTCGGCTGGAGTTGCGACGGCCACCTCGATATGTCCCCCCGAGGTGGTGGCGGCCCAAGTTCCGCGACATCGTCGTCCTCGGCGTGCTGGGCGTGTGGTGGTTGATCGGCGCGATGACCGCCGATGACGGCTACATCCTGACCATGTTGCGCGCGGCCGACAGCGCCGGGTACATCACCAACTACTTCCGGTGGTTCGGGAACCCGGAATCGCCCTTCGGCTGGTTTTACGAGCTCTACGCGTTGTGGGTGCAGATCTCGCCCGCGACGCCGTGGGTGCGCTTGCCCGCGTTGTTCCTCGGCGTGGTCAGCTGGGTGCTGATCAGCCGTGGTGTGCTGCCTCGGCTCGGGCAGCAGGTCCGGCGCAGCGAGTCCGCGGGCTGGGCCGCGGCGGCGGTGTTCCTGGCCTTCTGGCTGCCGTACAACAACGGCCTTCGGCCGGAACCGGTCGTCGTGGTGTTCCTCCTGCTGGCGATGTGCGCCGTCGAGCGGGCAGTGGCCACCCGGCGATTGACACCGGCCGCCCTCGGGCTCGTCGCGGCGACGCTGGGCCTGGGGGCGAACCCGCACGGCATGGCCGCCGTGCTGCCATTCGTGGTGGCCGCGAAACCGCTGCTCCAGACGTTGTGGCGGCGGATGCGGGAATGCGGGGCGCTTCCGGTGCTGGCTCCGGTCGTGGCGGCCGGACTGGTGATCCTGGTCGGGGTGTTCTTCGACCAGACCCTGCAGTCCGTGCTGGACTCGGTGGCGCTGAAGACCAAGTTCGGGCCGAACGAGCAGTGGTACGAGGAGCTGAGCCGCTACAACCGGTTGTTCGGGCCGTGGCCGGACGGGTCGCTGACACGTCGGTTCCCGGTGCTGCTGCTGGTTCTGTGCGTGGCGGCGAGCGCGGTGGTGCTGCTTCGCCGGGGCAGGATCCGGGGAGCCGCCCTCGGCCCGAGCCGTCGCTTGCTAGCGGTGGCCGCGCTCTGCTTCGTGGTGCTCGCCGTGACGCCCACGAAGCACACGCACCACTTTGGGATCCTCGCCGGGGTGGGTGCGGTGGTGGCCGCGCTCACCGCGTTGGCGACGAGCGCGGCCGTGCTGCGATCGCGGCGCAACAGGGCAGGATTCTTCGCCGGTCTCATGGTGATCTGCGCCTTCTCGGTCACCGGGACGAACTCGTGGTGGTATGTCTCCGGTTGGGGCGTGCCGTGGTTCGACCGGGCGCCGAGCTTGGACGGACGAAGCGCCAGCACATACTTCCTGGTCGCCGCCGCGTTCGCCGGCGTGGTCGCCCTGATCGAGCACCTGCGACACGACGAACTCCCGGTCACGACGCCGGACGCGCGCCGCCGGGTGCTGCGGCTCGGCGCCGCGCCGTTGACGATCACCTGCGCGATCCTGCTGGTCGGCGAGGTGACCCTGTTCGCCACGGGTATGCAGAAGCAGCGGGGCGGTTACAGCCTGGGTGCGGACAACCTCAAGCAGCTCGCCGGTTCGAGTTGCGGGCTCTCCGACTACGTCGGTGTCGAGACCGATCCGCGCCGCGGTGTGCTCACGGTGTCCCCGAACCAGCCTGAATCCGGGAGCGTGGTGGCCGCGAGTCAGGTCGCGGGCGCGAAATCGGCGGGCTACCTCGCGGCCACCTCGACCGGCTTTCACCGGTTCGGGTATCCGCAGGACAAGCATTGGACCCCGCCGTTCGGGTTCGGCGGCGACGACGCCCCGGTGTGGGGCAGCTACACCGAGGACAGTCCCGCCACCGGTGAGCTGCGCACCCCCTGGTACGACCTGCCGCCGCAGGCCACCAGCGGTGCGGCCCCGGTCGTGCTGTCGTTCGGCGGGAACACGACCGGCGCGAATTCGCTGAGACTGGAATGGGGCCGGGACACCCCGCACGGCTTCGAGATCCTCGGCAGCGGTGACGCCGCCCAGGACAGCGGCATGTGGTGGGATCGCCGGTTCGTGGTGGACGGCGCGACCAAGGTCCGCGTGCTGGCGGTCGACCAGAAGATCGACGCCCCGGGCTGGCTGGCCGTCAGCGCCCCTCGCGTTCCGCAGCTGACCACCATGACGAAGGTGATCGGCGCGGCGCCCACCTTCGTCGAATGGACCGCCGCGCTGGTGCACCCCTGCCTGAACCTCGCGCGCCTGCACCACGGGGTCGCTGAGTTGCCGAAGTTCCGGATCGCCGGCGGCGGGATCATGCGCGACATGGGCCAGAGCTGGTCGGCTCCGGGGGCCGGTGGCCCGTTCGGCTGGCTCAACGTGGCCGGCAGCGTGCGGGCGATGCCGACCTACCTCAAGGGCGAGTTGCACCGCGACTGGGGCACCCTCTACGTGGTGGATCCCTTCGAATCGGACGCGCTCCCGGCCGAAGCCGCGATGGAGATCCACACCGAAACGCACTGGGGGCTGTGGAGCCCGGGGCCGTTGACGAAGGCCGTGAAGCTCCCCGGCGGTCCGCCCAGCTCCAACGGGCGCACCGACATCGGGCCGCTCGATGCCATTCCGGCCGGTGACGCAACGTGAACCCCTGTGAGCATCGCCATTCCGGCGGGGGAGGGGCCCCCTAGATCGCTTAGGATGGCTAACCGAGTGGGGAGCGCCTGCCGACCGGCCCGACGTGCCCCTCGCCGTGGCTGCAACCGTGTTCGCCGCGACACGCCCTGGTGTCGTTGTCTGACAGGCTTTTTACGAACGGGCAGCGGCGTCGGCGACGGGCATGCCGGGGACGGTGCCGTGGTGCCACCCGTGCGCCAACGTCGGAACCCGTTAGTACGGAAGAAAATAGAATGCCTCGTGCTCGACAACTGAAAGCCCGCGGTCGCCCGGCCGCTGTCGCAGTTGTTGCAGTTTCCGTTGTCCATAAGGGACTCGGCGCGCGAGCGGAGGCGTCGTGTCCGGCGTGATCGAGGGTTTCGGCGTCATCGCCGCCATCGTGCTGATCGGCTACCTGCTCGGTCGCGGTGAGGTGCTCGGCCAGAACGCGCGCGAGGTGCTGACCCGGTTGTCGTTCTACGTCGGAACTCCGGCGCTGCTGCTGCAGATGCTGTCGCAATCCGACGTCTCGGTCATCTTCTCGGTCCCACTACTGGTCACCGCGTTGAGCACGTTCGCCGCCGCCGGGCTGTTCGTGCTGGTCGGCGCGCTGCGCCGGTGGAACATCCACCGCACGACCATCGGCGCGCTGTGCTCAAGTTATGTCAACGCCGGCAACCTCGGCATCCCGATCGCGGTCTATGTGCTGGGCGATGCGACGCTGGTGGCGCCGGTGATGCTGTTCCAGTTGCTGGTCATGACGCCGATCGGGCTCACCGTGATCGACTTATCGCAGGGCGGCGAACACTCTCCGGTGTGGCAGCGGATTCTCGCGCCGTTGCGCAACCCGATCGTCATCTGTTCCTTGATCGGCGTCGGAATCTCGTTGAGCGGCTGGCGGATTCCGGCCCCGGTGCTGGAGCCGATCACGCTGATCGGGCACCTCTCCGTCCCGACGGTGTTGCTCGCGTTCGGCATCTCGTTGCACGGCAGCGCCTTGCCGGCGGGCGGCACGGAGCGATGGCCGGTGCTGCTGTCGGTCGGCTTGAAATCGGTCGTGCACCCGGCGATCGCCTGGGCGATCGGCGCGGGCCTGTTCGGGCTAACGGGCGCCTCGTTGTTCGCCGTCGTGGTGATCTCCGCGCTTCCGGCGGCGCAAAACCTCTTTGTCTACGCGTCCCGCTACAACGTGGGCATGCGACTCGCGCGCGAGTCGATCCTGCTGTCGACGATCCTTTCGGTACCAGTGCTTTTCACCGTCACCGCGCTGCTGGGCTGAACCCGCTGCCCGCTCCGGCATGTTGGTCAGCCGAACGACTCCGAGAAGCGGAGTACACAGGCGGCCATTAGGTGGGTACCGCGCCATTCTCGACTGCCCTATTGTGGTACGCGTCACTGTCGAGAGCTCGTGCCCGGTGCGGGGGTTTCGACGCGGCAGTGGCGTCGCAGGGCATCGAGCGTGGGGATGCCAATCGATGTGTCTCTTCGAGGTGAGGTCTCGCCATGCCGAATTCCGAGATCGCCGAGCTGCGCCAGTCCGTGCAACGCGTTCGAAAAGCAGTCGGCGCGGTGCGCCGGCGCTTCGGAGACTCCGCCGCGATGCGGCGATTGGACAACGATGTGGATCGGCTGGAGATCGATGTGACCGAGTCTTTCGGCACACCGTTGATCCCCTGCGCCCGGACGCCGATCATCGACCGCAATGAGGTCGTCCTGGTGGCGGACACCCCATACGATCCCGAACTCTGGCGCGATGCCGACGACGAGGGCATCGGCGGGCATCGGCCGCAGGCATGCTGATCAGCCCGGGTAGGCGATCGCGGTGATGACCAGGTCGCGGTTGGCCAGCCACCTGCCGTGGAATTCCCGCAGCGGCCGGTCTGCCGTCGCCGGGGTGTCGACGAGCAGCCGCGCGTGGAAGGTGGCCGTAGCCGGATGCAGTTCGATGGAGGCGTCTTCGAAGTCGAGCCACGCCCGGGTCAGCGGGAACCATGTCTTGTAAACCGATTCCTTCGCGCTGAACAACAACCTGTCCCAGTTCGCCGGGTGCGGCGATCCCGGCAGGCGCCGGAGGCGGTCCTTCTCTTCGGGGCGCGCGATGGCGTCGAGAACGCCCTCCGGCAGTGGCGCATTGGGTTCCGCGTCGATGCCGATGGATGCCAGGTCCGTGTGGTGCGCGACCACGGCCGCCCGGTATCCGGCGCAGTGGGTCATGCTGCCCACGATGCCGTCGGGCCAGCCCGGCGCGCCGCGCTCGCCAGGCAGGATCGGGCTCGGCGGAAGCCCCAGCGCCGCAAGCGCTTCCCGCGCGCAGTGCCGCACGGTGGTGAATTCGTGCCGGCGCTTGGCCACCGCCTTGCTGATGAGGGCGGCTTCTTCGGGGAACAGCATGACCCCGGCGGGGTCGTGGAAGGCTTCGGAGGACCGGACCTTGTCCGGCAGGATTTCGTCGATCACGCCGGGGTCCTGGTCGGGAGAACCTGGCGGAGCAGGCCGTGCGGATGGCCGTGCCTGCGCCATTCCCTGGGGTAGCCGATGGAGACTTCGTAGAACGGGACGTCATCGTGCCGGGTGATCCGCGGAATGTGCAGGTGGCCGTACACGACACAGGTGGCGCGGTAGCGGCGGTGCCAGTCTGCGGTGCGCTCGGTGCCGCACCACTGCGCGAATTCGGGGTAGCGCAGCACGTCCGTCGGCTCCCGAAGCAGCGGGTAGTGGTTGACCAGGATCGTCGGCAGGTCGTCGTCCAGTTCCGCCAGCCGGCGCTCGGTTTCGTCGATCCTGGCCTGGCACCAGGCCTCCCGGCTCGGATACGGGTCCGGGTGCAGCAGGAACTCGTCGCTGCACACGACGCCCTTGGCGTAAGCCTGTTCGAGCCCATCGGATTTGTCGCGAGCACCTGGCGGAACGAACGAGTAGTCGTAGAGCAGGAACAGCGGAACGATCCTGACCGGGCCGCCATCACCGGTCCACACCGGATACGGGTCCTCCGGGGTCAGGACGCCCATGCCGCGGCAAATCTCGACGAGGTGCCGGTACCGGTGCTCGCCGCGCAGCTGCACCGGATCCTTCTGGTGCGTCCACAGTTCGTGGTTCCCGGGCACCCAGATCACCTTGGCGAAGCGCTGGCTGAGCAGGTCCAGGGCCCACTCGATCTCCGCGGTGATCTCCCCGACGTCGCCGGCCACGATCAGCCAGTCTTCCTCCGATTCGGGCCGGAGCTCCGCCGTGATCGCCCGGTTGTCCGGGTAAGCCACGTGCAAGTCGCTCACGGCGAGCAGCCGACCGGCGCCGGTTGGGCCCATGTGCATAGTCAGCACACTACCAATTTCGCAATCAGCCGATCGCGGACGAACGAAAGCGGCGTCCTGGTGATGCCCGTCTACCGCCGCACCGGTGAAACCGGGTCGGCGAACGTTGCGGAGAAGTCGCTCCAGCCGGTGCCGCACCAATTCCGCCGGGCGGCTGCGGGCAAGCGTGCTTTCGCCGCGATGTAGGGCGAATTGCCCGCAGCGGCACCGCAGTAACGGTCAGAACTCGGCGCGGAACACCCGCAGCCAGTTGCGGAGGGCCGGGAATGTGCACATCGTCCGGTACACCGCGCGGACGGTCGGGTTCGGGATCTTCGCGTACTGCTCGGTCACGGCGGTCTCTTCGATGTAGCGGAGCCGGGGGTTCCAGCGCTCGATATCGCGGCCTTCGCGGATCGGCGTCAGGTACGGCGGGTAGCCCTTGCGCAGGCGCTCCGGGATCCGCTGGGTCAAGCCGGCGACCCAGGGGGCCACCTCATCGAAGATCAACTCCCCGGTGTGGAAACGATCGGTGATCCGGCGCAACAGCCGTTCGACTTCGATGGGCGGCAGGTACATCAGCAGCCCTTCGGCGATGATCAGCACCGGCCGCTCGGCGGGGATCTCGGCCAACCATGCGGGGTCGGTCGCCGATGCGCCGATCGTGCGGTAGTCGTCGGACTCCGGGTAGAGCTTGCGGTGCAGCTCGATGACGTCGGGCAGGTCCACGTCGTACCAGCACACCCCCGACGGGCGGTCGAGCCGGAAGGCGCGGCTGTCCAGTCCGCAGCCGAGTTGCAGCACGGTGGCATCGGGGTTGCGGCGGAGAAAGTCGGCGGCCCAGTCATCGAGTTGCTTCGCGCGCAGCGCGACGCCGAACCGGTTGCTCGCCAAACCGGGTTGCTGAAGCTTGCGCCAGTCGTAGTCGACCCGGTCCAGCGCCTCGGCGGCGGCGCGGTCATGCAGGATCGAATCCTTCGAGCGGCTTTCCAGCGCCCGGAGGTAGAGCGTGACGAGCATCGTGGACTGCACGCCGGTGAAATCGACCTTGCCGGTCATTGCTCACTCCTTTTCGCGGCGCGGTACTCCGCCCATCGCCGCATGAATTCGCCACCGATGTCGGAGGCGGTGAACTCGCAGAAATCGCGGAAGTCGGCGAGGCGTTCGCGCTGCTGCCGACGGTCCGCGCCGAGCACCGACAGGCCGAACTCGGCGGCCTCGATGCCGTTGCGCATCCGCGCGAGCTGGACTTGCATGATCTGGGTGAAACCGCCGGGGGCGACCCGGTAGTGGTGCTGGCGGGCCGACGAGGGGAGCCGTTCGACCAGCCCGCCTTCCTGCATCGGCCGGATCACGGTGCTGACCGACGCCTTGCTCACCCCTAGCTCGGTGGCCAGTTCGGTCAGCGACCGGTGCGCCGGATCGCAGATCATCAACCAGCCGTAGATCCGGCCCATGGTGCGCGGCCCGCCGACGGTCTCCATGAACAGACCGATGCGGTCGACGAACTCCGCTTCGGCCGTGGACATCGCCATCTCGACCTCGACAATCCTCGTTAAGAAAATTCTGAACGTAATGTACGACCCTGCTCGGGGCGCGGGCAAGGGCGTTGGCGACCTCGCGGCGTAAAGGGTTCGTCAATGCTCGAAGGCCACCTGGCACTGCCGTCGAGGCGCAGGTGGCATCGCTGATTTCGGCCGTGCTCGTCGCCAACGGCCTCGCCGGGCGCGCAAGCGCAACTAGGCGCAACGTGAAGGCAAACCATCGCAGTCGACGGAGGAGTTTCCGGTGAAAGCGGTACGAGTGCACGCCTACGACAGGCAACCGAAGATCGAATCCGCGCCGGACCCGGTGCTTCAGGGTCCGTGGGACGTGCTCGTGGAGGTCAACGCCGCCGGGGTGTGCCGAACCGATCTGCACATCATCGAGGGGCAGTGGCGGGACAAGAGCGGAGTCGAGCTGCCCTACATCATCGGTCACGAGAACGCGGGCACCGTGCGGGAGATCGGTAGCGCGGTGACCAACGTTTCGCCCGGCGACAAGGTGATCCTGCACCCGCTGGTGACGTGCGGGCTGTGCCGGCCGTGCCGATCCGGTGACGACGCGCACTGCGAGAACTCCCTGATCCCCGGCCTCACCACCGACGGCGGGATGGCGGAGCTGCTGCTGACCAATGCGCGCTCGGTCGTGAAGCTCGCACCCGGTTTGGAGCCCGCGGACGTGGCTGCGCTGGCCGACGCCGGCCTCACGGCCTATCACGCGGTGCGCAAGGCGGTGCCGTTGCTCTACGCCGGCACACACGTGGTGCTGATCGGTGCGGGCGGGCTCGGCCACATCGGGCTGCAGTCATTGCTCGCGTTGACAGCAGCTGAGATCACCGTGATCGACCGGTCTCAGGCGGCACTGGACCTCGCCACCGAGCTCGGTGGGCACCATGCCGTGCTCGCGGACGGTACCCAGGTCGAGGCCGCACTGGAGATCACCAACGGCAAGGGCGCACATGTGGTGCTCGACTTCGTGGGTGAGAAGGGCGCCGAGGCAGACGGGCTTTCGCTGACCCGCCAGGCGGGTTCCTATTTCGTGATCGGCTACGGCGGCCGGGTCGACATCCCCACCATCGACATCATCTATCGAGAGATCAACGTGATCGGCAACCTCGTCGGCTCCTACAACGATCTCGACGAACTCATGGCGTTGACCGCGCAGGGCAAGGTCAAGCTGCGCACCCGCAGGTACTCGCTGGACGAGGCGCTGGACGCCCTGGAGGACCTCGACGCGGGCCGGATCCCTGGTGGCCGAGCCATCCTCGTCCCCTGACACCGGAAGGGCAGAGCAGCCATGTACGCCAAGGACGGCGAGAAGTACTTCGTCGTGGACGGTCACGTCCACTACTGGGACGGCACCCCGGAGAACCAAGCCAACCGCTACGGCACGGGGTTCCTGAACTGCTTCTACGACTACCACCGCAACCTCAGCCCGGAGGAGGCCAGGTGGTCGCTGGAGCACTTCCAGCGGCAGACCGAGGACGACGTGCTGCACGACCTGTTCGAGGTCGGGTATGTGGACAAGGCGATCTTCCAGCCCACCTACCTGACGGACTTCTTCGTCCACGGGTTCAACACCACCGAGCAGGACGGGGCGCTGGCCGAGAAGCACCCGGACAAGTTTATCGTCAACGGTAGTTGGGATCCGCGGGACGGCGAAGCGGGGCTCGCCGAGCTGGCGCGGCTGGCCGACCGCTGGGGGCTCCAGGGCGTCAAGCTCTACACCGCAGAGTGGAAGGGGGATTCGAAGGGCTGGAAGCTCACCGACCCGTGGTCCTACCGCTACCTGGACAAGTGCGGGGAACTCGGGATCCGCAACATCCACGTCCACAAGGGGCCGACCATCTATCCGCTGAATCTGGACGCCTTCGACGTCGCCGACGTCGACGAGGTGGCCACCGCGTTCCCGGAGTTGAACTTCATCGTCGAGCACGTGGGGCTGCCGCGGCTGGAGGACTTCTGCTGGATCGCCACCCAGGAGCCCAACGTCTACGGCGGCCTGGCGGTGGCGATGCCGTTCATCCACTCCCGCCCGCGCTACTTCGCGCAGATCATCGGCGAACTGCTGTACTGGCTGGACGAGAACCGGATCACCTTCGCCAGCGACTACGCGATCTGGACGCCGAAGTGGCTGATCGAGAAGTTCGTCGACTTCCAGATCCCGGCGGACCTGCAGGGTGAGTACGGCACACTCACCCCCGAGGTCAAGCGCAAGATCCTCGGGCTCAACATGGCCCGCCTCTACGACATCAAGGTGCCCGAAGAGGTGCGCGAGACCGAGCGGGTGATCGCATCGTGACCACCACCGCCGTCGTCCTGGCGTCCGCGGTGTGGCGGGCGCTGGGCACCGTAGTGGATCCCGAGCTGGACGAACCGATCACCGAGCTGGGATTCGTCGCCGGGTGCGAGGTCGTCGGCAGCGAGGTGCGCGTGGAGCTCCGGCTGCCGACCTACTTCTGCGCGCCCAACTTCGCCTATCTGATGGTGGCCGACGCCCATGACGTCGTGGCCGCGATCGCGGGGGCCAAGCGGGTCTCGGTGCGCCTGCTCGACCACTTCGCGGCGGAGGAGATCAACGCGGGAGTAGCTGCGGGCGACGGTTTCGACGCGGCGTTCCCCGGCCTTGCCGGGGGAGAACTCGACGAGCTGAGGCGAACGTTCCTGCACAAGGCGCATCTCGCCGGTCAGGAGCGACTGGCGAGTCGGCTCCTGGCGTCGGGGCGCAGCACGCATGAAGAGCTGGTGCTGCTGCGGCTGGGCGACCTTGACGCGAGCAGTGAACTAGACGAGCTTCGGCGGCGACGCGCGCAGCTCGGCCTGCCCGCGGATGACGAGGCGCCGTTGCTTGTCGACGAGGACGGCGCCCCGATAGCGGCAGAAGCCCTACCCGTGCGGCTGCGCTTCGCCCGGACCACCCGCGTCAGCATCGAGGTGAACGCGGGCTGGTGCCGAGGCTTGCTGGCGACCCGCTACGGGGGCGGGCAGAGCGCGGATAGTTTGAGGCCAGTCGAAACGCGACACTGATCGTTGGCCACCGCCTGAACGCGACTCGTGGCGTTTTCGCGCGAAAACACTGTGGGCGCACGGCCACTAGACCGATTGTGCAATGTGGACGGACCGTGATCGCGGATTGTAATGTCGATTCGAGCAATTGCTTCAGTGTTGATCGAAATTAATCTTCCAGTGGGCGCGACCTGGATCAAGGCACTGCTCAGACAGGTGGAAGCCGTTGCTCGACGTCGAGCAGGGCCGCGAAGGGATCTCCGACCGTTGCGATCCGGTCGAGGACGGTGCGGATCGTCCAGCGGTCCGGGGCCAGGTCCGGGTTGTCGAGTTCGTCCCACTCCAGCGGCACCGATACCGGCGCGCCCGGTCGGGGCCGGGCGCTGTAGGGCGCGACCAGGGTCTTGTTGATGACGTTCTGGGTGTAGTCCAGGCGGGCCAGGCCTCGACGGTCGGACCTCGTCCACGCCCAGCTGACCAGCTCGGGGACGGTGCTGCCGACCGCCTTGGACACCTTCTCCACCCAGGCCCGGGTTTCCGCGTACGTGTAGCGCGGTTCGACCGGAACCCAGATCTGAATGCCGCGCTGCCCGGTCACCTTCGGGCGGGCCGTCACGCCGAGGTGCTCCATCGCGGTCCGGTGCAGGCGGGCCAGGACCAGCACCTCCTCGAACGACGTATTGCTGCCGGGATCGATGTCGAACAGCGCCCAGGTCGGGTGCTCGACGTCGGATGCGCGGGAGGTCCATGCGTGCAGCTCCAGCGCCGCGTAGTTGGCCAGCCAGGCAAGCGCGGGGACGCTGTCGGGGATGAGGTACCACTGGGTGTCGTCCGAGTCGGCGTCCTCGTAACGCCAGCGCCGCAGCCAGTCGGGGGCATGGCTCGGAACTTCCTTGTGCCAGAAGCCGGGTTGGTCCACCCCGTTGGGGAAGCGGTGCGAATTCAGCGGCCGGTCGGCGAGGTAGGGCAGCATCACCGGTGCGATCAGCGCGTGGT
The DNA here is from genome assembly GCF_014203395.1 of Saccharopolyspora phatthalungensis. Classification (NCBI taxonomy): domain Bacteria; kingdom Bacillati; phylum Actinomycetota; class Actinomycetes; order Pseudonocardiales; family Pseudonocardiaceae; genus Saccharopolyspora; species Saccharopolyspora phatthalungensis. The sequence continues at coordinate 28,657 of NZ_JACHIW010000002.1, forward strand.
AGCGGATCAGGTCGCGTTTGGTCACCGGTGCCTCGTCGTCGCGGGCCGGGAACAGCACCTTGTCGAGGTTGGTCAGGGCGAGATTCCGCCCGTCCAGCCGCCAGCGGCCCTTGCCGCCGAGTTCGTCGAGCGCCGCCAGCTCGTCCTCGGTGGGCGGATCCCAGCGTCGCTGCGCGTTGCCGGACTTGTTGGCGCGCAACGGGATTTCGGCCTCCGCCGGAGGGAGGTCGCTGCGCCACATCGCTTCCGGTGCGGCGGCGACCTCCTCGTTGGTGCGGCCGCTCTTCACCGACCGCGGATGATCCTCCGGATCCCAGCCAGGTATGGCGTGCTCGTCCTTCTTGTGCAGCAGCAGCCACTGCCGCTCGCCGCGTCGCACCAGCACGAACCGGCCCGCCAGCTTTTCGCCGTGCAGGTCGAAGTGCAGCGTCCCGGCCTCGATCGCGGCGGCCGGATCGGCGTCCACGGAATCCCAGGTGCCCCGGTCCCACACGATGACGTCGCCGCCGCCGTATTCGCCGGTCGGGATGGTGCCTTCGAAGTCGGCGTACTCCAGGGGGTGGTCCTCGACCTGCACGGCCATCCGCCGCGCCGTCGGGTCCAGCGTCGGCCCCTTGGGCACGGCCCAGCTCAGCAGCACGCCGTCGAGTTCCAGGCGCAGGTCGTAGTGCCGGCGCCGGGCCCGATGCCGCTGCACGACGAACCGGTCACCGGTCGAGCGCGCCGCACCGTTGCCGCTCGGTTCCGCGGTGCGGGTGAAGTCGCGCATCTCCCGGTACTTCGCCAGGCGCTCGTCGTTCACGTCTCCCACATACCCGATTTCCCGCCGGAGCAAAAATCGACGCCGCCAGGTGCTCATCTGTGATGCGGGACACCGCGCGTCACATTCTGGTTCGTTGCCCCGTTCCCTCTTCGCGCATCGCAGCGCGGAGTTGGGAGGACGGGATCATGGCGGTTCGGATTGTGGTTGTCGGAGCTGGTTACGCCGGGTTGGCCGCCGCGAAGCTCGCGGCTCGGTGGACCGAGGCCGCAGTGACGTTGGTCAACGCCGGTGATCGGTTCGTCGAGCGGGTGCGGTTGCACCAGCTCGCCACCGGGCAGACCTTGCGCGACCTGCGGTTGGCGGATCTGGTCGAGCGCACCGGCGTGAAGTTGGTCGTCGGCCGGGTGACCGCGATCGACGCCGAGCAGCGGGTGGTGCGGCTCGCGAGCTCGCCCAAGGTCGTGCACTACGACCTGCTGGTCTACGCGTTGGGCAGTGCGGCAGACATGGAGTCGGTGCCCGGCGTGGCGGAGCACGCCTACACCGTGGCCACCGCGGATGAGGCATTGCGGTTGCGTCAGCGCCTCGGCGACAGCCACGTCGTCGCCGTGGTCGGGGGCGGGTTGACCGGCATCGAGGCCGCCGCCGAGCTGGCCGAGGCGCATCCCGGTCTGAAGGTTCGGTTCGTGAACGCGGGAGCGCTCGGCGCCGGGCTTTCCCAGCGCGGCCGGGAATACCTGCGGCGCACCTTCGATCGCCTCGGCGTCGAGGTCCGGGAGCAGGCCCGGGTTTCCGAAGTGCGCGCGGATGGGCCGGTGCTGGCCGACGGCGAGCACCTCGCCGCCGATACGGTGGTGTGGACCGCCGGTTTCAAGGTGCCGGAACTCGCTCGCGCGGCCGGTTTCGCCGCCGACGACCACGGGCGGTTGATCGTGGACGACATGTTGCGATCGGTGTCGCACCCGGAGGTCACCGGGGTCGGCGACGCCGCGGCGGTACGCATGCGGAGCGGGCAGGAACTGCGGATGGCGTGCGCGACGGGGTTGCCCTCGACGCAGCACGCCATGCGTGCGATCGCCGACCGGCTGGCCGGGCGCACGCCGCGGCCATTGCGGTTCCGCTACCTCAACCAGTGCATCAGCCTCGGCAGGCGCGACGCGCTTATCCAGTTCGTGCACGCCGATGACAGCCCGCGAGAATCCGTGCTCACCGGCCGGAAGGCGGCGCTGTACAAGGAAGCCATCGTGCGGGGCACGGTCCTTTTCGAGCGCCATCCGGTCATCCCGACCTCGTTCTAGCCGACCCGTCTGCGCAGTGTGTCGGCCGTCCCGGTGCCGGGGCGTCAGGTTCCCTTGGTGGACAAGGTGTTCTGGACTCGGTCGGTGAGCGGGTGTGCACCGGGACGGGAGTCGAGGTCGTAGCCGCGTTCGGCGTGTTCGGCTTCGTCGATGCCGGTCGACTCGGCGTCGTGGTCGACCCGGAAGCCCAGGGTCTTGTGGATGGCCCAGGCGATCACGAACGTGAGCACCAACGAGTACAGCAGGGTGGCGCCTGCCGCCACCGCCTGTCGCCACAACTGGTCCAGGCCGCCGCCGTAGAGCAGCCCGTCGGCGCCGGCCGCGTTCACGGTCTTGGTGGCGAACACGCCGATGAGCAGCATTCCGACCAGGCCGCCAACACCGTGCACCGCGACCACGTCCAGGGTGTCGTCGAAGCCGAACCGGTGCTTGAGCGTGACCGCCAGGGCACACACCACCCCGGCGGCCACGCCGATCGCCGCGGCGCCGAGCGGTTCGACGTAGCCGCAGGCGGGGGTGATCGCGACCAGGCCCGCCACCGCGCCGGAGGCCGCGCCGAGAGTCGTGGGCACGCCGTCGCGACGCTGTTCGACCAGCAGCCAGCCCAGCACGGCGGTCGCGCCCGCGGTCATCGTGTTCATGAACGCCGTCGCGGCCAGCGAATTCGCGCCGAGCGCGGACCCGGCGTTGAAGCCGAACCAACCGAACCAGAGCAATCCCGCGCCGAACATCACGAACGGCAGGTTGTGCGGGCGCGCTTGGTGCTGCGGCCAGCCGCGACGCCGCCCGACGACCAAGGCGAGCGCTAGCGCCGCGGCACCCGAGTTGATCTCGACCGCGGTCCCACCGGCGAAGTCCAGCGCCTTCAGGTCGTTGACCAGCCAGCCGCCGACGGATTCGGCCGCGGTGAAGCCGTCGACGGCGAAGATCCAGTGGGCGATCGGGAAGTAGACGACGGTGACCCACACGGCCACGAACACGATCCACGGCCAGAACCGGGTGCGTTCGGCGACCGCGCCCACCAGCAGTGCCACCGTGATCACGGCGAACATCAGCTGGAAGGAAGCGAACGCGAACAACGGGATCCGCTGCCCTGCGGGCCCGACCGTGGTCTCGTGCAATCCGCGCAGGCCGCCGTGTTCGAGTCCGCCGATCAACCCGCCGAACACGTCGTCGCCGAAGGTCAGGGAGTAGCCGTAGAGCACCCATAGCGTGCCGACCACGGCCAGGCAGGCGAAGGTCAACATCATCACGTTGAGCACGCTCCGGGAGCGCACCATTCCCCCGTAGAACAAGGCCAGGCCCGGTGTCATGAGCATGACCAGCGCGGCGCTGATCAGCAGCCAGGCGGTGCTTCCGGTATCGATGGCGGCCTCCTCCACTACATGGCGGATTCGGCTGGTCAGCATTGCGCCGCCGCGTTACGACAAACCGACGCATGATGTTTCGCGGCGGTTAAAGATCCAGCGAATGCACATTTGTCGTAACGCCGACGACATTGCGCGGCAATGTGATCACGTAGAGTCGTCGAGTGACTCGGCTCACCGGTCGACCTGTGGTCTTGTCGCGGCGGGCGAGAATGACATTCCGTGCCCCCGGCCTGTCCCGTCGACGGGCTCGCGTCCCGGCCGGACCCTCTCGCCCGGTGGCTGAGCAGCGGATCTTCCGGTCCGTAGAATCGCCCCGTGGAGCTCTTTCGCGGCGCGCTCGGGGCGGATTCGGACCAGGCGCTGGAAGTCGCGGTCGCGCATGCGATGTTGCGCCGCATCAGCCGCGGTGAGTCGGGCCCGGCCCTGCGGGTGTACCGGCCGCAAACCCGGGTCGTCGCCTTCGGCCGACGGGACACGCTGCTGCCTGGTTTCCCCGACGCGGTCCGCGCCGTTCGGCAGGCCGGGTTCACTCCGGTGTTGCGTGCCCCGGGCGGCAGGGCGGTTGCCTACACCGAGCATTCGCTCGTGGTCGACCACGTCGGGCCCGATCCCGGTTACCTGGCAGGCATGGATGAGCGTTTCGTCGGCTACGCCGAGCTGTGGGCCGAAGTGCTGCGTGGGCACGGCGTCGGCGCGCAGGTCGGCGCGGTTCCCGGCGAATACTGCCCGGGTGCGCACAGCGTGAACGCCCGGGGCCGGGTGAAGCTGGTCGGCACCGCGCAGCGGATGGTGCGTGGCGCCTGGCTGTTCAGCGCGGTGGCGATCTTCGATGACGCCGAGGTGCTGCGGCCGCTGCTGACCGACGTCTACCGGCACCTCGGGTTGCCCTTCGACGACGATTCGGTGGGCTCGGTGGTCGCGGAGTCGCCGGGCGTTTCCCTCGACGACTTCGAGGCCGAGGTCCTCGCCGCCTACGACGAACGCTTCGGCCTGGTCCCCACGCCACTGTCCGACGATCTTCTCGACAGGGCCCGCGATCTGGCCGGTGACCATCGGATCGCGGATTGCGCACCGACCGGTCGCTGAGGCGAGTCCAGGCCGGTATCACGCCGACGTGCGCGTCCGATCCGGGAGTCGTTGCCGGCGGGTGTTCAACGGAAGAACCGTGGTGCCGTCATTCGTTCACCACCAGACGCATCAGCGTCGGTCCGCGTGGTACGCGGAGTTCCAGGGAGTGGATCTCGGTGCGGCGCAACGGAGTCGTCATCGCGAGTTGCGCCGTGTTCTCCGGCATCGCGTACCACGTCGCCAGTTCCGCGGTGCCACCGTCTCGCCGGACCGCGATCAGCACGTAGTCGCCGCCCTTGCTACCGCCGTAGCGGCAGGACATGTCCACTCGCGTGCCGGCGGGCACATCGCTGAGGTTGACGTTGGCCTGCACCGGGTAGGCGCCAAGAGCGGTCATTTCGGTGCCCGCCGGGCGGTCGCTCGGCTGCAAGGCGAACAACAGCGCCGCACAGGCCGCTAAGCCGGCCAACGCCGCGGAGGCGGTGACGAGCAGCCGACGGCGCCGGGTGCGTCGGACGACGGTCATCAGCTTCGACAGCTGGTCCGGCGGCGCGGGTTCGGGATCGACTTGGTGCTCGCCGACCTGGGTGAGCAAGCCCGGAAGCCCGGCCAGCAGGCGAACGGAATCGGCGCAGGAATCACAGGTGGTCAAGTGGGCCTCGAAGGCCGCCCGGTCCTCCGGGGACAGCGCGCCGAGGATGTACGCGGCGTCGAAGGTCGTGAACGGATCTGTTCCCGGCTGGATGCGCTCGCTCACCGGGTCACGCCCCTTTCCTCCAGTGCCAGGCGCAGCGCGCGCAACGCGTAATGGGTCCGGGATTTGATCGTCCCCTCCGGCACTCCGAGCCGTTGTGCCGCATCGGTTACCGACATGCCCTGGTAGAAGCACAGTGCGAGCACCTCGCGGTGCCGCGCGGATAACTCGGCGAGCGCGTCGGCGACCAGCCAGCCCTGCACGGCCCGTTCCGTTTCGTCGGTGATCGCGAGTTCCGGCGGCACATCGGTGACCACCTCCGGGCGGCTTGCCGCCGAGCGCCAGTCGTCGATGGCGATCCGCCGTGCGACCGTGAACAGCCACGCGCGGGCGGATCGCTGGGACTGGTCTAGCACCTTCGGATGCCGCCAAGCCCGCAGCAGCGTTTCCTGCACTACGTCCTCGGCACGTGCTCGGTCGCCGCTGGTCAGTTGCAGCGCGTAGGACCACAGGGCAGACGCGTGCTCATCGTGCAGTGCGCGCATCAACCGCGATTCGGGTCCGTCACTCACGCCGCCACCCGGCGGCGGGCGTTGACCCTGAGCAGTGCGGCGCCGAAGACGATGCAGCCTGCCTCGGTGATCACGCCCCAAACCTCCTCCGAGGTCGTGAATTGCTCCTGGACGCCGAAGAAGCCCACGGTGACGGACAATCCGTAGGCCAGCAGCGTCGCCGCACCGAATGCGATCGCGGCGAGGGCGGGCAACCAGCCGCGCCACACGAGCACGGCGACGGCGATCACCGCGCCCGCGACGACATTGACCAGGAACAGTGGCCCGACGACGGGGGTGAAGCGCGCCCAGTCGAACCACACCACCAGATGCACCCACGCCGACCCGAGCAGTGACAAGACCACGAGCAACCGAAGTATCCAGCCTGCCATCCGCCCACTCCACCTCATCGGAGAACCGCTACGCCAGGGAAACACGCGGAGGTCTGCTATTCGGTTCAAATTCGGACGAGAATTGAACCGGTCCGGTCCGGGCTTCGTGCCCATGCGCATGACTGCCGAAAAGCACACCCGCCGATCCGTCCTCGTCACCGGCGGTGCCGTTGCCGGTGCCACCGTGGGAACGGGCGCTCTGGCCGCCTGCGGCAGCGGCACTTCCGCGACCCCTCCCGCCGGCTCCGCATCGAGCGACCCCGGAACCCTGCCCGCCGGTCAGCGCCTTGCCGCGCTCAGCGCGGTACCGGTCGGAGAGGCGGTCGCGGTCAATACGCCGGATGGAAAGCAAGCGATCGTCGCCCGCCCCGACGACACCAAGGTTGTCTGTTTCAATGCGGCCTGCACGCACAAGGGCTGTCCGGTGACGCCTGCGGGCGCTGAGCTGCGCTGTCCCTGCCACGGCTCGCTGTTCGACGCGTTCACCGGAGCGGTGAAGCGCGGACCCGCCGAGACGTCGCTGGCCGCCATCCCGGTGAAGGTCGAGAACGACCAGATCGTCTCCGGTTGATACCCGGCTGGGGCACCGGCTCGCCGGTGCCCCAACCGAACGGCCTCGGCCGGAGTCTCCCGGCCTTTCCCGCCGGCAGCGGACCGCTATGCTCACGGGTCCGGCGCCGCAGCGGATGTCCATTGTGGAGTGACTGGCGCGAAGTCGGTCACCCGAGCGCCCGATGTCGGCTTCCTCCCGCCGTAGCCGCGGTTGAGCTCGATGCCGATGCCCGGTTCACCTCCCTGCCCGGCCGCGATGCGCCCATTCGGCGGTGGGTCATGTTTGACTAGGGTACCCCCCTAGGGTATAGGTTTGGGGTATCGGCGCGGCGTGACCGGCCGGACGACCCGTTGGAAGGTAGGGGCAGATGAGCGAGTTGATTTACCACGTCACCGGCATGACCTGCGAGCACTGCGTGCTGTCAGTGACCGAAGAGGTCGGCGCGATCGGCGGGGTGACCGACGTCAAGGTCGACCTGCCGACCGGTGCGGTCACCGTGATCAGCAGCAAGGAGATCGGCGTGGACCAGGTCCGGGCCGCCGTCGAAGAGGCCGGGTACCAGCTCGCCTCCTGAGGGTGCTGCCGATCGCAAGGATGCGGCATGAACACCGCAATGGGTCAGTGCCGCCGGACCCGCCGACCGCAGACGCCACCACCCAGGCGCCGGCGGCCGAACGGCGCTCACGGCTGACCGACGAAGCGAGGAAGGAACTACCGAGATGACGTCCGATGTGCACGACGCGAACCCGGTTGCCGGGCAACAGATCGAGCTCGCGATCGGCGGTATGACGTGTGCGTCTTGTGCGGCGCGGGTGGAGCGGAAGCTGAACAAGTTGGACGGGGTGGTGGCCACGGTCAATTACGCGACCGAGCGGGCCAGGGTGGATTTTCCGGTCGGGCTGGATCCGCGGCGGTTGGTGGCCGAGGTGGAGGCGGCCGGTTACAGCGCGGTTCTGCCAGCGGCCGGGAATCCGGCCGGGCGGGAGGACCCGGCGGGCGCGTTGCGGCGGCGGTTGGTGGCCTCGGCGGTGTTGTCGGCGCCCGTGATCGTGTTGGCGATGGTGCCGGCGTGGCAATTCACCTACTGGCAGTGGGTTTCGCTGGTACTGGCGGTGCCCGTGGTGGTGTGGGGGGCGTGGCCGTTTCACCACGCGGCGTGGGCGAATGCGCGGCAGGGCGCGGCCACGATGGACACCTTGGTGTCGGTGGGCACGGTGGCGGCGCTGGGGTGGTCGGTATATGCGTTGCTGTGGGGGACGGCCGGTGTCGCCGGGATGCGGCACGGCTTCGAGTGGCGTGCGCCGATGGGGGGCGCGGGCTCGATTTATCTAGAGGTCGCGGCCGGGGTGACGACGTTCATCTTGGCGGGCCGGTATTTCGAGGCACGGTCCAAGCGGCGTGCGGGCGCGGCGTTGCGGGCGTTGCTGGAGCTGGGGGCCCGGGATGTGGCGGTGCTGCGGGAAGGCCGGGAGCAGCGGGTCGCGGTGGAGCGGTTGGCGGTGGGGGAGCGCTTCGTGGTGCGCCCGGGGGAGAAGATCGCCACCGACGGTGTCGTGGTGGAGGGCGGCTCGGCGGTGGATGCGAGCATGCTGACCGGGGAGTCGGTGCCGGTGGAGGTCGGCCCGGGCGATGATGTGGTGGGGGGCACGGTCAACGCGGGGGGCCGGCTGGTGGTGCGGGCCAGTCGGGTCGGGGCCGATACCCAGCTGGCGCAGCTGGCCCGGCTCGTGGAGCAGGCGCAGGCGGGTAAGGCGGCGGTGCAGCGGTTGGCCGACCGGGTCTCGGCGGTGTTCGTGCCGGTGGTGATCGCGTTGTCGTTGGGGACTGGGGCGTTCTGGCTGGTGGCCGGTGCCGGTGCCGCGGCGGCGTTCACGGCCGCGGTGGCGGTGCTGATCATCGCGTGTCCGTGCGCGTTGGGTCTGGCCACGCCGACGGCGTTGCTGGTCGGCACCGGTCGGGGGGCGCAGCTGGGGATCGTGATCAAGGGCCCGGAGGTGCTGGAGTCGACCCGGCGGGTCGACACGGTCGTGCTGGATAAGACCGGCACCGTGACCACCGGGCGGATGGAGCTGGTGGAGGTGCATCCCGGGGCCGGGACCGTCCGGGCCGAGGTGCTGAGCCTAGCCGGGGCGCTGGAGAACGCCTCCGAGCATCCCGTCGGGCGGGCCATCGCGGGCGCGGCTCGGCAGGAGTTGGGGGAGCCGGCCACGGTGACCGGTTTCACCGGTATCCCGGGCCTGGGCGTGCAGGGCAGCGTGGACGGGCACGAGGTGCTGGCCGGGCGGCCGGGGTTGCTGCGGGAACGCGGCCTGGAACTGCCCGAGTCGCTGGCGGCGGTCCAGGCCGCCGCCGAGCAGCGGGGCCAGACCGCGATCGCGGTCGCCTGGGACGGGCAGGCGCGAGCCGTGCTGGTGGTGGCCGATGCGGTCAAGCCCACCTCGGCCGAGGCGGTGGCGCGGTTGCGCGGGCTGGGCCTGACCCCCGTGCTTTTGACCGGCGACAACCAGGCCGCGGCCCGCTCGGTGGCCGAGCAGGTCGGCATTCAGGAGGTCATCGCCGAGGTGCTGCCCCGGGACAAGGTGGAGGTCATCACCCGCCTGCAAAACGAGGGCAGGGTGGTGGCGATGGTCGGCGACGGCGTCAACGACGCGGCGGCCCTGGCCCAGGCGGACCTGGGACTAGCCCTGGGCACCGGCACCGACGTGGCCATCCAGGCCGGTGACCTCACCCTGGTCCGCGGCGACCTGCGGGCGGCCGCCGACGCCATCCGGCTGTCCAGGCGCACCCTGCGCACCATCAAGGGCAACCTGTTCTGGGCCTTCGCCTACAACGTGGCCGCCCTGCCCCTGGCGGCGGCGGGCCTGCTCAACCCCATGATCGCCGGGGCCGCCATGGCCCTGAGCTCCGCCTTCGTGGTCACCAACAGCCTCCGGCTGCGCCGATTCCGCAGCGCGATCGCGGACACGGCGATGGCCAACACCAGCGTGGCCGAGGCGAAGACACCGGTCTCCGTGAAGTGACCCGACCAAATCCCTGCCCGCTGGCCACAGTGGACAGCGGATCCTGGAGGGAAGATTCCAAGTTTAGGCAAAATCGGGAACCACAGCCGGGGTGGGACCTCGCCCTCAGCTACCCCCGAGGGTGGGGAGCCCGGTTCCCGCGCAATGCACGTCGCCACTCGGCAGGATCCCGGACAGCAGATACCGCTCTACCGTCCCGTCAACGCATCCGTTCCGTTGACTGGCGAACACCCCGTGGGAGTAGCCGCGGTCCAACACGACCATCCGAGAACCGGGTAACGCCGCCTGCATCCGCCGCGCCCCGGCGTAAGGCGTGGTCGGATCATGTGCTGCCTGAACCAAAAGCACCGGAGGCATCGCCGGATCGCCAAGCCGTGCGACCTCGCGCGGCGGCCCCCAGTACCGGCAGACCTCGGCCTCGACCCCGGCCAGCACGGGCTGGGGATCGGCACTCCGCAACGCCCGAATGCTCCCCAATACCTCATCGGTACTTGGCCGGGTGCTATCGGCGCATTTCACGGTCCGCAACGCGGATTCGTAGTTGGGGGAATCGGGCATCTCCGTGCCGAATCCGCCACTGTCGCCGCGGTGCAGATACGCATCGAGCGCTCGGGCGAAGGGCTCCCAACGCTCGGTGCGCGACAGGGTGCGATAGACGAGGTAGTCGAACTCCGCGGCCCCGAAGGTTCCGTGCGCGGGGCGGGTTGCCAGCGCCGAGCGGGCGGCCAGGTACGAGGCCCGAACGGTCTCCGGAGTAGTGCCTAGCCCCAGCGAAGGATGCGCGGCGATCCACCTGAACAGCACATCGCGCTGCGCCAGCATGGCGAAGCCCTGTTCCGCATCGAAGTCGTGCCAGCGTCCTGGGCTCACCACGCTGTCAAGCACCATCCGCCCGACCCGCGAGGGGAACTCGGCGGCGTAGTCGCCACCCAGGTAGCTGCCGTAGGAAACGCCGAGGAAGTTCAGCCGTGGCTGGCGCAGGGCTTGGCGGATCCGGTCCATGTCCCGCGCGGTGTTGGCGGTGTTGATGTACGGCAGTACCGGGCCGCTGTGCCGCTGGCAGTCGGCGGCCATGCGTTGCAGGCGGCCGAGGTGGTCGCGTTCCTCGGCCGCAGTGGTCGGCACCGGGTCCGGAGCGGGATGCTGGAACAGCCCGCCCAACGGTCCACAGTCGACCGGATTGCTCGCGCCGACGCCGCGCGGATCGAAACCGACGATGTCGTACGAACGCCGAACCGCTTCCGGCATCTTGGCCCGTTTGGCGGCGGCGTAGTCGAGACCGGCGCCGCCGGGCCCTCCGGGGTTGACTAGCAGCGCGCCGCGGTACTCCGCGGGCGTGCCGGATGCTCTGATGCGACTGATCGCGATCGGGATCTGCCGTCCGCCAGGCGCGGTGTAGTCGAGCGGCACGGAGATCGTCGCGCACTCGACCGCGGGGTCGGTAGGACAGGGGGCGAAGCGCAATGGCTCGGCCGCGTCGCTGGGCGGTGCGCTGAGGAGCGGGACGGCTAGGGCGGTCGCGAGCCCCAAGCGGAGCGATTTGATCACAGTCGGTCACTTTCGATTCATACTTAAGGACGAATTGCGAGCTTTGTTGAAAACGATTATCATCGCCGACCGTTGTGCACAACCATCCGAAGGGAGTCGGCGTGGGCCACCTGTTGTTGGTGGAAAGCTGGGTCGGTGCGATGAGCACGTTGTTGCCGCGGGGCATCAGGGAGGGCGGCCACCGGTTCAGCTTCGTCACTCGCGACCTCCAGCACTACCTGCGTGCCAAGCCCACCGCCGGGCCACATCCGTTGCTGGGCGCGGACAATTTGCTCACCGTCGAAACCAACGACGTGCCGCGACTCCTGGACCACCTGAAACGCCTGCACCCGGTTCTCGGGTTCGACGGGGTACTGACGTCCTGCGACTACTACCTGGCGGCGGCCGCGCGGGCCGCCGAACGACTGGGGCTGCCGGGGGCGCCTCCGGAAGCCGTCGAGCGGGCGTGCTCGAAGGACCTCACCCGCCGGGCCCTGCGCGACGCCGGCGTGCCGGGGCCCGCATTCGCCCTCGCCGAGACCGCCTCCGGTCTGGAGGAAGCCGCCGAAGCGCTGGGATATCCCCTGGTCGTCAAGCCGGTCGACCTGTGCGCCGGCATGTTCGTGCGCAGAGTGGACGGTCCGGCGCAGTTACGCGAAGCCCACGCGGCCCTGCAGGGCTTCCCGGTGAACGCACGCGGACAGCGGCGAAATCCGCTCGTGCTGCTGGAGGAACTGCTCACCGGGCCGGAGGTGAGCGTGGAAACGGTGACCTTCCAGGGGCAGACCACGGTCGTCGGCGTGACGGACAAGAGTGTCGCCGGTGCGCCGTGGTTCGTCGAAACCGGGCACATGTTCCCGGCTGCGCTCGATTCCGGCACGGCGGAAACCGTGTCGGAAACGGCCGTAGCGGCCATCGAAGCGCTCGGGCTGGACAACGCCGTCGGGCACACCGAGATCAAGCTCACGCCGCAGGGGCCGCGCGTTGTCGAGGTGAACCCGCGCCCGGCCGGCAATCAGATCACCGAGCTCGTGCGGCGAGTGACCGGCATCGATCTGGCCGCCGTCTACGCCCAGATCGCCCTGGGAGAAAAGCCGGATCTGCACCGGTTCGACACCGGTGCGGCCAGCGCGGCCGTGTCGTTCCTGCTCCCGCCGCGCGAAGGAACGATCAGCGAGATCGGCGGGACCGATGCGCTCGCTGCCGATCCGGCGGTGGTGGACTGGGCGGTCAAGGACACCGGGCATCGGGCCGGTTCGGCCACCAGCAACAACCACTACCTCGGCCACGTCATGGTCACCAGCCGTCGCGACGGGGCGGCACGGGCGCACGCCGAGTCGCTTGTCGCCGACCTGGACGTGCGTTACGCCGTGGAGGTCGACGCGTGACGCCGCATTCCGTGGCGGACCTCACCGAACGGGTCCTCCGTGGCGATTTCGGCACCGCCCAAGCGGAAGTCAGCGTCGGATTCCTCACCCAGCAGGGAGTGCGGCACGCGGCTCGCGAGCGTTCGTACCGCAACCACGTGCTGAGCCTGCGGGTCGAGGACGCGGTCGGATCGTGCGCGGTGGAGCCGGGGGAGCTGGAATCGGGCGCGCTGTCCGACGAAGCCGTCCTCGACTGTGTCGGAGCGCCGATCCGGGAGCTGCTGCGACACCCGCTGCTGCCGGTGCGCACGGCCGCACTCGACGCCTACCTGCAATGGCTTCGCCCGCATCGCCACCACGCGGAGGAGGTGGTCATCGGGCGGGGCAACTCGTTGCAGAAGTCGCTGCACCGCGCCGAATCGGTGGTAGACCTGCTCCCCGTCGAGCCGGGCGAACGGGTGCTGGTGATCGGGGTCGTCAACTCACTGCTGCACCATCTCCGCGAGCGCGGAAACGGCTACATCGCTTGCGACTACAAGGGCGGCGAAACCGAGTGGGGCGAGCCGGTCACCAGCGATGCCCTCGCCGCGCTCGCCGACTGCGACGCGGTGCTGGCTTCCGGCATGGTCGTCGGCAACGCCACGTTCCAGCCGCTGCTCGACCACGCCAGGGCCACGGGCAAGCCGCTGGTCATGTTCGCCCAGTCCGCGAGCGGGATCCTGCCCTGCTTCCTCGGCTCCGGGGTCACCGCGATCTCGGCGGAGCCGTATCCGTTCTTCTGGCTCGACGGCGGCCCCAGCGTCCTCTACCGCTACCGTTCGGGGGTGCGCTGATGTGCGGTAATCCGGATCTGCTGGGCCTGCTGCGAGACACCCCGCTGGCGCGGGTGAGCGCGCCGCTGCCGCAACCGCAGCCCGGCTTCTGGGCAAAGCTGGAATGCCTGAGCGCGGGTGGGATGAAGGCGCGCGCGGCGGTGTCGATGCTCAGTGGCGCCTGCCGCCGTGGCGAACTGAAGCCGGGTGCGGCGGTGGTCGAGTCGACCAGCGGGACGCTCGGCATCGGACTCGCCTTCGCCGGCCAGGCGTTGGGGCATCCGGTGGTCTTGGTCGTGGACGACGAACTCGAACCCGGAATGCGGTCGCTGCTGCGCGCCCACGGCGCGCGCCTGGAGGTGGTCGACCGGCCGCATCCGGTCGGTGGGTGGCAGCAGGCCCGGCTGGACCGGGTGCACCAGATCCGCCGCGACCTGCCGGAAGCGTTCTGGCCCGATCAGTACAACAACCCGGACAACCCGGCGGGCTATGAGTCGCTGGGCGAGGAGATCGCCCGGCAGATCGATCGGGTCGACGTGCTGGTGTGCAGTGTCGGGACGGGCGGGCACAGCGCTGGCACGATCCGCACGATCCGGCGCCGCTGGCCGCAGGTGCGGCTGATCGGCGTGGACACCATCGGCTCGACGATCTTCGGCCAGCCCGCCAGGCCCCGCGTGATGCGCGGCCTGGGCAGCAGCATCCACCCGCGCAATGTCGCATATGGACAGTTCGACGAAGTGCACTGGGTCGGCCCCGGCGAGGCGGTGCAGGCGTGCCGCACGCTGGCCCGCCAGTCGTTCATCACCGGTGGCTGGAGCACCGGGGCGGTGGCGTTGGTGTCGGCGTGGGCGGCGCGGATCGACCCCGGCGCGAAGGTGGTGACGGTGTTCCCCGACGGACCGCACCGCTACCTGGGCACCATCTTCGACGACGACTACTGCCGCGCGCGTGGCCTGCTGCACCGGCCGACCGCGACCCGTCCGGTCGAGATCGCCCATCCGGCGGTCGAGGCGACGGGGTGGACGCGGTGCCGGATCGTCTCGGATCCGCTGTTGGCAATGGAGGTTCCCGCATGATGCTGCGCTGGACGGTACGGAGCCTCGCGTTGCGCGAGCCGTTCCGCATCTCCCGATCGGTGATGTCCGAACGTGACGCGGTCACGGTCGAGATCGAGCACGACGGCGTGGTCGGCCGGGGCGAGGTCGTTACCAGCGTGTACTACGGGCTGACGGTCGAGCGCATCGAGGCGGAGCTGGCAACCGCCCGCGAGGTGCTGGCGGGCGCCAACGACCCGCTTCGGATCCACTCGCTGAGCGCGGTGCCCGGCGTATCGGCAGCGTTGGACGCGGCGCTGCACGATCTCGTCGCCACGCTTCGCGGCGTGCCGGTCTTCGCGTTGCTCGGCGCCGCCCACTGGCGGCCGACGCCCACGGCTTACACGATCGGCATCATGCCGACCGAACGCGCCGTGCAGACCGCGCGGGCGCTCACCGGGCGGGGTTTCACCGTGCTCAAGGTCAAGCTCGGCGCCGGGCCGGAACCGCAGGAACTCCTCCGGCTACAGGCAATTCGCGAGGCCGCGCCGCACGCTCGCCTGCTGCTGGACCCGAACGGCGCGTGGGAACCTGCCCAGGCGGTGCGAATGCTCAAGGCCGTCGAAGAATTCGAGATCGATGCGGTGGAGCAGCCGATCAAGCCGGGTACTCCCGACCTGCTCGCTGAGGTGGCCGCCCAGTCGCCGGTGCCGGTCATCGCGGACGAGGACGCCGCCACCGTGGACGATGTTCGCGCCCTCGGCTCACGGGTGCACGGAGTCAACGTGAAACTCCCAAAATGCGGCGGAATCCGGGCCGCGCGGGAGATCATCGACATCGCCCGGGGCAACGGCGTGGATGTCATGCTGGGGTGTTTGGTGTCGAGCTCGCTCGGCATCGCCCCGGCGGTGCATCTCACCGGTTGCGCCCGCTGGGTCGACCTGGACGGGCACCTGCTGCTGGCACACGACCCGTGGGCCGGCATCGGCGGCGCCGACGGGGTGCTGCGCATCGCCGGCGACCGCGGGCTGGGAGTGCACCCGGTGGCGCCGTTATGAGGACGTGGCGGCTGATCCGGAGCTTCCCGCTGGCCGTGCAGGTGCTGCTGGTCAACCAGCTCGGCGTCAACACCGGCTTCTACCTGCTGATCCCGTATTTGGCGGGGTATCTGGGGCACGACCTGGGCATGTCCGCGGCGCTGGTCGGGGTGATCCTCGGCGTGCGCAACCTCAGCCAGCAGGGCCTGTTCCTGCTGGGCGGTTCGGCATCGGACCGGCTGGGAGCACGGGGCGTCATCGTCGCCGGATGCGCATTGCGCGCCGTGGGATTCGGACTGTTCGCGATCGGCACGTCGTTGTCGGTGTTGGTGCTGGCGTCCGTGCTCAGCGGGTTGGCCGGGGCGCTGTTCAACCCGGCCGTTCGCGCCTATCTCGCACAGGAGGCGGGCGACCGGCGTGCCGAGGCGTTCTCGCTGTTCAACATCTTCGCCAACACCGGCGCCCTGCTGGGGCCGCTGCTGGGCAGCGCGTTGATCGCGGTCGGTTTCCGGCTCTCCGCCGTGGTGGCCGCGGTCGTCTTCGCGCTGCTGACCGTCGCGCAGGTCGTGGTGTTGCCGATCCGCCGGGTCCAACGGCCGACGACATCGGTGTTCACCGACTGGCGGGGTGTCCTGACCGATCGCCGGTTCCTGGCCTTCACCGGCGCGCTCACCGGCATGTTCGCCCTGCAGAACCAGCTCTACCTGGTGCTGCCGATGCAGGCCGAACTGTTCACCGGCTCCTCCGGCGCGGTGGCGATGATCTTCCTGGTTTCCACGGTGACGACGCTGCTGTTGCAGGTCCGGATCACCGAGCTGGTCCAGCATCGGTGGAGCCGGGGCAGGTCCATCGCCACCGGCCTGGGTTCGATGGGAGCGGGTTTCGCGGCGACGGCCGTGGCCGCCACGATGGTCCCGGCGACCCCGGCGGTGGATGTCTGGCAGATCGCCGCCCGGCTGAGTCCGGTGCTGATCACGACATTTCTGCTGGCGTTCGGGGTGATGCTCGCCCAGCCGTTCGTCTACGAGCTGATCCCGTCGTTCGGGCGGCCGGAGTTGTCCGGCACCTACTTCGGCGTCTTCTACCTGCTCTCCGGTGTGACGGCGGCGGCGGGCAACGCGCTGATCGGCTGGCTCACCGACCTCGCCGGTGCCGAGTGGCCGTGGTTGCCCTCGGCGTTGTGTGTCCTCATCGGACTGTGCTCGGCGCTCGCGGTGCTCGTGCTCGATCGACGCGGCGGCATCGGACCGGCCAACAAAACGGGAGAATCCCAGTGCATCCCAACATCGTCAGTGCCAACTTCCTGACCGACAACCCGGCCATCTATGAACAGCGGTTCCCGGACCCCGAGTACCGCGCGGCCCGGTTCGTTGACGACCTCGTGGGCCGGTTCGGTGCCGGCCGCGATCTGCTGGATGTGGGCTGCGGCACCGGTCGCGATGCCCGTTACTGGACCGCGTGCGGTTACCGCGTGACCGGCCTGGATTGCTCGCCGCAGATGGTGGAGCACGCGCAGGCGCATTGCCCGGAAGCGACCTTCGTGGTCGCCGACATGCGGTCGTTCGAGGCCCTGAGTCTTGTTGGCAGTCCTGGCACCCCAACGGACTCGCGGCCCGGCTTCGACGTCATCACCTGCCTGGACAGCGCGCTGCTGTACTGCCACACCAACGACGACCTGGACGCATTTCTCCAGCGCTGCCGCGACAACCTGCGGCCAGGCGGTCTGCTGATCGCCGAGCTGCGCAACGGCGCGTTCTTCCTGGGCAACACCGAACTGCTCGACGAGGTGCGGGAACAGGCGGTCGTCTGGGACGGGGTGGAATACCGGTCGCGCACGCGGCTGTGGATCGACCACGCCGAGCAACTCCTGCGGCGGGAACGCCACTGGGCCTGGCCGGGACGGACTGAGCCGTTGATCCAGCACTCGGCCTGGCGGCTGCTGTTTCCCCAGGAACTGCGGTACTTCTCGGCTCGGCACGGGTTCGAGGTGGTCGCGATGTTCGACGAGCCCGGCCCGCGCGCCGAAACCCCCTGGCGGCCCGAGGCGCCACTGTCCACCCGGCTCAGCGGTGACCGGCTGCATGTGGTGCTGCGCCGCTGAGTGAGGCTCGCCCTATCCTCTTGGCGACCTGATTGAAAACCAATATCGTTATCAAAATTCTGGGGCCGGGTCGACACCGAATGGAGAAAATCCCAGCATGCATCACGAATCCAGGCCTGCTCGCGGCCTGAACCGGCGCGGCTTACTGGGCCTGGCCGCGGCAGCGGGTGCGCTCGTAGTCCTTCCCGGCTGCACCGGTGGAACGGCCGTCACCGCCGCCGGACCACCACGTCCCGGCGGCCGGTTGCGAGCGGCGTTCACCGGCGGCGGCGCGGCCGAAGTGCTCGACCCGCACGAGACCGACCTCTACATCGAGATCGCCCGCGCCAAGGCGCTGTTCGACAAGCTCGCCGACTACGGCTCGGACATGTCGCCGCAGCCGCGGCTGGCGCAACGCTGGGAACCGAGCCAAGACCTGCTGACCTGGCGGATCACCTTGCGGCAGGCGGCCTTCCACGACGGGCGGCCGGTGCGCCCCCGCGACGTGCTGGCCAGCTACGCGCGAATCGTGGAGCCGGGCAGCAGCCGCCGCGCCAAGGCCACCCTGTCGGTGATCGACTTGCCCGGCAGCCGCGAAATCGACGATCGCACCTTCGAGTTCCGCCTCAAGCGGCCCTATGCGGAGTTCCCCAACGCGCTGGCCACCTTGGGCGCCTACATCGTCCCGGAGGGCACCGCGAACTTCGACCGCCCGGTCGGTTCCGGCCCGTTCCGGTTCGTTTCCTTCGCGCCCGGCCGCAACTTCGTGGCGGCGCGCAACCCCGATTACTGGGACGGCGCGCCCCACCTCGACGAACTGGAGATCGTCGTCACCAACGACGAGGCGGCTCGGGTCAACGCGCTGCTCGGCAAGCAGATCGAATACGCCCACGACCTCACCCCGACCAGCGCGCGCACGCACGAGAACACCGGTCAGGTGCAGGTGCATCGGCTGCCGCTGAGCAACTTCCACGGGCTGGTCATGAAGACCGACCGGCCGCCGTTCGACCGGCCCGAGCTGCGCCAGGCGATGTTCCACCTGGTCAACCGGGACGAGCTGGTCAGGTCGGTGTTGCAGGGCTCGGGGCAGCTCGCCAACGACCTCTATGGCAAGGGCTACCGGTACTACGCCGACGCGCTGCCCCAGCGCGCCCAGGACCTCGACCAAGCGCGCGCCCTGATCAAGCAGGCCGGTGCCGAAGGCCTGTCGATCGACCTCGACACCTCCGACGGCTCGACCGGGCTCAAGGAGGCGGCGCTGGCCATCAGCGACCAGGCCCGGCAGGCCGGGCTGAACCTCAACGTCAAGCTGGGCAACAAGGACACCTACTGGTCCGATATCGCCAAGAATGGGGTGATCGCCAGCTACCGGTCCGGCGCGATGCCGCTGGAATCGCACATCTCGCAGCGTCTGCTGACGACCTCGACCACCAACAACAGCAAGTGGCAGCGCCCGGAGTTCGACGCGCTCTACCACGAAGCACAGTCCACAACGGACGATGCCCGGCGCGAGCAGCTGTACTTCCAGATGCAGGACCAGCTCTACCGGGAGGGCGGCTTCCTGTGGTGGGGCGTGTCGGACTGGATCATCGCGTCGGCGCCGAACGTGGGCGGCATCGACGACCGGGCCCCGGCCAACACCCTGGACTGGGCCCGCTACGACCGGGTCTGGCTGGCGTGACCCGGTACGTCCTCCGGCGGGTTCTGCTGGGCGCGGTCCAGGTACTCCTGGTGATGACGGCGGTGTTTTTCCTGACCGAGGCCCTGCCGGGCGATGCGGCGGTGACGATTGCCGGGGACAACCCGGACCCGGCGATCATCGCCTTGCTGCGGGAACAACTCGGTCTCAACGAACCTGCCTGGCAGCGCCTCGGCACGTGGTTGCTCGGTGCGGTGCAAGGAGATTTCGGCCGGTCGCTGGTGGGCCCCCGCGCCGTCGCCGACATCATCGGCTCGGCGGTGGGGCCGACCCTGCTGCTCGCCGGCCTGACACTGGTGCTGCTCGTGCCGCTGTCGGTCACGCTGGGCATGCTCGCCGCGCACCGCGAGGGCGGGCTGGTCGACCGGCTCATCACCAGCGGCACGCTCGGACTGTATTCGGCGCCCGAGTTCGCGATGGGGGTGCTGGTGGTGACCGTGTTCGCGGTGCAACTGCGCTGGTTTCCGCCCACCGCGGTCGGAACCACCTCATTGCTGAGCAATCCGGCGGTGCTGGTTCTGCCGGTCTTCGTGCTGTTGCTCCGTCCGATTTGCTCGCTGAGCAGGCTGGTGCGAGCAGGCATGCTCGACGCGCAACGCGCTGAATACGTGCGCCATGTCCGCAGGCTTGGGCTCGCGCCTGCCCGAGTCCGCTTCGCGCACGCGCTGCCCAATGCCATCGCGCCGGCGGTTCAGCAGTTGGCCAGGACCACGGACTGGCTGGTCGGGGGCGTGATCGTGATCGAGGCGATCTTCGTCGTGCCAGGCCTGGGAACCACCCTGCTCGAAGCGGTCTCGGCGCGGGACCTACCGGTCATCCAAGGCCTGGCGGTGCTGCTGGCGAGCACGACGGTGCTGGTCAACCTGGCGGCCGACATCGCGGCCCGCACCCTGGCCCCGGCCTCGGAGGTGGGCCGGTGAGAAAGTACGCGCTGCCCGCCGTGCTGGTGGGCGTGCCGGTCCTGCTGGCTTTGTTCGGTCCGTTGTTCGCCTCCGGTGAGACGGCCAAGGACGTGGCATTCCTGCTCGGCGGCGGCCACTGGTTCGGCACCGACTACGTCGGCCGGGACGTGTGGAACGAGGTGCTGCTGGGCGGCCGCTCCCTAGTGCTCACCGCCGCGACGGCCACCGTCTGCACCTACCTGCTTGCGGTTCCGCTGGGCCTGGCGGCGGGCATGACGAAGAACCGCGTGCTGGACGAGGTGCTGATGCGGCCGTTGGACCTCGTGCTGGCGATCCCGTCGATGCTGATGCTGTTGCTGCTTGCCTCGATCGCATCCGATATCACCTGGGCGCTGATCGGGATCGTCACGCTGATCAACCTGCCGGACGTGGCGCGGATCTGCCGGGCGTCCACGCTGTCGTTGGCCAGCCGCCCCGCGGTGGAGGCGATGCGCCTGCAAGGCGAAAGCCGGCTGCGCATCGGACTGGGCTACGTGGTCCGCGCGATGCGCCGAACCCTGGCCGCGGATCTGGGCACCCGCTTCACCGGGGCGATCTACCTGGTCGCCTCGGCGAGCTTCCTCGGCGTGGGGATCTCGCCGCAGGCCAGCGACTGGGCGGCGATGGTCGATCGCAACCGCACCGGCCTGTTCATCCAACCATGGACGGTGGCGCTGCCCGCATTGCTGATCGTGGTGCTGTCGGTGGGCGTGAACCTGGCGTTCGACCGGTGGTTGCGCGATCGTTCGACCGCCCTGGAGACACGTTCGCCCTGGAGACCCATTGACCCGGAGACACAGTGATCGCCCTGGAGACACGTTGACCGTCGTGGATGTTCGCAACCTCACCGTCGCCGTCGGCGATCGTGAGATCGTGTCGGGGGTGTCGTTCGCACTGGTGGCCGGCGAGGTCACCGCGCTCGTCGGCGAGTCCGGCAGCGGGAAGACCACCACCGCCTCGGCGCTGCTCGGGCGGCGGCCGACCGGAGCGTGCGTCACGGGCCGGGTCGAAGTCGCCGGTGTCGCGGTGGACGCCGACCATCCGCCCGCACCCGGTCTGGTCGGCTACATCCCGCAACACCCCTCCGCGGCACTGAACCCGGTTCGCCGCATCGGACCGGTGCTGCACGAGATCGCCCGCTTGCACGTGCGCGCCGACACCCGTGGCGACCGCAGACGGTTGGTGCGGGAGCGGGTGCTGGAAGCGCTGCGCCAGGCGCAGCTGCCAGATGGTGTGAAGCTGCTTCGCCGATACCCGCATCAGCTTTCCGGTGGGCAACAGCAGCGCGTCGTGCTGGCGCACGAGCTGGTCGGCCGACCGCGGGTGATGGTCGCGGACGAGCCGACCACCGGGCAGGACGCGGTGACCCGCGGCCGGCTCATCGAGGAGTTGAGAGCCGTTGCGGGGCAAGGAATCGCCGTCCTGCTGCTGACCCATGACCTGGGCCTGGTGCGTGCCCTGGCACACCGGGTGCTGGTCATGAACGACGGTAGCGTCGTCGAATCCGGGCCGTGCCAACAGGTCCTCGATTCGCCCCAGCATTCGTACACCAGGCGCCTGATCGATGCACAACCGGCGCCGAGCGCCCAGCCGCGTCCGGCTGCGACGGGTCGGCCGCTGTTGACTGTCCGGCGAGTGACCGCGGGTCACGGCCGGGTGGACACCTTGCACGAGATCACGATGGACATCCATCCCGGCGACAAAGTGGCGGTCGTCGGCCGCTCGGGCAGCGGCAAAACCACGCTCGCACGCTGCATCGCCGGCCTGCATCCGCACCGCGGGGGCGAGATCCGGCTGGCGGGCCGGACGCTGTCGCCCCGACTGCATCGGCGTTCCCGCGACCAGCTGGCCCGGATCCAGTACGTGTTCCAAGACGCGCGGGCATCGTTCAGCGAGTTCGTCCCGGTGCTCGACCAGATCGCTCGAACCGCCGAAAGGCTGCGCGGCGCCACCAGTTCAGCGGCACGCAGTCAGGCGATCGAAGCCCTCGCACGCTTAGGCGTACCGGAGTCCAGCGCGCGCCGCCTGCCCCGATCGTTGTCCGGCGGCGAACTCCAGCGAGCCGCCCTGGTACGCGCCCTGCTCAGCGGCCCGGACCTGTTGATCTGCGACGAGATCACCTCCGGCCTGGACACGCTGACCCAAGCCGACCTGCTCGGCGTGCTGGACCAACTGCACCAGGACACCGGCTGCGCCCTCGTCGTGATCACCCACGATCTAGCGGTGGCAGCGCACCTGGCCAACCGACTGGTGATCATGCACGTCGGCAAGATCGCCGAGCAAGGCCGAACCGCGGAATTGATCGAAGCCGGCGATCTCACGGGAAGTCGACTGGTCGGTTTCCCCTGAAATCGCCGCACACCACGGCATCGCATCGATCACGGCCCGACGTGGACGTGGGCGGCCCACAGCCGCGGGTCATGGGGGTGGAGCCGGCGCATTTCGCGCACCGTTCGGTGCAGGGCTTCGGCCGCATTGGCCGGGTTCAGGCCGGCTTGGTCGTCGAGTTCGGCATAGAGTGCTTCGACGATCGTGGTGTCGTCTTCGATCGGCCACAATGGACCGATCACATGCTTGAAACCCGCTACGTGGTGCAGCAGCGGTAGCAGCTGCGTGATCGAGCAGGGTGGGTGGCCTTGGGCCACCGTGACCTCGTTGGCCGACAGGTAACCGAATTCCGCCGATCCCCGCAGCCGGGCCAGGTCGGCGAGCGCGAGCGGGCTGTCGTCGGCGCCGACCAGCCGACTCGATGAGCAGTCGTGTGCCTGCTGCGTGCCCTGGCAGGCGAAATGAACTGGCCCGGGACCGGTCAAGGTGGTGAGCACGGTCGGGCGCGTCGACTCGGTGAGTTCGATGACCTTCGTGGCAGGCCACCGGCGGGCCACCAGGCGGGCTTCGTCGTGCGCGGTCGCGTGGTTGCCGAGCACAACGCGCGGGTCACGAGCGGTCCCGGCCGGGAAGTCGGCCTGACGTGCGCGCAGCAACGACCGCAACGTCGCGGTGTAGGACGGCACCGTGCGCTCCAGGACCGACCGGCCCCTGCCGGGCAGCGCCTCCAAGCCGGCGGCGTGCAGCGGCAAAAACGCGGCCGGGCCGGTGGGGCACCACCAGATGCGGGGCCAGCGCTGGTTTTCGGCCGGTACTCGACCGTAGGCGGTGACGTGGTAGTAGCTGAGCACGTTGAACACCGGCGCCGCCACCGATCGCCAGAGCCAGTCCAACACCGCCCATACATCGGCGGCACTATTGGCCTCCAGAAGCAGTCGGGTGTGCTTCGCGGTGCTGCGGATGTCGAGGTTCGGCAGGGTCAGACCGACCGCCTCACCGGCGGTCACGAGCAGGGCATGCGACCCGTACGCGCTGACGTTCAGCAGCACCACGGGACCCTCGGCGGCTGCGCCGCTGAGCTGTTCGAACGCCGTCGGCTCCAGGTACTGGCCGAAGCCCGGGCGGCGGCGGACCTCGTCGACCAGCTGCTCCCATTCGTCGGCTAGCCGGCGCTGGCGATGCACGGCCTTGCGGCGCACCGCCGCTGCGAGCAGGTTGTCCGGTAGGTAGTCGAGTTGTCGTCGGACGCGTTGCAGGTCCGCCGCGATGTTGGGATGTTCCTGGGCGAGCGCGGCGTGCTCGTCGGCTGCACCGCCAACGCGAGCGAGCAACAGGTTCCTGCCGTGCTCCAGCAACTCGACGGCCCGTTTGGGGGTCCCGTCGTGCACCGCGCAAGCAACCGTGTCCGCGAGCAGGGCCGACAGCTCGTGCTGCTGCGCGGCGTCCGGTGCGGGTCCGAACCGCGTGACCATAGGGAACAGGCCCATCGCCAACTTGAACATGGTCGCCGCTTCTTCCCAGCGGCCGGTCTCGGCGGCGAGGCGCCCGGCCAGCGCCGCTGCTCGCATCCGCGCAGCGGCCGGTGCCGTCCGCAGCTGCGCGGCAGCCCGCAACGTGGTGTACGCGAGTCGGTAAGTGCGCCGCCGGTTCTGCTTGGATTGCCGTCGCAGGGCGTTGCCGAGTTCGAGCGACACCGCCGCGCGTTCCGGATCTTCCGCGGGCATCGCCGCCAAGACCCTTTGGTACATGGTGATCGCGGTGTTCAGCGCGGTCTTGGCGTGCAAGTGTTCGTGCTCGCGCATGGCGAGCTGGCCGCGCTGCATCCAGCAGCCCAACCGCATCGGACCATCGGCAGGCGCTAGGCGTTCGAGTTCGGCCAGCGCCGCATCGGCGCGGGCGAGGTCGTCGTCCGAACCGGCGTGCTCGAAGCGGCAGAGCAGGCAAGATACGAAGACCCGCAGCGCGCAACAGCGAACCTCGTTCGGTGCGTCGGTGCAGGAAGCCGCTTTGGCCGCGAAATCCACCGCGACATCAAGCGTGCGGCCGTCCCGGGTCAGCGCGAACCGGCGGCGCTGTAGTTCGCTGACGGCCAACAGCACGGACGCGAATCGGTGATCACCGGCGCGCAGTCGGTCCACCGACCGGTCGATCACCTGGATGGCTTGATCCAGCGCAGTTCGGTCCGTCGTGCAGTCGAAGTGCTCAACGGCCGCGCCAGCCAGGTTGAACAGCAACGTTGCGAGGATGCCCTCGCCGTGCGGACTCTCGCCCGCCGCGTGGCACAGCACGTCGACGGCGTCGCGGAGATCGTCGGGATCGCCGTTCTCGTCGAACCGCAGCCGCAGCGCAATTCCTAGTCGGCAGATCGCCAGCCGCGAGTCTGCTCCGGCGGGCAGCGCCTCGGCAGCGCTGTAGAGCAGCTGCACGGCGGTGTTGAGTTTCTCCAGGTCGTCATCCCGGCTGAAGCAGTTGAGCAACGTCGTGCCGGCTCGCAAGAGCAGCATCGGCCGGTCGGGCAGGTCAACCGGGGCGTCGGCAGCTGCTTCGTGCAGCACGCCGACGGCTTCGTCCGTTTCGGTGCCGCCGAGCTCGGCGTGCAACCACAGCGCATCGGCGAGCTGGACGAGTGTCGCGACGCGCTGGTGAGATCCTCGCGAACTGAGCTGGAGCGCTTGCCGGAAGGCCACGATGGCTTCCTCGACCAGCTCCGCCCGTCGGCTGCGCCGCCCCTGCTTGAACAGCGCGAGGGCGAGATTCGACCAGTAAAGCGGACGCTGCCGATCGTTGCGCCGCGCCGAGTCGAGCGCTTCACGGTAGTACTTGATCGCATCGTCGAGATCCGCCGCACTGCCGTGGGCTTCGAACCACAGGTGCATCGCGTTGCCCAGGTTGTTCACCGCGGCGGAGCGTTGCGGGTCGTTGGGAGGAATCGTCTCCACGATGCGCGACAGCGCCTCGGTGGTCTCCGGAAGCGCGGCGAAATCACGACTTCGCACCATGTGCTGGAGGGCGGCGATGGCTGCCTCATGACTCGATGGGTGCGGCCGTCCTGGAGAACTGGTCATCAAGCTCCGCTTCGCTCGCGTGCATCGGTGACAGTTGACAGCGTGCGGCCGGTTCGACTGCTTTGGCATCCGCCGAACGGTGGTGCCTGGACACCGGGTAGCGGTCGGCCGAACTCCTCCGATGGTCGGATCGACTGGTGAGCGGATGCGCTCGGCGTCCGGTTTGTACCGCCACCTGTATTAATTATCTTGACCGGCCCAGCGACGTGCAGCGCATTCGGGTGTAATACCTTACGTCCGGTGACGAGAGAGGTCCGAATGCGCCGGTGCGCCTGCTGGCGCGGGCTGCTCACGCTGAGCTGCCCGCCGGAGGCCGACTCTCGGTCATAGATCGCCGATTTCCGGTCCCGCTGCACACTTTCACTTATTATCGCATGCGAATCCGGAAATTTTGATGTAACACCGCGTACTTCGCTTAAGTTTTGCTCCAATCGGCCCGGCGCCCCGGGTGCCCGGGAAACGTCGCCATTCCGTCCGATATGGACGCCGAGGCGGTCTTTATGCCAAGGCCGTGAAGTTAAGGGGTTTGGCCTGGTGTCAAGGGGGCGCGGGATGTTGTGTGGGGTGGCCTGGATATGAGGAACGGAGCTCCTGTTAGAACGGTGTCGACCAAGATCACCTGATAACGGGAGCTCCGTTGGTTTCTGAGTCTGTCATGACCCGCGAGGTCCGGGTCGCCGGGGGTGTGTTCGCGCCCGGCCATCTGGGCGAGCTGACCCGGATCGTGCCGTTTGAGATGGTCGATGACGTGCTGGCCGGCTGCGGGCGGGTCCAGGCGCGGGTGCGCAAACTCCCGTCGCGGGTCGTGGTGTACCTGCTGCTGGCGGCGGGATTGTTCGAAGGTCTGGGATTTCGGGGTGTGTGGGCCAGACTGGTCGCCGGGCTCGACGGGCTGAGGGTGCCGCGTCCGAGCGCGACCGCGATCAGGCTTGCCCGTCAACGCCTTGGTGTGGCGCCGTTGAAGGCGTTGTTCGACCTGCTGCGGGGCCCCGCGGCAGGGCCCCGCACCGCCGGCACCCGGTGGCGCAACCTGCTGGTGACCGCGATCGATGGCACCACAATGGACGTGCCCGACACCCCCGCCAACACCGGTTGGCTGGGCAAACACGGCGGCACGCACCGTAAGGCGGGCTATCCGCACGTGCGGGTGGCCGCGCTGGTGGCCTGCGGGACACGCACGATCCTCGATGCGGTCTTCGGGCCCCGCAGCCAGGGCGAGACCACCCTGGCCCGGCAACTGGTGCCCAGCATGGGCACCGGGATGCTGGTACTGGGCGACCGGATGTTCGGCTGCCAGAGGCTGCTGGCGGCGATCACCGGTACCGGCGCGCACGTGCTGGTGCGGCTCAAACGCAACCGGAAAACCCCGGTCCTGCAGCGCTACCCGGACGGGTCGTTCCTCTCGGTACTCGGCGGCCTGAAGGTCCGCGTCATCACCTGCGAGATCACCATCGCCACCACCGCCGGGCGCCGCAGCGAGATCTACCGGCTGGCCACCACCCTCTGCGATCACCGCCGTTACCCCGCCGGCGAGATCATCATCCTCTACCACCAGCGGTGGGAGATCGAAACCGCCTACCTGGAACTGAAATCCACCATCCTGGGCAGCCGCGTGCTGCGCAGCCAGACTCCCGACGGCATCGCCCAGGAGATCTATGCCCTGCTCACCGTTTACCAGGTCCTGCGGATCGCGATCACCGACGCCGCCGAGGCGGCCGGGGTCGATCCCGACCGGGCCAGCTTCACCACCGCTCTGCACACCGCCCGCGACCAACTCGTCCAGGCCGCCAATGTCATCACCGGCACCGTGATCGATCTCGTGGGCACCATCGGAGGCCACGTCCTGGACAACCTGCTGCCCCCACGCCGCCTGCGAGTCAGCCCCCGCGCGGTCAAACGCCCACTCTCCCGCTACGCACACCAAAGCCTGCGCATCGACAGAACCAGCTACAAAGCCACCCTCGACATAAACCTCCTCACCGAGGACTTGACAACATCACCCAGCCCCTAACTTCACGGCCTTGGTCTTTATGCCGAAGTCGACCGGGGTTCAGCGGCGTTAAGAATCCACTGTGGACATGGTCTTGCATGGCCGCCCGGGCGTGCGGCCCTCGGGTGGCGGCTCCCGGCCGAACCGGCGGGATTTGTCCGGATCGGATGCCGGACGTCATCGGCGTGCTGCTCCGGCCCGCTTTGACGAGGATTGTCGGCGACCACCCGTGGACGGCTCCGAAGTCCCCGCGCGAACTCGCCCGACGGGCGGGCGGCATTCTCCCATGTGTGGCGTCGCCGTGGTGCCGGATTGGCGGAAGATTCAGCCGTGGAATGGTCTGGAAAATGGACCGGCGGGTAATGCTGAGTCGCCCTGGCGTGTCCTCCGTTTGTGGTAACTTGGATTTTGACCGCGGCATTGTTGTCCGATTTATGCGGCGACGAAGAAGTCGCCGAGGTATCCGGGGGGATGGCTCGCTTCTGCTGACACGCGTGGTCCGACGCGCCGACAAATTGGAATAAGCCAGTTGACGAACTCCGGTGTGCTCCGTGCTACCGAGAGGTCATCGAGTGCTGGCCGCGGTTGGTCACCGGCGCTCGAAAATTGTCGTTTTCCACATTGATCCGGAGGATTTCTCGAATGACGCAAATCGAACCAGGGTCGGGGCCGCAGATTCCTTACGCGAGGGCTGCCAATGGCGGCAACGCGGATGACGCGGAATCCTTGACGGGCTGGATCGAGGCCGCCGGTACGTTCGCCGGGGTCGGTAACCCCGCGTTCGGCCCGGTCACGGTCACGCCGGCCCAACAGCAGTACCCCGACCTGGTCAGGGGGCTGAACCAGCGCTACATCGGGCACCCGGAGGAAGTGCGCCTGGTCGACTCGACCGAGCAGGTCGTGCGCGCCGTGCAGGACGCGGTCCACGCCGGCAAGCGCCTCAGCGTGCGCAGCGGCGGGCACTGCCTGGAGGACTTCGTCTACCACCCGGATGTCCAGGTCGTCATCGACGTGTCCCGGCTGAACGGGGTGTACTACGACGCCGTCCGGCGGGCCGTGGCGGTGGAGTCCGGCGCGACGCTTTACAGCGTGTACGAGCGGTTGTACAAGGTCTGGGGCGTGACGATCCCGGCCGGGATCTGCTATTCCGTCGGGGTCGGCGGGCATGTCACCGGGGGCGGCTGGGGCATGCTCTGCCGCCAGTTCGGCCTGGTCGTCGACCACCTCTACGCCGTGGAGGTGGTCGTGGTCGACGCGGCCGGCCGCGCTCGCTCCGTGGTCGCCACTCGGGAGCCGGACGACCCCAACCGCGAGCTCTGGTGGGCCCACACCGGAGGCGGCGGCGGCAACTTCGGTGTGGTGACGCGGTTCTGGTTCCGCTCGCCGGGCGCCACCGGCCGCACGCCGGCCGCGCTGTTGCCGAAGCCGCCGAAAACGGTGCTGCTCAGCGGAATCGCCTGGCCCTGGAACGAACTCAGCCGGGAGGAGTTCGCGAAACTGATCAAGAACTACGGTGCCTGGCACGTCGCCAACAGCGCGCCGGAGAACCCGAATCGGGCGTTGTGCAGCACGATGTTGCTCAACCACGTCTCCAATGGCCAGATCGGGTTGGTCACGCAGGTAGACGCCTCGGCGCCCAACGCCGAGGGGATCCTGCGGGACTACCTGACCGCGATCAATGCAGGAATCCAGGTCGAGCACGGCGCGATCACCACCGACATGGGCGAGCACACCGCGATGCCGCAGTTCGCGACCCCGCGCGAACTACCGTGGCTGGAGGCCACCCGATACCTCGGCACGGCCAGCTCGTTCCTCAACGATCCGACGTTGCGCGCCGACTACAAGTCCAGCTACATGCGGGAC
Source organism: Saccharopolyspora phatthalungensis (assembly GCF_014203395.1). Lineage (NCBI taxonomy): Bacteria > Bacillati > Actinomycetota > Actinomycetes > Pseudonocardiales > Pseudonocardiaceae > Saccharopolyspora > Saccharopolyspora phatthalungensis. The sequence continues at coordinate 58,109 of NZ_JACHIW010000002.1, forward strand.
AACTTCACGGACGGCCATGTGGCGGCCCTGTACGAACACTTGAACAGCCCGGACATCAACAACCCTTCGGCATCGGTGACGGTCAGCTCCTTCGGTGGCCAGGTCAACGCGGTGCCCGAGAACGCCACCGCGTCGGCGCACCGCGACTCGGCGTTCAAGCTGCTCTGGCAGGTGATGTGGACCGATCCGGCCGATGACGCGAAGTACCTGGGCTGGATCCGGAAGAGTTACCACAAGACCTATGCCGACACCGGCGGAGTACCGGTGCCCAACGCGGTCACCGGTGGCTGTTACGTCAATTACCCGGACGACGACCTCGGTGATCCGGTGTTCAACCGGTCGACGGTGCCCTGGCACGACCTGTACTACAAGGGCAACTACCCGCGGTTGCAGCGGATCAAGCGTGAATGGGATCCGCGTGGTGTCTTTCGTCACAGCCAGTCGATCCGGCCTGCGGGAGAGTGAATCGCTGGGCCGGCGGCCGGTCCGTTGACTGTGTTCGATCCGGCCTGGCAGAAATGCGGACGCCTGGCCGAGACACCGAGTCGGTGTCTCGGCCAGGCTTCGTCGAGGGTGCGGAGTTGACCGCTATTCTGATCGGTCCTCACGCTTTTCCGGAAAAATCCGGCACAGGCGCGCCAGGTACGGCTTACTCCCATTATCCCGGCTAGCTACGGCGAATGCAGCTTGACGGATTCCACCGTTGTTCGGTACGTCGTGCGATGTCTGTTCGCGGGGCCGAGTCGGCGATGCTTGACGCTCGGGGTGCAAAAGTCTAGCCTCGACAGCGAATGGGGTCACACACTACGGGCTTGCGTCGGTGACGCTGTCGTTGCCGTGGGGGCACGTCTGGGGGAATCCTGCTGGGGGATTCATTTCTGGTGTAATGATTCTGTTCGGTTCTCTGCGCTTTGATTCTACGAATGCATGTCCTGGAGGACTGATGCAGTTCAGTGTGCTCGGGCCATTGGTGTTGACGTCTGAATTCGCTAGTCCCGTGCTGAAGGCGGCGAAGCCGAAGCAAATCCTGGCGTTGTTGACGATTAGGGCGAACACGATCGTATCGATGCACGAGCTCATCGCGGAGGTATGGGACGAAGCGCCTCCGGTGAGCGCCGTGACGACCATCCAGTCCTACGTCGTACAACTCCGGAAGCTGCTCGCGACCGCCGCGAACCTGACGGTGCCGGCCGATGCCAAGCGGATCCTGTCCACCGAACACAACGGTTACGTGCTGCGGATCCCGAACGAATCATTGGACCTCCAGCGGTTCATGGCCAGTGCCAGACTGGGTGCCCAGGCGCTCGCCGATGGGGACGACGAGGGTGCGGCGCGCCAGTTGCGCGAGGCGCTCGACCTGTGGCGCGGCCCAGCTCTCGTCGACGTGCCGCACGGGCCGCTGCTCAGCACGCACGTCACGGCCATGGAGCAGTGCCGGATGAGCGTGCTGGAACAGCGGGTCGAGGCGGATCTGCGGCTCGGCCGGCACCACGCGCTGCTGACCGAACTCACCGCGCTGACCGCCGATCGGCCGTTCAACGAGAACCTCGCCGCCAAGTTCATGCTCGCGCTCTACCGCTCCGGGCAGCGTTGGAAGGCGCTGTCGGTCTACCAGGAACTCCGGCATTCGCTGGTGGAGCAATTGGGATTGGAGCCCAGCCTGACCCTGATCCGGCTGCAACACGCGATCCTGAACTCCGACCCGACGCTGGATTCGCCGCCGGGTAACGGGAAACCGTGGTCGACGGACGAGTTGATGCTCGCCTTGGCACAACCGACGACCGGATGACAAGCGCGATTCCGGTGCACCACCGTTCTGGTGGTGCACCGGATGCTTGCCGGCCCCGATCATCACGTCGATCGGCGCTCGGCTTCGACAGCCCACGCGGGTGCCAGAAAACGCCCTTGTTCATCCACGTCGAAGGTCTCGATCAGCTCGGCGGGCTCGGTGAAGCCGAAGGCCGCCGCGCAGCGTTCGAGGTCTTGACGGGTGAGCGAGGTGGCGTAACCGGTGCGGCGCAGGTCGGTGATCCGCCAGTGCGCGGCCATCGAGCCGCGCAGTTCGTCCTCGCCGATATTGTTCAGCGCCGAGAACGCGTCGGTCATCCGGTCGGAGAAGCAGACCAGCAAGAGCCGCCCCCCGGGAGCACAGACGCCGTGCAACTCGGCGAGGTAGCGAAGACGCTGGTCGTACTCAAGGCAGTGGTAGAGCGCGCTGTCCACCACCGTGTCGAACCGCCCCGCGAGGCCGGTCAGGTTCGTCGCATCGGCCTCGCGGAACTCGACCGCCGCGCCGCGTGCCCGGGCGCACTCGCGTGCCCGCCGGATCGCGGTCGGTGATCCGTCGAACCCGGTGACGCGGTAGCCGCGATCGGCCAAGAAGAAAGCGTTGTCCCCCAAGCCGCAGCCCGCGTCGAGAACGGCACCCGAGATCCGCCCGGAGCGTTCCCAGTCGACGACGACCGGCTGTGGTCCGGCGATGTCCCACGGCGTGAGTTCGCCGATCAATTGTTCGAGCGGCGACCGGCCTTGGTAAATCGCCTCGAAGTCGAGCGAGGTCAGTTCGGTGGCCGAGGTCGCGGAAGCGCTGGAAGTGCGTTGCTGGTCCATGGGTTCCCCAATGGAAGGCGGTCAGAGCGCCCCGGCGTCGCGTGCCGTGTAGACGGTCGGGTAGATCGGCCGGAATCCGAGCTCGCGCCGGATCTTGCCGGAGTCGAGGACATCGCCCCAGGGGTTGTCCAGCGGTCGGTCCGCGGCGTCCGGGCTGGCCGGTTGCCCGTTGATGTCCAGCAACTCCAGCGCGGTGACCGCCGAGTCGTCCGCGACGTTGAACACCTCGCCGTCCACGCCGGCCGCCCAGGTGAGCCGGATCAGGGCCTGGCTGACGTCGGCGTGGTGCACCAGGTGGAACCGCTTGTGCAGCGGCCATTCGGTGGCCCAGATCAGGGATTCCGACAGGTGCGGGTCGCCGTCGCCGTAGACGAACGCCAGCCGTGCCACGCGCAGCGGCAGCCCGTCGGTGCGGTGCAGATCCAGCAGTGCCTTCTCGCCGTCTGCCTTGCTGATCGGGTAGGCGCCGAAGCCCTGCGGCGGGCTCATCTCGTCGGATTCCCGCGCAGGCCGGCCTGGCCCGGCGCCGTAGACGAGCGACGTGCTGGCGTAGACGAAGCGCTCGACACCGGCCTGCAGGGCCGCCTTGGCGAGCTCGACGGTGGCGGTGTGGTTGGTCGCGACGGCCTCTTCGTCGGAGACGCCGCGGAACGCCGCGCCCAGATGTACCACGGCCTTGGCACCGTTGAGCGCGGTGTCCAGGTCGCTGCGGTCGGTGAGGTCGCCGATGGCGACCTCGGCCCCCAGTTTGGCCAAACCTTCCGCGCGGCCGGCGTCGCGGGCCAACACTCGGACCGGGCGGCCCTGGCGGAGCAGGCGGGGTACGAACCGACTGCCGACCCGGCCGGTGGCTCCGGTGACGAGGATGGTCATGACATGAACCTCCTGAAGGCATGCGTTGTTGGGATCTGCACCCACCGTAGCACAAACTTGGAGCGATCAAACTATTTTGCCGCTCCAACTTTTTCGGATCGTCCGAACCCGACGTATCCTGGGACAATGGCAGAGCGCGGCGGCAACCGGACCGAACGGCTGAGGGCTGACATCTGGCAGGCGCTCTACGGCCTCTTCATGGCCGAGCACGAGAGCCACCTGGAAGCCGCTGCCGAGCTGGACGTCACGCCGGGCGATCTCAAGACGCTGATCGCGCTGGAGCCCGGCCGGGCCGACCGGATGCGTGACCTGGCCGAGAAGTGGCGGTGCGACGCCTCCACCGTCACCTGGGTCGTGAACCGGCTGGAGACACGCAACCTCGTGGAGCGGCGGGCCCACGAGTCCGATCGCCGGGTCAAGGTCGTGGTGCTCAGCGAGCGCGGCGTCAAGCTCCGGACCAAGCTGCTCGAACACGTCTACCGCCCGCCCGAGGTGCTCGCCAATCTCTCCGCCGCCGAGCTGCAAACGCTGCACGAGCTCGTGAAACGGCTTTGCCCGGGCCCCGCCTGAAGCTGTCCACAGTGGACTTCTGACGCGCGCCGATCGACATCACACCCCGCCCAATGCTCTTCCAAGGTCCGCTCAACCGCACCAATGCACGCTTGGCGGCGTGGAGTTCTGCGGCGGCGCGGGAAACCGCGCACCAACCGGTGCCGCCGCCGACCGCCGTCACCAGGGAGGGGCCTGCGTGCCATGTCGAGCAGTAGCGTGAGGAACCGGCGTGTCGTGATCACCGGCGTCGGCGTCGTGGCGCCGGGCGGTATCGGCACCAAGGCATTCTGGGCCTTCATCACCAGCGGCCGCACCGCCACCAGGCAGATCTCGTTCTTCGACCCGACGCCGTTCCGGTCCCGGATCGCCGCGGAGTGCGACTTCGACCCGGCCGAGCACGGTCTGTCGCCGCAGGAGGTCCGCCGGATGGACCGGGCGGCGCAGTTCGCCGTCGTGAGCGCGCGGGAGGCGGTGGCCGACAGCGGGCTGGAGCCGGAGTCGGTCCCGGCCGCCCACTGCGGGGTGAGCATCGGCAGCGCCGTCGGCTGCACCATGAGCCTGGAGCGGGAGTACTCGGTGGTCAGCGACGGCGGACGCGGCTGGCTGGTGGATCCCGACTACGCGGTGCCCGCGCTTTACGACTACCTGGTGCCCAGTTCGCTGGCCCGGGAGGTGGCCTGGGCGGTCGGTGCCGAAGGGCCCGCCGGGGTCGTGTCGGCCGGCTGCACCTCCGGGCTGGATGCGGTCGGCTACGCCGTGGACCTCATCCGCGACGGCAGCGCCGAGGTCATGGTCGCCGGCGCTACCGACGCGCCGATCTCGCCCATCACGGTCGCCTGCTTCGACGCGATCAAGGCGACCTCGCCGCGCAACGATGACCCGGAACACGCCTCCCGCCCGTTCGACCGGACCCGCAACGGGTTCGTGCTCGGCGAAGGCGCGGCGGTGTTCGTGTTGGAAGAACTGGAAAGCGCCCGCCGCCGCGGCGCGCACATCTACGCCGAGATCGCCGGATTCGCCTCGCGCTGCAACGCCTTTCACATGACCGGGCTGCGCAGCGACGGCCGGGAAATGGCCGAGGCGGTCCGCTCGGCCCTGGACGAGGCGCGCCTCGATCCGACCGCCGTGGACTATGTCAACGCGCACGGTTCGGGCACCAAGCAGAACGACCGGCACGAGACAGCGGCGATCAAGGCAAGCCTGGGCGAGCACGCCCGCAAAGTCCCGATGAGCTCGATCAAATCGATGATCGCGCATTCGCTGGGCGCCATCGGGGCGATCGAGATCGCCGCGTGCGCGCTGTCCATCGAGCACAGCGTGGTGCCGCCGACGGCCAACCTGTACCACCCGGATCCGGAATGCGATCTGGACTACGTGCCACGGCAGGCGCGCGAGCACCGGGTGGACGTCGCGTTGAGCGTCGGCAGCGGATTCGGCGGCTTCCAGAGCGCGATGGTGCTGCGCCGACCGGACCGGGCCCTCCGGTGACCGGCGCAGTGGTGATCACCGGCCTGAGCGCGGCGGCGCCCAACGGGCTGGGCACCGACGAATACTGGTCCGCCACCCGCACCGGGACCAGCGGCATCGGCCTGATCACCCGGTTCGATCCGGCCGGGTATCCGGTGCGGCTCGCCGGCGAGGTGCCCGGGTTCGACCCGGCCGAGCACCTGCCGAGCCGACTGCTTCCGCAGACCGACCACATGACCCGGCTGGCGCTGGTGACCGCGGCCTGGGCGCTGCGCGATTCGGCGGTCACCGCCGAATCGTTGGGGGAATTCGACATGGGCGTGGTGACCGCGAGCGCGTCGGGAGGTTTCGAGTTCGGCCAGCGCGAGCTTGAGCGGTTGTGGGGCAGCGGGCCGGAGCACGTCAGTGCCTACCAGTCGTTCGCGTGGTTCTACGCGGTGAACACCGGACAGATCTCGATCCGGCACGGGATGCGCGGCCCCAGCGGCGTGCTGGTGGCCGAACAGGCCGGTGGACTCGACGCGTTGGGGCACGCGCGTCGGCGGATCCGGCGCGGCACCAGGCTGATCGTCAGCGGCGGCGTGGATTCCTGCCTGTGCCCTTGGGGTTTGGTGGCACAGCTGCCATCCGGTCGATTGAGCACCGCCGAGGACCCCGCGCGGGCCTATCTGCCTTTCGACGCGGCGGCCGCCGGGCACGTGCCGGGGGAAGGCGGGGCGATCCTGGTGCTGGAGGACGCCGAGTCGGCGGCCGCGCGTGGGGCACCGCGCGTCTACGGCGAACTCGCCGGATATGCGGCGACTTTCGACCCACCGCCGAGGTCCGGCCGAGAATCCGCGTTGCGGCGCGCAATCTTGCTCGCGCTAGAGGACGCCGGGCTGGGCCCGGCGGAGATCGACGCGGTGTTCGCCGATGCCGCCGGAGTACCCGAGTTGGACCGCAGTGAGGCCGCCGCGATCAGTTCGGTGTTCGGGGCGGGCGGCGTGCCGGTCACGGCGCCGAAAACGATGACCGGGCGGCTGTATTCCGGCGGTGCGCCGCTGGACGTCGCCGCCGCCTTGCTGAGCATGCGCGACGGCGTGCTGCCGCCGACGATCGGCACCGAGCGCCCGGCCGTTGCCGGACAGCTCGACCTGGTGCTGGGCGCCGCGCGAGCGGCGAAGTTGCGTTCGGTCCTGGTGCTGGCCCGCGGTTACGGCGGATTCAACTCCGCCGTGGTGCTGCGGACCGTCGACCGGACTGGTTGATCGTCGAATTGCTGGGAGGAGGAGTTCATGGCCAATTTCACCATCGAGGATCTGATTAGGGTCCTGCGTGCCTGCGCGGGGGAGGGCGAGCCCGTCGAAGCCGGCGTGGAGATCGCGCTGCTTTCGTTCGGCGACCTCGGATACGACTCGTTGGCGCTCCTGGAGACCGCGAGCGTGATCAAACGCGAGTTCGGTGTGGACCTGCCCGACGACGTCGTCGGCGAGCTCGATACGCCGGGGGAGTTCGTCGCCACCGTCAACCGGAAACTGGACGAGGTGAGCTGAATGGGCGAGACGACCGAAATCGCGGGGCGGGTGGACACCCACCACCACGTCGTGCCCCCGCACTACCGGCAATGGCTCATCGAGCGCGGACTGCACACCGCGCGCCCGGTGCCGTGGAGCCTCGGCGACACCCTGCGGAAGCTGGACGAGTTCGCCATCCGCACCGCCGTGCTGTCGACGCCGACGCTCGGGCGCTGGCCGGCCGAGCATGAGCTGGCGCCGCAGGCCCGCCGGATCAACGAATTCACCGCGGAGATCGTGCGGGACCGGCCGGATCGCTTCGGGTTCTTCGCGAATCTGCCGCTGCCGGACGTGGCCGGGACGCTGGCGGAGATCGAGGTGGCTTACGACGAGTTCGGCGCGGACGGGGTGCTGGTGCCCACCAACGCCTACGGGCGGTATCTCGGCGACCCGGACTTCGAGGAGGTCTTCGCCGAGCTGGACCGGCGGGCGGCGGTCGTCTTCACCCATCCCACCGCGGTCGGCGTGCCACCGGCGCCGGGCATCCCGTCCTACGTGGCGGACTACCTGCTGGACACCGTGCGCACCGCGATCGACCTGGTGCGCACCGGGCGCACCGAGCGGTTCCCGAACCTCAAGATCATCCTGTCGCACGGCGGCGGCTTCCTGCCGTTCGCGGCGCACCGGCTGGCCACCGCGCCCGGGACCTGGGGCGATTTGACCACTGCGGAGGTGGTGGCGCGGTTGCGCGGTTTCTACTTCGACACCGCGCTCACATCGAGCCCGGTCAGCCTGCCCAGCCTGCTGGCCTTCGCCGAACCGGGGCACGTGCTTTTCGGCACCGACTGGCCGTTCGCGGACCAGGAGATCCCGTACTACACGGGCTTCCTCGACGCGCATCCGATGTCCGATGTGGACCGTGCGGGAATCGAGCACGGCAACGCCGAGGCGCTGTTGCCACGGCTACAGACGACCGCTGCCTGGGGCTACCGCGCGTCGCGCGTAGCCCCAGGCAGCTGAGATCAGAGGTCGTCCCTGGTGACGTCGCGGCGACGGACCTGCCAGCCGTCGCCGCCGCGTACCAGCTCGTCCTCGGCGATCGTGCTGCGGTGAATAGCCGCCACGCCGTTCTTCGGCGTTTGGATGACCAGGGCGTAGAACCGGGTCCGGACGGTGTGTTCGTCGACCGGGTACACCGCCAGCATGCCGAGCCAGTGCCGGTGCACCACCTGGTCCGCCGCCAGCTGAGCCGCCGCCGCCTTGACCGCCTCGGTGATGGCGGCGCGCCCGACAGTGGGCTGCGGGTACGCGTTCGCCGCGAACACGCCGTCTTCGGTGAACGTCGCCGCCCACTGCTCCGCCTGGCCCGCGTCGAGCGCTTGCATCTGGCGGGCGTAGAACTCGGTCAGTTCGGACCGCAGGTCGTGGTCGGCCGTGACCGCTCCGCCGGTATGAGCCGATGCTGTCATGCGATGCCTCCTCGCTGATCTCGTTACGTCTCCAGGCTGACAACGCCGCCTTGAACTGCGGCTGAGTGCGCGCGAAGGGCCTGTGCGGCTGCTATGCCGCGGCTCAAGGTCAGTCCAAGCGCGGCGGGGCAGGCTGGTCGAGCAGCCTGATCCGCCGCCGGGTCGGCGGATCCGAACGGATGGGATGAGTGGTGAACGCGACATGACCAGTGGACAGGTAGCACTCGTGACCGGCGCGACGAGCGGGATCGGGCTCGCCGTCACCCGGACGCTGACCGACCAGGGCTGCCGGGTTTTCTTCTGCGCCCGCGACAAGGCCGCGGTCGACGCCACCGTCGAGGAACTGCGGGCGCAGGGCCGCGAGGTCGACGGCGCCCGGTGCGATGTGCGGTCCACATCGGACATTGGCGACCTGGTGGCCGCGGCGGTCGATCGGTACGGCCCGATCGACATCCTGGTCAACAACGCCGGCCGCAGCGGTGGCGGGGTGACCGCGGAGATCCCCGACGAGCTCTGGCTGGATGTCATCAACACCAACCTCAACAGCGTCTTCCTGGTCACCAAGGAGGCGCTCACCAAGGGAGGGATGCTCGACCGGGGCACCGGCCGGATCATCAACATCGCCTCCACGGGCGGCAAGCAGGGCGTCGTGCTCGGCGCACCGTACTCCGCGTCGAAGCACGGCGTCGTCGGGTTCACGAAGGCACTGGGGCTGGAACTGGCGAAGACCGGGATCACCGTGAACGCGGTGTGCCCCGGCTACGTGGAAACCCCGATGGCCGCCCGCATCCGGCAGGGCTACGCCGCGGTGTGGAGCACTGACGTGGAAGACGTGCTGGCCCGGTTCAACGCCAAGATCCCGCTCGGCCGCTACACGACACCGGAGGAAGTGGCGGGGCTGGTCGGCTACCTCGTGACGCCGGTCGCGGCACCCATCACGGCCCAGGCGCTGAACGTCTGCGGCGGGCTCGGCAACTACTGACCCCACTAGAGAGTATTTCAAAAGCGGTTTGCGTGGCGGTGCGGGTAGCGGCCCCCCTGCGGGAGTTACCGTCGCCGCCTGGTCTCCGGGATCCCCGACTTATGTATGCCCAATACACGGTGCTGGGGCTGTCCCGCCAGGCGACGCCTGAGAACCCGCCACGGTGCGAGCTGAGTCCCACACCGCAAGCGGCTTACGCCGCTTATAAACAGAGCCTAGACCGCGAGAAAGGCGGCAACGTGACGGAATCGGCGAAACCGACCACCCACCACCAGCAGCACACCACCGTCGTCGCGGCGGCCGCGGACGTCCTCTATGCCCTGATCGCCGACGCCACGCGGTGGCCGGTGCTGCTCGGCCCGACCGTGCACGTGGAACGGGAGGCCGACCACGGCGACCGCGAAACGCTGCGGCTGTGGGCGACGGCCAACGACTCGGTTCGGACCTGGACTTCCGAGCGCGTCAAGGACCCCGACGAACTGAAGATCGTCTTCCGGCAGCTGTCCTCGCCGGCGCCGCTGGCCTCGATGGGCGGGCAGTGGCGGTTGGAGCGGATCTCCGACCAGGAGACCAGGGCGGTGCTCGACCACGATTTCAGCGTCGCCGGCGACCGGCCGGAGGACGTGGAGTGGTTCCGCACGGCGGTGGACCGCAATAGCACCGCCGAGCTGGCGGCGATGAAGCGGCTGGCGGAGAACTGGGAACTGCAGGACGAGCTGACGATGTCGTTCGCCGACTCGGTGCACATCGGCGCGCCAGCCGAGGCGGTCTTCGCCTACCTGGACGAGGCCGAGAAGTGGCCGGAGCGCATCCCGCACGTGGGCCGCCTGGATCTCACCGAACCGGAGCCCGGCTTGCAGGTCATGGAAATGGACACGACGACGGCGGATGGGTCGACGCACACCACGCGCTCGGTGCGAGTGTGCTTCCCAACGAACCGCATCGTCTACAAGCAGATCGAGACGCCGGAGCTGATGCGCGCGCACACCGGTTCGTGGTCGCTGGCGCAGACCGCCGGCGGAGTCGTCGTCACGGCGGAGCACACCGTGGTGATCGAGCCGCTGGCGGTGACCAAGGTGTTGGGGCAGGACGCGACGCTGGCGACCGCGCGCACCTTCATCCGGAAAGCCCTGGGCCGCAACAGCACGACGACCCTGCAATGCGCCAAGGCGTTCACCGAATCCGACGGCCGCTGAGGTGTGGGGCACGATGAGCGACTACCCATCGATTCGTCTCGACGGCCTGCTGGCGACGTCATCGTCCGCGGCGCCGGATCGCCCGGCCGTGGTGACGCCGGACGGTCCGATCACCTTCGCGGAACTCCAGGCCGCCGCCGCGCGTTGGGCGGGCGCGCTCCGGAACTCCCTGGGCGCGGCGCCCGGTTCGGTGGTCGCCGTGAACGCCGTGCTGGACCCGCGGTTCGCCATCGGGTACTTCGGCGCACTCCGGGCCGGTTGCGTGGTGGCGGTGCTCAATCCCTTCCTGCCCGGCCACGTCGCCGCCCGCCTGTTGTCCACTGTGGATGCGAAGGTCGCGTTGCTGAGTTCCGGGGTGGCCGCCGGCCTGCCCGAAGTCCCGGGCCTGCGCCGGGTCGTGATCGAGGACGCGGGCGGCGGCGAACCGACGATGAGTGAGCTCATGGCGGACGCGGAGCCGGCGAACGAGCGGCCATCGGCCGATCTCGGCGAGACCGCGTGCGTGCACTTCACCAGCGGCACCACCGGAGAACCCAAAGCGGTGCTGCTGAGCCACCGCAACCTGGTCGTCAACGCCGCGCAAATCGCCGACGCCCACCGGCTGGCGCCGGGCTCGGTGACGGCCAACCACCTGCCGACCTACCACCCGATGCACCTGAACTCGGCGGTGTTCGCCGGGGTGCCCCAGGTGCTGTGCCCGGCCGACCCGGCGGCCGCGGTGGAACTGGCCGCCCGCAACGCCGTGACGCACTTCTACAGCCTCCCGGTGCGGCTCTCGCAGCTCGCTCGCGACACCAGACTGCCCACGCTGCGGCTGCCGACGCTGCGGGTCATCGCCTCGGGCGGATCGGCGCTGCCGCCGGAATCGGCGGCAGTGCTCGGCGCGCACTTCGGAGTGCCGGTGATCCAGGGCTACGGCCTGGCCGAAACCTCCCCGCTGACGCACTCGGACGTCTTCGACGCCCCGAAGCCCGGGTCGGTGGGGCCGCCGGTGGCCGACACGGAGTGCCGGATCGTCGACGTCACGACTCGGCAGGTGCGCGCCACCGGCGAGACCGGGGAGATCCAGGTGCGCGGCCCACAACTGATGACGGGCTACCTCGACCCGGCGCAGCCGGGTGTCGGCCCGGACGGCTGGTTCGACACCGGCGACGTCGGCCGGATCGACGCCGACGGCTACCTGTTCCTGGTCGACCGCATCAAGGACATTTTCAAGTGCGACAACTGGCTGGTCTCGCCCGCTTCGGTGGAATGTGAACTGCGGCAGCGGCCCGAGGTCGGCGACTGCTGCGTCGTCGACGCGGCGGATGCCGACTCCGGCGCGGTGGCCGCCGCGCTGATCGTGCCTAGCCGGCCGGACCTGCCGGTCGAGGACGTGCGGGCCGCCGTGGCGACCGCCAACGGGCGGCTCGCGTACTACGAACGGATTCGGGATTTCCGCGTCGTACCGGAGATCCCGCGCGCCAACAACGGAAAGATCTCGCGGGCGCAACTGCGCGAACGCTTCTTCCCCACCACAACCGCAGGAGGATCCAAGATGGTCACGCTGGTCAACAAGTTCGTCGTCACCGGAGATCCCGAGGCGTTCGAGAAGATCTGGCGCTCCAGCTCGGAGTTCATGCGCACGCAGCCGGGCTTCATCAGCTTCCGGCTGGTCCGCTCGCTGACCGATCGCAACGTCTACATCAACATCGCGCAGTGGGAGACCGCCGAATCGCACCAGCGGGTGGTCCGGGAGTCGGGCTTCCAGCAGCACATCGCCGACCTGGCGGCTGTCGCCGAAGCGGAGCCGCACCTGTGCCAGCCGGTGATCGAGCATGCGGCCGCCTGAGCCGCCGGAGCCCGGTGACTGGGTGTTCCTGGCCGGGGCCACCGGCCAGATCGGCACGGCGGTCGCCGAAGTCCTGGCCAAGCAGCGCGTCAACCTGGTGGTGCACGACAGCGGCCGAACCTCGGGGGCCGACAAGCTGGCCGGCCAGCTGCGGGCCCTCTACGGCGTGCAGGCGGTGTCGATCACCGCCGATATCACCGATGCGGAGCAGCTGTCGCGGATGCGTGCGGAGCTGGTGACCCGGGGTGTGGCGTCGCTACGCGCGGTGCTGAACAGCACCACCGGGTATCCGGGCTGGCCGGTCGAACTCACCCAACTGTCCGAAGTGGAATTCCGCCGTGTCGTCGATGTCGACCTGGTCGGATCGTTCCTGCTGGTCAGATCGCTGCTGCCGCTGCTGGTGGAGCGGCCCGGGGCCAGGGTGGTGCTGTTCTCCTCGGTTGCGGGACTCCGCGGCCGACCGGGCGCGGCGCACCTGTGCGCCGCCAAGGCCGGCATCGCCGGACTGGTCGTCGCCCTGGCCAAGGAACTCGGACCACGCGGGGTCGCGGTGAACGCGGTCGCGCCCGGCCCGGTGATCGCCGACGAATCGGCGGAGCACGAGTTCCCGGCCGGTGTCGCGCCCAGCACCGCGCAGCAGGTCGCCGACGCCGCGGTGTACCTGGCCTCCGATCGCAGCTCGCCGATCCAGGGACAGGTGCTGGTCGTCAACGGCGGCCAGCCCTGACCGTCCATCTCCCACAGGAAGCAGGTGTCACAGATGACCGACCGGCTCGGTCTCGACGGGAGAACCGTGTTCGTCACCGGGGCGAGCAGGGGCCTCGGCCGCGCCATCGCGCGCAAGATGTGCGCGTCCGGCGGCACCGTCTACCTGAATTATTCGAGGTCCGAGGTGGCAGCCAAGGACGCGCTGAACGAGCTCGAACCGTTGCCCGGCAACGCGATCGCGGTCAAGGGAGATGTCAGCGAGCCGGACGAGTTCCGCCGGCTGCTCGACCAGGTGCGCGACCGCAGCGGCCGGCTGGACGTGTTCGTGCACAACGCCGCGACGTTCCGGCCGATGTCGGCGATCTCCCCGGACCCGGCCGCGTTTCTCGCCGAGCAAGCGCTGGCGCTCAACCCCCTTTTGCACGGCATCGGGCAGCTCACCGAGCTGGTGGCCGCGGACGGCCGGATCGTGGTGATCTCCAGCAATGGCGCGGCGAAGGTCATCCCCGGTTACGTCGCGGTCGGGGTGGCCAAGGCGGCGCTGGAGAACTTGGCGCGCTATCTGGCCGCGGAACTGGCCGGGCGCGGCATCGCGGTGAACGTGATCGCCACCGCGCTGCTCGACAAGGGCGACGAGGGCAGCAAGGTCGACGAGGACCTGCGCCGGATGCTCGCCGCGCGAACCCCGGCCGGGCGGCTGACGAGACCCTCCGACGTAGCCGACGCGGTCGCGCTGCTGTGCGCGCCGGAGGCGCACTGGATCCACGGGCAGGTGCTGACCGTCGACGGCGGACTGGGACTACGGGCTTAGAAAGCTGTCTCAAGAGTGGTTTGCGTAGCGGTGCGCACCGCAAGCGGCTTACGCCGCCAAGAAAACAGACCCTAAGGGAGGTGGCATGAATCGGCTCGAAGTGGACTTCTGCGTGGTGGGTGGCGGCCCGGCGGGCCTGACGCTGGCGCTGCTGCTCGCCCGGTCCGGGACGCGGGTGGCGGTGGTGGAGAAGGCGAAATCCTTGGACCGCGAGTACCGCGGCGAAATCCTGCAACCGGGCGCGCTCGCACTGCTCGACGAGCTGGGCGTGTGGCCGGGAATCCGGCAGCGCGGCGGCTACCAGCTTTCCCGGTTCCGGCTGGTCGATCGCGGCCGGGTACTGATGAACATCGACTACCGCGCGCTGCCCGCGCCGTTCGACTTCCTGTTCAGCGTGCCGCAGCGGCATGTCATCGAGGAACTGCACAAGGCGTGTCTGGGCCAGGAGAACCTTTCCGTCCTGGAGGGAGCCTCGGTCCACTCGCTGATCTTCGACGGTTCGCGAGTCACCGGGGTGATCCGCGGAAGCGGGGAGCGGGCCGGTGAGGTGCGCGCGCACTGCGTGGTGGCCGCCGATGGTCGTTACTCCAAGGTCCGGAAACTGGCCGACATCGCCTACGACCGGATCGAGGCATTCGAGCACGACGTCCTGTGGTTCAAGCTGCCCGCCCACGAACGCGCGGTGCACGACGTGCAGGTCTTCCGCGACGCGGGAAGCCCTGCGCTGCTGCACGATTCGTACCCGGGCCGGTTGCAGATCGGCTGGACGCTGCCGCACCGCGGCTACCGGCAACTCGCGGCGCGGGGGATCGAGCACGTCAAGGAGCAGATCGCCCGTGCGGTGCCACCGTACGCGGACCTGGTGCACGAGGAGATCACCAGCCTCAACGACATGACCCTGCTCGACGTTTTCGCCGGCACGGCGCGGACCTGGGCCCGAGACGGTCTGGTGCTCATCGGCGACAGCGCGCACACCCACGGTCCGATCGGGGCGCAGGGCGTCAACCTCGCGATCCAGGACGCGGTCTGCGCGCACCCGGTGCTGATGAAGTCCCTGCGGGCCGGCGATCCGAGCACCGCGGCGTTGGGCGAGTTCGAGCGGTTACGCCGCCCGGCCATCGAGAAGGTCATCGCCTTGCAGAGCAGGCAGGCCAAGGCGATGTTGTCGACCGGGCGGATCACGAACGCGCTTCGTCCGGTGCTGGCCAGGGCGCTGGCCCACACCCCGGTGTACCGCAAGGTCCTGGACCAGATCGCCTTCGGCGACCGGCAGGTGCGGATCCACTCGGAACTGCTCGTCGCGTGACCCGGGCCATCGACCACAGTCAGGAGGGCAAATGCGGATCGTCGACCTGTCGTCGCCGATCGACGCCGAGTTCTGGGAACCGGACCCGATCAAGCACGAGGTACTCAGCCCCGCCGCCGGGGCCCGGCACGTGGTCTCGGAGATGCGCGAGCACTTCGACCTTGAGCTGGCCGTCGAGGACCTACCGGACGGCGAGTTCCTGAACAACGACTTCTTCTACCTGTCCACGCACACCGGCACGCACGTGGACGCCCCGGCGCACTACGGGTCCCGGGGCCCCGACGGTCCACCGCGGACGGTCGACCGGCTGCCGCTGGAGTGGTTCTTCAACCGCGGCGTGGTGCTCGACCTCCGCGACCGGCCGGTCGGGGTCGCGGATGCCGACGACCTGCGCCGGGCGCTGGACCGGGCCGGGCACGAGCTCGCCCCGATGGACATCGTGCTGCTCGACACCGGCGCCGACCGGTTGCTGGGCGGTCCGGACTACTTCACCCAGTTCGTCGGGCTGGACGGTTCGGCCGTGGAGTTCCTGCTCGCCGCCGGGGTCCGGGTGATCGGCACCGACGCGTTCAGCCTCGACGCCCCTTTCCCGAACATCATCGAGCGGTTCCAGGCTACCGGAGACCGCAGCGTGCTCTGGCCCGCCCACTTCGCCGGCCGCTCCGTCGAATACTGCCAGATCGAGCGGTTGGGCAACCTCGACTCGTTGCCCAGATCGGCCGGATTCATGGTGAGCTGCTTCCCGGTGAAGATCGCCCGGGCCGGCGCGGCCTGGTCGCGCGTGGTCGCACTGCTCGACGACTGAAAAAACGACTGAAACAACTGAAAAACGACTGAAACAACTGAAAACGACTGACCCCACGGCGAACGACCTAAACCACCGCCGCACTCCCCACGACCGAGGAGCATCCGCGATGACCGACTTCGCATCGGCCGGGAAAGTCAGCTACGTGCTGCTGCCGCCGGAGATGGGGGAGCAGCTGAGCATCTTCGGCAATGCCTTCTCGATGAAGCTCAGCGGGGACGCCTCCGACGGCTCGCTGGCCATCATCGAGGCCGTCTTTCCCCCGGGCGGCCACGCGCCGCCGCACCTGCACCGCACCCACACCGAGTCGTTCTACGTGGTGGACGGACTTTTCGAACTTCGCACCGGCGACGAGATCGTCGAAGCGGGGGCGGGAGCCTTCTGCTACGCGCCACGGGGCGTGCCGCACGCGTTCCGCAACATCGGCGACCGGCCGGGCAAGCTGCTCAGCGTGATCAACCCGGCTGGCTACGAGAACCACTTCCGGGAGATCGATGCCCTGCACGAGCCCACCGCCGAAGCGCTCAAGGAGATCTTCGACCGATACGACCAGGAACCCGCCTAGGGCCTGTTTTGTAAGCGGCGTAAGCCGCTTGCGGTGTGGGACTCAGCTTGCACCGCTGCCCAAACAGGGTCCCAAACGGCTCAGACGTCGCCTGGCGAGGACAGCACAGCGCCGTGTATTGGGCATACATAAGTCGGGGATCCCGGAGCCCAGGCGGCGACGGTAACTCCCGCAGGGGGGCCGCTACCCGCACCGCTACGCAAGCGACTTTAAAAACATTTCCTAGCCGGGCAGGACGAGGAGGACCTAGGGTATGGCAACGCTGTTCGACGAGGTCAAGTTGGGCGATCTGGTGCTGCCCAACCGGATCGTGATGGCCCCGCTGACCCGCAACCGAGCCGGCCGGGACGGCGTGCCCGGCGAGCTGGCGGCGACCTACTACGCGCAGCGCGCCTCGGCCGGGCTGATCATCGGTGAGGGCAGCCAGCCCAGCGCGGTCGGGCAGGGCTTCTTCGACACACCCGGTCTGCACACCGCCGCGCACATCGCCGCATGGAGCGAGGTCACCGCCGAGGTGCACGCCGCGGGCGGCCGGATCTTCGCGCAGCTGATGCACGCCGGCCGGATCGGCCACGCCGACCTGGTGGCACCCGAGGTCGGGACCGGTCGCTACCCGGTGGCGCCGTCGCCGATCCGGCACGCCGGACAGGCCCGGACCCGCCACGGCTCCCCGGACTTCCCGGTACCGGTCCAGCTCACCGAAGCCGAGATCTCCGACACGATAAGGGATTTCGCCGACGCCGCCCGCAACGCGATGGCCGCCGGGTTCGACGGCGTGGAACTGCACGGCGCGAACGGCTGCCTGCTGCACCAGTTCCTCGCCGACGGCACCAACCGGCGCACGGACCGCTACGGCGGCTCGATCGGCAACCGGATCCGCTTCACCCTGGAGGTCACCGAGGCGGTCGCCGCGGAGATCGGCCCGGATCGGGTCGGGTTGCGGATCTCCCCGGGCAACCGGTTCAACGACATGTCCGAATCGGACACCGAGGAGCTGTATCCCGCGCTGTTGAGCGCGATCGCGCCGCTGGGCATCGCATTCCTGCACGTGTACGAGGTCGGCAACCGGCAGGTGGTCCGCGCGTTACGGGACTGCTGGGCAGGGACGTGCGTGCTCAACCCGCACCCGGCCGGGCGGACGCCGGTGGACCTGGCGGCGGCGCAGCAGGTCATCGACGAGGGGCTGGCCGAGTTGGTCTCCTTCGGCCGGAACTTCATCGCCAACCCCGACCTGCCGCACCGGCTGCGGTCCGGGATCGAGTTGACCGAACCGGACCCGAGCACCTTCTACGGCGGCGACCACCGCGGCTATACGGACTACCCGACAGCCGAAGGCTAAAGAGTGTTTCACTAGGGGTTTGCGGAGTGGTGCGGGTAGCGGCCCCCTGCGGGAGTCACCGTCGCCGCCTGGACTCCGGGATCCCCGACTTACGTATGCAATGTGGACGGACGAGAGGATGGGAATGCGCACCAGGACATTGGGTTTCGGCGGGCCGGTGGTGGCCGAGATCGGGCTGGGCACGATGGGGATGGGCGGCTCCTACGGGCCGGTGGACAAGGCCGAGTCGCTGGCCACGCTCCGGCTCGCGCTGGATTCCGGAGTCACCCTGATCGACACGGCCGACTTCTACGGTCAGGGCGCCAGCGAGGAACTGGTCGGCAAGGCGGTGGCCGGTCGCCGGGACGAAGCGGTGGTGGCGACCAAGACCGGCATGCGGTTCGGGCCGGGCGGCCCGCGGCCGGACGGGTCGCCGGAGTTCATCAAGGCCCAGCTCGACGGGTCGCTGCGGCGGCTGGGCGTGGACCACGTCGACCTGTACTACCTGGCCAGGGTCGACCCGCAGGTGCCGATCGAGGATTCCGCGGGTGCGCTGGCGGAACTCGTGGCCGCGGGCAAGGTCCGGCACATCGGGCTGTGCGAGGCCGCCCCGTCAACGCTGCGCCGAGCCGCCAAGGTGCACCGGATCGCCGCGCTCCAGACCGAATACTCGCTGTGGGAACGCGGCGTCGAGCAGCAGATCCTGCCCACGCTGCGGGAACTGGGCATCGCGCTCGTCGCCTACCGGACGCTGGGCAGCGGGTTCCTCAGCGGCAAGGTCGCCCTCGACCGGCTCGACCAGGGCGACTGGCGGCGCAACGATCCCCGGTTGCAAGGCGAGAATCTGGACCGCAACCTGGAGATCGTGTCGGTGGTGCGCGAGGTCGCCGAGCGGCGGAACCTGACCGCGGCGCAGCTCGCGCTGGCCTGGGTGCTGTCCCGGGGGCCTGACGTGATCGCCATCCCCGGCACCAAGAACCGCCGTTACCTGCGGGAGAACCTGGCCGCGGCGGATGTGCGGATCGCCGTCGAGGAATCGGCCGAACTGCTCGAACTGGTGCCGCACGGGGCGGCCGGCCAGCGGTACCAGCCCGCGCTGATGAAGACCATCGACGCCTGAGCGGAGGAGATCGGCATGACGGCCTCGGGATGGGAACCGGACCCGGACCGGATTCTCCAGTTGGGATTGTCCTTCTTCGGTTCGCGCGCTCTGCTCAGCGCCGTCGAGCTGGGCGTGTTCACCGAACTCGCGGACGGACCCGTAACGGGCGAACGGCTGCGGAGCAGGATCGGCCTGCACCCGCGTGGGGCTCGGGACTTCCTGGACGCGCTGGTGGCGATGCGGGTCCTCGACCGGGAGGACGGGAAGTACTCGAATTCACCGGATGCGCAGCGTTTCCTCGTGCGCGGCCACGAGGAGTACATCGGCGGCAGCTTGGAGATGGCTGCCTCCCGGTTGTGGGGCTTTTGGGGTGACCTCACCACCGCTCTGCGCACCGGAGGGCCGCAGAGCGAGAAGAAGGACGGCGAGCCGGACGGCTTCGACGCCGCCTACGCCGACCCGGCGCGACTACGCACGATGCTCGCCGCGATGACCGGCATCACGCTGCCGAGCGCCAGGTCGATCGCCGCCAAGTTCCCGTTCGATCGCTACCAGACCTTTATCGACATCGGCACCGGCGAGGGCGCCCTGCCGGTGCAGGTAGCCGCCGCGCATCCGCACATCACCGGCGGCGGCTTCGACCTGCCGCCGGTGGGCCCGGCGTTCGACGAGTACGTCGGCAAGCACGACCTCGGAGATCGACTGCGGTTCTGGGGCGGTGACTTCTTCGCGGGACCGCTGCCGCAGGCCGACGTGCTGTGCTTCGGGCACGTCCTGCACGACTGGGACCTGGACCGCAAGCGCGAGCTGCTGGCCAAGGCCTACACCGCGCTGCCCGACGAGGGCGCGCTCATCGTGCACGAAACGCTGATCGACGACGACCGGCGGGACAACCTGTTCGGCCTGTTGATGAGCCTGGACATGCTGATCGAATCCACCGGTGGATTCGACTTCACCGCGGCGGACTGCCGGCAATGGTTGCGGGAAGCCGGTTTCCGCAAGACCTGGACGACCGAGCTGACCGGCCCGCACTCGATGATCGTGGCCGTGAAGTGACCCGCGAACCCACCCGAGGGGACCCGTGATGATCTTGGTCGTGGGCGCGACCGGTAACGTCGGGCGCGAAGCGCTCGACCTGCTGGCCGCCGAGGAGATTCCGGCGCGCGCGCTCACGCGCTACCCGGGAAAGGCGGCGCCGCCGCCCGGGATCGTGGCCGTCGGCGGCGATCTGACCAGGCCGGAGACCCTGCCGGCGGCGTTCGCCGGAGTCGACGAGGTGTTCCTGATACTGGCGGCCACGGTGGACCTCCCGGCGCAACGGCTGGCGGCGATCCTGCGGATGGCCGTCGACGCCGGTGTCCGCCGGCTGGTTCTGGTGTCGTCCATCTCCGCGGCGACCGCGCCCGGGAACGCGGTCGGCCGGCGGCACCTCGAACTGGAACAGGCGGTCCGGGAGTGCGGGCTCGCCTGGACCTTCCTGCGCCCCGGCATGTTCATGTCGAACGCGCTGGACTGGGCGGCCTCGATCCGGTCCGATGGAATGGTCCGGGCCGGGTACGGCGATCTGACCACCTCGCCCACCGATCCGGCCGACATCGCGGCGGTGGGTGTGACCGCATTGCTGACCGACGGCCACGAAGGCAGGATTTACCCGCTGAGCGGCCCGGCGGAGATCTCGCCCCGGGAGCAGGTGCGGGTGCTGGGCGAAGTGCTGGGCCGGCCCATCCGGTTCGAAGAGCTCTCGCCCGTGGCTTTCCGGCGGCAACTCCACTCCCACGCGCCCCCGGCAGTGGTCGACGCGATGCTGGCGATGCTGACCTCACCGACCGGCGGACTGTCCGAGGTGCTGCCGACCGTGCCGGAGGTCCTCGGCCGCCCGGCCCGCACCTTCGAGCAGTGGGCCGGCACCCACGCGGAGCTGTTCCGGAGCTGACCGTCACCGCCCGTTGGATAGGATTGCCGGGTAAGCATGACCAGCACTGCAGGGCGGCGGATGAGCGTGGCAGACTCCCGAGGATCCGCGGTCGCGGGTGCCCAGACCCTCGACCGGGGAATCCGGATCCTCTGGCACCTGGCCGAGCGGCCGAACGGTGAGACGCTGACGGAGATGGCGCGCTCGCTGGGACTCAACCGCAATGCGCTGCACCGGATGCTGGAAGCGCTCGCCGCGCACAACCTGGTCCGGCGGACCGAGGACAAGCGGTTCCACCTCGCCTACGGGCTCGTGGAGCTGGCCTCGGCCGTGGACAGCGATCTGCGTGGCCTGGCCTACCCGATCATGGCGGCGCTGGCCGACTCGGTGGACGCGACGGCGCACCTAATGGTGCCGGTCAGCGATGTCGAGGTGCAGGCCGTGCTGGTGGTCGAGCCGCGACTGGCCGCCGCGCACATCGCGTTCCGGACCGGGCAGCGCCACCCGATCGACCGCGGCTCGGGCGGCATCGCGATCCTGGCGGGCCGCGCGGCTCGCCACGACGATCCGGCCGAGGTGATGACGGCCCGCGAACAGGGCTACGCCGTGTCCACCGGGCACGTGATTCCCGGCGTCATCGGGGTTTCGGTGCCGGTCGAGACCCCGCCGACCATGTCCGAGGTGAGCATCGGCGTATCCCTGGTCGACCCGGAGGCGGTCGACCAGGTAGCGCCGCAGGTGGTGAAGGCGGCCCGCGAGCTCAGCGCGCAGCTGTTCGCCTCGCGTTCGCGGGTGCGCTGAACCTCACCGCCGGTAGACCGGGTCGGTGGCGTCCCGCCGGGAGCGGACCCAGGCCGGGTTCAGGCGGTCGGTGACTCGCTGCGTGCGGTATTCATCGAAGACCACGATGCGGTCGGCGATGCGCCACCGGCCGCCGCGCCGCTCGAACCGGTCCACATAGCGGCACCGGATGGTGGCCAATTCCTGTTCGGACGACCCGTCTTCCGGTGCCTGCCTGAGGTAGCACAGGCAGTACGACTCGACCTCGGCGCTGCCCTCGCCGGTGAAGTCGATGAGCACGTTGCTGATGAAGTGCTGCGAGGAATCGATGGTGGCGTGCCGCTGCCGGATGTCTTCGATGAGCCCGTCCACGGGTCCGTGGTATCCGCCGTGGTTGTCGATGGCGTCGGGGAAGTAGCAGTCCCGGATGCCGTCGTAGTCGAGCCGGTCCACCGCCCTCGCGTAGCGGTGGAGCACCTGCTCGATGGCGACCCGATCGTCCGATGTGGTCACGCGGCGCTCCCCGCTTCGTGGACCCGTTGTGCGGCTTGCTGCCCGGCGAGCCGGCCTAGGACCAGTGCGTGGGCCACGGAATTCCCACCGCCGACGTAGCGTTCGCCCAGGATTCCGCCGGCCGCCTCACCTGCCGCGTACAGGCCCGGAACCACTCGGCCTCCGGTGTCGAGCACGCGGGCGAGGCTGTCGATGCGCAGGCCGGTGTGGGTGCACACCAGCTCCGCCGGGAGCATCCGGACGGCGTAGAACGGCCCGGTTTCCACCGGGGGCAGCCGCGGATCGACCTGCTTGGCGGCCAGCGACTCGTGCCGGAGGAAGTCCGCGTCGTGGCCGTTGCCCAGCAGCGCGTTGAACCGCTCGATGCTGCGGACCAGGTTGGCTGGCGGGACACCGATTCGCGCGGCCAGTTCGGGCAGGGTGTCGGCGCGGCGGACGATGCCCTTGCCGACCTCTTCGAGGACCCGGTCCGCGGCCCAGTCGGCGTATCCGGGCGGCAGGCCGGTTCGGGCCGTCTCGTCGAAGACCGCCCAGACGAATCCGCCGTGCTGCTTGAGGATTCCGGGACTGACCGCATACGGGGCGTCCTCGTCCATGCACCGCCGGCCGTCGGAATCGACGTGGATCCGGGCCGGCGGCGGGAATCCGCTCTGCCAGTGGTGGAACCGCTGGAATTCGGCGGTGACCAGCAATAGCCCCCAGCCCCGGCCGAACAGCGACAGGCCGTGCCGTTCGGCCAGCGCGACGTGATCGCCCCGGCTGCCGGGGGCAGCGACCACGAACAGGCTGTCGCCGGCGATTCGGGCGTCCGGGAAGTATTCCCGCACCAACTCGGGGTTCTGCGCCAGCCCGCCGCAGGCGACGACGACCGAAGGGGCGGTGACCTCCGCGTCGTCGACGACCACCCCGCGCACCGCCGGTCCGTCGCGGAGCAGGTCGGTGGCGCGGCTGCCGAGCGCGAGGTCGACCTTGAGCCGCCGGCGAGCGCGGTCCAGCGCCTGGATGAGCCCGTAACCCTGGTCCTTGGGCACGTGGCCGCGCCAGACGTCCTCGACACCGGCACGGGTGAGTCCCGGCATGTGGGCGTTGCGCGACAACTGCGCGGGAATCTCCACGCCCAGCTCGACCAGCCAGTCAATGAGCGTGCTCGACTGCTCGCAGAACATCCGCGTCGGACCCGGCAGCACGCGCCACTGGTTGAGGTCCATGTAGTGCTGGAACATTCGCGCCGGGGAGTCCTCGACGCCCAGCGCCCGCTGCACGCTGGTGGCCGCGGCGGTGAGCATTCCGGCGGAACGCTGCGTGGAACCGCCGATTTCGGCCTCGGATTCGAGCACCAGCACCCGCAGCCCCTGCTGCGCCGCCGACACCGCAGCCGCCAGTCCGGCACCGCCGGCGCCGATGACGACCAGGTGGTAGTCGTAATCCATGGATCTACCTCAGACGTGTTGGGAGCCGCCGTCGACCGGGATCACCGCACCGGTGATGTACCGCGCGCTGTCGGACAGCAGGAAGTACAGGGCGCCGAAGACCTCGATGGGCGCGCCGACCCGGTGCAGCGGCACGGTGCGCAGCGCGCGGTCGAGCGCCGCCGGGTCCTCGCGCACCCATCGGGTCATCTCGGTGTCGACGAAGCCGGGTGCGATCGCGTTCACCCGGATGTTGTCCGAGCCCAGTTCCACGGCCATGCAAGCGGTCAGGTGCCGCACCGCGGCCTTGGACGAGTTGTAGGCCGCCCGGGTGGCGCGCACCCGGACCCCGGCCACCGAGGCCATGTTGACGATCGCGCCGCCGCCGTTGGCCCGCATGTGCCGGGCGGCGGTCTGCGCGCCGTAGACGACGCCGTTGACGTTGACCTGGTAGGTCGAGGTGAGCTGATCCGGCGGGATGTCGGTGAATTCGGCCTGCGGGAAGACCCCGGCGTTGTTGATCCAGAAGTCGACGCGGCCGAATTCGTCGAGCCCGGCGCGCAGCAGGGCGTCGTGGTCGGCCGGGTTCGTGACGTCGGCACGGCGGCCCGCCACCCGGCCCGCGCCCGCGAGCTCGTCGTTGATCTGTGTGGCGACTTCGGGCGCACCGGCGAGGTCACCGGCGACGACGTTGATGCCGCGCCGGGCGAGCTCGGTGGCGAAGACCGCCCCCATGCCGCGTCCCGCACCGGTAACGACGGCGACCGTGCCGAGAAGTTCGGGGTAGCTCGCCGAGATGGGGCTGGCGTCCGCGCGCGTCGGGTTCGTCTGGTCGTTGGCGGTGGTTGCCGTCATGAAGGATTCTCCAGGGTTTCGCGGGAAATCGGTGGTTTCAGTCGCGGGTGACGACCCGCTCGGCGATCCGCCAGCGCCCGTCGTGGCGGACGACGCGGTCCTCGATGGTGGTGACCCGGTCGATCGCCACGACCTCGCAGCCGTCCTGCTCCGTGGTCCGCACGATGAGCAGGTTCGCCTTGACGTGGCATTCGTTCGTGCCGACCTCGCGGGCGATGCAGACGTTGGTGACGATGTGGTGGGCTCGGGGGTTGTTCGCGGCGAAGGCGGCGGCGAATTCGATGAGCGCTTCCCGGCCGCGCACGGGCGCCGGGTAGGTGGGGGAGCGGAACACGCCGTCCGGGGTGAAGGTCTCGGCCCACTGCCGCGCCGCGCCGCCGTCGATGGCGTGCCCCTGTTTCCCCAGCAGGTTCAGGATTTCAGACAGCGGACCCGTCATGACGGGTTGTCCTGGGCCAGGGCCGTGGTGATGCGGTGGTAGATGCCGCCCGATACCAGGCCGCCGTCGACCACGATCTCGGTGCCGTTGATGTAGGCCGCTTCGTCGGAGAGCAGGAACGCGACGGTCCGCGCGACCTCTTCGGGCGAGGCGACCCGGCCTGCCGGGACGGACCGGAGGCTCTCGTCGACGAACCGGCCGTCTCCGGAATTCAGCAGGGGAGTATCCACCAGGCCAGGGTGGACGGAGTTGACCCGGATCCCCGCGGCCGCGAATTCCAGTGAGGCCACTTTGGACAGTCCGCGAACCCCCCACTTGCTCGCTCCGTAGGAAGCCGAGAAATAGCCGACCATGCCGGCGATCGAGGACACGTTGACCACCGCGGCGCCACCGGCCTGGGCAAGCGGGCCGACGAGGAACTTCATGCCGTAGAAGACGCTCGACAGGTTGATGTCCATGACGCGGTGCCAGTCCGCCACGGACGTCTCGGCGATACCCTTGCGGAAGCTCACCCCGGCGTTGTTCACGAGTCCGTGCAACGCTTTTCCGTCGAGCGCCGCCGAAAGAGATTCCCACGCGGCCGGATCGGCCACGTCGAGATGGTGGGCCCGGCCGGTGCCTCCGCCGGCGGCGGTGATCTCCTCGGTGACGGCGCGGGCGGCGTCCAGATCAATGTCGGCCACCAGGACTTCGGCGCCTTCGCGGGCGAGCCCAAGCGCCTCGGCCCGGCCCATGCCGCTACCGGCGCCGGTCACCACGATCCGCCGGTCGCGAAACCGTGCGGTCATAGCGCGAGCTCCTTCCCCCTGGTCTCCTTGATGAACAAGGACATGATGAGGCTGATCAGTGCGCAGGCGACGAAGTACCCGGCCGGAGCGAGCTTGTTGCCCGTCGAACTCACCAGCAGTGTCGCGATGAACGGCGCCGTACCGCCGAGCAGCATGTTGGTCACGTTGTTGCCCAACGCGATTCCGCTGTAGCGGAACCGGGCTCGCAGCATCTCGGCATACGTGGCGAACGAGACGCCGTTGACGACGGAGACGCAGATGAACAGCACCGTCGGGCCCAGGATCGCCAGCGGCGCGGGACCGTCGGCCATCAGCATGAACATCGGCACCCCGAACACCGCACCGGCCGCTGAGCCGCCGATGAACACCGGCTTGCGGCCGATGCGGTCGCCGAGATAACCCGAGATCGGCAGGGTGATCACGCCCACGACCATGGCGATGCAGGTCGCGGTGAAGGCGAACTGGGGCGAGCGCTGCCCGGCGGTCTGCAGGTAGGTCGCGGCGTAGACGGATGCGATGTAGTAGCCCCCGGTGATCACCGCGCCGAGCAGGATGATCGTGAGGATCTGCCGCCACGCGGTCGAAAGCAAGGCGAACAGCGGGACCTTGACGACCACGTCCCGCTGCTGGACGTCCTCGAACTGCTCGGTCTCGTCCAGCGAGTTCCGGATCCACAGCCCGACCAGGCCGATGACCAGGCTCAGCAGGAACGGGATGCGCCAGCCCCAGGCGTCGACCTGCTCGGCGCTCAGGCCCGTGGTGAGTGCGAGCGCCATCAGCGAGGCGCACAGCGACCCGATGTAGGTGCCCGAGTTGACCATCGACGTCTGGAAGGCGCGCCACCGGGGCGGGGCGTGTTCGGAGACGAACGAGTTGGCGCCGCCCAGCTCGCCTCCGGCGGCGAAGCCCTGCAAGCACCGCGACAGGGTCAGCAGGGTCGTCGCCCAGACTCCGAGCGTGGCGTAGGTGGGCAGCAGACCCATCAGGGCGGTGGCCACCGCCATCAGCAGGATCGTCCAGGTCAGCGCCTTCTTGCGGCCGTACTTGTCGCCGATGTGGCCGAAGAAGATCCCGCCCGGCACGCGCAGGAAGAAGGCCACGGCGAACGCGGCGAAGGTGCCGAGCAGCGCCGTGGTCGGGTCGCCCTTGACGAAGAAGTGGGTGCTGAGCATGGTCGCCATGTAGCCGTAGATGCCGAAGTCGTAGTACTCGACGACGGTGCCGAGGATGGCGGCGCGGATGACCTTGGCGTGCGACTGCGCGGGTCGCGCGCCCTCTCGGTCGGCGGCTGTCGTGGCGCCCTCGGTGGTGGAATTCGCCATTGAATGTCCTTCGGTGCAGTCCTCGCCGCCCCGCCAGGTGCGAACGGAGGCTTATTGTTCAAATAGTGAGCTAGATGTTCATTAAATGGGAGTATATGGATCGGTCGCGTCACTTGGCAATGGCTCGAAGCGGGTCGGCGCACGTGGTCCCGGCGATTTCAAGGGATCATTTCCCTTGAAATCACCGCTCAGGCGGTGCGGTGGTCGCGCAGCTGGGTTGCGAGGTCCCGGATGTCGCGGGCGATGAGGTCCCAGGCGCCGGTGGCGTGCAGGTCGGTGCGCTGGCTGGGCCCGTACTCCTGGGGGCGCGCGATGAACGCCGTGCGCAGACCCGCGCGCTGGGCCGCCGCCAGGTCCGAGTTGTGTGCCGCGCACAGCATGACTCGATGCGGTGGCAGGTCGAGCAGCCGGGCCGCGCCGAGGTAGACGTTCGGATCCGGCTTGTAGGCGCGGGTCACGTCGGAACCGATGATGACGTCCCACGGCAGCCCGGCGTGCTTGGCCATGTTGGTCAGCAGGGCGACATGCCCGTTGGACAGCGGACCGATGATGAAGTCCCGCTTGAGCTCTGTCAGCCCGGCAACGCTGTCGGGCCAGCCGTCCAACCGGTGCCAGGCCTGGTTGAGCCACGCCAGGTCGGCCGGCTCGATCCGGTCGATGGGCAGGCCCATCTCGTCCGCCGTGGCTATCAGGTTCTCCCGGTGCAGCTCGTCCAGTGTGACGAACTCCCGGACACCGGTGCGGACCGACTCCGTGGCGGGCGCGTAGCGCGCCCGCCACCGGAGCGCGAACTCAGCCGCGTCGACTTCGAATCCGTACCGAAAGGCGATCGCCTCGACGGCGTCGGCCACGCCGGATTTCCAGTCGACGACGGTGCCGAAGGTGTCGAACAGGACGGCATCGACGATCTTCTGCGTAGCTGCTGAGAACTCAGGTCCCACCGGCATCGCTGGACCTCCCGCGTCGGGCCACGCCTCGGCGAACAAGCCTAGCAAGGACGGCGTACCGAGATGTAGCTCCGCTCGGTGACCCCTGCTCGACAGCGCCGCGATCGAGAAAATGATCCTATGTGGACGTTCGATCAGTCCGGTAAGGAGCTGCGGGTTTGCTCGGAGAGCAGGGCGATGACGTCGGTGATGTCGTCGCGGCGGGCGTGCGCCAGCCGCTGGCGATGGGCGCCGCTGCCATGCCGCAGCAGTCGGTCGAGGACGTCGGTCGCCGCCGTGGTGTCGCCGCTGGTGTCGAGGGCGGGCAGGGCCGTCTTGACCAACTCGTCCAGGAGGAAGCGGGCGGGTACCAGCTCGCCGGTGCTGTCCAGTCCCTGCCCCTCTAGCCCGTCGTGTGCCGCGCGCCACATCGCCAGGCGCAGGCGTTCGTCGGGGAACTCGGGTGCGGGTCGGCCCTCGGCGATGTCTTGCAGTGCCGTCATGGCCAGCGCGCGCACCAAGAGGGCTAATAGCAGGGATTCATCCGCCGTGGCCGCGGCATCCGCCACTCTAACCTCCAATGTGGACAGATGCGGCGCGGGCCGGGCGAACCAGTAGACCATGGCGCGGTCGAGCGCGGCACCGCTGGACAGCAGCAGGTCGACGGCGCGCTGGTAAGACGCCGGATTCCGGTGCAACGGCGGCGGCCCGGCCGAGGGTAACCGGGACCAGACGACGGTGCGCCAGCTGGCGTGCCCGCTGTCGCGGCCGCCGCAGAACGGGGAATTCGCGGTGAGCGCGAGCAGCACCGGCAGGTGCGGGCGCAGGTGGTTGGACACCGCCAAACTGGTGGCCAGGTCGGGCATGCCGACGTGGATGTGGCAACCGGTGGTCGCGTGCGAGTTCAGCAGCAACCCGAATCGGTCCCCGATGTTCTGATAGCGCGGCTTGGCGGTGATCGGAACGGGATCGGGGATGCCCAGCGGGGAGTATCCGGTGGAGACCAGTCGAAGGTTGCGCCGGTCCACCGCGGCGGCGAGGGAACGCCGGGCCGCACCCAGTTGGCCGCGGGCTTCGGCGGCGGTGCGGCAGACGGGTGTGTTCGCTTCCAGTTGGAAGCGGGTGAATTCCGCCGTGAAGGCGGCCGTGCACGGGCCCGTCGCGGCGCTGTCGGCTGCCGTGATGTCGCCCAGAACATCCTCGGCGCGGGGCGCCGGATGACCGGTGTCGGGATCAAGCAGCAGGAACTCCTCCTCGATCCCGAACGTCGGGGAAGACGAGCCGCGATCCATTGGACGCCCCTTTCCGGCGCGGGTGAATTGCGAGCAGGAGCCAGTTTCGGGCCCCGCTGCCGGGTTTGTCACTCGCCCGGAAGTCGCTTGATCACCGCGCGGTATTCACCCCTTCGGCCCTGGGGGCGGTAGCAATCCGAAGTGCGCGCGAGTCCCCGCAGGTGGCCCGCGGAACCGTACCGGTGCGGGCACCCGATCAGTGCACTGTGGACGGAATGAGGCCCGGCCCGGTGTGAGTCGGGGTTCAACACCGGGCCGGGGATTGTGGGGGCCGGGGACTGTGCGGCCGGACCGCCGGGGTAAGGGGCTACGGGGCGGTCGCGTGTCTGTTCTTGAGAATCTCGTTGCATGACATGCAGGTCGGCGCGGTGCGCCAGTCCATCTCGTTGGGCTTGGCCATCGCCACCGCGGTGCCGCACACGGTGATGTCGACCGACTGGCCCTCCCAGCGGCGGCCCTGGAAGGCGTGCCGCGCGAAGATGCCCGTGTCCGGATCCGGGGTGGGCAGCCAGTAGTGCGGTTCGGCGTGCCGGACGCCAATCACGACACGCCCCCTTGTCGCACAACGAGCCGGACGGCGGGTGGGGCGACGATCATCCCTGCTGGGAAGTGAGTGATCCTCACGCGCTCGCCCGCCTTTCGAACTCCCTGTTTCCCATCGGAGACCGCAAGTATGTGAAACCGGCCCGGTGCATTTCAAGCAATTCATGCAACTTTCAGGAATTCCAACCCGAACGGTCCAGTGGATCACGATGGGTGCATCACCCGGTTCGGCTGTTTGAGTTGCGCGAGCGGCCACCGCTTGACCGAATGCACGTATTGCACAGACGATGCATGAGTCTTCCGAACAAGGAGGAGCAAGTGAAGTTGACCTTCCAGGGAACGACGTCGCACGCCGGAACCTGCCCCACGCTCTACAGCACCGATCAGGGAACTTACGTCGTCCAGGGCTACAAGGTCACCGATCCGGAAGCTCTTGCCGCACTTCGGGAGCGCGGTCTGCCCGACCACGAGACCGCAGTGGAGATTCCGGCCGCGTTGCTCAACTTCGTGCCGAACGCGACGCCGTGAATTCCTGGGTATTACCAGGCGCGGAGTTCGATGAGCTTCTGCGTTCGTTCGGGCAGCGGGCGTGGCGGTGGGAGTGCCAGGGCACCTACCGCCAGCCCACCGAGGCGGAGCCCTGGCGCCGTTGGCGGGCCGGTGAGCCGGACGATCTTTCCTGGCTGCGCCCCTGGCTGGACGAGGTGGCGGCGGCGACCCGCGCGGGTCGCCGCTACTCCCGGGTCCGGGTCTTCCAGGAGCCGCCGACCGAGTACCAGCGGTGGCAGCTCGACGTCAGTCCGGCCAACATCGCCGCCGGTGAGGACATGCGGGTGCTCACCCAGGCCGAAGCGAACGCGCTGGGCCTGCCCGCTCGCGACTTCTGGCTCTTCGACGAGAGCCGGGTCGCGTTGATGCACTTCGAGAACCAGCGGTTCGCGGGCACCGAGATCATCGCCAGCCCGCAGGAGGTGAACCGATATCGGGCCTGGCGGGACATCGCATGCGATCATGCGATTCCGTTCATGGCTTACCTACGCGACTTGCCCCAGAGGAGCCGGTGACCGACTTCGACACTCGCCGCCTGGCGTTCGGTGACGCGCTGCGTAAGCTGCGCCTGGCGGCCGGGCTGTCCGGGAAGCAGCTCGCGCACCGAGCCGGGTGGACGCCGTCCAAGGTCTCGCGGGTGGAGACGGCAAAGCAGTCCGTCTCCGACGCGGACGTGGTCACCTACTGCCGGCTGACCGACGCTGCCGAGGGCCTGGCCGCCGAACTGCGGCAGGAGCTGCGCGAGATCCGCATCGAGGCGGCGAGCTGGAAACGCCAGCTGCGCACCGGAAACCGTGCCCGGCAGGAGTACGGGCAGCAACTGGAGCACGGTGCCGCGCGCATCCGGTTGTTCGAGATCGCGCTGGTGCCTGGGCTGGTGCAGACCGCCGAGTACGCCCGGCACGTCTTCGAAGCGGTCGCCGACCTGCACCAGAGCCCGCGGGACGTCACCGAGTCGATCGAGCTGCGAATGGCCCGGCAGACCGTGCTTTTCCGGCCGCAGACCCAGGTCGAGGTCCTCTGTTCGGAGGCCGCGCTGCGGCACCCCATCGCTCCGCCGCAGGTGATGGCGGCGCAGCTGGACCGGCTGCTTGCCCTCGCCGGCATGTCGACGACGCGGCTCGCGATCCTGCCGCTGGACGCGCAGCTGACCGTGGTTCCGCTGCATGGCTTCGTCATCATCGACGACCTCGCGTTGGTGGAGACGGTCAACACGGAAATGACCGTTACCGACCCCGACGATCTGGCGCGATTCCACCGACTGTTCGACGCGCTCCTGGCTGCGGCCGTGGAGGGCGCTGCGGCCAGCGCCCTGCTGCGGAAGCTTCTCGCCAACTACGCGGCACCCGAAGGTTCCTGAGTCTGGCTTGCGTGCTGCGGACGTTCAGAATGCTCAGGGATTCGTGATCAGCCGAAGCCGACCAGGCCGAGCCAGCTCGTTCCACTTGTTAGAACACCGCACCGCCATCCGCAATCGACCGGCCGTCGCGTCACGGCAGAGCCGGTGACGTACCCGCCGAGCCTGAATGGTGTGGCTCCAGCGACTGCGACGGCCGCGCACGACATCGGGTCAGCGGTGTTCGGGGTTTTCGAACTGTGGACGACAGCCCGCATCCCATTCCGTGCGTTGGTTGCCGTAGGCGGGAATCCCGCCTGCCCGGTCGAGTATCGCCGCGACGTGCATGAGGTTGTAGGTCATGAAGGTGGTGTTGCGGTTCGTGAAGTCGTTGTCCGGGCCCCCGGAGCCGGGATCCAAATAGGACGGTCCCGGGCCGATCGAGCCGATCCAGCCCGCATCGGCCTGCGGCGGGATGGTGTAGCCAAGGTGCTGGAGGCTATAGAGGACGTTCATCGCGCAATGCTTGACGCCGTCTTCGTTGCCGGTGATCAGGCAGCCCGCCACGCGACCGTAGTAGGCGTACTGACCGGCATCGTTGAGCAGCGACGAACAGCCGTATAGCCGCTCGATCACGTGCTTCATCACCGAACTGTTGTCGCCGAGCCAGATCGGGCCGGCCAGCACCAGGATGTTCGCGGCCAGCACCCGCCGGTAGAGCTGCGGCCATTCGTCGCTGGCCCAGCCGTGCTCGGTCATGTCCGGCCACACGCCAACGGCGATATCGTGATCGATCGCCCGGATGCTGTCGACCTCGACGCCGCTACGCCGCATGATGTCCGCGCTGAGGTCGAGCAGGCCCTCGGTGTTGCTGCGCTCTGGTGATCGTTTGAGCGTGCAGTTGATGAACATCGCGCGCAGGTTGTCGAAAACTGGTTCGGCCGCCTCGGTCATCGCCCTCGCCCCCCGGCAACGTCTCCGAGCGGCAAGTGCAGCACTTACCGCAGCACGGGGCAACTTCGGCGGGCGCGACGGGCCGCGTTTCGCGGGCGGCCCGTGCGACCTGATGAGCCAATGACGGTCATCGCCGACGAGTTCGAGGAATACCTGAGCAATACCCCCCGATCGTCCACTTCGGACAGTTGTCCTCCCTTGGTTGGGGTATCGATCACCTCGGGCGCGCAACCCACCGCATCGTCCAGGTTGCGTTGTGCGGCATTGCGCTTACCCGGTCACTTGCGGGTCTTCGGCGCGTTTTCGGCGGTCTTGGCCGGGTTGCGTTCGGCGACCGGAGCCAGGATCTCCTCCATGCGTTGCAGCAGATCGGCGTCCAGTTTCACCCCTGCCGCCGCGGCGTTCTCGGCGATCTGTTCAGGGCGGGACGCACCGATGATGGCTGCCGAGACGTTCCGGTTTTGCAGCACCCAGGACACCGCCAGCTGCGCCAGCGACAGACCAGCCTGCTCGGCCAGCGGCTTGAGCTGCTGCACCCGTTCCAGCACCTCATCGCGGAGGAAACGGGTAACGAAATGGGCGCCGCCCTTCTCGTCGGTGGCGCGGGAACCCACGGGCGCAGGCGCGCCGGGCAGGTACTTGCCGGTGAGCACGCCCTGGGCGATGGGGGACCAGACGATCTGCCCGATGCCCAGCTCCTCCGAGGTCGGCACCACCTCGTCCTCGATCACCCGCCACAGCGCCGAGTACTGCGGTTGGCTGGACACCAGCGGCACGTGCAGCTCGCGGGCCAGCTCGTGCCCCGCGCGGATCTGCTCGGCGGTCCACTCGGAAACCCCGATGTAGAGCGCCTTCCCGGCGCGGACCACATCGGCGAATGCCTCCAGGGTCTCTTCCAGCGGGGTCTCGGGGTCGTAGCGGTGTGCCTGGTAAAGGTCGACGTAGTCGGTCCGCAGTCGCCGCAGCGAGGCGTCGATGGACTCCATGATGTGCTTGCGGCTGAGGCCGCGGTCATTGCGGCCCGGTCCGGTGGGGAAGTAGACCTTGGTGAAGATCTCCAGGCCCTCGCGGCGTTCACCGCTCAGCGCGCGGCCCAGCACGGCCTCGGCGCGGCCTTCCGCGTAGACATCGGCCGTGTCGAAGGTGGTGATTCCCTCGTCCAGTGCCGCTCGGACGCACGCGGTCGCGGCGTCCTCTTCGACCTGGGATCCGTGGGTGAGCCAGTTGCCGTAGGCGATCTCGCTGACGACCAGGCCGCTGCGACCGAGATGGCGGAATTCCATGGCACCCCTTCTATGTAGACGTCGGCGGTACCCAAAGGTGTCTGGTATGCCGAACCGAGGATATTGGAGACCCCGCCCGGTGGGGCCCGGCCGGGTCCGGGTCACCGCCCGAGGACGGGAACTAGAGCAGAAGGGCGCTCATAATCCTTGCGCCGATCGGGCGGGGCTTATTCGTGCGGTCAGAGAGTGGCCCTGTTTCCGCGCGATCACGGCGAGGTCGTACGAAGCTCGGCGAGCGGTCGGTCGGGACGTCTGGCGCCAACCACTCGGGTGGTGCGTCGATCCGGAACTTTGCCGGATCTGTGCCGCGCCCACTCCGGGTGCGCGCCGAGCGGAACGAGATCGACGCTGGTCGCGCGAGGCTAAGCCGGTCGGTGCCGGGGCATTGCGGGCTCGGCGGACCGGGACGCGCGGCGAAAATTTTCCTTGCGTAACCGGCGAGTAACCACCAATGTCTCCGTCGCACGATTCGGACGGGCGCGGCTCGCGACGACGTGTGGCCTGGCGGGACAACGGGGTCTTGCCAGGCGTCGGGGATCGGGACGGGCGTGAATGGCGTCCGGCTCGGCGGGATGAAAGGTTCGACGTGCGCCACATCAGGCTGCAACGATCACCTCGACAGGGCGGCAAGACAGCATCCTGGGACCGAGCCGGCACGACGCGCCTGTTACTCCGGGCCGCGTGGCTGGAGCTTCAGGCGGCACTCCTGCGTTGATGCGGGGTGCGTTGGTGCGGGGTGCGGAGGCCAGCTGCCTCCGCACCGTCAGGCATCCTTGGTGACCATGCGGGTGATGGCGGCCGACAGGCCGATGAGCAGGTAGCAACCGGCGCGAAGCAGGCCGGTCATCAGGGAGTCGCTGCTGATCGGGTCGCGCAGCACGTCCATCACGGCCGACCAGTCGGTGGTGATCAACACCGGTTGCAGCCAGTCCAGAGCCGGGATCGTGCCGAGCACGCCGAAGATGATCAGACCGCCCACGGTGGCGGCCATGACCACCAGTGGGTGTTCGGTGAGCGACGAGATCGCCAGCGCGATCATTCCGATGGCGGCCATTTGCACCGCGGACCACCCGGCCGCCAGCGCCACCCGTCCCAGCGCCGAACCGATCGGCAGCGTGGTGCCCGACAGCGTGACCAGGCCGTCGCCACCGACGATGATCAATCCGGTCAGCACACCGCTGACCGCGAGGACGGTCACCGCCAGCACCGCCAGCACCAGCACGCCGAATGCCTTGACACCGACCAACCGCACCCGGCCGACCGGCGCGAGCAGCAGGCCGCGCAAGGTTCCGTGCGCCGACTCACCCGCCAGCGCGTCCGCCGCGACCATCGCCACCACCAGCGGCAGCAGCAACGTCTGCGCGAGCACGAGCGCCGCGACCGGCAGTACCAGGCCGTTCCCGGC
Source organism: Saccharopolyspora phatthalungensis (assembly GCF_014203395.1). Classification (NCBI taxonomy): domain Bacteria; kingdom Bacillati; phylum Actinomycetota; class Actinomycetes; order Pseudonocardiales; family Pseudonocardiaceae; genus Saccharopolyspora; species Saccharopolyspora phatthalungensis. The sequence goes on from NZ_JACHIW010000002.1 coordinate 93,503, forward strand.
CACCGCGGCGAGCACCGAATCGCCGCCGCGACCACCAGGACCGCCGGTGAGAGCGATCGCGGTGCCGAGCAGCACCGGTAGGCCCGCCAGCATCAAGAGCGCGAGCAGGTTGCGCGGACGGCGCAGCACCCACCGCAGTTCGGCGAGCAGGACGCGGCCGAGCGGGGCGGAGGTCCGTGTCGGCCCCGGTGCAGGCACCGCAGCATCGATCGCCGTCACATTTCCTCCTCGGTCAGCCGGGCGAACAGGTCTTCCAGGCCGGTCCGGGCCCGGCGTGCCTCCTGGACCGGCACACCGGCGTGGACAAGCATCGCGACGACCTCCGCGGAATCCAGGTCGGACAAATCGACGCGGACCGCCCCGTTCTCCTCGCGTGCCGTCACGCCGTTGCCGCGCAAGGTGTCGACCGCACCGGAACCATCGGGGGTGGACACCAGGAGATGCGGCGCGCCGGACTCCAGCATGGTGGCGAGCTCGCCCTGCGCGACCAGCGAACCCCGGTGCAGCACCGCGACATGCGTGCAGGTCGCCTCGATCTCGGCGAGCAGGTGCGAGGACACCAGCACCGTCGTGCCCGCCGCGTGCAGTTCGGCGATGATCCGGCGGATCTCCCGGGTGCCCGCCGGGTCCAGGCCGTTCGTCGGCTCGTCGAGCACCACCAGTTCGCGCGGCACCAGCAGCGCCGCGGCCAGTCCCAACCGCTGCTTCATGCCGAGCGAATATCCCCGGTACTTCCGGCCCGCGGCGGCGCCCAACCCGACCCGCTCCAGGGATTGTTCGACCACCCGGCGGATTTCCGGGCCACGCAGCGCCGGTTCCATCGCCGCGCACCGGAGCAGATTGTCGCGGCCCGACAGGAACGGGTGGAAACCGGGCCCTTCGACCAGCGCACCGACCCGCGGCAACACCCGGCCGCTGTGCTCGGGCAACCGGTGGCCCAGCAGTTCCACCGTGCCCGAAGTGGGGGCGGTGAGCCCGAGCAGCATCCGGATCGTGGTCGTCTTGCCCGAACCGTTGGGACCGAGCACCCCGACCACTCCGCCCCTGGGCACCGCGAGGTCGACGCCCGCCACCGCGACGGTCTGGCGGTAGGTCTTGCGCAGCCCGACGGTGCGTGCGGCGAGATCCCCCGCGGTGGGGGCGGCCGCAGCCGCCCCCACCGCTTCGATTGCGCTTGTCATCACGCCTCGCCGAGGGCGGCGGTGAGCACCTGCTCCGGCACCGCGCCGACCGCGACGCGGCCATCGGAGGTCAGCAGGGCGTTGCCTGCCGCGGTGCCGATGACCCAGCCATTGCCCCACGGGCCGCTGACCGGCTTGCCGGTCCGCTCGGCGACCTGCCGCAGGTCCTGCCCCTTCTCCGGCTTCTGCGGCTGCTGCTGCGGGAGCTGCGTCACCAGGACGCTGTCCCAGCCGTCCCCGACGACCTTGCCCTGCGGGTGTTGACGGGGCTGTTGTGGCCCATGCTCGGCCTTGCCGTCCTCCACCTTCGCGCCCGCCGGCGGCGTGAACTTGAACAGGCCCGGGTCCGGGGCGCTCATGTCGACACTGCTGAAGCCCACCTGCAATGCCGGGTCGTTCGAACCGTTGGTGAGCACCGAGAGCTCTAACGGGATGCGCTTCTCCGCGTCCACCGCGACCCGCACCTCACGCAGCACCGTGCGTTCGGTCGGCTTCGGGGTGAGAACCAGTTCGTAGGCGTCGCGGCCGGCGACACTGGCGGTGCCGTCCACCTTGACATCACTGGTCTGGCGGATCTTGCCGACGATCTCGCGGGCCGCCGCCGCGGGGTCGGCCGGGGCCTTGTGGTCGGCGGCCTCCGGCGCGCGCTCGGGGGAGCGGGTGACCTTCTGCTCGCCCGAGTCCCACTTCCACACCGTCGAGCCGTCGTTGACGACGGTCATCTCGCCGTGGGACGAGGGAACCGAGACGCGGTGGCGGCCCTGGCCATCGGCCCACACCCGGAATTGGCTGGTGCCGTTGGCGAGCATTTCGGAGGACTGGCCGGCCCCCGGGATCGCGGGCAGCCCGAGGTTGTTGTCGACTTCCACCGTGCCGGTCAGCGCCGGTGGGGTGGCTCGCATGACCGACTCCACCAACTGCTCCGGCGCCACCTGGGGCAGGGCCGGGGCAGCACCCGCGCCGACGGGCAGCGCGAGCATGGTCAGGCCCAGGACACCCACCGCGGTGCCGGCGGCCGCCGTGTAGGCCACGTTCTTGCGTTTCATTCGAACCTCCTGTCGAGTCCTGCGATCAAGAGTGTCGGAAGGGAGCTGAGATAACGCTGAGAACCGCTTCCCGGCTGAGAAACGGCTCAGGTGGGTGGTGATTCGCGGCAATACCTGAAATAGTTCAGGCATTGATTAGTTTGGCGACGGGAGTGGCGATGGCCTCGGACGAGCTGGACTTCTGGTCCTTCGTCGAGCTGGCGAACCACCGGCTGGCGACGGAGCACGGATTCCGGCACCAGCTGGCCACCGAGGTGCTGCTGACGCTGAACCGGGCGTCCAACATCGTCACCTACGACCTGGAGGCGTCGGTGCACCGGCCGCGCGGCCGGTCCTGGTCGGGCTTCCGGCTGCTGTTCGTCACCTGGCTGGCGGGACCGCTGGAGGCCAAGAAGGCGGCCGAGCTGACCGGGATGAGCCGGGCCGCGGTGTCGAACCTGACCAAGACGCTGGTCGCCGACGGCTTGCTGGACCGGGCGCCGGGCGAGCACGACGGGCGTTCGGTGCTGCTGTCGCTGACCGAACGCGGACACCGGGAAATGGTCGAAGTGTTCCGGTCGCAGAATGAGCGGGAATACGAGTGGACGAGCGTGCTGACCGAGACCGAGCAGCGCATTTTGATCATGTTTCTGGACAAGCTGATCACCAACCGCGACCAGTTCGATATCCGCGGCCGCAACTGATCCGTGGATGTTGCGCCACCGATGGATAGTAAATACATTAACTAAATGCGCCCGGGGCCGCAGGCGGCCCGTGGACCGTTGCGAGGAGGCGAGGTCAATGGCGTACTACCGGCAGGTCGGCGAGGTGCCGCCGAAGCGCCACACCCAGCACCGCGGGCCGGAGGGGGGCCTGTACTACGAGGAGCTGATGGGGGAGGAGGGATTCACCAGCGACTCGTCGCTGCTCTACCACCGGAACCTCCCATCGGCGCTGGTCGACTCGTCCGTCTGGGAGCTGCCCGACCTGGGCACCGAGCCGAACCACCCGCTGCGACCGCGACACCTGAAGCTGCACGAGCTCTTCGGCGGCACCGAGTGGAAACGCTACGACGTGGTCACCGGCCGTCGGCTGGTCCTGGGCAACGCCGACGTGCGGATCTCCTACGTGGTCGCGGGCGAAACCTCCCCGCTGTACCGCAACGGAATCGGCGACGAGTGCGTGTACATCGAATCCGGTTCGGGCGTCGTGGAGACCGTGTTCGGTGCGTTGCCCTTCCGGCAGGGTGACTACGTGATGCTGCCCCGGGCGACCACGCACCGCTGGCTGCCCCAGGGTGACGAGCCGGTGCGGGCGTACTGCATCGAGGCGAACTCGCACATCACGCCGCCGCGCCGATACCTGTCGAAATTCGGGCAGCTGCTGGAGCATTCGCCGTACTGCGAGCGCGACCTGCACGGCCCGTCCGAACCGGTCCTGGCCGAGGGCTCCGACGTCGAGGTGCTGGTCAAGCACCGCGGCAGCGCCGGCATCGTGGGCACCAGGTTCGTGTACCCGGAGCACCCGTTCGACGTCGTCGGCTGGGACGGGTGCCTGTACCCGTACACCTTCAACATCGCCGACTTCGAGCCGATCACCGGTCGCGTGCACCAGCCGCCGCCGGTGCACCAGGTCTTCGAGGGCAACAACTTCGTGGTGTGCAACTTCGTGCCGCGCAAGGTCGATTACCACCCGTTGTCGATCCCGGTGCCGTACTATCACTCCAATGTGGACTCCGACGAGGTGATGTTCTACTGCGGCGGGGACTATGAGGCACGCAAGGGATCCGGGATCGGGCAGGGCTCGATCTCGCTGCACCCGGGCGGGCATTCGCACGGGCCGCAGCCGGGGGCCTACGAGCGCAGCATCGGGGTCGAGTTCTTCGACGAGCTGGCGGTCATGGTCGACACCTTCCGCCCGCTGGAGCTCGGCGAGGGCGGCCGGGCTGCCGAGGATCCTGGCTACGCCTGGACCTGGGCTGGACGGGGGCCGAAGCAGTGACCGTGCCCGCCTTCGCGAAGTCGTTGTGCGACGACGCCGCGGTGTTCCCACCGGGCCTGGCGCCCCTACCGGAGGCAGTCGCGGCGCACCAACGGCACGCGGCCTCGCCGTATGCCGAGCTGGTCGGCCCGCTGGTGCTCGCGGCACCAGTGTTGACCGAGCTTGCCGCGCTGCTCGGACCAGGTGACCGGTTCGACCTCTCCGTCACCGCGCCGAACGGACCGGAACAGCTCCCGGCCGTGGTCGCGGCGGCCGAGTCCCTGCCGGTCCGGTTGCGCGCGTTGGAGGTCGCGGTTCCCGCCGGTCAGGCACCGGCCGATTTTTTCGCCGAGCTCGACCGGGCGGGCGCGATGGCCGCTGACGTGGCCGTGTTTGTCGAGGTGCCGCGCGACGGGCGTCGCGCGGAAGTCATCGCCACCTGCGCATCCACCGGGTACCAGGCAAAGTTCCGCACCGGCGGGGTGCGGGCCGAGCTGTACCCGGGTGAGGCCGAACTGGCCAATGCGATCCGGGCGGTCGTCGACGCGCAGGTGCCGTTCAAAGCCACTGCGGGACTGCACCACGCGATCCGCAATACCGACCCCACTACCGGTTTCGAGCAGCACGGTTACCTGAACCTGCTGTTGGCAACCGATGCGGCGCTGGACTTCGCGGACGAATCCGAGATCGCCGCACTGCTCGCCGAACGTGATGCGCACAAGATCGCCGAGCGCGTCGCGAATCTCGACGGCTCGCGGGTTGCGGCGGCCCGCGAGCGGTTCTTGTCCTTCGGCACCTGCAGCATCATCGAGCCGCTGACCGAGCTGGTGGATCTGGGCCTGGTGCCGGCCGCCGTACTCAGCGCCTGATCTCGCGGTCGTTTGCGCGGCGGTGCAAGTCGTGTGCGCGGGCCGCGTGGCGGTGCGGCTTGAAAGACGCAGTCCTGGACGGAGAAGGAGTTCGCTTCGTGACCGTGATCGACATCCCCGAAGACTCGCTCTTCGGGCTCGCCAACTTGCCCTACGGCGTGTTCTCCACCCCCGGCAAGAAGCCACGAGTCGGTGTCCGCGTCGGCGAGTCCGTTGTGGACCTCGCGGTAGCGCTGGGCGACGACGTGTTCACGCAGCCGCGGCTGAACGAATTCATGGCGCAGGGTCATGCCCGGTGGGTTCGGGTGCGGCAGCAGATCACCGAGCTCGTCTCGGGCGACGTGCCCGACGATGCGGTGCACCCGGTCGCCGAGGTGACCATGCACCTGCCGATCGAGGTCGCCGACTACGTCGACTTCTACGCCTCCGAGCATCACGCGTCGAACCTCGGCCGGCTGTTCCGGCCGAATGCCCAACCGCTGATGCCGAACTGGAAGCACCTGCCGGTGGGCTACCACGGGCGTAGTGGCACGGTCGTGGTGTCGGGCACCGACATCGTCCGGCCCAACGGCCAGCGCAAGGCGCCCGACGAAGACGCACCGACGTTCGGCCCGTGCCGCCGCCTGGACATCGAGGCCGAGCTCGGTTTCATCGTCGGCACCGGCTCCGAATTGGGCGCGGCGGTTCACACGGCGGACTTCGCCACCCAGGTTTTCGGCGCGGTGCTGGTCAACGACTGGTCGGCCCGCGACATCCAGGCATGGGAGTACGTGCCGTTGGGCCCGTTTCTCGGCAAGAGCTTTGCCACCTCGATCTCGGCGTGGGTGGTGCCGCTGCCGGCGCTGGAGGCCGCCCGCGTGCCGACGCCGGTCCAGGACCCGAAACCGCTGCCATACCTGCAGGAGGGCGAACCGTGGGGCCTGGACATCGACCTGGCGGTGTCCTGGAACGGCCACGAGGTGTCCCGCCCGCCGTACCGGGAGATGTACTGGTCCCCGGCCCAGATGCTGGCGCACCTGACGGTCAACGGCGCCACCAGCCGCACCGGCGACCTTTACGCCTCCGGCACGATCTCGGGACCGGAGAAGGACCAGCGCGGCGCGTTCATCGAACTCACCTGGGGCGGCAAGGAACCGGTCCGCATCGGCGAGGAAGAACGCACCTTCCTCCAGGACGGTGACGAGGTCACCATCACGGCCACCGCGCCCGGCACCGACGGCACGCGAATCGGCTTCGGCGAGGTCTCCGGACGAATCCTGCCCGCCACGACCTGAGCTTGTTGTTTAACCTGTGCGGTTTTGGTGTTGTTGGAGGGTGAGGTTGCGTTTGATGGTCTTGCCGACATCGTGACGGGTGGCGCGGTGGGTGTTGGGGGAGCCGGGTGGGCGTCCGGGACCGGGTCGGGAGGGTTTCGGTGCGGCTGCCGGGTGACCGGCCTTCGCGCGGATGTTGCGAAACCCTCGCCGGACGCGGGCGGGAGTCAGCCGGCGGGGCTCGGTGACCGGTTTTTCCCAGGGGCGTCGAAGGTCTTCGGTGATGGGGCGGGCGAGGCGTAGTTGCGTGTGGGCGACCAGGATCAGCCAGGTCCAGCGATCGGCCGAGTCGGGTGCCCGCAGTTTCGGGCGGGTCCATCCGAGGGTTTGCTTGAGAAGTCGGAAGGTGTGTTCGAGGTCGAATCGGCGTAGGAACGCCTGCCAGAGCAGATCAACCAACTCGGCGCTGGCGCCGGTGACCGAGGACCACAGCCACACCGGTGTGGGGTCCCGATCGCCGGGCAGGTGTTCGACCTGCAAACGGATCACGGTGCCCTCGACGAGGGGCAGCTCGCCCTCATGGTCCAGCCAGGGGCCGCGGTGGGTCAGGCGCGGGTGCAGCCGGTCCCAGGCCCGCGCCTGGGCGTGTCCGTAGCGGGTGGTGTCGGTGTCGGTGGTGTGGTCGGGGGCATGCCAGCTGTTCTGGTCGGCCAGGGTGAACACGCCGCCGTGCTTGTGCGGACGCCCGATGGTCCCCGGCGGCCGGGGCGGTGCGGGCCGCAGCATGACGCGGTCGGAACGGATTCTGCCCACCAGCTCGACGGGCAGATCGGCCAGAACGAAGGCCAGCCGGGTCACGTCGTAGCCGGCGTCGGCCACGATCAGGATGTGTGGATCGCCAGGCTGCCAGTGTCCGGCGTCGATGATCCGGCCCACGACCTCACGCAGTTGAGCGGCGGTGACCGCGGTGGCATCGTCGGCGGGCCCCAGCCGCACCGCGTCGAGGATCGCCGTCCAGGAGGTACGCCCGGTCTCCAGCGCGGCGACAAAGGAGTAGGGCCAGCCCGGGATGAACTGCGAGCCGCTACGGGAGCGGCCATGGACATGGCAGAACAACCGCTCAGGGCTGCACGCGGCGTCCGGACGCAGCCAGGGTGAGATGTCCACGGCCAGGGCGATCCGCCCGTCCGCGGCGCGCGGTAAGGGGAGCTCGGCCAGGGCGGTGCGTAACCGGTCGATCTCGATGCGGCCGTGGTTGATCGCGTCGTAGCCGGCGCCATGCCCGCGCCGATGCTCTGCGGTAAGGGACAGTTCGGCCAGGCTGGTCACCGGCCCCGCAGTGCACAGCACCGCGTCGGTCAGCTCGAACAACGCATCCCCCCGCCTGGTCAGACACTCGTCGTAGAACCGCCGGCGGAACCCGGACAGCTCCCCGAACGCATCGGCCTGGCCGGTGTCGTGCACACTGATCATCGAAGCCCTTGGTTGTGATCTTCCTTCTGTCGCAAGAGGAATGATCAACCAAGGGCTTCTTCCATGATCAACCGGGGGCACACCCCAGCGCTACCTGGTTAAACAACAAGCTGAGAGCGAGTCGGTGACTTTGTCAGCCCGACGTGGTCCGTGCAGGCTCGGCCGCGATGAGTTTTGGCCGGGTCGCGGGTCTGTTCTGGCGTTGTAGGGCGTCGTACGACGCTGCCCGGCACGAGACACCCCGGAGGACACCATGACGACCACACCGGACGACCCGACCACCACGCTGCCCGACCACCACGCTGCCCGGCCGCCCGCCCGTCGTTGACCTGGCCACCTGGCAGGCCGCCCGTGACGAGCTTCTGGTCCGCGAGAAGGCCCACACCCGCGAGGGCGACGCCCTCGCCGCGGCCCGCCGCCGGCTGCCGATGGTGGAGCTCGACGGGACGGTCGAGGTCGTCGGACCCGACGGCCCGGTCCCGTTCCTGGACCTGTTCCAGGGCCGCGACGAGCTCGTGGTCTACAAGCACATGTGGTACGACGGCGCGCCGCACCAGGGGCAGTGCGAGGGCTGCACCACCACGGCCTGGCACCTGAAGGACGCCGTCTACCTCAACGCCCGCGGCGTCTCGTTCGCCATCCTGACCACGGGCCGCTGGGACGAGGTGGCCTCCTACGTCGAGTTCATGGGCTACACCCAGCCCTGGTACTCGGTGCGCGACGTGGACGCGCCGGTCGGCGGCAGCATGGGTTACATCACCAGCTTCCTGCGCGACGGCGACCGCGTGTTCCTCACCTACTCCACGACGGGCCGTGGCAACGAGCCGGTCAACGGATCCTTGGGCCTGCTCGACAGGACGCCTTACGGCCGCGGCGAGGCGTGGGAGGACAAGCCCGAGGGCTGGCCCGAGGGGCGCCCTTCGTGCTGGTCCTGGCGCTCGGACGCGGACGGGAACGCCACCTGGGGCCCGACCAGCCGCCCCGTGCCGCAGTGGACCCGCCCCGGCGCGACCCCCGTGGAGACCCTCGGCCGGCACGGCCCCCACCACTGACGCGCCTTCGTCGACGGCGTCGGCAAAAAGGAGTTGGGTGCCGGGCGTGTGACGGGGCGCTTGACGTGGTCAATACGACAGGCCGTAGCCGAACGGGAAGAGCGGCCGTTGACCGTCGCCGTCGTTGATGGGCTGTTGGTCGGTGCCGGCCATCCAGGTCATCGGCAGGGTGCCGGTCGGACCGTGGTCGCCGAAGAGGACGTCGGCGACCCCCGCGCCCTCGGTGCCCGGCAGCCAGGCGGCCACGAGCGCGCTCCACGCCGGCAGTTCGGCCGCGATGTCGAGCGGGCGGCCGGCGACGGTCAACACGATGACCGGAACGCCCGACTTCTCAAGCCGTGCCAGCATCGCCTTGTCCTCGTCGTCCAGGCCGAGTCCTCCGGGGCGATCGCCGGCGCCTTCGGCGTAGGGTGTCTCGCCGACCACCGCGATCGCGGCGCGATAGCTGTTGTCGATGCCGTAACCGTTGCGCTCGTAGGTCACCTCGGTACCCGGTGACACCGCCTGCTGGATTCCTTGCCGGATGGTGGTTCCCGGCGTGATCGGTCCGCTGCTGCCCTGCCAGCTGATCGTCCAGCCGCCGCTCTGGTTGCCGATATCGTCGGCGTTCTTGCCCGCGACGAAGATCTTGCCGCCGTCCTTGGCCAACGGGAGCACGTTTCCGTCGTTCTTCAGCAGCACCAGCGACTCGCGGACCGCCTCGCGGGCGGTCTCGCGGTGCTCCGGGCTCCCGATGGTCCCGGTGAAACTGCGGTCGGCGAAGGGCCGCTCGAACAAGCCCAGCTCGAACTTCTTGGTCAGGATGCGCCGGTTGGCGTCGTCGATGCGCGCCATCGGCACCCGGCCGGCCTCGACCTCGGCGCGCAGCAGGTCCATGAACTTCTGGTAGTCGTAGGGCACCATGATCATGTCGAGACCGGCGTTGATCGAGGTGCGCACCTCCTCGGCGGTGAAGCCCTCCTGACCGTCGAGCTGGTCGATCGCCTGCCAGTCCGACACGACGAATCCGGTGAAACCGAGCTCGCCCTTGAGCAGCCCGTTGATCAGGTAGTCATTGGCGTGCATCTTGACGCCGTTCCAACTGCTGAAGGAGATCATCACGGAACCAACGCCGCGCTCGATCGCGGCTTGGAAGGGCGGCAGGTGCACGGCCCGGAGCTCTTGCTCGCTCACTTCGGTGTTGCCCTGGTCGTCGCCGCCGGTCGTGCCGCCATCGCCGACATAATGCTTCGCGGTGGCCAGCACGGATGCCGGACCGTCCAGGCTGGTGCCTTGCAGGCCGCTCACGACGGAGGCCATCGCCGCGGGCCGCTCCGGGGTTTCGCCGAAGGACTCGTAGGTGCGCCCCCAGCGGTCGTCGCGGGCCACGCACAGGCACGGCGCGAAGTCCCAGTCGATGCCGGTACCGGCGATTTCTTCGGCGGTGGCCCGGCCGATGCGTTCGACCAGTTCGGGATCGCCGGTGGCGCCGAGCCCGATGTTGTGCGGGAAGATCGTCGCGCCGTGCACGTTGTTGTGCCCGTGCACCGCGTCGACGCCATAGATGATCGGAATGCCCAGCGGCGTGGCGATGGCGGCACGCTGGTAGGTGTCGTACATGTCGGCCCAGGCTTGCGCCGTGTTCGGCGACGGTGCTGAGCCGCCACCGCTGAGGATCGACCCGATGCCGGCGGCCGCCGCCGCGTTCGAGTCGGCGGCCGAACGTTCGGCCTGCGTCATTTGGCCTATCTTGTCCCGTAACGACATTCGCCTCATCAGATCGTCCACCCGGTAGGCGACCGGTAACGACGAGTCGCGGTAGGCGGCCGGCGCCGCGGACACGGTGGGCGGGACCGCGGCGGTGCAGGCCACGGCGGCGAGCACCAGGGCGAGTCGGGAGTAGGCCGCGCGCGGGAACCAACGGGTCATGCCGTTCTCCTCTGCATCCGGATTCGGACCACGGGGTGGAACTGCGTGCGAAGCGGCAGCCCGGGCGAGGGCGCGGGTGTGCGCTGCCGTGGGGAGAGCAGCGACCGGCGGTGCGAGTAGGCCGGTCGCGAAAATGTTGGCGACGGCAACATACCATCGGATCTTGTTGCCGGAAGGCGCCCATTCGGCCGAGTTTCGGCGCTGTATCGATCAGGTCAATTCTTCGACCGGCGGTGTGGTGTCGTATGTTGTCAGCCGCAACGTTTGGGGTGCTCGGTTCGGTTCAGGAGTGGGAAGGCTTCTCAATGGGGAGAACGCCTGCGGCGTTGATCGCGATGGCCTGCGGCATCGGGCTGTTGCTGATGACCGCGTGCGGCAACAACGGCCTGCGGCGACCGGCCCCCGGCGAGATCGCGCCGCCGACGGGCGGTCCACGGGTCGGCGTGATCCTGCCGGACACCGCGACTTCCGCGCGCTGGGCCCACTTCGACCAACCGATGCTGCAAGCGGCGCTGCGGCAGGAAGGGCTGACGCCGATCGTGCAGAACGCCCAGGGCGATGCGCAGAAGTTCGCCCAGATAGCCGACGGCCTGCTCAGCCAACGGGTGCAGGTGCTGATCATCGCGGCCCCCAGCGGCGATGCCGGAGCCACGGTGGAACAGAAGGCCGAGCAGCAGGGCGTGCCGGTGATCGACTACGACCGGCTCAACGTCGGCGGCAGCGCCGACTACTACGTCAGCTTCGACCACGAGCGGGTCGGTGAGCTCCAGGCCCAGGCGCTCGCGGCGGCGCTACGCGACAAGCCCGGCGCGCAGGTGATTGAGATCGGCGGGGCGTCGACCGACCACAACGCCATGCTGGTGCACGGCGGTCAGGCCGAGACGCTCGGCCCGCATTACGCCGCGGGCGATTTGCGGCTGGTGAGCAGCCGGTTCGTCGACGGCTGGGACAACCAGGCCGGTGGCCAGGTCTTCGAGCAACTGCTGACCGCCAACGGCGGCCGGGTGGACGGAGTCCTGGCCGCCAACGATGGCCTGGCCGCGTCGGTGATCACGGTGCTGCAGAAGTACGGCTTGGCGGGCGCGGTTCCGGTCACCGGCCAGGACATGACCGTCGACGGCCTGCGGGCGATCTTGCAGGGCTACCAGTCGTCTACGGTGTTCAAGCCGATCCAGCAGGAAGCCGGCGTGGCCGCGAAGCTGGCCGCCGCGCTCGTCCGCGGCGACATCGCTGCCGCCGACGGCCTCGCCGACCAGCGCACGCCCGACCCGGCTGCCGGGCGCGAGGTCAAGTCGATCCTGCTGGCGCCGCGGCTGATCACGCGAGACAACATCAAGTCGGTGCTCGGCCCCGGTCATGTCCGGGTCGAGGAGATCTGCGGCGGCGAGCTGGCGGGCGCGTGCCGGCGGCTCGGCATCGCCTGAATGCGGCCGAACCGAGGGAGGTCCACGGTGCACGAACCGATCCTGGCGCTGCGCCGAGTCAGCAAGAGCTTCGGCCCGGTCCGCGCCCTGCGGGAGGTGGACTTCACGGTGCGAGCCGGTGAGGTCACCGCGCTCATCGGCGACAACGGCGCCGGGAAGTCGACATTGGTCAAGTGCATCGCGGGCATGCACCGCATCGACAGCGGCGAGATGGTGTTCGAGGGGAGTCCGGTGCACATCCAGCGGCCCCGCGACGCCGCGGCGCTGGGCATCGAGATCGTCTATCAGGACCTCGCGCTGTGCGACAACCTCGACGTCGTGCAGAACATGTTCCTCGGTCGCGAGCAGGGCCCGGCCATGTTGCTCAACGAGGCCGAAATGGAATTGGCGGCCCGGCGCACATTGCGCTCGTTGTCGGTGCGTACGGTCGGTTCGGTGCGCGCGAAGGTCGGCTCGCTCTCCGCTGGGCAGCGGCAGACGGTGGCCATCGCCAAGGCAGTGCTGTGGAACAGCAAGGTGGTCATCCTCGACGAACCCACCGCCGCGCTGGGCGTCGCGCAGACCCGGCAGGTCCTCGACCTGGTCCGGCGGCTAGCCGAGCAGGGCCTTGGCGTGGTGCTGATCAGCCACAACATGACCGACGTGTTCGAGGTTGCCGACCGCATCGCCACCCTGTACCTGGGGCGGCTGGCCGCCGAACTGCCCACCCGCGAACTGACCCACGCCCAGGTCGTCGAGCTGATGACCGCCGGGCGTTCCGGCGATCTCGGCCTGGCCCGGCCCGCCGCAGTCTGAGAGCCGAGGAACAAGCATGACGAACACCCCGACCGGCGCGGCCGAACCCGCGCTGCGTGACTTCGGCATCGACACCACCTCTCAGGCCACCGGTGAGGCCCTGCGCGACTACCTCGGCAAGATCCGCCGCGGCGACCTCGGCGCGTTGCCCGCGCTGGTGACGCTGGCCGCGTTGCTGGTGCTGTTCACCGCGCTGTCGGACGACTTCCTCACCCTCAACAACCTGGCCAACCTGCTGCACCAGGGTGCCGGGCAGACGATCATCGCGATGGGCATCGTCTACGTGCTCCTGATCGGCGAGATAGACCTGTCCGCCGGAACCGCCTCCGGCGTATCGGCATCCGTGCTCGCGCTGCATTTCCAGAACGACGGGAACCTGCTCGGCGCGATGGGCGGATCGGTGTATTTCGCCTTCGTGCTGGGACTTGCGGTCGCGGCGCTGCTGGCGATGCTGCTGCGGATCTGGCTCGGCGCCGCGCTTTCCGCACTGGCGATGGTGCTGGTGTTGGCCGGCGTGGGCGCGAATCCGTGGTTGGAGATGCTGCTGGCCGTGTGCGTCGGCGCGGCGATCGGGTGCGTCACCGGCTTCGCGGTCTCGAAGGTCCGGATCCCGTCGTTCATCGTCACGCTGGGGCTGTTCATCACCTGGTCCGGCGTGGTGCTTCAGCTGGTCGGGCCGGGCGGCACCATCTCGATCCGGCAGAGCCCGGAGCTGTTCGCCGTCGCCAACGGAAGCCTCAGCGTGACCGGGAGCTGGCTGCTGTTCTTGATCGCCGGAGCCGGATATGCCGCCGTGGTGGGCTACCGGCACCTGACCAGGCTGCGGTACGGGCTGGTCGCGCAGCCCACGGTGCTGGTCGCGACGAAGGTGGTCGCGGTGCTGGGGTGCGGTGGCCTCGCGACGTACCTGCTGACCCTGAACCGCTCGCCGCACCCGGAGCTGGCGTCGATCCGCGGCGTGCCCCTCGTGGTGCCGATCATCCTGGCGCTGCTGATAATCGGCACTTTTGTGCTGGACCGAACCCGCTACGGCCGACATGTTCACGCGGTCGGCAACAACCGCGACGCCGCGCACCGGGCCGGGGTGAACGTGGCCAAGATCCGGATGAGCGCGTTCATCATCAGTTCCTCGGTCGCCGCACTCGGCGCCATCGTCTACAGCTCCAAGGTCGGCTTGGTCGACGGCAGCGCGGGCAACGGCAACCTGGTGCTGTTCGCGGTCGGTGCCGCGGTCATCGGCGGCACATCGCTGTTCGGCGGGAAGGGCCGCTTGCATGATGCGATCCTCGGCGGCGCCGTGCTCGCCACGGTCCAAAATGGGCTGAACCTGCTCGGATTTCAGGCGGCTCCGGTGAACATCATCACCGGGCTGGTCCTGGTTGCCGCCGCGGGGGCGGACACGTTGTCCAGGCGGCGTTCGACGGCGCAGCATGGAGGCTGAGCCGAGGAGCGCGTTACGCAGCGCAAGTCGCCACTGTGCTACAGCTTTTCCCGAATGGGAAGCCGGGAGCAAGCGGAGGATGCGGCCGAGTTGACCACGACACCAACCGCCGGAGCGCGGCCGGATGAGGTGCGCCAGCACAACCGGGCGGTATTGCTGCGTCGGCTGCACATCGGCGGGCCGTGTACCCGGGCGGCGCTGGCCACCGAGATGGGACTCAACCGCAGCACCATCAAGGCCCTGGTCGACGAACTGGTCAGGGATGGTCTCGTCGTGGAACGGGTGCCCGCCCGGCGCAGCGGTGCCGGCCGCCCGTCGCTGCTGGTACTGCCGCAGCCGCATGCGGCGGTCACGCTGGCGGTGGACATCCGGGTCGAGCAGGTCGCGATGGCGTTGATCGGGCTTGGCGGCGAGATCCTCAATCGGTGCAGCTGGAGCCTGCGCCCGGCCACCCGGAACCCGCGCGAGGTCTTCACCAAGATCGTCGACAACAGCACGGTGCTGATCGAGGAGGCCGGCGTCGACGTCGTCGCGGTCGGGGCGTCGGCGCCCGGCGTGGTGCGCCGCGCGGACGGGATGGTGCGCGAGGCCCCGAACCTGCACTGGACCGAAGTGCCGCTCGGGAACTGGCTTTCCGGCGCGCTGGGGGGCCGGCGGGTGGAGGTCGGCAACGACGCGGAGCTTGGCGTGCTCGCCGAGCACCTGCGCGGCGCTGCGCGGGGCGCGACCGACGCGGTCTTCGTCGGGGCCGACGTCGGCGTGGGCGGCGGGGTGATCTCCGGCGGCGTGCCGTTGCGGGGCAGCGGCGGGTACGTCGGGGAGCTCGGCCACATGGTGGTGCGCCCCAACGGGTACGAGTGTTATTGCGGCAGCCGGGGATGCTGGGAAACCGAGGTAGGGGAGCGGGCGCTGAGCCGGGTGCTGGACCTGCCGGAGGACTCGCCGCGCGGCGTCATCGTCGCAGAACTACACGCGTTGGCACAGCAACCGGACGAAGTGTTGCAGCGGCTCGGGGAGTTCGGCGAGTGGCTGGCCATCGGACTGTGCAATGTGGTCAACCTGTTGTGCCCGCAGCTGGTGGTGCTGGGTGATCTGTTCACCGCGCTGCCGAGCACGTTGATCGACCACGTCGGCAAGCTGGTCGCCGAGCGCAGCCTGGTCAGCCGCGCGATGGGCGGCACCAAGCTGGTCACGTCCTCACTCGGCGGCGACGGCAAACTGCTCGGCGCCGCCGAACTCGCCTTCGAGCAGTTCCTGGCCAGCGGCTGAGCCGATCGGCCGAAACCGCCGTAGCGATGGGAAAACGGGCGCATTGCGATGCGATCACGCCGGAGGCTCTTGATCAATCCAGAAACCTTCTGTGTCGCCCCATCGGGTGATATGTTGCAGCGGACAACATATTGACCCGGCGTCGACGACGACCCGGCCGCTCCTGCGTCTTCCGGCGCGCTGCGCCGACGTCCTGTGAAAAGAGGGACTACTGTGTTCACTGGAATAGGGGCGGACACTCAGGTGTTGGCCCAGGGTCGGCTTCTCGATGCCAACGCTGTCGATTTTGCGTTGTTGGCGTTGTATTTCGTTTTCGTGCTGGGTATCGGGTATCTGGCGCGGCGTGCGGTGTCCACCAGTCTCGACTTTTTCCTGTCGGGGCGGGCGTTGCCGGCGTGGGTGACGGGGTTGGCGTTCATCTCGGCGAACCTGGGTGCGATCGAGATCATCGGTATGTCGGCCAACGGCGCCCAGTACGGGATGCCGACGATGCACTACTTCTGGATCGGTGCGGTGCCGGCCATGCTGTTTCTGGGCGTGGTGATGATGCC
This sequence comes from Saccharopolyspora phatthalungensis, assembly GCF_014203395.1. Taxonomy (NCBI): domain Bacteria; kingdom Bacillati; phylum Actinomycetota; class Actinomycetes; order Pseudonocardiales; family Pseudonocardiaceae; genus Saccharopolyspora; species Saccharopolyspora phatthalungensis. The sequence continues at coordinate 109,724 of NZ_JACHIW010000002.1, forward strand.
GTTCTACTACGGTTCGAAGGTGCGCAGCGTTCCGGAGTTCATGTTGCGTCGTTTCGGCAAGGCGGCGCATCTGGTCAACGGGATCAGTTTCGCGGTGGCGCAGATCCTGATCGCGGGGGTGAACCTGTATTTGCTGGCCAGCATCGTCAACGCGTTGCTGGGGTGGCCGTTGTGGTTGTCGGTGTTGCTGGCGGCGGCGATCGTGTTGTCCTACACGGCGCTGGGCGGGTTGTCGGCGGCGATTTACAACGAGGTGTTGCAGTTCTTCGTGATCGTGGCGGCGTTGTTGCCGTTGACGATCGTGGGGCTGGTCAAGGTCGGCGGGGTGCAGGGCCTGGTGGCCAAGGTCAGTGCGGGTCCGGGTGGTGCCGAGCAGCTTTCGGCGTGGCCGGGCACTCAGTTGACCGGGTTCAGCAACAGTGTGCTGAGCGTGGTGGGGCTGGTGTTCGGGCTGGGGTTCGTGCTTTCGTTCGGGTACTGGACGACGAATTTCGTCGAGGTGCAGCGGGCGATGGCTTCCAAGAGCATGTCGGCGGCGCAGCGCACGCCGATCATCGGGGCGTTTCCGAAGATGTTCATCCCGTTCATCGTGGTGATCCCGGGGATGATCGCGGCGGTGCTGATCCCGGAGTTGGCGGCGTTCAAGCAGACGGGGTCGGGCAGTGTGGATTACAACGACGCGATCTTGTTGCTGATGCGGGATCTGTTGCCCAACGGGATTCTGGGCATCGCGTTGGCGGGGTTGCTGGCCTCGTTCATGGCGGGGATGGCGGCGAACCTCTCGTCGTTCAACACGGTGTTCACCTATGACATCTGGCAGTCCTATGTGGTGCGTGACCGGGCGGATCACTATTACTTGAACATGGGTCGCTGGGTGACGGTGGGGTCGACGCTGGCGGCGGTGGGCACGGCGTTCATCGCGGCGGGGTATTCGAACCTGATGGATTACCTGCAGCAGTTGTTCTCGTTTTTCAACGCGCCGTTGTTCGCGACGTTCATCCTGGGGATGTTCTGGAAGCGGATGACGGCGCATGCGGGCTGGTCGGGGCTGGTGCTGGGCACGGTCTCGGCGGTGGTGGTGTTCGCGATGTCGGAGACCGGGGTGCTGGACCTGCCGGGGCAGGGGGCCAGTTTCGTGGGCGCGGGTGTGGCGTTCGTGGTCGATATCGTGGTCAGTGTGCTGGTGTCGCTGGCGACGCGGCCCAAGGCCGAGACCGAGTTGGTGGGGCTGGTCTACGCGCTGACGCCGCGGGCGAGCCTGCGGGCGGCTACCACCGGGGAGGACGCCGGCTGGTACCGGCGTCCGGGCCTGCTGGCCGGGATCGCCCTGGTCCTCATCATCGCCCTCAACATCATCTTCGGCTGACAAGGAACCGACATGGCGAAAAATCCGGGCACCGCGGGTGCCTTCGACATCCGAACGATCATCGGGCTGCTGTTCGGCATCTACGCGGTGGTGCTCATCGCCGTCGGCGCGACGGCAGGTGCCGAGGACGTCGTCAAGACAGATGGCATCAACATCAACCTCTGGGTCGGCATCGGTATGCTCGTCTTCGCCGCCGCGCTCGTCGGCTGGGCCCGGCTGCGTCCCATCGCCGTCCCCGACGGGGACGAGGCGCACGAGTCCTGACCGGCGTCCGATGCGGACCCGAACACGGCGACCGGTACCCGCCGGGAGAGTTCACCGGACCCCGAACGGTCGAACTCTCCCGGCGCCGTGTCGAGGAGAATGCCGGGGATCGGGGGGCGAGCAGTGATTTCTGCCACCTCCCGCCCCGAAAGAGGGCGATGAGCAAAGGAACCCGTTGATGAGCCGAGTACCCCGGGCGAGGCGGCGAATGGCGCTGGTCGTCAGCTTTGTGCTGGCCGCGGCCACCGCGTGCGGTCTGCTCGCGGAGCAGGGGCTCGCCGCGCCGGCGGTCCAAGTCTGGGTGACCACTGGCGATCAGAGCAAGCTCTTGCAGCAGCAGCCGAGCGTGCATTTCGGCCCGGATCATGGTTCGGAGACCACTGTGGACGTCGACGAGGACGCCACCTACCAGACGATGGACGGCTTCGGTGCCGCGTTCACCGATTCCTCGGCATGGCTGGTAGCCAACAAGCTCGACCCGGCCCGGCGCGACGAGCTGATGGCGAAGCTGTTCGCCCCGGACACCGGCATCGGGCTGAGCATGCTGCGCGAGCCGATCGGGGCCAGCGACTTCACGGTCAACGGCGACTACACCTACGACGACACCTGCTGCGACCTCAACGATTTTTCCATCGCCCACGACCGGAAGTACCTCCTCCCGGTCCTGAAGCAGGCCAAGGCGCTCAACCCGGGACTGAAGATCATCGGCACCCCGTGGAGCCCGCCGGCCTGGATGAAGACCGGCGGATCGCTACACGGCGGTCGGCTGGACCCCGGAAGCCCCGGCCTGTTCGCCGACTACCTCGTCAGGTACGTGCAGGCATACGCCGCCGAGGGGCTGCCGATCGCCGCGATCACGCTGCAGAACGAGCCGCACCACGAGGCGGCGTACCCCTCGATGCGGATGGACCCGGGGGAGCAGGCCGCGCTGATCAAGAACGAGGTTCGGCCGAAGTTCAAGGCCAACGGCATCGACACCCGGATCCTCGCCTGGGACCACAACTGGAACGAGCCGAACTATCCGGTCGACGTGCTCGACGACCCGGCCGCGAAGAGGTTCGTGGCGGGCTCGGCGTTCCACTGCTACGACGGCGACGTCGGCGCGCAGAACCAGGTGCACCAGGCGCATCCGGACAAGGGAATCTGGTTGACCGAATGCTCGGGCGGTCAGTGGGCCCCCGACTTCGCGCACAACCTGAAGTGGCAGACCCAGAACCTGATCATCGGCGCGACCCGGAACTGGGCGAAGGGCGTGACGTTCTGGAACATGGCGCTGGACCAGAACCACGGCCCGACCAACGGCGGCTGCTCGAAGTGCCGTGGCGTCGTGACGGTAGACACCGGTAGCGGCAAGGTCGACTACAACGTCGAGTACTACGTGCTCGGCCACGCAAGCAAGTTCGTCCGCCAGGGTGCCCAGCGCATCGATTCCAGCAGTTATCCCAATGACATCGAGTCGGTCGCCTTCAAGAACCCGGACGGTTCGATCGCGCTGCTGGCCCTGAACGCCGGAACCCAGGAAAAGTCGTTCAAGGTCCGGCACAACGGCCAGTCGTTCGACTACACCTTGCCCCCGGGCGCGGTGGCCACCTTCACCTGGAACGGTGCGCACTGACCCCGGCCGCGGGTGGTCGTTCCAGTTCAGCCAGGAGCCTTTGTTGCTTTAATGTGGTTTAGCAGCTTCGCTGGTTGAGCGTGTAAGCGGTGGAGGTTTTCCTTCCAACCCTGGCGGCTTGGTGTCAGGTGCAGCAGATGGCTTGCTTCTCGTCGGGCCCGGTCCGGAGGTCGGGGGCTTGACCTGCGGTCGCGGAGTCGGCCTTGACCACGTAGACCTCCCAGGGCGCGCGTCCGGGGCCGTGGACCCAGACCTTGTCCTGGCGGGCGTAGCAACAGGTGGTGTCGTTTTCCACCTGGGTGAGCAGGCCCAACTCTGACAGGCGCCGGGTGGCGGCGTTGACGCTTTCGGTGTCGCCGACCTCGACGCCGAGGTGGTCCATCTCCGTGTCCTGACCGGGTTTGCCTTCCAGCACGACCAGCTTGAACGGCGGTTCAGTGATGGCGAAGTTGGCGTAACCGGATCGCCGCTTGGCCGGTTCGGTTCCGAAGAGCTTGGTGTAGAAGGAGATCGATCCTTCCAGGTCACCGACCCGCAAGGCGAGTTGTATGCGCGACATGACCATTCCTATATAGATAGTTATCGAAACATCGGCAAGGAAAGCTTGCTCCCTGTTTCGACATGTGTCAAGTTAGAGACATGTCGAAACAAGGGCGGGATGCCGAGCCGTGCTGCTCGCCGGTGATGCGGGAGCCGCTGACGGCCGAGCGGTCGGCAGAGCTGGCGCGGGTGTTCAAGGCAATCGGGGAGCCGGTGCGGCTGCGCCTGCTGTCCTTGATCGCCTCGCATGCGGGCGGTGAAGCGTGCGTGTGCGATTTGACGGGGGCGTTTGATCTATCCGGTCCGACGATTTCCCATCACCTGAAGATCTTGCGAGAAGCAGGGGTGATCGAGGGCGAGCGGCGCGGTACGTGGATCTACTACCGGGTGCGTCCCGAGACGCTGCGTGCGGTGTCCGGCGTGCTGGTGCCTGCCGACGACGCTGAGGCGGCGACCGCGTGAACCGGGGCGCTCAGGCGATCGTGGTGACTCGGTTGTCTACGTTGGATCGCTTGCTGCCGGTGTGGATCGGTGCCGCGATGGTGGCCGGTCTGCTGGCAGGGCGGTGGATTCCCGGGCTCGGGGCTGTGTTGGACGCGGTCGCTGTCGATGGGATTTCGCTACCGATCGCGCTGGGCCTGCTGGTGATGATGTACCCAGTTCTGGCCAAAGTGCGCTACGACCGGCTGGATACCGTGACCGGGGACAAGAGTCTGATGATCTCGTCGCTGGTGCTGAACTGGCTTCTGGGGCCGGCGTTGATGTTCTCCCTTGCCTGGCTGCTGTTGCCGGACCTGTCCGAGTACCGCACCGGACTGATCATCGTAGGTTTGGCGCGCTGCATCGCTATGGTGATCACCTGGAACGACCTGGCCGGTGGTGACCGTGAGGCCGCAGCGGTGTTGGTGGCGCTGAACTCGGTGTTTCAGGTGGTCGCGTTTGCTGGTCTGGGCTGGTTCTACCTGTCGCTTCTGCCGGGCTGGCTCGGGCTACCGCAGGTCGGGTTGGACGTATCGGCGTGGGAGATCGCCAAATCCGTGTTGATCTTCCTTAGTGTGCCGCTGGTGGCGGGTTATGCGACCCGTAAGCTGGGTGAGCGAGCTAAGGGACGGGACTGGTACGAAGGCCGATTCCTGCCGACGATCGGGCCTCTGGCGCTCTATGGTCTGTTGTTCGCCATCGTGATCCTGTTCGCGTTGCAGGGTGATCAGATCACTAGCCACCCCGTCGATGTCGCCCGTATCGCCCTGCCCCTGGTGGCCTACTTCGTGATCATGTGGGCGGGATCTTTCGCGCTGGGCAAGGCGCTCGGGCTGAGCTACCAGCGGACGACGACACTGTCCTTCACTGCGGCGGGCAACAACTTCGAACTCGCCATCGCGGTGGCCATCGCCACTTTCGGCGTCACCAGTGGTCAAGCGCTGGCCGGGGTCGTGGGGCCGCTTATCGAGGTGCCGGTTCTCGTTGCCCTGGTGTATGTCTCCTTGGCCGCCCGAGGCTGGTTCCGCCCGGCGCCCAAGGGGCAAGAGGCCGAACATGCTCACAGCACCACCTAGCCGGGTCGGCCTAGCAGTCGTTCTCCTCCCTGATCAGCCAACCAGCATCCCGACGAACCAAGGAACGACCGTGTCCATACCCCCTGAAGTCCTCTTCGTCTGCGTGCACAATGCCGGCCGTTCTCAGATGGCCGCCGCCCTGCTGTACCACCACGCCCAGGGCAAGATTCGCGTTCGCTCTGCCGGGTCCGCGCCCGCCGACACCATCAACCTTGCGGTGGTGACCGCTCTGGCCGAACGCGGTCTCGATGTCTCCCAGGAAATTCCGAAGAAGTTGACCAACGACGCCGTCGAAGCCGCGGACGTGGTCATCACGATGGGGTGCGGTGACGCTTGCCCCGTCTTCCCCGGCAAGCGTTACCTCGACTGGGAACTTGACGATCCCGCAGGAAAGACCGTGGAGGAAGTGAGAGAGATCTGCGACGAGATCGATCAGAGAGTGCAAGCTCTTCTCGCCGAGATTCAAACCTCGTAATAGAGCCCCGAGCGTCCGCCCGATGGTAGTGCCGGGTGGGCGGGCGCGGTCGCAGCCTAGCCGCAGGTGCAAGCCCGCGCGGGGAGGTCTGCTCGTGATCGGGATTTTGCTCCGATATGTGCTTATTCATGTAATGGGGCGGCCGGTTGGCCTCCTTTGTGAGTGCCAACCGGCCGTGTTGGACCGACGCCAGGTTGGGTTCAGGACCAGACATCGGGTCGGGTCTTAGATCCGCGCTGTTCGGTCCTTAGCGCTACTGCCGGGTGTCCTGTGGTGTCGCTTGAGCCGTGCTCGTCGCCGTCGTTGGTAGTCGCTGTCTGCGTTCCGGCACGGGGTGCATCGGCATCCCCGGGAGTAAGACCCCCTGGTGCCATGCTCGCGTATGGGGCGGGACGCCCATGTCTTTCGGTAGTCTTTCTTGGCTTGGCGGCACGCTTCGCAGCGGCAGCCGAACTCGTCATATGCGTAAAGGGTGCCGTGTCTGCCTACCGGGACTTCGCGCCGGGCGTTCCGGAGCCGCCTGTTCCTGCGGTACCGGGTGTGCTCGGCTTTGCATAGCGAACACCTGCACTTGTGGCCCTGGTATCTGCGGAGGGTGCCGTGGGCTGGCTTCTTGGCCGGTGGTTTCATGGGGTTTCGGTGTCTGCTGTCCGTGTTTATGGGCTCGATGCGTTCGTTGCGATCGCGCGCGCCAGGCCCCGGTGAAGCTTCTTGAGATTCACGCTGTCGGCGAGGTTCCTGGAGCGGGAAATGCCGCTGTAGTGAGCGTGGCGGCGCGTGTCGATGTGAGGGTGGTGTCGTCGGCGTCGGTGTCGGCCATTCGGGTGGCGGAGGCTTGAATGTTGGTAGCGTCGGCTGCCATGTCCTCATCGGTGCACCATCCGTCATCGACCAATCGGAGGCCGAGCAGCGCATACGGACTGCTGGACTGCTGCCCCGCGCCTCCATACTTGAGTCCTGCGTGAAAACACGCATTGGCCAGAATGTTTCTGCCCGCGCGTTCGGTGCGGTGTTCGGCGACCATCGCGTCGGCCAGGGTGACGGCGCGGTCCAGATCGCCTGTCAGCGCGGCATGACGCATCGTCTCGATGAGCTGTTCGTCCAGCGTGATCGTGTCCGCTTGTGCCAACACCCTGCGGCGACGGGTCATCACAGGCCCCCACACGCGTACGGCGACAGCGGACGGATCATTACCGGCCGGGGCAGATCGTTCGGGATAGCACATTCCGGGTACTTCGGCCGCTCGCTCATCCCGGGAGCCCCCGGATTTCCCGGAGCTGGAAGAGCAAGAATCGCCCGGAGCGTCCACAGCGGCGAGTGGTGGTACTGGTAGCTGACCGCCTGCGGGTTGAAGACACCCGAGTCACCGGTTATCGGAACACGGTAGGCCGTTGCGTGATTTTCGTTCCGCAGGATCAGGACATCAGCACAAGTCTCCCACTTGAACATGGCCGCGAGGAGCGCCGGGGCATCCTGCGGACCCCATCGGATCAACGTCCACTGACGACGACGGAGCTCGGTGAGAAGTCCATCCAAGCCGAGTGAAAATCCTTCGCCCGATACCAGTTTTACAGTCAAGGTCGCCATCTTGTCTTTACCGTCTCATCCTTTCGCATTCTCTGTTTTCATGACAACGCGGGCGGGCACCCGTAGCGGGGACCATGGATGCCCTTGCGACTCGGTGCGATGAGAACGCGGTAGCCGTCAGTCGCGTCCCTGGAATGACCGTACAGGGTTGAGCGATCCTCGTAGTGTCAAGCAGGTGACAGTCCATACGGATGATGTAGCGACCCGTTCGGCTTACTCGGGTAGCTTTAAGTCGTACCCGACTTTTTCGGAGGTTCTCCGTGACAACCATGGGAATTGGCACTCGGGTCGCGGCGTGTCGGAAGTTGGCGGGGCTGACTCAGGCGCAGCTTGCCGATCGGTCGCACTACTCGCTCTCGACCATCCGGGCCGTGGAACAGGGACGTGAGCCGGCGTCGCCGGCGTTTACCGCGGCTATGGCGCGAGCGCTGAAGGTCGAGCCCGAGGAACTGACCGGGACTCCCTACCGCGACACGATCGAGCAAGACGGTCTGCTGGAGGGCATGTCAGAACTCCGAGCGATTCTCGCCGAGGGCCAGTACGTGAAGGCTGTCCAGCCGGAAGCCATCGAAGCGATGTCGGCGGAGCTGAATGACATCCATTTCGCCTACCGCAATGACAAGGGCAGGCAGGCGCTAATGCGACTGCCAATACTTCTTCGGCAACTGCACGGTGCCGCGCGAGCGGCAGCGACGGATGCTGAGCGCGGTCGAGTGTATTCACTGCTCGCATCCGGGTACGGGACAGCCGACCGGCTCAGTAGACATTTCGGCTATATGTCCCTGTGTACGCCCGCGGTCGATCGGCTGGAATGGGTGGCTCAACAGGCCGATGACCCGCTTTATACCGCGCAGGCCAAGGTGAAGCGCGCTCGGATCCTAATGTACCTCGATTCCAACGATGTCGGCCTTTCGCTTGTGGAGCAAGGACTTAACGAGATTTCGGGCGACGGGGAATCCGCGATCGCGGTACGCGGATACGCCCACCTATGCGGAGCGATCGCAGCCGCGCGCGCCCGAAAAGCCGACATCGCACGTGAGCACATCGCGGAAGCGAGAGACCTTGCCGAGCACGTGACCGGCGAGAGTAATGCCTACGGGACGTTGTTCGGCAAGGCCAACGTGGGCATCCATGCCTGCGCCGTCGAGTTGGAGGCGGGTGATCCCGGCAAGGCCGCTCGGGAAGGCTCGGAACTTCGTCTTCCTGCTGGGATTGCTCCGCCGAGGGCGGGGCATCACTGGCAGGACACCGCGCGCGCATGGTTGCTCGCAGGCAACGCAGGCAAGGCTCTGGAGGCTCTTAACCGTGCTCGGAAGGTGGCGCCGCAGCAGACGCGCCTGCATCCGTCGGTGCGGGAAACGCTGACGAGCATTGCGGGATTGGAGCGTCGGCGTTCCGAGAGCTTGACGGCGTTCAGCGGGTGGTTGGGCCTTCGGCTGTAGGGGCTCCTGTAGGTGACAGTCCATGCAGATGGCGTAGCCACCCATTCGGCTTACACGGGTACCTTTAAGCGGTACCCGATTTCTCGGAGGTTCTCTGTGACAACCATGGGAATTGGCGCTCGGGTCGCGGCGTATCGGAAGGTGGCGGGGCTGACTCAGGCTCAGCTTGCCGAGCGGTCGCACTACTCGCTATCGACCATTCGGGCCGTGGAACAGGGACGTGAGCCGGCGTCGCCGGCGTTTGCCGCAGCTATGGCGCGAGCGCTGAAGGTCGAGCCCGAGGAACTGACCGGGACTCCTTACCGCGATGCGATCGAGCAAGACGGCCCGCTTGAGGGGATGCCAGAGCTCCGAGCGATTCTCGCCGAGGCCCAGTACGTGGAGCCTGTTCGGCCGCAAGCCATCGAAGCGATGTCGGCGGAGCTGGAGATCGTGGATCTGGCTTATCGCAATGACGAGGGCAGGCAGGCACTCGTGCGACTGCCGACACTGCTTCGTCAACTGCACGGTGCGGCGAGAGAGGCAATGACGGATGCTGAGCGGGGCCGGGTGTATTCGCTGCTGGCATCCGGGTACGGGACCGCAGAAAAACTCTGTAGACGGTTCGGTTACCTGTCCCTGTGCACGCCTGCGGTTGATCGGCTGGAATGGGTGGCTCACCAAGCTGATGACCCGCTTTATGTCGCGAAAGCCAAGATAAAGCGCGCTCGCGTGCTGATGTATTTTGACGCCAGCGACGTTGGGCTTTCACTTGTGGAGCGGGGACTCAACGAGATTTCAGGCGGCGACGAATCCGCGATCGCGGTACGCGGAGACGCCCACCTGTGCGGAGCGATCATAGCTGCGCGTGCCCGGAAAGCCGACATCGCGCGTGAGCACATCGCGGAGGCAAGAGACCTTGCGGAGCGTGTGACCGGCGAGAGCGATGCGTATGGGACGTTGTTCGGCAAGGCCAACGTGGGTATTCATGCCTGTGCTGTGGAGTTGGAGGCGGGTGATCCCGGTAAGGCCGCTCGGGAAGGTTCGGAACTTCGTCTTCCTGCTGGGATTGCTCCGCCGAGGGCGGGGCATCACTGGCAGGACACCGCGCGCGCATGGTTGCTCGCAGGCAACGCAGGCAAGGCTCTGGAGGCTCTTAACCGTGCTCGGAAGGTGGCGCCGCAGCAGACGCGCCTGCATCCGTCGGTGCGGGAAACGCTGACGAGTATCGCGGGTTTGGAGCGTCGGCGTTCCGAGAGCTTGACGGCGTTCAGCGGGTGGTTGGGCCTTCGGCTGTAGGGGCTCCCGGTTGGGAACACCAACCTTCCGCCCATACCGGCACAACCACTCGCATCGTCAGGGCTTCGGCACCGATACGACCATGCCGCGCAGTTCGTAGCCACCGATCGCGTCGTTGAACGAGACCTTCGGCGGCTTTACCAATCGGATGTAGGGCATCGCGAACAGCTTCCGGAGGAACACGTCGGTCTCCAGGATCGCGACGTTCGCGCCCGGGCACTTGTGCGCGCCGTCCCCAAAGGACAGTCCTGGGCCGAAGGCGTCGTTGAGGGGGCGGCCGGGACAAATGGAAAGCGGCTTTTCGCCCATCGCCTGCGGATCGGTGTTCGTCGCGCTGACCTGAATGTCGATCAGCTCGCCGGGCGGGACGGTGACCGTATCGTTGCCTCCGTTCGGCAGCTCGACGGGTGCCGTGGTGCGCCGCTTGAGGTGCCCGACGACCGGTTCCAGCCGCAGCAGTTCGTGCAGGATCGCGAGACGGTCGCGCTCCTCGGCGGCGCGGTAGCGAGTCAGCAGCTGGCCGTCGGTGAACAGGTGCCACGCGGCGAGGTTGACGAACTCGCGGGTGGTGACCATGCCCGCGGCGGCGAAGGTGACGCACTCGCCGAGGATCTCGGCGGACGAGCAGCCCTCATCGAGCAGATGCGAGATCAGGTCGTCGCGGCGCTGCGCGCGGCGCGCGCGGACGGCCGGCCGGACGTCGGCGAAGTAGATCCCGGAAAAATTGGTGGCCTGCCGCCACACCCAGTAAAGCCCGTTGAGGCTGGTGAAGCCCGGTTCCCCGAATTCTTCGGGGAAGAATCGCTCCAGCCGTCGCGCGAGACCCGGGCGGCTTTCGGTCAGCCCGATCACCGCGCGCGCCACCTCGACGGCGAGGGTGAAGCTCAGCTCCGAAAGCTCCGCCTGCCCGGCGCCCCGCAGCTTGTCCAACTGTGCGTCAGCCACCCGTTCCATGAGCCCGCGGTAGCTCTCGTCCACCCGGCGCGGGGTGAAGTACTTGGCGGTCTGCCGCCGGTGCTCGCGGTGCTCCGGCCCGTCCCGGTACAGCACCGGTCGCCGGAACTTGGCGGGCATCTTCTCGAACGTCTCCACGCCGAGCCCGGCCTGAACGGTGTCGGTACTGCGCAAGGCGGTGCGGGCGGCGGCGTAGCCGCGGACCGTCCAGACGCCGTCGGAACCACGGCTGACCGGGCAACCGCCCTCGGCTTCGCCCCGATCTATCTTGCGTGCGTTCGTCCCGTCGGTCGGCATCGCGGACCGGTCCTTTCCACGGCGTGGTGGTCGAGCATGATCCACTTCTTCTAGCAGGCCGGACCGCGCGGCGCAGCGGTCGGTATCGGTTCGTAGCGGAAACTTCACCGGCGACACCTGGCGACCGGGGGATTTCCGTCGGTCACCGGGAGCGGCGGCCGGATGCGCGGAGTTCGGGCCGCGCCGGGCCGTTGTGAGTCACCTAATAGAATGACCGCGATGTCGGTCCTGAGGAGTTTCGCACCGTGAAGTGGCAGTTCGGTCCTTACCTGGTGGAAGGATTGATCGCGCGGGGTGGGATGGGGGAGATCCTCCGCGCGTACGACACCCGCCACGACCGCGTCGTAGCCCTCAAATTGCTGGCCCAGCACCTGGCCGCCGATGATGAGTTCCGGGACCGCTTCAAGCGCGAGGCGCACGCGGCCGGACGTCTCCGCGAGCCGCACGTGATCCCGATCCACGCCTACGGCGAGATCGACGGCCGGCTCTACCTGGACATGCGGCTGGTCGAGGGAAGTGACGTCGGCTCCCTGCTCGCCGCCAACGGCCCGATGAGCCCGGCGGACGCGGTGGCGGTGCTGGAACAGATCGCGCAGGCGTTGGACGCCGCGCACGAAGAAGGTCTGGTGCACCGGGACGTCAAGCCGTCCAACATCCTGGTCGGCCACAGCGGATTCGCCTACCTCGTCGATTTCGGCATCGCTGCTTCGCTGCGGGCCACCGCGTCGCTGACCTCCACCGGCTATACCGTCGGCACGCTCGCCTACATGGCGCCGGAGCGGTTCGACGACGGTCCGGTCGACCACCGGGTGGACGTGTACTCCCTGGCCTGCGTGCTGTACCAGTGCCTGACCGGCGCGAAGCCGTTCGGCGGAGACACGGCCGCGGCGTTGATCAACGCGCACCTTAACCAACCGCCGCCGGTGCCGACGACCGTGCGCGGCGACATCCCGCGCGAGTTCGACCACATCGTCGCGCGTGGCATGGCGAAGAACCCCGCCGATCGCTTCTCCAGCGCCGGTGACTTGGCCCGGGCCGCACGCCAGGCATTGACCAGCGTCACCGCGATCCCGGCGCGATTCGCGCCGATGCCGACGGAGCGCAAGCGCAACGGCAAGCCCGCACGCTGGGTTTACCTGCTGGCCGGAGTCGGCGTGGTCGCGGCGGTGGCCGCGGTGACGGCATTCGCGACGACGATGCGCGACGAGCCGGGGCAAGCGATCCCGGCCGACGGCTCGGGGCCGCTGCGGGAGGACACGACCTCGGTGTTGCCGGCACCGACTTCGCAGCCTTCCAGCGCGCCGCTGGCCCCGCCCGCGCCACCGTCGACCACACCGGCTCAGCCGCCGGTGCGGGAGACCTCAATGCAGGCGCCCGAACCCCTGGAACCGCCCCAAGACCCGGAGACACCACCCGCCAAGCCCGCGCAGACCAAGTGGTGCCAGTCGATCACCTTCGACGGTGCTGAGCGGGGCACGGGCTGTTTCGAGGCGATCGGTGACCACCTGTTCGCGCAGGACACCAAGGCGGACGGCATGTGGATCAAGACCGTGGCCGAGACCGACTACGGCCGGGTCGAGGAGTGCAAGGACGGCAACAGCGAAGGCGGACCGGTCGACTGCAACCTGGACCTGAGCGAGAAGGGCCGCGTCCACTTCAAGATCGAGCTTTGGGACGCGAAGACCAAGATCAGCGACACCGCCTGGTCCAAGTTCGTTCCGATCGGCCAGTAGTCATAGTGCTGGGGTAATGGTCGGTTGCGCGCGCGAAAACGCCGCCGGCTCCGCACCGAGACCGCCGATTTCGCGCGAAAACGCCAACCCCGCCGCGTGATCTGGCCGACCGAGATGGTGCGGGCCGGACGCGCAGGAAACACGCGCCGAGGTACGCCGAGCTGCGTACGGCCGGAGTCGATTGCGGCCCGATGCGCTGATCGGGGGAACTCGGCGACCGTTGGTGCCGCGGCGCACGGACGATCCGGCGTCGATCCGTGAGCCGATCGGGAGGCCATCGTGTCGAACCGGCCAGCAGCGACCAAGCGCGGCACTCGCCGCCTTTCGCCGGGTGCCTACAAGTTGTGCAGCACCATTCATCTCGTCGTCGCGGGTTCGTGGCTGGGCGTCACGGCGGGCAAGCTGATTCTCGGCCTGGCCGCCGTGCTGACCGCAGCCCCGCCGCGCGCGCAAAGCCTGTATCTGGCCATGGACGCGATCGACATCGCGTTTCCGCCGTTGGCCATCGCCACGCTCGTCTCCGGCATCGCGCTCGCGCTGGGCACCAAGTGGGGCCTGCTGCGGCATTACTGGGTGGTGACGAAGCTGGTGCTGACCGTCGCGGTGATCGTGACCGCGGTCCAGCTTGAGGACAGCTACGTGCGCCGCGCCGTGCCCGCCCTGGAATGGCGCGGCGACGGCACGTTCTTCGGTGCACAACCGTGGTCGGCCGGTCTCCTGCTCGCCCTGCCCGTGCTCCACCTGGGCATGCTGCTGGTTGCGACGGTGGTGTCGGTGTACAAGCCGTGGGGCAAGACCCGCCGGGCGGGGCGTGCACTAGCCGGGACCAGTCTCAGTGCCACGGCCGCTGAGCAGACGGCGCACGATGTTCAGTCGGCCAAGCCCGACTGGTAGGCGAATACGACGAGCTGGGCGCGGTCCCGCGCGCCCAGCTTGATCATCGCCCGGCTGACGTGGGTGCGCGCCGTGGCCGGGCTGACCACCAGGCGTTCGGCGATCTCCTCGTTGTTCAAGCCTTCCGCGACCAGGCCGAGCACCTCCCGCTCCCGTTCGGTGAGCGTGTGCAGCTGCGGGTGCGGTCGGCGCGATCGCGGCGTCATCGACACGAACTCGCGGACCAGCTGCCTGGTCGCCGACGGCGCCAGCAGCGCGTCCCCGCCGGCCACCAGCCGGATCGCCCGCAGCAGGTCGACCGGCTTGGTGTCCTTGAGCAGGAACCCGCTGGCTCCGCCGCGCAGCGCGGTGAAGACGTACTCGTCAACCTCGAAGGTCGTCAGCACGATCACCTTCGTGTCCGGCAGGTCGGGGTCCGCGGTGATCCGCCGGGTCGCCTCCAACCCGTCGACCCCGGCCATCCGCACGTCCATCAGGATCACGTCGGGCCGGTGCTCGCGCGCCGCGGCCACCGCCGCCAGTCCGTCCGCGGCTTCGCCGACGCAGGTCAGGTCGTCCTCGTTGTCAATGAGGGTGCGCAGTCCGATGCGAACCAGGTCCTGGTCGTCAACGATCAACACGCTGATCATGGGTTTCCTTCGATGGGCAGGCGGGCGTGCACTTCGAACCGGCCGTCCCCGGTGGGACCGGCGGTGAACTCGCCGCCCAGCGACGCGATGCGCTGCCGCATGCCGGGAATGCCGAGTCCGCCGCTGTCGCCCGGGGCGCCGGTGAACGGGTTGGCGACCGTGATGACCACGGCATCGGCCGCGTAGTCGATCGTCACCGCGGCGCGTTTGTCGCTGCTGTGGCGCAGCACGTTGGTCAATGATTCCTGCAGAATCCGGTAAGCGGTCAGGTCGACCACGGCAGGCAACTCGCGCGGCTCACCGGTCGTGGCCAGCTGCACCTGCACCCCGGCTTCGCTCATCCGTTGCCGCAGGTCATCGAGCCTGGCCAGGCCCGGGGCCGGGGATTGCGCGGCGCTGCGGCGCACCACGGCAAGCGTTGCGCGCAGCTCGTCCAGCGCATCGCTGCTGGTGCGGCTGATGGCCTCCAGCGCGACCTCCGCCTGCTCGGGCTTCTTCGGCAGCACGTGCAGGGCGACTTCCGCCTGCATTTTGATCGCGGCCAGCCCGTGCCCCACGACGTCGTGCACCTCCTGCGCGATCCGCAGCCGTTCGTCGTCGACGCGTTGGCGCAGCACTTCGGCCCTGGCCCGGGACGCCGCTTCGCGTTGCTGCCGGACGACGACGCCCACCGCGAACGGCACCACCACCCACGCCGATCCCGGTATCACCCCGATCAGGTCGGCCAGCGTGGTGCTGCTGGTGAAGACGCGGATCAGCAGCAAGCCCAGCGCGGCGAACGCGGTCGGCACCGAGGTGGCCAGCGGGCGGTGCCTGGCCACGGTGTAGACCGCGATCACCAACGCCAGCATGATCGGGCCGTAGGTGTAGCCGAGGACCAGGTACGTCGAGATGAGCGCGGCCCCGACGAGCAGCGTGAGCACCGGTTGGCGCCGCCGCAGCACCAGGACCAGACCGGCGGCCGCCGCCAGGATCAGGCCACCGGGGTCCAGCGGCCGGTGCGAGGCCGCCGCCCAGTGGTCGGCGCCCACCGTGCCGGCGATGCCGACCAAGGTGACCACGACGGCGAGGACGGCGTCCCAGATCAGCGATCTCATCGCGCGCATGCTCGCAGTTTCCGCGATGCGTGCGCCGCGGAAGTCAGCCAGGGAGCGAACATGCTCCTACTCTCCTCGACGTAGGCATCGGTGCCACCCCGGCACCGTGCCCTCAAGGTACCGGCGCGCACGCGGGCTTTCGTCCACAATAGAACGGTGGGATTCACCGGCGGGGACTCGCCAGGTCGGGCAGTCGGTGGAGCCAGGCGCGGGGGCCGGGGATTTCACATTTGAGGGCGGCGACGGCCGCGGCGCGTTCAATGCTGGTCGGGACGTCGGATCCGGGTTGGCAGGCGAAGTAGCAGTAAGCGCCGTGGAACACATCGCCCGCGCCGAGGGTGTCCACCGCTTGGACGCGCGGTGGGGACACCGTTGCGAACTCGCTGCCGTGCCACCAGCGGACCGGGCCGCTGCCGTGCGTGGTGATCACGGTCGGGATGTCTTGGTCGAGCAAGGCCAGGGCGGTCTCCTCGGAGTTCGTCGTTCCGGGCACCCGGAAATCGGCGGAGGCGATGACCGCCTCGGCACGCGGCAGCAGCGGCCGCATGGTCGGCTTCCAGCGCCCGGCGTCCACCACGATCGGCGCCGATGCCGCGTTCGCAGCGGCTTCAGCGAGCACCGGGTGGTGGCCGTCGAGCAGGACCACGTCGGCGAAGTCGATGTGTTCGGCCAGCTCCGGCGCCCGATGCACCTGCAATGCGGTGGTGTCGATGCCGATGACCGAGCGCTCGCCGGTGCTCCGGGTGACCGCGACAGCGGAGACCGGGGCGTCGGTGGTCCGGTCGGCGGCTGCGTCGACGATGGTGACCGAGTGAGATTCCAGGTCGGCCCGGATGACGGTGCCGAGCGCGCCGCGTCCGATCGCGGTGACCAATACCGCCGCACCGCCCAGCCCGGCGAAGGTCACCGCCGCGTTTGCCGCCGGTCCACCGGCCGCGACGAACTGGGCGCTCGCGGTGGTTTTCTGATCGGCAGCCGGGCGGACATCGACGTGGTGCACGACGTCCAGGGTGGTCAGGCCGACGAACACGCCCCGAGGTGGTGGTGCAGCCATACCGGCAGTCTAGAGAGCGTTTCAGAAGTGGTGTGCGTAGCCTCTTTTCTCCCTGGTGGTGTCGCGCCTGGCCGTAGAGTTTCGGTATGTCTCACCACACCCCACACCGCCGCAGGGGCACTGCTACGGCGGTGTGGGTCGATAGGGTCCGAGGTATGGCGAACTACGTCCAGGTGGTCACTACGACCGACAGTGAAGAGGCAGCCGCAACACTTGCCCGCAGCATCGTTGACGCCCGCATGGGGGCGTGCGTGCAGGTGGTCCCGATCCGGAGTTTCTATCGGTGGGAAGAGGCCGTGCAGGATGACCCGGAATGGCAACTTCAGGTCAAGTCTACGAAGGGACGGCAGGATGCTCTAGTGGAGCACATCCGGGCGAACCACACCTACGACGTTCCCGAAGTCATCGTGACGGACATCGTGGGCGGGAACCCCGCTTACCTGTCGTGGCTCGATGACGAAACTCAGGACTGATTCGCGGCCAACAGTTCGTTCGTGACGCGCTGCCGCAGAGCCCCGGCTGATCCTTTGCCGTTGGACTGCGGCAGCGTTTCCGTCAACTCCCAGAGACGATCAAGCGCCAAGCTTGCTTCGTGGCGAATCGCCAGGGGCAGCGCCGCCGTTGCCAATTCATCGGCCCGGTCAACGTCGCTGCCGCGTGCTGCGGACAGAGCGAGATCTGCGACCACTAGCGCACGAACCTTCGTCTCTGTTGGGGAGATCTCCCGTAGCAGCGATTGCGCGAGTGCATCAGTCTGCGGGTGGGAAAGCCGCCCATAGGTAGACACGGTGAGGCTGCCCAGCCGGTTCGCGCCGAAGAACGCGGTCCAGCTTCGTTCGTGGTGCGGGCGGGCGTAGTCGAATGCGGTTACGGCTCGTTCAATGGCGCGTTCGGCGGTGATCCGATCCCCGATTTTTGCTGCCTCTTCCGCCTGGCGTGCAGCCACCCACGTTTGCGTCGTGGCTGCCGAACCGCGCACAAATTGGCCAGCGTCGGCGAGTATCTGAACCGCCTTATCCGGGGCGTCCTGCGAAGCGAATAGGTAGCTCACGTAATTGAGCACACATGCCGTTAGCGGCCCGTCTCCGGCTTCGTCCGCGAATTTCAGCGCCGAGCGGTAACGGTCTTGCGCTTCCGTGAAGCGGTCAAGGTCATAGGCCAACCAACCGGTAAGGGCTTCGGTTTCGCCGGCTGCCGACAACAACCTTCGCCGGTCATTTTCCCGGTGGGTGTTGGCAAGTAGGCGTGCGATGACCTTGCCGTGTTCCAGCAATGAGGCGTGCATGGTGCGTGCGGTGGTCGTCTCTTCCTGCCGGAAGAATCCCGTTGTCTTGTCCTCGATTAGCTGGATGGTCATTTCATCCGGTGCGCGATGGTGATCGAGCGCGTCAGAAATGCGGTTCCACGGACCGGATACCAAGGCAGCCCCGGCAAGTTTCAATGCGTCGCGTCGGTCCACGTCATCCCCTCGATCCGGTGGCGGCTCATGGGTCGTGAGGTTACGTCGATTGGTGGTAGCGGGCGATGCCTCGCGGACATAGGGGGCGCGGACCCACCGCAGCCGCTCCGGCATGTGGATCAGGTCCAGCCACGCCTGCATCCGGGCAAGGCTGGTGCCCTTCTTACCGCTTTCCAGTCGGCTCAGATGGGACTGCCCGATGTCCATCAGAGTGCAAAGCGTGAGCTGCGGCATTGGTGGGTTGACGGACGTTCGGTATGCGCGGAGCAGCCAACCGAAGTCCTGTCGGCTGATGGCCGCCCGCACATCTGCGCGGTCCCAGAATCCGGCCGGAGGCTGCGGTGCAGCGTCGGGGCCGACCACGTCACGTTCGTCCATTCGTGCACCCCAATGGTTGTCCGTGTGCAGGGAGTGTAGCGGACTGCACGGCGCGTGATCAGTCGTTATGGCCGCCGGGCATATTTGGGGCATAAGGCTATGTCCGGCGGGGATTGTGCGCCTTGACCTCTGAAGCGCAAAGTTCGGGCCGTAATTGAACTGACTAACGCGGCGGTGGGGGTGGTTGGTCGTGGATCGATGGGCGTTCGTGGTGTTCTCGTGCGTGATCACAGCTTTCCCGGCCGTGAATTGGATTCGTAATCTTTCGCCGATTCTTCATGCCCGGCAGGTGCGTCATTGTCGCCGCACCACGCGCAAAATCTGGGCACGTTGCCCGGAGTCGCGCCCGCTGACGAATCGGCAGCCGGTCACCGCCGCTTTGCACGGCGAGAGCGGTGATCGGTTCCTGTCGGTGGGTCGGGTGCGGGAGTTGACGAGGACGCCCGCCCCGGCTCACCGCGCACGTGTCCGCATCTACGTCGGGGGTTCCCGATGAACGAAACTTTGTTCTCGATGCTGCACGTGCATTGGGTGGTTCCGTTGGGGGCCACGGCATTACGGAAGCCATCGCCGTCCGGCGGGTTGGAAATCGTTTCCCCGTGCTGTGCGGTGATTGGGTCACGTTGTTGCCGGAACCGCCCCAAAGCATCGGCGCGAACACACATCAGTTTTGCGCGGATTGCATTCTCGAGTGGGCGGCAATGGGCGACGGCAGCTATGTATCCGTCAAAGAGAGGTATCCGGAATGGTTGAAAGCTCAGGAGTCATAGAACAGCCGTGGACATGGGTGGAGTGTTCCAATTGGATGCGAATGCGGAAACGTCTGCGCCTTGGGATGAGTGGGGAGAAAGTGACGTTGGCGCTGCCTCCGTCCGATGTGGCGACGTTGACGGAACCGCAGGCGATCGAACTTCGGGACGAGTTGACCCGGCGGATTGCGGAGCTTCAGACGCGACGGAGTTGCCGCAACGTATCCCCCGGCCTTCCTGGAAGCTAAAGGGCGAGATTTACCCACCGCCACCCCCCGACGAGTTCGTCGAACGATTGCTCGCCGGGTTGCGGCGGTGGTCCTAGACGCGGTTGCGTGCTGTGTCACCCCGGCACGTGACCGCGCCCACCCCGGGCACTTCCCCCCGTCCCCGGGGTGGGCATCCAAGCTCGACGCGGGCTTTCGACCACTTTCCCCGCGTTGAGAAACGGCCCGGACGATTCGGATTCCCCGACCCGATGAGTCCGGGCCGGTCCTATCTGCGGAGGTATGGAACATGACGAAAAGGAAACGAGCGGTGATCTCGGTGGACCGATTACGCGGCGCGGCGCAGGATTTCGAGAGCGGCACGCACACGAAGATTCTGGCAGTGCGGTACCGCGTGGCGCTGCGGACGTTGCTTACCGCGTTCGCAGCGTGGGGTGTCGACTGCCGTCGGACGGAGTCACCGGAAAGCGCGGTGCGTGATGCCGAAGCTTTCGATCGAGAAGGGGTTCGGTTGGGGCGTACTGCTGTTCACGCTCGCTGTTCTCTTGTTGGCGGCGCGGCTGCACGGGGTGGTATTTCAACTCACCCGATTCGCCGTTCACCGCTGATGCTGTGGTGCCGGAATGCGTGCAGTCGCGTCCGGCCGCGCTAAGGGAAGAATCGTTGAGAGGATGACCGTGGAGGTATTCGAACGTGCGCAGCTCGATTCGTACTTTGGTCGCATCGCCGGGCAGTTCGCGACGGACGAGCGTGCGGCGGCATTCCTGGTAACGCATCTGCTGCCGGAACGCCCGGCTTTTGTTCGCGGCGTGGGGCAGATAACGGACCTCCGGGCGGTGCTGCCTAAACCGAAGTCAATCAGTGAATCGGCGATACGGCAGATTGAAAGCGACGGATTCTCGTGCGACCGGCTGACGCGGGAACTGTTCAGCGATCCGCAGCGGGCATTGGACTATCTCGAATCCCGTGCTGCCGGATGCCGCACGATTCTGCTGGACGTGGGCGGATATTTTGCACCCGTTTTGAACGACATATGCGAACGGTTCTCCGGGCAAATCCTCGGAGTCGTAGAGGACACCGAAAACGGGCACCAGCGGTACGCGGAGTTGAAACTGCCGTGTCCGGTCGTGTCCGTTGCACGGTCGCCACTGAAAGATCCGGAGGATTACCTAGTCGGTCAATCCGTGGTGTTCAGCGCGGAAGCACTCATGCGCAGCCGGGGGGACATCCTGCACGGCCGGAACGCCCTGGTGATCGGGTTCGGCAAGCTAGGTAGTTCGATAGCGCGGCTGCTGCACGCCAAAGGGGTGCACGTGACCGTGCACGATATCGACCCTGTGCGACGTACACAGGCACTTTCGCAGGGGTTCGCGGTCGCCCGCGAGTGTCGGCATGCACTGCGGGATGCTGGACTCGTGCTCTGCGCTACCGGTCGCCTGTCCCTGCGGGGTGAAGACTTCCCGCAAGTCCGTAACGGCGCATACGTCGCCACGGTCACTTCGTCTGAAGACGAATTGGAGCTGGACGGACTCACCGACGTTTACGACCGCACCCCCGTGTGCGACAACATCACGCGATACCTGACTACGGGGCACTACTTCTACTTGCTGAACAAAGGCAACGCAGTCAACTTCCTACACGGCGCAAGCGTCGGACCCTTTATCTTCCTGGTTCAAGCGGAAATTCTTGCCGCGTCGGCATTGCTTTCGCGGCAGAACTTGGAACCGGGAATGCACGAAGCAAGTGCACACGACCGATCAACCATCGCCGCTACGTGGCTCGACTATTTCAATAGGTGAAGCATGACAATCACGACTGAGCACATTTCGCAGGCACTAAAAGCGTACTTGACCAACTACCCGGAGCATGTCGACGACGTGCAGGTGATCGCTGACCTGATCGCCGAAGGTGTCGACATCACGCCCCGCACCGAATTCCGGGGGCACGCGACGGCGGGCGCTGTGCTGCTCAACGAATCCGGACAGGTCTTGCACATTCGTCACCGTGCGCTGGGCAAGTGGCTTCGGCCGGGTGGACACCTCGAACACGGAGACGAGTCGCTGTGCGACGCGGCATTGCGGGAACTCGACGAAGAGACCGGGATTAAGCCGGAAGCGGTCACCGTGATCGACGATGTGCCGATTCACGTGGACGTGCACACGATCGACGCAAACCCGGAAAAGGGTGAACCGGAACACCAGCACTTCGACTTCCGGTTCTTGTTCCGCACGACTTCCGCGGTCGGCGAGTTGCAAGAAGCGGAAGTGACCGGGGCGGATTGGTTCCCGGTGGACACGCTGCCGGGGCAAGGTCTCCGGGAACGGGTTCGGGCGGCAGTGGCATCGCGGAACAGCTAGACCACGTCCGGCCCTAGACACAAGGCAAAGCCCTCGTGTGGTCGCCTGAGCGACCACACGAGGGCGTTGCTATGTCCTTGCAGCGTGACTAGGCCCAGCGTCGCCAGCAGTGCCAGCAGTGCCAGCAGCAGACTAGCCAGCCCTAACCCATTCGCGCGAAATCGCCCGGCATAGTCCCGAGCCTCGGCCGTCTTGGCCGATGTCCGAACATCGTTGGTACGAAAGGGAAAATGGGCACCTTCCGTCCTCAGTGGGCGCGCCCGATTCTCTCCGTTTTCCGAGGCAGGAATTGGTAATCCCCGTACGCGACTTGCGCGTACGGGGGTGGGTTTCAGGCTCTGGTGAGGCCACCGTCGACGTCGATCACCGTGCCGTTGACGTAGCCGGCTCCTGGGGTGGCCAGCCAGGCCACCGCGTCCGCTACCTCTTCGGGCGTGCCCAGGCGGCCCGCCGGGATTTCGCTGGTGTCGTAGGCGTGTCCGGCGGTCATCTGGGTGGCGATCGGGCCCGGGGCCACCACATTGCTGGTGATGCCCAGGCGGCCTACCTCGCGGGCGATCCAGCGGGTCATGTTGATGACGCCCGCCTTCGACGAGGCGTACGCGACACCCGAGCGGCCTCCAGAGCCGTCGGCGTGCACCGGACCCGTACCGCCGGTCTTGCCGGAGATCGATGCGATGTTGATCAGCCTGCCGTAGCGGGCCTTCTCCATGTACGGGAATACCGCCGCCTGGCAGCACAGGAACGTGCCGAGCATGTTGGTGCTGACATCCGCCATGAACTCCTCCGCCGTGGTATCGGCGAACGAAGTGCGGTGCGCCGTACCGGCGCAGTTGACCATCACGTCGATTCCGCCGAAGCGTTCCGCCACTTCGTCGATGACCGTGCGGACCACCGCTCCGTCCGTTACGTCCAACACCTCGGCATGCGTCGCGTCGAGCTCGTCGGCCACCGTGCTCACCTGCTGGCTCGCGTCGAACAGCGCGAGCCGATCCCCGTCGAACCGGTCGGCGATCGCTCGGCCGATGCCGCCCGCCGCTCCGGTGACCACAACCGCACCCATCAGTGCACCTCCGCGTCGTTGTTCCGGCCTGCCACCACGGCGGTCGCCACCGCGAGCAGGCCCGCGCCCAAGAGGAAGAAACCCAGCACGTAGAAACCGTTGGCGACGGCGCCGCCCGCGGCCGCCGCGCCCACGATCAGCGGACCGACGATGCCGCCGAAATTGCCTGCGACGTTGATCAAACCCATCGCCGGGCCCGCCTGGTTGCGCGGGATGTACTGCAGCGCCCACGCCCAGAACGGGCCGAACGCCGCGTACAGGCCGATGCCCGCGATGATCAGCAAGATCATGTTTCCCAGCAGCCCGAACGTCACGACGTGCTGCACCAGCAGGGTCACGCCCGCGAGGAACATCGGCAGCACGACGTGGCGAGCCCGCTGGTGGGGGCTGGCATCCGATGCCCGTGCATTCAGGTACATCGCCACTGTCGCCAGTACGAACGGGATCGCCGACAGCACGCCCACCGCTGCGATGCCGCTGCTCGACAACTGGCTCAGCAGGCTCGGCAGCCACAGGCCGAAGCTGTACAGCCCCGTGATCCACAAGAAGTAGATCAGGCAGAACGTCCACACCATCGGGCTGCGCAGAACCTCCAGGAACGAGCCGTGCTCGCGAGACGCGGTGGAGGCCCGCTCGGCCAAGAATCGCCGCTCCTCCTGGGACAGGAACCGGTCCTGGTCGGGGTGGTCCGCACCCCAGTAGGCGAACGCCGCGGCCAGTACCAGGGGCGGAATGCCCCAGACGATGAACATCGTCTCCCAGTTGTACGCCGCGATCAGCCAGCCCGCGGTGGGCGCCATGATGATCGACGAAATCGGCAGCGCCATCTCGGAGAAGTTGATCGCCCGGCCCCGCTCCGAGTCCGGATACCAGTTGATGAACATCACCGCGAACGACGGCCACACCGCGCCCTCGGCCAGGCCCATCGCGAACCGCACCGCCAGCAGTTGGTAGTAGCCCGACACCAGGCCGGTGGCGATCGCCGCGGCGCCCCACACCACCAGCGTGCCCACGATCACCCACCTCGGGCCGATGCGGTTGGCCAGCATGCCGCCGGGGACCTGGGTCAGCACATAGCCCCAGAAGAACGCCGAGAGCAGCACGCCGAGCACGGTCGAGGACAGGTGAAGTTCCTTGACCATCTCGGGCGCGGCCACGCTGATGTTCTGACGGTCGGCGAACGCCACCGTGTAGATCAGGAACAGCAGCAGACCGATCCGCCACCAGCGCGCCCGTGGCACCGATGCGGCAGCTGACTTCGTTTCTAGGGGAAAACTTTCGGACATGCGGCCTCCTTGCCACCTTGCGGATGGCTGATCGATCGGTTTCAGGTACGTGGAATCAGGCGGCTTTCGCGTGCAGACCGCCATCCACCGGCAAGGCCACACCGTTGACGTAGGCGGCCTCGTCGGAGGCGAGGAACAGCGCGGCATTGGCGACATCCCAGGCCGAACCCATCCGGCCGGTCGGGCTGTTCGCGTCGCGCTCCGCGCGCATCGTCACGGTGTCGCCATGTTCCCCGGCCAGCTGCTGGTAGATCAGCGGCGTGTGGATCAGGCCGGGCAGGATCGCGTTGACCCGGATTCCCTTGTCGGCGTACTGCAACGCCAGCGACTGGGTCAGTTGGTTGACCGCCGCCTTCGACGCGGAATAGGCCGGGTACGGATAGCCGGTCCAGCGGATCGACGCCAGCGACGAGACGTTGATGATCGCGCCACCGCGCACCAGCAGGTGCGGTATGGCGTGCTTGCAGGCGCGGAACACGCTGGTGACGTTGATGTCGAAGGCGCTCGTCCAGTCTTGCTCCGACAACTCCGTCGGCCCGCCCAGTCTCGTCACGCCGACGTTGTTGTGGACGATGTCCAGGCGGCCGTAGATGTGGACCGCACCGTCGATCGCGGCGGCGACCTGCGCCTCGTCGGTCACGTCAGCGACCACCGGACTGCACTCGCCGCCTGCCGCCATGATCACCTGAGAGGTGCCTTGCAGCGCGGCCTCGTCGCGGTCCACCGCGACTACGCGTGCGCCGTGCTTGGCGAAGGTGACGGCGGTGGCGAATCCGTTGCTGACGCAGCCTTCCGGTGCTTTGACCGCGCTCGCGCCGGCACCGAAGACGATCGCCGTTTTCGCGTCGAGCCTGTTGACCATCGGCTCACCTCGCCTCATCATCGGCCCGGATCGGCTCCAGGCATAGTTCGTAGGTGATGGCCACCGGATTCGCGCCGGAGACCAGCTCGCCCCCGTACACCTGCCCGGACTCGCCGACGAGCGTCGCGGTCAGGGTCGCTGTCGGCACGCCGCGCGCGTCGGTGCGGACCTCGCCGATCAGGGCGATCACCTCCACCGCCGGGCCCGGCACCGCGATGACGCGGTCGCCGACCCGCAGCCGCGCACCGACCAGGCTTCCGACGCTGGCCCGCACCAGGGCCGCGCGGAAATCCTCGGCCAGGCACAGCTTTTCCACCGCCTGCACGATGTCCTCATTCGGTTTGATCCGGGCGACCAGTACTTTTCGCCTCCCGGCAGGGGTCTGCACAGCTGCGGCTCCTTCCGCGCGGTGGTGGAAGATCGGCAGGTTCGTCTCGGCGTCCGGTGCGGACTCCAAGCGCACCCCGGACAACGCATCGATCACCGCTCGGGGTGGCGGCCCGCCGATCGTCGTTTCCGGTAGCAGATGACCGGCGCGCACAACGCCGTCGGCGTCCACCCACAACGCGTGGCAGTGCATCCACTTGCCGCCGTCGCGGACACCGATGGTCGCCGAAGCCATCACCAGCCGCACCGGCGCCCCGACGTCGAACGGTTCGGAGAACGTCGCGACTCGGCTGCCGTCCGGGCACTGGGCGGGAATGCAGTAGCGCACCCGCCCGAAAGTGCCGCCGACGAGTTCGGCTTTGCCCGCCGTTCGGCCGGTTCGCTCCAGCGGTTCCCACAGTGCGTCCAAAATGGACGAACCCGGGGTGAGGTGCTGGACGTGGCGCAGGGCGTGGGCGCGGTGAGCCTCGACGCGCCGGGCATCCGCCGGGCCCGGGTGGCGCAACAGCTCCGGGCGGGCAAATGGCAGGCTCATGTCGTCTCCGCCCGTTCGGCCGCAAGCCGGTCCCTGATGGCTCGCTTGGCGATCTTGCCATACCCGGACTTGGGCAGTTCCTCCCAGAAGAGCAGCTGTTTCGGCAGCTTGTAGCGGGACAACTTCGGCGCCAGCCAGTCGCGCAGCGCCGTCGCGGTCAGCTCACCGCCCGGTCGCGGCACGACCACCGCGATCCCGACCTCGCCCCAGTCCGGATCCGGCACGCCGATCACCGCTGCCTCGGTGATGTCGGGGTGCGCGAGGATCTTCTCCTCGATCTCGCGCGGATGGATGTTGGAGCCGCCCGAGATGTACATCTCCGAGACGCGGCCGGTGATGTAGAGGAACCCTTCCGCGTCGAGAATGCCGAGGTCGCCGGTGCGGAACCAGCCATCGCGGAACGATGCGGCGTTGGCCTCCGGATTGTTCAGATAGCCCTGGAACACCGCGGGTCCGCACACGCAGATCTCGCCCTGCTGCCCGGCCGGCAGTTCCCGGCCGGTGTCGTCCTGGATGCTGATCTGCATGCCAACCCGTGCCACACCGCAACTGCCGAAGTCCACGCCGTCGGGCAGTGGGCGGTCGTGCTGGTCCGGCGGCAGCACGGTGATGTTGCCGGTGACCTCACCAAGGCCGTAGTACTGCACCAGCACCGGGCCGAGTTCCTCCAGCGCGCGCAGCTGGTCCGAGCGGTACATCGGCGCCCCGGCGTAGATGACGTAGCGCAGGCTGCTGTGGTCGCGCAGCCGCACTTCCGGATGCTCGACCAGCCGCTTCAGGATCGTCGGGACGGTGAAAAGGTTGGAGACCCGCTCGGTTTCCACCAGCCGCCAGACCTCCGCCGGGTCGAAATGATCGGCGGCGGGCAACACGGTCTTGGCGGCACGCGCGACCTGCGTGATGAAGTGGATCCCGGCCCCGTGCGACAGCGGTGCCACCGCTAGCGACGCGTCCCGGTGGTCGGTTCCGGGCATCAGGTCGCAGAGGTGGTTGGTGACCACGAAACCCATCTGATCGTGGCCGAGCACCGCGGCCTTCGGGCGGCCGCTGGTGCCGGAGGTGAAGAAGTACCAGCACGGGTCGTCCCGCCCGACCAGCGCCGGCCGGACCGCTTCGGCACGACGCCGCGCGACCGCAGCGGCGACCGAATCGTCGCCGTCGCCGGCGAGGCGCAGCCGGAGCCGCAGCCCCGGCACCGCCTCGGCGACAGCCTGCGCGTGCTCCGGGTAGTCGGCGTGCCCGATCCAGGCGACCGGCCGAGACACCTCGGCGAGGCCGACGACCTCGGTCGGCGTCAGCCGGAAGTTTGTCGGCACTAACACCGCACCGGCGAACCAGCACGCGAACATGGCCTGGATCAGCTCGACATGGTTGGGGGAGTGGACCAGCACCGCGTCCCCGGACCCCACACCCGCCGCGCGGAGTTCGGCGGCCAGGGCACCGACGTCGGCGTGCAGCTCGCGCCAGGTCCACCGCCGGTCACCACTGACCACTGCGTCGCGGTCGCCGTGCCGTCGCGCGGCTTGGACCAGCAGTTCGCCCAGGTTCATCGCGCGCCGCGCGATCGGCAGTCGCTCGCTCACCGGACACGCTCCAGGACCGACGCGTAGTTGGCGACCGCCGCGCCGCCCATATTGAACACCGCCGCAAGGTCTGCCCGGGGCAGTTGCAGGTCCGCTGCCTGACCGGTCAGCTGCATCGCGGCCAGCACGTGCATCGACACGCCGGTGGCGCCGACCGGATGGCCCTTGGCCTTCAGCCCGCCGGAAACGTTGATCGGGAGCTTGCCGTCCCGCTCGGCCAGGCCCTCGTCCACCACACGTCGCCCCTTGCCGCGCTCGGCGAGCCCGAACGCCTCGTACTGCAGGAGTTCTGCGATGGTGAAGCAGTCGTGGGTCTCGATCAGATCCAGATCGTCGAGGGTGATCCCGGCTTCGGCGAGAGCCGCGCCGAAGGCGTCCCGCGCGCCCGCGAACTCCAGCGGGTCGCGGCGGCTCAGCGGCAGCGCGTCGTTGGCGTGGGCACGACCGCGGAACCCGACCGCGCGGGGCGCGCGAGCGGCGATATCCGGGCTCGCCACCACCACAGCGGCGGCGCCGTCGGAGACCAGCGAGCAGTCGGTGCGACGCAGCGGATCGGCCACGAGCGGGTTGCGGTCCGAGACCGTGTTGCAGAACTCGAAGCCGAGGTCCTTCCGGATCTGCGCCCACGGGTTGGCCACGCCGTTGCGGTGGTTTTTCGCCGCGATGCGGGCCAGCACGTCGCGGTGGTCGCCATGACGTTCGAAGTAGGCGGCGGCGATGGTGCCGAACACCGCGGCGAAGCTGCCGTAGTCGGCTTCCTCCTTGCGGTAGCTGGCCGACAGCAGGATGTCACCAACCTCGTCACCCGGCACCCCGGTCATCTTCTCCGCGCCGATCACCAGTGCCGTCCGGCCGCGGCCGGCGGCGACGAAGTCCAGCGCCGCATACAGCGCCGCCGAGCCGGTGGCGCAGGCGTTCTCCAGGCGGGTCGCCGGGATCCGGCTCAACCGCTCCTGGCCCACGCCCACCAACGCCGCCTGGAAGTCCTGGCGGGAGAAGCCGTTGTTGTAGACGCCGACGAAGATGCCGTCCAGATCCTCGACCGGGAGTTCGGCATGCGCCAGCGCGTCCGCCGACACGGCGGCCAGCAGGGCTTCGGTGTCCGGTTCGGCCCGCTTGCCGAACCCGGTGTGCGACCAGCCGATGATCCGCGGTGTTTTGACCGCTCTGGTCACCTTTACCTCCTCGGAGTCGGTTCACCCGTGGCTGCTTCCAGCAGCCGGCACTGCACGACGTGCGCCTCGCGGAGCAGCAGTTCGGCGAGCTCGCGCTGGCGCTCCAGATTCAGGCGCTGCTCGATGGTGGCGATGCTCAGCGCGGCCCGGACGACCCCGTCGGCGTCGTGCACCGGCACACCGACCGCCCAGGAGCCGGGGAAAATCCGGCCGTCGTTGAGGGCGTAGCCGCGCTGCCGGGTCCGGGCGATGAGCCGGCGCAGCACGGGTTCGGACAGCAGCCGGTAGGCGCGCCCGAGGACCTCGGAATTGCGCCCGATCACCGCGTCGACCTCGGCATCGTCCAACGCCGCCAGGATCGCCAAGCTGCCCGCGCCCGCGCCCAGGGGATGGAAGTCGCCCGGTTGCAGCGCGTAGTTGCGGATGGGGGCCGAGGCGTCCTCGCGGTGCAGGCAAACCGAGTAGTCGTCGCGGCGCACGGTGAGAAAGGCGGCGTCGCTGGAGAGCCTGGCCAGCTTCGCCAGCGACGGCAGCGACAACCGGTGGATCCCGAACCGCCCGGCGGCCAGCACCCCGAGCACGTGCGACTCCGGCCCGAGGTGGTAGCGCTGGGTGCGCGGATTCTGCTCGACGAAACCGTTGTGCGACAGGGCGGTCAGCAGCCGATGCACGGTCGGCTTGCGCAGCCCGCTCGCCGAGACCAGCTCGCCAAGCCCGACACCGCGATCGGTGCCGCCGCCCTCGCTGCCGAGCAGCCGCAGCAGTAGCAGCGCCCGATGCGCGCTCTGGGTGCCCGGCAACGGATCGCCGGGCGCGGTGTTGATCCGCGATACGGACTCGGAGGTCGCCGCCGCGCTTCGCATGATCACCAGCTCCCTTGCTGTCGGCCGTTCCGGGCTCGCCGCCGTGGTCCGGAACACGCGGAGCATGCCACCCGCGGGTCCGACATGTGGACCGCCGTGCGGGTGCGACCAGTCGCGCAGACGTGTACAACGAGGGCGTCACGCGGACAACGGCGTGCCACCCGGTGCGTCTGCGCAGCTGCCCGCCTGTTCCCTCAGGAGGTCGTGCTGTGAAGATCGTGTGCATCGGAGCCGGTCCGGCCGGGCTGTACCTCGCCATCTCGGCGAAACTGCGAGACGCCGGACACGACGTGACAGTCATCGAACGGGATCCGCCGGGCGCCACCTACGGTTGGGGCGTCGGCTACGGGGAAAATCTGCTCGACACGCTGTACCGCAACGACAAGGAGAGTGCGGAGCGGATCCGCGCCGAGTCGACGCTGTGGCAGGAGCAGGTCATCGCGATGCGCGGCGACGAGAAGGCGTATCTCGGGGGATACGGCTTCAGCATCAACCGCGCGCCGATGCTGGAGATTCTCGCTGAGCGGGCCACGGGCATGGGTGTGAAGCTCGACTACGAGCGTGCCGTGGAGGATCTGTCGGAACTCTCCGACGCCGATCTGGTCGTGGTCGCCGACGGCGCCAACAGCCGGATTCGGCAGCGCTACAGCGACGAGTTCGGCACCAGCGTGGATCACGGCCGTAACCCCTACATCTGGTTGGGCACCGACAAGGTGTTCGACATGTTCACCTACGATTTCGAAGAGACCCCGGAGGGCTGGATCTGGTTCCACGCCTATCCGTCCAGCACCGAAGTCAGCACCTTCGTCGTCGAATGCCAGGAGCCGACCTGGCGGGGCCTGGGCCTGGACCGGCTGGACGCCGGCCAGAGCATGCGGCTGCTGGAGCGGATCTTCGCCCGCCCGCTGGAGGGCGGTTCGCTGATCAGCCAGTCCCGCGGCAAACCCGCGTCGTGGCAGCGCTTCACCCAGGTCTTCAACCAGACTTGGCGGCACGGCAACGCGATCCTGATCGGCGACGCCGCGCACACCACGCACTTCACCATCGGTTCCGGGACCCGGCTGGCGATGCTGGATGCGATCGTGCTCGCGGACAAGCTGTTCGATCACGACAACCTGGCCACGGCGTTGAAGGAGTTCGACGAGGAGGGCCACACCAACCTGCGCCGGCTGCAAGCCACCGCGCGCAGCAGCATGGCGTGGTACGAACACATCGACCGGTACATCGACCGCAACGTCGTGGACTTCTGTTACGCGATGGCCTGCCGCCACGGAGGGCAGCCTCCGTGGCGGTATCTGCGGCACGTCGCGAATCAGAATTTCCTGGTGCGCAAAGGAAGACGGCTGGCGGCCGCTGGCGGCCGCCGGTTCCAGGCGCACCGGCGCGGCGAAGCCTGGCGCTAGTTGGGCAGCTGCCCGTCCGGCTGGGCCGGTGCACCCGGCCCGGCCGGACGCTCTGGGTGGTGCAGCCGGTAGAGGTGGGCGTACCCGCTGTTGTTGGTCAGCAGCTCGTGGTGGGTACCGGCCTCGGTGATCGAACCGCGGTCCAGGTAGATGATCTGTTGCGCGTCCTGGACCGTGAGCAGGTTGTGCGAGATGACGACGGTGGTGCGGCCGGCCATCAGGCGCCGTAGCGGGCTGAGGATCCGTTCCGCGGCGTCGGCGTCCAGGCTGGTGGTCGGTTCGTCCAGCAGCAGGATCGGAGCGTCCCGGATCATCGCGCGGGCGATCGCGATGCGCTGCCGCTGCCCGCCCGAAAGCAGGCGGCCGCGCTGCCCGACCCGGGTTTCGTAGCCCTCAGGCAGCCGCTGGATGAATTCGTGTGCGTCGGCGGCCTCGGCCGCTTCGACGAGTTGGTTGCGGGTGGCATCCGCTCGTCCGGCCAGGATGTTGTCCGCGATGGTGCCGTCCAGCAGCAGGGTTTCCTGTAGCACGATCGCGATGTTGGCACGTAACGCGGTCATGTCCAGGGCCCGCAGGTCGATGCCGTCGAGCAGGACCCGGCCATGGCTCGGGTCGTAGAAGCGCAACAGCAGCTTGGTCAGGGTTGACTTGCCCGCGCCGCTGGCCCCGACCACGGCGGTGGTCTGGCCGGGCAAGGCGCAGAAGCTCACCCCGTGCAGCACATCGGTGACGGTCCCGGGGTAGCGGAAGCTGACGCGGTCGACCTCCAGGCGACCGGTGGCCCGCCGCGGCAGCGGGATCGGATGCGCCGGGCTCTGCACCAGCGGGCGCTGGTCCAGCAGCTCGATGATGCGCTCGGCGCTGGCGGCGGCCGAGAAGACGGTGTTGGACAGCTGGCCGAGGCTGCGCACCGGGGTATAGAGCTGGGACAGGTACACCAGGAACACCAGCAACCCGCCGAGGCTGATCCGGTCGGCGGACAGCTCGAAGATGCCCACGCCGAGGATGACCATCACGCCGAACACTTCCAGCAGGTCCACGAGCGGCGAGAACAGGGCGCCGACCCGCGCGGCGGACAGCTCGGCGGCGACGTTGCCGCGGCTCTGCTTGGCGAATCGCTCGACCTCGGCGCTCTCCCGCCCGTAGGCCTGGATCAGCGGCGCGTTGCCGAGGCTTTCCTCGGCGACGGTGCTGATGGAGCCGCTGCGGCCGCGGACCTCGCGGGAGGCCAGTTTGATCCGCTGCGCGAAGAACCGGGCGATCAGCCAGAACATCGGCACCGCGACCAGGGACACCAAGGCCAGCAACCAGTCGAGGTAGAACAGCACGCCGGTGAACAGCAGGACCTTCACCAACGAGGAGAAGGTTTGGGCGACCCCGGACAGCACGAGGCTCTCGATGGCACCCACGTCCCCGGTCAGCCGGGAGAGCGTGTCGCCGATGCGCCGGCGGTCGAAGAACCCGATCGACAGGGTGTGCAGGTGGGCGAACACCTTCGTGCGCAACACGTTGAGGAAGTTCTCGCCGATCCACACCGTCAGGTACTGCCCGGAGAAATCGATTGCTCCAGAAACAAGGGTTATCGCCGCGTACGCCGCCGCCACAGCCGGGAACGCAGCGAAGTTGCGGGGCGTGAGCACATCGTCAATGAGCACCTTGAACAGCCAGATCGCGGCGGTGTCCAACATCGGCGCGATTAGCACCAGCAGCAAGCTGAGCAGCAGCCAGCCGCGGAAGGGCCGGGCATCCGGCCAGAAGCGTCGGAAAACCGCGCGCACTCGCATCGTCGGCGCATGCTCGACCAGCCCTTCGGTGTCCCCTTCGGCCGGTCGGAACAGCCAATTCACCAAGCCAGGCAAATTCTCACCCCGCAAGAAACGGGCGTAGCTCCCACTCCGCGGGAGTGGGAGCTACGCGACTAAATGGTTCGGTTGGCGTTAGGACTCACCAGCAGCCCCAACCGCCCCAACCGCCCCAGCCCCAGCCGTTGCCGCAGCCCCAGCCGCCCCAGCCCCAGCCGTTGCCCCAGCCCCAGCCCCAGCCGTTGCCCCAGCCCCAGCCGGTGCGACCGAAATTGCGGCCATTGAAGTTGAATGTGTCCTTGATCTGCATTCCCCATCACTCTTTCTGTGTCGATGCACGTCGCTTGCCGGACACCAATGTGATCCGGCTTGCGCTTGCACGCAACGCGTGGAATTTCCGGTCCCCCGCAGGTCATCTCGAGCTGATCGATCTGGGCCCTGGATCGAACGTTCGCCCGGTGGGAGCTTTGCGACATGCGGACCGGCCGGAAATCATTTCCCTCGCGCCGGGCCACTTCGCCGGTGAGTCGGTCTTCCCCAGTAACCGATGTCATTTTGGTCCTGACCTCGGCCGGCTCTTTTCCCTCGATGTGACCGGTTCCTACCCTAAGCCGTCGGCCCGGAGACGACAAGCTGACTTTCGTGTTGGTTGGACGGATTTTTTCGCTTTCGCGGAGCGCGCCAGCCGTGTCCGCGCGGCGGCCGGGTATTTGGTCACTAGTTTCTTCTTAGGCCTGTTTCTGGTGTTGGCAGAGTGGGTATTGGGCCCGATCTCTTTAGCGCACTGATTCGTTCTTCAAGTGTGGGAAAGCAATCATGGTGCGGTTTTCAGTCAACTGCGGCGAGGTCAGGTTGAAAAGTATCGTACAAGGCAATCGGTGAATGAATTGTCGTCGGGCAGCACTTCGCCGCCCGGGACCCGAGCCCGTCAGCTGCTCGCGAACAGGTGCTGGAAGAACGTCGTCAGTGAGGTGACCACGGTGGTGAGCGCCGCGATCAGCAGGTCCCAGCCGGACCGCACCGCGCTCGCCGCACCGACGGGATCGCGGACCAGCAGTGAGCCGCAGACGACGACCAGGAGCGCCACGATCGCGATCACGGTCTTGCGGTTCATGAGATCAGCCTCCGTCGTCCGGCCACCCTCGGTGCCGACGAGACCCTACCTGGCTCTCGTGCGCCACCCTTGGACCTGTGTGCCGGAAAGCCGATCATGTCGGACCGATTACGATCGGCTGCCGCGCTGGTACCGGGGCAGGTGCCTGGTCGGAGGCAGGATGATCGGGAAACTGGTGTCCGGCGCCAACTCCACCCACTTGGTGGGGCGCGCCGGTGCCGCCGAATGCTCGGGCTCCCGCAGGGCCCCGCTCTTGCCGCCCCGTGTGCCAGGGCAGAGCTCAGTGGTCGGCGGATGGTCCCGCTGCCCGGCGGGTGCCCCGGCGCCATGTTTTATGCCAGGCTCGGGGAAGCGGCGACGAACTCGAGTCCCTGGAGCTTCGATGACCAGCCAGCGATACCGGCACCTGCTGACCGAACAGGACGGTGCGACCGTCCGGATCACGATGAACCGCCCCAAGAGTCGCAACTCGCTGTCCGCGGAGCACCTCGGCGAGCTGCGGCAGGCCTTCGAGGCGGCCGCCGAGACGAAGGCGACCGGGATCGTGCTGGCCGGTGCGGGCCCGGTGTTCAGCTCCGGTCACGACTTCACCGACATGGCCGACCGAGACCTGGCCGGGATGCGCGAACTGCTGCGGCTGTGCGAGTCGCTGATGCGCACGATCCACGCCGTTCCGCAGGTCGTGATCGCGCGGGTGCACGGGCTGGCGGTGGCGGCCGGGTGCCAGCTGGTGGCCACCTGCGACCTGGCGGTGGCCGCGGAGTCGGCGGGGTTCGCGCTACCGGGCGGCAAGGGGGGCTGGTTCTGCCACACCCCGGCGGTGCCGGTGGCCCGTTCGATAGGCCGCAAGCGCCTGCTGGAAATGGCGCTCACCGGAGATCCGATCGATGCCGCGACCGCCGAGCGGTGGGGCCTGGTCAACCAGGTGGTGCCCGACGCGGAGCTGGACGGCGCTGTCGAGGCGCTGCTGGCCCGCGCGACGTGCGGTAGCAGGCAGGCCAAGGCGGTGGGCAAGCAGACCATCTACGCCCAGCTCGACCGGCCGGAGGCCGATGCCTACGCGATCGCGACCGAGGTGATGGCCGCGACGTCGCAAACCCCGGATGCGCGCGAACGCGTGCGGGCGTTCCTGGAAAAGCGGCCCCCGGCCTTCGGCGCCTGAAGGTGATCAGGCAGTCCTAACCACCGAGATGTCGAGCTCGATGCTGACCTGCCGCAATCCGGCCGAAATCGCGGTCCACGGGACTGACTGGCGTGGCTTTCTGCTCTGGCCGCCGTGACTTTCTGCTCTGGACCGATCAGCTAAGCGGTGCGAACTATTGTCTTGGTCCGTAGTGCGTTAGGTCGTGGTGCTGGTGTTCGGTTCGATCATCGAGAGACGGCCGCGGGGGTCGCGGCGCTGGCTCAATGACGGGTGGCTGCCGCGCTTACCGCGCCGCGTCAGGCGGCTGCTGGCGCTGGGATGACGCGCGTCGCCCCGCCGTCTTACGACACCGTGTGTTCGGCGCTTTCCTTGGCGTGCCGGGCTCCCTCGGTGCACAACTGCCAGCCGTGGCGGTGGTTGCTGGCCGAGCGATCGTTGCAGTTGTTCCTGGACCGATCGCGGTTGCCCGAGGTGCTCGACCCGGCGGGACGTGCGCAGGTGATCAGTTGCGGTGCCGTGCTGCATCATGCGCGGATCGCGTTCGGCGCGCTCGGTTGGCGGACGATGGTGCACCGGCTGCCGAATGCGGCCCAGCCCGATCACCTGGCGTCGATCCAGTTCAGCCAGCATGATCGCCTTGCCCCGGCGATGGTGGCGCTGGCCGGGGCGGCGGGCCAGCGGCACGCCGCGCGGGGGCCGTACCGCGCGGAGCCCGTTCCGCCCGAGCTGCTGATGGGCCTGCGTGCCGCGGCCGAAACCGAACACGGCGCCCTGGTTCGGGCCGCCGAGCACCGCGGCGTCTTGGTGGAGTCCTTGCAGCGAGCCGGGTGGTTGCGGGAATCCGCCGCGTACCAGAAGGCGGTGGCCGATCTGGACGACCCCGAACCGGCGAGCCCGGTGCTGACCGACGAAGCTGTGTTCGCGGTGCTGGCCACTCGCGGTGACTGGGTTGACAGCTGGCTGGCGGCGGGGGAGGCGCTCAGCGCCGTGCTGCTGGCGGCGGTGCGCGACGGCCTGGCGACCTGCCCGCTGAACCAACTGGGAGAAGTCGCCGAGATACGCGAACGGGTCCAGGAAACGGTGCTCGGCGGCGCCGGGTATGCCCAGTTGGTGCTGCGCCTAGGCTGGCCGGGGCCGGAGGAGGCGCTGCCGACCACGTCACGCCGTCCGCTGGCCGAATCGCTGGAACTGCTTCCGCCGCGCAATGAGTACAACAGTCCACAATAGACATCTACGGTGGAGGTCCCCGGGTGTGTGCCGGGACTGCGCCGCCGCCGAGGTCGCCAGCAAGGTCAGCCGGGCGGCCGGAGGGATCCGGCACGAGGGCGCCATCGCATAGTGCGGATTCCCTTTTGTTGTCAGAGGTTTTCGTCAAGTCGATCAACGGTAGGGGCGGGCTGGGGGCGCCGACGATCCGATGATCGGAGTTGTTCGAGTGGTGACTCCGGATGGCCGCTGGGAGGCTTGGCGCGTGCAGGACAACGCGTATCGAGCAGGCAGACCGAATGAGAAGTCGGTGCGCCGCTGGCGACGTCGGCTGGCGGACGAGCATGAAGAAGCGAAGGTCTACCGGGAGCTGGCCGCCCGGCGCTCCGGTGAGGAACGGGAGATCCTGCTCGGGCTCGCCGAGGCCGAGGAACGGCACGCCGCCTACTGGGAAGGACTGCTCGGCGACGAGGTCGGGCCGAAGCGGCGCGGCCACTTCCGGATGCGGCTGCTCGTGTTCCTGGCCCGCCGGTTCGGTTCGGTGTTCGTGCTCGCTCTGGCGCAGCGCGCCGAAAGCCGCTCGCCGTACCGCTTCGACCGCGACGCGCCGGCCGCGATGGCCGCCGACGAACGCATCCACGAGGAGGTCGTGCGGGCACTCGCCGCACGCGGGCGCGCCAGGGTGTCGGGAACATTCCGCGCGGCGGTATTCGGCGCCAACGACGGCCTGGTCAGCAACCTGGCGCTGGTGCTGGGCGTCATCGGCGGGAACGTGCCGACCTCGACCGTGCTGCTCACTGGGCTGGCGGGGCTGCTGGCCGGTGCATTGTCGATGGGGGCCGGCGAGTACATCTCGGTGCGTTCCCAGCGGGAACTGCTCGCCGCAGCGGCTCCGAATCCCGAAGCCCGCGCGGTGGTGCCCTATCTCGACGTCAACGCCAACGAACTCGGCCTGGTCTACCGGGCCAGGGGCATGTCCGCCGAGGAGGCCCAGCGCCGCGCCGATGCGCTGCTGCGCGACCCCAAGCCGCCGGTGCCACCGGCCGACCAACCCGCCGACGAGCACGAGATCGTCGGCACCGGTCTCAAAGCGGCGATCTCCAGTTTCGTCTTTTTCGCCTCCGGTGCGCTGGTCCCGGTGCTGCCGTTCGTCGCCGGGCTCAGTGGTGGCCTCGCCGTCCTGATCGCGGTCGTGCTGGTCGGGCTGGCGCTGATGCTGACCGGCGCCACCGTCGCCGTGCTGTCCGGCGCGCCGCCGCTGCCTCGCGCCTTGCGGCAACTCGCCATCGGGGCGGGCGCAGCGGCGGTGACCTACCTGCTCGGGTTGATCTTCGGCGCGACCGTTGGGTGACGCATCCATTGGTCCAGCCGACCCAGCGGGTGCGTAGCGCGGAGCGGGCGGCGATTTCGTGCGAAATCGCCGGTCCCCCAGGCCAATCCGCCCGGTTAGCATCTCTGGCCGCAGCGGACCGTCAGAGCTGGAAACCCGCCCGCTTATCGGCCGGCACGAGGTCCAGGTAGTCCGAGTGCTTGCTGATCCACCCGCGGACGAATGGACAGTAGGGCAGCACCGCGAGGCCGCGCTCCCGGGCGGCATCCAGCGCCGAGCGGATCAGCGCGCCGCCCAGCCCGCGACCCTCGAACCGGGGGTCGATCTCGGTGTGCAGGAACGCGATGGACTTGGGGCGCAGCCGGTACTCGGTGAATCCAGCCGGTTCCCCGTCGGCGCGGATCTCGAAGCGGTTGGCGCCGGGGTCGTCCACGACCTCGGGCTGGGTGGAGCTGCTCACGTTTCCTCTCCAGGTGCGTCGGCGGCGGTGTTCAATCGATTGTGCACGCAACGGCTGGATGCGGGAGGCTGGCTCGGTGAGCAACGTGGAACGCGACCCGGCCGAACTGCGCTGCGGCGGCGTGGTGACCGCGGCCGAGCCGGAGTACGAACTCCTCCGACCGCGCACCGTACCGCTGGGCGGCCCACGGGCGATGTTGGTGGGGCGCACGCTGCCGAACCGCGATCGGCGCATGGTGGGGGCCTGGTGCTTCGCCGACTTCTACGGCCCGGCTGACATCACGGGTGCGCCGGGCATGCAGGTGCCGCCGCACCCGCACACCGGGCTGCAGACGGTGAGCTGGCTGCTCGGCGGCGAGGTGCTGCACCGCGACAGCCTGGGCAACGAGCAGCTGGTGCGACCGGGTGAGCTGAACCTGATGACCGCCGGTTTCGGCATCTCGCACTCGGAGGAGTCGCCGGTCGGCCATGGCCCGGTCCTGCACGGAGTCCAGTTGTGGGTGGCGTTGCCCGGTGATCGGCGCGACGTGGCCCCGCATTTCGAGCACCACGGTGAGTTGCCCGTGCTGTCCACGGCGGACGGTGCCGTGACGGTCCTGATGGGTGAGCTCGCCGGGGCGAAGTCGGCGGCGCGGACCTACACCCCGCTGGTGGGGGCGGAGCTGTCGATCGCGGCGGGCCGCACGCTGCGGCTGCCGGTGCAGGCCGAGTTCGAGCACGCGGTGCTGGCGGTGTCCGACGGCCTTGCCGTGGGCGACCGGCCGCTGGCCGGCGGCGACATGCTCTACCTGGGGCGCGGCCGCCGCGAGGTGTCGGTGCGGGCCGATCGCCCGGCGCGCGCGGTCCTTCTCGGCGGTATCCCGTTCGAGGAGCAGTTGGTCATGTGGTGGAACTTTGTTGGGCGTTCGCACGACGAGATCGCCCAGGCCCGGGCGGAGTGGGAGCACGGCCGCAGCACAGGCGAATCGGACGGACGCTTCGGGGTCGTGCACGGATACGACGGCCCGGCGTTGCCTGCGCCGGAGCTGCCGAACGTCGAACTGCGGGCTCGTGGCCGAACCCGCTGGTCGACCTGAGCCGTGCATCGGCCGACATCTTGCCGCTGTCTGGTGAACACCGGCCGCGGCTCGCGCGGGAGGCGGCCCCGCGGCACGCTGATCTGACCGCTCGCCGGGCCGATGGATTTCGCAAATCCCTGGTGCACTGTGGATCGATCCCGTCGCGCAGCGCATTGTTGACACTGCGGAATTGATCAGTGGTTTCCTGATCACAACAAAATCGTTTGTGGTTGACCGATTGGCGGTTGATTTCGCCGAGCCGGGTCGTCGCGTTGGTTCATCGAGAGTGGGCGCGATCGGTGCCGGGTGTCCCATGTCGTTGTGAGACACCGGCATTGGGATGCGGCTGCTGATCCGCGATCAGGAGCCGGAGCTGCCCTGTTCGGGGCAACCTCGTCGCGTTGATGTGATCGTTATCTCTTGATCACATTCTATTAAGTTAGCCTAACCTTTGCTAGCGTTCCGGCCGTCGCCCTGCCCGTTCCGGTCGTCGAGCTGAGGAGAAACGTGGCTGTCGACACGCTGACCGAATCCGTCGCCGAGTCGGTTTTCGAGTGCGTGGGCAATACGCCCGCCGTCTCGCTGACCCGACTGTTCCCCGAACCCGATCTAGAGGTGATCGCCAAGCTGGAGCTGATGAATCCCGGTGGCAGCATGAAAGACCGCTCCGCCCGCTACATCATCGAGTGCGGGCTGCGGGAAGGCTCCATCCGCCCCGGAAGCCACCTCGTGGAAAGCAGTTCCGGCAACTTCGGGATCGCGTTGGCCATCGCGGCCCGGCTCCACGGCCTGCGGTTCACCTGCGTGCTGGATCCCAAGGCCGCCCGGTCGAACGTCGCCATCCTGCGGCACCTGGGCGCCGAGGTGGACGTGGTGACCGAGCCGGACGGCCTGGGCGGCTACCTGCACACCCGGATCCGCCGGGTGCAGCAGATCGTGGCGAACTCGCCGGAGGCGATCTGGATCAACCAGTACGCCAACGACCGGAACTGGCAGGCGCACTACCACGGCACCGGTGCCGAACTCGCCGAGCAGCTGGTCCGCCCGCCCTCGTACCTGTTCGGCGCGGTGAGCACCACCGGCAGCATCCTCGGCTGCTCCCGCCGGTTGCGGGAGGACTTCCCGGACCTGCGGGTGATCGCGGTGGACGCGGTCGGCTCGGTGATCTTCGGGGCCCCGCCGGGCCCGCGCGACGTGCCCGGACTCGGCGCGAGCCGGGTGCCGGAACTGCTGCAACCCGGCGAGATCGACGACGTGGTGCACGTCAACGACTTCGAGGCGGCGGTGGGCTGCCGGGATCTGCTGGCCGCCGAAGGCATCTTCGCCGGCGGGTCGACCGGTGCGGTGGTCGCCGCGATCCGCAAGACGCTGCCCGAGCTGCCCCGCCCCTGCCGGGTCGTCGCGGTGTTCCCGGACCGCGGTGATCGCTACCTCGACCTGGTTTACGACGACGACTGGTTCGCCGCCGCCCGACGGCGCTGCACGAACTGACGAGAAGGAGATCTGGTGTCCACGGAGGAATCCCCGAAGATGCTCTACCTGAGTCGCAGCGACATCGCGGCGGTGGGCGGTGCCGAGGCCGAGCTGTACGTGCGAGCCCTGCACGCCGGGCTGGTCGCGCACGCCGAGGGCAAGACGGTGCAGCCGCTCAAGCCGTACCTGCGGGCGGCGGGGACGGACGGACACATCGCCGACCGGATCATCGCGATGCCGGCGCACGTGGGCGAACCCGGGTTGTCCGGGATCAAGTGGATCGGCAGCAAGCACGACAATCCCGTCCGGCGCGGCCGGGAGCGGGCCAGCGCCGTCATCGTGCTCAACGATCCGGAGAGCAACTACCCGGTGGCCGTCCTCGAAGGCAGCTTGATCAGTGCGTGGCGCACCGCCGGGGTGACCTGCCTGGCGGCCCGGCACCTGGCGCGCGCCGGGTTCACCGACGTCGCGCTCGTCGGCTGCGGCGTGATCGGCCGGACGCAGCTCACCGCGCTGTTGCAGCAGTTTGAGCACATCGTGACCGTGCACCTCTACGACCAGCAGCCCAGCGCGGCGCACGATGTCGCGGCGCAGATCAGCGGCGAGTTCCCGGCCGTCAAGGCGCAGGTGGCGAGCACCGCCGAGGAAGCCGTGCGCGCCGGTGACCTGGTCGTGCCGTGCACGGTCACCAGTCGGCCCTACATCCCGTTCGCCTGGCTCAAGCGGGGCGCACTGCTGTGCAACGTGTCCATCATGGACGTACACAAGGACGTGTTCCTGGGCGCGGACAAGGTCGTGGTGGACGACTGGGAGCAGAGCAACCGGGAAAAGAAGATCATCAACCAGCTGGTGCTGGAGGGCTCCTTCTCCCGCGAGCGGCTGCACGCCGAGTTGGGCGAGATTCTCTCCGGCGCGAAGCCGGGGCGGGAAAACGACGACGAGATCATCGTGCTCAACCCGATGGGGATGGCGGTGGAGGACATCGCCTGCGCCGGCGAGGTGTACGAGCGGGCGAAGAACCAGGGCGTCGGTACCTGGCTGGATCTGTACTGATGCGAGACGAACCGGCCGAGCTGGTAATGCGGGACCTCGTCGACGCGCTGCTGCAAGAAGACCTGGTCGAGTTCGGTTCGCGGGCCGAACTCGACCGGCCCGCGGAGGTTGCCGGACAGCACTGGTGCCGCGTGAAGTTGCCGACCGGGTGGGTGAGCTTCCGGGTGCGCCCCGGCGGCGAACTCCAGCGCTACCGATACGCCGGCGGCCCGGTCCGCCACGGCGAGGGCGCGCAGCAGAGACCGATCACGCCGGAGGAGCTCGTCTTGCTGGTGTGCGGTGACTTCGCGGGTGCCGCCGGGGTGGCCGACGACGTGCGGGCCTCTAGGGCGCATGCCGCTGCACTGCTCGGCCAGCGGGCGGATCTCGTCCTCAAGCCGCAGGCGGGCGAGCTGTTGTCCGGCGAGCGGCTGGCCGCGACCCGGAACCGTCCGTTCCATCCCACCGCGCGGGCCGCGGCGGGCTGGTCCGCGACGGAACTGGTGCGCTACGGGCCGATGCGAGCGCAGCCGCTCGGCCTGGACTGGGTCGCGGTGCGCCGGGAGCGTCTTCGCTTCGGCGGCGACGCGGATTCACACCGGATACCCGAGCTGATCCTCGATCCCACGGACCGGGAAGAGCTCGCCGAGGCGCAGCAGCGCACGGGCGCCGTCACCGAAGATTTCCTGCCGGTTCCGGTTCATCCGTGGCAATTCGACCGCGTGCTGCCGTCCCAGTTCGCCGAGGAACTCGCCAGCGGCGCGCTGGTGCCGCTGGTGCGGGGCGTCGGCCGGTTCCACCCGACGGCGTCGATCCGCACGCTCACCACGGCGCCGGAAACGCCGAAGCACGTCAAACTTCCGCTCGGCGTGGCCACTTTGGGCGCGACGCGGTTGCTGCCGCCGCGCTACCTGGCCAACGCCGAGCGCGCGCAGGAGACCATGCAGGACCTGATCGACCGGGATCCGTTGCTGCGGCGACGGATTGCGTTGTGCGACGAGCGAATCTGGTGCGGCTGGCATGATCCCGCCGACGAGTTCGGCAACCGGCCCGGCCAGCTCGCCGCACAGGTCAGGGTGTATCCCGAGCTGGACGGCCTGGCGCTGCCGATGGCCGCGCTGGCGGCACATGAGTGGGATGTGCTGGCGCCCGCGCTATCCGGCCAATTCGATGCGGTGACCTTCTTCCGGGCGCTGGCGGCGGCGTTCTGCGAGGTCGGGTTCGGTTTCCTGCGCTACGGAGTGCTGCCGGAACTGCACGGCCAGAACGTCGTCGTCGTGTTGCGGGATGGGGTGGTGGACCGGTTCGTGCTCCGGGATCACGACACGCTTCGGCTCTATCCGCAGTGGATGCGTGCCGCCGGAACGCCGGATCCGGAATACGTGATCAAGCCTGGCGCGCCGCAGTCGCTGCACCTCGAATCGGCCGAAGCGCTCGTCGGCTACCTTCAGACGCTCGGTTTTCAGGTCAACCTCTACGGCATCGCCGACGCGCTGTGCCGACACTTCGGCCTGGACGAAGGCGTGCTGTGGGCCGAGTTGCGGGCCGCGGTGCTCGACGGTCTGGCGCCGCTGCCCAACGCCGTGGCGAAGGTCCTGCGGGACCGGTTGCTGCATGCCGAGATGTGGCCGAGCCGGTCAGTGCTCGGGCCGCTGTTGCGGCAGGGGCCCTCCGGCGGGGTGAGCATGCCCGCCGGGGTGGGCGCGGTCCCGAACCCCCTGTTGCGCGGATCGGTGGTCTGATGCGCACGTTCGCCGTGCTGTGCCTCGGCCAGTTCGCCGCGACCGCCGGGCTCACCATCGTCGTTCCCCTGCTGCCGTTCTACCTCGCCCAGCTCGGTACACCGGCGGCGGAAATACCTTGGTGGACGGGTGTTTCGCTGGCCGCGCCGGCGGTGACGCAACTGATCAGCGGGCCGGTGTGGGGGCTGATCGGCGACCGCTTCGGCCGCAAGCCCATGGTCGTGCGGGCGCTCGCGGGGCTAGGGCTGGCGATCGCGCTGATGGCGCTGGCGGACACGCCCGGCCAGTTCCTGGCCTGTCGGCTGTTGCAAGGCGCATTCGGCGGCGTGGTGAGCGCCACCGCGACCTACACCAGCTCCGCGGCAGGTCCCGACCGGCGCGGCCGTGCGCTGGGCGGCCTGTTCGGGGCCACGGCCGCGGGATCGTTGCTCGGCCCGCTGGTCGGTGGCCTGCTCGCCGGGCGCTTTGGGTTCGCTCCGCTGTTCGCGGCGGTCGCCGGCTTGCTGTTGCTGTCGAGCGTGCTCGCCGCGACGCTGCTGGTCGAGCCGACGGGTTGCGGCCCGGAACGGTACTCGATGCAGGCCGTGGCAGCGACGCTGTGGCGGGTCGGGGAAAGCCGCATGATGTTGCTCGCCGGGCTCGCCGCGCAGGCCGCGATCTTCGCGCTGGTGGTGGTTTTCGCGCCGCAGGTCGACCGGCTCACTGGCTCGATGGCCAGCGCGACGGCCTGGGTGGGTGCCTTGCAGGCCACGACCTGGGCGGCGTCCTGGCTGGGCAGCCCGTGGTGGGGCCGCCGCAACGACGTCCGCCCGGCCCAACGGGGCTTCGCCGTGGCCGCCGCACTGTGTGGCATCGCGGTGGCACTACAGGCCCTGGTGAGCGTGGAAATGCTGCTGCCGCTGCGCATCGTGCAGGGATTCTGCTTTGCCGCCCTG
Source organism: Saccharopolyspora phatthalungensis (assembly GCF_014203395.1). NCBI lineage: Bacteria > Bacillati > Actinomycetota > Actinomycetes > Pseudonocardiales > Pseudonocardiaceae > Saccharopolyspora > Saccharopolyspora phatthalungensis. The sequence continues at coordinate 154,127 of NZ_JACHIW010000002.1, forward strand.
GTGCAGTCGGTGCTGCACGTGACCGCCCGGCAGGTTCCGGATCGGGGCTGCGGCGCCGCTTTCGGCTTCAGCACCGGGCTGCTCGACCTCGGCCAGGTGCTGGGCCCACTGCTGGGCGCGGCGATGGCGGTCCTGCTGCCGCCGACGGCGGTGTTCTTCCTGATCGGCGCCCTGCTGGTCGTGGCGGCCTTGCTGGCCGCGGCGAGCCGCACGAGGTCCGATGTGCATTCTTTCCGAGTGGGTGCGACTTCCGAGAAGGTGTTCCGGTGAATGAGGTTCTGGCTCGAGCGGCGGCGCGGCAGCGTCTGCTGAACGCGCTGGTGCGGGAAACCGGCGGGGCGCTCGCCGACGACTGGCTGCGTATCCCGCTGCACGCGGCGGATGGCGCGCTGGTGGTCCGGGTGCGCTACCGCTCCGAGTTCGGTCATCACGCCTACGGCGACGAACTTTTCCGGGAACTCGCCGACGGCGACCGCGTTCCGGTCGGCCACGACGAGTTCGTGAAGCTCATCGCGGACGAACTTGCGCAGCGGTGCGGCACGGGCGGAACGGCGGCCTTCCTGGGACAGGTGGCCAACAGCGTCGAGCGGGCGGCGCGGTACCTCGCCCGCGACCCCGGCCCCCGGCCGACCGACTCGCCTGGCATCACTCGGTTCGCCGAGCAGTCGTTGCTGTTGGGGCACCCGTTCCACCCGACGCCGAAGAGCGCCGAGGGGTTCAGCGACCACGAGCTGGACTGCTACGCCCCGGAGCTCGGCGCGTGGTTCCAGCTGCACTACCTGGCGCTCGCCGCCGACCTGGTCGTCGAGGACCGAGTCACCGACGAACCCTGGATTCCGGCCGAAGTCGAGGAGAAGGCCCGCACGGCGTTGCGCACCGATCAGGCAGACCACGTCCTGCTGCCGGTGCACCCCTGGCAGGCCGCCCACCTCGAGCGGCAGCCCGAAGTCGAGGCGCTGATCGACTCCGGGCGGCTGGTACCGCTGGGGCCACTCGGGAAGGCGGTGTATGCGACGTCGTCGGTGCGTACCGTGTGCGATCCCGGCTTCGCAACGGCGTGGAAACTGCCGCTGCACGTCCGCATCACCAACTTCGTCCGCAACAACCCGGTGGAGCACGCACGCCGGGCCGTGGACGCGAGCCGGCTGGTCGCCGGCGCCGCCAGCCGGTGGCGGCACGACGGGTTCGAGGTACTGCTGGAGACCGGGTACCGCACCGTCGACCCGGCGGTCGTCGGCCCGCTGGCAGCGGATTTCTCGGTGCTCTTCCGCCGCCATCCGTTCGTCGAGTCCACCGCGGCCCCGCAGGTGCTGGCCGGGCTCCTGGAAGATCGGCTGGACGGCGGCCCTCCGGCGTTGGTGGAGCTGGTGGCGCAGGCGGGCCCGCTGACCTTCGAGCACGTCGCCGAGTGGCTGCGGGCTTACCTGGGCATCTCCTTGGGTCCGCTGCTCGCGGTGTTCACCGACGACGGCATCAGCTTCGAGGCCCATGTGCAGAACTCCCTGCTGCACACGGAAAACGGTTGGCCGAAGCGCTTCTTCGTCCGCGATATGGAGGGCACCAGCGTGAGTCGAGAGCGAGCCAGGCTCGCCGGCGTGCCGCTGGACAGCCCGGTGCGCTACGACGACGCGGAAGCCTGGATGCGGCTGCGCTACCACTTCGTCACCAACCACCTCGGTCACCTGGTGCACGTGCTGGGCCGGTACACACCGGCCGGCGAGCGGCGGCTGTGGGCGGTGGTCCGGAAATTCCTCCGGGCCTGCCCCGGCCGGTACGCCGCCGAGCTGGTCGAATCCCCGGTGCTGCCCGCGAAGGCGAACCTGATCAGTCGCTTCGCCGAGCGTGGTGAGCGCCCGCTGTATGTCGACGTCCGCAACCCGATGTGTGAGGTGAACCCATGACCGCGCAGCTGGTGCAGGCCGCGCTGACCGCGCCGACCTTCCGAACCGTGCGGCGCCGGGTGTTCCGCCAACTGGTGTCGTCGCTGGTGTACGAAGACGCGCTGAAGACCCGGCAGGACGGCGACGAGCACGTCGTCGACGGCGTGGACGCGGCCGGCGGGCAGGTCCGCTACTCATTCCGCGCGGTGCGCCGGTTCGGCTTCAATCGGGTGAGTCTCACCTCGGAGGTTCGCCGGGGCGACCGGGAAGCGGAATCGGTCAGCGGATTCCTCGCCGAGGTCCGGGGCTCGCTGGACGCCGACCCCGACCACCTGGTCGGCTTCGCCCGGGAGTTGGAGGAAACGCTGTTCAAGGACGCGCTGGCGGAATACGTCCGTGCCGAGCGGCGCACCGATCTGTCCACAGCGGACTATGACACCCTGGAATCGGCGATCACCGACGGACATCGCTACCACCCGACGTACAAGTCGCGGATCGGCTTCGACGCCGCCGACAACATCGCCTACGGCCCCGAGTTCGCCAGCCCGGTACGGCCGCTCTGGCTCGCCGCGCACCGCAGCATCACCGAAGTCTCGCGGTCCACGACGATCGGCGAGCGGTATGTGGCCACCCAACTCGGTGCGTCCGCGGAAGCCTTCCGTCGACGGATCGAGCAGAACGGTGGCAACCCGCAGGACTACGCGCTGGTTCCCGTGCACCCGTGGCAATGGCGGGAGCGGATCGCCCGCGCGTTCGCCGAGCAGCTCAGCCGCGGCGAACTGATCCTGCTCGGTGCGGATCCCCACGAGTTCATCCCGCAGCAATCGATCCGCACCATGACCTGCCGGGACGACCTGCTGCGCCCGTACCTGAAGCTGTCCATGTCGATCGTGAACACCTCGACCGGCCGCGGCTTGGCCGCGCACACCGTGCGCAACGCGCCGCGAATCACCGACTGGCTGCAAGAAGTGGTCGCCGGCGACGAGTTTCTGCGCGTTGACCTTCGCCCGATTCTGCTCGGGGAGGTGCTCGGTACCGCGGTGACCCCGGAATCCGGGCTCCTGCAAGCCGACACCTACGACGCGCTGGCCTGCATCTGGCGCGAAAGCCTGCACCAGTACCTCGCCCCGGGGGAGCAGGCCGTGCCCTTCACCGGCTTGACCGCGTGCCAGGTCGACGGCACGCCGTTGATCGACCCGTGGGTGCGCGACCTGGGTGTGGAGGAATGGGTGCGGCGTCTGGTGCGGGTCAGCGCGCTGCCGCTGGTGCACCTGCTCTGCAAGCACGGCATCGCGCTGGAGTCGCACGCGCAGAACATGGCGCTGGTGCACGACAACGGCATCCCGACCCGGGTGGTCTTGAAGGACTTCCACGACGGTGTGCGGTTCTCCCGCGAGCACTTGGCGGTGCCGGAGCTGTGCCCGGAACTGGCCGGAACCCCGGCGCACCACCAGAACCGGAATTCGTTCCTGGAGACCGACCGGCTCGACCTGGTCACGGATTTCCTGCTGGACGCGTTCTGCTTCATCAACCTGGGCGAGTTCGCCATGTTCCTGGCCGACCGCTACGCGTTCGCCGAGCGGCGGTTCTGGCGGTTGGTGCGCGACGAGATCCGCGCCTACCGGCAGTCTTTTCCGGAGCTGGCGGATCGTTTCGCACTGTTCGACGTGTTCACGCCGACCATCGAGGTGGAGAAGCTGACCACTCGCCGCCTGGTACCCGACACCGAACTCCGGCTGCACACGGTGCCGAACCCACTCGCGGAGGTGGACTGATGCTGCGTCCCAACACCGTCAAGGCCCGGCTCGCCCGGGGCGGCGAGAGCTACGGTTTGTTCTGCTCCATCCCGTCGCCGACGCTGGTGGAGATGATCGGCTGCGCCGGGTACGACTTCGTCATCCTGGACACCGAGCACACCCTCGTCGATCCGCAGCAGCTGGAGAACCTCATCCGCGCCGCCGAGGCCGTCGACCTCGTCGCGTTCGTCCGCGTGCCGGAGGCCGATCCGGGTGCGATTCTGCGCGCGCTCGATGCGGGTGCGCTGGGTGTGGTCGTGCCGCACGTGCGGACCAGGGCCGACATCGAATCGGCGGTCCGGGCCGCGCGCTATGCACCGGAAGGCATGCGCAGCCTCAACGGCGGGCGGGTGCCCGGCTTCGGGCGCATCGATCTGGCGGACTACATCCGCCGCGCCAACGAGGAAGTCATGGTGATCGCGATGATCGAGGATGCCGAGGGCGTCGACGAACTGCCGTCCATCCTCGCGGGCGGGGGAGTGGACCTGGTGCTGGAAGGCGCCGCGGACCTGTCGCAGTCCTACGGCGTGCCGTGGCAGACCCGGCACCCGCAGGTCCGCGACGCCCTGGACCGGGTGCACGCCGAATGCACGACGCAGCAGGTGCCGTTCTGCGCGATTCCGCGGACCCGCGAGGATCACGAGCGGTGGCAGGCCGCAGGGGTGCGCACGTTCGTCCTCGGCGAAGAACGGGGCCTGGCGGCCCGCGCCTTGCGCGCCCATCTCGACGACCACCGGGGGAACCATGCGTGACCAGCTGGCCAAACTCGTGCAGGACCGGGCCGGTGGCGAGCCGGTCTGCCTGTTCGCCTACGACCTGGATCTGCTCACCGAACACGTCCGCACCGTGGTGGAATCGTTGCCGCCGCGGTGCCGGATGTTCTATGCGATGAAGGCCAACAGCGCCGATCGGTTGCTGCGGGCGCTGGCACCGCTGGTCGCCGGGTTCGAGGTCGCTTCGGGCGGCGAGCTGGACAAGGCGCGGGCCATCGGGGAGACGACGCCGGTGATCTTCGGCGGCCCGGCCAAGACACCGGCGGAGATCGAGCAGGCATTGACGCAGAACGTCACGCGGCTGCACGTCGAGAGCGTGCTGGAACTGCACCGGATCTCCGAGATCGCCACCCGGATCGGGCGGACTGCGGAGGTGTTGCTGCGCGTCAACCTCGCCGGTCCGTTCCCCAGCGCGACCCTGGCGATGGCCGGGCGCCCGACCCAGTTCGGGATTTCCGAAGCGGCCCTGCCCGAGGCGGTCGCGGCCGTGGCGACGTTGCCCGGTGTGCGGTTGGTGGGTTTCCACCTGCACTCGCTGTCGAACAACCTTTCCGCAACCGCGCACCTGGAACTGCTGGACCACTACCGGCGAACCGTCTCGGCGTGGGAGCAGGAATTCGGCGTGCGCTGCGAGGTGCTTAACGTCGGCGGCGGCATCGGGGTGAACTACGCGGACCTGGCCGACCAGTTCGACTGGGTGCACTTCGCCCGCGAACTGCCCGCCGTGATCGATGAATTCCCCGGCCACTGGGCGGAAATCGACTTCGAGTGCGGCCGCTACCTGGTCGCCGAGTGCGGGCAGTACGCGGTCGAGGTCCTCGACGTCAAGCGCAACCACGGCGTGGACTACGCCCTGGTGCGCGGCGGCACGCACCAGTTCCGGCTGCCGGTGTCTTGGCAGCACAGCCACCCGTTCACGGTGCTTCCGGTGGAGCAGTGGTCGTTGAGCGCAACGCGTCCGGAGCTGCGCGATGCCCGGATCACCGTGGTCGGCGAGCTGTGCACCCCCAAGGACGTGCTCGCGCGCGACGCGGTCGTGGCACGGGTGCGGGCCGGGGACGTGCTGGTCTTCAGCCACGCCGGGGCCTACGGCTGGGAGATCTCGCACCACGACTTCCTCAGCCACCCGCATCCGGAGCATCTCTTCTACGGCGACGCCGCCTGAACCGGGCGGCGTCGAAAAGTCAATGGACGGTGTGCTCGGTTCGGGCGGCCGGCGCGGACACATTGCCAACTTTTCCTGCGGCGGGGTGTGGTCGAGACTCGGGTTTCGGGCGCGAGCGAGGAGAACGTGGCATGACGGAGCTGGCTGATCTCTCGGCGGTGGATCTGGTGGCGGCGTACCGGGCGGGCGAGACCTCGCCGGTCGAGGTCATCGATGCCGTGCTGGCGCGCGTCGATTCCTGCGAGCCCAAGGTGTGCGCCCTTTACGCGCTGGATCCCGCAGCGGCCCGGGCCGCTGCCCGTTCCTCGGAACGCCGCTGGCTCGCCGGCGCCCCGGCCGGGCCGGTGGACGGGGTGCCGGTAACCGTCAAGGAGAACATCGCCACCAGGGGAACGCCGGTTCCGCAAGGCACCGCGGCCACCGAGCTGGTCCCGGTCCGGCAGGACGCTCCCGCACCCGCACGGCTGCGCGAGAGCGGTGCGGTGATCTTCGCCAAGACGACCATGCCCGACTACGGCATGCTCTCCTCGGGGGTGTCGAGCTTCCACCACCTGGCCCGCAACCCGTGGGACCTGACCCGCACCCCCGGCGGATCCAGCGCCGGAGCGGGCGCGGCCGCCGCGGCCGGGTACGGCCCACTGCACGTCGGGACCGATATCGGCGGATCGGTGCGGCTGCCCGCCGGGTGGTGCGGGGTGGTCGGGCTCAAGCCCAGCTTCGGCCGGATCCCCGTCGCCCCGCCGTATACCGGCCGGGTCATCGGCCCGCTGACCCGCACGGTCGCCGACACCGCGCTGCTGACATCTGTGCTGTCCGCGCCGGACGAGCGCGACCACACCTCGCTTCCCCCGGTCGACCACGACTGGATGCGGTTGGACGGCGAGGTTCGCGGCCTGCGCATCGCACTGCTGCTCGACCACCGGGTGGGCCTGCCCGTCGAGCCCGTGACGATCGCCGCCGTGACCGCCGCGGCGCAACTGCTCGAATCCGCCGGGGCGGTGGTGGAGCCGATCGACCCGTTCCTGTCCCGCGAGATGCTCGACGGCATGGACCGGTTCTGGCGGTTCCGCTCCTGGACCGACATCTCGGCGCTGCCCGCCGAGCGCCGCGCCAAGGTCCTGCCGGGCATCGCGCAGTGGGCGACCAACGCCAAGGACATCTCGGCCGCCGAGGTCTTCCACGGCTTCAGCCAGATGGACGCGATCTCGGTGGCCGCCAACCGGGTGGCCCGCGACTTCGACTACGTGCTGTCCCCGGTGGCGCCGATCCCGGCCTTCCCCGCCGAGCAGGCCTATCCCACCAATGACCCGATGCGTCCGATGGAGCACATCGCGTTCACGTTGCCCTACAACATGTCCGGCCAACCTGCGGTGTCGGTCAACTGCGGCTGGACCCCGGAGGGACTGCCCATCGGCCTGCAAATCGCGGGCAAGCGCTTCGACGATCTGGGTGTCCTCCGCCTGGCCCGAGCCTACGAGCAGCTCCGCCCCCCACAACGCCCCTGGCCGACTCTGTGACCTGGAGAGTGTTTCAAAGGTAATTCGAGTAGCGGTGTGGGTAGCGCCCCCCTGCAGGAGTTACCGTCGCCGTACTGGGCATACATAAGTCGGGGATCCCGGAGTCCAGGCGGCGTCTGAGGTTCCGCTACCCGCACCGCTACGCAAACCACGTTTGAAACGCTCTTTAGTAGGCGAGCAGTTCGGTGAAGCGTTGGAGGCCGACGTTTCCGCCGGAGATCACCACGCCGACACGCGGCGGCGGGGCGAGACGGCCGGAAAGCAACGCTGCGATGCCGACCGCGCCGCTGGGTTCGACCACGATCTTCAAGCGTTCGAACGCCAGCCGCATCGCCGAGCGGATCTCGTCGTCGCTGACCAGCACGATGTCGTCGACGAGCCGCCGGTTGACCGAGAAGGTGAGTTCTCCGGGGATGTCCGCGGCGAGGCCATCGGCGATGGTGCGCGGGACCGGGATCTTCACCCGCTCGCCCGCATCGAGCGATCGCCTGGTGTCGTCGGCGGCTTCCGGTTCGACACCGACGACGCGGATCTCCGGGGAGACGGCCTTGGCCGCCGTTGAGCATCCGGCGATCAACCCGCCGCCGCCGACCGGGACGACCAGCGCGTCCAGGGGCCCAGTCTCCTCCAGCAGTTCCAGCGCCGTCGTGCCCTGTCCGGCCATCACATGCGGGTGCTCGAACGGCGGGATCAGCGTCAGACCCCGCTCGGTGGCCAGCTGCCGGCCAAGTTCCTCGCGGTTCTCGGTGTACCGGTCGTAGGTGACGACCTCGGCGCCGTAGCCGCGGGTCGCGGCCAGCTTCGCCGCCGGAGCGTCCGCCGGCATCAGGATCACGGCGGTGGCGCCGAGCAGTCGGCAGGCCAGCGCGACGGCTTGGGCGTGGTTCCCCGAGGAATAAGCGGCCACGCCGCGGCGCAACTGTTCCGGGCTCAGCCGGGAAATCGCGTTGTAGGCGCCGCGGAACTTGAACGCCCCCATCCGCTGGAAGTTCTCGCACTTGATGAAGACTTCGGCGCCGACAAGCTCGTTCAGCGTGCTGGAGGTGACCACCGGGGTGCGGTGCGCGATGCCGTCCAGGCGTTTCGCGGCGTCCCGCACATCGTCTACCGTCACGATCTCGCTCACGGGCATCCCTTTCCGGTCGGTGGTCGATGCCGATGGTATTGCGCGGATCCCGGCGACGGGAGGGGCGTTCCCTGGACCGTCCACATCGGATGATCTCACCACTGGTGCGGCTCGTCGCCCCAGCGCCGCGGAATCCCGGCGGTGGCCAGGTCGATCGCCTCTTCGACGAGCTCGACCAGCCGCGACAAGTCGCGGTGCCGGTCGGCGCACATCGTCTCCAGGCCGATGCGCAGCGCGGCGCAGATCATCCCGACCAGCACGCGGGGCCGCATGTCCCGCGCGGGATCGACCCCCTGCCGGGCGGCGATCTCGACGGTCAGCCGCTCCTCGTTGCCCGCCGCCCGCCGCAGGTTCCCGGCCAGCAGCGCGGGAGTCTTGTTGATCAGATGCTGGATGCGGAGGAATCGCCGGACGCCGTCGCCGGAGGCCGACTTGCGGATCATGTCCAGCACCGCCGCCCGCAGGGCGACCAGCGGTGGTTCGTCGGCGGGCCGCGCGGCGAGGGCGTTGAGCACCAGGTCGTCAAGCTCGGCGCCCTTGGCCAGCGCGACGTCCTCCTTACCGGCGAAGTAGCGGAAGAACGTGCGCGGCGAGATCTCCACCTCGGCCGCGATCTCGTCGATGGTCGTCGCGTCGTAGCCCTTGGCCAGGAACAGGTCCAGGCCCGCGTCGATCAGGGCGGCCCGGGTGCGCTGCTTTTTGCGGGCGCGTAGGCCACCGTGGTCGGTGGGGACACTCATGTCGACCATTGTGCCAGACAACGACATAAGTCACAGAACGTCATTTGGCAGTGACTGACACTTTGTGTATCGTCGGCGTCGACCGCACCTGCGAAGGAGCAAAAATGAGCAAGGGCCTGGAAATCCGGCTCGCGTCGCGCCCGAAGGGCTGGCCGACGCTGGAGAACTTCGACATCGTCGAGGTCGAGGCACCGCAGCCCGGCGACGGGGAACTGCTGGTCCGCAACCTGCTGATGAGTGTCGACCCCTACATGCGGGGCCGAATGAGCGCGGCCAAGTCCTACACCCCGCCCTACGAGATCGGCAAGGCGATGGAGGGCGGCGCGGTCGGCGAGGTGGTCGCCTCCAACGCCGAGGGTTTCCAGCCCGGCGACATCGTGCGGCACCTTCGGGGCTGGCGCGACTACGCGGTGGTCGGCGCGAAACAGGCCACCAAGGTCGACCCGCAGGCGGCGCCGCTGAGCACCTACCTCTACGTGCTCGGCATGCCCGGCATGACGGCCTATGTCGGACTGGTCGATGTCGCCGAGCAGAAGGAGGGCGACGTGGTGTTCATCTCCGGCGCGGCCGGAGCGGTGGGCTCGCTGGCCGGGCAGATCGCCAAGCTGCGCGGGGCGTCCAGGGTGATCGGCAGCGCCGGATCCGCTGAGAAGGTCCGCTACCTCCTCGACGAGGTGGGCTTCGACGCCGCGTTCAACTACCACGACGGCCCGGTCGCCGAGCAGCTCAACGCCGCCGCGCCGGATGGCATCGACGTCTACTTCGACAACGTCGGCGGCGAGCACCTGGAGGCCGCGATCGACGCGCTCAACGACTTCGGCCGGGTCGCCGAGTGCGGCATGATCTCGCAGTACAACATCGCCGAGCCGGAGCCCGGTCCGAGAAACATGTTCATGCTGGTCGCCAAGCGCCTGAGGCTGGAGGGCTTCATCGTCGGCGACCGCGCACACCTCAAGGACCAGTTCGTCGCCGAGGTCGGCGGCTGGCTGCGCGAAGGCAAGATCAATTATCGGGAGACGGTTGTCGACGGATTGCGCAACGCCCCGGAAGCCTTCCTCGGGCTCATGCGCGGCGACAACATCGGCAAGATGCTGGTGAAAATCGCCTGACGGCTCAGCGGCGGTGTGCGACAAAGGCTTCGATGCCGTCCAGGATCCGCTGGAGGCCGAATTCGAAGGCGTGCTCGGGGTTGTGCGCTGAGCCGTGGGCCTGGCCGGCGGCGGAGCCGACGCGGGCGGCGGTCGGGAAGCGCTGCGGGTCGAGGAGCCGGCCGAGCAGCGGGGCGTGCGCGCGCCACCACTGCTCGTCGGTCATCCCGCTGCGCTGCTCGACCTGCGCCATCTCCACCGACCGGCGGGCGGTGGCCTCGGCATGGCCCAGCACCAGGCTCAACAGCGAGTCCATCTCGACGTCGGCGAGCCCCAGGCCCGCGACCGCGCCCAGTTCGTAGTCGTACTTGGCGATCGCGTTCGGACCGAGCACCGCTCGTCCGGCGGCCACCTGCAACATCCACGGATGCCGGTGGTACAGCGCCCAGTTCTCGTGCGCGACCTGCGCCAGCCTGGTCCGCCAGTCGGTCGCGGGTTCGGCGCGGTTGGTCTCGCCGTAGACGGTGTCGAGCATGACGTCGATCAGCTCGGCCTTGCCCGGCACGTAGGTGTACAGCGACATCGTGCCGACGCCCAGGTGGTCGGCGACCCGCCGCATCGACAGCGCACCCAGTCCGTCGGCATCGGCGATCTCGATCCCGGCCCGCACGATGCGGTCCACGCCGAGGTCCGACCGCCCCTTGCGGCCGCTGCTCGGCCCGTCCTTGGTCCGCCACAGCAGCGCCAGGCTGCGCGCCGGATCACCGCCGCCGCTGTACTCGGTCGCCATCGCACCTGCCTCCGTACCCCGTACGCCCTAGATCGTAGGAGGGCGGTCGGCGACGAGCGGACGGCGGTCATTCGGCGGGATGGGAACCCAGCCACTCCGCCCAGGTGGTCTTGCCGCGCCTGGCGCCGGGACACGTCATGTCGGTGACGATCCGGCGAAGCCGCTTGGGCGCGGGAACATTGAGCACCGGGCGATCGCGACCACGGACGCGCTGCCAGGTCCGCAACGCGTCGCGGAGGGTCAGCACCTCCGGGCCGCCGAAGTCCTCCCGCCGGTGCCCGGCACCGTTGCCGATGCATTCGACGAGGTATTCGGCGAAATCGCGGGTGTCGACGGGCTGGGTGGGCAGCGCTCCCGGCAGCGGCAGCACGGGCAGACGGGTGGCCCGGTTGAACATCCGGTCGAGCAGCCAGTGGAACTGGGTTGCGCGCGCGATGGACCACGGCACGTCGGCGACGCTGACGAGTTCTTCGGCCGTGTGCTTGAGGCGCAGGTAAGGCATGGCCGGCCGGTCCACGCCCACGATGGAGACGTACAGGAAGTGGCGGACCCGGGCCGCTGCGGCGGCTTCGAGCAACCGGCTGGTGCCGTCGACGTCGACGTCCGGCGGGCTGCGCCAGAAGTCGACCGGATGCATGAAGCCGCGCTGCGCGGTCGGGGAGTAAGTGGCCGCGTGCACCACGGTGTGTGCGTCGGCCACGGTTTCGGCGACTCCTTCGCCGGTGGTCAGGTCGCCCCGCACCCATTCCAGTCCGGGATCGGTGCCGGGGCGGCGCGCCAGGATTCGCACCCGGTGCGTGGGTTTGAGCAGGCGCACCAGTTCGCGCCCGAGGTGTCCGGTCCCGCCGGTGATCGCGACTGTGTCCATATCGGCACCCCCCGGATCAACTGTCCCACCGGGGTGCCGGGACTGCGATGATTACTGCTCCAGAAGCGGTCCGGTGAGGCCGCCGAGGACACCGCCGACCCCGGGCAGCAGGCCCGGACGCGTCGGCCCGGGGTTCCTGGGCGCAGTGGGCTCCGGCTCGGACGCCGACGGGGGAGCGGAGTCGCTGGGCTTGTCGGACGGCTGCGGTGTCTCGGTCGGCTGCGCGGGTTCGGCAGGCTGCTGCGTCTCGGTCGGCTGCGCTGTCGGGGTCGGCTTCGGTTGCGAGGGTTCCGGAAGAGCCGAGGTCCGCTCGGTCGGCTTGGACGCTTTCGTGGTTTCCGGGGCCTGGGTCGCCGCCGGACGTTCGGTGGTCGGCTTGGCGTGGGAGGTGGTCGGGGCCGGGGTTTCGATCGCAACCAGGCGCGGTCCCGACGCCGGCACGTCCAGGTTCGGTACGGTCGCCGTGACCTGCGGCGCGAGGAACTGTGCGGCCGGCTGCGCAGCCGCCTGTGGGGCCGGTCCAGGGGCCGAAGGCAGCGTGTCGGTGCCGTGGGAGGCACTGCTGACCGCGATGACGGTGAGGAACATCGCGACCGCGTAGCCGATCACGCGTGGGGGAGTGGCGTGCTGCCAGGTCTTGGGTTCCACCCGCCGGTGGCGGCCCCGCGTGCGGGTTCCCGGCAACGACGACTTGCCCACTTCTTCTCACCCCACCTGTTGGCCCTCGGGTCCGTAAACACACACCGCCGTCACTCGAACGAGTGACGGAAGCAGGTCGAACCATACGCCATGGCCGATTCGGGCCGCCAGCCCCCCGAGGTCGCCTCTCGCGAGATCATCACAGGTCAGCGGGGGTGAGTCGATCAGCCGTCGGTGACGATGCGGAAGCCGAGGTTGCCGCTGGAGCTGTCGGGAGTGTTGCTGGTGCGGGCGCCGACGCGGTACCGGTTGCAGTAGGAGTGGTGGCACAGGTACGAGCCGCCGCGCATCACTTTCGCACTGCCGTCGGCGGGGCCGGTCGGGTTGGCGGCCGGGGCCGGATCGTGCTCGGCTGTCCACCAGTCGGCGCACCATTCCCAGACGTTCCCGGCGACGTTGTAGAGCCCATAACCGTTGGGTTCGAAGGCGTCAACCGGCGCCGTGCCGCGATGGCCGTCCTCGGCGGTGTTCTTCACCGGGAACTGACCCTGCCAGATGTTGCACATGTGCTGGCCATCCGGCGTGAGTTCGTCGCCCCATGGGTAGCGGCTGCGCGCCAGCCCGCCGCGCGCGGCGTACTCCCACTCGGCCTCGGTCGGCAGCCGCGTGCCGGACCACTGGCAGTAGGCCAGCGCGTCGTGCCAGGAGATGTGCACCGCGGGGTGATCCAACCGGTCCGCCACGGTGGAACCGGGGCCTTCCGGGGCACGCCAGAACGCCCCCTCGACCCCGCACCACCACGGCGTCTGCTGTGGGCGGGGAGAGATCTTGCGCACCCTGCCGGGCAAGAACCCGGCGAAGACGTAGGACCAACCGAACCGCTCCGCCTCGGTGACGTATCCGGTCGCATCGACGAACTCGGCGAACCCGGAGTTGGTCACCGCGTGCACGGCGACCCGAAACGGTGCCAGCTCGACCTGCCGGATCGGCCCCTCGCCGTCGTCGACGAAGCCGTCCGCGTCGTCGGTGCCCATCTCGAACACCCCGCCGGGCAATGGCACGAACTCGGCCGAGGTGGCCGTTCGTGCGGTTCCGGATGCGATCGGTGCGGGTTGCGCGGATTCGCCGGAATCGGCCGGACCTAGATCGGCCCGGCTTGCGCCGCAGCAACCGGAGTGTTCGAAAACTGTCACGTCACCACCGTAGACCGCGCGGGGTAGCGCCGGTGCGGCCTGTCGGCCGAGCCGGTGCGTCCGCTTCGACCGCATCACGTTGGCCGGGTGGGTTGACCGCCCTGACGAGGTCGGGCCCGCCCGTACCACGGCGAGGCGCGGCCGGCCGCGTTCGGCCGCCAGTATCAGACGGCCCGATCCGGCGGCGCAGTCCGAAGTGGACGTTCTGGCCGCCGGGTGCTGCCGACCGGCCGCACCGCCCGACGCTGACGGACAGTGAACTCGCCCCTGCCTGTCGTCCGGAAACAGCAACGGCCTCGCCCGCGGGCGAGGCCGAAGTCCACTCTGGACGATCAGCGATGACCGAGCAGGCGGATGTCCTGCCGCAACTGCACCACGACATTCTTCAGGCTGCGGCGACTCAGCGAATCCTTGCCGTCCAGCACATCGGTGAACATGACCGCACCCAGGATCAGTACCAACAACAAAGCAACAACGACGACGAACACGTTAACTCACCCCTTCTGTCCAGAACATCGATCAACGGCGGCGTTCGTTACCGGTGTCGTTCAGGTGCGGTGTGTGACGCATGTTTCAGTCGGGAACGGGTGCAGCGCCGGGCGCCTAGGATGATGTTGTCGTCGAGGTCCGGCCGAATGGGCGGCTCCGACCGAAACCCGCGAAGACTAGCCTGGAGAGATGGCGACCAACCGACCCAATCCGGCGCAATGGGTCTGGTACGCCTTCGGGGGCAAGCTGCCGGACCGGTGCGCGGAGTGGGTCCTGCACGACGTCACCTGCCCCACCTGGGTGCTGCGCCACCTGGCCCGCGCGCTGACCCAGTTGGCGCCGTTCTGTGCACTCGTGCTGTTGCCCGGGCCGCTGTGGATCCGGGTGTCCTCGATCCTGCTGGGCCTGTTCGTCGGGGTGTTCTACTCGGTCTGCTACATGGGCGAGACCGCCGAGCACCGCGCCATCAAGCACGGCTTCCCGCCCGGTGTCGCGCGAGACACGCGAGAACTGCGCCGCGACGTCCAGCGCGCCGCCAAGCACGGCGTCGGCTATCGGCCGTGGTGGGAGTAGCGCCGGATGAGCCAGGTCGACGTGTCGCTGGCCGATGCCGAAGTCTCCGTGTACTGGTTGGATCGTGCCGACCGACCGCCGCCACGAGAACCGCTGTCCGGTGCCGACCGCGCGGATCTCGTGGTGGTCGGTGGCGGTTTCACCGGGCTGTGGGCGGCGCTCCTGGCCAAGCAGCAGCGCCCGGACCACGACGTGCTGCTGCTCGAAGCGAACCGGTTGGGGTACGGCGGCAGCGGGCGCAACGGCGGTTTCGTGTCGGAATCCCTGACGCACGGCCTCGCCCACGGCGCGTTGTCGTGGCCGCGGGAGATCGACCAGTTGGTGCGGTTGGGGCGGGAGAACCTGCGGGCGATCGAGAAGTTCGTGCTCGCGGAGGGCATCGAGGCGGACTTCCGGTTGTGCGGCAGGACCAGCGTCGCCACCGAGCCGCACGAGGTCGGCGAGCTCAGCGACGAAGCCGCGCTGTATCGCGGACACGGGATGGCGGCGCGCTTCCTGGGCGCAGGCGGCGTTCGGTCGGACCTGAATTCGCCGACGTACCGGGCGGGCTTGCGGCTACCGGACGCGGGGGGCCTCGTCGACCCGGCGCGGCTTACCTGGGGACTCGCCGCGACGGCGCAGCGCCTCGGCGTGCGCATCCACGAGGGCAGTCCGGTACGCGGGCTGCACCGCGGTTCCGGGGTGCTGCTCAAGACACCACAAGGGACGGTGCGGGCCGACGGGGTGGTGCTGGGGACCAACGCGTTCCCGGCGCCGCTGCGCTCGATTCGGCGACGTGTGCTGCCGATCTGGGACTACGTCCTGGTCACCGAGCCGCTGTCGGCGCAGCAGTGGCGCTCGCTGGGGTGGCGGGACCGGCAGGGCATCACCGACGGCGCCAACCGCTTCCACTACTACCGGCCGACACCGGACGGCCGAATCCTGTGGGGTGGCTACGACGCGGTGTACTACTTTGGCGGGCGCACCGATCCGGCACTGGCCCGCAATGACGCCGCGCACCACGGACTGGCGCGAAACTTCTTCCGCACGTTTCCCCAGTTGGAGGGGCTGCGCTTCGCCTATCGCTGGGGTGGTCCGATCGACTCCACGACCCGGTTCACGCCGGTGTTCGGTTGCGACCGGGCGATCGCCTACGCGGTCGGCTACACGGGGCTCGGCGTGGCGGCATCCCGCTTCGGCGCCCAGACCGCGCTGGACCTGTTGTGGGGCGAGGACACCGAACGAACCCGGCTGCGCATGGTGCGGGACAAGCCGATGCCGTTCCCGCCGGAACCCCTGCGCTGGCCGCTGGTGCAGTTCACCCGCCGAGCCCTCGCGCACGCCGATGCGAACCAGGGCCGCCGGGGCCGTTGGCTTTGCTACCTCGACGGTCGCGGAATCGGCCTCGGCAGCTGACGCGGGCAACTGCTTGGCCCTCGAAAGGGTGGCGCTGGTTCCGGATGGGGCCTGTCGTGCTGGTGAGATGGGTGGTGCAGTGGACCTGTCGGTTTTTGGAGGGATGGCATGGGCAAGGTAACGGCCAGGGCGGAACGCCGGATCGACGCATCCGCGGAGAAGGTGCGGACGATCGTCGCCGACTACGCGGAGAGCAGGCCGAAGATCTTCACCGAGCACTACCGAGACTACGCAGTCGTCGAAGGCGGCACCGGGGCGGGCACAACGGCGACCTGGAAGCTCCAGGCGACGTCCAAGCGGGTGCGCGACGTCAGGGCGGTCGTGACCGAGCCGGAGCCGGGCACGTTCGTCGAGACCGATGCGAACTCCAGCATGGTGACGACCTGGACGGTGCGCGAGGCCAACGGCGGCTCCATCGTGCGGATCGAGACGATTTGGGACGGCGCGACCGGAATCGGCGGGTTCTTCGAGCGGACCTTCGCCCCGGGCGGCCTCAAGCGCATCTACTTGGGGGTTCTGGACAATTTGGACGCGCTCGTCAAGCAGTCGTGACGATCTCGTGAGTGGTTATTCCGGTTCGTACGAGATTAACCACTCACGACCCACAGGCGCGGTTCAGGTCAGCGAACGCGCTGGATTCGTGCGGTCGCGGTCGACGTGGCCACGGGCTTGCCGTCGGGTCGGACGAGTTCATCGGCGAGGAAACAGATCTCGTTGCCGCGCTGCACGATTCGTCCCTGCCTCCGCTGAACAGGACACCACCGACAGCCCCAACAAGCCCGTAACCCCGCCCAGCGGCCGTGGCGATTTCGTGCGAAATCGTTCATGCGCTGGGCTGCCGATGCATTGCAGAGTTCTCCGCAGCGTGGGTTGGGCTCTGCCTGCGGTTCCAGGATCTTGCCAAATAGGCGCGCTTTGCGGTGGAGCTCCGCGACCCCGTCCACGGGCGGTGGTCGTCGTTGGTCATTCTTGGGACTCGGATGCCGCCGGGCGCACTGGCAGCCGCAGCCTGCACAGTACGTTCCGTGGCAGTTGGTGCAGTATGAGCTTCCGGGCTCCCGTCGAGGATAATTGTGCAATCCACCCGGAAGAGCGCATCGCAATCGGCGAAGTATCGAACGCCGCCAACCTGCTGCGCCGCATGGAATATGCCAACGGGCACGGTTCCGAAACACTGCTCGACGAGCAGGATTCGGGAATCATCGGCGATGCAGTGCCGGGGGAAGGGTTCGAACCTTCACGTCCCATGGGGACACCCGACTACGAAGGTCGGATGCGTCTGCCAATTCCGCCACCCCGGCTTAAACCTGATGCACTGACGTTAACAGAAGCTTGGCCGCAAGGAAAGAGAAATCCGGAGCCGGCAAAGGGAACTCCACATTTGGGCCATCGGCATTCCTTCCTCCGGTGCCGTCGGCGCAACGTTTTGACCTTCTTTGCCCATTGACAAAACCGAGATAGAGCCGGATGATTCGCGGAGTAGGCCGATTGTGTAGCGCGCTTGCAGTGGCACTAGTGAGCCGTTAACGTGGATTCCGGCGTTTCTGCAGGGGCAGGGGAATCCAGTGAACACAAATCGCACGGTGTACCTGACGTATCCTCCGAGCTCCAGCATCTGGCATCTACCGATGGGCATTGCCTATCTCGCCGGCGTGTTGGAACAACGCGGCCATCACGTGGTGCAGCACTACGGCCATATCGATGGGGTCGAGCACATTCTCAAACGTCACGGCGGCGAGGATGTCGACCGATCGTTGCGCACGGTCCGCGATCCGGCTGCCTCGATCCTGGATCGGCACGACGCACGCATGGTCTTCGAAAAAGCCTCGGCGAGCGTGTCCTCGGCCGCCGAAGCCTTCGTTGTCGAACGGAACAACGTGCGATACGACTCCCGCCACTTCAAGGGACGCGTCGGCGAGTTGCGATGGGCGCTGGAACATCGCGAGGAGCACGTCTTCTACGACTACTTCATCGAAGTCGAACTGCCGCGGATCCAGGCGGCCGCACCTGATGTCGTCGGTATCAGCGTCGCGGACGAGCGGCAACTGGTGAGCGCCTGCGTGCTCGCCACCCTCGTCCGGGAGCAGGCGCCGCAGGTGCGTCTGATCATGGGTGGCAACTACTGGGCGCGAACCCTAGACGCTTACCGCGACCCAGAATTCGCCGCCCTGTTCGACCATTGGGACGCCATTGTTTACGCCGAGGGTTTCCAGCCCGTGGTCGATTTGGCCGAAGGTGCCGATACGGCCACTGTACCTGGAGTCGTATGGCGTGACCGCGACCGGGTGCGCGTCAATCCCCGAATCCCGACACCGGCCGATTACGAGGACCTTCCCACTCCGGTGTTCGACGTGGGAATCCGCCAGTGGAGCCCGGATTTCGTGCCCCCGCTCTACACGATGTCCAACTGCCCGATGCGGTGCGGATTCTGCTCCATCTCGGCCGGTAGCGACACCTTTCTTCACAAGCCCCGGATAATGTCGGAACGCCGTGTCGCCGAACACATCGCCGCGCTGGGAGTCGCCCGCGTCGACTTCGTCGACGAGTACCTGCCCATTACTCGGCAACTGAAGATCGGGCGCGAGCTGGCACGTATCGGGCACGCCGCCACCTGGCAATGCTATCTGACGGCCAGCGATCAATTGCTCAAGCCGTACGTGTGCCAAACACTTTTCGAGGCCGGCTGTCGCGCCGTGCAACTGGGGCTGGAGTCGCTTGATCCGGCAACGCTGCGGCAGGAAGCGAAGCCCTGGAATCATCCCAGGAACTACGGTCGGATCCTCAAGAACCTGAGCGATGCCGGAATCCAGGTCCACGTTTTCATCATCGTCGGAGCGCCTGGTGAACCGATCAACCGCTCCCTGCACTGGCTGTCATTCCTCGAAGAATTCGGCGACCATATTCTGACCATCAAGTCCGGCCGCTACCGGCTGACCCGGCGCGCCCCGGATGAACATGCCGCCACCAACCAACAGCTGGCCGGAATAGAGGTGCCCGGTGGGGATACCCAAACGCTGAACCTCAACCGGGACCAGTACCGGTACACCACACACGGTCTGAGCCGGAAACGAGTCGAGGCGATGCGCGATCTGCTGGAGGAAGCCTGCCGTCGCCACTGGGCCTACCAGATCACCTCGACGCTGCCATGGTGGATCAACCGCGGCCGGTACACGCTGCCGCAGCTGCGTGCCGCGGCCGACCTGCTCCGCGACCACCGCGCCAGCGAACCGTCCATCCCGGCCAGTCACCTCAAACGTGGACTGTCCAAGATCACCACTGCGGTGCACGACGAGCTGGGGCTGCGCATAGCTCCCACCTCATACGAGGACGTGCGCGACCTGGCTGCCCAACTACGCGCCCGGGACGAGACGTCAAGCGAGCCGCAACGGGTCTGAGTAAGTCGTTGATGAGGCGTTGCCGGCCTGCCACGGCGCTCGCGGATTGCCGTAGTCCGGGCTGGGCCGCTGCTCACGGGCTCGTGTCGGGGTGAATCAGCAGAGTGTCCGACAAGCCGGTGCTTCGCCTGTTCGAAGGAATTCGAGCGACGGGGCGCCGGTGTTCTTCCGGCATCCTCGCATGCCCGGGCCGTGCGGTGGTTCCCGCCGACCCGAAAGGGAACGCTGGGTGATCGAGTGATCATTGCGCGTGGTGGACTCTGGTCATACCTTCGGTTGACGGGCCGACCGGCTCGTCGTGGTCGCCCTCCGAACATCGTCTGCGGGGGCGTTGCCGACCGAAGGGGTGCAGCCATGTCCAACATCGTTCGTGCGGCGCTGGTCCAGGCGAAGTGGACCGGCGACACCGCCTCGATGGTCGACCAGCACGAGAAGCACGCCCGCGCGGCGGCGGACCAGGGCGCCGGAATCATCGGTTTCCAGGAGGTCTTCAACGCGCCGTACTTCTGCCAGGTGCAGGAGTCCGAGCACTACCGCTGGGCCGAACCGGTGCCGGACGGGCCGACCACGCAACGGATGTGCGCGCTGGCGCGGGAGCTCGGGATGGTGATCGTCGTTCCGGTCTACGAGATCGACGGCCCCGGCTTCTACTACAACACCGCCGCCGTGATCGACGCCGACGGCAGTTACCTCGGCAAGTACCGCAAGCACCACCTGCCGCACCTGCCGGGGTTCTGGGAGAAGTACTACTTCCGGCCCGGCAACCTCGGCTGGCCGGTGTTCAACACCGCCGTCGGCCGGGTCGGCGTGTACATCTGCTACGACCGGCACTTCCCGGAAGGCTGGCGGGCGCTCGGGCTGGCCGGCGCGCAGCTGGTCTACAACCCGTCGGCGACCAGCCGAGGGCTCTCGTCCTACCTGTGGAAGCTGGAGCAGCCCGCCGCGGCGGTGGCCAACGAGTACTTCATCGCGGCGATCAACCGGGTCGGTGTCGAGGAGTACGGCGACAACGACTTCTACGGCACGAGCTACTTCGTCGACCCGTACGGGCAGTTCGTCGGCGAACCCGCCAGCGACGCCGACGAGGAACTCGTGGTGCGCGATCTGGACTTCGACGTGATCGACGAGGTCCGCCGGAAGTGGGCGTTCTACCGCGACCGCCGCCCCGACGCCTACCGCCCGCTGATCGAGCCGTGAGAGGAGCGACGATGCCGAGCACGCACACCGAGCTGACCAAGCGGCACCGCGCTGTGCTGCCGGACTGGCTTGCGCTGTACTACGACGAGCCGATCGACATCGATCGCGGTGCGGGGCGGCACGTCTGGGACGCCGAGGGCAACCGTTACCTGGACTTCTTCGGCGGAATCCTGACGACGATCACCGCGCACGCGCTGCCCGAGGTGACCGCGGCGGTCAGCGCGCAGGCGGGCAAGATCCTGCACACCTCGACGCTGTACCTGAACCGCCCGATGATCGAGCTCGCCGAGCGGATCGCTGGGTTGTCCGGCATCGAGGACCCGCGGGTGTTCTTCACCACCAGCGGCACCGAGGCCAACGACACCGCGCTACTGCTGGCCACGGGATACCGCGCATCGAACCAGGTGCTGGCGCTGCGCAACAGCTACCACGGCCGGTCGTTTTCGGCGCTGGCGGTGACCGGGAACCGCAGCTGGTCGCCAACCAGCCTCTCCCCGGTGCAGACCGCTTACGTGCACGGCAGCCGCCGGCGCGGCACCCCGTTGGCCGACCTGGCCGACGAGGAGTTCACCGCCGCGTGCGTGTCGGATCTGGAGGACGTGCTCGGGCAGCTGCACGGCAACGTCGCCTGCATGATCGCCGAGCCGATCCAGGGTGTCGGCGGGTTCGCCACGCCGCCCGACGGTCTGTTCGCGCGCTTCAAGGAGGTCCTCGACCGGCACGGCATCCTGTGGATCAGCGATGAGGTGCAGACCGGTTGGGGGCGCACCGGTGAACACTTCTGGGGCTGGCAGGCCCACGACGCCAACGGGAAGCCGGACATCGTCACCTTCGCCAAGGGCGTCGGCAACGGCCTGTCGGTCGGCGGCGTCGTCGCCCGCGCCGAGATCATGAACAGCATCGGGGCGCAGTCGCTGTCCACTTTCGGCGGCAGCCCGGTCACCGCCGCCGGCGCGCTGGCCAACCTCGACTACCTCATCGGCCACGATCTACCGGGCAATGCCGCCCGCGTCGGCGCGGTGCTGCGCAAGCAACTCGACGCTGCGCTCGGCCGGATTCCGGCGGTCGTCGACGTGCGGGGCAAGGGCTTGATGATCGGTGTCGAGCTGGCACACGCGGACGGCACGGCTGCGCCGGAGATCGCCGCGGAGGTGCTCGAAGAGTCCCGGCGGCACGGTTTGCTCCTGGGCAAGGGCGGGCTGGAGGGCAACGTCCTGCGCATCGCGCCACCGCTGAGCCTCACCGAGTCCGAGGCGCGCGAAGGCGGCCGGATCCTGTTGGCAGCGCTGGAGAAAGCGGGGCAGCGATGAGCCGCACGATCATCCGTGGTGGTCTGGTGATCACCGCGACCGAAGAAATCCGCGCGGACGTGCTCATCGACGGCGAGCACGTCGCCGCGATCGCCGCGCCCGCGGCCGCCGAGCAGTGGCTTGCCACCACGGACACCGTGATCGACGCGACCGGGCACTACGTCATCCCGGGCGGTGTCGACGGGCACACGCATATGCAGATGCCCTTCGGCGGGACTTTCGCCTCGGACACCTTCGAGACCGGGACCCGGGCCGCCGCGTGGGGCGGCACCACCACGATCGTCGACTTCGCGATCCAGCCGGTCGGCGGCTCCCCGCGCGAAGGGCTGGACGCCTGGCACGCCAAGGCCGACGGGCAGTGCGCGATCGACTACGGCTTCCACATGATCCTCTCCGACGTCGGCGACGAGGCGTTGAAGGAGATGGACGCGCTGATCGGCGAGGGCATCACCAGCTTCAAGATGTTCATGGCCTACCCAGGCGTGTTCTACAGCGACGACGGGCAGATCCTGCGTGCCATGCAGCAGGCGGCCGACAACGGCGCGCTGACGATGATGCACGCCGAGAACGGCATCGCCATCGACGTGCTGGTGCAGCAGGCGTTGGCCGCCGGGCGTACCGACCCGAAATTCCACGGGCAGGTCCGGCATCCGCTGCTGGAGGCCGAGGCGACGCACCGGGCGATCCAGCTGGCCAGGGTGGCCGGTGCGCCGCTTTACGTCGTGCATGTCTCGGCCGCCGAGGCCGTCGCCGAGATCACCCAGGCCCGCGACAACGGGCTCAACGTCTTCGCCGAAACCTGCCCGCAGTACCTGTTCCTCACGATCGACGACCTGGCCCGGCCGGAATTCGAGGGCTCGAAGTACGTCTGTTCGACGCCGCTGCGGCAGGTCGAGCACCAGGCGAACCTCTGGCAGGCGTTGCGCACCAACGACCTGTCGGTGGTCTCAACCGACCACTGCCCGTTCTGCTTCAAGGATCAGAAGGAACTCGGACGCGGCGATTTCTCGAAGATCCCCAACGGCATCCCAGGCGTGGAGAACCGGATCGACCTGCTGCACCAGGCGGTGGTTGAGGGACGCATCAGCCGCCGTCGGTGGATCGAGCTGGCCTGCACCACTCCGGCCCGCATGTTCGGCCTGCACCCGCGCAAGGGCACCATCGCGCCCGGTGGCGACGCCGACATCGTGATCTACGACCCGCGCGCCGAGCACGTGCTCTCGGCCGAGACGCACCACATGAACGTCGACTACAACGCCTACGAGGGCAAGCGGCTCACCGGCCAGGCCCGCACCGTGCTGTCCCGCGGCGAGGTAGTCGTCGACGCCGGAAGCTACACCGGCCGCGCCGGGCACGGCCGGTTCCTGCCACGCGACACCTGCCAATACCTGATCTGAGCGGCTTAGGGGCGACCATGGACTTCGGACTCGTTTTGCAAACCGATCCACCGGCCTGGTCCGTGGTGGACCGGATGCGCCGGGCAGAGCGGCTGGGTTTCAGCCACGGCTGGACCTTCGATTCGTGCGTGCTGTGGCAGGAGCCGTTCGTCATTCACAGCCAGATCCTCGCCGCCACCGAGCGGCTGATCGTCGGCCCGATGGTGACCAACCCGGCCACCCGCGACTGGACGGTCACGGCCTCGACCTTCGCCACGCTCAACGACATGTTCGGGCCGCGCACGGTGTGCGGCATCGGTCGGGGTGACTCGGCGGTGCGGGTCACCGGCGGCAGGCCGACCACGCTGGCCACGCTCGAACAGGCCATGCGCGTGATCAAGGAGCTGGCCGAGGGGCGGGAGGTGCAATTGCACGGAACCCCGGTGCGGTTGCCGTGGGTGCGCGACGGTCGGCTGCCGATCTGGATGGGGGCCTACGGGCCGAAGGCGCTGGAGCTCGTCGGTCGGCTGGCGGACGGCTTCGTGCTGCAGCTCGCCGACCCGTTCCTGACGCGTTGGATGGTCGACCACGTCCGGCAGGCGGCCCGCGATGCCGGCCGCGACCCGGCGTCGATCACGGTGTGCGCGGCGGCCCCCGCCTACCTCGGCGATGACATCGACCACGCCCGCGCGCAGTGCCGCTGGTTCGGCGGCATGGTCGGCAACCACGTCGCCGACCTAGTCGCCCGCTACGGCGACACCGCCGAAGCGGTGCCCGCCGCGCTCACCGACTACATCAAGGGACGGCAGGGCTACGACTACTCGCACCACGGCCGGGCCGACAACCCCAGCACGGAGTTCGTGCCGGACGAGATCGTGGACCGCTTCTGCGTGCTCGGCCCCGCCGAAGCGCATGTGGCCAAGCTGAAAGAACTCAGAGACGCCGGAGTCGACCAGTTCGCGATCTACGCCATGCACGACGCCCTGGATTCCACTGTGGACGCCTACGGCGAATCCATCATCCCCGCCATGTCCTGAGCACTGCTCCCGGACGTCACGGCATTCCGGCCGGCGGTGATCACGCGCCCGGCGGGTTTGTAGAGTTCCGCCGGAAGTGGCAGCCCCGGTCGGCGGGGTGGAACGGGAAGGGGTGCCATGCGGCAGGGACTCGGCGCGAAGCAGGGACTCGGTGCGAAACTCGGTATCGGCTGGAAACTGCACGGGGACGGCACCACGCCCCGGCCCGGCGAGGCGGTAGCCCCGAACGAACGGTTGTCCTGGGGGCGCACCATCGGGCTCGGCGCCCAGCACGTGGTGGCCATGTTCGGCGCCACTTTCGTCTTCCCGGTCCTGATGGGCCTGGACCCGAACTTGGCGATCATGGTTTCGGGAGTGGCAACCGTCCTGTTTCTGTTGATCGTGCAGGGCAAGATCCCCAGCTACCTGGGTAGCAGCGCCTCCTTCGTGGGCGCGGTGACGGTCATCCGGGCCGGCGGCGGGGACACCTCGACGGTCACCGGCGCGATCCTGGTGTGCGCCCTGGTGCTGGCCGCCATCGGGTTGGTCATTCACTTCGTCGGCGCGCAGGTGGTGCACCGGCTGCTGCCACCCGCGGTCTCCGGTGCGGTGGTGATGCTGATCGGCTTCAACCTCGCCCCTGTGGTAGCCGAGACCTACTGGCCGCAGGACCAGTGGATCGCGCTGATCACGATGGCCGTCGTGCTCGGCTGCAGCGTGTTGCTGCGCGGATTCTGGTCCCGGATCGCGGTGTTCCTGGGGCTGGTCGTCGGCTACGGTCTGTCGTGGCTGTTCGACCGGGGCTTCGGCCCGATCACCGCGCCGGACGCCAACGGCCACGTCAGCACGCACTTCCGGCTCGACCTCGGCGGTGTCGCGGACGCCAGCTGGTTCGGCTTGCCCGCACTGCACGCGCCGTCGTTCGATGCGGCGGCGATCATCGTCGTGCTCCCCGCGGTGATCGCGCTGATCGCCGAGAACACCGGGCACGTCAAGGCCGTCGAGGAGATGACCGGCGCCAAGCTGGATGGCAGCCTCGGGCGGGCGATCTTCGCCGACGGGTTCGCCAGCACCCTCTCCAGCGCCGTGGGCGGCCCGCCCACCACCACCTACGCCGAGAACATCGGCGTTATGGCCGCCACCCGGGTGTACTCCACCGCGGCCTACTGGGTGGCGGCGATCGTGGCGATCCTGTTCGGGTTATGCCCCAAGTTCGGCGCCGTGATCGCGGCGACGCCTGGCGGTGTGCTCGGCGGCATCACCGTGGTGCTCTACGGCATGATCGGCCTGCTGGGCGCCAAGATCTGGGTGGAGAACCGGGTCGACTTCGGTGACCCGGTCAACCTGCTGCCGCTGGCCGCTGGGCTCGTGGTCGGCATCGGCGGGGTTTCGCTGAATATCACCGCGCAGTTCAGCCTTGGCGGGATCGCTCTGGGCACCCTGGTCACGCTGCTCGGCTACCACGTGCTGCGGGTGCTGGTGCCCAAGGGTCGGTGATCGGCTCGGCTCCTGCCGTTGATCGTCAGTGCGGGTGCGGCGGGCAGGCCTTACGTTCGCAGACGACGACCGGAGTCGAGGAGGCCGCCATGCTGCGCCCCGTGCACTTCGAGGTCCACGTCGCGGACGTGGATCGTGCCCGCGAGTTCTACTCCACGGTGTTCGGCTGGCGGTTCCAGCAGTGGGAGCAAAACCGGTACTGGTTGATCTTCACGGGTGCTGGCCCGGGCATCGATGGCGGCCTGCTGCCCCGGAAGGGCCCGGAACCCTCCGACGAAACGCCGGTCGCGGCGTTCGTGACGACCATGGAGGTGGATGACATTGAGGGAATGCTTTCGACCGTGGAGTCCGCCGGTGGCCGGGTGGAGATGCCGAAGACGGCGCTGACCGGCATGGGATGGGTGGCTTACTGCCGGGACACCGAGGGCAACATCTTCGGCATGTTCCAGGCCGACGACATGGCGAGCTGACGCCGGCTCACCGCTGCGCGCCGCGCACCACCGCGATGTCGGCGGCGGTCACCGGACGGCCGGGCAGGGGCGTGCCGGGCCGAGCCTGCAGGCCGTCGAGCATCAGCGTCAGGTAGCGGGCCGGGGCTTCGCTGCGGATGTCATCCGGGGCGCTGTGCACGCCTTGCAGCACGATGGACAGAATCACGCCGAGGTCGCCGCTGCTGACGTCCGGCCGCAGCGAGCCGTTCGCCTGGGCGGCGAGCACCAGCCCGTCCAGGATGTCCAGCAGTTCGTTGCGGGCCTGCTCGACTTCCGGGTCCGCGCCCAGAATTTTCCTGGCCCGCTGGGACAGCATGGAGAACCGGACCACCGTGCGCAGGTCGGCCGCGCGCAGCAGGAAATCGGTCAGCGCGCGCCACGGATCACAGTCGCGTCCGCCGATCGCCCGGGCTTCTTCGAGGACCCGCTGGAACACGTCTTGGCCGACGGCGCTGATCAGCGAGTCGCGGTCCGGGAAGCGCCGGTAGAGCGTGCCGGTCCCGACACCGGCGGCGCGGGCGATCTCCTCCATCGGAACCTCGGTGCCCCGCTCGGTGAAGACGGTTCGTGCCGCCGCGATGATTCGGTCGCGATTGCGGCGGGCATCGGCCCGCAGCCGTGGCGTGGCGTCGGTCGTCATGGTCCTCGCTTGTCGTGATCGGGCCGTGGCTAGAGCCCAGTTGGGGCTGGGTTGGGCGGATTGTCGCATGGTCTCCGCCCCAGTTAGGTGGACGAAATCCTTCCAGTTCGGTACAACCGGAAGGGAATCGTCCAGTTGTTCGCTCGGTGTTCAGGGAGTCACGATGCTCGATCCAGCCGTCGACCCAGCGGCCTACCCGAAGGTCCGCACCTGCCCGTTCGCGCACGAACCGGAATACGCCCGACTGCGGGCGGAAGCGCCGATCACGAAGGTCCCGATGGCGGGCGGTGGCACCGCTTGGCTGGTGACCCGGCACGACCTGGTCCGTCAGGTACTCGGCGATCCGCGGATGAGCTCCGATCGGCGCCGCCCCGGCTTTCCCCGGCTCTCAGCCAACCAGCGGCCCATCCCCAGCGTGGCCCCGCTGCTGGTCGGCATGGACCCGCCGGAGCACACCGAGGCCCGGCGGGCCGTGCTCGCGGAGTTCACCGTGCGGCGGATCGAGAAGATGCGCCCGCGCATCCAGCAGATCGTCGACGGTTGCATCGACGATATGCTCGCCGAAACGGGGCCGGTCGACCTCGTGCGGGCGCTGTCGCTGCCGGTGCCGTCGTTGGTGATCTGCGAGCTGCTCGGCGTGCCCTACGCCGACCACGACTTCTTCCAGGAACGGAGCAGCCTGATGCTGCGGAAGTCGACGCCGGTTGAGCAACGGGCCCACGCGGTCGAGGAACTCCAGTCGTATCTGGACCGGCTCGTGACGGGCAAGGAGCGGGAGATCACCGACGACTTGCTCGGCAGGCAGATCCGAAAGCAGCGCGAGATCGGCGAGGTCGACCACCACGCGCTGGTGGCGCTGGCCTTCCTGCTTCTGATCGCCGGGCACGAAACGACCGCGAACATGATCTCGCTGGGCACCCTGGCTTTGCTGGTGAACCCGCAGCTGCTGGCGGAGATCGTCGCCGACCCGACCAAGACCCCGTCGGCCGTCGAGGAATTGTTGCGCTACTTCACCATCGTCGAGGCCGCGACCTCCCGCGTCGCGCTGGAGGACGTCGAGATCGGGGGCGTGCTGATCCGGGCGGGGGAGGGCGTCGTCGCGTTAGGCACGTCGGCAAACCGGGACCCAGACGCCTTCGACCAGCCCGAAGAAATCGATATCAACCGCAGCGCCCGCCGCCACGTCGCGTTCGGCTTCGGCCCGCACCAGTGCCTGGGGCAGAATCTCGCGCGGCTGGAGCTGCAGATCGTCTTCGACACGTTGTTCCGGCGGCTGCCCGGGCTGCGATTGGACGCGGCGATCGACGACCTGCCGTTCAAATCCGATGCGAACGTCTACGGAATCTACGAAATGCCCGTGACCTGGTGAGAGGAGAGATCGATGCGGATCGAGGCGGACCTGGACCGGTGCGTCGGTGCGGGGCAGTGCGTGCTGACCGCGCCGACGCTGTTCGATCAGAACGACGAGGACGGCCGGGTGGTGGTGCTGGTGACCGAGGTGGACGACAGCGCGATTGCGGCGGCCCGGGAGGCAGTGCACGTGTGCCCGTCCGGGGCGTTGTCGCTGGTCGACGACCGGTGAGGGGCGACATTCAGTAGCCGATCGTGGGGTTGCGGACTGCCTTTTCATCCGGTGTGGTGAGGTGAATCACCGCCATCGGAGGTGCATCGTGGACACACGGTCGTGGTGGACACAGGGCGTCGACGTGACGAAACCCAGTTCGGCGCGCGTTTACGACGTGCACCTGGGGGGATCGCACAACTTCCAGGTCGACCGGGACCTGGCCGAGCAGGCGACCGAGTTGATGCCTTCACTGCCGGCGGTGCTCCGGGCGAACCGGTCGTTCCTGCGCCGGGTCGTCCGCCACCTCGCCGGTCGCGGCGTCCGCCAGTTCCTGGACCTCGGTTCGGGCATCCCGACGGTCGGCAACGTGCACGAGATCGCACAGCAGGCGGACCCGGACTGCCGGGTCGTCTACGTCGACTGCGATCTCGTCGCGGTCGCGCACAGCCAAGCCATCCTGCGCGGCAACGACCGCGCGATCGCGATCCGCGCCGACTTCCGGGACGCCGACTACGTGCTCGACCACTTCGAGGTGACGTCGATGCTGGATTTCGGCGAACCGATCGCGGCGCTGTTCCTCGCGGTCCTGCATTTCGTACCGAAGTCCGATGATCCGGTCGGCATTGTGTCGCACTACGTTGACCGGATGCCGGTCGGCAGTTACCTGGCCATCTCGCACGCGTGCAGCGACGACGTCCCGGAATCCACCCGGCAAGCCGCAGAGCTATACAGCCAACGCATCGGCGGCTTCTACCCGCGCCCGAAGGCGCAGATCGCGGCGATGTTCGGCGACCTGGACATGATCGAACCGGGCCTGGTGGACCTGACCGAGTGGCATCCGGACTCCCCGGAGTTGCTGCCCAGCGGCAAAGCCTGGACCGGCCCCGGCGGCGTGGCCCGGAAAAGCCAGCGCAGATAAGCAGCGGCGCCACCTCCCCCTCTCCTGGAGGTGGCGCCGCTTGGCGCGGTCAAACCGCCATGCGACAGCTTGGCGTTCCGGATCCGCGATTCACAGAGCATTAGGTCCCTGGACAGGGCTGCTTAACGATTCCTTGATCTTTCCCGCGGACGGTGGGTTGATCTCGTGCACCGCAGACCGGCCGGCGCGACTGGAGCCGGGGGAGGATTTTTCCCGTGCCGAAGTGGAGGGCGCCACCGGTGCCGAGTTGTGCGGATAGGCCAAGAGGGTGCGACGCACGACACCCCCAAGGTGCCTTTAATTTGCCCGAAACAAGGCCCTAGCATTGATTGCGTAAGCATTCGGTTCCCCAAACCTTCTTCCGTTCGTCTCGCCCTTTGTCGGCGGTGCCGTTGCGCGCGTGCGGAAGACGGGGAGGTTTGCAGAAGGGAGGCAAGAAGTGACAACGGTGTGGGTGGCCCTGGCGGCCGAGTCGGTGGTGCTGCTGGCGGTGGCTGGTGCGATGACCAGGTGGGCGCTGCGGCTGCAGGCGGGCACCCCGGACCAGGTGATCGAGCCGGTCGGCCCGGCGGCCGAGCGCCTCGTCTGAGGACGCGCGCGGACGGGCTTGGTCCCGCCCGGGAACAAGCCCGCGAATCTCGAACCGGCTATCGGGCGGCGAATGCAATCGCTGCCTGGCCGGTTTTCGTTACCCGAGTCCGGGCTCCTTTTCGATTGAATGCATCACGTCGATTCCGCTATTTGTCAAGCCCGGTTGTTTGCGCGGTTAACTAGTGCGCTGTCGTAGCGTGCCCGGCGGTGGCGGGACCCCCGCCAGGCGATGCCGCACATGTTCGTCGCGGCGTGCGCGGCGACAGATAGGGTGGGCCGGAACGACCGCACGCCGATCGGGAAGGGCATCCGTGACTCCAGTCGAACATTCCCGTGGTTCACAGCCGGGCGGTCCGGTGCTGCCCCGGTCGGGTGCCGGACCGATGCTGGCCAACTACCGGACGTTCATCGAACGCGCGGTGCGCAAGCCGAACCTGGTCGGTGCGGTCGCGCCGAGCTCGCCGAACCTGGCCCGTGAGATGGCGGCCGTGGTGCCGACCTCGGGTCGTCCGGTGGTCGTGGAACTGGGGCCCGGAACCGGCGCGCTCAGCGGCGCGATCGCCGGGCGGCTGCCCGCCGGCGGTCGTCAGGTGGCGATCGAGCTCGACTCCGGCATGGTCGAGTACCTGCGCGTCGAACTGCCCTGGCTGGAGGTCGTGCAGGGCGACGCCGCCCGGCTCGGCGAGCTGCTGGGCGATGCGGGCATCGATGCGGTGGACGCTGTCGTCAGCGGCCTACCGTGGTCGATCTTCCCGGCCAAGCTGCAGCAGGACATCCTGGACCAGGTCGGTGCGGTCCTCGCGCCCGGCGGCGCGTTCACGACGTTCGCCTATGTGCACGCGCTGGGCATGGCCGGCGCCCGCCAGTTCCGCCGCCGCCTGGACCTGAGCTTCGACGAGGTGCTGACCTCGCACACGGTGTGGCGCAACGTCCCGCCGGCCCGCATCTACGTCTGCCGCCGCCCCCGCCAGATCTGATCCCCAGGAGCGGAGTCGGCACCGCCCCCCGTCGTAGATCAACGCTGCCAGCCTGACATGGGATCTTCAGGCGAGGACTGGCCCACCGGGGAGTCCGGCTTGACATACTGGCCCGCAGCGACGCGCTCGTTGCCCAGTGGACGGGAGGCGATCACATGTCCGGCGACGCGATGAGCCTCGGCGAGCGGATCAAGCGCATCCGCATGCGACGGCAGCTCACCCGCGAGAAGTTCGCCGAGAAGGCAGATGTCAGCGTTGACCTGGTACGAAAGCTGGAACAAGGGGTCCGCCACACCGCCAGCATGAGTTCCCTCACCCGCATGGCAACCGCCCTTGATGTCGAGGTGGCTCAGCTTCTCGGCCAGTCGTCCACCGTCGAGCCGACCGTGGACACGGAGGCAACCGGAGTCCTTGCCATCCGGGACGCGCTGACCTCTCTTGCTTATTTTCCCGGCCTGGGCAGCTCGGAGATCGTAGCGGATGAGCCTCCGACAGTCGCGCACCTGCGATCGGCTCTAGCGCACTGCGAGAGAATCAGGAAGCAGGGCTCGTTCGCTCAGCTCGGCGCGATTCTTCCCGGTCTCATCGCCGAGGCGCATGGTGCGACGCGTGAGCTGACCGGCGATGACCAGGCTGCGGCCTTCGGGGTACTCAGCGAGGTATTCCAGGTCGCCTCAACCATGATGGCGGCTCTCGGGCAGACCAACATTGGCTATATCGGCCTGATCCGGGCGCAGGAGGCGGCACAGCGTGCCGGAGACGATCTGCTTCAAGCGATGAATGTGTCGTCGTTGTCTTGGGTCTTGTTCAAGCAGGGGCGCCTGAAGGATGCCGAGGAGGCAGCGGTTCGCAAAGCCGAGCAACTGCGGCCCGATTTTATCCACGATGGCGCGAGAAAGCTGGGCGTCTGGGGAGTACTCATGCTTCGGGCCGCAAGCGCGGCCGTCCGCAACAAGAAGCCGGATCGTGCGGAGGAATACCTGAGCCTCGCTCGCACCGCAGCGGCACGGATCGGCAGCGACCAGACGATCTGTTCGACACCGTTTGGCCCCACCAATGTCGGAATCGCCAGCGTGAACGCCGCGGTCGAGAGCGAACGCTTCGAAAACGCCCTCACTCTTGCCCGCTCGGTCTCGCTTCCCGGTAACGATTCCCTCTCCCCGACGTGGAAGGCTCGCTACCTGCTTGATCTGACCATCGCCTACAGCGGCCTGGACCGGGATCATGAGGCAACAGCGCAGCTTCTCAAGGCCGAGCGGTTGGCACCCGAGTGGATGCGCTACCACACGCTGACGCGCCAGACCGTGTACGAGCTTGCCGAGCGTGCCAAACGACGCCGAACACCGATCCAGGAACTCGCCGACCGGCTCGACATCCTCGACTGAGCCTTTATCGCACGTTCTGGCCCAGCTTTGGCATATCAGCACCGCAGACTGGGACATCCTGTCCTTGTCGGGATGAAAGACCGCGTAGATATCGCAATCGGCGTCGCTTCAGAGATTGCCTCTTGCCTGCCAAGGTCAAACTGCTCCTAAGAAAGCAACAGGTGAGGAGATCACAATCATGCGGTCGGGAGTCTTCAACGGCACCGAATCCTCTGTCATGGCCGGGGAAGCAATCAACATGACTGGTATTCCGGATCCTGGTGATCCAGGGCGGTGGTTGGTGCGGCCCTGGCCGGCGAATGCCAGTTTTTGTGAGGTGGTGCGGCATTTTTTGAATGCCTACGTGTGGCGGCTTCTGCAGGACACCGATGTTCGCCGTCAGCTTGACTATTTTTCAGGTTATCGGGCCGCGCTGGAAAACGCGCCGACGTACGAGCTGACGTGTGCTGCGGATTGGCAGTGGCGGGAGGAACTTCTGGCGGTGGTGGGGAGATGTGTGGATCTGTTTGAGGCGCAGCGTTGCGGCGAGCGGAAGGTGAATCTAGACCACCTGCGATTGCCGGAGCAGACCGCTCTGACGCTGGCTCCTGGGTGAACTTCCACAGTGGCTAGTGGCATGGGGTTGGCC
This sequence comes from Saccharopolyspora phatthalungensis, assembly GCF_014203395.1. Taxonomy (NCBI): domain Bacteria; kingdom Bacillati; phylum Actinomycetota; class Actinomycetes; order Pseudonocardiales; family Pseudonocardiaceae; genus Saccharopolyspora; species Saccharopolyspora phatthalungensis. Next base: position 187,145 of record NZ_JACHIW010000002.1, read on the forward strand.
CGGCGGATTCCACTCGCGTGGAGGTACATGCCTGACCAGCGCACACCGATAGTTATTTCGGAACCGCAAGGGAGACAGAGCAAGATGGGTAAGCACGACACCAACGTCGAGCGTGACGGTCATGGCGACTACGACCACACCAAAACCAAGCCGGTTGAGGAGTCCTCGGAGGGAACACATTCCAGTGATGACAAGGGTGGCGAATGAGCTCCCGCAGGTACCTGCCCACAGACCCGTGGACGAGCGAGGTACCCCGGGAACCCTTCATCCCGGACCGGATCTGGGTTTACAGCGAGCCGAACGGTGGGCGCGACCTCATCGAGATCAATCGGGTCACTGACCCGGAGCGCTGGTCCGCCGAGGTCGCCGCGAACGTCCCGATCATCACCCAGGTCAACATGGGCAAGCCGATCGAGCCCGGCGAGACCCTGGTCCCCACGTCATCCTGCTCCATGCCGTCGCTCGTAACCGACATGTTGGATGCCCTCGGTCCTCAGCCCGGCGACGGCATACTGGAGATCGGGGCAGGAACTGGGTGGAACGCCGCGCGCCTCGCCGTGCGCGTCGGGGGAGGCGGCCACGTCGTCACCGTCGAGGTGGACCCGGAACTGGCTGAAACCGCGCTGAAAAATCTCGCCGAGTTCGGCTCCACGGCGTGCGTAGTCACCGCTGACGGGCTCCAGGGGTGCGCCGAGGACGCGCCGTATGAGCGGATCATCGCCACGTGCGCGATCCGGGAACGAATCCCGGTAGCTTGGCTCGACCAGCTCTCACCGGGCGGGCGGATCATCGCGCCGTGGGGAACGGAGTTTTTCACTGGTTGCATGCTGACAGCCGACGCCGACGACGAAGGCTGTGTGACGGGCCGGTTCTCGGGTGATCTTGCGTTCATGCGCGCTCGATCACAGTTGCACGCGTTCTACGACTACGAACCCGCTGTCGAGGTCAAACGCTCCGCGCCGTGGGAGACCACCAGCCACACCGGGACCGAGACGCTCGATGCAGTCCTCGATCCGAGCCGGGCGCGGTTCGCCATCTCCACCCGCGTGCCGGACCTCGGGCTCACCATCGCGTGGGACCTATTCGGCGACCGCCACCACTCGATCGAACTCGACGACTGGGCAACGAAGTCGTGGGCGCAGCTCGCCGCGCACATGGACTCCGGCGAACCCTACGAGGTCCGACAGCATGGCCCCCGCCGGTTGTGGGATGAGATCGAGGCCGCGCTGACCTGGTGGCAGGACCATGACCAGCCGGGCATGGATCGCTTCGGGATCACCGCATGCCCGTCCGACGGTCGGCAATGGCTGTGGCTCGACGACCCGGATCACAGCATGCGGGTCCTTGTCCACTGAGCACTGAGGTCTGATGTGGATGGGCGGTCGCGGGAGGAGCATCTGGGGCCGTTCCGGTGGCTGGCTCGCATTGGACCGGCCCCGCATTGAAAGGCGATAGTGCGGCGGCGTGGTGGAGTTCCGGACCCCACCACGCCGCGTGCGTGAGTTACGAGCGGATCATCTTGCGCAGCACGTACTGCAGGATCCCGCCGTTGCGGTAGTAGTCCGCCTCACCGGGGGTGTCGACGCGGACCTTGGCGTCGAACTCCACAGTGGAGCCATCGGCCTTGGTCGCGGTCACCTTCACCGTCTGCGGGGTCTCGCCCTCGTTGAGTTTGGTGATGCTCGAGAGGTCGAAGGTCTCGGTGCCGTCCAAGCCCAGCGATTTGGCCGACTGGCCTTCCGGGAACTGCAGGGGAATGACGCCCATGCCGATCAGGTTCGAGCGGTGGATGCGCTCGAAGGATTCGGCGATGACGGCGCGGACCCCGAGCAGCCGGGTGCCCTTGGCCGCCCAGTCGCGGGAGGAACCGGAGCCGTATTCCTTGCCGCCGAGCACCACCAGCGGAATGTCCTGGGCGGCGTAGTTCTGCGCGGCGTCGTAGATGAACGCCTGCGGAGCGCCTTCCTGGGTGAAGTCGCGGGTGTAGCCGCCCTGCACGTCCTCCAGGAGCAGGTTGCGCAGCCGGATGTTGGCGAAGGTGCCCCGGATCATCACCTCGTGGTTACCGCGGCGGGAACCGTAGGAGTTGAAGTCCTTGCGGTCGATGCCGTGCTCGGTGAGGTACTTGCCCGCGGGCGAGTCCGGCTTGATCGCACCGGCCGGCGAGATGTGGTCGGTGGTGACCGAGTCGCCGAGCAGCGCCAGCACGCGGGCACCGGAGATGTCGGTGACCGGCGTCGGGTCCATCGCCATGCCCTCGAAGTACGGGGGCTTGCGCACGTAGGTGGAGTCGGCGTCCCACTCGAAGGTCTGGCCCTCCGGGGTGGGCAGCGACCGCCACCGCTCGTCGCCCTTGAAGACGTCCTCGTAGGACTTGGTGAACATCTCGTTGGTGATCGCCGAGTCGATGACGTCCTGGACCTCCTGCGGCGACGGCCAGATGTCGCGCAGGAAGACCGGCTTGCCCTCGGTGTCGGTGCCCAGCGGGTCGTTGTCGAAGTCGAAGTCCATCGAGCCCGCCAGCGCGTAGGCGATCACCAGCGGCGGTGAGGCCAGGTAGTTCATCTTGACGTCGGGGTTGATCCGGCCCTCGAAGTTCCGGTTGCCGGACAGCACCGAGACCACCGACAGGTCATTGTCCTGCACCGCGGCGGAGATCTCCTCCGGCAGCGGGCCGGAGTTGCCGATGCAGGTGGTGCAGCCGTAGCCGACCAGGTGGAAGCCCAGCTTCTCCAGGTACGGCCAGAGCCCGGCCTTCTCGTAGTAGTCGGTGACGACCTGCGAGCCGGGGGCCATCGAGGTCTTCACCCACGGCTTGCGGTCCAGACCCCGGTCCACGGCGTTTCGGGCCAGCAGCGCCGCGCCCAGCATCACCGACGGGTTGGAGGTGTTGGTGCAGGAGGTGATCGAGGCGATCACCACGGCGCCGTGGTCGAGTTCGAACTCGCCGAGCTCCTCCGAGGCGACCTTGACCGGCTTGGAGATCCGGCCGTTCGAGCCGTTGGCGGCCGAGACGACCCGCGGCGGGGCCTCGTGGTGGGTGATCGACGGGGCGTCGCTGGCCGGGAAGGACTCCTTGCCCGCTTCGTCGAGCGCGTCGTCGTCGGCGGTCTCCACCTTGGCGTAGTCGGTCAGCGAGGTGCGGAACGACCGCTTGGCCTCGGCCAGCACGATGCGGTCCTGCGGACGCTTCGGCCCGGCGATCGACGGGACCACGGTGGACAGGTCGAGTTCCAGGTACTCCGAGTACTCCGGTTCAGTGCTCGGGTCGTGCCACAGGCCCTGCTCTTTCGCGTAGGCCTCGACCAGGGCGACCTGCTCGGCGGAACGACCAGTGAGCTTGAGGTAGCGGACGGTCTCCTCGTCGATCGGGAAGATCGCGCAGGTGGAGCCGAACTCCGGGCTCATGTTGCCGATGGTGGCGCGGTTGGCCAGCGGCACCGACGCCACGCCCGAGCCGTAGAACTCGACGAACTTGCCGACCACGCCGTGCTTGCGCAGCATCTCGGTGATCGTCAGCACCACGTCGGTGGCGGTGGCGCCGGCCGGGATCTCGCCGGTGAGCTTGAAGCCGACCACGCGCGGGATGAGCATCGACACCGGCTGGCCGAGCATCGCGGCCTCGGCCTCGATGCCGCCGACGCCCCAGCCCAGTACGCCCAGGCCGTTGACCATCGTGGTGTGTGAGTCGGTGCCCACGCAGCTGTCCGGGTAGGCCTGGCCGTTGCGGGACATCACGGTGCGGGCCAGGTGCTCGATGTTGACCTGGTGCACGATGCCGGTGCCGGGCGGGACGACCTTGAACTCGTCGAAGGCCCCCTGGCCCCAGCGCAGGAACTGGTAGCGCTCCTTGTTGCGGCCGTACTCGAATTCGACGTTGCGCTCGAAGGCGTCCGGCTTGCCGAACACGTCGATGATCACCGAGTGGTCGATGACCAGCTCGGCCGGGGCCAGCGGGTTGACCTTCGCGGTGTCGCCACCGAGGTCGGCCACCGCCTCGCGCATGGTGGCCAGGTCGACCACGCAGGGCACGCCGGTGAAGTCCTGCATGATCACCCGCGCCGGGGTGAACTGGATCTCGGTGGCCGGTTCGGCCTTGGCGTCCCACCCGGCGAGGGCGCGCACGTGGTCGGCGGTGATGTTCGCGCCGTCCTCGGTGCGCAGCAGGTTTTCCAGGAGGATCTTGAGGCTGTAGGGCAGCCGCTGCGCGCCGTCGACCGCGCTGAGCCGGAACACCTCATAAGAGGCGTCGCCGACGTTCAGCGTGCCGCGGGCGCCGAAGCTGTCCTTGCTCGCAGGTGCAGTCACGTTCAACTCCATCTCGCGGACGGGCGCAAGTTCGGGAACGATTGCGAGTCTCGCGCACGTCGGCCGAGCATGCGCGGGAACCCGCTCTCTTCGCCGTTAACAGTACGCTTGTCCTGTATTGACCCTCAACTAAGGGTCGGCAAACTCTCGATCACATGTATCACGGCGTGCAAAACGGCCGTTTTTCCGGCTTCCCGTGGATTAGGACGGTGGTACCGGAAGTCGCTTCAAGGCGGCTCGGGCGGCGTGTTTCGATGGGCGGGTGCGCAACCTGACCAACGACGCGAAGTCCGCGGGCGTGGCGTTCGCGATCGCCTCCGCGTTCTGCTTCGGCGGTTCCGGACCGTTCGCCAAGCCGCTGATCACCGCGGGGTTCACCCCGCTACAGGCGGCTTGGCTGAGACTGGCCGGAGGCGCGGCGCTGATGTTCCCGTTGGTATTCCGCTATGCGTCGTCCGTGCGCCGGGCGCCGAAGTTGTTCGCCGGGTACGGGCTGTTCGCCATCGCCGGGGTGCAGGTCTGCTACTTCGCCTCGATCGCCACGGTGCCGGTCGGGGTGGCGCTGTTGATCGAGTTCCTGGGCCCGGTAATGGTGCTGGGCTGGATCCGGTTCGTCCGGCGCAGGCCGGTGAGCCGCTGGGCGGCCATCGGCGTGGCGATCGCGATGGTCGGCCTGGCGTGCGTCGTGGAGCTGTGGACCGGGCTGAGCTTCGACCCGGTCGGCCTGCTGCTGGCGCTGGGCGCGGCGGGTTGCCAGGCCACCTACTTTCTGTTGCCGGAAAGCGGGCCCGAGGTCAACCCGTTCGCCCTCGCCGGTTTCGGGCTGCTGCTGGGTGCCGCGATCGTCACGCCGCTCGCGAAGCCGTGGGAGCTGGACTGGGCGCTACTGCTCGGCCACGTCGAGCTGGCAGGGAAGGAGTTCCCAGCATTGCTAGCGGTCGGCTGGATCGTCGTGCTGAGCACCGTGCTTGCGTACCTGACCGGGATCGTCGCGGTGCGCCGCCTCACGCCGCAGGTGGCCGGGGCGGTCGCGTTCCTGGAACCGGTGGTCGCCACGCTGCTGGCGTGGGTGATGCTCGCCGAGGCGCTCGGCCCGATCCAGTTGGTCGGCGGGGTCCTGATCCTCGCCGGCGCCTACATCGCACAGCGCGCAGCGCCGACGAAGACGCAGGCGTCCGAGTTGGCGGGGGTGTAGGGAGGTCAGGCCGCGCGAAGCGCGGACTTGACCAGGTGGACAACGAGGGTCTCGACCAGGGCCATCGCGACGGCGGTGAGAACAGTGGTGAGGAACTGCATCACGGTGCTTTCTGCGGGGTGGTTTGCCGGTACGCCACGACGGTGCGCTGATCCGGTTAGGGCCCGGTGCGCGGCAGGTGACCGGCAGGTGAAGCGGTCGGGAACATCGCAATTCAGCGCCTGGACCACGGCACCGGCGAATTCAAATGGAAATCCGCGCGTTCACCCGCCGATCGGCATCAGCGCTTCTTCGTCCCCTGCTCGACGGTGCGCTGCACCAAGGCGTTGCCGACGCCGATGGCCAGCGCGACCGGCCATTCGATCATGCTGAAGGCGGTCAACGCGGCCAGTCCACCGTAGAACAACGCCTGATCAGGAGACGGAAGCCGATCACGTACCACTCCAGCCGCGGAGGTGATGTCCTCGCGCTTGGGCAACGGCACCTGGTAGGTGTGCATCTGCGCGCTGAACCGAGGCAGCGGAATCACCACGCCACCACTGCGCTGTTTGGTCCGGCTCGTGTCCGCCGGGCTCGTCGGCCGGCCTTGTTGCGTCCGGGGTGACCTCTTTTGCGCCGAGCTCGCCGCGGTAGCCATCTCGACCGCTCCCTCACTTGTCCGCCGGCCGCACGCAGGCGACCGTCTCCCGGTGAACCATTGGGGGATACCCGGCCTCAGGCGGCGGAAACGTCCCCGCGCACCGCGAGCCGATAGCGGCGGATGATCAGGTCGATCACGCTCGGGTGCGCACCGATCGGCTCGGCGACACCGGACACCGGTAGGTCCGCAAGCCGTCGGTGGAACAACCCAGGGGCCAGCAGGTACGGCACGATGAAGTCGGCCGGGCCGCAGACGTCGGCGGTCGCGGGCGCGGCGGTGGTGACGTAGCTCGGCTGGAGCCACTGGCCGACGCGGCGGCCGAGCATCCGCGCCGCAGTGCTCACGTCGGCCAGCGCTCGCTCGTCCGACGAACCGGCCGCCGCGAACACGATCCGGTCCCTGGGCTGCCAGCCGACCGCGACCAGCCGTCCCAGCAGCGCCTCGGTGATCTCCGGTGCCGGGCCCAGCGGGGCGCAGACCGTCACGTCTTCGCGTCCGCTGGCCGCCAGCTGCTCCGGCAGGTCGGTGCGCACGTGGTAGCCGGCTGCCAGGAAAGCGGGCAGGGCCACCACGGGCCCTACGACCTCGCGCAGCGCCTCGTCGACGGTCGGGCCGATGACGTCGACGTATGCGATGTGCACCGGCACCCGTAGCCGGGTGGCCGCCGCGTCGGCGATGCGTTCGACCACGCGCGGTCCGGCGGGATTCCGAGTGCCGTGGGCCACCAGCAGCAACGGGGGAGTCAGGGGTGCGGATCGGCGCATCGCGGGGCGTCCCTCATCGGTTCCAGCGGAAGTCGGTATCCGCGCTTGATCACGGTCTGGACGAGTTCGGGAGCTCCGAGGGCGGCCCGCAGCCGCGCCACGGCCTGTTCCACGGCATGCTCGTCGGCCGGGTTCCCGGCGCCGTTGAGCGCCTCGGCCAGGCTGCGCCGCGACACCACTCGACCGGGCCGCTCCGCGAGCGCCCGGAGCAAGGTTTTCCCTTGCGGCGAAAGCGGCTTCACCACGCCGTCGACGACCGCGGCATGTCCGCGCACCTGCAGTTCGCGCCCGCCCACCGGCAGCGTCGGCGCGCGGCTGGGCAACGCATCGCACAGCGACCGCACCAGGGCACCGATGCGGAACCGCTGCGGAATCACCGCAGGCACGCCGTGGTCGGCCAGCGGCGCGTGCGTCACCGGCCCCACGCAGGCCACCAGCACCGGCCCTCGCAGCACGTCGAGGAGCTCGTCCCGGCAGCGCCGCTCGGCCGCCAGCGACAGGAGACTGGCCGCGGCGGGCGCACTGGTGAACGTCACCGCGTCGATCTCCCGCGCGCAAACCGAGGCGAGCAGGTTCTCCAGCGCGGTGATGTCGGCGGGCGCGGTCCAGCGGTAGACCGGGATCTCGATGACCTTCGCGCCCGCGCAGTGCAGCGCCTCGACGAAGTCCGGCAGCGGCTGGCCGTGCAGCTGCACCGCGACCCGAACCCCCTCCAGCGACTGGTCGAGCAGGTGTTCCAGCAGTTCCGCGGAGGATTCCGAGGCCGGCGACCACGGGTCGGGCAGACCCGCGGCGCGCACCGCGCCGCGCGCCTTGGGCCCCCGAGCCAACAGCTGTGCGGGGCGCAGCGCGTCGAGAAGCTCGGTGCCCATGCCCCAGCCGTCGGCCGCTTCGATCCAGCCGCGGAAGCCGATGCCGGTGGTCGCCACGACCGCATCCGGTGGGTCTTCGACGCAGTCCTGGCTCGCCCGGCGCAGCTCGGTGTCGTCGGCCAGCGGGAGGATCCGCAGCGCGGGGCCGTGCACGACCCGCGCGCCGCGGCGCTCAAGCAGGGAACCAAGCTCGTCGGCCCGTCGCGCTGCGGTGACCGCGACGGTGTAACCAGCGAGTTCGTCGGTCAAGGGACGGCAACCTCCACCACGTCGGCGCGGCGGCGCACCGGATAGACCGGTAGCCGCGCGTCCGGATCGTCCAGGCACTGCCCGGTGCGCAACGAGAACACCTGCTTGAGCATCGGCGAGGCGACCGTGGGCTCTCCGTCGCGATCGCCGACGATGCCGCGGCTCATCACCCCGGCGCCGCAGAACGGGTCCACGTTGCCGACCGCGAACAGCTCATCGTCGCGGGTGCGAAACAGCGCCACCGGATGGTTCTGCACCAGCGCGGGCACCCCGTATTCGGGCGCAAGCAGGTCGAGTTCGCAGATCTGTTGCCAGTTCACGCGCGCACCTCCTGGTTCGAAATGACGGGCATCGGCAGGGCAACCGGGCCGGGCCGGATCTGGCCGCGCTCCTGGATGAAGCGGATCGTCGGGTCCGGTGCGTCGGGGGCGTTGACGAAGGACACGAAGCGGGCGAGCTTGCCGGGATCGGCCAGCACCCCGGCCCATTCGTCGCAGTAGTTCGCCACGTGGCGCCGCATCGCGGCCTCCAGCTCGTCGGCGATGCCGAGGGAATCCTCGACGATCACCTCGCGCAGGTGGTCGAGCCCACCCTCTAGCGCCTCCAGCCACGCGGAGGTGCGCTGCAGCCGGTCGGCGGTGCGCACGTAGAACATCAGGAACCGGTCGATGAGCCTGATCAGCTGCTCGTCGTCGAGGTCGGCGGCCAGCAGCTCGGCGTGGCGCGGGGTGAAGCCGCCATTGCCCCCGACGTAGAGGTTCCAGCCCTTGTCGGTGGCGATCACGCCGAAGTCCTTGCCGCGCGCCTCGGCGCATTCGCGGGCACAGCCGGACACTCCGGCCTTGATCTTGTGCGGCGCCCGCAGGCCCCGGTACCGCAGCTCCAGCCGGATGGCCATGCTCACCGAGTCCTGCACGCCGTAGCGGCACCAGTCGTTGCCGACGCAGGACTTCACGGTGCGCAGCGCCTTGCCGTAGGCATGGCCGGATTCGAACCCGGCGTCGACCAGCCGCCGCCAGATCAGCGGCAGCTGCTCCACCCGCGCCCCGAACAGGTCGATGCGCTGCCCACCGGTGATCTTGGTGTAGAGCCCGAACTCCTTGGCTACCTCGCCGAGCACGATCAGCTTCTCCGGGGTGATCTCACCGCCGGGAACCCTCGGCACCACCGAATAGGTGCCGTTGCGTTGCATGTTGGCCAGGAACCGGTCGTTGGTGTCCTGCAATCCGGCCTGCTCGCCGTCCAGGATGTGGCCGTGGCCGAGGCTGGCCAGGATGGAGGCGACCGCGGGCTTGCAGATGTCGCAGCCGCGGCCGGTGCCGTGCTTGCCGATCAGCTCGGAGAACGAGCCGACCCCCGTCGCCTGGACGATCTCGAACAGCTCCGAGCGGGACTGCGGGAAGTGTTCGCAAAGCGCCTTGGAGGTGCTTACGCCGCACTCGGCGAGCAGGTTCTTCAACATCGGGACGCACGAGCCACAGCTGGTGCCGGCCTTGGTGCAGCGCTTGACGCCGGGCACATCGGTGAGCCCCTGCTCGGCGATCGCAGTGGTGATGTCCTGCTTGGTCACGTTGTTGCAGGAGCACACCGTGGCGTCGGCGGGCAGGGCGCCGGTGTCCAGGCCCGATCCGGCGGGCAGCAGTAGTTGCTCCGGCGGCGCGGGCAGTTCGCGGCCGATCAGCGGGCGCAGCACCGAGTAGGCCCCAGCGTCGCCGACCAGCACGCCCCCGAGCAGGACCCGCGCGTCGTCGCTGAGGACGAGCTTGGCGTAGGTTCCGGCGGCGTTGTTGGCGTAGACGACCTCCAGAGCGCCTTCGGTCTGGCCGTGGGCGTCGCCGAAGCTGGCGACGTCGACACCCAGCAGCTTGAGCTTGGTGGACAGGTCCGCGCCGGGGAAGATCCCCTCGCCGAGGCCCAGCAGTTGCTCGGCGACGCCTTCGGCCATGCTGTAGCCGGGCGCGACCAGGCCGTAGCAGCGGCCCTGCACGGCGGCGCATTCGCCGATGGCCCAGATGTTTTCGTCGCTGGTGCGGCAGCTCTCGTCGACCAGGATGCCGCCGCGTTCGGCCCGCGCCAGCCCGGCGAGTACGGCGAGTTCGTCGCGGGGCCGGACGCCGGCGGAGAACACCACGATGTCGGTGTCGATCACGGTGCCGTCGGCCAGCGTCACGCTCCGGACGCGATCTTCGCCGTCAACGGATTTCGTGGCTGCGCCGCAGTGGATCGCCAAGCCGAGGTCGCCGACCAGCCGGCTGAGCACCTGGCCGCCGCCTTCGTCGACCTGCAAGGGCATCAGCCGCGGGGCCATCTCCACGATGTGCGCCCGCATGCCCAGCAGCCGCAGCGCGTTGGCGGCCTCCAGACCGAGCAGCCCGCCGCCGATGACGACACCGGGCTTGCCCTCGACCGAGGCGGCGCGGATCGCATCGAGGTCCTCGATGGTGCGGTAGACGAAGCAGCCGTCGAGGTCGTGGCCGGGCACCGGGGGCACGAACGGGCGCGAGCCGGTGGCCAGCACCAACGCGTCGTACCGCAGCTCCGCTCCGTCCGATGTGGACACCGTGTGGCCGGCCGGGTCGATGCCGGTCACGGCGGTGTTCAACCGCAGGTCGACCATCGGATCGTCCAGCAGCTCGTGGCTGGTCAGGCTGAGGTCCTCGGCGCTCTTGCCGTCCAGGTACGACGAGAGCGCGACCCGGTCGTAGGCGGGGCGGGGCTCCTCGCCGAGAACGGTGATCCGCCAGGTGTTGGCGGCGTCGCGTTCCCGGAGCGTTTCGACGAGCCGGTGTCCGACCATGCCGTGGCCGACGACGACGAGCGTGCGGGTCATGCCGCGCCCTCCTTCTGGTGTTCGAGGCGGTTGGCCAGCGCGCCGCAGATGCGGCCGACATCGTCGACGCAGCCTCCGCAGCCGGTAGTCGCCCGCGTTGCCCTGGCCAGCTCGGGCACCGACCGGGCACCGCCCTGCCATGCGGTGGTCAGGGACTTCTTGGTGACGTTGTTGCAGCGGCAGATCACCGCGTCGTCAGGCAGTTCGACCGGCGTGCCGGGCACCGCGGCCGGGGTGCCCAGCAGCAGCGCGAGCCGGTCGGTGGGCACTGGCAGGTCGCGATCGTGCAGCTGGCTGACCGACGCGATCGCCTCCGGGAAGCCGACGAGCACGGCACCAGTGATCCGCTCTTCGCGCAGCGCGAGCTTCGCGTAGCGGCCACGGGCGGGATCCGAGAGCGTCACGACCTCGGCTTCGGCGTTGTTGAGGCCGTCGACCGAGCCGATCGAGACGAGGTCGATACCGCGCGCCTTGAGCCGGGTCACGGTTCGGGTGCCGCAGTAGCGCGTGTCGGCGCCGGTGAGCAGCGCCGCCAGCGCGTCGGCCTGCTCCCAGGCCGAGGCGATCAGGCCGGGCGTGTCGCCGTCGTGCTCGGCGCAATCGCCGATGGCGTGGATGCGCGGATCGCTGGTGCGAAGTTGGTCATCGACGACGATGCCGCGCTGCACCGGCAACCCGGCCCGCGCCGCCAGACCGGTCTCGGGGGTAACCCCGGTACATGCCACGACCAGGTTCGCCGGGACCACGTCGCTGTTGTCCAGGAAGAGCCGGCCCGGCCGGTAGGCGACCGTTTTGCGCCCCAAGCGGAGTTCGACGCCGAGCTTGCCGAGCCGCTCGGCGAGCAATCGCCCGCCGGCGTCGTCGAGCTGCCGGTCCATCAGGTGCGGGTTCGGGTGCACCAGCGTCACTTCGTGTCCGCGGGTGAGCAGCGCCCGCGCCGCCTCGACACCGAGGATTCCACCGCCCAGCACGGCAACCGGGCCCACGACGGAGTCGATCCGCGCGCAGTCGGCGAGCGTGCGCAACGCCTGGAGGTGTTCGCCGTGCAGTCCGGTGACTTCGGGCATCCGCGGCCGCGAGCCGGTGGCCAGGACGAGCACGTCGTACGGGTGCTCGTCGCCGGTGTCGGTGCGCACCACGCGCCGGGCGCGGTCGATGCCGGTGGCAGTGACCCGCAGCCGCACCTCGGCGTCCACAGTGGGCAAGGTGACCGTGGCGGGAGTCAGCGTCCGGTCCAGCACAGCGCCGAGCAGAACCCGGTTGTATGCGGGATGTTCCTCCCGGCCGAGCACCGTGATCGGGCCGGTGTGATCTTGGGCACGAAGCCGCTCGACGAGTCGGTGCGCGGCGGGACCGTTGCCGACTATGACAATTCGGCTCATAGCACCACCGCCTCCTGGACTGGTTCGACGCGGACGACGCTGACCTTGAACTCCGGCATCCGGCTGCGCGGGTCCAGCGCGTCGCTGGTAAGCAGGTTGGCCCGCGCGCCGCCGGGAAAGTGAAACGGGAGGAACACGGTGTCGGTGCGCATCGTTGCGACCACCCGCACCCGTGCCAGCGCGCTGCCGCGCGGCGACGTAACCTTGGCCATGATTCCGTCGGCGAGCCCGGCACGGTAGGCGGTGTCCGGGTGAATCTCGACGAACGCTTCGGGAGATGCCTCGTTGAGTTCGGCCACCCGCCGGGTCTGCGCCCCGGATTGGTACTGGGCGAGCACGCGCCCGGTGGTAGCCGTCAGCGGGAACGTCCCATGTGGACTCTCGGCGGAATCACGGTGCTCCACGGGAACAAATCGGGCGAAACCGTCGGGATGGGCGAAACCGTCCAGGAACAACCGCGGTGTGCCGGGGTGCTCCGCGTCCGGGCAAGGCCAGTGCAGTGCCTCACCGGCGTCGAGGCGTTCGTAGGTGATACCGGCGTAATCGGCCTTGCCGCCGGCGGAGGCGCGGCACAGCTCCTCGAAAACCTCCCGCGGCGAGGTGGGGTAGCGGTGGCCGGGCTCCCCGAGCCGGACCGCCAGCCCGTGCAGGACCTCCAGGTCGCTGCGGGCGTGGCCGGGCGGTACCTGCAACCGGCGGCGCCGCAGGATGCGGCCTTCGAGGTTGGTCATGGTGCCCTCTTCCTCGGCCCACTGCGTCACCGGCAGCACCACGTCGGCCAGCTGCGCGGTCTCCGACGGCACGAAGTCGGCGACCACCAGAAGGTCCAAAGAGGACAACCGGTCCACGATGTGGCCGGCGTTGGGCGCCGAAACCACCGGATTGGAACCGAAGACCAGCAGGGCCCGGGGGCCCTCGGTGGTACCCAGCGCGTCGAGCAGTTCGTAGGCGCTGCGGCCCGGACCCGGCAGCACGTCGGGCAGCACGCCCCAGGTCTCGGCCACGTGCGCCCGCGCGGCCGGATCGGTGATCATCCGGTAACCGGGCAGTTGGTCGGCTTTCTGGCCGTGCTCGCGCCCGCCCTGCCCGTTGCCTTGCCCCGTCAGGCATCCGTAGCCGCGTCCGGCGCGGCCCGGCAGGCCGAGCGCCAGGGCGAGGTTGATGAATCCGGACACGGTGTCGACGCCCTTGCTGTGCTGCTCGGCACCGCGACCGGTGAGCACATAAGCACTACTGGCCTCGGCAAGCATCCGAACCGCCTGCCGCTGGGCGGTCACCGGAACCCCGGTGACGCGCTCGACGCGCTCCGGCCACCAGGTCATCGCCCGCTGCCAGGCCGCGTCGAAACCCGTGGTGCGGGTCCGGATGTAGTCGGTGTCGGCCCAGCCGTCGACCACCGCGATGTGCAACAGCCCGAGCACCAGCGCCAAGTCTGTGCCGGGCGAGGGCTGTAGGTGCAGTGCGGCGCGCTCGGCGGTCGCGGTGCGCCGCGGGTCGATGACCACCAGCTGTGCCGTACGCAGGTGCTGCATCAGCGGCGGCATCGTCTCGGCCGGATTCGCCCCGGCCAGCAGCACGACATCGGCGCCACCGAGGTCGGTGACCGGGAACGGCAGCCCCCGGTCGACCCCGAAGGCGGCGTTGCCGGCGGCGGCCGCCGAGGACATGCAGAAGCGGCCGTTGTAGTCGATCTGGCTGGTGCCCAGCGCCAACCGGGCGAACTTACCGAGCAGGTAAGCCTTTTCGTTGGTCAATCCACCGCCGCCGAACACCCCGACCGCATCCGGGCCGTGGTCGCGCCGGATCCGGTCGATGCGGGTGGCGATGGTGTCCAGTGCGGTGTCCCAGTCGACCGGGGTGAGCCCGCCATCGCGGCGCACCAACGGGTTGCGCAGCCGGTCCGGGATGTCCAGCAGGGCCGGAGCGGTCCAGCCCTTCTGGCACAACCCGCCCCGGTTGACCGGGAAATCCGTTGGCCGCACCGACACCCCACGCCGCTCGCGCGTCAGCTGGGTGCCGCACTGCAAGGCGCAGTAGGGGCAGTGCGTGGCCACCGTCCGCACGTCAGGCACGACCGGCCTCCGCCTTCGACGGCGCCTGGGCCGGGTCCGGCCGCGGCGCGACGGAATTCTTGAACGCGCCGCGCAGGTAGACCGCCCACGTGACGAGCACGCAGAGCACGTAGTAGACGAGGAAGGAGGTCAGGGCCGCGTCGCCGTTCGCGGCCGCGCTGCCGTAGGAGGAACGGAAGGCGAGGTTGATGCCGACGCCGCCGAGGGCGCCGATCGCACCGGCGATGCCGATCACCGCGCCGGACATCCGGCGGGCCCGGGCGAACGCCGCGACCGCCTCGCCGCCGTCGGTCACATCGTCCTCGGCCTCCTTGGCGAAGATCGCCGGGATCATCTTGTAGACCGAGCCGTTGCAGATGCCGGTCAGCACGAACAGCACCATGAACGCCGCGACGTAGAGCCCGAAGGAACCCCGCGATGCCGCGAACAGCAGCGCCCCGGTGCCCGCCGTCATGCCGACGAAGGTCCAGAGGCTGACTCGGGCGCCGCCCAGACGGTCGGACAGCCAACCGCCGAACGGCCGGGAGATCGAGCCCATCAGCGGGCCGAGGAAGGTCCAACTGGCGGCCTGCAGCGGGGTGAAGTGGAACTCGGTCTGCAGTACCAGGCCGAAAGCGAAGCTATAGCCGATGAACGAGCCGAACGTTCCGATGTAGAGGAAGGAGATCCACCAGGTGTGCTTGTTCGCGGCGGCCTCGCGCAGCACGCCGGGCCGGGCCCGCACCGCGTCCACGTTGTCCATGAACAGCGCCGCGCACAGGGTCGCCACCACGATCAGCGGCAGGTAGATCGCCGCCACGTAAGACGGGTGGGTGTTACCGGCCAGGGCGATCACCAGCAGGCCGACGACCTGGATCGTCGCCACGCCGATGTTGCCGCCGCCGGCGTTGAGCCCCAGCGCCCACCCCTGGTGGCGCTGCGGGAAGAAGGTCGTGATGTTCGTCATCGACGAGGCGAAGTTGCCGCCGCCGACGCCGGTCGCGGCGCCGATCAGCATGAACACCCACAGCGGCGTGCCCGGTTGCTGGACGAAGAAGAAGGCCAGGCCGGTCGGCACCAGCAGGATCACCGAGCTGAAGATCGTCCAGTTGCGGCCGCCGAAGCGGGTCACCGCGGCGGCATAGGGCAGCCGCAGCACGGCGCCGACCAGGTTCGGGGTGATGACCAGCAGGAACTTCTCGGACGGGGTAAACGGCAGGCCGATGCTCGGGGACATGAACAGCACCAGCACCGACCAGATGCTCCAGATGGAGAAGCCGATGTGCTCAGACAGGATCGAGAAGATCAGGTTGCGCCGCGCCACGTGCTTGCCGCTGGACTCCCAGAACTCCTCGTTCTCGGGGTCCCAGCCCTCGATCCAGCGGCCTCTGCCGGCCAAGGCTCTCGTGGTCAACTCGGCTCCTCTCGTCGGTTAGTCCGAAGGTAGGAACCGGGTGTTTCACGCGGGCTCGCGGAGCGTTACCGCGATGCAAAGCAGCCTTCACATGTCCAGGTCCAGGCGGTGTGAGCAGCGGAACGGTGCTCGACAACACTCCCGCCGGGCGTTTCGTGGCACGGTGGAGCCGTGATGCGGCGAGGCGTGGACGGCGAGGACTGGCGACGGGCCCGCGAACTGTTCGGCGGTGCGCGCCGGATCACCGCCCTCACCGGTGCGGGAGTGTCGACGGCCTCCGGCATCCCGGACTTCCGGGGCCCGAACGGGGTGTGGACCAAGAACCCGGCCGCCCAGCGGCTCAGCGACATCGACAGCTACGTCTCCGATCCGCGGGTCCGCGAGCAGGCCTGGCGCAGCCGCGCCGAGCACCCGGCCTGGCGCGCCGAACCCAACGCCGCTCACCGCGCTTTCGTCGACCTCGACCGCTCCGGCCGGCTGGGCGCGCTGTTGACCCAGAACATCGACGAGTTGCACCAGCGCGCGGGCCTGGACCGGGACCGGGTGCTGGAGCTGCACGGGACGATCTTCCACACGGTGTGTCTGGACTGCGGCGCGACCGGCCCGATGAGCGCCGCGCTGGAGCGGGTCGCCGCCGGTGAGCCGGACCCGCCCTGCCGGTCCTGCGGCGGCATCCTGAAGTCGGCCACCGTCTCTTTCGGACAGTCCCTGGACGCCGACGTGCTCCGCGGTGCCCAGCGCGCGGCGCTGAACTGCGATCTGTTCGTCGCGGCCGGCACCTCGCTGACGGTGCACCCGGCCGCGGGCCTCGCGGAGCTGGGCGTCAAGGCGGGCGCGCGGCTGATCATCTGCAACGCCGAGCCGACGCCTTATGACGAAGCGGCGGCCGCCGTGCTGCGCGAGCCGCTGGCTGAGGTGCTGCCGGACCTGGTCGCCGCCCCGGTGATCGAATCACCGCGACCGCTGCGCACCTGGGGCGACCCCAGCACCTGGAGCTGATCCGGCCGCCTCTGGCCGAACTTCCATCCTGTCACACGAGTGACTGATGTTAGGCGTGTTTCGGATCGAGTCGGGTGGTGCAATCGGGGCAGGAGTGGCAGAGTTTGAGGCCGTCGTGTGACTCCATTCAGCCCATCGATTGACCTCTGATCGGGCGCATCTGCTGGAGGTGGCGGTCGTGTCGAGATTTCGTAGCGCGCTCCACGCGCGCGGCATTGCCACGATCACGCTGCTCGCGGCGGTCGGCCTGGCAGCGTCCGGCACCGGTATGGCGGTGCCACCTCCGCCGCCCAATCCCAGCGACGCCGAAATGGACGCCGGGCGCGCGTCCGCGCAGAACGCGGCCGGCCGGGTCGGGGAGCTGGCCAACCGGCTGGCCGAGGCCGAGTCGCAGCTGGTCGGCCTGCAGTCCCAGGTCGAGGTCAAGATGGAGGACGCGAACAAGGCGCGGGTCGACCTTGGGCACGCGGAGCGCGCCTACGCCGATGCCCGCCGGGCCGCCGAGGTAGCCGGTGCCGAGGCCGACGCCGCCGCGCGGGAGATCGAACAGCAGCGCACACGGCTCGACAAGTTCGCGGCGAGCAGCTACCGGCAGGGCAGCCGGCTCGGTTCGATCACCGCCTTCGTCGGCTCGAAGGATCCGCAGGACGTGCTGAACCGGGCGGTGTTCCTGAACGCGATCAGCGAATCCCAGCTCAACGTCCTGGATGACCTCCAACGGGCGCGGGTCGAGAAGGTCAACAAGGACTCGCTGACCCAAGCGGCGCTGCGGGAGGCCGAAGCGAAGCGCATCGAGGCAGACCAGGCGCGCCGCGTTGCGGAGGCCGCGGAGCAGGACGCCATCACGGCGCAGTCGACGCAGGCGGAGCAGGCGCGTCGGCTGGAAGCCGACAAGGCCGGTGTCGAGGCGCAGCTCGCCGAGGCGCGTTCGCACGTGGCGGGCTTGGAAGCGCAGCGCGATCGGTACGAGAGCTGGCAGGAGGCGAGGCGACGGGAGGAGGAGACCGCCGCGAAGCCCCCGGCGAGCGGCGAAGTCGCGGACGCGCTGCCGGGCGGCCGGGCGGTGGAGATGGTGATCGGGCGGGCGCTGTCCCAGCTCGGCGTGCAGTACGCCTGGGGCGGCGGCACCTCGAGTGGCCCCTCGCGGGGCATCCGGGATGGGGGAGTGGCCGATGCCAACGGCGACTTCGCCAAGGTCGGATTCGACTGCTCGGGCCTGATGATCTACGCCTTCGCCGGCGCCGGGATCGAACTCGACCACTACAGCGGTTATCAGTACCAGTCCGGCCGCCAGGTGCCCCTGTCGCAAATGCGGCGTGGCGACATGCTGTTCTGGCAGGACAGCGGCCGCGTCCACCACGTGGCGCTCTACCTCGGCAACGGCAAGATGATCGAAGCCCCGTACTCGGGTTCGAGGGTCCGCGTCGCGGCGGTCCGCTACGGCGGCATCGCGCCGTACGCGGTGCGGATGCTCTGACGTCCTGACCCGCCGGACGAGGACCGGCTGGCGGCGCGGCCCGGTCGGCTGGAAGCATTGCTGAGCGTGGCAGCGGATTTCGCGGCAGTAGTGCTCGCCGGTGGCCGGGCGCGGCGGCTCGGCGGCGTGGACAAGATCTTGCTACCGATCGGCGGCCGCTCCCTGTTGGACCGCACTCTCGATGCCGCGGCGGACGCGGAACCGGTGATCGCGGTCGGGCCACCACGCGCGACGGCCCGGGCGGTCGAGTGGACCTCCGAGGACCCGCCGGGCGGGGGGCCGCTGGCCGGTGTGCACGCCGGGCTGCTGAAAGTGCCTGCGTCGATATCGCTGGTCGCGGTGCTGGCCGGAGACCATCCGCACCTGACGCCGGCGACGATCTCGCGTCTGCTGGAGGCGTTGCGCGCCGAGCCCGAGGTTCCGGGTGCGGTGCTGGTAGATGCCGACGGCGAACGGCAGTGGCTGGTGGGGATGTGGCGGATCCCCGCGCTCCACAAGGCGATGCCCGCGGCGGTTCGGAACCGCTCGATCCGCTCCTGCTTCGCGCCGCTCGACCCGCTGCCGGTCCCCGCCACCGACGCAGAGGTGTCCGATGTGGACACCCCGGATGACCTTCGCCGAGCTCGGAACCCGCACCTCCCGAAGGCGTGAGGGGCGAGAGGTAGCCGACGCGGCAGCTCGGCCAGTCCCTAAGTCAGTGTGCAGGGCGTACCTGATCTCAGCCGGTTTCGTTGCATCTGTGGCTTCAGTGATGAGTGAAACGAATGCCCGTCGGTGGGGCTTTACAGGGGTCATACCGGTGGTGCGGTTGGGTGTGCGTGGGGCATCGCCCCCGCGCGAGCGTGCGACAGGCGCGTGTCAGGATCTTGATCGGCCGGAAACGGCCGGATCGACAACAGGAGGCTGGGAGAAGTGACCGAGGCCGGCAACGGTGAGAGCGGGGGCCCCGGAGCCGCGGCGGCGCGCCCGGCGGAACAGGTGAGCACCCCGGCGCGGGACGCGCAGTTGCTGGAACGCACCGTCTTCGAAGTCAAGCGGGTGATCGTCGGCCAGGACCGGCTCGTCGAACGGATGCTGACCGGGCTACTGGCCAAGGGACACATCCTGCTGGAAGGCGTGCCCGGGGTCGCCAAGACGCTGGCCGTCGAGACCTTCGCGCAGGTGGTCGGCGGCTCGTTCTCCCGTTTGCAGTTCACCCCGGACCTGGTGCCCGCCGACATCCTCGGCACCCGGATCTACCGGCAGGGCAGCGAACGCTTCGATGTCGAACTGGGCCCGGTGCTGGCCAACTTCGTGCTCGCCGACGAGATCAACCGCGCCCCCGCGAAGGTCCAGTCGGCGCTGCTGGAGGTGATGGCCGAGCGGCACGTCTCCATCGGCGGCCAGAGCTTCCCGATGCCCGCCCCGTTCTTGGTGCTGGCCACCCAGAACCCGATCGAGAACGAGGGCGTCTACCCGCTGCCGGAGGCGCAGCGCGACCGGTTCCTGTTCAAGCTGCCCGTCGAGTACCCCTCGGCGGAGGAGGAGCGGGAGATCATCTACCGGATGGGCGTGACCGCGCCGGAGCCCGGCCCGGTGCTCAATCCCGACGAACTGATCCGCCTGCAGAAGGTGGCCGCCAGCGTGTTCGTGCACCATGCGCTGGTCGACTACGTCGTGCGGCTGGTGGTGGCCACCCGGATACCCAATGACCACGGCCTTTCCGACATCGCCGGTTGGGTGTCCTACGGCGCCTCGCCGCGGGCGAGCCTGGGCATCGTCGCCGCCGCGCGGGCGTTGGCGCTGGTGCGCGGCCGCGACTACGTGCTGCCGCAGGACGTGGTTGATGTCGTGCCTGACGTGTTGCGGCATCGTCTGGTGCTGTCCTATGACGCGCTGGCCGATGGAATCCCGGTCGAGCACATCGTCAGCCGGGTGCTGCAGACCGTGCCACTGCCGCAGGTGTCGGCGCGGCCGCAGGCCGGTCCGCCCGCGCCGGTCGGGCCGGGCGGTTACGGGCAGCCGCACCCCGGTCCCACCCCGCACCAGTGAGGAGCGACGCAGCGGTGTCGGCAGCATCCCACTCGGGAAGCGGCGAGCGCCCGCCCTGGGCACCGCCGGCACTGGAGACCGGCCGGATGGAGGTGGCCCTGCGGGCGTTGGAGCTGAGCGTGCGCGGTCGGCTCGACGGCCTTTTGCAGGGCAATCATCAGGGCTTGGTGCCCGGTCCGGGAACCGAGCCGGGCGAGGCGCGGATCTACCAGCCCGGCGACGACGTGCGGCGGATGGACTGGGCGGTCACTGCGCGCACCGCCGAGCCGCACATCCGGCAGACGGTGGCCGACCGGGAGCTGGAGACCTGGGTCGCGATGGACCTGTCGCCGAGTTTGGACTTCGGTTCGGCGGCATGCGACAAGCGGGAGTTGGCCATCGCCGCGCTCGCCGCGGTGATGTTCCTGACCAGCGGCGGCGGCAACCGGATCGGCGCGGTGGTGGACAACGGCACCGGCCAGCGGCGGCTACCGGCGCGGGGTGGTGCCGCGTATGCGCGGGCTCTGCTGACGAAGGTGGCCGAAACACCGCGGGCCGAGGAAGGCACGCGCGGTGATCTCGCGAAGCTCCTGGAGTCGCTGCGCCGACCGCCGCGGCGGCGCGGCCTGGCGGTGGTGATTTCGGACTTTCTTGGGTCGGCGGATTGGCAGCGTGCGCTGCGCGGCCTGGGGGCACGCCATTCGTTGCTGGCGATCGAGGTGCTGGATCCGCGCGACCTGGAACTGCCCGATGTCGGCACGGTCTTGCTGTCGGATCCGGAAACGGGCAAGCGGCGGGAGGTGCACACGACTCCGGTGCTGCGTAAGGAGTTCGCCGCCGCCGCGGCGGCGCACCGCGACCAGGTCGCGGCCGTGCTGCGGCGCGCCGGGTGCGCGCACCTCGTGCTGCGGACGGATTCGGACTGGATCGCCGACGTGGTGCGGTTCGTGGTGGCCCGCAAGCGGGGTTGGTCCGGAGGAGCTTCTTGATGTTGAGTTTGTCGGGATTCACCGCGCCGTGGTGGTTCCTGCTGCTGTTCGTGGTCGCCGCGTTGATCGTCGGCTACCTCTGGGCGCTGGGGCGCCGACGCCGGGACACGTTGCGGTTCAGCAACCTGGAGGTGCTCGACCGGGTCGCTTCCCGGCGGCAGGGCTGGTGGAAGCACGTGCCGCCGGCGCTGCTCGGTGTGGCGCTGATCCTGCTGACCGTGGCGCTGACCGGACCGACCGCCGAGCAGCGGATCCCGCGCAACCGGGCCACCGTGATGCTCACGATCGACGTGTCGCTGTCGATGAAGGCCACCGACGTCGAGCCAAGCCGGCTGGAGGCTGCGAAGGTCGCGGCGAAGGAGTTCGCGGACAAGCTGACGCCGGGGATCAACCTGGGGTTGGTGTCTTTCGCGGGCACCGCGACGGTGCTGGTCATGCCGACGACCGACCGGGCCGGCGTCAAGCAGGCCATCGACAGCCTGAAGCTGGCGGAGGCGACGGCCACCGGTGACGGGATCAACGCCTCGATGCAGGCGATCGACTCGTTCGGCAAGATGGTCGGCGGCCCGGCCGGGGCTCCGCCGGCGCGGATCGTGCTGATGGCCGACGGCGGGCAGACGATCCCGCGCGAGATGGACGCCCCGCGCGGCGCCTATACCAAGGCCAAGGAAGCCAAGCGGGCCGGCATCCCGATCTCCACGATTTCCTTCGGCACCAAGCACGGCAGCATCGAGATCGAGGGCGAGCAGGAGTGGGTGGAGGTCGACGACGAGGCGATGCAGGAGATCGCCCGGCTCTCCGGCGGGGAGTTCCACAAGGCGGCCAGCGCCGAGCAATTGCGCGAGGTGTACGCGACGCTCGGTGAACAGATCGGCTACGAGACCAAGCACACAGATGCCAGCAAACCGTGGCTGGTGCTGGGTACGCTCGCCGCGATCATCGCGGCCGGAATTTCGCTGTTCGCCGGCCGCCGACTGCCGTAGCGACGGGAGCGCCGGTGGGCACAGCCGCGGGTTTTCTGTGGGAGTTCGTCAAATCGCCGACCACGACCGCCGCGGTCGGGCCCAGCTCGCGGTCACTGGCCGAGCAGATGGTGGCGCCCATCGCGCATCGCGGTGATCCGGTCGTGGTCGAGCTGGGGCCCGGTACCGGTGCGTTCACCGAGGTGATCCAGCGTCGGCTCGGCGGCCGCGGTCGGCACCTGACGCTGGAACTCAACTCGCGGTGGGCGGCGCGGTTGGGGGAGCGGTTTCCCGCGGTGGAGTCGCTGTGCGCGGATGCCCGGGAGCTGCCGGAGCTATTGCGGCAGCGCGGCTTGCGAGCCGATGTCGTGGTCAGCGGACTGCCGTGGGTGGCGCACGCGCCGGTGGACGGGGTGCCGCTGATCCGGCTGATCGCCGAGTCGCTGGCGCCGGAGGGCGCGTTCACCCAATTCGCCTACACCTGGACGCGGTGGGCCCCGCCGGCCCGACGCCAGCTCGCGGACTTGCGCGCGGAGTTCGAGGAAACGGTGATCAGCAGGACGGTCTGGCGCAACCTGCCGCCTGCCGTGGCCTACCTGGCGCGACGGCCGCAGCAGGCGTCCTGAGGGCGTAATGGGCGATTTCAATGGAAATGCGCGTTGAGTTCCATGGAAATCGCCCGCGAAATGAGGTCGTCGACACTCTGATCGTGACCCTGTGCGGTTGATGCGTTACGTTCCACGGGTGTCTGATGCGGTGGTAGCCGGGCTGGGTGAAATTCCGCTGCTCGTCGAGTTGGGCACCGCGCTGCTGTTTTCCAGCCTGATCGGCCTGGAACGGGAGATCCGGGCCAAGAGCGCCGGGCTCCGCACCCACGCCCTGGTGGGCGTCGGCGCGGCGCTGTTCATGCTGGTGTCCAAGTACGGCTTCGGTGATCTGCTGGCCTTCGACCGGGTTTCGTTCGACCCGTCGCGGGTGGCGGCGCAGGTCGTCTCGGGTATCGGCTTCATCGGCGGTGGATTGATCTTCGTCCGGCGGGACGCGGTCCGCGGCCTGACCACGGCGGCCACGGTGTGGATGGTGGCCGCGGTCGGCATGGCATGCGGTAGCGGGCTGGTGTTGCTGGCCGCCGCGACGACGGCGGTGCACTACCTCGTGGTGATGGGATATCCGCGGTTGTTGCGGATGATGCGCAAGTCGTTGCGGGAACCGCAGGTGATGCGCATCGGCTACCTCGACGGATATGGCGTGCTGCGCAGTGTGCTGACGCTGTGCACCAGTCGTGGTTGGACCGTGATGGACCTGCAGGTCGAGCGCGAGGACACCGACGACCAACAGCAGCGCACCGCCGTGGTAGCGCTGCGGTTGCAAGGGAAAGTCCCGGTAGCGGCACTGGTCGAGGAGATCAGCGCGCTACCGGGTGTCCTGCATGCGGCAGTCGGGGAAGCGGTCGAACCGGGCTTCTGACTCAATCCGCGTTGTTGCGGACCTCGTCCATGTCCAGCTCGCGGGCCTGGCGGATGAGGTCTTCGAAGACGTTCTCCGGTAGGGCGCCGGGCTGCTGGAACACCAGGACGTTGTCCCGGACGATCGCCAGCGTCGGAATAGAGCGGATTTCGAAGGCACTGGCCAGTTTCGGCTGGGCCTCGGTGTCGACCTTGGCGAAGACGATGTCCTCATGGGTCTCGGCGCTGCGCTCGAAGACCGGCGCGAACATCTTGCATGGGCCGCACCAGTCGGCCCAGAAGTCGATGATGACGAAGTCGTTGCCTGCGACGACCTCGTCGAAGTTGTCCGTGGTCAGCTCGACCGTTGCCATCTTGTCTCCCTCCTCGCTGCCTGCGTAACCGGGCAACGCGGGGCACCGGCCCGGCATTCCTCGGCGCACTGTCGCATCCGCCACTTTGCCTTACGAACCGCTGAGGTCAAGGGCGCGGGCGACGAGGGTGGCGAGGTGGACGGGTTCGGCGTCGGTGGTCTGTCGGAGTTGGGTTCGGCAGCTGAAGCCGTCGGCGACGATCTCGGTGTCCGGGGCGGCCCCGCGGACGGCCGGGAGCAGGGCCTGTTCGGCGCAGGCGATCGAGACGTCGTAGTGCCCTCGTTCGAAGCCGAAGTTGCCTGCCAGGCCGCAACAGCCCGAATCCAGCACCCGCGCCCGGGTCCCGGTGGCGTCCAATGTGGCCTGATCGGCGGCGAATCCCAGTTCGGCGTATTGATGGCAGTGGACCTGAACCAGCGCCTGCGGGCCGGTTTCAATGCGCTGCCACTGAGTTCGGGTCGGTTCGATCCATTCGGCGAAGGTCTTGGTCGCTGCCGCCAGTGCCTGCACGTCGGGGTCGTGCGGTGCGAGTTCCAGGGCGTCGTTGCGCAGGAATGCGGTGCAACTCGGCTCTAGACCGACCACGGGCATGCCTTGGTCCAGTTGGGGGCGCAGCAGCCGAGCGGTGCGGCGGGCCATCGTGCGCGCGATGCCGAGCTGTCCGGTCGAATGCCATGTCAGTCCACAGCAGACCGGTTCGCGCGGTATTCGCACGGCGTGGCCGAGCGCTTCCAGCGCCGCCACCGCATCCCGGCCGATGTGCGTATCGAAGTGGTTGGTGAAGGTGTCCGGGAACAGCACCACGCGTGCGCCAGCGGCGGTGCCGGTGGTCGGCCGCCGATCAGACCACCACGCCTGTAGTGTCTGCGCGGCCAGTTTCGGCACGTCCCGTCGCGTGTCGATGCCGCCGAGGCGTTTGAGCGCGGGAGCCAGCGGTCCGGAGAGCACTCGGTTGGCCAGCCTGGGGGCGTGTTTGCCCACTGCCAGCCACAACGGCAGGAAACCCATCGAGTAGTGCGCGGCCGGGCGGATGCGGCGCCGGTAGTGGTGGTGCAGGAATTCGGCCTTGTAGGTCGCCATGTCGACATCGACCGGGCAGTCGGACTTGCAGCCCTTGCACGACAGGCACAGGTCGAGCGCGTCGCGGACCTCCGGTGAGCGCCAGCCGCGGCGGACGAGGCGACCGGCCAGCATCTCGAACAGCAGGTGCGCCCTACCCCGGGTGGAGTGTTTCTCCTCCTTCGTCGCCCGGTAGCTCGGGCACATCACCCCGCCCGTGGTGTTCAGGCACTTGCCCATCCCGACGCAGCGGCGGGTCGCGGCGGCGAGATCGCCGTCGTCGGCGTGCAGCGCCAGCGTGGTCCGGCTCGGCAGCCGGGGCGGTGCCACCAGGAGCCGAAGGTCCGTGTCGACCGGCCGCGGGCGCACGATCTGACCGGGGTTGAACAGGTCGTCGGGGTCGAAGGCGGCTTTGAACCGTTCGAAGGCCTTGATCACCTCGGGCGGGTACATCCGGGTCAGCAGCGCCGACCGCGCCTGACCGTCGCCGTGCTCGCCGGAGACCGAACCGCCGTGCGCGACCACGAGGTCCGCGGCAGCCTCCAGGAAGGCCCGGTAGTCGGTCGCGCCTGGCGCGGACAGCAGGTCGAAGTCGATGCGGACGTGGATGCAGCCGTCCCCGTAGTGGCCGTAGGTCACCCCGCGCCGCCCGAACCTGGCCAGCAGGGCGTCGAATTCCCGGAGGTAGGCGCCCAGTCGCTCGGGTGGCACGGCGGCATCTTCCCAACCGGACCACCGCTCGGAACCGGCCATTCGCGTTGAGTACCCGGAGCCTTCCTCGCGGATCTTCCACAGCGCCGCCATCCGCGCCGGGGCGGTGTGGATCACGTGCTCCGCGCGCTCACCCATGGCCGCCGCGATGCGCTGCGCCGCGGCTTCGGCCTCCGCCTGGTCGGTGCCACCGCATTCCACCAGCAGCCAGCTCCGGCCCCCCGGCAGCAGGGGCAACGCGGGTGACGCGGGGTTGCGGCGGCGCACGACGTCCACCAGCTCGGCGCTGAGCCCCTCGATGGCCAGCGCGCCCAACCCGCGCAGTCGGGGCACCTCGTCGGCGGCGGCATAGGTATCGGAGAACCCGAGGACCGTCATCGACCTCACCGGCGGCGAGGGCACCAGTTCGACGGTCGCGCCGAGGACCGCGGCGCAGCTCCCCTCGGTGCCCACCAATGCCCTGGCCAGGTGGAACCCGTTCTCCGGCAGCAGTTGGTCCAGGTTGTAGCCGGATACCCGGCGGGTCAGGTCCGGGAACGAGCGGCGGACCAGGTCGCCGACGTCATCGCGCAGCGTTCGGAGCTCCTGGTAGAGCCGCCCGGTCCGGTCGCCGCGCGCGCACAACCGGTCGAGCTCGGTCGGCGATGTCGCGCCCACCTCCAGGCGCGTGCCGTCGGAGAGCAGCACGTCCAGCGAATGCACGTTGTCGACGGTCTTGCCCCAGGCCACCGAGTGCGTGCCGCAGGCATTGTTGCCGATCATGCCGCCGAGCGTGCAGCGGCTGTGCGTGGACGGATCCGGCCCGAAGGTCAGGCCGTGGTCGGCGACCGCGGCGCGCAGCGAGTCCAGCACGACGCCGGGCTGCACCCGGGCCAGCCGGCGGTCCGGGTCGATGTCCACGATCCGGTTGAGATAGCGGGCGAATTCCAGCACCAGGCCGGGCCCGACGGCGTTGCCGGCGATGCTGGTGCCCGCGCCACGGCCGGTGATCGGCACCCCGTGCCGCCGTGCGATCGCGACCGCCGCAGCCACATCGTCCTCGGTGCGGGGGTACACCACGCCGACCGGAACCTGGCGGTAGTTCGACGCATCGGTGGAGTACAGCGCGCGAGTACCGGGGTCGAAACGAGCCGGGCCGGACAGCGCGCCGCGCAGTTCAGCGGCGAGTTCGTCGGACGAGACGGGCATGCAAGCGCCTCCCGGGTCGATGATCTTTAGCGCAGTGTGCCGGTCCACGTCGCTGTAGGGGAACCACGACACGGTGGGGGCATTTATGTATGGAGGCGATGAGCGGCCGGGGAGCGCGAGCGGATAATGTCGCGGCTGAAACGAATCTTGCGGCATTGTTCGAGGGGAGATCCACAGTGGCACGGTCCGTACTGGTGACCGGCGGTAACCGCGGCATCGGATTGGCCATCGCGAAGGCTTTCCAGGCTGCCGGGGACAAGGTCGCGGTCACGCACCGCGGATCGGGCGCTCCGGAGGGCCTGTTCGGGGTGCGGTGCGACGTCACCGACCCGGAACAGGTGGCCGCCGCCTTCGACGAGGTCGAAGCCGCGCACGGCCGGGTCGAGGTGCTGGTGGCCAACGCGGGCATCACCGACGACACGCTACTGCTGAGGATGAGCGAGGACCAGTTCAGCCGGGTCATCGACGCGAACCTGGCCGGTTCCTACCGGGTGGCCAAGCGGGCGGCCAGCAGCATGTTGCGCAACCGCCGGGGCCGGATGATCTTCATCTCGTCGGTCGTCGGGCTCTCCGGTGGGGCCGGGCAGGCCAACTACGCGGCGAGCAAGGCCGGCCTGATCGGCTTGGCCCGGTCGATCGCCCGTGAACTCGGCTCGCGCAGCATCACGGCCAACGTGGTGGCTCCCGGCTTCGTCACCACGGACATGACCGACGCGCTTTCCGAGGAGCGCCAGCAGGAGATCCTCGGCCAGATCCCGCTGGCCCGGTTCGCCGCCGTGGACGAGGTCGCGGCCACCGTCGAGTGGCTGGCCTCCGACGCCGCGGCCTACATCACCGGCGCGGTGATCCCGGTCGACGGTGGCCTCGGGATGGGCCACTGACATCGTCCGAATGGGACGGACGCAGTGGACGATTCGTCTTGGCGCGCTCGGCAATGGCGAGGGCGTGGCGGTAGTCGCAGGTGCCTAGGCGCCTCAAAGAAGCACAGCGGAGGAAATACGTGAGCGGATTGCTCGAAGGCAAGCGGATTCTGGTCACCGGCGTGATCACCGATGCGTCGATCGCGTTCCATGCGGCCAAGGTCGCGCAGGAGCAGGGGGCCGAGGTGGTGCTCACCGGGTTCGGCCGGATGAGCCTGGTGGAGCGCATCGCGGGCCGGCTGCCCAAGCCCGCCCCGGTGCTGGAGCTGGACGTGACCAACAGCGAGCACCTCGACAGCCTCGCCGACCGGGTGCGCGAACACGTCGGCGGGCTCGACGGTGTGCTGCACTCCATCGCCTTCGCCCCGGCTTCCTGCCTGGGCGCGGACTTCCTGGCCGCGCCGTGGGAGGACATCTCGACGGCGTTGGAGGTTTCGGCCTACTCGTTCAAGTCGCTGAGTACCGCGGTGCTGCCGCTGCTGGGCGAGAGCGCTTCGATCGTGGGCATGGACTTCGATGCCCGCGTCGCCTGGCCCGCTTACGACTGGATGGGCGTGGCCAAGGCCGCGCTGGAGTCGACCTCCCGCTACCTGGCCCGGGAGCTGGGCCCGAAGGGCGTCCGGGTCAACCTGGTGGCGGCGGGGCCGGTGCGCACGATGGCGGCCAAGTCGATCCCGGGCTTCAGTGACCTGGAGGCAGGTTGGGGCGACCGGGCCCCGCTGGGCTGGGACGTCAACGACCCGACTCCGGTGGCCAAGTCGGTGTGCGCGGTGTTGTCGGACTGGCTGCCCAAGACCACCGGTTCGATGATCATGGTCGACGGCGGCGTGCACGCCCTCGGCGTCTGAGCATGCGGGTGGCCCGCAGCCGCTGCCCCGGCTGCGGGCGTCCCGTTGCGCAGCGTCATCATGGTTCGGTGAGCTTTGATGCGTTGCTTTTCCTGTCGTTCGGGGGGCCAGAGGGCCCGGATGAAGTCCGGCCGTTCTTGGAGAACGTGACCAGAGGCAGGGGAGTGCCGCCGGAACGTCTCGACGAGGTCGCCGAGCATTACCACCATTTCGGCGGGGTGTCGCCGATCAACCGGCTCAACAAGGACCTGCTGGCCGCCCTCGCGGCCGAGCTGGCCGAGCAGGGCCGGGAAATGCCGATCTACTTCGGCAACCGAAACTGGCACCCGATGGTCGAGGACACCGTCGCGAAGATGGCCGACGATGGGGTGCGACGGGCGCTGGTGTTCGCCACCTCCGCCTGGGGCGGCTACTCGGGTTGCAAGCAGTACCACGAGGACATCGCGCGGGCGCGGGCCGCCATCGGCGACCGGGCCCCGGATCTGGTGAAACTGCGGCAGTTCTTCGACCACCCGCTGTTCGTCGAGGCCAACGCCGACGCGGTGCGCCGTGCGTTTGCTGAGCTGGACCCGGCGCGGCGCGACCAAGCGCGGCTGGTGTTCACCGCGCATTCGATCCCGCTGAAGGCCGATGCGCAGGACGGGCCGGACGGCCGCCCGCAGTGGTATTCCCGGCAGGTCGCCGAGGCGTCCAGGTTGGTCGCCGAGGCGGTCGGGGTGGACGGCTACGACGTGGTGTGGCAATCGCGATCGGGGCCGCCGCAGGTGCCGTGGCTGGAGCCGGACATCTGCGACCACCTCGACGACCTGCACGCCAAGGGCGTCGAGTCGGTCGTGGTCAGCCCGATCGGTTTCGTCTCCGATCACCTCGAGGTGATCTGGGATCTGGACAACGAGGCCAAGGACAAGGCCGCCGAGCTGGGCATGGGATTCGCCCGGGCGGCCACGGCGGGTCCGGACCCGCGCTTCGCGAAGCTCATCGCCGAGCTGATCGCCGAGCACACCGACGACTTGGAGCCGCGCAAGCTCTCGGTCCTACCCGCCGCGGGCTGCGCCACCAACGGAGCGCCCTGCGCCGTCGGCTGCTGTTCCAGTTCGAAGTAAGTGGTCATTGCCGGGAGGGTGGCGTGCATCGTGCTGATGCCCGCCACCCTCACCCGGCTCGGGTGGTTTCAGGGTTTGCTGGCGCGGTCGGCCAGGACGCGGACCATCTCGGCGACCGACGCCCGGCGCGCGGCGCGGACCGCGTCGAACAGCGGGCGCAGGGCCTCGGTGCGGCCGCGGATCGCCGAGGCGGACATGGCGCCGCCGGGCGAGTCGTCGGTGGCCACCCACAGGATCGCCTCGACCTCGGTGGCCCGCTGCAGGATTCGCAAGGTGCGCTGTGGTACGCCCTCCGGCCACGGCGGCGTCGGGCGCGACGAGACCGTTTCGGCGATCTCCTCCCGTACCCCGGGCCGGTGCTTGGCGACACCGAGATCGATCAACGCGCTGGCGGCTTCCCGCATCGCCGAGGCCATGCCGTGTTCGGCCTCCCCGATCGGCAGGTGTTCGAGCGGCGGCAGATCCCCGAGGCCGAACACGGTCCACCGCAGGATCCCTTCGGCGATGGGCTGCGGTACTAGTCCGAGGCCGGTTTCCGGCAGCACGACGGCTTCGCCGACGCGCATCGCCGCCTTCGCGAAGGGATTCGTCCCGCCGAGACCGCGGGCGTCGCCGGGGACCGGCAGCACCAGCGCACCATCGGCCGCCCCGGCTTTGCGCAGCGAGGCCAGCAACAGCGCGGGACCGGCCGGGGTTTCCTGTGGTCCGGGTAGGTCCAGCCGGGCGGCAAGTTCCGCGTCGGCGGCACACACTTCCTGCGACTCGGCCCAGTTCTGCAGGGCATCGAGCACGTCGTCCGAGGCGGCTGCACCGTGCAGCCAGGCGGACGTCCAGACAACCATCGTGGCGCTTGGGCAAGGCACGTCGAGAGAGGGTACGGAATGGGACTCCGCCGTGCCGTCGGGGGTCTTGCGACTGTGATCTACGCGGTGGCGGCGCGCCGCGCCCCACGTTGGCCACGATCGGATTAATGTGGCGCCTCGTGCGTTCGGTCAACTACGGCAAGGACATCCTCGCGGGCCCGCGTCGGCGGAAGGTGCCCGAGGTGCCCGCCGAGCCCGGCCTGGTGGTCGAAGACCCGGCCAGCGGGTTCTGCGGCGCGGTGGTGCGGGTGGACAAGGACACCGTCGTGCTGGAGGACCGGCACGGCAAGCAGCGGTTGTTTCCGATGCGACCGGCCGCCTTCCTGTTCGAGGGCGCACCGGCGACCCTCGTGCCCGTGCGCGGCAGCGCCCGGGCCGCCAAGCCCGCGCACTCGGCCTCCGGTTCGGTGCGCGTCGAGGGCCTGCGGGCCCGCACCGCGCGGGGCAGCCGGATCTGGGTGGAGGGCCAGCACGACGCCGAGTTGGTCGAGCGGATCTGGGGGCACGACCTGCGGGTCGAAGGGGTGGTCGTGGAGCCGCTGCACGGCGTCGATGACCTGCCCGCCCTGCTGGCCGAGTTCGGCCCGGAGCCGGGGCGGCGAATCGGCGTGCTGGTGGACCACCTGGTGCCCGGAAGCAAGGAGTACCGCCTGGTCGAGGGAATCGACCACCCGCATGTGCTGATCACCGGTCATCCGTTCGTTGACATCTGGGAAGCGGTCCAGCCGCGGGCGGTGGGCATTCCCGGCTGGCCCCGGGTGCCGCGCGGAACGGACTGGAAGCAGGGGGTTTGCGCCGAGCTGGGCTGGGGAGAGCCCGCCGATGGTTGGCGACGGGTGCTCTCGGCCGTGTCGAGCTTCCGGGACGTCGAGGCCCCGCTGCTGTCCGCGGTCGAGCGGCTGATCGACTTCGTCACCGAGGAGTGCTGACGGGCCGGGCCGGCTGCGGAAGGGCGGCGCGACATCACGCGTTGATCACGTCGGGCCGAATCGATCCGCCGAGCCCGCTCGGTGTCTGTCACCATGGGAAATATGACTCCCGCGCTGCTCTGGCTGATCGCCGGGGTGCTGCTGGTCGCCGCGGAATTGCTCTCCGGCGACTTCGTCCTGGTGATGCTCGGTGCCGCGGCACTGGGCGCCGCCGGGACTTCGGCGCTCGGCGCGCCGCTGCCGGTCGACGCTGCGGTGTTCGCGGTGCTGGGACTGGGGTTGATCTTCCTGGCACGGCCGGCACTGAAGCGGCGGATGCAGCTGCCGGGCGAGCTCAAGACCAATGTGGACGCCCTGGTCGGTAAGCGTGCCAAGGTGGAATCCACAGTAGATGCGCACAGTGGTCAGGTACGCATCGACGGCGCGCTGTGGTCGGCGCGGGCGTTCGACGAGACCCAGGTTATCGAGGCCGGCCAGACGGTCACCGTGATGGAGATCGCGGGTGCGACCGCCGTCGTGTGGGCCGAGCCGTGAGGAGATGGATGTGGGCGTGACCGAACTGATCGTGCTGGTGGTCGTGGTGCTGCTGGTGCTCATCATCGCGGTGAAGTCGGTGATGGTGGTGCCACAGGCCCAGTCGGCGGTGATCGAGCGGCTGGGCAAGTTCCGCTCGGTTGCCGAACCCGGGCTGAACTTCCTGGCGCCGTTCCTGGACCGGGTGCGGGCCCGCATCGACCTGCGCGAGCAGGTGGTGTCGTTCCCGCCGCAACCGGTGATCACCCAGGACAACCTGACGGTGTCCATCGACACCGTGGTGTACTTCCAGGTCACCGATTCGCGCTCGGCGGTGTACGAGATCTCCAACTACATCATCGCGGTGGAGCAGTTGACCACCACCACGCTGCGCAACGTGGTCGGGGCGATGAGCCTGGAGGAGACTCTGACCTCGCGGGATGCGATCAACACGCAGCTGCGGGGGGTGCTGGACCAGGAGACCGGGCGCTGGGGCATCCGGGTCGCGCGGGTGGAGCTCAAGGCCATCGACCCGCCGCCGTCCATCCAGGACTCGATGGAGAAGCAGATGCGTGCCGACCGGGAGAAGCGCGCGATGATCCTCAACGCCGAGGGCGCGCGGGAGTCGGCGATCAAGACCGCCGAGGGCCAGAAGCAGGCCTCGATCCTCGCGGCCGAGGGCCAGAAGCAGGCGGCGATCCTGGCCGCCGAGGCCGACCGGCAGTCCAGCATCCTGCGCGCGCAGGGTGAGCGGGCCAGCCGGTACCTGCAGGCGCAGGGGCAGGCCAAGGCGATCGAGAAGGTCTTCGCGGCGGTCAAGCGCGGCAAGCCGACCCCGGAACTGCTGGCTTACCAGTACTTGCAGACGCTGCCGCAGATGGCGCAGGGCGACGCGAACAAGGTCTGGGTGGTGCCCAGCGACTTCGGCAAGTCCCTGGAGGGCTTCGCGCGGATGCTCGGCGCGCCCGGCGAGGACGGCGTGTTCCGCTACGAGCCGCCGACGGAGGAGCCGCCGACCACCGCACCGGAAGAGGAAGAGGAGTCCGTGAAGGCCTGGTTCGACACGTCCACGACACCGGAGGTCGCGGAGGCGGTCCGGGCGGCCGAGGCGGTGGCCCGCAAGGAGGTGCCGAGCCCGACGAACTTCGGTAGGGGTGCGCTGCCCGAGTCGCCACAGGAGCCGGAGCGCGGCTGAGCGAGGGAGTTCGAGGCTCGGCGGGACATTCGCGTCCCGCCGAGCCTTTTCGTTTTCGGGCCGCACCCGCGATGCTTCCCGGGTGCGGCAAGCGTCAGCGCGATGGGATCGGTGCGAAGGGTCGTTCGTCGCCGGTTCGTTCGGTGTAGGTCGCGGCCGCTCCGACGAATGTCCCGTATGGATCGCGCAGCAGCGTGAACCGACCGGGAAAGGCCCGCACCCGGCCGTCGTGGCAGCGCACCGGAAGGCACGTCGTCGCGCCGTCGAGGTGGGCCTCGCCGGTGTCCATCGCCTTGCGGAAACCGGCCCAGTGCCGTTGCCGGTACTCCTCGGGGACGATCAGGTCCAGAGTGGACCCCACGGCGGTGTCCACTCGGTGGCCGAACAGTTCTTCGGCGCCGGGGCTCCAGTGCACGATCACGCCGTCGCGGTCGGCGACGACTACCGCCGACCGCAGCGCACGGTGGGCGGTCATGGTCAGCTGCCCGCGTAAGTCCCGAAGCTCCAGGTGTTGCCTTCCGGGTCCCGGACGGCGAATTCGCGGGAACCGTAATCCTGGTCCTGGGGCTTTCGGAGGACCTCCGCGCCGGCGGCGACGGCTCGCTCAAACAGCGCGTCGGGCTCGCCGGTGACCACGTAGGCGGCACCGGAGCCCTTGGGCTTGGCGAACGGATTGCCGGTGTCGCAGGTGCCGATCATGATGCCGCCGCCGTTCGGCCAGCGGAGTTCGGCGTGCACGATCCCGCCGTCGTCGCCGGGCACGATCAGGGATTCTTCGAAGCCGAATGCCTCGACCAGGAAGCGGATGCCCGCCTTCTTGTCGGCGTAGGGGATCAGCGGCCAGATTCCGGTGTGTGGTGCGTTCGTCGTCATGCCCTCAGCATGCGTCGGCGAGGTGCGTCGCGCCTTGGAGGAATGCAAGCTCGTCGGCCGTCCAGCGCGACGGCGCCACTCCACGTGGATTTTGTAATCCTTATTGTTTCAGTGTTGGCCAAAATCAATGTCCTTGGAGCAACCTACCGCCAGGTCACGAAGCGAATCACTTCAGAGCTCCGCGATTGGCTCAAGGTAGGGGCCGCCTGCGACACCGAGGGCGCGGACGGTCCCGAGAAGGTGTTCGCGCAGCCGGTCCTTGGCCAATTCCGGGTCGCCGACGCGGATCGCTGCCGCCAGTTGGGCGTGCTGGTGGGTTATCCGGGGGCGCACGGCGTGGGTGCGGGCCGTGGCGGTGATCCGCATCTGCTTGTCGCGCAAGGCGTTGTAGAGGTCGGCGACCACGGGGTTTCCAGCCGCGGCGACCAGCGTCGCGTGGAAGGCGCGGTCGGTCACGTGTATCTCAGCGTCACTGAGTCCGGCACCGTGGCATGCCGGGTGCGCGGTGAGCTGCTCGCCGATGGCGACCATCGCCTCGCGGCCCTGCGAGGCGAGCTTGTCGATGGCGAAGCTCTCCAGCGCCAGCCGGGCCTCCATGACGGCGCGGGCCTCCGTGGGGGTCACCGGCACGACCAGCGCGCCCCGTTTCGGGTAGAGCCGCAGGAATCCTTCGGTCTGTAGGCGCAGGAAAGCCTCGCGCACCGGGGTGCGCGACATCTGCAGCGCGTTCGCCACTTCGCCCTCCGAAAGCAGATCGCCGTCGAGGTAGCTGCCGTCCAGCAGTCCGGACTTGACGTGGTGGTACGCGCGGTCCGCGGCGGGCGGCCCGGCAGCGCCGGCAGTGGCGGAGGACACGGTTTCGCGTGGTGTTGCGCTCGACACGTGGTCATCGTACTTCCGCCCATCTTGTATCTATTGTGAATACAAGATTTTCCAGGAGGAGGTGCCGGTGTCCGGGACAGCCAAGACCGCGCTGCCTACCGGGGAGCAAGATGGTCGCCGGCAGGCAGCGCGGTCCGCGTGGCTGGTGTGGGGCATCGGCGCGGTCTGCTACTGCGCGGCGCTGTTTCACCGCGCCAGCCTGGGCGTGGCTGCACCGGAGGCGATGCGGCGCTTCGACACCGGCCCGGCGGTCCTCGCACTGTTCTCCGCGCTGCAACTGGGCGTCTACCTGATCTTGCAGGTGCCGTCGGGGCTGCTGGCCGACCGGCTTGGCCCGCGGAAGGTGATCACGGGTGGGGCGGTGGCGATGGCGCTGGGGTCGGCGGTCTTCGCGCTCACCGGTTCGATCGTCGGCGGGATCGCGGGCCGGATGCTCATCGGGTTCGGTGACGCGTTCATGTTCACCAACGTGCTGCGGCTGGCCGCGCACTGGTTCCCGCCGCAGCGGTTCGGCAAGGTCGCGTCCCTGACCGGGCTGGCCGGCGGCCTGGGGCAGGTGATCTCGACGCTGCCGCTGGGTCTGTCGCTGCACGATCTGGGCTGGGTGCCGACGTTTTTGGGTGCGGCGGTGCTCACCGTCGGGCTCGCGGTGGTCGCGGCGGTGGCGATCCGGGACCAGCCCGCGCACGCTCGGCTGGAGCACGAGACATCTCAGCCACGGGAGCGGATCAGGCACACCTTGCGGCACGTGATTTCGCAGCGCGGCACGAAGCATTCGTTCTGGGTGCATTTCGTGCTGATGGCGCAGTTCCTGGCGGTGACGACGTTGTGGGGCGCGCCCTGGCTGACCAAGTCGCAGGGGCATGGTCAGTCCGAGGTCGGTTCGCTGCTGATGCTCGGCGTGCTCGGCTTCATCGGCGGTTCGTGGATCGCGGCCCACCACATCTCCGGACGGCCGAAGCGGCGTGACCGGTTCACCTTCGGCCTCTCCTGCGTCGTGGCGCTGGTGTGGACGGTGCTCGTCGGCTGGCCGGGGGCGCTGCCGATGCCCGTGCTGGTGGTGGCGTTGGTGCTGATCGGCGCCGGTGGCGGCGGGGCCACGCTGGCCTTCGACGGGGCACGGATGGCCAATGCGACGCACCGCTCCGGGACCGCCTCGGGTGTGGTGAACATGGGCGGGTTCACCGCCGCGGTGCTGATCCAGCTCCTGGTGGGCGCGGTGTTGCAGGCCGTGTCGTTTATGCCGGCCGGGCAGGCGTACCGCTGGGCGTTCGCACCGGTGCTGCTGCTGTTGGCGGTGGGCACCCTGGCGCAGTGGTGGCTGCGGCAGCCGAAGGCGAGCTGACTCGGCGAGCCGCCTTCACACGTCGGGGCGTGCGGATAGGGTCGGTTGGCAGACGCGGCACCCGGTCGGCCAATGGCGGTCGGCTCACCGATGGAGGCTCTTTTTGACCACGGCGCTGGAACTGCACAACTTCGTCGGCGGCGAGCACGCCGACACCCTGGCGGGCGAGACGCTACCGCTGGTGGATCCGAGCACCGGCGAGGAGTACGGCACGTCGCCGTTGACGCGTTGGATGGACGTGGATGCGGTGATGGCGGTGGCCGCGACTGCGTTCGAGTCCTGGTCGCAGACGACGCCCCGGCAGCGGCAGCGGGTGTTGCTGGACGTCGCCGACGCCGTCGAGGAGCGGGCCGATGAGCTGGTGGTGGCGGAGTGCCGCAACACCGGCAAGCCGTGGTCGGTGGTGCGCGACGACGAGCTGCCGATGGCGGTGGATCTGATCCGGTTCTATGCCGGTGCGGCGCGGGTTCAGGAGGACGGTGCCGGCGGCGAGTATCAACCGGGGCATACGTCGTTCTCGCGGCGGGAACCGATCGGGGTGTGCGCGCAGGTCACCTCGTGGACGCATCCGTTGTTGCTAGCGGCTGCGAAGTTCGCCCCGGCGCTGGCGGCGGGGAACACGGTGGTGCTCAAGCCCGCCGAGACGACACCGGTCAGCACCGCGTTGCTGGTGGAGATCGCGGGTCAGTTCCTGCCGGCGGGTGCCTTGAACCTGATCTGCGGTGACCGCGACAGCGGGCGGGCGATGGTGGCCCACGAGGTGCCCGGGATGTTCTCGATCACCGGCACGGTGCGTTCCGGGATGGAGGTCGCGGGTTCGGCGGCGGCCGATCTCAAGCGGGTGCACCTGCAGTTGGGCGGCAAGGCCCCGGCGGTGGTCTTCGATGACGCGGATGTGGCGCTGGCCGCGCGGCGGATCGCGGCGGCGGCCTTCGGGAACGCGGGGCAGAGCTGTACGGCGGCGAGCCGGGTGCTGGCGGGTCCGGCGGTGTTCGACGAGCTGGTCGCGGCGTTGGCGGCCTGGGCCGAGGCGATGCGGCCGGGGCCGCCGCAGGATCTGGACGCGGCGTTCGGGCCGTTGAACAGCCACGGCCAGTTGGAGATCGTGCAGGCACACCTGGAGCGGCTGCCGGAGCACGCGAGGATCGTGACCGGTGGGCGGCGCAAGGGGGAGCGCGGGTTCTTCCACGAGGCGACGGTGGTGGCCGGGGTGGAGCAGGACGACGAGCTGGTGCAGAACGAGGTGCTGGGGCCGGTGCTGACGGTTCAGCGCTTCGACAGTGAGCAGGAGGCGTTGGAGCTGGCCAACGGCGTGCGCTACGGGCTCGTGTCGAGCATTTGGACGCGTGAGCATTCGCGGGCGATGCGGGTGTCGCGGCAGTTGCAGGCGGGCACGGTGTGGATCAACACCCACCATCCGTTGACGGCGGAGATGCCGCACAGCGGGTTCAAGCACTCGGCGTCGGCCCGCGATTTCGGCCGCTACGGCCTGGAGGAGTACAGCCGGATCAAGCACGTGATGTCGGCCTGGGACGAGGAATGACGGGGTTGTTTCCGCGTAGCGTCGCGGGTGGTTGAGCCCCTTCGTTCAGGCGCGTAGCTCAGGGGTGCGCATGGCGATGGCCAGCAGCGCCGCAGCCGAGCCGGTGAGCTGGAGGCCGGAGCGCCAGACTGCGTGCAGCGGTCGGCGCAGGTCGAGTGCCGCGACGGGGACGTCGACGAGGCGCTTTTCGGTGAGGTCGGTGGCCACCGCGAGGACGCTGAGGACCGCGGGCCCGGCGCCGGCGACGACGGAGTTGCGCACGGCCGTGGTGGAGCGCAGTTCGAGCAGCGGGGTGACCGGGTCGGCACCTAGTTCGGAGAGCGCGCGGTAGAGGGTTTCGCGGGTGCCGGAGCCGTGTTCGCGGACGATCAGCGGTGTCGCGGCGAGTTCGGTGGCGGTCAGCGGTCGGTGCAGCCGGGCCCAGGGGTGTTCGGGCGGGGCGACGACGACCATGCGGTCCCGGGTCACGAACCGCACCGAGACGCCTTCAGGTGGCACGGGGGTCTCGATGAAGCCGAGGTCGGCGTGGCCGTGCCGGACGGCTTCGGCCACGGCCACGGAGTTGGCCACGTCGAGTTCGAGGTGGACGTCGGGCAGGGCGACGCGCAGCTGGCTGATCCAGCGGGGCACCAGGTATTCGGCGACGGTCATGCTGGCGGCGATGCGCAGCTTGGCCTGGTGCTGGGCGCGCAGGGCGCGGACGCCGTTCATCAGGCCGTCGACGTGGGCGAGGACCTGTTTGGCCCAGTCGCAGACCATGATCCCGGCCGGGGTGAGGGTGCAGCCCTGGCGGGTGCGTTCCACCAGCGGCAGGCCGAGTCGGCGTTCCAGGCTGCTGAGCCGCTTGCTCGCCGAGGGCTGGCTGACTCGCAGCTCGGCCGCGGCGGCGCCGATGCTGCCCAGTTCGCCCACTAGGACCAGCAAGCGGAGGGATTCGGGGTCGGGCGGGGTCATGCCGTCAGGATAGGTCGGCGCCCTGGTGAACTCGGCGCGCTGGCGGTCGGCCTCTGGTCGGACATGCACTTCGGCTATGACGTCCTGTGCAGATCACGGCTACTGCGTGGGTGCTGGCGAGGCGAGTCTTGGCTTCGTGACGAAGACGGTGAATTCGCAGCGAACCGATGCAGGTAACGCGGTGTTGTGGCCCGGGCTTGCGGTGACGGCCGTGGCGATCGTGGTGTCGATGGTGATTTCTGGGCTGGTTCCGGCGGTGAGCGCGCTGACCGCCGCGGTGGTTCTGGGCATCGTGATCGGCAACGTGCCGGGTTTTCCGGCGGCGGCGCGGCCGGGCATCGCGTGGTCGACGAAGAAGCTGCTGCGCGTCGGGGTGGTGCTGCTGGGTTTGCAGCTGTCGGTGACGCAGGTGCTGGGCCTCGGTGCGGGCACGGTGGTGGCGGTGCTGCTGATCGTGGGCCTGACATTTCTGGGGACGCTGTTGATCGGTCGGCTGATGGGAGTCCCGCGCGGGTTGTCGATGCTGGTGGCGACCGGGTTCTCGATTTGCGGGGCGTCGGCGGTGGCGGCGATGGAAAGCGTCGTGGAGCGTGATGACGAGGACGTGGCCACCGGCGTGGCGATGGTGACGGTCTTCGGGACGATCTCGATGTTGGCGCTGCCGGCGGTGCTGGTCGGACTGGGCTTGTCGGGTGGCGAGATCGGTCGGATCGCCGGGGGCAGCGTGCATGAGGTGGCGCAGGTCGTGGCGGCCGCGTCACCGGCGGGCGCGGCGGCGGTGGCGATCGCGGTCGTGGTCAAGCTCAGCCGCGTGGTGCTGCTGGCGCCGATGGTGACGGCGGTGAGCCTCGTGGAGCGGCGGCGGAGTAGTGCTGGCAGCGGCAAGCGGCCGCCGATCATGCCGTTGTTCGTGCTCGGGTTCCTGGTCGCCGTGGCGGTGCGCAGCACGGGTGTGCTGCCGGAAGCCGTGCTGGACGGTGCCAAGCAGCTGACGACCCTGCTGTTGACGGGTGCGTTGTTTGCCTTGGGTTTCGCGGTGCGGATCAAGATCCTGCTGCGCAACGGCCCCAAGGCATTCGCCCTCGGTGCGTGTTCCACCCTGCTGGTGACTGTTCTCGGCTGCACCACCATGCTGACGCTGACGTGATCGAGGTGAAAGGCGCCCTGGCCCGGGCAGTTTGGTTCAATTTACGCGAAAAGATCACGCCGATCGTGGTGGTTCGGTTAGGGGGCTTCGGGACGGCGCCAGGGGTTGGTCTGTTCGTAGGCGCGTGCCGCGCGAAGAATCTTCGCGTCCGCGTGGCGGGGGCCGACGAGCTGCAGGCCGATCGGCAGGCCGTCGGCGGTGTGCCCGCAGGGGATGCTGGCGGCGGGCTGCTGAGTCATGTTGAACGGATAGGTGAACGGGGTCCAGCTCGTCCAGCGCGGGCTGGGGGAACCGGCCGGGACTTCGCGGCCCGCCTCGAACGCGGGGATCGGCACGGTCGGGGTCAGCAGCAGGTCGTAGGCCTGGTGGAAGGCGCCCATGCGTTGTCCTAGGAGCATCCGGGTGTTGGTGGCCTCCAGGTAGTCCTGGGCGGAGTAGGTCAGGCCCTGCCGGCAGATCTCGTGCAGTCCCGGATCCAGCAGCTCGCGTTGGTCGGCGGTGAGGTGTTCGACGGACTTGGCGGCACCGGCGAACCACAGCACGTGGAAGTCCTCGACCGGGTCGGTGATGCCCGGGTCGACCTGTTCGACGACCGCACCGAGTTCCTCGAAGACTTGCGCGGCCGCGGTGACCGCGCGGGCCACCTCCGGGTCGACGTAGGTGCCGAAGCCGAGATCGATGCTGAGCGCGATGCGCAGGCCCTGCACTCCGGAATTGAGGCCGTCCCTGAAGGATTCTCTCGGCGGTTGCAGCGCGGACCAGTCGCGACTGTCCGGTTCGGACAGTACGTCGAGCATCAGCGCGGTCTCGGTGACCGTGGTGGTCATCGGTCCGGCGTGGGCGAGCGTGCCGTATGGGCTGGCGGGGTAGTGCGGGATCCGGCCGTAGGTGGCCTTGAGCGCGACGATGCCGCAGAACGCCGCCGGGATGCGCACCGAACCGCCGCCGTCGGTGCCGATGGCCAGTGGAGCCATGCCCAGTGCGACTGCCGCGGCGGCACCGCCGCTGGACCCACCGGCGGTGCGCGTGGGGTCCCAAGGGTTGCGGGTGATGCCGTGCAGCGGGCTGTCGGTGACGCCCTTCCATGCCAGTTCCGGCGTGGTGGTCTTGCCGACGAACACCGCGTTGTGCTCGCGCAGCCGGGCCACTGACGGGGCGTCGACGCTCCACTGCTGGTGCGGGTCGATAGTGCGGGAGCCGCGCAGCGTCGGCCAGTGCTGGGTGAGGAAGATGTCCTTGATCGAGGTCGGCACGCCGTCCAGCCGCCCGGCGGGGGCGCCGCGCTGCCATCGTTGCTCGGAGGCCCTGGCCTGCTCCAACGCCCGATCGGCGTCGACCAGGCAATAGGCGTTGACCGCCGAGTCGGCATCGGCGATGCGGCGTAGCGCTGCCTCGGTGGCCTCCACCGGGGACAGCTCACCGGCGGCGTAGCCGGTGAGTAGTTCGGTGGCGGTGAGGTCGGCGGCCGTTCGTTCGGCCGGCTGGGTGTTGGCCATCAGTGCTCCGTTCCGCTGACATAACCCCGTTGCTTGTCAACCACGTTGCGCAGCTGTGTGCCCTCGGTGTAGCTGCGCAGATTGTCGAGGAACAGGTCGACGAGTTCGTCGACCCAGCCGACGGTGTCGCCGGACATGTGCGGGGAGACGAGCACGTTGGGCATCTCCCACAGTGGCGAGGTCTGCGGCAGCGGCTCGGTCTCGAAGACGTCCAGCGCCGCACCGGCCAGCTGCTCGGCTCGCAGCGCGTCGACTAGGTCGTTTTCAACGACGAGTTCGCCGCGGCCCACGTTGATCAGCCGTGCGGTGGCACGGAAGTGGGCGAGGATTTCGGCGTCGATGAGCCCCTTGGTCTGGTCGGTCAGCGGGGCGGCGAGCACGACGTAGTCGAAGGCGCCGATGACGTGGACGAGGTCGCCGGAGGCGTGCACGTCGCCGAAGTCGGGGTCGCCGCTTCGTCCTACGCGGCCGACGCCGGCCACCGACAGCCCGGCGGCCGAGAGCTGGCGGGCGATGGCCCGGCCGATCGGTCCGGTGCCCACGACCAGTGCGTTCTTGCCCGCGACGCGTTCGGTCACGCGGTGCCGCCACTGCTTGCGGTCCTGTAGCCGCAGCGTGGTGTGCATGTCCTTGGCGAAGGTGAGTACGGTGCCGAGGACGTACTCGGCCATCGGCCGGTCGAAGACCCCGCGGGAGTTGGTCAGCAGCACCTGGGATTCCTGCAACGCGGGGAATAGCAACCGGTCCACGCCGGCGCTGGCGGCGTGCACCCAGCGCAGCGCGTCGGCGTACGGCCACGCGTCGGCGACCGCTTCGGTGCGGAAGTCCCAGACGAACAGCACATCGGTGCCGGGCAGGGCGGCGGGCAGCTCGTCGTCGGCGGCGTAGCGGAGGCTGGCGTGGGCTTCGATGCGGGCCATTTCCGCCGGTGGTTTGCCACCGTGCAGTACGACGACCGTGGGATTGCGGTTGATCATGACCTGACCTTAGGTGCTGGTGGGCATCGGGTCCGGACAGTGGCGATCGTCGGGCGTGCCGGTTAAAAGTGTGTTTCCTGGCCGCTGAACGCCGAAAGTGCGTTCAGGCCAGGGCATTGACACGCTATGAAGCGTTCGTAGGATTGTCAACAATCCACGGGTACCCTCGCCTACTAGGCGTATCCCAACCTCGCGCGGCCGGACCGGGCGGGGGCGGGACCGGCGGAGATGAGCCCAACCTTCCCCACTCCTGCGAACGGAAGATCACGATGCCCAGGTATCTGTCGATCACGCTGGAAAAGCGCGGTGTGTCCTGCGTGGCCGAACTGCTCGACAAGGACGCACCCCGGACCTGCGAGGCGGTGTGGCAAGCGCTGCCCCAGGTCGGGCCGGTACACCACGCCAAGTACGCGCGTAACGAGATCTACACGATGGTGCCGCGCTTTGCGGCAGAGGAACCCGGGCAGGAAAACCCGACGGTCACGCCGATCCCGGGCGATGTCGTGTACTTCTCCTTCCACGGCGGCATGCTCGACCGGGAGTTCAAAGAGGAGAAGAACATCCACGAGCTGCCCGGCGTGATCGACCTGGCCATTTTCTACGGGCGCAACAACCTGCTGCTCAACGGCGATGTGGGCTGGGTGCCGGGCAACGTGTACGCGAGCATCGTCGAGGGGCTGGACCGGATGGCCGAGGCGTGCAACGACGTCTGGCGATCCGGCAGCGTTGGCGAGACCCTCCGCTACGACCGCTACCAGGGCTGACGGGGGGACACATGCCGCCTGACTTCCTCGGGGCGGTATCGGGCCCGGAGCCGCAACGCGGCGTGGGAGTGATCGCCCCGTTCGACTTGGCGCTGGACCGCGAATTGTGGCGGTGGACCCCGGCGACTGTCTCGCTGTATGTGACGCGCACGGCATTCGTGCCGGTGCCCGTGACCGTCGAGCAGGCCAGCCTGGTCAGCGATGAGGCGTCGGTGCACGGCGCGACCCGTGACCTGCTGGTCCCGGAGCCGGAGGTGGTGGCCTATGCGTGCACCTCCGGCAGCTTCGTCAACGGGGCGACCGGGGAGCGCGGGTTGGTCGAGGTGATGCTGCAGGCAGGTGCGCCCGCCGCGGTGACCGCCTCCGGTGCGCTGGTGCAGGCCCTGCACATGCTGGACATCGACCGGATCTCGATCGCCACGCCGTATGTGGAGAGCGTGACCGAGCGGCTGCACGGCTTCCTCGGCGAGCACGGCATCGACGTGGTCACCAGTGTCGGTCTGGGCCTGCTCGGCCAGATCTGGAAGGTCAACTACCGGCAGGTGGTGGACATCGTGCGTTCGGCCGACCGTCCGGAGGCCGAGGCGATGTTCATCAGCTGCACCAACCTGCCGACCTACGACATCATCGGACCGTTGGAGCGGGAGCTGGGCAAGCCGGTGTTGACGGCCAACCAGGTCACGATCTGGGCGGCACTGCGGGAGATGGGCCTGCAGGCGGTGGCCCCGGAGCAGCGGTTGATGCAGGTAGTGGACGCACCGGCGGCGTGACGATCACAGCACAACCGGAA
This sequence comes from Saccharopolyspora phatthalungensis, assembly GCF_014203395.1. Lineage (NCBI taxonomy): Bacteria > Bacillati > Actinomycetota > Actinomycetes > Pseudonocardiales > Pseudonocardiaceae > Saccharopolyspora > Saccharopolyspora phatthalungensis. The sequence goes on from NZ_JACHIW010000002.1 coordinate 231,206, forward strand.
TGGCCGCGGCGGAACGTGCGGTAACATTGTCAACAATCGACCGGTCGTCCGGTGTTGGCATCCGGATCCGCCGCGGTGGTGTCGCAAACCGACGTCGACGAAGGATGGAGCTCCCGGGTGTCGTACACCGCAGGAATTCTCTACCCCGGCTACAGCGCCGAAGACGACTACCCCGCCCTTGAAGGATTGCTCGGTGCGGGCATCCGGCTGCCGCTGGTGCACACCCTGATGCGCGAGGACGCGCACCGGGTCGACGCGCTGCTGGACATCGGTTCGGATGACGTCCTCGCCGACGGCGCCCGGCAGTTGCTGGAGCACCGCGTGCAGTCGGTGATCTGGGCATGCACCAGTGGCAGTTTCGTCTTCGGCTGGCAGGGCGCGCGCGACCAGGTGGAGAAGTTGCAGGCGGTCACCGGCCTGCCGACCTCCAGCACGTCGTTCGCTTTCGTGCACGCCGCGGCCCGGCTGGGACTGCGGCGGGTGGCGGTGGCCGCGACCTACCCCACCGACGTGGCCGCGAAGTTCGTGGAGTTTCTGCAGTCGGCCGACCTGGAGGTGGTCCGGTTGTCCAGCCGGGGCATCATCACCGCCGCCGAGGTGGGCACGCTGGAGCGCGCCGAGGTGCTGGACTTCGCCGCGGCCAACGACGACGACCACGCGGATGCGCTGCTGATGCCGGACACCGCCCTGCACACCGCGGCGTGGCTGGGCGACCTGGAAGATCGGCTCGGCAAGCCGGTGCTCACGGCCAACCAGGTCAGCGCCTGGGAGGCGCTGCGGTTGGCCGGCGACCGCGAGGCGCACGACGGATTGGGAACGCTGTTCCGCAACGGAACAGGAGGGGAGCGCGGTGTATCCCCGGAATGAGGAGATGGTGTCAGGTGCTCGGGACCGAGGAGCAGTACCAGCAGCCGGGTGAGTTAGAGCCGGTGCAGCGCAAGTCGACCGCGGCGATCGTGGCCGATCAGCTGCGGGCGGCGATCATGTACGGGTCGCTGCCGCCGGGCGGTCAGCTCGGCGAGGCCGAACTCGCCGCCCGGCTGGGGGTCAGCCGGGGCCCGCTGCGGGAGGCCATGCAGCGGCTGGTCGCCGAGGGCCTGCTGCGCAGCGAACCGCATCGCGGGCTGTTCGTGATGACCCTGGACGCCGCCGACGTCCACGACATCTACCTGGCCCGGCTGGCGGTGGAGCGTGCCGCGTGCGAGCAGATCGTCCGCCACCACCGGGTGGAGGCGGTGGCGGAGCTGACCGCGGCGCAGAGCCGGATGGTCGCTGCCGCCGGCAAGGGCGATCCGATCGAGTTGGCCGACGCCGACCAGGAGTTCCACGAGACCCTGGTGCGCGTGTCGGGCAGCCCGCGGTTGCAGCGGATGGCGCAGACGTTGCTGGTCGAGAAGCGGATGTGCCTGACGGCCCTACAGGACAAGTACCACGCGGATGTGCAGGCGCTGGTCGATGAGCACAAAGGACTGGTCGACGCGATCGAGTCGGGCGACGAGAAGCTGCTGCTGGATCGGCTCACGGCGCACATGAACGACGCGTTGAACCGCCTCAACGGCTCCATGACGAGCTGACCTTCTCCAGCGGCATAAGCCCGCTCTTGAAGCATCGGAAACCGCTGGGGTGCGGGACTTAGCCGTCACCGCGGCGGTTTCTCGGGGCGCTTTCCCGGCCGGGAAAGCGCCCCGAGGTGTTTCGGTCCGTGTCGTCACAGGCCGCCGACTGCGACGTACTTGACTTCAAGGAACTCATCGATGCCGAACTTGCCGCCCTCGCGGCCCAGTCCGGAGTGCTTGACGCCGCCGAAGGGTGCCGCCGGGTTGGACACGATGCCCTGGTTGAGCCCGACCATGCCGCTCTCCAGCGCCTCCGACACCCGCAGGCCGCGTTGCAGGTCACGGGTGTAGAGGTAGCTGACCAGGCCGTACTCGGTGTCGTTGGCCTGGGCGAGCACGGTGCGCTCGTCGGTGAAGGTGGTGATCGGCGCGACCGGCCCGAAGATCTCCTCCCGGCCCATCCGGGCTTGCGGCGGCACGTTCGTCAGCACGGTCGGCTGGTAGAAGTAGCCTTCGCCGTCGCGGGGGGCGCCACCGGTGACGACCTCGGCGCCGCGCTGCACCGCGTCGGCGACCAGTTCGGTGACCTTGCCCAGCTGGGCGTCGTCGATCAGCGGGCCTACCTGGACCTCGTCGGTGACGCCGCGGCCCACCCGCAGGCCGCTCATCCGCTCGGCCAGCCGCCGGGCGAACTCCTCGGCCACGTCGGCGTGCACGTAGAACCGGTTGGCGGCGGTGCATGCCTCGCCGACGTTGCGCATCTTGGCCAGCATCGCGCCGTCGACCGCGGCGTCGAGGTCGGCGTCGTCGAAGATCAGGAACGGCGCGTTGCCGCCCAGCTCCAGCGATACCTTGAGCACCTGGTCGGCGGATTGCTCGATGAGCTTGCGGCCCACTGCGGTGGAGCCGGTGAACGAGAGCTTGCGGGCGCGGCCATCGCGGATCATCGGCTCCATCAGCTTGCCCGCGCTGCGCGAGGTCACCACGTTGAGGACGCCGTCGGGCAGCCCGGCCTCGATGAGGATCTCGGCCAGTGCCAGCATCGACAACGGTGTCTGGTGCGCCGGCTTGATCACCGAGGTGCAGCCGGCCGCGATGGCCGGGCCGATCTTGCGGGTGCCCATCGCCATCGGGAAGTTCCACGGCGTGATCAGCAGCGATGGGCCGACCGGCTGGCGCGTCACCAGGAACCGGCCGCTGCCGTTGGGCGCCACCGCATAGTCGCCGCCGATGCGCACGGCCTCCTCGGAGAACCAGCGGAAGAACTCCGCGGCGTAGGTGACCTCGGCGCGCGACTCGGCCAGCGGCTTGCCCATCTCCAAGGTCATCAACAGCGCGAGGTCCTCACGCCGCTGCATGATCAGCTCGAAGGCGCGGCGCAGGATCTCGCCGCGTTCGCGGGGTGGGTGCTTGGCCCACTGCGGCTGGGTGTCGGCCGCGGCCGCCAGCGCGGCCAGGCCATCCTGCGGGGAGGCGTCCGCGACCGAGCACAGCGCCCGGCCGGTGGAGGGGTCTTCGACCTCGTAGCTGCGGTCCCCATCGGCATCGCGCCATTTGCCGCCGATGAGCAGCTGTTTGGGCGCGGCGTCGACGACGAGGGCTTCTCTGGGGTGCTGTTCGGTTGAGATTGTCATGGCTACGGCGAACCCTTCTGCCTCTGTGGTGGACAGCGACGCTCGGTGATGGTTGCATGTCAGCGGAGATTGTCAACAATCCTACATTCCGCATGCCTCACAGCTTGGAGTCGATCATGGCTGAGCTCTCGCCGGTGCTGAAGCAGGCCACGCCGGTCCTGGCCGCTCGCGGCGAAGGTGTCTACCTCTACGACGAGCAGGACCGCCGTTACCTGGACTTCACCGCCGGGATCGGGGTCACCAGCACGGGTCACTGCCACCCGCGCGTGGTCGAGGCGGCCCAGCATCAGGTGGGTACCCTCATCCACGGCCAGTACACGACCGTGATGCACCGGCCGCTGCTGCGGTTGACCGAACGCCTCGGCGAGGTGCTGCCGGCGGGCCTGGACCGCCTGTTCTACGTCAACTCCGGCAGCGAAGCGGTGGAAGCGTCGGTGCGCCTGGCCCGCCAGGCCACCGGGCGGCAGAGCATCGTGGCCTTCCAGGGCGGCTTCCACGGCCGCACGATGGGCGCCGGGTCGCTGACCAGCTCCGGGGTCAAGGTGCGGGCCGGAATCGGCCCGATGATGCCTGGCGTGGTGTTCACCCCGTTCCCGGAGGCATACCGGCACCGCAGCAGTGAGGCCGAGGCGGTGCGCTTCGCGCTGGCCGAGTTCGACCAGATGCTGGTCACCGTCAGCTCGCCGCGCGATACGGCGGCGATCATCGTCGAACCGGTACTCGGTGAGGGCGGCTACATCCCGGCCCCGCCGGAGTTCCTCACCGGCCTGCGCGAACGCGCCGACCGCCACGGCATCCTGCTGATCGTCGACGAGGTACAGACCGGCGTCGGCCGCACCGGCCGGTTCTGGGGCCACGACCACGCCGGGATCCGTCCCGACATCCTGATCACCGCCAAGGGCCTGGCCAGCGGCTTCCCGCTATCGGCCATCGCCGCGCCCGAGGAGTTGATGAGCAAGGCCTGGCCGGGCTCGCAGGGCGGCACCTACGGCGGCAACGCGGTGGCCGCCGCCGCGGCGCTGGCCACCCTCGATGTGGTGCGCGACGAGCGGCTCGTCGAGAACGCCGCCGAGCAGGGTGCCCGGTTGCAGGAGGGCCTGCGCAAGGTGGCCGCCGAGCACCCGGTCATCGGCGACGTGCGCGGGCTGGGACTGATGGTCGGCAATGAGTTCAGCACCTCCGACGGCGCGCCGGACACCGAGACGGCGACCCGCGCCCACCAGGCGGCCGCCAAGCGCGGTTTGCTGCTGCTGACCTGCGGCCCATACGGCAATGTGGTGCGGATGATCCCGCCGCTGATCGTCACCGCCGAGCAGGTCGACGACGCGGTCGCGCTGTGGGCCGAAGCGGTGCAGGACGCCGTCAGCAACTGACCACCCCGGCTGTGGTAGTGGTTGTGAGTTGGCACTCGTGCCCACCACCAGCCGAAACGGGTGGTCGTCTATCACCGTTCGGTAGCGGTGGGTGCTTCCGGCAGGGCCGTCTGGAATGCTGCACGCAACCCGGCGCGTGCGGGACGCGCTGGATCGGACCGACGCAGGTGTGTGCATGAGCGACTGGTCGGCGGGGCAGCCGCCAAGGAGCCGGCGGCCGCAAGGCGGCGGCGACAGGTACGACTACTACCGCGGCGCACGGGGCGGGCCGCCCCCGCAACGGCGCCCGCCGCCCCCGCCCCACCGCGGCCCGCGGCGGCCGGTGGACGAGCCACCGCCCCCGCGCCGGACGAAGAAACGGTGGGGGCGGCGCATCGGCATCGCGCTGGCCGTCCTGGTTCTGTTGCTGGCCGCGCTGGTGATCTACTTCGACAGCACGCTCCAGCGCACCAACGCACTGTCCTTCGACGGGCAGGCCCCGGACTCGGAGGGCACCAACTGGCTGCTGGTCGGGTCCGACAGCCGCGAAGGACTCGACCAAGCGCAGCGGGAGCAACTGTCGGCCGGTGATGCCGCCGGCCGTCGCACCGACACCATGATGCTGGTGCACATCCCCAGCAGCGGTGGCCAGCCGGCCATGATCAGCCTGCCTCGTGACTCCTATGTCTCCATCCCCGGCCACGGCAGGACCAAGCTCAACTCGGCGTTCTCCTTCGGCGGTCCGCAGCTGCTGGCGCAGACCGTCGAGCAAGCCACCGGGGTGCACATCGACCACTACGCCGAGATCGGTTTCGGCGGGTTCTCCGACCTGGTCGATGCCGTCGGCGGGGTGGAGATGTGCCTGGACCAGCCGATGAACGACGACATGGCCAACGTGCATCTGCCGCCCGGTTGCCAGGAGCTGGACGGGCCGCAGGCGCTGGGCTTCGTCCGGGCCCGCTACTCGCTCAAGGGCGGTGACCTCGAACGGGCGGAGAACCAGCGCAAACTGCTGGGCGCGCTGGTCCACAAGGCCACCAGCCCGGCGACGCTGGTCAACCCGTTCCGGCTGTTCCCGCTGGCCTCCGGTGCCAGCAAGACGTTCCTGGTCAACGACGACGACCATCTGTGGCACCTGGCGTCGCTGGCGCTGGCGATGGGTGACATCAGCGGTGGCCAGGGCGTGACCACCAGCGTGCCCTTCGGCCGCTTCGGCCAGGACTCCGATGGCGGCTCGGTGATCATCTGGGACAAGGACGGCGCCAGCCGGATGTTCGAGGCGATCGCCAAGGACCAACCGATCCCACCGGACCTGCTCAAAAAGTAGCGCACGCGCAAACGATGCGGGCCGCCCCGGAAAGCCGGGGCGGCCCGCATCGCCGTTGGGAGGGACGGTCAGGAGATGAATCGCGTGAGCTGCTTGGTGTTGCCGTTGAAGACGTCCTGCCCACCGGGCAGCGGGCCGTTATTGCTGTTCTGCCAGATGGTGTGGAAAGCCCAGCCGGCCGGCAGCGCGCCGATGTCCGGACCGTAGCGGGCGATCCACAGCGGATTGTTGCGCGCGAAGTCCGGATTGGACGCGGTGCAGCGGTTCCACCAGTCGGTGGTGGTGTAGATGACCGGGAAGCGCCCGGTCCGGGCGTGGTATGTGTTGCTGAACTCGGCGATCCAGCGCGACATCGCGGCCGCGTCCAGCCCGTAGCAGCCGTCACCGTAGGGGTTGTACTCGATATCGAGCGCTCCCGGCAGGGTGCGGCCGCCGGCGCCCCAGTCACCGCCGTTGTCGACGAAGAAGTTGGCCTGGTCAATACCGTTGGAGCGATCCGGTAGCCCGAAATGGTAGGCGCCGCGGACCATGCCGACGTCGTGGGAGCCGTTGTACTGCTGGGCAAACCGGTTGTTGCGGAACCCGGTGCCCTCGGTGGCCTTGATGTAGGCGAACCGGGCCCCGGCGGCCCAGGCCTTGGGCCAGTCGATATCGCCTTGGTGGCCGCTGACGTCCATTCCGGACAGCGCGCCCGCAGGCCGGCCGCGTTGCTGGCCGCCGTCGCCTTCCACGCTGTAACCCGCCCACGCGCCGTTGGGGTCCTTGGGGTTGAGCAGCGGCGCGCTGCGCGGCTCGCCGCGTGGTTGGTCGGCGTGGGCGGTGCCGCCGAACAGGGTCACCGTGGTGATCAACGCGGCCAGCAACGTCGGCGTCCTACGTGGACGGCGAGAAACGTTGCGGGTTCGGCGTCGCCGGTGGTCGCTGTCGACGGGACCGCCGAATTTGCAGAGCACTGCACTCGCCTCCTCACCAACATGGGCATCGTCGTCGAGTGGGCCCGGGCCGTCCGGGTATCGGACCGGGTGGTGCCGCGGATCTTGGCGTTCGGAGGATAACCCGCTAAGTGGGGGCGCGCTGTGTTCTGCCGCGGCGTTTCGCCGGGTTCGACCCGTGCGGGCAAAGTGCCACCCTCCACTGTGGTGACGCGCGTGATCCAGATCTCACGATTGGAGAATCCGCGGCCGGTCGGGTAGTTCTCGGGCATGGCGAAGCGAACAGGCGATTCCGGAGCGGGGCGGTACCGGCATCGGCGGCCGGGTGATCGCGGGCGCGACGACCGGCCGGGCGGTGATCGCGGCGATGAGCAGACGCTGCGGCAGGAACTGCGTGCCATGCACGGCGCGAGTTACGGCCGCTACAAGTCGTTGAGCGGCCGCTGGTCCTTCGGCGGGTTCACCCTGGAGGTCCAGCGTGTGCAGCCCGACCCCTACGCGCCGGCCAGCCGCTGCGAGGTCCGGGTGGATCCGGCGGTCGCGGGTTTCCCCGAGCACCTGTGGTCGACTCCGGTACGGGCGCGGGCGCTGGCCGGCTACCTGGTGCGAGCGGCGCACCGCAGGCTCGGCGACAGCCGGTTGCGGGTGGACGCCGGCAGGCAGGAGGTGCTGGACCGAAGTGCCTGCCAACTGGTGGACGGCGTGGTGGTGCTCCGGCTGGGCATCGATCTGCCGGGCCGGGGCCGCACCATCGACGGCAGGCAGGCCGAGCAGGCGTTGTGCGATGAGTTGCCGGACGCGGTGCAAGCGGCGTTGCGATGGGCGACCGCCGAGCAGGGGCGGTTGCAGGAGTTCGTGCACTCCATTGAGGACACTGATGCGCTGCGCCGGATGCTCCCGCAACTGGGACTGGTGGCCTTCGTCGCCGACGGCGCGATGCTGCCCCGGCGCAGCGGGGTCGACGAGCGTCCCCTGGTCGACGGGGTGCCGTTCGCCTCCCCGGAGTCGATGCGGGTCGAGGTCGAGCTGCCCAACCGGGGCCGGGTGAGCGGCATGGGGGTGCCCGAGGGGATCATGCTGATCGTCGGCGGCGGTTTCCACGGCAAGTCGACGCTGCTGCGGGCTTTGGAGTTCGGCGTGTACGACCACGTGCCCGGGGACGGCCGGGAGCTGGTGGTGTGCCGGGAGGACACGGTCAAGGTGCGTGCTGAGGACGGGCGGCGGGTCCACCGGGTGGATGTCAGCCCGTTCGTCAGCCATCTGCCCACCGGGGCGGACACCTCGGATTTCTCAACCGACAACGCCTCCGGCTCCACCTCGCAGGCAGCGGCGATCGTGGAAGCGGTAGAGGCCGGCGCGAAGGTGCTGCTGGTCGACGAGGACACCGCGGCGACGAACCTGATGATCCGGGATGCCCGGATGCAGGCGCTGGTGGCCAAGGAGGCCGAGCCGCTGACGCCGTTCGTGGACCTGATCCGGCCATTGCGGGCGGTGCATGGTGTGTCGACGGTGCTGGTGATGGGTGGCTCGGGGGACTACATGGACGTCGCCGACACGGTGCTGATGCTCGACGCCTACCACGCCCGCGACGTCACCGCTCGCGCCAAGGAGCTGGCCGCGGCTCCCACCGGCCGTCATTCCGAGGCTGAGACGTTCCCGTCGTTGCGCCACCGCGTGGCGGATCCGCGTTCGATCCCCACCGAGCGGCCGAAGGTCCGCGCTCGCGGGGTGGACGCGCTGACCCTGGGGGAGTCCACTGTGGAGCTTCGTGGGGTGGAGCAGTTGGTGGACCCGGCCCAGGTCACCGGGATCGGGCTGGCGCTGGTCAGCTGTGCGCGGCGCGGGGTGCTGGACGGCGCCCGCACCGTCGCGGAGGTGCTCGACGCATTCGCCGCCGACGTGCGCAGGCGCGGAATCGCCGCGGTCGACGAGCATTACGTGGGCGACTTCGCGGTGCCGCGGCGTTTCGAGCTGGCTGCGGCGCTGAACCGGCTCCGGGTGCTGCGGGTCGCCGGCTTTCGCACGTGAGGAGGTTTGCCCACCGGTGCCGGGCGGGCATCATCGGGACGAGTGGTTTCCTCCGATGTGCTGCCGCGTGCATGCGCGGCGGACGGGAGGCGGGCGATGCCTCGGATGAGTTTCCCGGAACGGACCACCGCCGGTTATGCCGACCGCAGGCACGCCGGGCGGGTCTTGGCCCAGCGGATGACCGGCCTGGATCTGGTCGATCCCGTGGTGTTCGGACTGGCCAGGGGTGGGGTGCCGGTGGCCGCCGAGGTGGCGCGGTCGCTGGCGGCACCACTGCGGGTGTGCGTGGCCCGCAAGATCGGTGCGCCGAGCCAGCCGGAGTTGGCGGTCGGCGCGGTGACCGCCGACGGCCCGGCCAGCTACGACCCGCGGCTGGTGCGCTCGTTCCACCTCGACGAGCAGACCCTGCAGGCCGCCTGCGAGCGGGAGCGCGCTGAGGCGCGACGCCGGGAGCGGTTGTTCCAGCGCGGCCAGCCGCTGCCGCTGGCCGGGCGCGATGTGGTGCTGGTCGACGACGGTCTGGCCACCGGTGCGACGGCCCGCGCTGCGGTGCGGATGCTGCGTGAGGCAGCGCCGCGCAGCGTGGTGCTGGCCGTTCCGGTGGGCTCACCGGAAGCGGTCACCGCGTTGCGCAAGGAAGCCGATGTGGTGGTGTGCATCCTGCAACCGGTCGGCTTCGCCGCCGTGGGGCAGTGGTACCGGGACTTCAGCGCCACGACTGACGAGGAGATCTACGAGATCCTGCGCGACTTCGACTGACCGGGCTCCCCAGTTGGCGGCGGGCTGGGAGCATGGGTTTTGATAAATCTCGTCATTTCAGTGTGAACTAAAGTCAGTACACCAGGACAACCCTCACCAACCGAAGGCCGGGACACGATAGCCTCGGCAGGACCTCCTCCTGCGCTGGAATTTCGGGTGGTGTTGTGCCACCGGTTGGGGGGCTTCGGGCGCGCCGGGGTGGAGGTAGGTGTCCGTCTCGGGTTGATTGGTTCGTTATGACTGCCGCTGGACATTCCGACAACACGCCGACGCAGGCGGGTAGGCACACGCCACCTAGGCGGTCGGGGACGAGACGGAGTGCCGATTCCGGCGAGTCGGGCTATTCGGCCGAGGTGGCCTGGCAGGTGGGCGAGGCGACATCGGCGCTGGGTGATCGGCTGCGGGACCCGGCGGTGCCGCACACCGTCGAGGAGATCGAGAAGGTCGTGCGCGGGTTCTCGATGACGGTCGAGGGCATGGCCACCGGTGTCGGCGGGGTGACCGAGTGGTTGCGGGCGGCCGGGCACGCCGGCCCGCTGTCGGGGTACGCCAGCGTGATGACGGAGCGGTTGTCGCACATCGGCAAGGAACTGGCCCGGTTGGCCGAGGCGATCGAGCAGGCGCAGAAGCGCGCGAGCTGAGTCCGGATTGCGGCCAGACCTTTGAAGTTAGTTACGCTAACAACTTAGACTGGCGGGGTGACCGCCGCCGATCTTTCCCGCGTTGAGACCAGTGAGCTGGTCGGAACGGGTGAACGGCGGTTGTCGCGGGCGCTGGTGCTCACGATCGCTTTCGGGGCCGTGCTGCAGGCGCTGAACGCTTCGACGATGGCGGTGGCGCTGGTCGACATCCGCGATCAGTTCGACGCCGGTGCGGCGGCCTCGTGGATGATCTCTGGGCTGTACCTGGCGACGGCCGTGGGCTCGCCCACCGCGGGCCGGTTGGCCGATCTGTTCGGGTCCCGTCGGGTCTTTCTAGCGTCGCTGGCGTTGACCCTGGTCGCGTCGGCGGCCGCGCCGTTGGCGCCGAACCTGGGCTGGTTGATCGCGTTCCGGGTGTTGTTGGGCATCGGTACGTGTGCGGCGTTCCCGGCCGGGGTGGCGATGTTGCGGGCGGAAGCCGACCGGCTGGGGGTGGAGCTGCCGACGGCGGCGCTGAGTGTGCTGGCCATCGGCGGCCAGGTGATGGTCGCGTTCGGTCCGGTCGTCGGCGGGGTGCTGGTGCAGTACTGGGGCTGGCGGTCGATCTTCCTGATGAACCTGCCGCTGGCCGCTGTGGTGATCGTCATGGCGCTGGTGTGGCTGCCCCGGGACCGCGGGGTGGACAAGCGCGCTTCGGTGTGGGGCCGGCTGGATCTGGTGGGGGCGGGGTTGTTCGCGGCCACGGTCGCCGTGTTGATGTTGTTTCTGCTGTCGCTGTCGGAGCGACCACAGTGGTGGTGGTTACCGGTGCTGGCGGTGGTCGCGGCGGCGTTCGTTGCCTTCGAGTTGCGGGCGCGGGAGCCCTTCGTGGACGTTCGGATGCTGGCGGGCAATCGGGCGTTGAGCGGTACCTATCTGCGGACCGCGTTGACGTATGTGGCGTTCTACATGGTGTTTTTCGGTTTTCCCATGTGGTTGCAGAGCGCGCGGGGGTTGCCGCCGGGGCAGGTCGGGTTGGTGGTGTTGCCGATTGCGTTGCTGGCGATGGCGTCGGTGGCCGTGGCAGGGCGGGTGCTTCCGCGGATGGGGCATTGGCCGGTGCTGGTGGCGGGTTCGGCGATGCTGCTGGCCGGCGGGGTGGGGTTGATCTTGCTGGATGCCACGGCTGTGGTGGGGGCGTTGGTGGCCGTGGCCGCGGTGCTGGGGGTGCCCAACGGGTTCAACAACATCGGCAACCAGTCGGCGCTGTACCGGCAGGCGGCGGCGCGTGATGCCGGGATCGCTGCAGGGCTGTTCCGGACCTCTCAGTATGTTGGTGCCAACATCGCGGCTGCGATGATCGAGTTGTGCTTCGCGGGTCCGGTCAGTGATCCGGGGCTGCACCGGCTCGGTGGCGTGGTCGCGGGGATCAGTGCGGTGCTGCTGGTGGGCGCCCTGGTGGGGTTGGTGGTCGGGCGCCGGTTCCGCTGAGCGGGGGTGCTGCGCACTGGTCTGCTGCTGGAGTCCGGTTGCAGGCGGGGCCTGCGTGTGCTTGTGGAGGTGGCCCCTTTGGTTCGCGGCAGTGTCGGTGATTCCTCTGCCGCCTTTGATTCGCTGTTCAGCGACGTGTTCTCGGGGACGTCGGAGGGCGCTTCGGCTTCGGAGCGCGGTCTGGCGTTGGGCACGTTGCTGGATGCGCAGGCGCATGAGGTGGTGTCGAAGGCGGTTCGGGCCACTGTGGACTGGGGCAGTCGGGAGTTGGACGGGGCGCATCTGCTGTGGGCGGTGACGCAGGTGCCTGCGACGGCCGAGTTGCTGGTGTCCTCCGGGGTGCGGGTGGCGGAGTTGTCGTCGGCGGTGCGGTCGGCTGTGGTGGCGGCGCAGGATCCGGGGGTGGCGGGGTGGCCGCCGGTGTTGTCGTCGGCGGCGCGGCGGGCGTTGTTGGGGGCGTATCAGCAGGCGTTGGGGGAGGGCGCCGATGTGGTGGGTGCGCGGCATCTGGTGTTGGGGTTGGCCGCGGATGCCGATTCGGTGACCGGTCGGGCGTTGGCGAGGGCGATTGAGTTGGGTGATCGGGGTGGGGCTCGGTCGGTGTTGAGCGTGACGCCGCGGCTGGACGAGTTCGGGCTGGATCTGACGGAGTTGGCGCGGGCCGGGAAGTTGGATCCGGTGGTGGGGCGGGACGCGGAGATCGAGCAGGCCATCGAGGTGCTGGGGCGGCGGTCGAAGAACAATCCGGTGTTCGTGGGTGATCCCGGGGTGGGCAAGACCGCGATCGTGGAGGGGTTGGCGCGGCGGATCGTGGCGGGGGCGGTGCCGTGGTCGTTGGCTGATGTGCGCGTGGTGTCGTTGGATCTGGCCGGGATGGTGGCGGGGGCGAAGTACCGGGGCGAGTTCGAGCAGCGGTTCCGGGACGTGCTGGCGGAGATCCGGGCGCATCGCGAGGACTTGCTGGTGTTCATCGATGAGGTGCACAGCATCGTGGGTGCTGGTGCGGGTGAGGGGTCGATGGATGCGGGCACGATGCTCAAGCCGGCGTTGGCGCGTGGTGAGGTGCGGTTGATCGGGGCGACGACGGTGGAGGAGTACCGGCGGCACGTGGGCAAGGATCCGGCGCTGGAGCGGCGGTTCGCGCCGATCATGGTCTCGGAGCCGTCGGTGGCCGACACGGTGGTGGTGTTGGAGGGGTTGCGGGAGCGGCTCCAGCGGCATCATCGGGTGCGCATCGATGATTCGGCGTTGTCGGCGGCGGCGGAGTTGTCGCAGCGCTATATCGCGGACCGGTTTTTGCCGGACAAGGCGGTGGATCTGCTGGATCAGGCTTGTTCGCGGGTGCGGTTGCGGCGTGGTGGCGAGGTGCGGGAGTCGGCGGTGTTCGAGCCGACGGTGGTCGCCGATGATGTGGCGGGTGTGGTGGCGTCGCGGACCGGGATTCCGGTGGCGGATGTGAGCGCGCAGGATGTGCAGCGGTTGTTGGGGTTGGAGCAGCAGTTGCGGTCGCGGGTGGTCGGGCAGGATGCGGCGGTGGCGGCGGTGGCCGAGGCGGTGCGCCGGGCGCGCGCGGGGTTGGCGGATCCGGATCGTCCGATCGGGAGTTTCTTGTTCCTGGGGCCCACCGGGGTGGGTAAGACGGAGTTGGCGCGGGCGTTGGCGCATGCGCTTTTCGGGGATGTGCAGCGGCTGTTGCGGTTGGACATGGGGGAGTTTCAGGAGAAGCACACGGTGTCGCGGCTGGTGGGGGCGCCGCCGGGGTATGTGGGTTATGGCGAGGCCGGGCAGTTGACGGATCGGGTGCGGCGGCAGCCGTATTCGGTGGTGTTGCTGGATGAGGTGGAGAAGGCGCACCCGGATGTGTTCAACACGTTGTTGCAGGTGCTGGATGCGGGGCGGTTGACCGATTCGCAGGGTCGGCTGGTGGATTTCCGGAATGTGGTGGTGATCATGACCTCGAATATCGGGGCGGATCGGATCATGGATGCGGGGGTGGATGCCGGGCAGTCTGCGCTGGTGGTGTTGGAGGAGTTGCGGGCGTTTTTCCGGCCGGAGTTCATTAACCGGATCGATGATGTGGTGGTGTTCCGGCCGTTGGGTGCGGAGCAGTTGCGGGGGATCGCGTCGTTGTTGTTGGAGCGGACCCGGGAGCAGTTGGCGGCCAAGGGGGTTCGGTTGGTGGTCAGTGATGCTGGGTTGGGATGGTTGGTGGAGCGGGGGTACCAGCCGGAGTTCGGGGCGCGGCCGTTGCGGCGGGTGATCGCGCGGGAGTTGGATAACCGGTTGGCGTCGATGGTGCTGTCGGGCGTGGTGTCGGCGGGTGATCAGGTGTCGGTGGATGTGGTGGATGGGGAGTTGTCGCTGGTGGTGACGTCGGTGTGGGAGCCGGTGTCGAGTGGTCGGCACGCGGCGCCGGCGGACCCTGTCGAGTCGCCGCGTTCGCGGGCGGTTCAGCGGCACAGTGTGTTGGGGTGACAGTGTGTTGGGGTGACGGGGCTGTGCGTTGGCGGTGGATGGGGTATTACGGCTGAGTAGTCATCGGCCTGTTGTGGTCTGAACGGATCGTGCGGCAGAGGCGGGAAACCGGTAGCCCGCCCCCACCGGGCCGCCTGTGACGTGGGGTTTGGTCGCGGACTGCGGTAGCGGTTGATTCTGGTAGCTGATCATGCTGTCGTGGGCGGCGAGTTGCGGGGCGGCTTCGCGCTGCCGGGTGTGAGCGGGGTGATCATGTCGGATCTGCGTCGGCGGGCCGCTGAACGTCGCGAAGCCGCGGGTGGGGTGCTGGCTGAGCTTGGGATTTTCGAGCGGTGGGCGCCTCACGGGCGTCCTTGCCTGGTGGGTTCGGTGGCGTTGGACCTGGTGGAGGAGCCAGACATCGACGTGGAGGTTTACTGCCCGGTGCCGCGAGTGGCCGCGGGGTTCGAGGTGGTCTCCGGGCTGGCCGGGCTTCCAGGTGTGCGGCGGGTGAAGTTCACCAATGCGCTGGATCTGCCGGATGCGGGCCTGTATTTCCAGGTGCAGTACGAGCGGGCGGGCCTGACCTGGAAGGTCGACATGTGGGTGCTGGGCGAGCAGCATCCGGGCCCGCGTGGATGTGATCTGGTGGCGCCGTTACGGGCGGCGTTGACCGATGAGTCGCGTGATCGTGTGCTGGCGGTGAAGGAGGCGGCTTACGCGCGGGGTGCGGCGTTGGGCGGTATCTGGGTTTACCGGGCGGTGCTGGAGGCCGGGGTGTGCGACTACGCGCAGTTCCGGGACTGGGTGGCGGACATGCCGACTGGTGAGCTGACTTTCTGGCGTCCCTGAGGCCTGGGTGGTCCGACCGCCCAGGGTGAAAGGCGATCGCGTGACCTTGGTCGGCTGCGGGGCGCGGTGCGGCTCTTCCGGTCGGGCGGGGAGGCGGTGCTGGCCCGGCTCTGATGCCGGGCCGGGACGATGACGCCCTGGACCTGCTGGACGTGCTGATCGCCTCGAAACTGCTGGCCCGCGCGGAGCGAGAATCGGCCAAGGAGAAACGCTGGAGGTGTTACTGGAGATCACCGGCGCACACGATGACCACGCTGAACAGGCCGCTGACGACGGCGACACCGTGGAGCCGGTCAGTTTGGCGCAGGTGTGGGCCGAGATCGAGGCCGTGGTGCCCCGCGCCGAGCTCGCCGACGCGCTGACTGCGGTGGTGGAGCTGGCCGGCCCGCCGGACTCCGACCCTGACGAGGCGTGGCGGGCGGAGCTGGTCAAGCGGTTCGCCACGGTCCGGCCGTTGTTGTGCGAGGTGATCCGCTTCGGCGCCGACCCGACGGGCAGCGGGTGCTGGCGGCGTTGCGGGATCTGCCGACGTTGTGGGGCGAAGGACACAACAAGGTCGACCGCTCGGAGATCGACGAACAGCTGCTCATCGGCTCGTGGCGCCGTCTGGTGCTGCACGCCCCGGAACTGGAGCCGGGCACGATCGACTGGCGGGCCTACACCTTCTGCGTGCTGGAGCAGTTCCACCGCTGTTTGCGGCGCCGGGACATCTTCGCGGTCAACTCCAGCAAGTGGGGCGACCCGCGCGCGAAACTGCTGGCAGGCAAGGCATGGATCACGGCGAAGCCGGTGGTGCTGTCCAGTCTCGGCCTGCCACCGGACCCCGACGATCATCTCGATGAGCGTGCCGAGCTGCTGGACGCCACCTTCCGCGGGGTCGCCGGCCGGGTGCCGGATAACACCGCGGTGCACTTCGACGACGCCGGGCGTCTGCACCTGGCGGCGCTCCCGGCGGAGGCGGAACCGCCGAGCCTGGAGAACCTGCGGGTGCTGACCAACCGGATGCTGCCCCGCGTGGATCCGCCTGAGGTGCTGCTGGAGGTGTTCTCCTGGACCGGCGCCGACCAGGCGTTCACTCCGGTCACCGGCGGCGAGGCCCGGCTGGCCGACCCGCATGACTGGGGCCAGAAACGGGGTGCGACGTGGCTGAACATGGTCAACGACCAGGCCGCCGGGCTCGCGGGCAAGGTTGTGGCGGGAACCCCGCGCGACTCCCTGCACGTCCTGGACGTGCTCTACGACCGCGACGGCGGACAGCGCCCGCAGATGATCGTGACCGACACCGCCTCGTAATCCGACATCGTCTTCGGACTCCTCACCTTGGCGGGGTTCTCTTACGCACCGCAGCTGGCGGACCTGCCGGATCAGAAACTGTGGCGCATCGACACCAAGGCGGACTACGGGCCGTTCGGCACCGCCGCCCGCGGCCGCATCGACCTGGAGCGGGTGCGGAGAAACTGGGAGGACATCCCGCGGGTCACCGCCTCCATCCACACCGGCGCCGTCCGAGCGCACGATGTGATCCGGATGCTCTCCCGCGACGGCCACCCCACCCCACTCGGCGAGGCCATCGCGCACTACGGGCGCATCCACAAGACCCTCCACGTGCTGCACCTGGTCGACGACACCGGCTATCGCCGCGACATCAAAGCCCAGGCCAACCTCCAGGAAGGCCGCCACGCCCTGGCCCGGCGGATCTTCCACGGCCAGCGCGGCGGCCGCTACTCGTTCCTGGCCCCTGAACTCGCGGGCGGGCTGCGCCCACTGCGCGACCCGTCGGGCCCCGACGAGGTTGAGATCGATTAGAAGCCCGTACGGGTGTGCCCCTGCCAGAAGGCGCGGGCACACCCGTACGGAAATTAGGCGATCTCTCGTGGATCTGTTCGACGATCAGTCCCACGGAGGAGCTTCGGCTAGCCGGATCGTTTCACTGGGGGTGGGGTCCTCGCGCGTTCACGCGGCGTGGGCGGTGGCAGCGGACTTCTCCCGCCAGGGTGCCAGGTCGTCGTGCAGCTGGTCGATCTTGACGTGCAGCCGTTCGATGGCGTCCCGTCCCAGGGGCAGGTGCGTGGGCAGCTTGTCCTGGCTGGTGACCTCGTAGATCAGGGCCGCGCCCTTGATCGGGTCGCCGAGCTGGGTGTGGTTGGCCTCGCCGACCCAGTCCAGGGTGGTGTGCGCGGGGGTGCCGTCGTAGGCGGCGATGCGATTCGCCGGCAGAGACAGCGAGGTCTGGTCGAGGAAGTCGGTGCGGAACACGCCGGGCTCGACCACCATGCTCTGCACCCCGAACGGAGCCATCTCCACCGACAGGGCCTCGCTGATACCCGCAACGGCGAACTTCGACGCGCTGTACATGCTCACGCCGGGCTCGCCCTCGTAGCCGGAGCGGGAACCGATGTGCACCAGCTTGCCGCTGCCCTGGGCCCGCATGACCGGCAGCACCGCGCGGGTGACGTTGATCAGACCGAAGACGTTGAGGTCGAACAGCGACCGGGCCTCGGCGTCGGTGATCTCCTCCAGTGCGCCGAGCAGGCCTCGGCCTGCGTTGTTCACCAGCACGTCGATGCCACCGAAACGGTCGACCACGGACTGCACCGCGGCCGGGATGTCCTCGGTGCGGGTCACATCCAGCGCGACGGCGAACACGCGCTCGGAGTTTCGAAGATCGTCCGGGATGCGGTCCGGGTTGCGTACCGCGACCGCGACGTTGTCGCCGCCGGCCAGCGCCGTGCGAGCGATTTCCGCGCCGAAGCCGCGGGCGGCGCCGGTGATGAACCAAGTCGACATGACAGTCCTTTCTGGATTTCCGTGTGAGCTGTTTTCGCCGCTCACCTCTGTCACTCAACCAACCGATGGCCAGGAAATGGGGGCCGAAGAAGGCCTTGGTTATCGGGGGACAGACAGGGCCACCCTCGGTGCTCACACAGCAAAGGGCCCGCTCCGTCTGGGGGGAGCGGGCCCTGGTGGGGTGTCAGTGGGTTTCGATCGGGATGTCGGGCCGTTCTTGGTCGTGCCAGTGGGCCAGCAGCCGCAACGAGGTTTCCGAGGCCGAGCCCGGTTGCGTGGTGTAGACGAACAGGATCTGATCCGCATCGCCGGCGGGATGCAGGGCCTGGTATTCGACGGTGAGGTCACCGACCAGCGGGTGGCGGTAGGCCTTCGTTCCAGTCGTGCGTTGGTGCACCTTATGGTCCGACCACCACCTGCGGAACTCCTCGGAGTGGATCGACAGCTCTCCGATCAGGGCGGACAGCTGCGGGTCGTCCGGGTAACGTCCGGCGTCCAGCCGGAGCATCGCCACCGTGTCCGCCGCGACGGTCGCCCAGTCGGCGTAGAGCTCGCGGGCGTGCGGGTCGAAGAATACAAACCGGGCCTGGTTGCGTTGCGGTGCGGGCAGCGCGCGGAACTCGGTGATCAACGCGCCGGCCAGCCGATTGTGCGCCAGCACGTCCAGCCGCCGGCCCAGCACGAAAGCCGGGCAGTACACCTCATCCAGCGTCTCGATCAGCCGCAGGGTTGCGGGGTCCACCCGCTGCGGGCGGGCGCGGCGTTTGCGCTTCGCGGGTTCAGGACGGGCGAGGTTGAACAGGTGCTGACGCTCGGCCTCGTCAAGCCGCAGCGCCACCGCCAGCGCATCCAGCACCTCGGCTGAGGCACTGCGGCTGCGGCCCTGCTCCAGCCGCGTGTAGTAGTCCACGCTGACCCCTGCCAGCCGCGCCAGCTCCTCCCGCCGCAGACCCGGCACACGGCGGCGTGCGGATTCCGGCTCCAGACCGACCTGGTCCGGGCTCACCCGCGCGCGGCAGGTGCTCAGGAACTCCGCGAGCTCCGAGCTGTCCATAGCGTTCATACCAACCCAGTCTGCCCGTCCGCGTCCTGGGCACGCGCGGCGAAGGTGGCCCTTCTTGTCCCCCGATACGCACGGCCCTGTTCGGGCCACCCTGGGGGCTTGCCGGCTGGTTGTGTTGGTGCCGCAGACCTGGCCCCGACTTCGAACGGACAAGCAAACATGTCAGCAGTCATCACCACCAGCCCGCTAGCCGGCCGTGTCGCTCTCGTCACCGGAGCCTCCAGCGGCATCGGGGAAGCCACCGCGGAACGGCTGGCCGCGTTGGGCGCCAAGGTCGCCGTGGCCGCCCGCCGCAAGGACAACCTCGACGCCCTCGTGGCCCGCATCGCCGCTGCGGGCGGCACCGCGCTGGCCGTCCCGCTCGACGTCACTGACCGGGATGCTGTCACCGCCGCCGCTGAGCAGATCACCGACCAGCTCGGCCGAGTGGACTTGGTGTTCAACAACGCCGGCGTCCAGCTGATCTCCCCGATCGAGGACCTGCAGGTCGACGACTGGCAACGCCAGATCGACCTCAACATCACCGGCGTCATGAACGTCATCGGCGCATTCGTGCCCCACCTCACCGACGCCGCCGTGGCGGGCGGCTCCGCTGACCTGATCACCACGTCCTCGATTGCGGCAACCCGGGTCCTGGAAAAATTCTCGATCTACTCCGGCACCAAGGCCTACATCAGCCAGCTCACCCGGCTACTCCGCGTCGAGCTGGGCCGCAAGATGGTACGGGTGGCCACGATCGAACCGGGCATGGTCGACACCGAGTTGCCCGACCACGTCACCGACCCCGACGCCAGCAAGCTGATGGCCGACCTGATCCACGATATCGACGTCCTCAGCCCGGCCGACGTCGCCCAAACCGTCGCATTCATCGCCTCAATGCCCCGACACGTCAACCTCACCGAGATCACCATCCTGCCCACCGCCCAGGCTGTCTGAGCAGCTCAGCAAAATTGGGCAAGATGGATCCTCTTCACCGGCGGCTGTCGCCGGGTGCCAGCAGGCCGGTGATCTCGGCCAGCGCTTGGTCGGAGGGTTTGAAGTAGCTGCGGACGTTCTCCGGCTTCTTGTGCCGGGACTTCGCCATCAACAGCAACAACGACGCACCGGCCTCGCCAAGGTGGGTCAGCGCGGAATGCCGAAACTCGTGCAGGTCCCACCCGGTGCCCGGGCCCCGGTGCGCGGTGTGGGCGTCGAGCAGGGCCCGGGCCTGACCGGGCGACCCCGGTATCCGGGCAGGTGTCGCGGGGACCGAGGACCTTGCCGGGGCCGGGACGCCGGTGAGTGGTGAACACCGGGCCCCTGCAGCGGCCCTTGAGCAGCCGAGGCAGCAGCCGGGCGGTGCGAGCGTCCCAGTAGACGGTCTCCAGCACCACGTCGTCGCGGGTCTGCCCGCGACGACGGGTCTTCGCCCACGCGCCCTTGGCCTACACCGCCGCGCGACGCCCCGCGAGATCGAGGTCCTCGACGTTGAGCCCGAGGATCTCCTCAGCGCGGCCGGCGGTTTCATAGAGCATCCGGTAGAATGTCTTCTCCCGGAGCGCGACCTCGCGACGCGTTACCAGCCGGTCGATCGCCAGCCGGGACCGCACCGGAGTCTCGGAGTCCGGGGACGCAAGGCGCTTGCACCACCCTGGCACGGCCGGGGCCTCGTGCCGTTCCCAGCACCAGGACAACCACGAACCCACCGCCGCACGGCGCGCGTTCCAAGTACCCACCGCCGCCTGACCCACAGCGATTCCAGGGCCTCGCCGACCTCGTCGTCGGTCACCGTCGCCAGCGGCCGGTCCTCGCCGAGCTTCGCAGCGGTCTTGCCGACCGCCGTGGCGTAGCCGCGGCGCGTGTTCGGGTTCGCCAGCGAATCGAGGAACACCTCGGCCGCCCGGCCGACGGTCAACGCCGAGGGGTTCGTCGGCGGCGCGACGACGGTGGACACTCGCGTTCTCGCTTGCCACAGATAACAGGGTCGCTTCACACCAGGACCAACGCAGGCTTAGCGCACGATCCGCCACGGATGTTTCCTCAACTCCTGGAATGTACCCACCAACGCAGTCACGCTGTGTGACAGTGCCTTTCGTCTGCATGGTGTCTTTTGTCGCCCGGTCGGTCAGCGGCGAGGCATGTCACCACCCCAATGTCACCTGATCGAGACCGAGCATCACACGAACGTGGCGAGCCTTGTTGGGTGAGCGAGCGGCTCCTACGGTGGGAGATGCGGTTGAGCAGCCGCCACGGCGTACCCCTTGCGTTGAGCGCAGCGGCGAGTTCCCGGGCCCGTGGCCAACCGAACCGTCGATACGCAACCAGGGGAGGTAGCGTGATCGTCTCCAGATCAGGCATGCCACCGGCCGCGTGGACCGATCATGGCCACGCGATCGTCACACCATGCACCGCTGACGATCCCGTCGCCACGCACGCGACCAGCGTTTCCGCGCTGCGGCTAGCCGTGGAATGGCCCGCCGCGGGGGTCGTGGTGGTGCGCATCGGGGGTGAGATCGACCTGTCCACGGTGCCCAGGCTCACCGAGGTGATCCGCCAGCGCCTGACCGCCGCGGCGTTGAACACCGTGATCCTGGACCTCTCCGGGGTGTCCTTCGCCAGCAGCGCCGCCATTGAACTGCTGCTGCACTCCCAGCGCCGGGCCGATCATCGGGGCGTCCAGCTTTTCGTCGTGCCCGGCGGTGGCGCGATTCTGCGGCTGCTGACGATCACCGGGCTGCGCGAACGGTTCGTGTGCCGGGAAACCGCGGCCCAAGCGGTGGCCGACGCAGGCGTGTGAGTCCGCGACCGGCACGGTTGCCCGAGCATGGCAAGGCGCCGGTCTGGGGCGCGACCGTCCGGAAGGGATTCCCAGACCGCGCAGTCCAGACCGGATCCGCGCAGTCCTGACCGGAACACACCGCGGCCTTTTCCCGGGTTCGACGGAAAGCCGGGAACGGCGGCGCCGCTGGATGGCAGGATTGTCGCCGTGAGCACCTACATCGCGTTGCTGCGTGCGGTCAACGTCGCCGGGCAGAGCCGGATCGCGATGGCAGACCTGCGTACCCTCGTGATCGCCGCCGGGCACGGCGAGGTCGCCACCTACCTGCAAAGCGGCAACGTGGTCTTCACCTCCGATCTGACCGACGCCGAGGCGGTGGCCGCCGGCCTGCGGCAGCGACTGGCCGCCGAACTCGGCGTGGACACCGCGGTCATGGTGCGCACAGGCACCGAGATCACCGGCATCGCCGCGCACAACCCGTTCCTGGACCGGCAAAGCGATCACGCCAAACTGCACGTGGCGTTCCTGGCCGCCGAACCCGACGCCCGGCGCGCCGCGCAACTGAGGGTGCCCGCCGGCGCACCCGAAGAACTCCACCTGGATGGGCGGCAGCTGTATCTGCACTACCCGCACGGCGCGGGCCGCTCCAAAGTCACCGCCGCCTACCTGGAAAAACAGCTCGGCGTCAGACTCACCGCCCGGAACTGGAAAACCGTTACCGCGCTGGCCGGCCTGGCCCAGCAACGCTCATGAGCGCCACGGCCGCCCCGAAGCCCGCACTGCCTGGTTCGGGCGAGAAGACGTCACGCGGCCCGCGGATCGGAACTGATCTGCGCGAGGTTGCGCAGATCCTGCAACGCCACCCGTATCGGGCCAGCGCCACCCCGGTCAGCCGCCGCCGCTGCGCGAACAGGTCCTCCCGCAACGAGATCTTGGCCAGCAACTCCCAGTGTGACTCCGAGGGCAGCTCGACGATCTGCTCCTGCAACCAGTCCATCCCCAAACCCACGTCCAGCGCCGAATACACCGCCGCTACGAACCCCACGTCGCGGCGGTCGGCGGCGATCTCTACCACGTCCAGCGATGCCGCCAGCGGCCCCAGCGCGGCGATCCGGCCCGCCAGCACTCCCGGCACCCCGTATCCGGTCAGCTCGGCGGTGCGGCGCTGCACCATCTCGGCCAGCGCCGCGGGCAGCACCGGCGCCAGCTGCCGGATCTGCCGTCGGAAATGTTCGACCTCACCGGCGATGTCCACCGGTGGCCGCCGGTTACGCAGGAACCACAACGTGCCCAGCTGGCAGAACCGCTGCAAGTCGTGGAACATCTCGGTGCGCACTCCCGGCGGACAGGCCGTCGCCAGCGAGTCCACTTCGGACCACAGGGCGTTGAGTCCGAAGATGTCGCGCACCGCAAGGTACGCGCGTACCGCATCGGGCGTGCTGACGCCGGTGGTCTCCTCCAGCCGGGAGAAGAACCCGGTCCCGACGTGGTCGGCCAGGTCGTTGCTCAACACGGTGGTCAGGATCTGCCGCCGCAGTGGGTGCCGGGCCATCGTCGGCCCGAGCCGCTGCCGCAACCCTGGCGGCACGTACCGCAGCAGCTCGCCGGCCAGATACGGTTCGTCGGGCACCGGCGAATCCGAAAGCTCCCGCGCGAGGCTGTTTTTGGCGTGCGCTAGCAGCACCGCAATCTCCGGTCGCGCCAGCCCCAGCCCCAGCCCCGCCTTGCGCCGTGCGGCAAGCGCCTCCTCATCGAGTAGGCACTCTAGTTCGCGGTCGAGGTTGTCGCGCTGTTCGAAGCTGCGGATGCTCTGCGCGTGCTGGTCCAGGAACACCGGAGCGTCCGACTCCACCACCCCCAGCACCCGCGACTGCAAGCGGCTGTCGGTGAGCACCGCGGTGGCTACCTCGTCCTGCACCGCCGCCAGCGGGCCGTCGCGGATCGCCGCATCCAGCAGGATCTTCAGGTTCACCTCCCGGTCGGAGGTGTCGATGAAATCGGTGTTCATCCGGCCCCCGGCCAGCGCGTACTCGACGCGGGCCCGTTGCGTGAAGCCCAGATCGCCGCCCTCGACCACCACCCGGGCCCGCACCTGGTCGGCGTCGACCCGGATGGCGTCGTTGGCCGGGTCCGCGGCCTCGGGATGGGTCTGGCTGCTGGCCTTGACGAACGTGCCGACCCCGCCGTTGCACAACACATCCACCGGCGCCCGCAGCAGCGCGAAATACGCCAGCAGGGCCCGCACGAACTCCGGGCGGCCCGCCAGCGTCGCCTCCACATAGGGGCGGCTGAAGGTGAACCCGGCCTCCACAGATAGCGGTACGCCGCCTGCCGCCACGGCAACCCCGCGGTCAGCACCAGCCGGTTGAACCCGTCCTGCTCGGCCCGCGCGGTCCACATCGCCGCGAACGCGTCCTCCACCAGCCGGGCGGCGTCCTCGGTGAGGTCCCCGAAGTCGTGCAGCAGCCCGAAATCGTCGATCCGGGCAGGGTCCCGCCCCGCCGGGCGGATCTCGTAGCTGCGATGGTCGGCCACCCGCAACCCCAGCCCGGCGAAAATCGGCAATACTTCCTGCACCAGCGGCGCGGCAGCCGCCCAGCAGATCCGGAACCGCACCCAACCGGCGGGCTCGCCCGGGATCCGGTACAAGCGGCCCAGCGGTGGTCCCGAGGGGTGGCCCTGCATGCTGGCGATGTCCTCGACCGCTTGCGCCACCGGCGAATCCTCCCGGTATCCCGGGGAGAACGCCCGCCCGTAGGTTGCCGTCGCCGCGCGGCCCTGCTGCGTGCCGAAGGTGGCCAGCAGTTTGGCCGCCAGTTCCCGGTCCCACTGCTGGTACCGCCGCGTGTAGGTCTGGGATTGCTCGGTCACCGGTGCGCCTGGCTGCATGGCCTGCCTCCTCACCTGCGACCGGACCAGTGTCGGGTGCGACCGCCCCGGCCGACCGGGGCAGTTGGACCGCTCAGGGCCCCAGCGGCACCAGCGCCTCGGCCACCGCGACCTGCACTTCGTTCAGGGTGGTCTGGCCGTCCTCGACGTCCCACAGGCAGTTCTGCAGCGCCCGTCCCAGCGTCCAGCCCGCCGCGCGCTGGCGTTCCAGGCCCAGTGCCTCGACCATCACCCCGAACCGGCGCCGTACCGCCGCGGCGACATCGCCGGTGGCCACCACGTCGTCCCACCGGTTGTCCAAGGCCGGCATCAGCTCGAAACCCGGGTCACCGGCCAGCGGCTGCGGGTCGATGGCCAGCCACGGTTCCCGCTGCGCGGCCAGCACGTTGTCGTAGTGCAGGTCCCAGTGCAGCAACCGGTCACCCGACTCGCCGCACAGTTCGGCGACCACGCCCGCGCAGTGCTCCAGCAACCGCCGCTGCGCCGGATCGGCCAGCCGCGCGCACGCCCCGGGAACCGCAGTGAGCATCGCCGCGGCGATATCGGCCAGCCGCCGCAACCCAGGGGGAGCGGGCACCGCGCTCAACCGCGCCAGCAGCCCGGTCAGGATCCGCAAGGCCGCTAGATCGTCCTCCACGCTCGACAACGACCGGGCCGCGAGCCGTTCCAGCAGCATGCTGCCCGACGCCGGGTCGTGCGCCAGCAGCCGTACCGCGCCCCGTCCGGCCCACGTGCGCAGGCCCAGCGGCTCCCCGGCGGTGTCGTCGGTGACCGGCTGCAACTTCAGCACCGCGTAGCTGCCGTCGGCGCGGACGACGGGCAGCACCAACGCCACCATGCCGTGCCGGGCGGCCCCGTTCAGCCGCAGGTCCCACGCCGCCAACCGCTGCTCGGCCAACCCGGGCAGCTCGGCGATCCAGGTGGACGCACCGAAGATCTTGCGGTGGGTGGCCGCCAACTCGGCCGGAACCACAAAGGCAGAAGGCATCGTTCAACCGCCCCTTCGTCTTGAAATGAACACCAGGACGAAGAAGCGCTAGGCGGGCCGCGGATGCGTCAAAGCACGACAACCACTCTAGCTAGACACTTGCGGCAAATCATTTCCGCGGCGATCAGTGACGCAGCGAATCAGAACGGCACCCGCGCCGCACGCATCGCGCCCAGGACAGTGGGATCACCACGCCGCGTGATCAGCTCCGGTTCCGGCTCGGCGCGCCCCGAGAGCGTGCGCAGCACATCCACGGCATCGCCCTGCACGGTGGCCACCGGCACCCCGGTACCGATCTGCCAATCACCGGCCACCGCGCCGGTGAGCTCCAGCACGAACGCGGGCCCGCCCCACACATCGTCGAGGTCCCGCAACACCTGTTCCACCACGCCGCGATCATGCTCGTGCGGCATCAACGCTCGCCCTGTGGCACGGCAGATGTCGACGCGGTGCATCCACATGTCCCGGGCGAGGATCACGTCCACGACATAGCCCAACGACACCGGCGGCGCACCGGGATACCCGCTGTCGAACAGCTGAGCTCGCACCGACTCACCCAGGCCGGGCAGTGTTTCGACCACCCGTCGCCACAACGGTGTGAACTCGGCCAGCAGCTCACGGGGCTGCCGGTCGCGCCAGGCGTCCACCGCCATCTCGTTCATCGCATCCAGCCGCATCAGCTGCGGATACCGCGTGGCGCCGTCGCGCAGCCGCAGCGCCATGAGATCCGGAGCGAGCGTGACCTCGGCGTTGCCCAGCACATGGGAGACGACCTCACGCACGGCCCACCGGGGGCACTCGGTGGGCGCCAGCCACTCCTGGTCGGACAACCCAGCCAGCACCGTCCGCATCGCCTCGACTTCCGGGCGCAGCAACGCGGCCGCGTGGTCATGCTCGGTTCGAGCCACATCATGTGCTCGTACGACGGTGGCCATGATCCACCCCCTTGCTCGATGCATCCGACGACCCCCGGGTACCCAAGTGACGCGGTCCGGACGAGCCTGGGGCGTGAGCTCCCGGTGGTGTGCATCGTCGCCAACGGCGCGGCCATGAACGCGCGCCGATCCCGGACACCGTGATCGTCATCACCCGGCTTTCGTCTACAGCGGGCAGAGCGAAGCTGACAGGCTTGCGCATCGACGTTGCTCCAGGCGGACCAGCGCACGGCCACCGGTGTCACACTGCCCGGAAGGAGAGACCGCTGGTCGTGACAGGAAGACGGCCCGCCCGCCGAGCCTGGTGGAACCGGATGACCACCCGCGCGGCCGACCACCCGGCCGCCATGGAGTGCGCCCGAGCCTGGCCGAGGTCTCGCGCGCCACCGGCCGATGACCATCATCGAGCTCGCCGCGCACGGCGAGCGCACCTGGCACGGCATCAAGACCACAGTGGACGGACACGCCGATGTGGCGCTGCAATGGCTGCGGCGGCAACGCAAGAAAAAGGAGGACACGTGAACTCAGGGCCCTCGTGCACGCTGGCCATCGACGGGATCACCCCGCAAATCGACGCCGACGCCTTCGTGGCACCCGGCGCCGCGCTCATCGGCCGCGTGCGACTGGCCGCCCGCGCCAGCGTCTGGTACAAGGCCCAGGACTCCCGAAGCTACGGCCAGGTGCAAAGTAGATCGTTGTAGCTGGTCAGCTGACGTGCCATCCGCTGTTCCAGCCGGGGAACTTCTCGGTGAATACCGCGAATTCAAGGTTCAGGGTGTGGGCTGCCGGGGCGAACATGGCCGTGTAGTCCGGGTCGGGTGAGTACAACGTCCATCGGCGACCGCGGGCGTCGTTGACCAGGAGCAGTCCCCATTCCTCGGGCACATGACCGGCCAGCTCGACGAGCCGGTGAGGATTGGGCAGGTGAGTGTGGCGGATGCGGCCGTGTCCGGTGATGGTCATCGGGAAGGTCGGTTCGCCGCGTGGCCACCGCCAGCGCCTCATGCGCGCGGTCACGGCTGCTGGTCCGCGGTGTGGCTGGAGATGGCGGCGGCGCCGGTGAGTGCGTCGTCGACCCACTGGATGAACTTCAGCGGTGAGCTGTCGAAGTGTTCGCGGACGCGGGCTTGGATGGCGCGCACGTCGTGGCCGGGCAGGAAGTCGCGGTCGGTGTTCTCGTCGCAGCCGCAGGCGCAGGGGCGGTAGAGGAACTCCTTTTCCTCGGGTAGTTCGCAGTAGCCGACCGGGTTCTGCGAACCGTTGACGACGGGGTCGGGTTTGCCGAGCCAGGCGTCACGCACCGGATGCCCGGAGGGCAGGGCGGTGCCCTCCAGAGCGATGCGGTCGCCTTGAGCTGTCACGCCGGTGACCTCGCCGACGGCGCGGATGTGTCCTTCGCCGACGATGACGGCGAAACGCTGCCGGCTGGCCTTCTCGGCGTTCATCCGCCACACGCCTCGGCCCGCTTCCCATGCCTCTGTCTCTGTCATCCGGGGGAAGTACCCGATGAACGAGCGACCGAGGGGGTCGCCCTGCACAGTCTCGTAGTTACCGAGCTTCAACCGGATCGCCACAGCCCGCTCCAATCTTCCGTAACCGGTTCATGTCAGAACCAAGTGCATCACTGTCAACCGGAAATAAAAAGACGATGCACCGCGGGAACTAGGCCAGGTTCACGCTGATGGCGTAGCGACAGTGGCTACCGGTGCGTCCGTGATACCGGACGCACCGGGTCCTATTTCTGATACTTGTGAGTATCAGAAGTAAACTACCGGAATGGCTTCTGATATTGCCGCCGACAGCGATCATCGGGGACCGGGTTTTACTTCCGATATTTCGGCCGTTGTTGACGGTGATGTGAGCGGCGGAACCCGGCGCGGTCCTGGGGCGCGGGCGACCCTCGTGCCCGAGGCGTTCGCCGAGGTGTTCTCCGGGTATCAGGCGGCGGTGTCCCGGCCGGGTGGCCCGTTGGATGCCGATACCGTCCGGGCCTACTGCTCGCGGGTGCGGCAGTACCTGGCGTGGCTGGACACTGCCGATGTCGATGGTGATCCGCTGGCCGATGCGGACGCACGCAACGGCGCGGTGCGCGACTACCGCACTTACCTTCTGACCGTGGTGAAGCGGAAGTTGTCGACGGTGAACGCGCACTTGACCGCGGTCGATGATCTCTACCGGCACCTGGGGCTGGGGCCGGCGGTGGTGAAACGCCAGGAGGTGCCCAAGGCCGCGCCGCGGGCGCTGCCCGACAGGGCTCGGACCCGGTGGCTACGCGCGGCCCAGCGAGCCGACGCACGCGGGAAAGCGCTGGCCTACACCGGTTACTACGCCGGGCTGCGCGGCGGCGAGGCCGTCGCCCTCGACCTTGACGACGTGCGGATCTCCGCTCGCAAGGGCGTGCTGATCGTCCGCTACGGCAAGAACGGCAAGTACCGGGAGGTGCCACTGCACCCGCAGCTGCGCACCGCCCTGGACGAATGGATCATCGAACGCGCCACCCACCCAGGTGCGAAGGACACCCCGGCGCTGTTTGTCAATCAGCGTGGCGGACGGCTGTCCACGCGCGGGGCCTACGACGTGCTGAAGGAGATCGCCAATGACGCGAATCTGGAGTTCGGCCGCGACGGCGACCTCACTCCGCACTCATTGCGGCACACCACGGGCACAAACCTGGTTCGCGACGGCGAGGACATCGTGACCGTCGCCGAAATCCTGGGCCATTCCATCGAAACCGCCCGCCGCTACAGCCTTCCCACCGACGCCGACAAACAGGCCGCGATCGAGCGCCTGGCCGTGGATGAATAGCCCCTGCGAGAGTGGTGGCCCGGAGCCGCCCATACCGGCTCCGGGCCGTAGGTGAGTACATCACGACGCGCTGACGTTTTTCAGCGTGAATAGGACGGTGCCCCCAGAAAACTCTGAGGGCACCGTCCTATTCACGCTGGTCAGTGGTAGTCGAGTCGTCCGGATTTCGCGGCCGTGATCAGTGCGGCGAATGCGGTTGCAGAGAAGGCGAGGATGGGTGATGCGGCACCGAGTTTGGTGTCGCGGACCCCGATTGTTCCTGGGACTGAGCCGATTTCGACGCAGTTGTTCTCGCCTTGGCTACGGGTGGGCTTGCGCCAGTTGGTGGCGTGCGCCAGAGCGGTATGGGCGCTCTGCATGGCTTTACAGCTCCTTCATGATCGTGCGGATGTAGGTTGGCGCCTCCTCCGGTTTGCACGCCTGGACCTGCAAGAGCCGGAGTGCTTTGCGGTAGCGCACCAATTCCTCGGGCTGCTCATAGTAGAGACTGCGGATCAGCGTCTCAGTGTGCACCAGCCCGGGGTCTTCGAGCTCAGGCGCGAAGGTCAGGAAGGTGAAAGATCCCTCGATACCGGTGTGCGCGCCGGCATCAACCGGCAGCACCTGAACGGTGATGTTGGGGCGCCCCATCAGTGCCAGCAGGGCTTCGAGCTGCTCACGGGTGACCTCGGGTCCGCCGACGGGGAGCCGCAGCGCGTTCTCGTGGATCACCCGCCATACGGCGGGTGGCTGCTGCCTGTCCAGGACGGTGCTCTGGCGGGCCTGGCGGAGTCTGACCCGGCGGGCGACTTCATCATCGGGCAGCTGTGGGTCGTCGGCACGCACGACCGCCTCGGCGTAGGTCGGTGTCTGGAATAGTCCCGGTACGACACGGGCGTCCCAGCCTTCGATCTGCTCGGCCTCGGATTCCAGGCCGAGGAAGAGTTTGAAGAACTCAGGGAGCTCGTCGGCTTCGAAGTCGAAGTTAACCCACCAGTCGCGGCCCTTCTTGGCCCGTACCAAGAGATCTTGGAAGAACTCGGTGCGCTCGGGGACGCCGTAGAGTTCCAGCAGTTTGTCGAGCTGCAGTGGTGTGGGCAGCCGTCTGCCGACCTCGACGTGCTCGATGGTCTTGACCGTGCCCCGGATGGCCGTCGCCGCGTCACCGCGGGAGAGGTCCTTCTTCTCGCGCAGGCGCCGGAGGGTGAAGAAGAACCAGCGTTTGAGCGCGGTGGGGTTGCTGGGGCCGGTGCTCATCGAGCGCGCGTCCTTCTTCCGAGGTAACGGACCAGCCGATCGGAGCATTTCGTGTGGAATCCCAATTCTGTACCGTCCCACAAGTGTGCTTGGTCACCAGGTGACTACCCACGTTACAAGGTGATCGGCACGCAGTGAAGGAGCCTCTGGGGAAGCGCGCTCCAGCCGGATTTCCCAGCTGGGTGGCTGTCGAGTGCCTTCCCTGGAGGTCGCGAACGGTGGTGGATCGGCCATGACCCCGACCTGGCCGATCCACCACCCACCGGCGGGAGGGCCAGGGATGACTACAGCTGTCAGCGACCAGTGCGCCGAGGTATGGACTGATCACCTCGGGATCGTGCACGAACGCGAGCCCGGTGAGCGGCACCGCACGCTGTGCGGTCTCAACGCTGGCGAGTCGAACCCGGTCGTTGGTGCACGGGTGTGCCGCTGCTGCGTGGCGGAGCACTTCGCGATCGAATCCGCTGGTGATGCTGTGCCCGCCGTGGCCTGACTCAGGTTCTATTTGACAGGCCCTCAATCCGGACCAGCGCGTCCGCCATTCCTTTCCGTGCTGGCCCTGGTTATTGAACCGATCCGAACCAGACGACATCGAGGTATCCCATGTCGACAGTGCTCATGACCGGCTCAACCGCCTCGCGTAGCACCATCCACGATGCGTGTGGCGGTGCGAATCCGATGCGGCGGGTGGTTGTTACCGGTGCGGCTGGGTTTATCGGTGGGCATCTCGTGGAACGGTTGGTCAGGGCCGGGGTGCTGGTGATCGGCGTTGACCGGCGAGATCCGGACCGCGATGTCGCCGCCGCGGCGAACGTGGAGGCTGTCCGGGCGGCGCCGAACTTTGTGTTCGTTCCGGCTGACCTGGCCCACTGCGCGGTGGAATCGCTGGTGTTGGACGCCGACGTGGTGTTTCACCTGGCCGGTGTGCCGGGGGTTCGGCCTTCGTGGGGGCCGGGGTTCGCGGAGTACGCCGAAAGCAACATCGTGGCGACTCAGCGTCTGATGGAAGCGGCTGTGCGGTTGAAGGTCCCGCGAGTGGTGCTGGCGTCCTCATCGAGCGTGTACGGCCGGACCGGTGGTGGCGCGTCACCGGAGACCGCTGCGACGGCGCCGCTGTCGCCGTACGGGGTGAGCAAGCTGGCCGCCGAAACGCTGTGCCTGGCATACGCGCGGCGAAGCGACTCGGCCACAAGAGTGTCGGCGCTGCGCTACTTCACCGTGTACGGGCCGCGCCAGCGTCCGGACATGCTGATCGGACGGGTGCTCTCGGCGGCACTGGGTGGTCCGCCCGTGCGGTTGTT
The DNA here is from genome assembly GCF_014203395.1 of Saccharopolyspora phatthalungensis. Lineage (NCBI taxonomy): Bacteria > Bacillati > Actinomycetota > Actinomycetes > Pseudonocardiales > Pseudonocardiaceae > Saccharopolyspora > Saccharopolyspora phatthalungensis. Next base: position 262,973 of record NZ_JACHIW010000002.1, read on the forward strand.
CGGTGCGGGCGATCAGCGACGCGACTTCACCTTCGTCGACGATGCGGTCGCGGCCACGCTCACGGCCGCCACCGTGCCAGCGTCGGGTGTGTTCAACATCGGCGGCGGCCGGGCGGCCAGCGTCGCCGATGTTGTGCGCATCGCCGAAGACATCACCGGTACCCGCATCCCCACCCGCCCCGTCGCCGCCCGGGACGGTGATGTGCCCGCCACCTTGGCCGACCCGACCCGCGCGCGTGAGGAGCTGGGGTGGCAACCGCGGGTGAATCTGGTCAAGGGCATGACCCGGCACTGGCAGTGGCTCAACGCCGAAGTCGGCCACGACGAAGCCGCTTCCTGACGAAAGGACCTGATCAGTGCACACCCTGTCAGCAGGATCGGCCACCGAACTGTTCACCACGGCCTGCCGTTGCCTTCGTACGCACGGTGCCGCGGTGGCGCCCCGTGGATTGGCCACCACTGAACTCCTTGGCACGCACCTGCACTTGACGCGGCCGCGGTACCGGTTCGTCGACGCGGTACCGGCACGGGTGATCAACGCCGCGTTCGCGGCCGCCGAGGCGGTCTGGATCCTGTCCGGATCCGACGAGCCGTGGATCTTCGACTTCAACAAGCGGCTGCGCCGTTTCACCGACCACGGCCGCTTGCAGGGAGCCTACGGGCCACGGCTACGGAACTGGCAGGGACGGGATCAGCTGGACGCGGTGCGGCGGCTGTTGGAAGACGACGACCAGTCGCGGCAGGCGGTGATCCAGCTGTTCAACCCCGCTCGTGATTTCTCCGGCCACCGCGATGTTCCGTGCACCTTGGGCTATCGCTTCTACATCCGGTCCGGGCGGCTGGTCATGTTCACCACGATGCGCAGCCAGGACACGTGGCTGGGCTTTCCCTACGACATCTTCACCACGACCTTGCTGCAGGAACTGCTGGCTGGGTGGCTGGGCGTCGGCCTCGGCGAGTATCACCACCTGGTCGACTCGCTGCACCTCTATGACGACCACCTGAGCCTGGCCGAAACACTCGACACCCAGCCCGTCGACGGCCAGGCCGAGACCGGGGCGCAGCTGGATCTGCGGGTGCCGTGGGAGGACTTCGACGCGCTGCTGGCCCAGATCACCGCAGGGGAACTCGTCGGCCACGCCGGTTGGGATGACTTCGCGATCGTGCTGGCCAGTTACCGCCGCTGGAAGGCCGGTGATCGCGACAATGCCCGAGCTCTGCTGACCAGCTCGGATCAGCTGCTGTCGGCCGCGCTGCGCCGGTGGTACGAGCTGCTGGAATCCGAGCCGCACCGGATCGCGCCCGCACCGGCCACGCCCAACGCTCGCGGGAGGCTGGCATGAGCCGATCGGTTCCGAACGTGGTGCTGGGGCTGTGCGCGTTCACCCATGACTCGGCCGCCGCGCTGCTGATCGACGGGCGCCTGGTGGGCTTTGTCGAGGAAGAACGGCTTTCCGGCGTCAAACATGACCGCTCGTTTCCCCGGCACGCGGTGCAGTGGCTGCTGGGCCAGCAGGGCTTGAGCGTCGCCGACGTCGACGAGGTCGCCTACAACTTCGTGCCCGCCCGCTACCTGCCCGCCGCGATCCCGGCCCCGGCGCAACTGGTCGGCGACCCGCACCGGGCGATGGCGCGGTCTCGGTCCTTCGTCAAGGTCGCCGCCCGCACCCACGCCCGGCTGGCCGAGCTGCGCGCATGGTTCCCCCGCGCCCGGGTGCGGGCGATTCCGCATCACCATGCCCACGGGCTGTACGCCTTTGCCGCATCCGGTGCCGACGACGCGGCCGTACTCATCGTCGACAGCCTCGGCGAGACCGAAACCACCACGATCGCCTCCGCACACCACTCCGGGAACGGTCGGCTGGCCTACCGGCAGCGTGAGGCAATCACCGACCCCGCCTCGCTGGGATACGTCTACGGCGCGATGACCGAGCACCTGGGATGGCGCCGCGGTGATGAGGAAGGCACCGTCATGGCCCTGGCCGCGCTGGGCGACCCGACCCGATTCCGGCAGCTGCTCGCCGACGCGGTGCGCATGACCAGACGCGGATTCACCGTCGACCCGCGGCTGATCGCGCTGCGAGTGCTCTCCGGGCGCGCGCAGCGGCTGACTCCCGAATTCATCGCCCGCACCTGTCCACCTCGGCACAGTGACGAGCCGGTGACCGACGTGCACCAGGATCTGGCCGCGGCTCTGCAGGAGCGCACGGAGCAGATCATGCTGCACCTGGCCCGGCGGGCACGGCAGGCCACCGGAGCCTCCACGCTGTGCGTCGGCGGAGGTGTTGCGATGAACTGCTTGAGCATCGGCCGAATCGCCGACGCCGGAATCTTCGAGGCCGTGACCGTCCCGCCCGCACCCGGTGATTCCGGCACCGCCACCGGCGCCGCGCTGGCTTCCTGGCACCACCACAGCGGGCACATAGCCACCGGAGCCGGAAACGCCTGCTACCTCGGCCCAGCCTTCGGCGGCCTCACCCTGGCCACCACGCCTCGGCCCGGCGCCCGCGCCCGACGCCTGCAGCACCGAGCCCGCTACCTCGCCGAACAACTCGCCGCCGGCCTCATCATCGGCGTCTTCACCGGAGCACTGGAAGCCGGTCCCCGGGCACTGGGCCACCGGTCCATCCTGGCCTCACCGCTGGATTCGTCGGTCGTCGACCGGCTCAATGCCACCGTGAAATACCGCGAGCCGTTCCGGCCGTTCGCGCCGGTCATCCTCGCCGACAAGGCATCCGACTACGTCCGCCTCGGCGCACCCTCGCCGTTCATGTCACGAGCGCACCCCGTCACCGACCTGGCGCTGGAGCGGATCCCCAGCATCGTGCATGCCAACGGCACCGCTCGCGCGCAAACCGTCGATGCGGCCCAGAACCAGTTCCTGACCGAGGTGCTCACCGAGTTCGCCGCGCTCACCGGCACCCCGGTGCTGATCAACACCTCGCTGAACGTCAAAGGCAAACCCATCTGCGGCACCCCGGACATGGCGCTGGACTGCTTGGCTGAATCCGGAATCGATGCGCTGCTCCTGGAGGACTGGTGGGTGGTGCGCCAGTGAAGATCGGCTACAGCTTCTGGGGATTCCTCGGTCCTGGGATCACTGACACCCCAGACGGCGGGCGCAGCCACCGCCGCACCCTCATCGACGGACTGCGCGAAGCCGGGCACGACATCGTGTTCCTGCAAACCAACCGCGACCTCACCGAAGCCGGTACCGACCTGCGGCAGACCTACCGCTGGGACACCGGGTTCCCCGAGATCGACGCACTGTTTCTGGAGTGGCGCTGGCCCCTCGCGGGCCGCAACACCACCCCATGCGGCGCACCCGGGCACACCTGCGACCTGCACCGGCAACAGCAGCTGGTCGAGCACTACACGCAGCACAGTCTGCCGACCCTGCTCTGGGACAAAGACCAGCAACTCCCCACCGCCGATCCACTGCGCAGTCATCCTGCGGTGCGGGTGTGCGAGCCAGCGCTGTACCCGAAGCCAGGGGCGCACAGCCTGCTGTTCCCGGTCGCCGACGACACGCTGGACACGGTTGACCCCTCCGAACTCGCGCGAGGCCGGAGGTCATGGCCAGTGGTGTATATCGGTAACCAGTACGGCCGTGACGAGGCGTTCGACACCTACTTCGCGCCAGCCGCCGCCGAGCACCACCACCAGGTCGCCGGGAAATGGACCGACACCGACCGGTGGCCGCACGTGCATTTCATCGGCCGGATCCCGTTCACCGCGGTGGACCCGCTGTATCGCGACGCGCTGGCGACGGTGCTGCTGTTGCCGCCGCGCTACGCCGCCAGCGGCCACATGACCCAGCGGCTGTGTGAAGCCGTCCTCGCCGGATGCCTGCCGCTAGCCCCGACCACCATCCGCGGGATCGAGCACTACGTGCCCGCCGACCTGCACATCACCAGCGGCCAGCACGCCACCGAGCTGATCAGCGAACTGCGCCTCACCGGGACAGCCCAGCACGCCGACCTCCTGGCCGAGTGCCTTCACCACCTGAAGATCTTCCGGCTACACCACCAGCTGGACATGATCGACACACTGCTGAACCAGCCCCACCCGACACCACCGGGCCTGCCACGGTAAACAACGGGCCCAGAGCCTGACCAACCGGAACGGAGGACCATGCGCAAGATCATGATCTGCGGGTGCGGCGGCAGCGGCAAATCCGCACTGGCGCGCCAGCTCAGCCAGCGACTCGGGCTGCCGGTGACGCACCTGGACACGGTGTTCTACGACGACGACTGGAAACCCCTGGACCACGAGGCTTTCTCCGACAGGCAACGCACGCTGGTAGCCCGGCCAGAGTGGATTATCGATGGCAACTACGCCAGCACCATGCCGATCCGGCTTACCGCCGCTGACACCGTGATCTTCCTCGATCTCCCCGCGCTGACATGTCTATGGGGAATCCTGCAGCGCCGCCTCCAGCACCGCGGCGACGACGAACTCTCCCGTCACCTGCGTGGCCGAATCACCTGGGGATTCATCCGCTACATCCTCGGCTACAGGCGCACGATGCGCCCGAAGGTCGAAACCCTGATCGCCGAGCACACCAGCGGCACGGCAGTCACCCTGCGCTCCCGCCGCGAGATGCGCCGGTTCCTGCGCTCGGTGCCCAGCAACGGCAGCCACCCGGACTCGGCGCGCACATGAGCACTAACCCGTTCCTGAATGGACAGCAGGAGCTGTACGGGACCAGCCAGCGGCTGGCCAGGCGCACCGGCGCGCTGCATGGCGCCAAAATCCAGGGCCGACCGGTGCCCGAAGTCATCAGCGAACTCCCCGACCCCGAACGAGCCCGTGCAACCGTGATCGACGTCGGCTGCGGCCGCGGTTCCACCACCGCGCACTTGGCCCAGCGGTGGAACCCCGTGCTTCTGGCCGGCATCGACCTCTCCCACGCGTTGCTGGTCGACGCCCGACGACGCCTTCCGCAGCAGGCCCGTGCGCGGTTCTTACGTGCTGACTTTCACGCACTGCCCCTGGCCGAAGCCAGCGTGGACGTTGTGGTGGCGGCGTTCTGCCTCTACCACGCACCCCAGCCTCAACGGGTCATCGTCGAGTTCGCCCGCTGCCTGCGCCCTGGTGGCCAGGCAGTGCTGGTCACCAAGTCCGCCGACAGCTACCGCGAACTCGACGAGCTCGTCACCGCAGCAGGACTCGACCCACACGCCACGCGCCGGCCCAGCCTGTACGAGACGTTCCACAGCGGCAACGCCGAGCACATCACCACACACCACCTCGCCGTGCTCAAGACGGTCAACCACCAGCATGTGTTCCGCTTCCGCGATGCCGCGCACACGGCGCGCTATTTGACCACCACTCCGAAATACGACCTCGGCGCCGACGAACAAGCCATCACTACCGCACTTCGTCCCCTTGTCGGCCAGTCCAGGGTGACCGCGACCTCGACAGTTACTTACGTCCTGGCGGAGCGGCGATGACCCCCCGGCGATTCATCAAGACCTACCGCGACGCCCGCGCCGCGGACACCGCACGCGAGCACTACCGGTGGCTGACCGGCCTCAACGCCGGGATCGAGTACCCGGAAATGATCGGCGGGACCGACATGACCCTGGGCTTCGCCCACGTGACAGGCCGGGCCGCCGAACTCGACGATCTCCCTGCTGTCGCCGCCGTACTGGGGCGTCTGCACCACGCCGCCCGCCGGGCAGGAATAGACCGGGCGCAGGTCAACTCCCGCTACATCACCCCTGGTGGGCTGTGGCTAGCCTCGTTCGCCGGACCCCGCCGCACACGGCTGCACCATCAACGCGATCTGATCCCGGACTCGCCACTGGATCATCAGGACATCGACGCATGGCTGGACCACGCCACCCTGTTCCCTGCTGCGATCTACAAAGACTCCAACCCCCGCAACTTCCTCATCACCCCCGACCGCGGTCCCGTCCTGGTCGACTTCGACTCCCTGACGCTGGCCCCCGTCGCCTATGACCTGGCCAAACTCCTGGTCACCACCGGAATGACCTACGGCCGGCTCCCCCGAAGCGCCGCCGATGACGCGGTGACCGCCTACACCCACGAACTCGGCGAACCCTGCTCCCACACCGAAATCGCCGTCTGGGCGGAGTTTCACGACCTCCTGACACGCCGCTACCTCGGCCGCCACGGCTACCGCCATCCGTGGCCGGCCGTACGCCCCTGGCCCGCGCACGACGTGACCAGCACGCCTACTAAACGGAGCCGCTGATGCCCGTCACCACCGAACTCGTCCTCGCACGCCACGGTGAAGCCGCCTGCAACGTCGCCGGATTCGTAGGCGGCTCCCGCACCTGCACCGGGCTCACCGACCACGGCCGCGAGCAAGTCGCTCGCCTAGCCACCCGTCTCACGGGCGAACCCGCCTTCGACGCGCTCTACACCAGCCCCCGCCAGCGCACCCAGGACACCGCCGCCGCACTGGCCCACGCGCTGAACCTCACCATCCGCACCGACGACGAACTCCGGGGACTCGACCACGGCGCGGCCGACGGCTGCGACTGGACCAGTATCAAAACCCGCTTCGGTGGCCGCCCCCAGCGCTATCCGCACCAGCCGATCGCCGAAGACGCCGAAGCTTGGAACACCTATCTCGACCGCGCCAGCCGGATCCTGGCCAGCCTCATCCGCCGCCATGAGGGCCAGCGCATCCTCATCGCCGCCCACGGCGAGACCATCGAAGCCAGCTTCGCATTCCTGCTCGGCCTCCCGCGCTCAGAGGCCGAACAACCCGGCATCGTCACCAGCCACGCGAGCCTGACCCGCTGGCAGCAACACCGCAACCGCTTCGGCCACACCGTGTGGATGCTGGCCGCCCACAACGACATTCAGCACCTCGCCGCTGCAGCGGAAGCCGCAACCGGATGAACGACCAGAACCTTGAGCGTCTGCGGGCCCTCGCACGCTCCGCCGGCTACGACCCGGCCGACATCACCTCACCGCCGCTCACGCATGCCACCGGCACGGTGGTGCGGATGCGCAGCACCGAAACAAGCCTCATCGGCAAGATCCACCGATCCCGCACGCTGCACCAACGCGAGGTGAGCGCCTACCGCGACTGGACCCCGCACCTCGCCGACGCCACACCCCGGCTCCTGGCCGTCGATACGGACCTGCCCGGGATCGTGATCACCGCAGTCCCTGGTCGGCCGCTGGACGAACTCGGCCTTCCCCAAGAAGCCGAACGCGCCGCATTCCGCCAAGCCGGGCAATTTCTCCGCCGCTTGCACCAGGTCCCCGTCACAGGCCACGTCCCAGAGATCACGTCCTACCTTGCTGAACGCGCGGAACATTGGATCACCCGCACCGCTGCACATCTCACCCGCCACGACACCCAACTCGTCCGGCACCATATGCGGCGACTCATGAAGATCACGACAGCACGCGTGACCGCATGCCATCTTGATTTCCAGCCCCGCAACCTGCTCTGGCATCCCGGCGAAGGACTACTCCGGCTCATCGACTTCGAACACGCACGCATCGACCTCGCGGCACGAGACCTCGTCCGCATGAACACCCGCCACTTCACCCACCGCCCCGATCTGAAGGCCGCCTTCTTCGCCGGATATGGGCCACTCAACGAATCCGATGCCGCAGTACTGGCCCACTGCACCGTCCTCGACGGCCTCACCACACTTGCGTACGGACACCGAAACGCTGACCCCGCCTTCATTCACCACGGCCGCGCCTTGCTCAGCACACTGCACCAGCCAACACCCAGATGAGTTCCTCACCCCGCGTGTTGGCCTGTGTGCGGCGGGACCAGCGCCGCGATCAGAGCTGGCTGATCGGATCCCGGCCGAGACCGGTTACCGGGTCTGACCACGTTTACGCCACGCTGACCAGCAGATACCGGAGATCGCGGCTGGCGGGAGCTTCGGGAGAACTGGGCCGGCTACGCGGCCAGGTCGAGATCCAGGTGGGTGTCCATATCCAGCAGAAACCGGCCGTAGGGATTGACGTTGGTCCAGAACAGCGCGTTGAGCGCCCGCCGATCGTCGTCGGTCAGTTTCGTCGCCCACTCCGGATCACCCAGAACCCGTTGCAGCAGCAGGGTATTGATGTAGACCAAGCAGCTCTGCAGCAAATGCAGTGCCAGCATCGACACTTCCACATGCTCCTGATCGGCACCGGTGAGCTTGCCGTCTTTGCCGTAGAAGACGACCTCGTTGGCGGAGTTCCAGTTCTCCACCACCTGCAGCCCGCCGTGGATCTCCCGGCGGAGATCCTCCGAGGTCAAGAATTCGCAGGCGAAGATCGTCCGCACGACCCGTCCGAGTTCCTCCATCGCCAAGTAGGTGGGGTTCTTCGGGCCGCCGCCTTTGGTGAACCGGCGCAGCATCTGCTCGGCCTCGGCCGTCCCGAGCCGCAGCGCGGTCGCGTACTTGACCATCTGGTCGTACTGCTGGCCGATCAGCTCCCAGTTGATCGGCCGGTTCACCATCACCTTGCCCAGCTCCGGCCAGGTCGACGCCGGCGCGTCCGGGCTGTACAGCTTGATCGCGCCGATGTTCTTCAACCGCGGCAACAAGCGGAACCCCAGCAGCTCGGTGAACGCGAACCCGACCACGCTCGCGCCGTGCGTGTCGGTGTAGTTCGCCTCGATCTCAGCGTCCGTGCAGTGCCGCAGCAGGCCCTCGATCATCGACGCGACCTCCGACGAGGAGGTGTCCTTGATCTGAGAGTAGATGCAGACCCGGCCCTTCTCGACGTGCCAGTAGATCATGATCCCGCCCGCCCCGTACCGGGCATGGAACCGCGTCATCAGGTTCGAGTCCCACGACCCGAACCGCTTCGAGTCACTCGCGGTCGTGGTGGCCTTGCCCCACCACCGCGGATCCCGCGCGGCGAACGTCGCGTTGACCACGGTCACGATCGCACGGCGCAGGTTCTCCCGCGTGATGTGGCTGGCCCGCACCCGCCGCAACGCGCCCTCGTCCTCGTCATGCTGCCCGGTGGACACCAGCGCGCGGATCCCCATGTTCGTGCCCAGCGCGAACAGGCACATCAACAGCCGGCGCCGCAACACATCCTTCGGCAAGGCTTCCCTGGTCGCGACCGACACGAACTCGGACGTGAAGTCGGTGAACAGGTCGGTGTTCTTCAGCATGTCCAGCAGGTCGATCGTGCCCCACCGCCGCGCCACCTCGGCCTTGAGCGCCGCAAGGTTCTGCGGCTCGGGCAGCTTCTCCAACGCCGGCACCGTGATCCACGGCTGCCCCTTCTTCGTAGTGATCTTCACCCCGCCCGTCGTCCCCTTGACCATCGCGGTGTTCAGCGTGTCCAAGGCAGCGCGGTGGCGACGCTTGAGGTCCTCGACGAATTCCTTCGCCTGCAGGGGTTTACCCAGCGCGGCGTAGTGCACATCGCGGTTCTCCTCGAAGTTCTGCGGCAGGTCTTCCTCCGGGTCGCGCCACCGCCCGGCGCCGGCCACCCAGATCTCCCGGCGCCGCAGTGCTTCCCGCAACGCGATCAGCACGCACAGCTCGTAGGAGATGCGCTCGACCTGGCCGTTCTCGTCGGTGACCGCGTCCCGCCACGCCTTGGGCACCACACCCTCGATCGGCGGACGGTCATCCGGGCCGTACACCCTGACCTTGCTGTCCACCGCGGCGTAAGAGCCGAGCAGTTCGACGGCATCCATCACCGGCCGGTAGGTGGTGTTGTTGCACTGAAAGTCCAGCGCGGCGAGCACCGGTGCCAGCATCCGCCGGTAATGGTGGGTGTAGGAGCCGCGCAGCTGGTAGCGAACCCGTTCCCGCACCACCCGGCTCCCGGCGAGCAGCTCCTTGACCAGCTTGCGCAGCGTCTTCTCCCCGCCCGGCACCACCGGCCACACCGCCGCACGCACCTGCTCGTCCGGGTGCTCCAGCACCGCGTTGACCATCTTGAGGAAGATGCCCTTCTTCCCCGGCACCGAGCTCATCTCACCGAGCAGTTCCTTCTCCACCCGCCGCTCCGCGCGGGCGTTGATCTTGTGCACCAGATCCACCAGCAACCCGACCAGATCATCGGTGATCTCAGCCTGGCGAACCCAGCACAACGCCGCCAGCAGCGTGTACCGCACCGGCTCGGAGCACTCGGCGAAGTCCGACGGGAACATCCGCGCCGCCCGCGACCGCCACGCCGCGATCAGCCGGTCCGACACCCCGGCGAACACCTCGCCCGGCAACCCCAGCCCACGCACCGTGCGCAGCTTCGCGATCTCGCCCAGCAGTGTCTCCAGCCCGAGCGGCCCGGGATCGGCCTTCACCTCGGCCAGGCGGCCCTCGGACTCCAGCAGCGACTGCATCGCCGCGCAGGGCGCCGACCCCAGCCGGTCCATGATCAGCGCGGCGAACGCTGTCTCGTGCTGGCGCAGCGCCGAGCCGATCACCCGCTCAATCTGGCCCTCGCTGGGTGGCTCGACGCTCTCGCTGCGGCACCGCTGCCGCAGCGCCACCTCCAGCCGGTCCCGGTTCTGTTCCACCGGACACTGCTCGGTCGCCAGCCACTGCACCCACCGCGCCCCGTCGTCCTCGGTCGCCGGGCGGAACCCCAGCGCCTCCCGGATCTGACCGCGGTGATACTTCGCCGAGCGGTTCTCGAAGGAGTACTTGCCGAACTCGGCCGGATCGACCTTCACCAAATCTGCTACGAACTCCACCGCCGCCGCCGGCACCTGCTCGCCGTAACGCGGGAACTCGGCCTCGATCTCGAAGTACTTCAGCACCAGCGCGAACCCCAGCCGCGTAGCGCCGGTCTTATTGCCCAGCAGCCGCCAGTCCTCCTCGACCAGCGTCCACGCCACGATCAGCTCATCGGGATCCCAATCCTGCTTCACCGCGCGGACGGTAGCACCCACGACACCATCGAGTGACCAACCCTCTACCGTGCGGTAACGCACCCATTGTGATCACCAAGAACGAGCCCTAAATGTCCACAGTAGACACTGCGGTGCCCGCATCCTGCGCAGACGACAAAGCCGCCAAGCCCGGACCGGAATCTACCTACGACGACCGCGCCGAGCTCGTGACCAGCTACAACACCCTACTTTGCACCTGGCCGTAGCTTCGGGAGTCCTGGGCCTACAACGCGGTGCTGCGCGGCGACCTGGAGAACATCAGCCTCGGCGCCGGCAGCAACATCCAGGACGGCTGCGTCGTGCACGCCGACCCCGGCTTCCCGGCGGAGATCGGAGCCGGTGTCACCGTCGGACACAAGGCGGTGCTGCACGGCTGCACCGTGGCCGACGACTGCCTGATCGGGATGGGCGCGGTGGTCCTCAACGGTGCCGGATCCCTGATCGCCGCCGGCGCGGTCGTGCTGGAGGGCACCGAAATCCCGCCCGGCTCGATGGTGGCCGGCACCCCCGGCAAGGTCCGCCGCGACCTCAGCGACGACGAGCAGGCCCGCCTGAAGCTCTCCGCCGAACACTACGTCGCCCTGGCCGCCAAACACCGGGAAGCCCTAGGCTGAACGCCCCCGTGGCGCACCGCCGGTACGGCCGCTCACCCGGTTAGCCGGGCAGTGCACCCACGACGATGGTGGCGTCGAGATCGTCGCAGCGGACCGTGCGCGGGACCAGCCCGGCACGCGCGACGATCTTCGCGGTGTGCGGTGCCTGACGGCGGCTGGTCTCGATCAGCAGGTGCCCGCCCGGCGACAGCCAGTCCGGTGCCCCGGCGGCCACCCGGCGCTGGATGTCCAGCCCGTCGCCGCCGCCATCCAGCGCCACCTGCGGCTCGTGCAGCCGCGCCTCCGACGGCATCAAAGCCACCTCATCGGTGGGCACGTAGGGGGCGTTGGCCACCACAACCTCGACGCCACCCCGTAATCGCCCGGGCAGCGCCTGATAGAGGTCGCCTTCGAAAACAGCACCGGCCTCGGCGATGTTGCGGCGCGCGCAGCGCACCGCGGCGGGATCGACGTCTGCGGCGTACAACCGCACCTGCCGCAGCTTCGCGGCCAGCGCGGCGCCGACCGCTCCCGAGCCACAGCACAGATCGACCACGACCGCGTGCGGCCGGGCCACGGCCGCGGCCTGCTCGACGAGGAACTCGGTGCGGCGGCGGGGCACGAACACCCCGGGATCCACGGCGATGCGCAGTCCGCAGAACCGCGCCCAACCCAGCACATGCTCCAGGGGCAGACCGTCGACCCGGCGCCGCAGCATCTCGGCGAGTTCCACCGGACCGGCGGCCGAGGCGATGAGCAACTGCGCCTCGGCCTCGGCGAACACGCAACCGGCGGCGCGAAGGCTGGCGACCACAGCGGACGGGGACAACGATGATCGGAAAACGGAAATGGGAGCGCCTTTCGGTATCGACGAGCGCTCTCCGGCATCACCGACGCGGAACACGACCGCGAGAGGAGAGCACCCGACCTGCAACAGCGGTAATGGGTCTCACCTCCTCGGTCGTGCGCGGTGCCGGCAACACTACCGCAGCGCTACTGGCCGGGATCGCACGGCCGAGCGTCCTGCGGCGCAAAACGCACTGGTGCCGTGGCCTCCGGGCCACGGCACCAGTGTTTTCAGCAAGTCCTGGCATCAGGCCCCCGGTTGTTGGTTGCCCCGGTGTTGCGTTGCGGCACGCGCCGCCGGACTGATGCCTCGACCGCGCCCGGCCGGTGACCGGGCAGGGGAGCGAACTGACGAATGTCAGCGCCGGGCGTGGCTGCTCAACGCCGGGTGCCGCATCACCGTGCGGGCCCGCTGCATCTCGCGCGCCATGCCGCCCAGCCAGCGAACCAGACCTGCCATCGGGGCGTCCTCCAGTACTCCGAGGGATGAATCGACGGTCCTGCGTCCCGTTGTCAAATCCGGTTCACGACAACCGGCGCGAACCGGACGGGAACGATCCGTCTCACCCGCCATGTCGTCGCAGGTAGTCCCGGTGTTTCCAGCAATTCATAACGTAATGATAACGAGTGATCGAGTGCGGCCTCGCCCCTCGAACGAGGCGAGGCCGACCCGCCATTCGGACGCCGCGCGCATACCCCGAACAGAGCATCAACCGGGATGCACACCCACGGTGTCCCGCAGCTCCCCGGCCATCGCCAGATCCGACTGGCGCGCACAGTGCGCGCAGCAGAAGAACCGGCCACTGGCCTCCACGCCGTGCCCGAGGATCCGCGTCCCGCAGTGCTCGCACTGCGGCGCGAGCCGCTGCACGGCGCATTCGAAGCAGTCGAAGGTGTGCACCCCGCCGCCCACGGTGTGCACCTCGAAGGTCATCCAGTAGTCATTGCCGCAGACTTCGCAGGTCGCCATGATCATGCCTTTCCGCGCCGATGGGGCAGATACCCGCAGCATGCGGTCCTGCCCAGGGGTCGGCAACCCGCCGCCGCCGACTTCGCCGCACCGCCCGCGCCGCACCCACCACTCGTCGCCCAGGTGTGCCAGCATGATCAGGATCACATCGAGCACATCGGGGGAGCACATGCACGACGACCGCCGCATCGTCGAACAACGCCTCGACCGGGTGCTGGCCGAACGCCTGCGCCCCGCCCGCTACACCGAAACACTGCCCTGCACGGTCGCGGTCTGGCACGTACCCGGCGAACCAGTGCCGGTCGCCGAGGCGCTGCGCGCCGACTACACGCCCACCGCCGTCGGCGAAGCCTGGGGCCCGGCATGGGGCACCAGCTGGTTCCGGCTGTCCGGCACCGTGCCGCCGCAGTGGCACGGGCGCACCGTGGAAGTGGTCGTGGACCTCGGCTTCGACGAGGACCTCCCCGGATTCCAGTGCGAAGGCCTGGCCTACAGCGCCGAAGGGACCCCGATCAAAGGACTACACCCCCGCAACACCCACCTGCCCACAGCAGACAACACCACCGCAGACAACCGCACCTGGTACATCGAAGCCGCCGCCAACCCGATCATCCTGGGCCCCAGCGGCTTCCAACCCACCGACCTGGGGACCAAACCCACCACCACAACCCCGCCCCTCTACCGGCTGCGCCGCGCCGACCTCGCCGTGTTCGACGAACCGGTATGGCAGCTGATCCAAGACACCGAGGTCCTCGACCAACTGATGCGGCAACTGCCCGTGGACTCCCCACGCCGCCACGACATCCTGCGCGCACTGGAACGCATGATCGACCGCCTCGACCTGCACGACGTCTCCGGCACCGCGGCCGCCGCCCGCACCGAACTCGCCGACACCCTGGCCCGGCCCGCCCACGCCAGCGCACACGTCATCTCCGCGGTCGGCCACGCCCACATCGACTCAGCCTGGCTGTGGCCGCTACGCGAAACCATCCGCAAGGTCGCCCGCACCGTCGCCAACGTCACCGCACTGATGGCCGAGCACCCCGACTTCCACTTCGCGATGTCGCAAGCCCAGCAACTGGCCTGGATCAAACAGCACCACCCCCAGCTGTTCGACCGCGTCCGCACCTTCATCCACACCGGACAGTTCGTGCCGGTCGGCGGGATGTGGGTGGAAGCCGACACCAACATGCCCGGCGGCGAGGCGATGGCCCGCCAGTTCGTCCACGGCAAACGCTTCTACCTCCAGGAATTCGGCATCGAAACCCGCGAGGTGTGGCTGCCCGACTCCTTCGGCTACAGCGCCGCCCTGCCGCAGCTGGTCGCCCTCTCGGGCTCCCGGTGGTTCCTGACCCAGAAAATCTCCTGGAACCAGACCAACAAGTTCCCGCACCACACCTTCTGGTGGGAAGGCATCGACGGCACCCGGGTGTTCACCCACTTCCCGCCCGCCGACACCTACAACTCCGAGATCACCGGAGCCGAACTCGCACACGCCACCCGCAACTTCGCCGAACACGGCCGCGCCAGCCGCTCCCTGCTGCCCTTCGGACACGGCGACGGCGGGGGAGGCCCCACCCGCGAAATACTCGCCCGCGCCTACCGCACCGCCGACCTAGAAGGCTCCCCACGCGTCCAGCTCGACACCCCGGCGGAGTTCTTCACGGCCGCCGAAGCCGACCACGACCACCCGGCCGTGTGGTCCGGTGAGCTGTACCTGGAAATGCACCGAGGCACCTACACCTCCCAAGCCAAAACCAAACAAGGCAACCGCCGCAGCGAACACCTGCTGCGCGAGGCCGAACTGTGGTGCGCCACCGCCACCATCGCCACCGGCCACGACTACCCCTACCAAGCCCTGGACCGGCTGTGGAAGCAAGTGCTCCTGCACCAGTTCCACGACATCCTGCCGGGCTCGTCGATCGCCTGGGTACACCAGGAAGCCGAAGCCGCCTACGCCCGCATCGCCACCGAACTCGAGACGATCATCGCCAACGCATTGCAGGCCCTGGCCGGTGCACCCGCCACCCCGCTGACCTTCAACGCAGCACCACACACCCGACACGGCGTGCCGGCCCTAGGCGCGGCCACCGCCACCCACACCGCGACACCCACCGCCACCCGACACCCCGACGGCACCATCACCCTCGACAACGGACTGCTACACGTCGCCATCGACCACCGCGGCCTGCTGACCTCGGTCTACGACCACGCCCGCGCACGCGAAGCGCTGGCGGCACCGGCGAACCTGCTGCAACTGCACGCCGACCACCCCAACGCCTGGGACGCCTGGGACCTCGACGCCTTCTACCGCCACCACACCCGCGACCTCACCGACATCGACGAACTGGAACTCGACGCCGGCACCGTCCGCCTCCGCCGCAGCTTCGGCAAATCCGCAGTAGTGCAACGCATCAGCCTCGCCGCCGACACCCGACGCGTGGACATCGACACCGACATCGACTGGCACGAGACCGAGAAACTACTCAAGGTCGCCTTCCCCCTGGACGTGCACGCCGACCGCTCCGCCGCCGAAACCCAGTTCGGGCACGTCATGCGCCCCACCCACACCAACACCTCGTGGGACGCCGCCAAGTTCGAAATCTGCGCGCACCGCTTCCTGCACGTCGCCGAACCCGACTACGGACACGCCCTGGTCAACGACGCCACCTACGGCCACGACGTCACCCGCGACACCCGCCCCGACGGCGGCACAACCACCACCGTCCGGCTGTCCTTGCTGCGCGCGCCCCGCTTCCCGGACCCCGACACCGACCACGGCCCACACCGGCTGCGCTACGCCCTGATCGCCGGGGCCGACATCGGCGAAGCCGTCCGCGAGGGCTACCGGATCAACCTGCCCGAACGGACCGTCAGCGGCTCACACCCGGTGGCGCCGCTGGTGACCATCGACAATGACGCCGTGGTCATCGAAGCGGTCAAACTCGCCGACGACCGCAGCGGCGACCTCGTCGTCCGGCTCTACGAATCGCGCGGCGGCCGGGCTCAAGCGCGTCTGAGCATCTCCTTCCCGGCCACCTCGGTCACCCGCACCGACCTGCTGGAACGGCCCCTGGCGCAACCGGATGCCACCACCGACGCCCTCGACCTGCGGCTGCGGCCCTTCGAGATCCGCACACTGCGCTTCGCCCGCCCGACCCGCTGACATCTGCCCCGGCACGCGGTCCGCGGCAGCCCTTGCCTCCGCCGGCACGGGCTGCCACCAGACCCTTCCGGGCGTCGGCCACGATGAGGTCGCGTCGGGGCAGGGCCTTCAGTTCGTGGCCGCGGTGTCGCTGAAGACGTGGTCCATTCGCTCGTCGTAGCCCGTCAGGGGGTTGACCGTTCGACCGGCTGCCCACCAGTTCTCGCTGTTCGTCTCGACCACGCACAGGAGAATGTCCTCCTCCGGGACGTCCGCGAACAGCCGGAGGTTCGTGCGGATCGCTGCGTACAGATCCGCCTTCTGCAACTCGGCGTCGTCCATGCGGGATTCGCCGCCGGAGGCGTGGATGAACTCCGAGAGGGAGCCGGTGCGAGGATGCACCTCTAGCAGGAGCTCGGGCAGGTCGACCTGCGGCATCACTATCAAACCCCGTCATGACCGAGCCGCCTCCGCGTCCCCGTCTGTGACCGATCAACCCCACCGCGGACAACGGGAGTGCCCCAGATGGACCGGTTCGTCCAGTTCCTGCGCCGCCAGCTCGACGTCGACCTGGAACTGCTGCGGATAGCCAGGCAGAACGCCGAAACCGGCACGACCCGCCCATGCCTGATCACCCACATCCGTGGCTTCCGCGAATGCGAACTCAAAACCCGCCTGCTGACCACCCACCGCAGCTGCGGCTCCGGCGGCGGCCCCTGCGACGCACTGGGGGAGAGCTACCCACCCGAGGACGAACGCGGCTGCCCCACCCGAGCCCTGCTCGGCCTGCCCTACGCCGACCGCCCCGGCTACGCCCCCCGCTGGCGCCCCTGAACCTCCGCCCGGCCGCGCCCGACCAGAACCCGGCCCGGCAGATCACCGAACACCGAAAACGCCACAAACCCCGCACGAACAACCAAACCCCGAAAAAGCCAGCACCCCACTCACCAGGGTCCTTCGGCCCTAGCCCCGCCCCAGGCGAGACACCCGACGATGGGCGGCGACACCGCCGAGGCGAGGGGAACGGCGATCATGCGCGCACTCGTGGTCTACGAATCCATCTTCGACAACACCGCAGCCATCGCCGAGCACGTCGCAACGGGCCTGGCCCGCTGGATGGACGTCGACCTCGCCAAGGTCTCCGACGCGCCCACCTGCATCGGCGACCACGTCGGCCTGCTCGTCGTCGGCGGGCCCACCCACCCCTCTGGCCCAAACCGCCGAACCCCCCGCAAGGCCGCCGTACCAGCCCCGCGCGGCCCCGGCTCAGCCGACCACCACGGGCTGCACGAATGGCTCAACTCCATCCACAAAGGCCTCGGGCTCGTACACGCCGCCGCCTTCGACACCCGCACCGAGAACCCGAACACACCCGCCTCCGCGGCCCGAACCGTCGAAGAAATCCTCCGCAGCAACGGCTTCCACCTCACCGAACCGACCCACACCTTCCACCTGGAACACCCAGCCGGGCCACTACAACCCGCAGAGGCACAACGCGCCCAACACTGGGCCGAACACCTCGCCGCCAAACTCGCCACCCACAGCCGCCCCCCACGCTGATAACGGGACTCACGTCGAGGATCGCCGGTGTCAGGGGAGGAGACCGAAGCCCGGACGGACGGCAGGGGAGAGGAGTAAGCCCAGCAAGGGCGGCGAGGAAGCCCAAAACTCCAGGAGAATTGCGCGGTGCCCGAACCCCGGACACACACTGCGCACGTATCAACGCTCAGTGCAAGGGATGCCCCTTGGTCAGCTCCACCTTTTCTCCATTTGATGGATAATATTCGTTATCCATCAAAGATCGATGTCGGTAGAAGGGACGCGGTCTGGCGCTCCGGGGGATCGCGGACCATCCGCTCTCGAACACTGGGTGCTCGCACTTGATGGCTGCACCGCTCGCCAGTTCGCATCGCATTGCGGTAGCTGATGTCGAGCCGATGCACTGATCACCAGGCCCTCGCCAGCCTGAACCAAGATCTTGATCAACCGACACCAGAACCGTTTCCGCGCCAGCAATCCCAAAGTTTCCGCTAGTTATCCGATTTTGTCACGGTGACGTTTTTGCACGAGGGATTCCCGGGTCGTCAGAAGCCGGAGGGGCAGCCGCTGGCCCTCCGGCAAGCCCATCGATTGCCGGAGGCAGGCTTGAACGGCTGTCGCCAACCGGCCGGCTCGGCCATCACACAACACGAACGCGCCGTCAACGCGCCGCGTCCCGAGGGTCCGACATCGCCGAATCACGCCAGTTGTCACAGCGAAGGCCCCGAGACCAGATCCGTTGAGACCTGTCAGACGGCTCTTCTGCGTGCCCCCGCCACAGGTCGATAAAACGCCGATAATGTACATTATGTTAAGTAGATCGTGAGCGGCTCGCCAAACCCGCCTCGACGGGCTCCCCTTGTCAGGCGCTAGCCACACCACGAAGGTGCTTCGAAGTTGACCGTAGCTCGGCGCGGACCGCTGTAGCCTCGGACTCGCTGCCTTGCCAAAGCGTCAGCTGACGACGCCGTTACCGGCCGTGCACCGCCGATCACCGCATGAACTGCCGGGCCCTGCGCCGTGGTCGGCAATTCCGCGACGATAAGTGGTGCCTCTCCCCTTGTTCTCCACTGGATCGAACCGTCGCGGCCAGCAACCGCTTCGGTCGAACAATCTTCATGTGAGTGGGGCTCACAATGCGTCCTCTCACGGTGTGCGTGCACCGCCGCGCAGTTCCTCCCATCAGTGGTTATGCCGGGGGAAAAGGTGTTCTGACCGGTCGCCGCACCGCAGAAACCGCCGGATGATGAGAGGCACACCGTTTCGCTCCTCAGCAGCTAGTCCCGTGCGCTTGTACCGATGGAGGCATTGGTGGCAGTTCTGTGCAGACCGGCGGTCGCCGTACCCGAACACGTCATCACGGTGGAGGAAACCCTGGAACTGGCCCGTCGAGTCCACGCCGGGCACCCGCAACTCCCCCTCGTTCTGCGGTTGATAAGCAACACCGGGGTCCGCAAGCGCCACCTCATCCGCTCCATCTCAGAGACGCTGCAGCATCCGGGTTTCGAGGTGCGCAACAAGATCTACGAGGAGCATGCCAAACAGCGGGTGCCTGCCGTGATCACCCAGGCCCTGGTCAATTCGGGTCTGCGGGAAGAGGATATCGATCTGCTGGTGTACGTCTCGTGTACCGGTTTCATGATGCCTTCGATGACCGCGTGGCTGATTAACTCGATGGGCTTCCGCCACGACACCCGGCAGCTGCCGATCGCCCAGCTGGGGTGCGCTGCCGGCGGTGCGGCGATCAACCGCGCCCACGACTTCTGCACCGCCTATCCCGAATCGAATGCACTGGTCGTCGCCTGCGAGTTCTGCTCGTTGTGCTATCAGCCCGACGACCACGACATCGGGTCGTTGTTGTCCAACGGGCTGTTCGGTGATGCGGTCGCTGCCGCCGTTGTACGGGGCAGCGGTGGCAACGGGGTTCTTCTGGAGCGCAATGCCGCGTCCATCATCCCCAACACCCCGGAGTGGATTTCCTACCAGGTCAAGGCCACCGGTTTCCATTTCCGGTTGGACAAACGGGTTCCGACGACCATGGAGCCGCTGGCACCCGCGCTGCGCGCGTTGGTGGAGCGTCATCGGTGGAACGTCGGCGAGCTGGACTTCTACATCGTCCACGCCGGCGGGCCGCGGATCCTCAACGACCTCACCAAATTCCTGGGCGTGCCGCCGGTGGCCTTCCGGCATAGCAGGGCCACGCTCACCGAGTACGGCAACATCGCCAGCGGAGTCGTGCTCGACGCGTTGCTGCGGATGTTCGACGAGGGCTCGCTCGCCGATGGGGCGCGTGGGCTGATCGCCGGTTTCGGGCCCGGGATCAGTGCGGAGATGGCTGTTGGCAGCTGGCTGCCGGCCGGTTCCCGGCGCCCCATCCCCCAGCCTCGGGACGAGTCGATGACCGTCGTACGTTCGGTGGGAGGTCGCTGATGTCGGATCGGTGCCCTGTCCGGTGCTATGAACCGGCCAACATTCCCGGGGTGGCTTTCGACCCGTTTCTCGCCGAGTTTCTCCAGGATGCACCGGTGGCGCGGATCCGGATGCGTTTCGGCGAAGGCGAAGCGTGGCTGGTGACCCGGTACGAGGATGTCAAGTTCGTCACGTCGGATCCCAGGTTCAGCCGGGCGGCGATCGCGGGCCGCCCCTTCCCCAGGATGACCAAGCACGTCATCCCGTTGGACCGGGCGCTGAGCTATTCGGACCCGCCAGAGCATGCGCGGATCCGGCGGGTGGCGGCGAAGATGTTCGCGCAGCGTAGGGTCGAGCAGTTTCGGGTGCGTGCCGAGCAGGTGATGGCCGAACGGGTGGCTGCGTTGGTGGCTGCGGGTCGGCCGGCCGACCTGGTGGAGCACGTGGTGGCTCCGTTTCCGATGACGATGATCGGTGAGGTCGTGGGTATTCCGGTGGCCGACCGGCCCTGGTTGACCTGGTGCGCGGAGACGCTGTTCAGCATGGCGCACGACCAGGCGGAGGTGGATCGCAATGGCCGGGTCAAGGCTGAGCTCTACGAGTATTTCCACCAGCTCGTGGCGCAACGTCGTGCCGGGCCGCGTGATGATTTGGTGACGGTGTTGGCCGATGCCCGCGACCGTGGCGAGATCAATGACGAGGAATTGGGTGCGTTGGTCGTGCTGGTGTCGCTGAATGGGTGGCATGCGGTTCGTTACAACAGTTCGAACATGGTGTATGTGCTGTTGACCGAGCCGGGGCTCAAGGATCGGTTGGTGGTTGAGCCGGGGCTGATTCCGCATGCGGTGGAAGAGCTGCTCCGGTTCATCCCGCACAAGCGTGGTGTCGGTCAACCTCGTGTCGCCACCGAAGATGTCGTGATCCGGGGTGTCCGGATCCGGGCGGGCGATGTCGTGCACATTTCGTATGTGACCGCGAATTGGGATGCGGAGATCTTCCCGAATCCGGAGCGAGTCGATCTGGATCGTGCGGACATCCCGCATCTTGCCTTCGGGCATGGTCCGCACTACTGCGTGGGGCCGCTGTTGGCTCGGATGGAGGCGCGGGTTCTGCTTGCCACCTTGCTGGATCGGTTGCCCCGGCTGCGGTTGGCGGTGTCGCCCGAGGAAGTGCGGTGGCGGCAGGACGTCATGATCCGCGGTCCGGTTGATCTGCCGGTGACCTGGTAGCGGCGTTGGTGAAGGGAGGGTGCAGGACAATGCGGGGTTTGGTGGTTCCGCCCGGCCGGGGCAAGCGCATCATGACCGGTGCGCAGGAGGTGACGTTCAAGGTCACGGGGGTGCATTCGGTGGCGGCGTCGAGTTTCGAGGTGGTGGTGCCGCCGGGTTTCGATGTCGGTGCACATGTGCACGGCCGTAGCGAGGAGCTGTTCTACGTGCTGGAGGGTGAGCTCGACCTGTTGGCGTTCGAGCCGGTCGTTCGCAGTGGGGATTGCTGGTCGGAGTGGGAGAGCGATTCCGGGCAGCGGGTCTATCGTGCTGGTCCGGGTAGTGTCATGTTCGTCCCGCCTGGTTGTCCGCATGCCTTCGCCAATCGGGGCGATGTGCCGGCGCGGATGTTCTTCCAGTCTTCGCCGCCTTCGCATCATGAGCGGTATTTCGAGGAGTTGCTGGAGATCCTGGACGCTCCGGGCGGTGTGGATCATGCTGCGGTGGCCGAGTTGCGGCGGCGGCATGACATCGAGCAGCTGACGCCGCTGCGTTTCGAGGCTTGAATTCTGGTGGTCTTGGCGCGTCGTGGGTTGTTTGGTCTTGCGGTGCCGCCAGGCTTCTCCCCTGCCGGTGCTCGCGGTCGAGCTGGCGGACCGGGAGGAGCCCGGCGTGTGGCCTGGATGTTCCCCTTGCGTGAGGGGCCTCTCCGTGACGCGTCTCAGTCGTGCTGGGCGGGGGGCTCGGGCAACGCTTCGCCGGTTTCCAGCAGCGTCTTGAGGCTGGAGAGCAGCGCTGGCCATCCTTCGCGGATCATGCCCAGGACGGTGCTTGCTGGGTCGAAGCCGTCGTGCACGACGGTCAGTTTGACCGTCTCCCCGACCGGTTCGATGTGGAAGGTCACCTTCGACCGGGGTTCGGCGGCGATCTTGGCGCGGGTTTCTTCGTCTACGCCGGCGGTTTCGGCCCATTGTGGGGTGAAGGTGTGCCAGGTGTAGGAAAGCGTGCGGTAGGGCTCGGATTCGAGGACCACCTGGGCGGGGTCGGCGGTCGTGCCGCCGCGCTCGTGCCAGGTCATCGTGGATCCCACCTGCCAGTCGGTGTCGAAGGCCACTCCCCAGTAGCGGCGGGTGAAGGCCGGGTCGGTCAGCGCTTGCCAGAGCCGTTGGGGTGTGGTGTTGATGTAGGTGGTGTAGACGAATTCCGCGTTGCTCATCGGTTGTTGCTCCAATGCGGTTTTCAGGTCCGCGAGCGCGTGTACCCGCTTGCGGTCGTACTGGTTGATCCAGCGTTCGGCGATGGCGTTGATCGGTTCGGCGTTGAGGTAGTGCAGCTTTTCCCGGCCTCGCCGGAGGGTGGTCACCAGGTTGGCCGCTTCCAGCACGGCGAGGTGCTTGCTGACTGATTGCCTGGCCATGTCGAGTCCGGTGCACAGTTCGCGCAGGGTTTGCCCGTTGCGGGAGTTCAGGCTGTCCAGTAGTCGGCGTCGGTTGCCGTCGGCCAATGCCTTGAACACCGTGTCCATTTCACCTACCCGAAATATGCAGCCTGTTGGCTGCGCGAAATATAGGCAGCCAACAGGCTGCATGTCAACGGGGCCGGTACGGCTCGGCCGGGGCTGGCCAGGTCGGTGTGGGCACCGGACACCGGGCTTGGTGTGCCGGCAGCTGTGGGACATGCGCTTGTGCGTGGGCTTTCGCGCCTAGGATTCGGGCATGGCGGCGACGGCGGTGCTGGTGCACGGCAGTTTTCTGGGGCCGTGGTCGTGGCGTGATGTGGTTGTGGACCTGGCGGACTCGGGAATCGGATGTGTGGTCGCGGATCTTCCCAGCGGATTCGGCGGGATCCGCGACGCCGCCGGTGATCTGCACGACGATGCCGCGCAGGTGCGGGAGATCCTGGATGCTGCCGCGGGGCCGGTGGTGCTGTGCGGGCACTCTTACGGAGGGGCGGTGATCACCGAAGCGGCCGCGGGGCATCCGGCTGTGCGGCGGCTGGTGTACCTGGTCGGCGCGCTGCCCGATGCCGGCCAGAGCCTGGCTGATCTGGCGCCGGCTCCCGGGTCCGCGCCACGTGCGCGGGAAGCGGTGCGATGGCGTGCCGACGGCTTGGTGGAGCTGACCGCGTATTCCGCTCGCGAGGCGTTGTTCCACGACTACTCACCACTGCGGGCCGAGGAGGCGATTTCGTTGCTGCGGCCCAGTAATCCGGTGATCGGCGGGCAGGCCGTGCGGGCGGCGGCATGGCGGCAGGTGGCGACGACCGTCGTGCGGGCCGCATTCGACCGGATGGCGGAGCTAATCTCGGCCGCGCTGCCCCGGGACGAGGTCGAGACCGTGTCCTCACTGGTCCCGGCCCGATCTGGTCGCCACCCTGCTGGCCGACCTGGTGCGGTCGCGGTGAACGCGAGAGCGAGCGTTTCCCGGCTCAGTGACCCGTGGGCGGTGCGGGATGTACCCGCACCGCCCACGCGACAGGTGAGCTCTCAGTTCTGCTCGGGTACGGCCATCTCGCCCAGCAGTGACCAGTCCTGCTGCGGCACGGTCGTGTTGATGATCCGCGGCGTTTCGGCGAGGTGTGGTGGCAGGGTTTGCCGGGCCTTCTTGAAGTGTTCCGACTGGACGTGCGCGGCACCGGCCTCGCCGTCGCGGAATGCCTCGATCAGGACGTACTCGGTCGGGTCCGCGACGCTGCGGGACCAGTCGAACCACAGGCAGCCCGGCTCGGCGCGGGTGGCCCGGGTGAATTCCCCGGCGATGTCCGGCCATTGGTCGGCGTGTTCGGGCCGGATTCGGAATTTGGCGGTGATGAAGATCATCGCGGGCACTCCTTCGAACCAGATTGGACGCTGCGTTTCCGTTGGTACCGCTGATCCTAAGGACTCGTCCGGGCACGCATCCGGGCTGGTAGGCCGTGATTCAGTCGCCGAGCCGCCGCGTGTAGTGCTCGCGCAACACCTCGGTGCGGTCGGTGGGCCAGGGGCCGCGGATGTCGCCGTGCAGGGCGGCGAACAGGATCTCGAAGTACACCTGCCACGCGGCCAGCAGGGTGGCTCGCTGGTCGGCCTGAGCGGTGGGCACGGTGTGGGTCAGTCTCAGGCGGGTGCCGATCGGATGCTGGGTGCGGAGTTGGAAACGCACGGTTCCCCCGGGTTGCCAGGCGTATTCCAGGACGTGCGGGGCCTCGACGGTGGTGAGCGCGGCGGCCTGACCGAAGCCGTGGGTGCTGTGCAGCGGCGGTTGGTCACCGGTAGCGGGTTGGCCGTTGTCGGTGATCAGGGCCCAGACCTGTTCGGGTGGCTGGACGAGGTCGCGTTCGAAGTGGATCGTCCAGCCGTGCTCGGTCGGGTCCAGTTCTCCTTCGCCGAGGCCGAACTGCTCGATGTAGGACTCGGCGCGTTCGAACCAGGTCTGCATGCAGAATTCGGCGGTCGTTCCCGAGAGCCGGGCGGACAGGCCGTCGAGGCAGGCGTCCCAGCCTGCGGCGTGGCGGGCGGCCGACGGGCGGTCGCTGTCGGGGCCGTGCAGGGTGTGGCTGAATACCAGCAGGCAGCCTTCGGGGTGCGGGAGCAGTTCGCAGCGGATGACGTCGCTGTCCCAGCGGAACGCGAAGACTTTCGGCGGGTCGGCCTCCAGGATTTCGCCCTCGTCGGAGTCGGCGGAGCCTTCGAAGGTGAAGCGCATCGGTGCGCCGATGACTGGCTGGTCGAAGTCGATGCGGGCGGGGAACCAGTGGGCCAGTTCGGCCGGGTCGGTGATGGCCTGCCACACCTTCTCCGGCGGGTGGTGCAGCAGGCGTTGCAGGCGCAGTACGGGACGGTCGCCGATCATGGTGAGGGTGGTGTTCGTGGTCATGGCTGGGGGGCCTCCTGGTCGGGCATGGTGTCGAGGTGGCGTTGCAGGGCGTCGAGCCGGTCGTTCCACATCCGGCGGTAGGGCGCCAGCCAGGCGTCGATTTCGGCCAGCGGCTCCGGGCAGAGCCGGTACCAGCGGCGCTGGGCGTCCTGGCGGACGTCGACCAGTCCCGCTTCGCGTAGCACCTTGAGGTGCTTGGACACGGTGGGCTGGCTCAGCGGCAGCCGGTCGACGAGGTCGCCGACCGCCCGTTCCCCGGTGCGCAGCAGGTCGAGGATGTCCCGTCGGTGCGGTTCGGCCAGGACTTCAAAAGTACTTGCCACCCCATCAATATAGCCAACCGGAAATATATTGGGCGAGGCGGCGGGCCACACCAGCTGGCGATCGATCTCAGGGGTTCAGCACGGACTGGGTCTGGGTGGTGTGCCCGATGCGGCGCCCGGAATCGTCGAACAGCTCGGTCTGCACCGCGATGTTCGTGCGGCCCACGTGCAGCGGACGGCTGACCGCGTGCAACGCGCCGTCGCGCACCGCGCGGAAGAAGTTCGTCTTTGACTCGATCGTGGCGGTGCGCGTGCCCTCGGGCAGGTTCAGGTACGCGCAGATCGCGCCGATCGAATCGGCCAACGCCATGACCGCGCCCCCGTGCAGCACTCCCCCCGCCGTGCAGCGTTGGGCGGCCCAGTCCAGATGCCCGCGGACCTCCTCGGTGCTCGCGGAGTCGATCCGCACTCCCAGCGACACCGCGAACGGCATGAGAGCGAGGAGTTGCTGATGATCGACGGCGGTCACGGGGCCTCCTGGGCGAGGATCCGGGTTGCGGCGGCGACGAGTTCGGCGTTGTCGGCGGCGACCTGCCCATCGGGCAGCCGCAAGGTGTCCTCCAGCCCGATGCGAGTGGCGAGACCGCGGCGCGCGGCGACAGTGAGCACCGTCCATGCCCCGGCGGCCTCGCCGTGCAGCAGGATCGGCGTCGCCGCCGGGCGCAGCCGATCCAACAACGCTTCGGCGGTGGTCGGGGCGCCGCGTGCGGTCAGATCGGTGACCTCTGCCAGCACCCGCAGCACCCTGCCGCGATGCGGCGAGAGCAGGAACTGGCGGTCGCCGTCGGTGCCGGAGTGGATACCGGCCTCGATGCCGACACCGCGTTCCAACAGCGCGGCCGCGACGACGTCGGCGCCGGGTTCGTGCCAGTTGACCGAGGCGTGATCGGGCAGCACTGTCCACGCCCGGATTGCCCGGATCCGATCGGCGGGGTCCGGGGCGGTCCACGCGCCCGTGGTGACGCCGACCGGGACGGCGGGCGCGGCGGCCCGCACCGCCCGCAACGCGGCGGCGACCAGGTGCGGATCCAAACTGTCGGTGCCGTCGGGCGCCTTGGGATGCAGGTGGATGTCGGTAGCACCGGCAGCGACGCTGTCGGCAGCCGCCTTGGCCAGCTCTTCCGGGCGCACGGGCAGGTGGAAGTGCTCGCGCGGCGACCGCGCGCCGTTGAGGCAGACCTGCAGCATGCGCCGATTCTCCCCCGATCCGGCAAGCGCGCGGAAGCTGACGTCCCGTTTCGTGATCATCTTCCGGTGCCATGCGTCGCCCGGATCGGTGACGCCGGCGTCCAGCTTGGCCACGGCCGGTCAGCCACGCGACCCCGGATGAGGACGCGTGATCTGTGCACCGGGGATCGTGGCGGAGGCGTTAGCGTGGTGAGGTGGTGTTGAGCAATCGGATCCTGCGGGGCGTGGCGGCCGGCGAGATCACCCTGGCGTTCCAGCGCTGGCCAAGCCCGCAGGCAAACGCCGGATCGCAACTGCGCACCGCGGTCGGGTTGATCGGCATCGGCGAGGTCGCCGAGGTTGACCCGCACGAGATCACCGACGGCGAGGCCCAGCGGGCCGGCTTCACCTCCGCGGCCGGCCTTCGGTCCTCTTTGGACAAACACGGGCGGGGCGCGGTCTATCGCCTCACGCTCAGCTACGGTGGCCCCGCCCCGGCGCTGCCTCCGGAACCGGTGGAGCTGCACCCGCGCGAGCGGGCCTCGATCGACCGGCGGTTGGCGCAACTGGACGTCTCTTCCCCGCGCGGACCGTGGACCAAAGCGATCCTGGAACTGCTGCGGCAGCGTCCCGGCCTGCGCCCCGCCGAACTCGCCGCCGACCAAGGACGCCCGGTATCGCGGTGCAAATCCGATGTGTGGCAACTGCGCGAGCTCGGCCTCGTCGAACCCCTCGAAACCGGATTCCGGCTGTCCCCGCGCGGACAGTCCTACCTCGACAGTCCCTGATGAACGGAAAACGCATGCCGCTCAACCAGGTCCACCTGGTCCACCAGCGCGGTGGCAGGCCCGCGGACACCAGCGCCGACGATGCCGAGTCCGCACTGTACGTGGCGATCTGGGCGCATAGCAGCGGCAATGACGCCACTGCGCGACGTGCCGATGCGTTCCCGCAACGTGGTCAACCTGTGACGGCCGACCCGATCAGTAGCGGGTGCCCATCGCTGAGCGCACCTCGGCGAGGGTGGTTTCGGCGATGGCGTTGGCCCGCTCGTTGCCGTCGCGCAGGATCCGACGCAGGTAGCCGCGATCCCGCGCGAAGGAGGCCCGCCGCGCCCGCATCGGTGCCAGGTGCTCGTTGACCGCCTCGGTGACCGTGCGTTTCAACGCCGCCGCACCACCGGAACCGATGCCCTGGGCGACCTCGTGGGGATCCCGGCCAGTGCACAACGCCGCCAGCAGCACCAGGCTGGAGACCTCGGGGCGGGACTGCGGATCGTAGCTGATGTGGCGCTGCGAATCGGTTTTCGCGCCTCGGATCAGCCGCGCGGTCTCATCGGCGCTGGCCGACAGCGTGATCGCGTTGCCGCGGCTCTTGCTCATCTTCGCCCCGTCGGTGCCCAGCAGCAGCGGCGCCGGTGACAGCAGTGCGTCCGGCTCGGGCAGCAGCCGGCCGTAGCGTTCGTTGAACCGGCGCGCGATCGTGCGGGTCAGCTCCAGGTGCGGCAGCTGGTCCTGGCCCACCGGCACCAGATTCGCCTTGCAGAACAAGATGTCGGCGGCCTGGTGCGCCGGGTAGGTGAACATCAGGCCGCTGACCGCGGACTGCCGCGAATGGTTGATCTCGTCCTTGACCGTGGGATTGCGGCCCAGTTCCGGGACCGACACCAGGCTCAGGAACGGCAGCAGCAACTGGTTGAGCGCCGCCACCGCGCTGTGGGTGAAGATCGTGGCGCGCTGCGGGTCGATCCCGGCGGCCAGGTAGTCCAGCACCAGGTTCTCCACATGCTCACCGAGGCGCTCGGCGACATCCCGGTCGGTGAGCACCTGGTAGTCGGCGATGATCAGCAGCACCTCCACGCCCAGGTGTTGCAACCGGACCCGGTTGTGCAGGGTGCCGAAGTAGTGGCCCAGGTGCAGCGGTCCGGTCGGGCGATCCCCGGTGAGCACCCGGAAATCGGCGGGGCGCAGCGGGATCAGCTTTTCCAGTTCGGTGCTGCGACGGGCGGCGGTAGAGGTCGCGGTCGTGGTGGTCATTGAGGTTCTCCTCATCCGGTGGCGGGGTCCGGCCGGCGCCCTGGACGTGCGGAGAACACGAAGAAGGGCCGTCCATCCGAACGGCCCGAGGTGTGCGCAATGCTGGTGCGGCCGCTCCTAACCGGAGC
Organism: Saccharopolyspora phatthalungensis; assembly: GCF_014203395.1. NCBI lineage: Bacteria > Bacillati > Actinomycetota > Actinomycetes > Pseudonocardiales > Pseudonocardiaceae > Saccharopolyspora > Saccharopolyspora phatthalungensis. The sequence goes on from NZ_JACHIW010000002.1 coordinate 292,046, forward strand.
GCCACCAGGCAAGGCACGATGCGCGAATCACGGCATCACCCTATCCGAGTGCCGGTGTGTCGTGCGCCAGCAGCCCGGCCCCGTTCTCGGGCACCACGGCCTCACGGGTGTGGCTCTGCTGCGGCATGCGACAAGGTCTACGTCCAAAAGCCCTGCTAGGAAAGCGGATTTTCCCCGCGGCTGCGAGGCAGTAGAAATGCCTTGCGTCAAGGACGCTGGGGATCTACCTTGCCCATATACTTTAGACTTAAAGGAGTTTGGCGTGCGTCAGATCATCGTCACCGGCGGCGGCACCGGCATCGGCTACGCCATCGCCGAACACTTCGCCACCGCAGGCGACGTGGTCACCATCACCGGCCGCCGCCGCGACGTCCTCGACGCCGCCGCTGCCGCACTCGGCGTGACGGCACTGCCTTTCGACGCCGCCGACCCCGAGGCCGTCGCCGCCGCGGCGGCCCAACTGCCCGGCCACGTCGACGTCTTGGTCAACAACGCTGGCGGCAACACCGACTTCGACCGGTCCGCACCGCACGACCTGGCCGCGATCGCCGCCGGGTGGGAAGCCAACCTGCGAGCCAACGTGCTCTCCGCGGTTCTGGTGACCACCGCCGTGACCCCACGGCTGGCCACCGGCGGCCGGGTGATCACCATCGGCTCGATCGCCGCCCGCACCGGCACGGGCTCCTACGGCGCCGCCAAAGCCGCCATCGAAGCCTGGACCGCCGATCTCGCCGGTCGGCTCGGCCCACACGGCATCACCGCCAACGTCGTCTCGCCCGGCCTGATCGAAGACACCGAATTCTTCCGCGGCAACCTCACCGAAGACCGCCGCCGAGCACTCATCGACGCCACCAGCACCGAACGCGCCGGAACCCCCGCCGACATCGCCGGCCTCGTCGGCTTCCTCGCCGGCCCGCTGGCCGGTCACATCACCGGCCAGGTACTGCACGTCAACGGCGGCGCCTACCTCGGGCGATGAACCTGAGACAGCGCGAATGCGGCGGAAAATCGCTTGCCCCGGCCCGCCCCGGAGTCACTAGCGTCTGCCGGATGAGCCTCGTCCGCCGAGCACAGGCCGCAGACGCCGCCGAACTCGTCCGGCTCCGGGAAACGGTGATCACCGGAGGAACCGGAACCTGGCAGAAAAACGCCCTGGCGACCTTGCGGCGGCACCTGTCCGACCCCGCCGCATCACTGGCCGCCTACGTCGTCGACGCACCAGACGAATCCAACCGCCTCGCCGCGTGCGCCGTGGGGGCGATCGACCAGCGACTGGAAGGGCATGCCTGCCCGACCGGCCAGGTCGGATTCGTGTTCAACGTGACCACCGACCTCGGCCACCGGCGGCGCGGGTACGCCCGCGCGTGCATGCAAGCCCTTCTCGCCTGGTTCCAGCGGCGCGGCATCACCCTGGTCGACCTGCGCTGCTCGCCGGAGGCAGAGCCGCTGTACCGATCGCTCGGCTTCGTCTGCCTCCCGGATCCGGCGATGCGTTTGGCCTTGCCGGCCGACGGGTGAATCCGGCCCGGATCCCCGAGAGGATCACCTCGTCACTCGCCCTGCCCGTCCTCGCTCACCGTGGCGTGCGCGACAGCGTCCTGCCCGTTTGCGTCCTGCCCGTTGGAGCATTTGCCGCTCTCGCACGCCGGAGCGGGCAGGATGACGGCCGACGGCTTGGCTTGAGCGTGGGCGAGGGCGGTGCAGGTCCCGGCGAAAGCCGCGGTGGCGAGGACGATGACGCTGAGGGTACGGCGCATGATCACAGATCTCCCATCTGCTCGGCCCCGGGATCGGGGCGGGTGTTCCCAGGCCAACATCGGCGGGCACGGCGCGCAGACTGGATCACCACGACAGGCGAGCCCAACCACCCCGTTCCGGCGAAAGACCGACCCGCACGAGCTAGGGGCGGTCCTCGGCCCCGAAGCGTTCACCCAGATCCCGCAACAGGATCCGCAACAACTCGGTCAGCTGCTCCTGCTGTCCGGCATCCAGCGAATTCAGCAATGTCTCCTCGTGCCGCAGCAACTCATCCACCCGCTGCTCGATGAGCTGGTGTCCGGCGTCGGTGAGCTCCACCAGCACCGAACGACCGTCGGCACCGCCCTTGCCGCGGCGCACCAGGCCACGCTGTTCTGCTCGCGCGACCCGCTGGGAGATCGCTCCCGCGCTCACCAGCGACTGCCGTGCGATCTCCCCGGCGGCCAGTCGGTACGGCGGCCCTGACCGGCGCAATGTGCTCAAGAGGTCCCGGGTGGCTGCGTCCAGGCCGATGCGCGCATCGGTGCGGCGGCGCTCGTCCTCCAGCAGCTTCGCGATCCGCCACACCCGGGTGATGATCCCGATCGACGACACCGGCATACCCGGGCGTTCCCGCTGCCACGCCTGCTGGATCCGGTCCACGCCGTCCTCGGTCTGCGACATGACCGCACAGCGTAGAGCGCCGGCGGCGATGTCGGAAAACGCGTTGCCGGTCGGCGTGGCCGCGGCGCTAGGATCATCGCCGCCATTCGGTCGGCCAGCGCCGCCGGCTGGCCCTGGCGCTGCTGCTCGCCGACCCACCACAGGTGTTGTTGCTGGACGAACCCGCCAACCACCTCTCCCGGACCCTCGTCGGCGAGCTCGAAAACGCCCTGCACACCGCGCCCGGGGCCATCGTGGTCGCCAGCCGCGACCGCTGGCTGCGGCGACGCTGGAACGGGCCCACCCTGAAGTTGCACGACGGTCGTTGCTGTGCCTGAGGAAGGGAGCCAGCGCCATGCCCGACACACCCGACCCCGCCCAGGTGCACCCCAGCACCCGGCCCGAGCTGACCAACGTCACCTTTCTGTCCACAGTGGTCCGCTCCCCGCTGATCGAGATCGGCGAGTACACCTACTACGACGACCCCGACGGCGCCGCAGAGTTCCAGAGCCGCAACGTGCTCTACAACTACGGCCCCGCCAAGCTGCGCATCGGCCGGTTCTGCGCACTGGCCACCGGGACGCGGTTCATCATGCCCGCCGGCGACCACCCCATGATCGGCTGCGCCACCTACCCGTTCACGATCTTCGGCGGTGACTGGACGCAGGCCACCCGAGACATCGCCACCGGCCTGCCCAGCAAGAGCGACACGGTCGTCGGAAACGACGTCTGGTTCGGCCGCGACACCACCATCATGCCCGGCGTGCACATCGGTGACGGAGCCATCATCGCCACCGGCGCGGTGGTCACCGGCGACATTCCCGCATACGGAATCGCCGGCGGCAACCCGGCCCGAGTGATCCACCGCCGCTTCTACGACGCCGACGTCGAACTGCTGCAGCGCATCGCCTGGTGGAACTGGCCCATCCAGGCCATCACCGACCACGTGCGCACCATCATGGCCGGACACCCCAAAGAACTCGCCGCACTGGCCCGCCGGGAAGGACTGCTCGATGCCTGAACGCCGCATCACCACCCCCGACGGGCTGCAACTGTGGACCGAATCCCGCGGCGACCCCACCGCCCCACCTGTGCTGCTGATCATGGGCGCCAACGCCAACGCGCTCGGCTGGCCCGACGAATTCGTCGACACCCTCGCCGCGCGACGGCTGCATGTGCTGCGCTACGACCACCGCGACACCGGCCGCTCCACCCACCTCGACATCACCGGCTACTCGCTGGCGGACATGGCACGCGATGCCGTGGCCGTGCTCGACGGGCACGGCATCGCCACCGCGCACGTCGTCGGCCTGTCCCTGGGCGGCACCCTCGGCCAGCTGCTCGCCCTGGATCACCGCCACCGGCTGCGCACCCTGACCCTGATGGTCACCGCGGCCCTCGACGTCGACTTCGCCGAGGCGATGCGCCGCGCCATCGAAGGCGAACCCACCGATCTGCCCACCCCCACCCCGCGGATCGTCACCGCGATGGCCCACCGCAGCGACCCCGCACCCGACCGCGACACCGCGATCGAGCGCCGGGTGGCCCAGTGGCGGCTGCTCGCCGGCGACGAAATCCCTTTCGACGCGGCGGAATTCCGCCGCTGGGAGAACGCCGCGATCGAGCACGCCGGCAGCTACCAGCAACCCGGCGCGCACGCCTTCGCCAGCCCTGTGCCCACCGAACGCGGCGCCGAACTGCGGCATGTCACCACCCCGACCCTGATCATCCAGGGCCCGCTGGATCCCATCAACCCGCCCCCGCACGGCCAGCACCTCGCCGACCTCATCCCCGGTGCCCGCTGCACGAGCATCCCCGGGCTCGGCCACGCCCTGCCCAGCGCCCTGCACCAGACGATCAGCACCACCATCACCGACCACATCGCACGATTCGAGAGGACCACCGCGTGATCGACCCCCGCCTGCGCGACCGCGTCGCCGTGATCACCGGCGCGAACAGCCCGCTGGGCATCGGCGCCGGCATCGCCCGCGCCCTGGCCCGCCAAGGTGCCAAAGTCGTGCTCGCTTCCCTGCCAGACAAACCCCCGACCAGCGCGGCCCGCGGCGCCGACCGCTCCTACGGCGCGGCCAAGGCCACGGATACCGATCACGTGCGCGACGCCTTACGCGCCGATGGCGTCGAGGCCGAATCCCTGGCCGTCGACCTCGCCGATCCGGCCGCCGCCCCGGCGATCTTCGACCACGCCGAGGCCCGCCTCGGGCCGGTGGAGATCCTGGTCAACAACGCCGCCCGCTGCGTGCCGGACACCTTCAGGCCCGAACCCACACGCGGCCTGACCACCGTCGACGCGGCCAGCCTGGACGCCCACCACGCCGTCAACACCCGGGCCCCGGCACTGCTGATGGCCGAATTCCACCGCCGCCACCTACGCCGCAAGGCCACCTGCGGCCGCATCATCAACATCTCCACCGACGCCGCGCCCGGCGCGGCCGACCAGATCTCCTACTGGGCCACCAAGAACGCACTGGAATCGCTGAGCCGGTCGGCGGCCATCGAACTCGGCCCGGCCGGCATCACGGTCAACGTCATCGCGCCCGGCCCCGTGCAGACCGGCTGGATCAGCGACGCCATGAACGCCCGCTTCGCCGAACTCAGCCCGCTGGGCCGCGTCGGCCGCCCCGACGACATCGCCGACCTCGCGGTCTTCCTCGCCTCCCACCAAGCCCGCTGGGTCACCGGCCAAACCATCTACGCAGGCGGCGGAAAACGCATGATCTAACACCAGGTGTCATGGGCGCACAACGAAAACCCGCACCCCGCGTCGCCGTCCGTCACGGCCCAGGACTCCCGAAACTACGGCCAGGGGTCATCTAGCGCGTCCGGTGGAATCGCCACCGACCTGCCGGGCTAGGTGGCCAGGGGAGGATCAATCACCTCGTCGCTGGGTATGACCACCAGGCTGACGAGGCGGCGCGTGCGGTCCGGACCGGGATCGCGGCCGGCTCGGGCGGTGACGGCCGTGCGTAGTTCGGCAAGCAGTTCGGCGAGTTCCTCGTTGGTCAGCCACAGTGCGACCTGCTGGTAGGTCACGCCGTCCGCCGTAGGGTCGGCCGACTCCCCCGCCAGGTACTGGTCGAAGTCGGCCAGCAGGCTGCCGGTGAAGGCGGTGAAGGCGCGCCTGTGGTCGTCGGGAGTCATGGCGGCGCGGTCGGCCGCGTCGATCGCGCCGCGATCCCAACGCAGCCGGTAGGTGCGCTCCACCATGCCGCCTACCGGCTTCTCGGCCAGCACTTCCAGCACGCCGGCCTCGGCGAGGACAGCGACATGCCGATACATCGTCGCCGGCGCAATGTCGGGCAACCGCCTGCGCAGCTGCGTGGTCGTGCTAGGCCGCCCGTCCAGCAGCGCTCGCAGGATACGCAGCCGTACGGGGTGCAGCAGAAGATCCAGGGTTGCCATGACCTTAGTTTCTCATGAATGATATCGGTATCACAATTGATAAACCGGAGGATGGATGAACACCCCGCACGACTCGACCACGCAGCCGACACCCGCCGCACCAGGCGGATCACGTGACGTCGAGACGACGCTGGCCGCCGCCGACGGCATTCCCCTGCACGGCACGCTCACACTGCCCGCCGGCCCCGGCCCACACCCCGCCGTGCTGTGCCTACCAGGCTCGGGACGGCTGGATCGCGAATCCAACGCCGGACGAGTGCGGATGGCCCTGGGCAGCCCCCTGGCCCAGGCCCTGGCCCGACACGGAATCGCATCACTGCGCTACGACCGGCGCGGCGTGGGCGCGACACCTGGCGACTGGCGGAGCGTCGGCTTCCTGGACAACCGCGCCGACGCCGCCGCCGCGCTGCGAGCCCTCCGCGCACATCCGGAAATCCAGGCACACGCGGTCGGCGTGGTCGGGCACAGCGAAGGCGCAGTGCACGCCATATGGCTGGGCGCCCACGCACACCCGGCGGCCCTGGTGATGCTCGCCGGCTACGCCCGTCCCGGCAAACAGGCGCTGCGGTGGCAGGCCGCACGCATGGCCGCGACCCTGCCACGCCCGCTTCGGCCGCTGCTGTCGGTCCTGCGCCGGACCGCCACTCGTCAACTGACCAAACTGCAGAGCACCACGACCGACGTGGCCCGGATCGGCGGGGCGCGGCTCAACGCCCGTTGGTGGCGCGAGCAACTGGCCTACGATCCCGGCGCCGACTTGGCCCGCGTCCATGCCCCGGTGCTGGCGATCACCGGCGAGAAGGATCTCCAGGTCGATCCCGACGATCTCGGCGTGATCGCGTCCCTGGTGCCGGGCGGAGCCGACATCCGGCGCGTCCCTGACCTGACCCATCTGCTGCGGCGTGATTCGGGTCCGGCGTCGCTGCTGTCCTATCCTCGACTGTTGCGCCAGCCGGTGGACGCCGACCTTCTGACCGATGTCGCGCGGTGGTTGGCTCAACGGCTTCGCTGAGCCACAACAACCACGGCACAAGCCGCCCGCAGTGGGCCGCCCCCTCATCTGCCGCATAGCGCGTGTTGACCGCCCCGGCTACGCAGTCCTGGCGCCTAGGCCGGTTTGGTCATGTCCAAGCGGAACCTTCCGTACGGGTTCACATGCGACCAGAAAAGCGCGCTCAAGGCTCTGCGGTCCTCGGCGATCCGCCGCTTCTCCCAGGATGGATCGTCCAAAACCCGTGGTATCAACAGGGTATTGATGAAGACGAGACTGCCCTGCAACAGGTGGAGAGCCAAAGGCTCGGTGAACGCGAACCCGTGCGTGTCGGTGTAGTTGGCCTCGGCGTCCGCGTCCGTGTCGTAAGGAACTACCCCGCGCTACATGCCCCTGGCCGTAGTTTCCGGAGTCCTGGGCCGTCACCGCGCGGCGGGCGTACAGTCGGCGGCGCTTCGGCATCGCCCGCCCCCGGATTCGCGGGCGAAGACGCTGACCACGATCGCCACCAGCCACAACAGCACCGCCACCACGGCCACGTGGTGCAACCCGGTGACGAAATCACCCCGCACCGCAGGAGAACCAGCGACCGTGCCGAACACCGCGACCCCCAGCGCGGTACCGGTCTGCCGCATGGTGTTGTTCACGCCGCTGGCCAGCCCTGACCGCTGCGGCCCGAGCGCCCCGACCGCGGTGGCCACCACCGATGTGGTCAGCAACCCGGCGCCGACCCCGCACGCCACCAGCACCGGCACCACCGCGTCATAACGGCCCTCCGGAGTCGCCAGACCCCAGCACACCGACCCGGCCGCCGCGATCGCTGCCCCGCACAGCATCGGCACCCGCGGCCCGAACCGTGCCACCATCCACCCGGCCACCGGGGCCAGCAGCACCAGCGGAACCAGCAGCGGCAACAGCAGCACACCGGTGCGCGCGGGTGTGTTCCCACCGAGGCTCTGCAAATACAAGGTGAGCACGAACAGCGTTCCGTTCACGCTGAGATTCATCAGCAGCGCCACCACGTTCGCCGCCACGAACGGCCGGTTGGCCAGCAGCGTGCGTGGCACCCGGCGACCGGCCAGGCCCAGCGCGATCACCGCCACCACCAACGCCCCCAGCACCACGGCATTCCCCCCGGCTTGACCGGTCTCGATCACCGCGAACACCACGGCGGTCAGCCCCAGGACCGCGCCGGTCAGCGCCCCGACGCGCACCCGCTGCCCGGGATCGCCGGGCAGGTCCGGCACCAGCAGGCGGATCCCCGCGACCGCGGCGATGACAACGGGCACGTTCAGTGCGAACACCAATCGCCAGCCACCCCATTCGATCAGCACCCCACCCAGCAGCGGCCCGGCAGGCAGTGCCAGTGACGACACCGCCGCCCACACCCCCAAGGCCCGCGCCCGCGCAGCCGGATCCGGATACACCGTGGTGATCACCGCCATGCTGCCCGGCAGCAGCAACGCCGCCCCGAGCCCCTGCACCGCGCGCGAGACCACGAGCACCCCGAGACCGGGGGCCACCGCGCACCCCACCGACGCCGCCCCGAACAGCACCATCCCGGCCAGCACCAACCGACGGTGCCCGAACCGGTCGCCCAGCATGCCGCCGATCAGCAACACCCCGGCGATGCTCAGCGCATACCCGTCGACCACCCACTGCGTGCCGGCCATCCCGGCACCGAAGGCGTCGCGGATGCTGGGCAGCGCCACATTGACCACCGTGACATCCAGCAGCACCAGGAACATGCCCGCGCACGTCACCGCCAACACCAGGGCGGGAGAACCACCATCTCGTCGCATCACCACGTCCCGAGCCTGCCCCACGGACACTTCAGGGCAGCCTGAAACGTCGTGGACGCATCATGGAGCACATGGCAGTTCAAGGAGACAGCGACATCGCCCCGGTGGCCGCGCTGTTCGCCGAGCCCGGCCGCGCCAACGTGCTGCAGGCATTGGCCGACGGACGTGCGCTGCCCGCCTCGGTGCTGGCCGGCGAAGCCGGGCTGTCGGCCAGCGCCGCCAGCGCGCACCTGGCAAAGCTTCGCGACGGCGGGCTGATCGAGGTCGAACGGTCCGGGCGGCACCGCTACTACCGCATCGCCGACAACCGAGTGGCCGCCGTGCTGGAAGCCCTGGCCGCCATCGCCCCGGCCCGACCGGTGCGCTCGCTGCGCCAGGGCACCCGCGCGGCCGCCGTGCGGGAGGCCCGCAGCTGCTACGACCACCTCGCCGGGCGCCTCGGTGTCGCGGTCACCGCGGCGCTGCTGGACCACGGAGCCCTCGCGGCCGCCGACGGCATCCCCGACACCCGCCGCCGCCCCGGCGACGGACTGTCCGTGCAGCTCAGCGAGCACCCGTACCGACTCGGCCCGCACGCCGAGCCGGTCTTCGCCGCCCTCGGGGTGGATCTCGACGCCGTGCGGACCGGGCCGTCCCGGCGACCGCTGCTGCGGTTCTGCGTCGACTGGAGCGAGCAACGGCATCATCTCGCCGGGCGCCTCGGCGCGGCGTTGCTGAGCGCGCTGCTCGACTCCGGCTGGCTAGCCCGCAAGCCCCAGCAACGGGCGCTCAAGCTCACCGACACAGGCGCCGACGGGCTCCACTCTGTTCTCGGGGTCAGGGTTCTCGGGGTCGGAGCTCCGGGTGTCACGCCGGGCGAGTCCGGTCGGTCAGCAACCGCACCGCCAACCCAGCCAGCACCGTGCCCATGAAGTAGCGCTGCACCCGAAGCCACCGCGGACGCCGCGCCAGCGCACCGGCTACCGAACCGGCAGTCACCACCATCACGGCGTTGACCGACAACGCCACCACGATCTGCACCAGGCTCAACGTCAAGCTCTGCACCGCCACCCCGCCCCGCGCGGGATCATGTTCGGCCCCGGCGAAAGCACCAGGCCCAGCGCCACCCCCGCGATCGCCACCACTGCCGAAAGATCGACCACCACCGCGCCTCCCGCTGCCAACGAACGTGGTGATCGCACGGTAGACAGCCGCGACAGCGGCGCCAACGGCCAATCCGGCACTCCTGGCCTGCTGGGCTGCTGGGCTACCCGCCGAGCTCGGCCAGGTCGCCGGGCCCAAGCCGCAGCCCGGTCGCCGCGACGTTGTCCTCCAGATGCGCCACCGAACCCGTGCCCGGAATCGCCAACGCCACCGGGGAAACCGCCAGCAACCAGGCCAACGACACCTGAGCGACACTCGCCGAAAGCCGCCGCGCCACGGACCGCACCCCGGCCATGTCCACCGGCAAGCCACCGCCGAGCGGAGCGAAGGGCACGTAGGCGATTCCGAGCCGCTCGCAGTCGGCCAGCACCTGGCGGTCCGCGTTGTGCCGCACGTGGAAGTGGTTCTGTACGGCCACGACCGGAGCGATCGAACGCGCCTGCGCGAACTGTGCGGCGTCCACATTGCTCAGCCCGAGGTGGCGGATCAGCCCGGACTCGCGTAATTCCGCCAGCACCGCGAACCGATCCGCCACCGAAGTCCCGTCCGGCTCCAGCCCGCCCGGCCGCAAGTACACCAGGTCCAGCCGCGGCACCCCGAGCCGCCGCAGATCCTCCTCGACCAGACCGCGCAAGTCCGCCGGCCGCGCCTGGCCCCGGAAGATCCCGTCGGCGCCGCGCATCGGCCCCACCTTCGTCGCGATCACCACATCCTCGCGAAGCGGCGACAACGCCTCCCGGATCACCTCGTGCGCCTGCGTGCCGCCAAGGCGGTAGAAACCGGCCGTGTCGATGTGATTGACGCCCAGCTCCACGGCCCGCCGCACCACCGCCACTCCCGTGGCCGGATCGCGCGGCGGCCCCGCTAACGAATTCGCGACCAACCGCATCGCCCCGAAACCAAGCCGATTGACCCGCAGGTCGCCACCCAGCAGAAACTCGCCGCCCACCGCGGCCGTCACGTTCGTCATGGCCACCAGCGTCGTGACCACACCCGGCCGCCGCCACCACCTGGCAGCTTGCTGCCACCAGCGGTCTTCTCGGTGGCTTTCCCGCCGCAGAAGATGATCAGGCTGCCTGCGCCGCGATTAGACTGGGCGGCGTGGCAGACGAGGCGATCACGGTGCGCGGGGAGCAAGAGCTCACCCGCCGCGCCGCGCACCTGTTCTCCGGTGCCCGCACCGAGTTCGTGTGCGCGGCCACCGACCTCAACACCTGGTCACATCCGCGCATCCACGCGCGCCGCAGCGTCCCGCACCCGCCCGGCCTGCGGGTGCGCAAGCTGTTCACCCCGGCCGCGCTCACCGATCCGCACCAGCAGCAGCACCTCATGCGGATCGCCGAAGCCGGCGCGCAGGTGCGCATCTGCGCCGCACCGCTGCCACACGAGACGATCATCATCGACCGCCAGGCGATGATCCTTGCCGGTGCGCGTATCGCGGGCGAGCGCGAGTTCACCGCGACCACGAAGCCGGCCCTCATCGACGGGGTGCACGCCCTGTTCGACGCCACCTGGCAGGCCGCCACCCCGCTGACCGACTACCTGCGCCAGGACCTGCCGCAGATCGACCCGACCGGCCGCAGCATCCTGCAGGCGCTCGGTGCCGGGCTCACCGACGAAGCCGCCGCCCGCCGCATCGGCGTCTCGCTGCGCACCTACCGGCGGCGCGTCGCCGAACTCATGACGCTGCTGCAGGCCCAGTCCCGCTTTCAAGCCGGTGCCCGGGCCGGGGAACTCGGCCTCATCCGCTGACCCGCAGCGCAAGCCCACCCCTGGTCGGCACGATCAGTCGTCGTCCTTGACCCGGGCGCTCACCGGAAGGGCACCCAGCCCCGTGGGCAGCCCAACGATTCCTCACCCCAGGCGCAGCCGGGAAGGCTCATCACGTGCACATCCACGTGAATTCGCCTTGCACCACAGGCAAAGCTGTTTTTGCCGGTGTTTTCTGGACCCGTTGGTCCGGGTTGTTCAGGCTCCGGTGCCGGGTGTGTCCGGCGGGCTGGGCCGCCGGGGGCTGACGGTGTCCGGCGAGTTTTGGCCCCGCCCCTGGATGGGTGAAACTTCGCGGGTGCCGAGTGGTGTGCGCTCCGGTGAACGGGGTGGAGAGCTAGCGTTCTGCTCGCCGGGTGTTCATGGCTCCGCCTCCGACAAGGCTGGATCCGTGAGCAGTCGGCCCTTTTTCGTTTAGGGCCTTGGCTGAGCGGCGGCGGTGAGGGCCAGCTGGTCGAGGAACGCGGGCAGCCCGGCGATGGCGTGATCTCCGCGGGCGATGAGGAACACGCGCAGCTCGTGGTGCACCGCGGGGCTGGCGGTGCCGAGGAAGTCCGCGCAGACGCCGAGGAGCTCGAGCAGGTGCGACCGGCTCGGCCCCTCGGCCGGGTCAGCGACGGACAGGTCGTCGGGTGGTTCGTCGCCGATCCAGAGTTGCGGCATCAGCGGGTCAGCCGCGCGGGCGTTGCTGGGTGGCGCGCAGCCGGTAGGACTCGGCGCCGGTCTCGATGATGTTGCCGTTGAAGGTGAGCCGATCGACGATCGCGGAGCAGAGCCGTTTGTCGGTGAAGGTCTGGTCCCATTCGGAGAACGGGGCGTTGGAGGCGATGGCGATCGCGCTGCGTTCCTCTCGGTCGGTGAAGACCTGGAACAGCAGCTTCGCGCCGGCCTTGTCCAGGTCGAGGTAGCCGAATTCGTCCAAGCAGAGCAGGTCGACCTTGCTGTAGCGGTTGAGCACGCGGGTCAGCTGCCGGTCGTCGGCGGCCTCGGCGAGCTCGTTGACCAGGTTCGCTGTCGTGGTGTAGCGGACTTTCAGCCCGGATTCGGCGATCGCGGTGCCGATGCCGATCAGCAGATGCGACTTGCCGGTGCCGGACTGGCCGATCAGGCAGAGCGGCTGCCCGGCGTTGACCCAGCCTGGGGTGGTGAGGGTGTTGATGACCTCGGGAACGACGTTCGGGTTGGCGGCGAAGTCGAAGTCGTCGAGCCGCTTCGAGCGGGGGAAGTTCGCCTCGCGGACGCGGCGGATCTTGCGGCGTTCGTCGCGGTGCTCGCATTCGGCGTCGAGCAGGGTGAGCAGGAACGCCTTGTAGGACGCCTGTTCCCGCAATGCCGCGGCGGCGAGTTCCTCGAACCGGGAGCCGATGGTGGGCAACCGCAGCGTGCGGCAGGCCTGGTCGATCAGGGCGTCCATGCTGTCGACGCCGGGCGCGACGGCCGGAACGGTCGCCGCGGTGGCAGAGGTGGTGGGCGCGGGCAGGGTGGCGGTCATGCGGAGGTGCCTTTCGTGCGGCGAAGCAGCTGGTCGTAGATCGCCACCGAGGGCAGCGGGGTCGAGGTCGCGGGCAGTTCCCGGCGCGAACGCAGGGAGATCACCGGTGCAGCGGTGCTCACCGGCGTGGGTGGGGCGTGCTCGCGGGGATCAGGGGTGTCGTCGATGATCTTCGGGATCACCGTGGTGTCGATGCCGAGGTCGGACAGGTCGGCATCGTCGAGCAGCGGCTGGTCGCGGGCGGTGCTGGCGGCGGCCTTGCGGGCTTCGATCGCGACCAGCTCCGGGCTGGTCGACCCGGCGTCCAGCGCGGTGGTGATGCCGGTGATCACCGCCTCGGCGGGCAGGCGGCGGTGCAGCAGCAGGACCTCGATCAGCGCACGGGTCCCGTCGCCGTTGCCGTGCGCGGCGCGAGCGGCCGACCAGAACGCCTCGTGCGCCGAGGTGAAGGTGCCCTCGGCGCGGGCGGTGGCCAGCGCGGTGGACCCCGCCAGCGCGCCGGGCTTGCCGAGCAGGATCTCCAGGTAGTGATCCAGCTCGTCATGCGACTCGCCGCGGCGGGTGAGCCGGACGTGCCGGGCGATGATCGTGGTGCGGTCGAACACCAGCACCTCGTTGGCGCGCAACGAGACTCGCACTTTCCGGCCGATGAACCGCGCCGGCACCGAGTACTGCGACTGCCGCACGGTGATCCGCGAATCCCGGCCGACCTTCGGGGTCAGCGTGCTGCCGGTGTCGAACTCCTCGAACGGGACCGGCGCGAGCAGCTCGGCCTCGTGGGCGAAGTTGAACCCGATGCTGACCCGTTGTCCGTGCAGGATCCGCTCGTCCTCGGCCAGGTCGATCGCGGCGATCTTCTCATTCAGCTCGGTCAGGCTGGCGACCTCCGGGACCGGGACCAGATGCGTGCGGCGGAACCGGCCGCCTTCCTGCTCGACGCCGCCTTTTTCGTGCGCGCCGTCTTTGCCCGGGATGCAGTAGAAGGCATCGAAACCGAAGTGTGAACGGAATTTGACCCAGTTCTGGGACTCGACGCGAGAGCGGCCGAAGCAGACCCGCTGGACCGCGGGTCGCAGGTTGTCGTAGCGGATGTGGCGGGTCGGGATCCCGCCCAGCGCCCGGAACGCCTCGACGTGGCCTTCCATGAACGCCTCCTGCCCTTCGGACAGGAACACGCGGTGCACCGCGCGACCGCTGAAACTGAGCCGCAGCGTGAACAGGTGACACTTCAGCACCGTGCCCGCGACGCGGACCCACACGTCGGCGAAGTCGACCTCGGCTTCCTCGCCGGGCTGATGCTGCTGGGGCACCATGCCCTGCAGGTGCCGCTGTTCCTCGCGCAGCTCGGCCACCAGCTCCGGCCGCCGCCGGGCGACGTACTCGTAGACCACGGTCCGGCCCGCTGCGGTGAACCCATGCTCTGTGATCAGCCGCTGGTAGATCCGCGCGGTCGTGTGCTTCTGCTTGCGCGGCGCCGACAGATCCGCGCGCAGCATCTCGTCGATCAACCCATAAGCCGGCTCCAGCACCGAGCGGCGCGGCGGCGGCTTCTTCCGTTCCTTGGGCACCGCAGACTCCAGCGCTTCCCGCACCGTCCGGCGGTGCACCCCATACCGCTCGGCCAACGCCCGGACCGACAGGTCCGGCTCCAACCGCCGATCACGGCGTATGCGTGCGAACAACTCAACGCGCGACAACGACAACTCCGGCCTCCGACACGACCGCTTGGATTCAAGGCGCACATCGTTGCCCGTACCAACGGGGGAAGACCGGTCCTTCACACCATCGTGGGCGTGTCCACATCGGACACGGTGGGGCCAAAACCCACCGGACGAACTCAGCCGGGGCCAGAACTCACCGGACAACCGGGGCCGGAACTACCCGGCATAAACAGGCAAAGCCGCAAATAGCCGCAGATCCCATCACGCCGGGCCCCGGCCCAGCGCCTGGCGTGCGCGCTGCAGGAAGTCACGTTCGGCCGCGTTGCCGGTGCCTGCGATCGCGGCATCGTAGGCACCGGCGGCCTCCTCGGTGCGGCCCAGCCGACGCAACAGGTCCGCGCGGACGGCGTGGAACACGTGGTAGCCACCGAGATCGAGCTCCTCGACCAGGGCGAGTGCGGCTTGCGGCCCCTCGACCTCCGCTATCGCCACCGCGCGGTGCAGCGCCACAACTGGGCTCGGTGCGACCGCCAGCAACTGGTCATACAGCGCCAGGATCTGCCGCCAGTCGGTGTCCGCCGCGGTCGGTGCGTCGCTGTGCACGGCGTTGATCGCCGCCTGGATCTGGTATGGGCCGGGCTGGTTACGGCGCAGGCATCGCTGGACGATGGCCTGCCCTTCGGCGATCAGGACCGGATCCCACCGGCTGCGGTCCTGATCGGCCAGCAGCACCAGCGCACCCTCGGCGGTGGTGCGAGCGGCCCGCCGCGACTCGATCAGCAGCATCAGCGCCAGCAGACCCATGACCTCGGGCTCATCGGGCATGAGCCCGGCCAGCAGCCGTCCCAGCCGGATGGCCTGCGCGCACAGGTCCTCCCGGGCCAGCTGCTGCCCCGAGCTGGCCGTGTATCCCTCGTTGAACACGAGGTAGATCACGGCCAGCACCGCGCGCAACCGGACCGGCAGGTCGGCCTGCTCCGGCACCCGGTACGGGATGCCGGCGTCGCGGATCTTGTTCTTGGCGCGCACCAGCCGCTGGGCCATCGCCGGCTCGGCCACCAAGAGCGCCCGGGCGATCTCGGCGGTGGTCAGCCCGCCCAGCAAACGCAGCGTCAGGGCCACCTGCGCGGCGGTGGCCAGCGCCGGGTGACAGCAGGTGAAGATCAGCCGCAACCGGTCGTCGCGCACGGGCCCCTCCTCGGCGGGTTGCTCACGGGCGTGCAGCAGCGCGGCCTGGGCGTGCCGGTCCGCGCGGGAGGACTCCCGGCGCAATCTGTCGATCGCCCGGTTGCGGGCCGTCGTGATGATCCAGCCCGCCGGGCTCGGTGGTAGCCCGGTAGACGGCCACCGAGCCACCGCCGCGGCGAAGGCGTCCTGGACCGCCTCCTCGGCGATGTCGATGTCGCCGAACACGCCGACCAGGGCGGCGACCGCGCGGCCGTACTCCGCGCGGAAAACCCGGTCGATCTCCGCTACGCCGGCGGTTGGCACGTCATCTCGGCGGCCTCGCCCTGCAACGGCCGCACCTCGATCGGCAGCGTGATCATCCTGGCCAGCTTGCGCCCCCATGCCAAGGCGGCATCCAGATCCGGTGCCTGGATGACGGTGAACCCGCCGAGGTGCTCCTTACCCTCGGTGAACGGACCGTCGGTGGTGAGCACCTCCTCGCCCCGCGCGCGCAGCACGGTGGCGGTGCTCGGCGGGTGCAGGCCCCCGGCGAAGACCCACGCCCCGGCGGCCCTCATCTCGGCGTTCAATGCTTGCAGGTCGCGCATGATCGGCTCCAGGACATCCGGCGGCGGCGGGGGACCGTCGGGCTGGTAGATGCTGAGCAGGTACTGCTTCATCATGGTCTCCTAGGTGGCTGGTGTTTTGGGTTGCTAAGGATCGGGGTGTGTCGGTGTTCCGTCGGGGTGATCGTTTGGCAGGATGTCGGGGGTGACGTTGGGACGCGCGCCGCGGCAGGGTGATCTGCTGCGATCGACGGTGGATTACTGTGAGGGCCGGGTCGCGGCGGGTTCGATTTATGGGGTGTTGCATCGGGAGTGCTTCAGTCTGTTCCCGGATGAGATGTTCGCGGATCTGTTCACCGATGTGGGTCGCCGGTCGGTGCCGCCGATGATCGTGGCGGTGGTGATGGTGTTGCAGCGTGTCGAGGGCCTGTCGGATCGGGAGGCGGTGGAGCGGTTCGCATTTGACACGCGCTGGAAGTACGCCGCCGGTGGCCTGGATTTCGACTATCCGGGGTTCGTGCACACCGTGCTGGTGGACATGCGGGCCCGGTTGGCCCGCTCGGCTCGGCCGGACCGGATCTTCGAGACGGTGCTGGATGTCGCGCGTCAGGCGGGTCTGGTCGGGTGCAGGAGGGTGCTGGACTCGACCCCGTTGTATGACGCGGTCGCGACGATGGACACCATCACCCTGATCCGCTCGGCGATCCGTGGTCTGCTGGCCACCGCTGAGGCCGGACTGGCCGCCCGGTTGCGGGCGGTGCTCACCTCCGGAGATGACTACGCCGGAGCGGGCAAACCCCTGATCGACTGGGACGACCAGGCCGCCCGGGAGGCGTTGATCGACTCCCGGGCCCGGGACGGGTTCGCGATGCTGACCCTGATGGAAGGCCAGAAGTGGACCAAGTGCGTGGATGAGGCCGCGCGCCTGCTGGCCACGGTGCTGGGCCAGGACCTGACCGAAGACAGCGACGGGGTGTTCCGGATCGCCCGCCGGGTCGCCCCGGACCGGGTCATCTCCACCGTCGATCCCGAAACCCGCCATGGCCACAAAACGCAGGCCCGCGGTTTCGACGGCTACAAAGGACATCTCGCCATCGACCCCGACAGTGAGATCGTCACCGCCACCGAAGTCACCCCCGGCAACAGCGGCGACGCCGAGACCGCCGAGACCCTCCTGTCCGACATCCTGCCCTCCGAAGCCGAAGCCGAAGCCGAAGCCGAAGCCGAAGCCGAAGCCGAAGCCGAAGCCGAAGCCGAAGCCGAAGCCGAAGCCGAAGCCGAAGCCGAAGCCGAAGCCGAAGCCGAAGCCGAAGCCGAAGCCGGGGATGAGGGTCAGGCCGCGGTATATGGGGATGCGGCCTATGGGGCGGGGGAATTGCTGGAAAGGCTGGACGAGAATGGGATCCACAATGGGCTCAAGGTGCAACCGCCGGCTGCGGTGAAAGGCCATTTTCCCAAGGACCGTTTCGATATCGACCTTGAGCAGCAGACCGTGACCTGCCCGGCCGGGCATACCGCACCCATTCGCGCCCGTGAGCGTCACGCTGGGGCGGCCAACTTCGGCGTCGTGTGCGCCACCTGCCCGCTGGCCGCACAGTGCACCACCGCCAAGACCGGCCGCACCATCACCATCAGCCCCCACGAAGCCGCACTGGCCGCCGGTCGTGCCCGCCAGACCGACCCCGCCTGGAAGGCTGACTACCGCGCCACCAGGCCCAAAGTCGAACGCAAGATCGGCCACCTGATGCGCCACCGCCACGGCGGACGACGGGCCCGTGTCCGAGGACTGCGGAAAGTGGCCGCTGATTTCTCGCTGCTGGCCGCCGCGGTCAACCTCGCTCGACTGGGCGTGCTCGGGATAACCCGCAAGGCAGGCGGATGGGCCGTGACGACCGCCTGACCAGACCAACGCCCAGCCCATCACCAACACCACACGTCCTCCCCACCGATAACCGGCACACGCGACACACAAACCCACCGACCACACTCGAAAACGATCGGCAATCACACCCACCGCCCGCCACGCTAAGACCAGAGCAAACACCTCAAAACCCCGTTCGACACCAGCCACCTAGCACTAGCGAAACCGGCACCACGCCGGCTTCTCACCCACTAGACGAACGGCCGCGGAGCGGATCGACACACCCTGCGAAGAGATTTCCCGGGCCGCCGACAGCGTCACTCACGACGGTGAACGTGGCCGTGCTCACGGCCTCGTCCGGTGGGTTGTGTCCTGCCTCTCCCCAGGCGCAGGGCGGCTGAATCGGTCCGGCATGCCGTCCACTGTGATCCGTGGCGGTCCGGCAACGGCACCGCCGCGCTGGGGATAGCATCCCGCTAGGCAAATCACCCGGCGAGCAGGAGAACGAAACCTCATGACCCAAGCTCCCGTCACCGTGACCGTCACCGGTGCGGCCGGTCAGATCGGCTACGCGTTGCTGTTCCGGATCGCCTCCGGACAGCTCATCGGGCCCGACACCCCGATCAAGCTCCGCTTGCTGGAGATCCCGCAGGCGGTCAAGGCGGCCGAGGGCACCGCGATGGAGCTCGACGACTGCGCATTCCCGCTGCTGCGGAGCATCGACATCACCGACGATGCCCGCACCGCGTTCAACGGCACCAACATCGCGCTGCTGGTCGGTGCTCGCCCGCGCACCAAGGGCATGGAGCGCGGCGACCTGCTGGAGGCCAACGGCGGCATCTTCAAGCCGCAGGGCGAGGCCATCAACGCCGGAGCGGCAGACGACGTGCGCGTGCTGGTGGTCGGCAACCCGGCCAACACCAACGCACTCATCGCCCAGGCCCACGCCCCGGACGTGCCCGCCGAGCGGTTCACCGCGATGACCCGCCTGGACCACAACCGGGCGCTGAGCCAGCTGGCGCAGAAGCTGACCGTGTCGGTCACCGACATCAAGAAGCTGACCATCTGGGGCAACCACTCCGCCACCCAGTACCCAGACCTCTTCCACGCCGAGGTCAACGGCAAGATCGCCGCCGAGCAGGTCGAGCAGGCCTGGCTGGCCGAGGAATTCATCCCCACCGTCGCCAAGCGCGGCGCGGCCATCATCGAGGCCCGCGGCGCGTCCTCGGCGGCCTCGGCCGCCAACGCCGCCATCGACCACGTGCACACCTGGGTCAACGGCACGCCCGAGGGCGACTGGACCTCGGCGGGCGTGGTCTCCGACGGCTCCTACGGCGTGCCCGAGGGCCTGATCTCGTCGTTCCCGGTCACCGCCCGCGACGGCAAGTTCGAGATCGTGCAGGGCCTGGAGATCGACGAGTTCTCCCGCGAGCGCATCGACGCCTCGGTCAACGAGCTCGTCGAGGAGCGCGACGCGGTGCGCGACCTCGGTCTGATCTGAGCCCATCCGCACTGTGCTGGGGTCGTCCCGGAACGGGACGGCCCCCGTTTTGCCTCAGTCGACCGGCGAGCCCTTCCGGCACGGATCCGCTGGGGACGCCTGCGGCGCCGGGATATCCCGTTGCCAGGACCGGCTACCGGACAGCACCCTCGGCGCATGGCCCATCCCGCGGAAGTGATCACCTTGGACTCGGCGGTGTTGCGGCGCTGGCGGCATGACGACCTCGCTGAAGTGCACGGGGTGGTCACCGAAGCGCTGCCGCATCTGCGGCCATGGATGCCGTGGGCCGCCGGAGATTACCCGCTCGACGTGGCCGCCGAGTTCCTCGACCTCTGCGACCGCAACTGGCGCAGCGGCGATGCCTACACCTATGCCATCACCGTCGACGGCGCGATCGCCGGCTGCATCTCCCTGGAACGCCGCATCGGCCCCGGCGGCCTCGAGATCGGGTATTGGCTGCACCCCGACCACACCGGCCGCGGCCTGGCCACCACCAGCACCGCGGCGCTGATCGACGAGGCGTTCGCGTTGCCCGGCATCGATCGCGTGGAGATCTGGCATGACGCGGCCAACACCGCCAGCCAGGGTGTGCCGCAACGCCTCGGTTTCACCTGCGTCGATCGCCGCAGCGCCACCCGCGGCCCGAAAAACTCCGGAGACGACGGGATCGACGTCATCTGGCGATTGTCCCGCCCGCCCCAGCAGTGACACCCGAGCTCGCCACCACAGTCGCCGACGACACCACAACCCAATCCGGCCCCTGCCGTCGACCGCTGCACCACTGTCCACAGTGCACCACCCACCGTGGCGGTGGCCAGGACCCTATGCCCTCGTGGAACAGGCCAGGAGGACGGGATGCGGGAGTCATTGCACCAGCGGGCGCGCTGGGGTTGCTAAGCGCGGTGTAGACGGTGCGGTGTGGGCGGTGGGTGAGCACCATTTGGTGAGTCGCGAGGACTGGCCGGACGCTCTGCCTGCTTGCGTCCGCGCCCGTGAAGCGGGACTGGGAGACCGATGAACGTAGGCCGGTGTCCACATTGTGCGGGATGCGGGCCAGGCGTTCGACCGCGTCGTTGGGCAGGGTGAACCCGACCGATTAGGACAGTTTCCGGGCGTGCAACCAGTCCAGGAAGTCGTGGGGTGGCGCCGGCAGAATCGGTACGGATCAGCACTTTTCGCCCGATCCGGCCGCAACTGCCGGTGAAGGGTAAACTCCCCGCAACGACGTTTCGGTCCACAGTGATGTGATCCGCGGCGGTATTCGAGGCCGAACACCTCGTGTTCGTTGCGGCAGGGCGGCGATCTCGGCCACACTGTGCTCACCGATCATCGGAGTGAGGGTTAGGTCGCACACGATCTTTCCTCGATCATGGATCGCCGTCGGCCGCCGCCACCGCGCCAGCGCCGCCGACAGCACTTGATCAAATCCCAGCGTGGTCAGGGGCTGCACGAGCAGCACCGCACCAACATTGGACACCACCCTCGTACCGGCGATGTCGACCTTTAACGATGGATACGACCCGGTAAGCTTGCTCACCAGAAAGGTGCTCCTGAACTTGCTCTGACGTGGTCCTCAGCAAGCCATATCTTTGCAGTTCAGCGCACCTTTTCTCCGTTCACAACACCCACTCAACCCACAATGCAATGAAAGCAGCGGGCTTAGGGTGACATGGAAGGGTCGCAGTGTGGACCTGATCGACCAGATGATCTTGACTGACGCTCACCATGCGCTCCGGCACGAGGTGCAGGAGTTCGCTGCTGAGGTGATCGCCCCGCAGGTCGCCAAAATGGAGGAGACGTCGGCTGTCGACCATGAGGTCATCCGCGAGGTCTCCCGCCGGGGCTATATCGGCGTGACGATCCCGCGTCGCTACGGCGGGATGGGCGGCGATCACAAAGCTCGGACGCTGCTGATCGAAACGATCAGCAGCGAGCATGGTAGTGGAGCGATGGGTGCGGCCACCCAGGCAAGCATCCTGGGCCTGGCCAAGATTTTGCATTTTGGCAGCGAGGAACAGAAGCAGCAGTGGCTGCCGGCGATCGCGGCGGGCGAATGCCTGCCCACGATCGCCACGACCGAGCCGGGCTGTGGCGGCCACGTCCTGGGTATGGAGGCCACCGCCGTCCGCGACGGTTCCGACTGGATCCTCAATGGACACAAGCACCATGTGGGTAACAGCCACGTCGCTGATCTCCACGGTGTGGTGGTGCGCACAGGTGAGGGATCAGGCGGCCTGAGCGCGTTCCTAGTGCCGGCCGACACACCCGGCTGCTACCTGGGCGAACACGTCCCGCTGACGGGCCTGCGCGGGTTTTCCGCAGGCGACGTGTTTTTCGAGGATTGCCGAGTCCCCGCGTCCGCTCTGCTGGGAGAGGAAGGCGACGGTCTCTCCGTCGCCCTTTCCTCGTCAATGCTCTATGGGCGGGCAAACCTGGCGGCGGTCTCGTGCGGAGTGCATCGCGCACTACTGGCCGACACGAAGGACGAAGTGAAGCGGCGCCACCGCTACGGCAAACCACTTCACGAAGCGTTGGACAGCGTTCAGCAGAAGATCGGGAAGATCACATCGAACGTGATGACCGCACGCCAAGACCTCTACCTCGCCGTCGACGCACTTGATCGCGGCATGGACTGCGATGCAGCCCTCGCCAATGCGAAGTTGATCAACGTAGAACTCGCGCTGGCCTCCGCGCGCCTGGCAGACGGGATCTATGGCGCGGACGCGCACCGCACCGATCGGGCTCTTCAGCGCTACGTCCGGGACTCCCAGCCCATCCGTTCACCTGCCGGAACCTCGGAGATCCAACAGCGCATCCTCTACAAAGTCACGATGGACAGTTATCCCAGCTCGTGGTCGGTGCGATTAGCCGACAAGGTAGCCGGCGCAGAACTGCGGCACTGAGCAGGACGCACTGGCCACCGCCGAACATACCGCCTCCGCTGGCTTGTCCGGGCAGGGTGACCCGGCGCAGCCTGGGGCAGTGGCCGAGTCCGAGCGAGATCACCACATCGCCCAGGTCGCGGCGACCAACATCATCCTGTCCGGCGCCGACCAGGCTAGCGCCGCGAACACCCTGCTGGACGTGCTCGGCATGGTGCCGCTGTGTCAGGTGTCTGCCGTACCGGGACCTGGTCCTCCAGCACGCCGCGGTGCCCCCGCTAACCAGGTCGCCGGACACCTACCGGAAAACGGACCGTTAGGGGCGTCGCCGACTCCCCGAAGATCAAGACCAACCCCAACACCCCGCGCGCCTACACGAACGTGCTCGACAGGGTCGGCGAGGTGATCGGCCCGGCCGGAAACTGACCGAGGGGCCAGTCCGGCGAACACCTCGTCGGTGCGCGCCATCAGCTCGGTCGGTCCCCCAAGCGCGAGGGCTGCAACAACGAGATCAGGTTGCCGTCGGGATCGTTGAACGACGCCGTGCGCCCCCACGGCCTGTCCAGGGGATTCCCGACGGTCACGCCCGCCGCGCGCAATTCCGCCACGTCGGATTCCAGGTCGTCTGTGTGCAACTGCAAGTGCACCGGGCCGCCGGGATCGCGCCCTTCGACGCTGAAATCGACCAGCACGACCCCGGTTTGGGCACCGGGCAGGGCGACCATGACGAACTGGCCGTGCGGCCCGGCCAGGTCCATCACCAGCTCGAAACCGAGCACGTCGATGTAGAACCCGCATGCCTTGACGTGGTCGGCCACCGGCACGGAGACGAACTGCAGACGCGATATGTGCATGCCCAGCACTATAGGTACGGACTATCAATCCGGAGCCGCGAGAACACCTCATCGGCTGGTCACGACGCGGCGAAGCACCGGCGGGCAAAGCATTGAACCGCGAACCTGCCTGCCCGAACCGCCCTCGATCGGCATCGTCGGCGCCGAACCCGACACCGCCGGACGGCCAACCAGCCTGTGACCACCGCACCCGCTCCGAGGCCGAATACGCCAACGGCGCCGTTGTCCAACCCGACGCACGACTCGTGCTCGCCGCCGGCCTGCCCTTCGACGCCAGGCGGCGCGACCGTGGCGATTACGCCCCCAGGCCCGCCACATGATGCACAACCTCGGGGCACGACTGTCCGATGGGGTCACCACGGTGGCCCGCCAAGGGACTGACCCAGGCCCACCGCTGCCGATCAGGGAGAATACGGGCAAGAGCACCTCGCGGTAGGAGATCGCTCACATTGTCCGACCAGCACCAAGACCCGCACACCGACGGCAGTCTGCACGCCGACTGCGCGAACTGCTTCGGGTTATGCTGCGTCGCACTACCCTTCGCCGCCTCGGCCGATTTCGCGGTCGACAGAGGACGCCGGATGGCCGTGCACCAACCTGCTGGCCGACTTCCGCTGCGGCATCCACGCACAGCTGCGCGAGCGAGGCTTTCGCGGCTGCACCGTCTTCGACTGCTTCGGCGCCGGGCAGAAGGTCTCCCAGCTCACCTACGGCGGCAAGGACTGGCGCCAGGACCCGCACACCGCAATGCAGATGTTCGCGGTGTTCCCCGTCATGCGCCAGCTCCACGAACTGCTCTGGTACCTCAACGAAGCACTGACCCTAGCGGCGGCCCGGCCCGTCCACGATGATCTGCGTAAGGCGCTGCGCGACACCGAAGACCTGACCCGCGGCAGCGCCGACACACTCGCCGGCGTTGATGTCGCCGCACTGCGCCACACCATCAACGAACTACTTCTGCGCACCAGCGAACTGGTGCGGGCCACGGTCGCGGGCCGCAAGAGAAACCACCGGGGAGCCGATCTCATCGGGCAGACCTGCGTGGAGCCGACCTGTGGGGCGCCAACCTCCGCGGGGCCTGTCTGATCGCGGCCGACCTGCGCTCGGCCGATCTGATCGGAGTGGACTTCCGCGACACGGATCTGCGCGACGCCGACCTCACCGGCAGCATCTTCCTCACCCAGGACCAGATCAACGCCGCCCAGGGCAACACCGGCACCACACTGCCGCCCACGCTCACCCACCCCCGGCACTGGTGAGACCAACGGCGCGCCATCATCCAGATCCAGGACCCGCACCTACCAGGCACTACCCGCGAACACCGGGCTGTATGAGACCAACTCGGGCACGCTGACCACGCAACCGGACACACTCCCGATCGCCGCCGCCCGGCCCCCGGGGCAGGGCGGCCGATGATCTTTTGGCAAGATCGCCGGGTGCGCTTCTACGCCGATCTGCACATCCACTCGAAGTATTCCCGCGCGTGCAGCAAAGACTGCGACATCGAGCACCTGACCTGGTGGGCGCGCCGCAAGGGCATCACGCTGGTCGGGACCGGCGATTTCACCCACCCCGCCTGGTTCGAGCACCTGCGCGAGGTGCTCGAACCCGCCGAGCCCGGCCTGTTCCGGCTGCGTGGCGACCTCGACACTGACCTCACCCGCAGCCTGCCGGCCACCTGCGGCGGGCAGGTGCGGTTCATGCTGTCCGTGGAGATCTCCACCATCTACAAGTACGGCGAGCGCACCCGCAAGGTCCACCACCTCTGCTACATGCCGGATTTCGCCGCCGCCGAGGAGTTCAACCGGCGGCTGGGCCGCATCGGCAACCTCGGCTCCGACGGCCGCCCGATCCTGGGCCTGGACTCCCGGGACCTGCTGGAGATCACCCTGGAATCCGGCGACGGCGCCTACCTGGTGCCCGCGCACATCTGGACCCCGTGGTTCGCGGTGCTGGGCTCCAAGGCCGGGTTCGACGCGGTGGAAGACTGCTACCGGGATCTGGCCGGGCACATCTTCGCGCTGGAGACCGGGCTCTCCAGCGACCCGGAGATGAACTGGCGGATCTCCGGGCTCGACAGATACACGCTGGTCAGCCACTCCGATGCGCATTCGCCGCCGATGCTGGGCCGGGAGGCCAGCGTCTTCGACACCGACCTGGACTACTTCGCGGTCAAACGGGCGCTGGAGACCGGCGAGGGTTTCGCCGGCACCGTGGAGTTCTTCCCCGAGGAAGGCAAATACCACCTCGACGGACACCGCAAGTGCCAGGTGCGCTTCGAACCGGGCGACACCCGCGCCCACAGTGGACTGTGCCCCGGCTGCGGCAAGCCCCTGACCGTCGGCGTGCTGCACCGCGTCGAAGCGCTCGCCGACCGGCCCACGGGCATCCGCCCCGACGGTGCGGCCGACTTCCACAACCTGATCCCGCTGCCGGAGATCGTGGGCGAGATCCTCGGTGTGGGGCCCAAGAGCAAGAAGGTCTTCGGCCAGATCAGCGACCTCACCGCCGCCCACGGCCCGGAGCTGGCGATCCTCCAGGACGTGCCGATCGACGAGCTGCGGCGCAGCCACGCCCCGGTGGCCGAGGCGATCGAGCGGCTGCGGCACGGCCACGTGCTGCGCGATCCCGGCTACGACGGTGAATACGGCACCATCCGCGTTTTCGACCCGGCCGAGCTCACCCGGCTGCGCACCGGCAATGCGCCCGCATTGTTCGACGACGCGCTGTTCACCCCGCAACCGCAACCAGAACCCGTGGCCGCACCCGTCCCCCCGCCGCTGCCGGAACCCGAACCGCGACCGGCCGCCCTCCCAGATACCGGGCCAGGCGTGCTGGGCGGTCTGGATCCCGACCAGCGCGCGGCGGCCGAAGTCCCGGGCGGGCCGCTGCTGATCGTGGCCGGCCCGGGCACCGGCAAGACCCGCACCGTCACCCACCGGCTGGCGCACCTGGTGCTGGAGCGCGATGTCCCCGCCAGCCAGTGCCTGGCGATCACCTTCACCCGCCGGGCCGCCGAGGAGATGACCGAACGCCTGCAAGCCCTGATCGGCCCGGACGCGCAGCAGATGACCGTGGCCACCTTCCACTCATTCGGCCTGCGGATCCTGCGGGAACACCACGTGCAGCTCGGCCTCGGCGCCGATTTCGGCCTGGCCGATTCCGCCCGCCAGCACGAGATCCTCACCGCGATCACCGGCGACGAACGCACCGCGCGGCGGGTGCAGGCACAGCTCTCGCCCGTGCGCCGGGGCGGCGACGGCGACCCGGAAACCGAGGCGGCGCTGGCGGCGTACCTGGCGGAATTGCGCCAGCAGAACCTGGTCGACTTCGACGACCTCGTCGTGCTGGCGGTGCAGCTGCTCACCGACCATCCCGCAATCGGCGAGGAATACCGGCGCCGCTACCGGTGGATCACCGTCGACGAATACCAGGACGTCGACGAGCTCCAGTACCGGCTGCTGCGGCTGCTCGCCCCGGCCGGGGCCAACCTCACCGCCATCGGCGACCCCGACCAGGCGATCTACTCCTTCCGCGGTGCCGACGTCGGATTCTTCCTGCGCTTCGAGCAGGACTACCCGAGCGCGCCGGTGCTGGCGCTGACCCGCAACTACCGCAGCGGCGTCCACATCCTCGACGGCGCGATCCGCGCCATCACACCGTCCACACTGGTCCCCGACCGCCGGCTGCACCCGGCCTCGAACCGCCAAGCCCACCCCATCGTGGTCCACCAGGCCGGTGATGAACGCACGGAGGCGGCCTTCGTGGCGCGCACGATCGACCAGCTGCTCGGCGGCGCCTCGTTTCATTCCCTCGACAGCGGCCGCGTCCTCGGCGACGGACCCGGCGGCGTCGGCTTCAACGACATCGCAGTGCTGTACCGCACCGACGCGCAGTCGCACGCGATCCTCGATGAGTTGACCCGCTGCGGCCTGCCGGTGCAGAAACGCTCGCACGACCGGCTTTCCGCGCGCCCCGGCGTTGACCTCCTGGTGCGCGAGATGCTGCACGTCGCCGCCCGCACCGGCCCGGTAGCCGATCAGCTGCGCCTGGCGGCCAAGGCCGTTGCCGACACCGTGCCCGAAGACACCCGGCCCGACATCCACACCGCGGTGGAGCTGCTCGGCCCGCTGGCGCAGCGGTGCGGCCAGGATGTGCCGCGGTTCTGCCGCGAGGTGCTGCTTGGCGCCGAGGTCGACACGCTGGACCCGCGCGCCGAGGCCATCTCCTTGCTGACCCTGCACGCCGCCAAGGGCCTGGAGTTCCCGGTGGTCTTTCTCATCGGCTGCGAGGACGGCCTGCTTCCGCTGCGCTGGCCGGGCACCGAGCCCACCGTGGCGGAAGTGGCCGAGGAGCGCCGGCTGTTCTTCGTCGGCATGACCCGGGCTCAAGACCACCTCTACCTCACCCGGGCGACCCGCCGAACGATCCGCGGAACCCAACAGGACCGGACGAGTTCGCCGTTCCTGAATCCTCTCGGCGAGGCGATTATCCAATCCGAAGCCCCCGCCCGGCGCGTCCGCCCGGCCCAGCTGCCCCTGCTGTAGGGCAGTGCGAGGTGATCCGCTTCGGCGCCGCTCCGGACGGGCAGCGGGTGCTGGCGGCGTTGCGGGATCTGCCGACGTTGTGGGGCGGCGGACGCAACAAGGTCGACCGCTCGGAGATCGACGAACAGCTGCTCATCGGCTCCTGGCGGCGACTCGTGCTGCACACCCCTGAGCTGGAAGCCGGGCACGGTGGACTGGCGCGCCTACACCTTCTGCGTGCTGGAACAGTTCCACCGCTGTTTGCGGCGCCGGGACATCTTCGCGGTCAACTCCAGCAAGTGGGGCGACCCCCGCGCGAAACTGCTGGCAGGCAAGGCATGGATCACGGCGAAGCCGGTGGTGCTGGCCAGCCTGAACCTGCCACCCGACCCCGACGATCACCCGGACGAACGCGCGGAGCTGCCGGACGCCACCTTCCGCGAGGTCACCGCCGGGCTCGGCGACAACACCGCGGTCCGCTTCGACGAACACGGCCGCCTGCGCCGACCAGGCGTTCACCCCGGTCACCGGCGGCGAAGCCCGCCTGGCCGACCTGCACATCACCATCGCCGCACTGCTGGTGTCAGAGGCGTGCAACATCGGCTGGACCCCGGTCATCAAGCACAGCGTCCCGGCACTGACCAGGAACCGGTCGCGCACGTGGATGCGACCTATCTGCGGATGGACACGATCAAGGCCGCTAACGCCGCCCTGATCGACGAACAGGCCCGCAATGGCCTGGCCCAGGTCTGGGGTGGTGGGCATGTGGCCAGCGTGGACGGGATGCGGTTCGTCGTGCCGGTGCAGACGATCAACGCCCGCCACAACCCGCACTACTGGGGCCAACACCGGGGCGCGACGTGGCTGAACATGCTCAACGACCAGGCCGCCGGGCTCGCCGGGAAAGTCGTCACGGGCACCCCGCGCGACTCCCTGCACGTCCTGGACGTGCTCTACGACCGCGACGGCGGACAGAAACCACAGGTGATCGTGACCGACACCGCCTCGTAATCCGACATCGTCTTCGGTCTGCTCACCCTGGCCGGGTTCACCTACGCCCCGCAGCTGGCCGATCTGCCGGATCAGAAACTGTGGCGCATCGACACCAAGGCGGACTACGGCCCATTCGCCACCGCCGCCCGAGGCCGCATCGACCTGGACCGGGTGCGGCGGAACTGGCGCCGGTGGCTACGAAGTCCGCGACGAGGACACCGCCCGCCTCTCACCCTTTGTGCGCCACCACACCAACATGCTCGGCCGCTACTCCTTCCTCACCCCGGAACTCGCCGGCGGGCTACGCCCACTGCGCGACCCGTCGGGGCCCGGACGAAGACGAGAACGACTAGAAGCGGCCTGTGGTGCCGCCCGCATTCAAGTGGGTTCGGGCGGCACCACGATGCCCCTGATCAGGCAATTAGTGCCCCGCTGGTCGGAGAGCGAGTGACCACGCGTCCGCAGTCGGTGGTAGTGATCCAGTCGTCCACGGTGGCGTCGGGATCGGTCAGGTCCAGCTCGGCGAGGCTGCCCGCGACGGGAAGGTAGAGGTGGCCGGTGTGGGTGGCGCCGGTTAGGGCGTTCCACCACACCTGGTGGTTGGTTACCGCGGCGGCCGCCACCAGCGCGCCCTGGCCGTCGTGCTGGCCGAGGATCCACTCCAGGGTGTCGCCGGGCACGCAGACGCATACCACCACCCCGCCCAGCAGGCAGTCCGGGAGCGCGGCGAGCCGGGCACGTAGCCGTTGATCGTCCAGTGCCTCCATGAGTACCCGGGTGGCGTGTTCCCGTTCCAGCACTCGCTCGTCGAGGGCCTGGCGCACCCACAGGCCATCCCCGGCCAGGTGCTCGGTGTGCTCGACCCACTGCTCGCGTTGCCCGTTGCGCGCGACGGCAGCGCTCATCAGCCGCTGGGCCTGCCCCAGGGTGTCGGCTCCCAGGGCGATGCCCTGCGCGGGCAGCCAGCCCCGCCACCGGCACCCGTGTTCCCAGTCACTGCGGTACACCGCGTGCAACACCGCCATCACCGTTCACCACCTTCCACAAGCTCTCGTACCCGCGCCTCTTAGCCCAGAGAGGTGATGGTGGCTGCTCTTGAAAAGTTGGTTCAGTGGTTCCAGAATAGGTCGTGCAGTGGTTAGTTGTGAAGCGCTTGAGCTGCGAAAAGGAGGTGACGGCGCATCGTCAGTTCTCCCTCCCTTTGGCTCCGGTGTGGCGGCAGGGCCGCCACACCCCCTTCCACAAGACCCGACCCACTTGCGCGGTCGGGCGGAACCGACAACGAAGGAGTGGGCAGCGATGACGATGGCGTTGGATCCGTTCTTCCGGGATCTCAACCGGTTGGCCACCGAGGTGTTCGGCAGCAGCCGGATGCCGCAGACCATGGCCATGGACGCCTACCGGTCCGGGGAGAACTACGTCGTCGAGTTCGACCTACCGGGCATCGACCCGCAGTCGCTGGAGGTCCACGCGGAAAACAACACCCTGACCGTGCGCGCCCAGCGCCCCGACCGCACTGGCGGCGAGGGTGACGCCGCGGTCCGCTACCTGGCGGCCGAACGCCCGCGGGGCGCCTTCTCCCGGCAGCTGTCGCTGGGCGATGGCCTGGATCTGGACCACATCACCGCCGACTACACCGACGGGGTGCTCACCGTGACTCTGCCCGTGGCCGAGCAGGCCAAGCCCCGCCGCATCGAGGTCGGCCACGGCGGGGGCCGCAAGGTCATCGAAGGCGCCCCGGCTGAATGACGACCAGCGGGCGCCACATCTTCCGGCCCGGGCCCGGACACAAGCCAGACACGTGTCCGGGCCCGGCGTTTCCCACGACGAAAGGCGCCTACGGATCATGGTCGACTCCCCCTCACCGGAGCGTGCGCGCACAGCGTTCGACGACGCCGACTACCCCGCCTACACCATGGGCCGGGCCGCCGACATGCTCGGCGTCACCCCCGACTTCCTGCGCAGCCTGGACGCCGCCGGGCTGCTGACCCCCGACCGCTCCACCGGCGGGCACCGCCGCTACAGCCGCACCGAACTCACCCTCGCCGCCCGCGTGCGCGAACTCCTCGACAGCGACCTGACCATCCTCACCGCCGCCTGCCGCATCGCCCAACTCGAACGCGACCTCACCACCACCCGGCAGCACCTGGCCGCACTCGACACCCCACCCCGGCACACGCGCCGAGCGTGAAGTATCGAGGGCCCGCACCTGCCGGTGTGCAAGACGAGGGCAGCAACCCCTCTTCCTGGGCCCCGACCGCGATGCCCGGGCTGTGTTGCACGGGCTCAACGGAGTACTGCTTCTGCACGGCACCGACGAGGTCCCAGTCCTGGCGTTCGTCAACCCGGAACGGGAAGCATGGGGACGCCGCGCTTTCTGGGTCAACGAACCCCCGCTGCGGCTGCGAGGCAGCCGCGTACTCACCGACGACGAGCACCAGCTGGCTGTGTCGGTCGATGCTGCCCGCCGGCCCCGCCGCGGCGGAATTCCGGCGCCTTGCCCGCGCTGGGATCGATGGCGCCAACACTGCGATGTTGGACGAATGCGCCCGCATGACCCCCACAGCAGCGCCGCGCGGCCGCCAACACCGCCGCCGACATCCTCGACAATTCCCGCAGCACTAGGCCGACTAGAGCGATCCGTTTCTGTCGTCAAATGACCCTTTGACGACAGATGGTCGAGAGTTCGTCCGGCCGGGCGGATCATGGGAAAACCGCCGCCCTGATCCAATGCGATCCGTCTCCGAGCTGTACCGGCTGTGCCGCGACCTGGCCGACATCCTGGCGGTGCGGGACTGGTGCCGCGCGCATGGGGTGAAGCTGCGCGTGCTGTCCGGCGCGCTGTCGGGCATCGTGGACCTAGCCGCCACTGACGCGACCACCACCATGCTGGTCAACGTCCTGGTCTCGGTCGGCCAGTTCCAGCGCGACCTGCAGAACGAACTCGCCCGTGATGGCCTGGCCGCCGCGTGGGCGCAAGGGGCGAAGTCCGGACGCCGGCCGCGCCTGGCCCAGCTCGGTGTCTTGGAGGAGGTGCGGCAGGCGTTCC
Source organism: Saccharopolyspora phatthalungensis (assembly GCF_014203395.1). Taxonomy (NCBI): domain Bacteria; kingdom Bacillati; phylum Actinomycetota; class Actinomycetes; order Pseudonocardiales; family Pseudonocardiaceae; genus Saccharopolyspora; species Saccharopolyspora phatthalungensis. The sequence goes on from NZ_JACHIW010000002.1 coordinate 324,124, forward strand.
GCGACGGCGCCAGCATCGCCGCACTGGCCCGCGAACACCAGGTCAGCCGGGTCGCCATCCGCACCGCCGTGGCCGACCTGATGCCCGACCGCCCCGAGCGGCCCGCGGCCACCGCTGACGAGCCGCAGCCGGTGCGCATCGAGATCCCCGGCAAGATCGCTCGCCACCTGCCGAACACGACGACCTGGACGACGTCGAACGCCACGCCCTGCGGCAGGGTCGCGAAGTCCGCCGCGGTCAGGGCTACAAGCCTGCACGTCACCGCGCTACCGGACGTACACCAGGCGCTGCTCGCCGCTGCGGCGGCGCTGGGAGGCGAAGGCGCATCCCCGGCCGACCGCAAGGCGTACCGGATCTACGCGGACCGGCTGAACAACGCCTGACAAGGGACGCCGCCCATCGGCGTGTTGCAGATCACAGCGAATCTCGGCGGCGCCATCCTCATCTGCTCACTGACCAGCAGCGTTAAGGCTTAGCGCACGATCCGGCATCGATGTTCCTCAAGCCCCGGGACGCCTACCTCGGCAAGCCCGACCCGGTCGACACCGGGTCACAGAACCCGGTCGCTTATTGCACGCTGCCCGAGGAGCAGCAGTTCGTGCAGCGGCCCTGCGCGTGCGGCTGCGACAAGCTCACCGACCGGGACTTCCCGCCCGGCCACGACGTACGCGCCATGCAGCAGCGCGTGAGCGACCACTTCGACGGGCTCCGCTGGAGTTCGTCCAGTGGGTCGACGACGTGCTCGCCAGCACCGCTGGTGCCGCCTCGGACAGGTCGGCGTGATGGCCTGCGGAAGGCACCGGTGGTGACACCGCGGCCAGCCCGTCTTCCCGATGACCGCCGCCGGGCACGGCCGCGTCCACCACGACCGCCTGGCCGATTCCCGGCGGCTGGCCGAGCTCGCCGGAAGCGCACCGCAGGAGTCAGGACGACGCGCTCAGCGTTTGGTGCGGTAATGCCGGGCGAGGTGATCCCGGAGTCGAGCGTGGCGGAATTGGTAAAGCGAACCGGCCTGGCGCAGGACGCCTCGGTCGTAGGCGTCTTCGAGGAAGCGTTTCACACGCCACGGCAGGCGACCGGTAAGCGGGAGCCACACGCGACCGAATAGCAGCCAGGTTCCCCACGTTGACCGCAATAAGAAGGCCTGCGTGACCATGAGTCCGACCGCGAACCCGGCCACGAGTCCGAATACCGTAGTGCTCAGGAAACCGTCCACGAGTCCGACCGAGAGTCCGACCGTGGACCCAGCCAGGATCGCACGGATGAGTGTGACGGTGCGGTCGGTCCTTAAAAGTTGCCACGGGCTGACTGCTTCTCGAGGATCATGGCTGTCGCCCAGTACTACCAAGACGACATTCACGAGACCGACAGCGAGCCCGGTCGCGGGCGCGACTACGAGCCCGACTGCGAATCCGCCCACGAGCCCGGACACAAAGTCGAGTACCCCGCCCACAAGCCCGATCGCGAACCCGAACGCGAATCCGGCATTGAACCCGGACAGAAGCTTCCTGGTCCCCGGGAAATGTCGAGCTCGCTCGGTGTTTCTCCGAATGCGCAGCCGTAGCCGTTCTGGTTCTACGGCGGTGTGTCTGTGCCGGAGTCTCACTTCGTTGACCAGCCCGGTAGCGAGCCCGGCCGCGAGCCCGATAGCGGGCCCGGCCGCGAGCCCGAGAGCCAGCGCGCGCGAACTCCCGATGGCAAGCGTGCCGACGAATCCACCCACTGCCGACAGCAACCCGACCATGAGCACGCCGGCGAGCCCACCTACGAGCCCGACCGCGCCCATGGTGGTGAGGATGCGGGTGCTGCGGCGCAGGGTGGTGGAAAGTTGCCACCAGGTGAGGTCGTGGGTGTTGCGTTGTCCGAGGTGGTCGGCGAGGTAGCCGAGCCAGTGCCGGACCCGGTCAGGGGCCCAGTCCGGTTGTCGTTTTCCGCGTGAGTTGGTGTCGCGGTCGCGGTAGACGGTGTCCAGGTAGCGGCCGAGCAGGTATTCCTCGATGTCTGTGTCGGTGGGAAAACGCCGGGTATCGAGGAGTTCGTCGGGGTGGCGTGCCGGGGTGCCGTTATGGATGGTGTGGGCCAGCATGACCATCAAGGGCGTCGTCAGCACCGGAGTGAGGTTCTGACTCGCGGTGTCGCCGGGCGCAGTGCGCAGATGGTTGAAAACCGTGTCCCATTCCGGGCTCCGGGATTTGGTGGTGCCGAGGCGTAAAAACCGGTGAGCTTCCTCAACGGAGAGGTCTTGGACCTCGATGGCCGCGGCACGCCCGACCGCGTTGACCTCATGGGCGGCCCGGGTGTATTCACCGGATCGGCTGGTGACGACAAGTGGCCAGTCGACGTCACTGATCTCGCTGATCGCATCGGGGTGATGCCGGGCGGGGATTTCGTCGAAGCCGTCGAGGACGGGAAGGATCATTTCGCTGTCGACGAGCGCCTCGGCCATTCTTTTCCTGGTGGCCGGGTCCCGGGCTTCGAGGAAGGGGAAGTCGCGCAGGAGTTGCCGGACCAGCCAGGGTTGCAGCCCGGTCGAGGCGGGGCTCCAGGCGCTAAGGCTGAACAGCACCGGTACCGGACCGGGCACCTTGGTGTCTTGAAGCAGGTCAATGATGAGGCGGTGTGCCAGCACGGTCTTACCCGCGCCGGCTTTCCCGAGGATTACCAGACGTTTTGAGTGGATGGCCTGGTAGGTGTCCCGGATAACCGTGAAATGCCCCGCCAACGACATCCGATCATCACGACCGGTTACTCCGTGGATCTTCTCCCAGTGATCGAGCAGGTCCTCGGATGCGGTGTGCCAGCGCACTGAGAGCGCGTCCGCACTGGTGATCCCCCAGTGCCGCATCTCTTGTGCGCTGAGTGTCCGCACTTCGGTGGCGAGATCCTGGACCACCTTGGTTTGTGCCTCCCCGGCTCCCAGCAGGGCGGATCTTTGCGGTAACAACAGGATATCGCCATGTACGGCACCGGCCTGAACGGAATGCCCGGCAACATAGCCGGTGCTCTGGTTATGGATCTCGCCGTCCTCCGCCACACCGTGCAGTGTGCCGTATACGCCGTACGAAACCCTCCCGAATACCACAAACCCAGCGAAGTCGCGCCGAATCGCATCGTCCCCGCTCAGTTCCGCCCAAAAGTTCCGCGATGCCGCCGCGCCCCTCAGCCCACCTCGGCCCCCACCGACGGGACGGTGGGCGCGTGGCCGGCGGCCTGTAGCCGCAGCGGAAAACCACTGGCCCGCGTTCGTAGAGTCGGGGCATGGGGCGTGAATCGGTGCTGGTGAACTTCGTCTACTGCCATCCCGTCGGGCATGCCGTGGAAGCAGTGCAGTACTGCCTCGGTTATCGCCGCGCGAACCCGGACCGCCGCATCGGCGTGGTGCTCAACTCCGCCACGGCGGTCGACCTGGCCGCCTGGTGCGACGCGATCGACGAGGTGTACACAGTGGACATCGACGTGTTCGGGCCACCGACCGCCGAGGCGCTCGCGCACGTCCCGGCCGAGTGGGACTGGGTCGTCGACGACCCGCGCGGCCACCAGAAGTGGCAACACGACATCTTCCCCGGCCTGCGGCGCTACTACGAACTGGCCGCCGAGCATTTCCGCACCACCGGCGGGCACACCCAGATCGGGGCGCCCCGGCCGTCTTACCGGTCGCACAATTCGCTGCGGCTGAACCTGCCGGACCCCGCACGCGACTGGGCGGCCGAGCTGCTGCCGCAGCATGCCGCCCCGACCATCGCCATCCTGCCCGGCGGCAGCGCCGAACGCTGGCGCTACCCATCGCTGAGCTCCTGGCAGCGGATCCTCGGCGCCGTCGTCGAGCGCTGGCCCGAGGTGCGGGTGTGCTTGACCGGCAAACTCACCGACGACGGCCGCACCAGCACCGGGTTCACCCGAGCGGAGTTCGACGCGCTGGCGGAGACCGTCCCGAACGCCGCCTGGGCACTGGATGTGCCGCTGGACCGGCAGCTGGCCGCGATGCAGCGCTGCGACCTGTTGCTCTCGCCGCACACCGGGTTCGCCTTCGCCGCGCTGGCCGTCGGCACGCCCTGGCTGTCGCTGGCCGGCAACGACTGGGCGGAGTACTACTTCAACCCCGGAGTACCGTTCTACTCGGTGCTGCCGGACCCGGACCGCTTCCCGTGCTACGTCCTGCTGGGCAACACCCCGGATCCCGTCGATGACGAGGGTCCGCGCTCGCCCAGCATGTCCTCGGCGCGCATCGAGGCCGATCTCACCGAGCTCCTAGCCGGCGTGGCCTGGCTGCTGAGCGGCGAAGCCGACTTCGACACCGCGATGCGCGATCACGCCCGCCGCCTGCACACGCTCTTCGCCGGTCGCACCGACCTGATGTTCTCGGTGGACAGCCTGCTGACCTCGTACCTGTGACGGCGCATCGAGCCCGCCGCATCTGGCGAAAACAATCACCGCACTCCCCTCGTTGTCCTTGTCGAACCGTGGAGGTTGCAGAGATGTCATCGCCGGAGTGTTTCGTGGTGATCACCGGTGGTCCCGGTGCGGGCAAAACGGCCCTGGTCGACCGGCTCGCCGCCACCGGACTCGCCCGGTCACCGGAAGCCGGCCGCGGTGTGATCACCGATCAGCTCGCCATCGGCGGCCGCGCGCTGCCCTGGGCCGACCGTGTGCTGTTCGCGGAGCTGATGCTGAGCTGGGACCTGCGTTCCTACCACCAGGCCCGCCGACAGAGCAGCCCGGTGATCTTCGATCGCGCTCTGCCCGACATCGTCGGCTACCTGCGACTCAACGACCTGCCGGTGCCCGAACACGTGCACACCGCCGCGCAGCGGTTCCGGTATCGCAACCGGGTCCTGCTCGCCCCGTTCTGGCCGGAGATCTACCGGCAGGACGGCGAACGCAAGCAGTCCCTGTACGAAGCGGAACGCACCTACGAGCACATGGCCGCCGCCTACACCGATTACGGCTATGAGCTCGTGCACCTGCCACGAACCACAGTCGAGCAGCGGGCACGATTCGTGCTCGACGAGCTGACCTGACGGTGGCCAGGGTGCTCAGCGCAACCGATAGGTCCTGCCTTCTGCTCCCCACTCGCCGAATGGCGGGAGCTCGCCGCGGTCGATCGCGCGGATCGAGGGGCGTCCGATGTGTGCGAAGACGAGCCGTGCGATGCCGGCCCGGGCGGCGCTGTTCGCGGTCTGCACGGTGGCAGCGTGCCCGCCGACGCCGCCGGCGAAGCGGATCGGCCGGTCCCAGCCGGCCGCGTCGGCGAACATCAGCTCAGCGTCGCGGGCCCAGTCCGGGAAGGTCCAGAACTCCGGCGCCCACACCGCGCGGTGGCCGTGGTGGTCGATCACGTATCCGTAGGTCGGGTGCGCGGTGTGCTCGACGGGGAGCGGTCGCAGCCGTACTCCGCCGGCCTGGTACTCGACGGCCCCGGCGGGCACTCCCAGGGCTGCGCTGCGACGCCGGATCGAGGGCATGAGCTCGGCGCGTTCATCGCAGACCAGCCAAGCATCGACGTGCTCGCCCTCCGGCGCCGTGCCCCCGCCGTCGATGATCACCCGATGCCCGCTCCACCGCACCGCCAGCCCGGCGGGGCGGTAGCGCGGCGAGTTCATCGCGCCGACCCCCAGCAACGTCAGGTTCACCATCACGCGGTCCTCCCGCCACGCAGCGGCCGAGGTCTGCCTTGAGCCCGGTCCGGCCGAATACGGCCTTATGGCAAGCATGTCGGTCGCGCACCTGCGGATCCAGTCGAACACATCCCGAGTGGTTCCCGCGTGCCGGGGTGGGTGCGGGCTCGCACCGTCCACTCGCGACACTGGTCGGCTCAACGCCGATATACCGCGGCGATGGCGGTGAGACTCACGCTGGGGCGGCCCGGTGGCTCGATATCGCGCGGCCATAACCAAATCGTATAGCTGCTCCGTCGGATGCATTTTGCGAAAACGCTGCCGCGCCCCAGGCTCGGGTGCATGCAGACAACAGCGCATGCGCGGCAGGCCGCAGCCGATCCGGTTTCCGCTGCGGACAACGGTGGGCGCTACGCGGGCATCGCGATGATGGTGGGCAGCGGGCTGTCCAACCAGGTCGGTGCCGCCGTCGGTTCCTTGGCGTTCCCGGTGATCGGACCGGCAGGTGTGGTGGCGGTGCGGCAGTGGATGGCCGCAGTCACGCTGCTGGCGGTCGGCAGGCCGCGGGTTCGCTCATTCACCTGGCAGCAGTGGTGGCCGGTCCTGCTGCTGGCGGCGGTGTTCGCGACGATGAATTTGTCGCTATACAGCGCGATCGACCGCATCGGTCTTGGCCTGGCGGTGACGCTGGAGTTCCTCGGCCCGTTGGCAGTCGCGCTGGCCCGCTCTCGCCGCGCGGTGGACCTGGGCTGCGCGGTTATCGCCGCCGCGGGCGTGGTCGCGTTGACCCGGCCGCAGCCGACGACGGATTATCTCGGCATCGGCCTGGGTCTGCTGGCCGCGATGTGCTGGGCGTGCTACATCCTGCTCAACCGCTCGGTGGGTCGTCGGCTGCCTGGTGTCGAGGGCACGGCGGCAGCAGCCGGGCTGTCGGGTCTTCTGTTCGTCCCGATCGGCATTGTGGTGCTGCTCCAGCATCCGCCGACCCCGGCCGCGCTGGGATGCGCGGCGGCGGCAGGCATCCTCGCCTCGGCGATTCCGTTCCTGCTCGACATGCTGGCGCTGCGCCGGGTTCCGGCCCACTTCTTCGGCATCTTCATGAGCATCAACCCGGTCCTGGCGGCCACCGTGGGACTGGTCTTCCTCGGCCAGGAATTGCAGGCAGGCGAGTGGCTGAGCATCGCGGCCATCGTCACCGCCAACATCGTCAGCGTCGTGGCCACCATGCGCCGCAGGTGAGCGGGGACGGGCGAAGGACCGGCTTGAAAAGCCTGGCCGTGATCTTCGTCGTCGGCGAGGACGCCTGGCTGGGCTAGTGCCGTGCCGGGAACGTTGGCCGGGCCGCAGGTTTGGCGTTTCCGCGCGAAAACGCCGTTCCCCCAACGCAACCCGGACAGCGCGGTGGGTTGCGCGCCCGAGGCGATCTATGCGCGAGCCGTCCGCCTCGACCTGGACAAAGTGCTCGCAGACTCCCGCCCACCGCCCCGCATTGTGCAGCCTGGGACATGGAGACTGTCAGGCGGAGGAAACGGGGACCATTCGGTAACTGTCCCCGTGTGAGACCACGCGGCCGGCGGTAGGCGGCGGGAAGTGGGTGCCCAGGACGAGGGTGTCGGTGTCGGCGAGCGAGGCCAGCATCCGGCGTCGGGTGACCTGGGACTGTGCGGGGTCGATGTCGACGCACGAGCCGATGCCGGGGTGGGCGAACTGGATGGGGTGGTGGACGCAGTCGCCGGTGATCAGCGCTGTCTCGCCCTGGCTGGTCAGGTGGATGGCGAGGTGGCCGGGTGTGTGCCCGGGCGTGGGGAGCAGTCGCAGCCCCGAGGCGATCTCGATGCCTTCAGTGGGAATCTCGACCAGGTCGAGCAGACCTGCCTCCTCCACTGGGACCACGGAGTCGTTGAACATGTGCCGGCGCGGCTCGTCCATGCCGTAGCTGGCCCAGAACTCCCGCTCGGTGCGGGAGGTGAGGTACCGGGCGTTGCGGAAGGTGGGCACCCATGCCCCGTCCACCTGGTGGGTGTTCCATCCGACGTGGTCGGTGTGCAGGTGGGTGAGCAAGACCAGATCGACGGCCTCCGGGGCGAATCCCGCCGCGCTCAGGTTGTGCAGGTAGCCGGTGCTGAGGTTGTGCCAGGCCGGGTTCGCCCGCGTCTTGCCGTTGCCGATGCCGGTGTCGACCAGCACCCGCATCCCGTCCTTCTCGAAGGCGAAACTGTGGCTGTGCAGGTGCAGGATGCCGTCCGGGCCCGCGAAATCGGGGCGCAGCCACTCCGCCCGGTCCACCACTTCCGCGGTGGCGTCGGGCAGCAGCCAACGACCGGTCGCCGGGGGCAGGAGCACCTCGTCGATGCGATGGACGGTGAGCCCGCCGACGGTCCAGGAGGGCGTGGCGAGGAAGGGGTGGTCGACAGCAGTATTCGAGGAAGTACGCATGGTCGTTGGTTCCTTGTAGAGCGGGTACAGCGGAGTGGGCGTGCTGGATGCGGCCAGGTGGGTGACGAGCACCGAGGCGGCCCGGCCCATCCTGAAGTGCGCGGATGGCGGGGGTGCGGATTCTGTGACGCCGGGAAGGGGCCTGGGCGCCCAGGGAGGCGCAGGGCATGTGACTCCTACACTAAAAGCAACGTTCTTGCTTTAAGGTACCGTAGCCCCTATCCGCCACTAAAGCAAACGGCTAGCTTTAGGGTGTCGGTTCATGGTGCTCCGGCCGACAAGGTTTGCCCTCATCCAGCCCTGCCATGAAGGGACAACCATGTCCACTGTCGAACTCACACCCTCGGTCGACCAGGTCGAGCCCGGCCTGCGTGCCTTTGATGCAATCGCTTCGCTTTAAGGTGATGCCATGAGTCGAAAGCCGATGGTACGCCCGGGCGGGCGCAGTGCCCGGGTCCAGGAATCGGTTCACCGAGCCGTACGCGACCTGATGGCGGAATCGGGCCGGGAGGCCCTGACCGTGCCCCTGGTCGCGGCCCGGGCCGGAGTCACGCCGTCGACGATCTACCGACGGTGGGGCGACCTACAGGAGCTGCTGTCGGACGTGGCCGTCGAACGGCTGCGCCCCGAGACACCTCCGGAGGACCACGGCTCCTTGACTGCTGACCTGACGGCCTGGGCCGGACTCTTCCTCGACGAGATGGCCTCGCCCGCGGGCCGCGCATACATCCGTGACGCACTACTCGGCGATCCGGACGGCCGCAACGCAGGACAGTGTTCGGCCTACGCCGCCGAGCAGATCAATGTCGTCCTCGCCCGCGCCGCCGACCGTGGAGAGGCGACACCCAAGGTGGAGATGGTCATCGACGGTGTCGTTGCGCCCATCATGTACCGCATCCTCTTCCGTCCGATCGGGATCGACGACGCGTACGCACGTCGCCTCGTGACGGAAGTCCTCGGCTCCAACGGCAGTGAGGACCGGTAACGGACCTTTTCGTGCACCGTGGCATCGGCTCGATCCGCGGGCCGTGGCTCGTCTCCGTAAACGGGGTGACGGAGCGCGAGATCAACAACGCCGTCGGCACCTGCCGGTGCCCAGTCGTGGGTTTGCCCCTGCGCGTAGCTACCCAAGCACTGGGCCTGGTGCTCGCTGACCCGAATGGTCTCATGTGCACCGAAAAGGCCAGCGGACGAAGGGAATTCGCTGTCGGTGGGAACGGCACATCCGGACAATTGACATCGTGACACCAGACATGGACCGCCTGGAGCGTGACCTCTGTTCAGCGTCCGGGGACGGCCTGACCTCAACGGAGCGCGAGATCAACAACGCCGTCGGCACCTGCCGGTGCCCAGTCGTGGGTTTGCCCCTGCGCGTAGCTACCCAAGCACTGGGCCTGGTGCTCGCTGACCCGAATGGTCTCATGTGCACCGAAAAGGCCAGCGGACGAAGGGAATTCGCTGTCGGTGGGAACGGCACATCCGGACAATTGACATCGTGACACCAGACATGGACCGCCTGGAGCGTGACCTCTGTTCAGCGTCCGGGGACGGCCTGACCTCAGACGAGATGGGTGAGGTCATCTCCCGCACCATCATCGGCCTGGTCGCACACGATTCCCTCCACGTGTGCTGGCGGAACCCGAACACGAACATGGCCTCATTCGGATTCTGGCATCGGCTTACCGCGAAGATCGGCCAGACGCAGATGATCAACCTCTACTCGGGCCAGGAGCCGGGCCATCCTGCCGAACAGGCACACCGAGGCGTCCTAGCGCAGGTGGTGAACGCGCGCGACCGGCTTGCCTACAAGGTCCTGCGGGACAACGGGTTCGGCAGCGAGTTGCGTCTGCTCCTGCGAGGCTCCCACGGGGTGTGGGGAACACTCGTGTTGTACCGGGAGCAGGGCGGCAGACCCTTCGAACAAGGCGATGTGGACCGCGTCGCGCGGCTTGTCAAACCACTGGTGGCGGCGTCGCGGAGCTACATCAGGGCAACCCCCCTGCGCCCACCGGAAAAGGACCTGTCCCCAGGGGTCATCGTGGTGGGCGCCGATCACGCGGTACGCGGGATCACTCCTGAGGGGCACGCGTGGCTACGTGAAATACGTCTGCCAGGGGCACTGGCCAATCCCGAGTGGGCGGCGACAGCCCTCTCCAGCGAGGTGGCGATGGCCAGCCGGAGGTTCGTCCGTGACCCAACGACACCGCGCCCGGTGGCCTGTCTGCCCTCGGCATACGCCGGACGTTGGGTCAGCATCCAGGGCCAACCTCTCAACGCGGACGGCACGGGCGATGTGGCCGTGATCATCCAGGCGGCCGGTGTGGAACTGCTGCCCGCCCTGTCGGCCTGGTACGACATCACTGGACGAGAACGCACCATCATCGACCAACTCCGCGACGGCATACCCGCCAAGCAGATCGCCCGACGGCTCGACTTGTCGGTGCACACCGTCAACGATCACCTCAAGGCCATCTACCGGAAAATCAGCATCACCAGCCGAGAGGAGATCACGGCCGTGCTGTCTCGGTGAGGGCGACTGGTCAAAGCACCTCACGGGAGCCGATTACGCAGGAAGAAGTTCCACATACGGTTGGCGATATCAGTACGGTTGTCGTCCGCGGGCCAGAAGTGAGTGCCGCGATAGACGCGCCACACCACCTCAACGCCCGCACGGCACGGGCCGTACACGGCGGCTTCCACCGGTACCCCCGGTTCCGTCACCGGGGTCGCCGGGCAGCCGTTTCGCCGGAGCCATTCGTCGCGGTGCGCGACGGCCAACGGGGGAAGACTGATGAGGTCACCATCGCTGTGGAACAGACCGACCGCGATCGGGCGGTCCGGTACACAGGGGCTGCCGGTGAACGAAGGGGACACGCCGCCGTAGGCGGCAACCGAGGCGAACACCGTGGCGGCGTCGCACGCGAGCCTGGCCGACATGTTGGCGCCGCTGGAAAAGCCCTCCACGTGGATCCGGCGCGGATCGACACACCAGCTCCCGGAGATGTCCTTGACCACCTCACGCAGGTAGGTGACGTCAGCGGATCGCTGATCTGCGTCCCACACCAGTCCTGCCCCTGCCGACGGGTAAGCGACGATGAAGTGCCTGTCGGCGGCGGCAGTTGACCAACGGGTCTCCCGCTCGTGCAAAGAGTACGGCTGAAGCGCGCCGTGGAGGCTGAGCAGCAACGGCACCGAAGGTCCGGGCAGGCCCGGTGGCACGTTCACGTGGTAGGTCCTGCCCGCGGCCTCACGGCTGACGGTTCCCGAGGTGGGCACCAGCGTGCAGCCGGCTCCCCCAGTCGCGGTTGTGGAAGCGGAGGCGGTGCCGGTGATCAGGAGTCCCATGCACATCGAGACGGCGAGCAACCGGGCGGTGAGCCCTCTGGCGCGGGTAGCGCGTGACAGTCTTCGGGGGCAGGTGGATGCGGGCACCCTGGTTTCTCCTTATCGCCGGTGTGATCAGTGGGCGATACACGGTACTGCGCGCCCTGGCCGCTCTACAGGCGACACGTACTCTTGTCACCCCCCAAAGCTTGGGATTCACGAACTTCCCGCGCCGAATGATCCTCAACGTTGCGCGCTGGTAGGTGGCTGACGGCCGAATCGACCGACAGACCCTTGCCTAACGCGTCAGGGATCAAGGGCTATAAATACGATCGGGAGAACACATGCGATCTGCTGAGCTGCCAAAATCCATGCTCGGAAGGAAAATCGGCGTCGCACTCGCGGCGACTGCGGCAGCACTCGCGTTCACCGTCGCGCCTGCCCAGGCCGCTGCGGGCAACGCGGACCTGCTGTGGCACAACTCGAGGACCGGCGACGTGGGCGCTTGGCTCACCGACGGTCACGGCACGGTGCTCGGGGACAACAGGCTGTCCTGGAAGTGCGGGCCCGACTGCGCGAACCAGTGGCGCGTGGTCGGCGGCGGTGACTTCAACAACGACTTCACCTCCGACGTGCTGTGGCACAACGCCACGACGGGCGAGCTGTCCGCGTGGATCCTCGACGGCAAGGGCACCGTCACGAAGGCGTTGAGCCTCGACTGGAGGTGCGGCCCCGAGTGCGCGAACCAGTGGAAGGCCGTCGCCATCGGCGACTTCAACGCCGACAACAAGTCGGACATCGTGTGGCACAACGCCACCACCGGCGAGGTGGGGACGTGGCTGCTCGACGGCAAGGGGCACGTGACCGGCAACCCGAACCTGTCCTGGAAGTGCGGCCCCGAGTGCGCGAACCAGTGGAAGGCCGTCGGTGCCGGTGACATCAATGAGGACAACCTCGACGATCTGTTGTGGCACAACGCCACCACCGGTGAGGTGTCGGCGTGGCTCACCAACGGCAAGCAGACGGTGACCGGTGACCTGAAGCTGTCCTGGAAGTGCGGGCCCGACTGCGCGAACCAGTGGAAGATCGTCGGTGTCAACGACTTCAACAACGACTTCAAGAACGACGTGGTGTGGCACAACGCCACCACGGGTGAGGTCGCGACGTGGACGTTGAACGGCAAGGGCGCCGTGACCGGTGACCCGCGCCTGTCTTGGAAATGCGGCCCCGACTGCGCGAACGACTGGAAGGCCGTCGCCACCGGCAACTTCGGCTGACCCTGACGGACCCGGCGCTTCCCCCGCTACGGCTGGGGGAAGCGCCGGGTCCGTACCGGATCAGCTCGGACCGCCGCCGAGTGCTGCTGAAAACCGCTCGGCAACGTGAGCGCTCGGGCGGCGGGCCGGCTGTTGTCGTGGGCGTGGCCAGGCACCGATGATGCTGGTGGAGGCAGGTCGATGCATCCCGCTGGGCCCGAGGATCTCGTGCGCGCGGCTCGACGCGTAGGCGTGTTCGACGAACGCGTGCTCGCCGCATTGCGTACAACGATGCGAGAAGCATTCCTGCCGCTGGAGGATCTTCGCGCCGTCTACGACGACGCCCCGCTGGCGATCGGCCACGGACAGGTCACCACGCAGCCTTCGCTGTCGGCACGGATGTTGGAGGGCCTAGCGCTCACCGGCGGCGAGCACGTCTTGGAGATCGGCACCGGGGCAGGGTTCCAGACCGCGCTGCTGGCTCGGCTGGCCGGCGACGTGGTCAGTATTGAGTGGTGGCCCGACCTGTCCGAGCAGGCCGGGCGTGTTCTGGCGACCGAGGGCGTGGACAACGTCGAGCTGGTCGTGGGCGATGGCCGCCGAGGGGTGCCCGAGCGCGCCCCGTTTGACGCGGTCTTGGTTTCCGCCGCTGCGCTGGAAGTACCCGTGCCGCTGGTCGAGCAGCTGCGCTGGGGTGGACGCCTGGTGCAGCCCATCGGTGCCGGAGGTAATGAGCGGGTCATGCTGTTCGAGCGGACCGAATCGGGTTTGCGTCGCATCGATGTCCTTGCGTTGGCTCGGTTCGTGCGGATGCGTGGCCGCGCCTAGTCCCTGGTTTCCATCCCCGGATATCGGTTTCCGTCCCGGATATCAATGATCAAGGTATGCCCTTGATGGTTTCGGGCGGCTCGGGGTGGGTTGGGTAGCGACACCATAAGGGGGCTGTCTAGCCAGGAATGGTGGGCGATAGCCAGCCGCGATGCAGGGCCGGGGACAGTTCGTGCGTGGCGGAGTTGGCGAGGTTGTTGGCGTCGTGCAGGTAGCCCTCGGTGGTGGTCAGGGCGGCGTGGCCCAGGTCGCGTTGGACCTGGCGAGGTTCGGCGCCGCGGTCGATGGCGTGGGTGGCGTAGGAGTGCCGCGCGGAGTGAGGGTGGATGGTCTCGCGCAGCGGGGCGAGGTGGGTGGCGATGAAGGCGGCCGACTCGGTGGTCAGCAGGTCGCGGAGCCAGCGGGCCCGGGGCGGCGAGTCCGGGGTGAAGGTGGCGCACAGCCGGCGTAGCAGGGCCTGGACGTGGGAGACGTGCACGCGGGCTCCGGTGCTGGTCAGGAACAGGGGTTCTCGGGTGGGGATTGCGTTCTGGCCGGGCAGGGCCGGGACCGTGGGCAGCACGCGGTCGGCGAGATAGGACTCCAGCGCGTCGGCGACCGGTGCGGCCAGGGCCACCCGGCGGTCCTTGGCGCCCTTGCCGTGCACCCGCAATGATCCGGGGCCGCCGGGGGTCGGGCGATGGTAGTCGGCGAGGTTGACGCCCACCAGTTCCTCCGCGCGCACCCCGGTGCCGATCAGGACCTCGATCATGGCACGGTCGCGGCGGCCGTTGCGGCTGCGGTCGGCGAGCAGGTAGGCGGCCAGCAGCAGGGCGCGGCAGGCCTCGAACGACCACATCGCGGTGGTCGAGGGAGTGCCGCCGGCGCGGTTGAGGTGCTGGGCGGCACGGTCGACCAGGGCGGCGGGGTTGTGGTCGCTGAGCCCTTCCCGCATCAGGTACTTGCGGTAGAAGGCCGATACGGCCGAGAGCATCCGGGCCCGGGTTGCGTCGCGGTAGCCGGCGCGGGCGAGGTCCTCCAGCCAGCGTTCGACGTGCTCGACGCGGATCTCGGCGAAGGAGGTGAACCCGTTGCGCAGGCACCAGGCCAGCCATTCCAGCCCGGTGGGCTCACTCCGGCGGGCCCGCCCACGGCGGCGCTGCGGGTCCGCCGGGCGGTAGCCGGGCACCCACTCAAGGGGAATGCCGAGGTCGGTGGCGTAGGCCAGCCGGGTGTTCAGCGAGGCGTAGATGCGCAGGAATTCCGCGAATCGTTCCTGTGTGGTCTTTTCCGCCTTCTCCAGCCGGGCCACGTCCGTGGTCATGAGCGACTCCTCGCCTCCGTTTCCATCCGGGTCGTCGTCCCCCTTCTCGCGGGGAGCCTCCGCAGGGAGGCCAGGTCCGGTTCAGCGAGTAGCACCAGAACCGGTCGCCTGCGCGTATTTTGCCGCCACCGGTGTGGGGGCAGAGAACCAGACCCGCTATATCCCCTTCCAGGCCCCGGATTCCCGAAGCCGTCCCGACTCGCAAAGTCGAAGACCAGTGAGGAACGTGTCCTGCGCCGACATGGTGTTGCACGTTTCGGTAGACCGTCGTGCGGGAGACGGTGAACGGCTCAGCGAAGTCGGCGATGGTGTATTCGACGGTGCCGTGCATGGGCGGTGAGGTCTTGTTCGCCGGTGGAGCAGCGGGCGTAGCGTGATCGTTTCGCTATGAGGTGCGCGGGTTCGTTTAACCCCCGAAAACCGGATCCGGAAATTATTCG
The DNA here is from genome assembly GCF_014203395.1 of Saccharopolyspora phatthalungensis. NCBI lineage: Bacteria > Bacillati > Actinomycetota > Actinomycetes > Pseudonocardiales > Pseudonocardiaceae > Saccharopolyspora > Saccharopolyspora phatthalungensis. The sequence continues at coordinate 339,326 of NZ_JACHIW010000002.1, forward strand.
GCTGCGCCGTCGCCTAATCGGTTCTTACGATGCCGAAGTGATCACTGATTTTGAGACGAACTTGGTCCAGGCCGCCGTTGACCTCATCGACCGCTGTCAGGGCAACGACAATCATTCCGTCGCTGCGGCCGCGCTTGACTCCGCAGGACGCATTCACACCGGACTGAACGTGTACCACTTTACCAGGGGGCCTTGTGCCGAACTCGTTGTGCTCGGACAAGCAGCCGCGAGCTCAGATCAGCTTCCGCTGACTACGATCGTTGCCGCGCTCGATGGTGGCCGGGGTGTCATACCGCCTTGCGGGCGGTGCCGCCAAGTATTGTTCGACTACTTCCCCGGCATCCGTGTGATCGTCAACAGCAGGAACGGATTGACGTCGGTTCCGATCATCGACCTGCTGCCGTATGTGTTTGACGAGCGCTCGCTGGAACCTGGGGCCGGGGTGCAGAAGGTCTACTTCCACCCGGCCTACCTTGCTGCCGTCCGTGCTGGAACCAAGACCAGCACTATCCGATTCCAAGATCCTGTTCGCCTTGGTCCGGCTGAGCTCGTTTTCGAAACCGACGACGGTGACGTCACCGTCAGGGCCGAGGTGACCATCCTCGAGGAGAAGGCCATCCGCGATCTCTCGGACACTGATGCGGTCCGGGATGGATTCGCCGACCGACACGAGCTCCTCGCCACGCTCGAGCAGCACTACCCAGGGATCGCCTCAGACGCGAACGTGACCCTCGTGCACTTCGTGCACCCTGACAGTTCTGCAGACTTCTCGGAGGGCACGCCGACCTGCTCGGCGACATAGCCCGCCGCCTGCGGCGGAATCTGCTCGGCATAGCGCGGAAACCGCGCCTCGACCTCGAAGTAACGTCAGCAACAACACGAACCCGAGCAGAATCGGCCCGGTCTTGTCGCCCAGCCCGCACCGACCAGTGTCCACGACCGCACCAGCTCATCCGGCTGCCACTCACGCTGCATCGGCGAACTCTCTCGATCACTGACCACGCCCTTGATCGGAGCACCCCGCTACCTTGCGGCTCGAAACAGCTTCAGGAGTCCAGGGCCTTCCCACGTTGCGACTCAAGTTTTTAGTCACCGTGACGAAATCGTCTTGCGCTTGGGGAGCCTCGGGTTCGCGAGGCGTGTTCGGTTCCGCGCATCCCCAGGATCGGCACCAGGGTCAGCCCCAGGCTTCTGGGCGGCTCCCGCAAGGGTTTACGGCCGGGCCCTGCCACGAAACTATATCGATAATTCTCCTTATCCATAGGAATTCGACTAACCTCGTGTCGTTGGCATAGTTTCAATTTTGGAACTGGAACCTCGTGTTAGAGTTTCATAACTGAAACTCAATCGAAGGCAAATTCGCAGGTCAGGGAGATAACGAGTGTCAGACGATGTGGCCGATCGGCACGCCGACACGCCAGAGCCGACCACCGGGAGCGCTGAACTCGCCCCTCCCCCGCGTCGAGGCAGCCGGGAAGAACGGCGGGAGGACACCCTGCGCGCTTTGGCAGCCGGCGAGGACGCCCGTTGCGCCTACTGCGGCGAGGCGCTGCCGCCCCTGCCACCTCGAGGAGGCCGGCCAACCCCGTACTGCCCCGCCGATCCACAGCGCTACGGCCAGTGGGGCGCCAAGACCATCACCTGCGCGATGCTCGACGAGCACCGCGAAATCTGGGTGCGGACGTATGGGCCCGATCAGCCCATGACCCACCTCGACGTGCACACCCTCGACCAGAGGCTGACCGCGCTGTCGGCCGTGCTCGACCCGGTGCGCCACGAGGTCGCCGCCCTGCAGAGCCACACCACCGGCGAACTGGCCACCGCGCTGGAGGCCCGTGACACCGCCGAGACCGCACGCCGCCAAGCCGTGGAGGCAGCGCGAGCCGCGGAAGCGGCGCGGGAGGAGGCGATCGCCGACGCTGAGAGCGCCCGCGCCGAAGCCGACACCGCTCGCGCCGAGAAGGCCACCGCCGCAGAGCAGGCGAGTCAGGCAGCCGCCGAGCGAGATCAAGCCAACGCCGAGCGCGACCAGGCGCAACAAGAGGCCGAAGCCGCCCGTACCGACCGCCAGCACGCCCTGGACCGGGTCAGCGCCGCCCACGAGCGCATCACGGAACTACAAAGCGAACTAGCCAGTGAGCGCGCAGCCGCACTCGAGCGGCTCGATCAGTTGCGCCGCGAGGAGGACCAGACCCGCCAAACGCTGCGCACCACCCTCACCCAGGAATGCGAACAACGCCTACGCGACCAGAGCGAGGAAATCGCCCAGCAACTCCGGGACACCCACACCACCGCTGACCAGCGCATCGCGGAACTGACCGGCCAACTGACCGCATCGACGCGCAGCTACGCCGCCAGCCTGGCCCCGCTGCACGACGAACTGAGCGCGCTGCGAGGTGATCTGGCCGCACAGACAACTGCCGCGACAGCGGCCCATCGCCAACTCGGCGGCCTGCGCGATGCCCTGGCCGAAACTCTGGCCGCTACCACGGGCAACGACGAGATCCGGGAGCGGCTTCTGGCAATCCTCGATCACAGCACGGCGCAGAAGACGTCCCCCGAAGGCCCCGAGCGCGGCCGCACGCCGCAAGCCGAGCCGGTGGGACTGCAACGAAATCAGCCGAAAACCTCCGGCGACGCACGCGCCCAACCATGCGAGCCTTACGCCTCGCCGTATTCGGCGGGGTGACGATGCATGGCGACGGGACCAGATCTTCTCCGAGAACACCCGCGTGCACTGGGCCTGGGCGAGTGCGTCGAGCTGGCTCTGCAGCTCCTGGGTAGCACTGCTGCGACGGGCGTAGCCGATCCGGATCGGCCCGTCGGTGCCGCTGTCGTCCGGCTCGGCCACGGGGACCAGGTGCCCGGGCACCCAGGGTTTGCCGGGCCTGCGGTCGGCGGGGACCGCGACGGCGAGCTCGTCGCGTAGCCTGGGCACGAGCATGAACCGGGCGGTGTGGTACTTCGCCGCGACCTTGCCCGCCCGAGTCCGGCAGGGACTGCCCGCCGGCACCTGGCACTTGGGGCACGGGTGGTGACGCTCGACCGCGTTGGCGGCGGCCTGCTCGGGGGTCAGCGCTCCATCTCCGGGTTCTCGCAGAACTGATTCGCACAACCTTAAGGTTTTGAGAGATGTTGTGCGAATCGTGACCAGCGGGTTCCCGGTGCGGATCGGCCGGTTCGCGGATCTCGCACAATTGACCATTTGGGAGAGGCCTCGCTGATCAAGGACTCGCCCGATCCTCGATCACTCCTCGGCGGTCAACCACTTGCAGTGGGCCGGAGGCCAGGACTCTGGTGACGAAGTTCGCCAACTGTGCCCGCATTCTTTCCCGCGGAATGCGCTCTTCTCCGGCCAGGTGCTCGACGAGGTCGGCTCGTGTGGCGGCGAGCAGGGCGTGGGCGGTGAAGCCGCTGTCGGTCAGGCCGGGGATCTGCTCCAGTACGGCTTGGAGCAGGCCGTGCCACCGCACGTAATGCTCGGCCTGGTATGGGCTGCTGCTCCCGCTTTCCTCCAGGGCCAGCGCGAGGCGGCGGTTGTCGAGTTTGAAGCACAGGACGGCGTCGAGCAGGGCGGGTACGCGCTGGTGTGGTGGCGTGGCGGGCCCCAAGGGTGACGGGCCGGCTTCGACAGCGTCCCTGATCGGTTCGAGTCGTGCCTCGTACAGCGCACGGAGCAGCCCAGCGCGGTCACCGAAGGCCCGGAAGAGTGTGGCCTTGCCGACGCCGGCCGCTACTGCGACGTCGGCCATGGTGACGTCGTCGGGGCTCTGGCTACGTGCGAAGAGGGCGTCGGCGGCCGCGAGGACGGCCTCCCGGTTGCGGGCGGCGTCCTTGCGTGGCTTGCGCTCGGGCATGCGGTTCCTCCACTTGCAAAACGGACCCGGGGTCCGTATCGTTGAAACGGACCCCGGGTCCGGATTATATGAGATGTCTACGAGATGGAGGAACCCCATGTCCGCACCGACTTCTCCGGCGGATCTCTACCGCCACAGTCTGAGGCTGTTACTGGACAAGAACATCGCCGACTGGGTGGGCCTCTGGGACGAGGACGGCATCATGGAGTTCCCCTTCGCCCCTCCGGGCTGGCCCGAGCGGCTGGAGGGCAAGGAGACCATCGCCGCCTATATGCGTCACTACCCCGATCACATCGATCTGCACGACTTCCCTGACCTGCGGATCCACCAGACCACTGATCCGGGGACCATCGTGGTCGAGATGCGCGGCGTCGGTCGTCTCGTGGAGACCGACGCTCCCTTCGACATGACCTACATCGCTGTCGTCACGGTTCAGCACGGGCGCATCGCCTCCTACCGTGACTACTGGAACCCCCTCGCCGTCCTCGAACCCGGCACCGACTTCACCGGGAGCAGCCGATGACCACCACCGGCACCACTCTGGTCATCGGCGCCACCGGCACCACCGGCAGCCGCACCACAGCACAGCTGACGGCCGCCGGTCACCGTGTCAAAGCGGCCAGCCGTCAAGCCACCCCGTTCCCCGGAGCCGAGCCGGTCCACTTCGACTGGTACGACCCGGCCACCCACACTGCCGCCCTCGACGGCGTCGACCGCGTCTACCTCATACCGCCCGTGGGCGAGTCCGACCCGGCGGCCGTCATGCTGCCTTTCCTCCAGCGGGCCCGCACCGGGGGCGTGCATCGCGCGGTGCTGCTGAGCTCCTCGGCCATACCCGAGGGCGGCCCTGCGGTGGGAACGGTGCACCAGGCCCTGCCCGATCTGTTCGAGCAGTGGGCGGTGCTGCGGCCCTCGTGGTTCATGCAGAACTTCACCGGCACACACGCGCACGCGCACAGCATCCGTGAAGACGGCATCATCTGGACCGCGACCGATAACGGCCGGGTCGGCTTCATCGACGCCGAGGACATCGCCGCCGTCGCCGTCCACGCCCTGACCGACCGGACAGCCCCCAACACCGACCTCGTCCTCACCGGACCCGAGGCACTGAGCTACGACGACGTCGCCGCGATCGTCACCGAGGTCACCGGTCGGCCTGTGGCCCACCGCCGTCTGTCCTACGAGCAGTTGCGCGATCGCCTCACGGCGCTGGTCCCGGTGGAGTTCGCCGCCATGCTGGCCGGCATGGACCGTGCCATCGCCGAAGGGGCGGAGGACCGCGTCACTGACACCGTCCAGCGCCTCACAGGTCGGCCCCCGCGCACCTTCCGAGCCCTCGTTGAGAGGGAGACGCAATGCAGCAGTTGATGTTCCAGGACGATCGGCAGTTCTGGTTCGAGACCCTGCGCAATCTCGGCCTGGCCGTCTACGGTGGCTCGGACGTCGGTGAGGTCGTCGCAACCGCCTCCCAGGTCACCTCCGGCGACTACGACGGCTGGCACGACGCCTGGCTGTCCACCGCCAACCGTTTGGAGGTGGAAGCCCGCGCAAGCCACCCTGTCAGCGCGCGGGACGGGCTGCTGCGGGCTTCCACCTACTACCGGGCGGCCGAGTTCTTCCTGCATGGCAATCCTGACGACCCGCGCATCGACCACGCCTACCAGCGCGGTGTCGCCTGCTTCCGTGATGCCATCGCCCACATCCCGGGTATCACTCCCGTGGAGATCCCATATGAGGACACCGTGTTGCACGGCTACTTCTATCGGGCGGCGGGAGAGGGTCCGAAGCCGACGCTGATGATGCACAACGGGTTCGACGGTGCTGCCGAAGAGCTGCACTTCTTCGGCGCCGTCGGCGGACAGGAACGCGGCTACCACGTCCTGACCTTCGACGGCCCCGGGCAGCCCGCGGCCATCCACCGGAACGGTCTGACCTTTCGACCGGACTGGGAGAATGTGGTCGGCCCCGTCCTGGACTTCCTCACCCAGCACCCGGGCGTCGACCCCGCCCGCATCGCGCTGCTCGGCGTCAGTCTCGGCGGCTACCTGGCGCCTCGCGCGGCAGCCTATGAGCGGCGCCTCGCAGCTGTCATCGCCCTCGACGGTGTCTTCGACGCCGTCTCCGCCCTGACCGCACACCTCCCGCTGCCGCACGACGAGGTGGTTCGGCGCGCGGCAGCCGAGGACGACGGGGAACTGGACCGAATCATCGCCGACGCTTGTGCGCAGAGCCCGACCCTGAACTGGGCCTGCGACCATGGCCGCTACGTCACGGGGACCTCGACCGACAGGGCATTCCTGGCCGAGTACGCCCGCTACAACTTCGACGACGGAAGCGCGGAGAAGATCACCTGCCCCGTCCTGGTATGCGAAGCAGCCGCCGACCTGTTCTACTCCGCCACCGAGGAGCCCGATCCGCGCAAGCTGTACCAGCACATCACAGCACCGAAGAAGCTCCTGACCTTCACCGAGGAGGAAGGCGGCGACGCTCACTGCCACCCCGGTGCTCTTCGCTTGGCGGTGGCGCGCATCTTCGACTGGCTCGACGACACGATCTGACGCCTAGACCTTCCGCCCCTTGTTCAGGGTGCCGCCCCGGATACCCGGTCCCCTGCCTGCTGGCACGGGCAGCGTCACGACCAGTTCTAAGCGATCTCCTCCTCGTCAGGTTCGGACGGGTCGCGCAGTGGGCGTAGTCCGCCGACGAGTTCCGGGGCCAGGAACGAGTAGCGGCCGAGGACGTTGATGTGGTGGCGCACAAAGGGTGAGAGGCGGGCGGCGTCTTCGTCGCCGACCTCGTAGCCACCGGCTCGGAGCTCGGCGATCGCGGCGTCCAGATAGCGGCTGTTGAACAGCACGATCGCGTTGAGAACCAGGCCGAGGGCGCCGAGCTGGTCTTCCATGCCTTCGTAGTAGCGCTGCCGCAGTTCGCCGCGCTGGCCGTGGAAGATCCGCCGGGCCAGCGCGTGGCGGCCTTCCTGAAGGTTGGCCTGGGCTTTGATGTCGCGGCGGTAGCCGGTGTCGTCGACCAGGCGCAGCATTCTGTGGAATCTGATTTGTCAAGTTCATCCCTGTTTGCCGTGGACCACGGTAATGATCGGCAGTAGGGTCGCGGTCGCTGGAACGCCGATCTCACGTGGGGTGGCCCCGGCTGGTGTAGGAACGTCGACGAGTCGTTCCAGGAGCTGGTACAGCGCGACCTGGCCCTCGTCGACTGCCGCTCGTTCGTCGTCAGAAAGCGGGATGTTCGCCAGCATCCGCTGGAGATTGTCCTTGGCCTCCAACAACTGTCCTTTGCTTGACGCCTTCGGCGTATAGAAGTCGCAGCGCGCACAGGCCATCCGATGTGGACACTGCTCGAAGAACGTGTAGGTGCAGTAGCCGTGGCCGAGATCGCGACCAGCGCCTCGGCGAGCTCCGAGCGGGGCACCACGGCCTCGATCTCAGCCCACACCTGCGCCAGGCTCACCGACTCGACCACATCACCGGCTTCGGCGGCCTGCTCGGCCAAGTCGTCGTGCGCGCCGGTGACCTCCCACAACACCCCGAACGCGGCGACCAGTTTCGCTGACGCCTTCCCGAGTTTGGGCAGGGTGCGCAGCTTCTCCTTGGCCGACTCCCGCTCCGCACGGGCCAGCAGTTTTGAGGAGATCAGCACATCCAGCAGGTCCAGGGCGTCGTCGACCGCACGGGTTTGAAGGTAAACCACGGTGGCCAGCAGCGTCGCCAACCGCCGCGAGTCCCCATGACGACGCAAGAAGCTGGCCTTGCCCTGCACGCCGTAGCGGGACAACTCGGCCAACCGCCGCGGCGGCACCACCACCTCGGTGTCGACCTCGGCGAACCCCAGCCCCAGGATCTCCGCGGCCCGCTGCAACGCGTCGACCATCGCCGGCCCCGACACCCGCACCGGCGGCCGACGCAGCTGATCCAACCGCGAATTCCGTTGCCCCTCCGGCACCTCCAACAACCCGTCAAGGGCGGCGCGCTGCTCGTCGTCAAGCAGCTGGTGCAGCGTCTCCCACAACCGCTGACTTGCCGCCTCCCGCCGCGAGGACTCCACCAGACTCCGGTCGACGTCGTCGAGAAAGAAGAACCGCTCTAACTCGACCCGGGACAACGACTCGGGCAACCGGCTGTAGGCCGTGGCCTGCTGATCGGACAGGAACTCAACGGGCAACGCAGTGCCTCCTGCTGCTTACACCGCCCACCGTGGCGGCACCGCGGCGTACCTCAGCAGCGCAACCAAGGTCAACTCGCAAACCGGCAGGTCACGGCTTAGCGCCAGTCTTCGTTCCGATGTTCCTCAACACCCGGGATGGCCGGTGCCTGCCTGGAGCCCGCAACAAGCGATCGTCATGATGGGGTGCCGTTAACGACCGTGTCGCCAGCCCCAAATGCGGGTGATCTTTGATCGTTTGTCCAGGTTGATCTGAGGTTGTCCGGCACGATGGGAGTCCATGGGGCGGCAGCCGGTGGGCATGGACGAGCTGGTGGAGCACTGGACGGTGCTCGATGACGAGGCGGACCTGGTCGCGGGGAAACGTGGCGGGACGCGGTTGGGCTTCGCGCTGCTGCTGAAGTTCTACACCCGGCACGGTCGGTTTCCACGGGGGCGGGGGGACTTCCCGGCCGAGGTGGTGGAGTTCGTCGCCCGGCGGATAAATGTGCCGGCTGCCGAGTTCGAGTCCTACCAATGGAGCGGCAGCACGATCGAGTACCACCGTGCCCAGATCCGCGAGCATCTGGGCTTTCGGGTGTGTTCGGTGCAGGACGCGGAGAAGCTGACGGCCTGGCTGGCCGGCAGCGTCGCGCATGCCGAGCGGAACGCGGACCGGGTGCGCGATGAACTGCTGAAGCGGTGCCGGGAGGAGTTCGTCGAACCTCCGGCACCGGATCGGGTCATCCGCATGGTCCGCACTCGGGGCAGGGTGCTCGGACCAGGTCACTTGCGATGGAACGGTTGGACTGCGCGGCATAATCCGCAAGCGACGACGGGGGGCCACCATGCCTCTTGAGGGCGAGTACGGGCCGAGTCCGGCTCGGTGGATACGCGAACAGGTCGAGCTGTACGAGAGTTCGGGCGGCACGCGGGGGACGACGCTTTGGGACACGGGCCTGCCCGTCGTCATTCTCACCACGCGCGGTGCGCGGAGCGGCAGGCTTCGTAAGATCCCGCTGATGCGCGTGGAGCACGAGGGACGGTATGCGGCCGTGGCCTCGAAGGGTGGCTTCCCGCGTCATCCGGACTGGTACTTCAACGTCAGGTCCGACCCGCACGTGGAACTCCGGGACGGCGCCGTATGCCAGGACATGACGGCCCGTGAGGTTACCGGGGACGAGAGGGCCGAGTGGTGGGAGCGCGCGGTCGCCGCGTATCCGACATACGCGGAATACCAGGAGGAGACCGACCGCGTGATCCCCGTCTTCGTGCTGGACCCGTGTGCGTGGTAGGGCCGGACAGTCTCACGAGCGCCTGCCCCCGGCATGCGAACAGAAGAAGGCCCGGTGAGGCAGGGGCAAGGTCTCGTGAGACGGGACAGGCGGGCACCACCCGGCCCACCCCGAGGGAGGCCAAGAGGCGAATGGTCGACCGGATCTCTCTGCGGCACTCCACCGACAAGCAGACCGACGCGCGCCAGCGCCACGCCCTCGCCCCGCTGCTGGCCGCCGGCGCCCCACCTACGAAGACCCGGCCACCTTCCACCGCCGGCTCTCCCTTGACCGCACCGGCTTCACCAGGCTCCTGGACGAAGCCGTCGTCGGCGACACCATCCGCATCGCCGACGCCGCGCGCCTCTTCCGTTCCGTCGCCGACAACCTCGCCCTGCGTCCGGTGCTGATCCGCCGAGGTCTGCACCTGCGCGTCGAGTCCGGACTGCTGGCCGGCATCGATCTCGCATCCGATGTCCCCGGCACCAAGATGATGGTCTCCGTCCTCGCCGCCGTGCTGGAGTTCCAGCGCGACATGATCAGCGAGAACACCCGCGAAGGCGTCGCCGCCGCCGAAGCCGCCGGGTCGGTGCGGCTGGGTTAGCCGGTGGGGTCGAGGTTGAGGCCGAGCTCGATGCAGGTGGCGAGTTGGTGGGCCCAGGGCCAGGTTTCGGGGACGCGGATCTTGCGTGTGCGTTGGCCGCGGAGGGCAGAGTCCTGTGGCTGCTCGGGCTCGGTATGGCCGCTTGCAACCTCACGGGTGCCCGACTTGGCGTCCACTACGCGCTCCAGCGCGGAAGTCGATTCATTCGGATCGTCTTGCTGTGCGTCGTCATCGCGCTGGTCGTCAAGCTCGCCTACGACCAGTTCGCGTGGTGGCCACGAGCGAACCTCATCAGGGCAGCGCCTTTCGAGATCCGGTCCGCCTCGGGGCAGCCAGGGTCAGACCGTCGGCCGTGACCAGCCGGGCCGCCACGCCGGATTCGCCCTGCAACCGCACGGGCCCGTTTTGGAGTCGTGATCACGTGGCTGGGAAAGGATTGGACGGGGTGATGCTCGGGCTTGTAGCTTGCAGTGGACCGTGACACCGCCCGAGGAGGTGAGACCCATGAACGCTGTATCGCTGTGGGTGCTGCCCCTTCCGGTCACGGTCGGGCGATTGACGTAGGTGTCGCCGGGAGCGCCTCGACAACAAGGCACTCCCGAAAGGCAACACCTATGGACTCTCCGCAGTTCACCGCCGAGCCGTCGTCGAACGATACGGTCGAGCGCGACTTCACCGTGGGCGAGGGCCCCGGACTCCGGACGCCGGCCTCCGGCGCTGATCGCGCGCCCCTCATGTTCGACGTGATCATTGCCGGGTGCGGGCCGACTGGTGCGATGCTGGCCGCCGAACTGCGGCTGCACGATGTGCGGGTACTCGTTCTGGAGAAGGAAACCGAGCCCGTGTCGTTCGTCCGCATAGTCGGTCTGCATATTCGCAGTATCGAGCTGATGGCAATGCGCGGACTGCTGGATCGCATTCTCGAACGCGGAAGAAAGCGTCCGGCCGGTGGATTCTTTGCCGCCATCACCAAACCCGCGCCCAAGGGCCTGGATTCCGCGCACGCCTATGTGCTGGGCATCCCGCAGCCGGTCATCGTTCACCTGCTCGAAGAGCATGCGATCCAACTGGGTGCGCAGGTCCGGCGCGGATGTGCGGTGGCGGATTTCGAGCAGGACGACGAGGGTGTGACCGTCGAGCTGGCCGACGGCGAACAGCTGCGTTCGCGCTATCTCGTCGGCTGTGACGGCGGGCGTAGTACGGTGCGCAAACTGCTCGGCGTCGGCTTCCCCGGCGAGCCCTCGCGGACCGAGACGTTGATGGGCGAGATGGAAGTGGGTGTGCCGCAGGAGGAGATCGCCGCCAAGGTGACCGAAATCCACGAGACCAACAAGATTTTCAGTCTCAGGCCTTTCAGCGAAGGGGTCTATCGCGTCGTAGTCCCCGTCGCGGGAGTCAGCGATCGCGCGGTACCGCCCACCCTCGAGGATTTCAAACAACAGCTGCGCACCGTCGCCGGAACCGATTTCGGCGTGCACTCCCCGCGCTGGTTGTCCCGCTTCGGGGATGCCACCCGGCTAGCCGAACGTTATCGGGTCGGGCGGGTGCTGCTGGCGGGCGATGCGGCACACGTCCATCCACCCACCGGCGGCCAGGGCCTCAACCTGGGCGTTGGGGACGCATTCAACCTCGGCTGGAAACTGGCCGCACAGATCCGCGGCTGGGCACCGGAAACACTGCTGGACACCTACCAGGCCGAACGTCATCCGGTCGCCGAGGACGTGCTGCACAACACCCGCGCCCAGATGGAACTGCTGTCCACCGAACCGGGCCCGCAGGCCGTGCGCAGGCTGCTCACCGAACTGATGGACTTCGACGAGGTGAACCGCTATCTGATCGAGAAGATCACCGCGATCGGTATCCGCTACGACTTCGGCGCAGGCCCCGACCTGCTCGGCCGCCGCCTGCGCGACATCGACGTGAAACAGGGCCACCTCTACGGTCTGCTGCATCGCGGCCGCGGCCTGCTGCTGGACCGCACCGAACGCCTGACCGTCGGCGGCTGGTCAGACCGGGTCGATTACCTCGCGGATTCCACTGCGGTGCTGGATGTTCCGTGCGTCCTGCTACGCCCCGACGGCCACGTCGCCTGGATCGGCGACGATCAGCAGGACCTGGACGACCACCTCTCCCGCTGGTTCGGCAAGCCCGCCAACTGATTTCGCCTGAGCAACCGAAAAGGCCCGTGAGGAAGAGGTTCTGGCGCACATTTCGCCCGCGCACAGCGAGTACATCAACTTCTTCGGTGCGATCGAGGTGGATATCGACCCGCTTTGTGTTGCTTCGTGGCCCGATGCTGTGCGGGTGCTCAGTGAAGGAGGGTGAGCAGGCCCTCGACGCCGCGGTGGAACGCGGCGCCGACGCTCTCGACGCCGTCGAGGTGGGCGCCGGTCACGGCGCCGTCGCGCATCATGACGAAGTGCCGTGCGGCGTGCTCTGGTTTGCCGCGCCGCGGTGAGTCCCCGAAGACCTGCGCAAACAGCTTCGTGAGCGTGGTCACGTACCAGGCTCGGTGATCGAGGACCACTTGGCGCACCGGGTCGTTGGGGTCGGGGTACTCGTTTGCGGCGTTGAGAAAGGCACACCCGCGGAACTCTGGTTTGGCCAGGTCGTCGGCAACGGCGGTGCCGATCGTGCGCAGCGCGTCGGCCGGCGACGGCGCGGCTTCGATGATGGCCTGCGCGTCGGCGCGGATGTGGGCGTCGACGCCGCGCAGGTAGGCGAGTACGAGGTCTTCTTTCGAGGGGAAGTGCCGGTAGAACGTCGCTCGCGTGGCTGGGGCCTCGGCGAGGATCCGCTCGACCCCGACCGCCCGGATCCCCTCGCGGTAGAACAGCGCGCTGGCCGTGGACAACAGCCGTTCTCGGGCCTCGGACCGCCCCTGCCTCCCCGAGCTGCTGTTCGGGCTGTCGGGCGCGGAGCGGATCGGTGTCGCCATGAACCGACCGTAACAGAAAGAACGATCGGTCTTGCAATCGCCGGCGATGTCTGCCAAGCTCGGCGCTGCAAGAGAGAACAGTCTTTCTACCTGGAGGCATCATGTCGAGCCGAGACGCGACCTGCCGGTGGCAGGGCGACCTGCTGCGCGTCTCGGTCGAGGTCACCCTGGGGCCGGCCACGGGCGGGGGCTTCGAGATCAGCGGGATGGCGGGTACCACGATCGCCCTCGACGCCGCCCTGACCCCGTGAACGCCGACCACCCGCACCACGCGCCGAGGGTCCTGGGGGACCCGCGAGTCGAGGAGCAGCGCGGGCAATTCGCCCTCGCTCGCCCACCTCGAGGAGAACGTCGCGGCCGCCACGCCTGCGGTTGACCGACGACCAGGTCGCGAGACTCACCGCAACAGCCCACCCGGCCGCCGCGGCCGACAACCAGGCATAGAGGGACGCGCACTCCATTCTCACGGTTGTCTCGGCGCTCACGGTTGTCTGGGCGCTTGAGAAGACCGCTTCCACATTCGGCTCGACGCAGCCTCCTTTCCCATGGGCACTGATCCACCTCGAATGAAGGGAATCTGGCATGACCACCACCCCGGCTGCGACCGGTGTCGCAGCGACACTTCGGCGGCTCTACTTCGTGCGTTTCGGGTTCGCCCTCGTCTGGGCGGTCCTGCTGTTCCTGACCGCGTCGAGCATCAGCCTGCTGACCGCGGCGCTGCTCGTGCTGTACCCGGTGTTCGACGTGGCCGCCGCCGTCGTCGATGCCCGCTCCGCGCGGGTCAACGTGGCCGGCGGGTCCGCGAACGGGTCCGCCGCGGGTCTCTACGTCAACATCGCGATCAGCACCCTCGCCGCCGTCGGACTCGCCGTCGCCCTCACCTCCGGCATCCCAGCCGTCCTGCGAGTCTGGGGGGCATGGGCCGTCGTGGCCGGCATTGTGCAGCTCGTCGTGGCCATCCGGCGGCGCCGACTGGGGGGACAGTGGGCGATGATCGCCAGCGGGGCCATCTCCGTGCTGGCCGGCGTGTCGTTCTTCCTCATGGCGTCGAGCGCAGGAGCTTCTTTGGCCAACGTGGCCGGCTACGCCCTGCTCGGCGGCGTCTTCTTCCTCGTCTCCGCGCTGCGCCTCGGACGGAACGCCAGCCAGAGCACCGGGTGGGAGGAACTGACATGACCGACCCGCGCCCGGGAATCCGCCTGACCACGCCCTCGGCGTGCGATGTCGGTGGAAATCAAGCGTGGTGATTTTCACCGACATCGCCGGAGACCGCGAAGATCGCGGAGACTTCGACCGGTGCCCCGGAAGGCAGGCTGTGCACCCCGATCGCGGCACGTGCCGCGGGAGGTCCGCCAAGGTGCGCGGCGACGCGCTCGCTGGCACCGTCGGCCACCGCCGTGTGTTCGGTGAAGTCCGCAGTGGTGGCCAGGTACACGGTCAGCGACACGGCTTCGGCCAGGCCGACCCCCGCGTTCTCCGCGGCGTGGTGGGCGGCGGCGATCGCCCGCTGCGCGGCGAGCGCGGCGAGTTCCTTGCCCTGCTTGAGATCCAGATCCGCACCCAGCCGCCCCGCGGCGACCAGGCGAGAACCGTTCCTGGGGGTCATGCCGGCGGTGAACACCAGGCCACCGGCCACTCGGGCCGTGGCGTAGTCACCCGCCGGTTCCGGGGCCTCGGGCATCGTCGCCGCACTCACAGCTGCGGGCCGATCTGGCAGGACGTCAGCACCTCGTGCCCGTCCTCGGTCACCAGCACCGTCGCCGACAGGCCGATTCCGGCCACTCCGGAGATCCGCAGCGTCGGAACGACGTGCACGACCATGCCGGGCTCGAAGGTGCGCTCCTCGGTCTCCTTCAACGACAAGATGTGCCCTTCGCCCCAGTCGGGGGCGAAGGCGATGCCGACCGAGTAGCCGCTGCGCTTGCGGTAGGTGTGCGCCAGAGCGGCCTCGGCGATGACCTCCTTGCAGATCTGGTGCGCGGCGGCGGGCGAACCACCGGGACGCACTTCGGCCAGTGTCGCGGCCCGGGCATCGGCGCACGCGCCGGCCATCGCCGCGGCTTGGCCGGATAGTTCCCCGGTCCACACGGTGTGCATGAGAGGCGCGTTGTACCGGCCGACGGTCGCCGACATTTCCAGCAAGACCGGCTCGTTCGCGCCGATCACCCGGTCGCTCCAGCTCGCGTGGATCGTTCCGGCTCGCGGCCCGGAGGCCACGAACGGCTCCATGCCGAAGTACTCCGAGCCGGTCTTGATCAGCCCGCTGAACGCCGCGGCCGCGACTTCGCGCTCGCTGGCTCCGGGCACCGCGGCCCGCGCGGCTGCGGCCATGCCCGCGTTCGTGCTGGCAGCGGCGGCGCGGATCTGCTCGATCTCTGCCGCGGACTTGATCAACCGTTGTCCGGCCAGGGTGTCGTCGACGTGCACGATGCGTGCGCCGGTGGCTTCGAGCTTGCCGGTCAGCTGCGCGAAAAGCGCCGGTGGGAAGAACCAGGACCGGGCCTCGACACCGACGGCGCGGGCGTTGGGCGCCATCTCCGCGAGCAGGTCGACGGTGGCCTGCACCGGGTCGGCGGTGTCGGGATAACCGACGATGTGTTCCAGGTGGGTGGTTTCCCCGGCGTTGACGGTTTCCGTTTCGCGGCTGAGCACCGCGACGTCACCGGCCGCCGTCACGACCAGGCACTGGTAGGTGTAGTAGCCGGGGGTTGCGTGACCGCTGAGGTAGCAGACGTTCTCCGGGGTGTGGACCACGGCGGCGTCGAGTTCGTGTTCCCGCAGCGCCTTGCGGAGCGTGCTCACGCGGGCGTGGTATTCCTCGGCGGTGAAAATCGGGGGCATGTCCTCGCCTTTCCAGGGTCGTATGGCGATCAGGCGTCCAGGATGATCCGATGTGGACTCGCGGTAGGTCGGGCCGGCAGCAGATCGGTACGCAGCTCGGCCAGGTACGGCAACCTTTTTCGGGCAGCGGCGATCGCCAGCGGGTCGATGTCGACGGCGGTGATTCCGGGTTCGGCTCCGGTTGTGGTCAGCTGGTCGCCGGTGGGGCCCCAGGCTCCGCTGCACCCGAAGTAGCGTTCACCGGCCACCTCGCCGATGGCGTTGGCCACGACCGTGTAGACGGTGTTCTCCACGGCGCGCGCCGGGTGGTAGATGCGGTAGCGGGGTTGTGTTGCTCCGGCGGCGAAAGCCGAGCTGAAGACGAGGGCGTCGGCGCCGGCCCGGGCGTATGCCCGGCCGAACTCCGGGAAACCCGCGTCGTAGCAGATGCCGACGCCGAATGCGAGGCCGCCGAGTTCGGCGACCACCAGCGCGTCGCCGGGTGCGAAGGCCTGCTGCTCCGGGCCCCACAGGTGGGCCTTGGCGTAGCTGCCGCGCACGCGTCCTCGGGTGTCGATGGCGACGACCGAGTTGTACGGACGCCCGCCAGGGAGCCCGGGCACTGCCGCTCCCAGCAGCACCGCGATTCCCTCGCGCGAGCACGCCTGCGTCAGCGGTGCCAGCGGCGAACTATCGTCCGGCGCTCGTCCGGCAGGTGGCAGCGGCAGCACCCATGAGTCGGCGTCGGAGGCGATCGCGGCGGGGTCGTAACCGCAGGCGAACAATTCCGGCAGCACGAGCATCCGCGCCCCGGCCGCGCCCGCCGCATCGGCGAGTCCGGCTGCCCGCAGCAGGTTGTCGGCGATCTTGCCCGCGGCGGCTTCGGCTTGCCCCAGCGCGATCCTCACTGCCACCAGGTGCTCCCCGGCGAAAGCAGGTGCGTGAAAACTCCACGGTATTTCCCCACTGCCGCGCGGAGTTCACCGACCGCGATGTACTCGTCGACGGCGTGCATGACCTCCAGCAGTCCCGGCCCGCACACCAGCGCGGGGACCCCGGCGGAGCGGAAGTGTGTCATGTCGCAGTTGACCGTCAGCCCTCCCGGCTCCCCGTCCGCTCCGGCCGCCACCAGCGCTTCGCGGCAGGCTCGCACGAACGGCGCGTCGGTCGGTGTTTCCGACGGCCCACCCGTGCTGGGCGCGCATTCCGCGATCCGAGCCCGCGCCCCGGTGCCGGCGGCGTTGAAGTCCCGCAACACGGCGTCGATACCGGCCAGCACCTCGCCGGGATCCTCACCGGGCAGCATGCGTCGGTCGAGGGTGATGCGGCAGCGGTTCGGGCACCGCGTTCGGCGCCTCTCCCCCGCCGATCAGCACGGGGGTGCAGGTGGGCGAGCCGAGCAAGGGGTGCCGGATGGCTTCCAGCCCCTGGCTGTAGCCGTCGAGCGCGGCGAGCACCGCACCGGCGGCGTTGACGGCGTTGACGCCCTGCTTGGGCGTGGCCGCGTGCGCTGCGACCCCGACCACTTCGATCACCGGGCGGATCGATCCTTTGTGGGCGGTCAGCGGCCGCATGCCGGTGGGCTCACCGATGATGACGGCATCCGGCAGGTCGTCGGCCTGCGCCAGTTCCGAGAGCAGGTGGCGAGCACCGGTGGAGCCACCCTCCTCGTCGGACACGGCGGTGTAGACGAGTTCGCCGATCAGCGGCGCACCGCCTTCAGCGGCGACCAACTCCGCCGCGGCGCAGGCCATCGCGGCCAGTGCTCCTTTGGCGTCTGCCGCTCCGCGGCCGTAGAGTTTCCCGTCGCGCACAGTGGGTTCGAACGGTTCGCTGGTCCAGCCCGGCCCTGCCGGAACGACGTCCAGGTGGGAGTTGACCATCAGCTTCGGGCCGTGTTCGGCGAACCGGCGGCGCGCGAGCAGGTTGACCCGGCCGGGCCCGAGTTCGTCGATGTCGACGGCGAATCCGGCGGCGTCGAGGTAGCCGGCGAGCACCTGGGCGCTGGTGCGCTCTTCCCCGGTGGGTGTCGTCGAATCGCAGGCGACCAGGGCGCTCAGCAGTTCCAGGACGCCGTTGACCGATGTCGCGGCCGTGGTGGGGTTCTCGGCGGTCGTGGTCATGTCGTGGGTCCTTCCGGTGGTGCGTGGGATCAGGCGGGGACGGCCAACGGCGTGCCGACCGGCGTCATCTCGGGCGGGGGCAGCGGCTGGGTTCCCAGGCCGGGACCGGGCGGGAGGAGCACGGACCCGCCTTGCAGTTGCAGTCCTGCGGTGATGTCGCGCGCGACGTTCGCGCACCCCCACAGTTCGGCGACCTGGACCCGAAGGCCCGCTGCCAGGTGCGCAGTGGCGGCGCAGCCGAGCCGGCCGCAGTCCATCTGGCCAAGACCCACCTGCAATCCCGTTGCGCGGGCCCGGGTGATCGCGGCGGCCAGCGCGGTGACCGTGCCGGTCTTCTCCAGCTTCAAATGGACTCCGTCGACCGCGTCGGCGGCGGCCAGCGCGGCGACGGATGCCTCGTCGCGAGCGGACTCGTCAGCCCAGATCGGCACCCTCGCCGCGGCCCGCACCCTGGCGAGTTCGCCGATGTCGCCGGGCGCGACGGGTTGCTCCAACCACGCGACTCCGCAGTCGGCGAGCCAGGCCGTCGCCTCGATCGCCTCGGCGGCGTCCCAGGCGCCGTTGGCGTCGGCGGCCAGGGCGACCGCGCCGTCGCCCGCGACGCGGTCCGCAGCGCGGCGAATCGTGCGCAGGCGTTCGCGGTCGAGGTCGCAGCCCACCCGGATCTTGATCCGGCTGAAGCCCGCCTCGGCCGCGGCGACGGCCTGGGCGTGTGCTTCTTGCGGAGCGCAGAAGCCGATCGCGGCGTGCGTGGGTAACCGATCGGGCAGTTCTGTGTCTCCGGACAGCGATGCGCACAGCCGACGCCCTTCGGATCGGGCCCGCGCGTCGCGCCACGCGATGTCCAATCCCGCTGCCGCGAGCCGGCAACGCCCGGTCAGCGCCGTGGTCAGGCCGGCCACGTCCGCCCACCGCGGGTCGCCGGCGGCCGGTAGCGCGGCCAGCGCGGCGGTGATGGACGTCGTGTCGCAGCCGGTGGCGTAGGCGCCGTTGCCGCGCATCTCGGCCCAGCCGGTGCTGCCGTCGGCGAGGCGCACCTGGAAGACCACTTCCTGCAACTCACCGACATCGGCGGTGCTGTGCCGGAGCCGGACGCGCAGGGGCAGGCGCACCACCGCATACCAGGCTCCGATCACCGCGGGCGCGGTGGACTCCGCCGGTGTCACGGCCGCGGTGCCACGCGCGCGACGACGTCGAGGATGCGGTCCAGCGCGGCGTCCCACACGGCCTCGTCCTGCGCGAAGCACAGCCGCATGTGCCCGGACCCGGCGGGACCGAACTGGTAGCCGGGGTTGACCACCACTCCGGCGTCCTTTTTCAGCGTCAGCGCGACATCCTGGTCGCAGGCGCCGGTGAGCACCTCCGGGAACACGTAGGCCGTGCCGAAGCTGGGCCGCACCCGCATCACCGAGGAGGCGTTGATCTTCGCCACGGTGGTGTTGCGCAATGCTTCGTATTCCTTGATCCGCTGGCCGACGAACTCGCCGTCGTCGCCGATCCAGCGGCCGAGCAGGTGCTGGGCGTAGGACGGGGCCCGCAGGGCGGTGCAGGACTGCACGTCCTCCATGGCCTCGACCAGTTTCGCCGGTGCCACCGCAACGCCCAGCCGGTAGCCCGACAGCGACTCGGTCTTCGACGGGCCGAGCAGCGTGACGGTGCGCTGCGCCATCCCGTCTTTGGCGGCCAGGTGGAAGAACTCCTCGCCGTCGTAAACCAGCCGCGAGTACAGCTCGTCGGCGATGACGTGGAAGTCGTAACGCTGCGCCAGCTCGGAGATGGCGTCGATGGTGTCCGCGCCGTAGATCGCACCGGTCGGGTTGTTGGGGTGGGAGAAGACCAGTAACCGCGGCCGCTGCTTCGCGGCGTCCTCCAGCGCCTGCAGGTCCAGGGCCGGCCGTGGGCGGCCGTGACCCGCCGGGGACTGCGGCCACAGCATCGGGATCCGCAGCACCCGCGCACCGAAGTAGCGCAGCATGCGCTCGGTCGACAGGTAGTCCGGGTCGGGCAGCAGGACCAGGTCGCCGGGCGAGATGAGGGAGGCCAGCGCGGTGAACAGCGCTCCCTGGGTGCCGGGAGTCAGGATCACCTCGGCGGCGCCGGTCGTCGGGATGCCCAGCGCAGTGGAGACGTTGTGCGCCACCGATTCCCGGACGCCTCGATCACCCCGGTAGGGGGTGTAGGTCATGCCGTCCCCGCCGGCGGCCGCGCTGAATGTCGGCAGCGCCCACTCCGGCGGCGGGAACCGGTGCGTATCGGCGTAGGTGGCATCCAGCAGGCCGTCCGGGCCGGGTGCGTTCTCCAGCTCCCGCTCGGCGTCGCGCAGCGAAACGCCGATCTGGTCGGCGAGCTCGGGCATCGCCAGGCGGTTGATGGCTTCGGGTAAACCGGACATGTGAAACGAATTCCTCACTGTTGATCTCTGCTTCGGTCGGAATGCGCCGGGCCGGACAGCAGATGGGCGAGCACCTCAAGCCCGCCGAGCACGTGAGCCCTGGTCAGATCGGCGAATGTCGCGGCGTCGCCGCTGCGCAGAGCCGCCATCATGGCCGTGTGCTCGGCCAAGGAGTTCTGGACCCGGTCCACGTCGGCCAGATAGAGCGCGACGTAGCGGTCGCTCTTGGTGCGGAGTTGTTCGAGCGCGACCGTCGAAGCCGGCATCCCCGCCAACGCGTAG
This sequence comes from Saccharopolyspora phatthalungensis, assembly GCF_014203395.1. Classification (NCBI taxonomy): domain Bacteria; kingdom Bacillati; phylum Actinomycetota; class Actinomycetes; order Pseudonocardiales; family Pseudonocardiaceae; genus Saccharopolyspora; species Saccharopolyspora phatthalungensis. The sequence goes on from NZ_JACHIW010000002.1 coordinate 359,774, forward strand.
ATCGCGCCGTGGAAGCGGCGGTCCAGGACGCTGACCCGGGCCCGGTCACCCGCTGCGGCGGCCTGTCGCTGTTCGGCCAGCAACGCCTCGATCTCTTCGAGCGCCGAGACGTCCCCGCTGACTTCGGCGACGGTCCGCGCCGCCGCCTCGGCCAACATCGCCTCCAGCGCGGCACGCCCGTGGTAGACGTCCGCGGCGTCGTTCAGCGACACCTCGGCGACCGTCCACCGCTGATGCGGCCGGTCCACGACCAGGCCCTCGCTGGCCAGCCTAGACAGTGCGTGGCGCAGTGGAACCCGGCTGATGCCAAGCTCGGTGGCCAGCCGTTCCTGCGAGAGCTGCTCGCCTGGTTCGAGCGTGCCGGCCAGGATCCACTGCCGCAGCTGCTGGTAGGCCCAGTCCTGTTTGCGCAGGCTGATCGGAATGGTGAACCGGGTGGCCATCGCCGCTGGGTTCTCGCCCACCGGCCTCACCCGCCCAGGACCTGGTCGAGGAACGCGCGGGTGCGTTCGTGGTCGGGGTTGGTGAACACCGTGTCGGCCGGGCCTTCTTCGACCAGCCGGCCGGCGTCCATGAACACCACGCGATCGGCGCTGCGCCGGGCGAATCCCATTTCGTGGGTGACGACGACGATCGTCATGCCCGCCGCGGCGAGATCGCGCATGACGGCCAGAACCTCGCGGGTGAACTCCGGGTCCAGCGCCGAGGTCGGCTCGTCGAAGAGCATCAGCTCCGGCGACATCCCCAGCGCCCGGGCGATCGCCACTCGCTGCTGCTGCCCACCGGAGAGCTCGAAGGGGAAGTGCTCGCAGTGCTCACCCAAACCGACGCGTTCCAGCAGTTCCCGCGCCGCGGCACGGGCCGCGGACTTGGCCACCCCACGCACCTTCATCGGCGCGAGCGCGACGTTGTCCACAGCGGACAGATGCGGGAACAGGTTGAACTGCTGGAAAACCATCCCGATCCGGCCGCCGAAGGCCCGCGGCGGGGCGTCGGGCAGCGACATCGTTTCGCCGCGGAAGCGCACCGTCCCGCTCTGCACCGGTTCGAGCCCGGCCAGACAGCGCAGCAAGGTCGACTTCCCGGCCCCCGACGGGCCGAGGAGCGCGACCGTCTGCCCTTGCCGCACCGAGATGCTCACCTCGGATACGACGGGTGTGCCGTGGTAGGAGCGTGTGATGGTCTCGGCCGCGACCACCACGTCGGCGGACTCGGTCGAGCCGACCGGGCCACCTGCGGAAACCGCGTCTACTTTGCTCATGTCGCGTTCACCACCGCAGTAGCGCCAACAGGGGTTCTGCGGCGGGCGGCGGCCCGCCGGGTGATGTCCAGCCGCCGTTCCAGCGTCGCGGCCGCGAAGGTGAACACCGTGGTCAGCACCAGGTAATGCGCCGCGGCCGCGCCGAGCGCCGAGACGTAGTCGAAGTCGGCCGCGGCTTGGCGCTGCGCGGTCAGCAGCAGGTCCTGCACGCTGACCACCGAGGCCAGCGCGGATGTCTTGAGCATCCCGATGAACTGGTTGCCGGTGGGCGGCAGGATCAGGCGGGCCGCCTGCGGCAGCACCACCCAGCGCGTGATCTTGGCCTCGCTCATCCCCAACATGCGGGCGGCGGTTCGCTGGCCCCGGTCCACGCCGAGCAGGCCGCCGCGCACGATCTCGGCCATGTAGGCGGCCTCGTTGAGGCTCAACGCCACCACGGCGCAGGTGAACGGGCTGAAGTTCAAGCCCCACAGCGGAAGGACGTTGAACACGAAGATCAGCTGAAGCAGCACCGGCGTACCGCGGAAGACCCAGATGTAGCCGTCGACCACCCAGCGCAGCGGCGGCACCGGACTGGCCTTGGCCAGCGCGAGGACCAGCCCGCCGGCGACGCCGAGCAGCATGGACACGATCGTCAGCGCGAACGTCAGTCCCGATGCGGCCAGGAAGTCCGTCGAGAAGACCTTCTCCAGGAATCCCATGTCAGTTGCCCGCCCCCGTGGTCGGCGACGGCTGGGGGGCGGTTCCGGCGAAGTAGTTCACCTCGGGCGGCAGGTCGTATTTGGCGAGCAGTTCCTGGTATTTGCCGGAGGCGACGAACTTGTCCAAGGCGGCCTTGATCGCATTCGCGGTGTTCGTATCGCCCTTGCGGACCGCGATGCCGATCTTCGTGCCCACCTTGAACGTACCGGCGATCGCGAACTCTCCCTTGGTCTGGGCGAGGGTGTAGGCGGCACCGGGCGTGGAGGTGTCGAAGGTGTCCGCCCGGCCGCTGCGAACGGCCAGCAGCGCGTCCTGGTTGCTGGGCAGCGCCATGATCGTCATCGGCGGCAGCCCACGCTTGGTCAGGTCCGCGTTGAACTCGTTCATGTAGGTCTCGCCGATGGCGCCGCGGGTGACCGCGACCGTCTTGCCGCTGAGGTCATCGGGGATGCGGGTGATGCCCTTCGGGTTGCCCTTGGGCACGAGCATCGATTCGCCGATCACCAGGTACGGGATGAAGTCCACCTGCTGCTGGCGTTGCGGCGTCATGTACATGGCGGAGTTGATGATGTCGACTCGTTTGCCCTGCAAGGCCGGGATCAGCCCGTCGAAGTCGACATCCATGGGCTCGGGTTTCAATCCCATGTACCCGGCGAGGGCTTGGGCCATTTCGATGTCGAATCCGGTGGGCTTGCCGCCATCACCCTTGAACTCGAACGGCGGGAACGTGGCGGCGGTGCCGTAGGTCAGCGAACCGCTGTCGACCAGCCCGGCCGGTGCGGCGACTTCGGCCGGTGGTGACGTCGTGTTCCCGGCACTGCTGCATCCGGCCACTGTGGCGAGTAGAAGCGCGGCCGCGGCGGCGGTCGCACTGCGCAATCGAAGAAGCACGGGACCTCGCTAGGTGTTTGAGCACGTCAGCGCAATCTGTATCCAGTAGCATGGATCCTGGTTGCTCTTGATGTCACCGGTATTCCTCGCCGGTTACCAAACTGTGTCCATTCCGCTCGCGGCCTCGCCCAGGCCGCATTCACGATTCAGCGGCCCGGAATGACCGCCTCGACGCACGCGATGCGAACAAGCGCGATCTGCGCGGGGCGGGATGCCAACGACACTGGGCAACTGCGGCACTGGGCAATTCCGACACTGGGCAACTGCGGCGCGACGTGGCACGATCCCGCAGGTGACCAGACCCGCTGCGGCAGAACGCCTGCGCGACCTCGCGCGGCTGCGCCGCGTCCGCGACCGGATCGACCGCGAATACGCGCAGCCGCTGGATGTCGAGGCGCTCGCCCGCGGCGTGAACATGTCGGCCGGGCACCTCAGCCGCCAGTTCCGGCTCGCCTACGGCGAGTCGCCCTACGCCTATCTGATGACGCGGCGCATCGAGCGCGCGATGGCGCTGCTGCGTCGTGGCGACCTCAGCGTCACCGAGGTCTGTTTCGCGGTCGGCTGCGCGTCGCTGGGCACCTTCAGCACTCGCTTCACCGACCTGGTCGGTATGCCGCCCAGCACCTACCGGCGCCACGCGGCGCGCGCGACGGCCGGGTTGCCCTCGTGCGTGGCCAAACAGGTGACCAGACCGGTCAGGAATCGAGAAGCGCGGGTCACGGAGCCGCAACTAGCCTGACCAGCATGGACATCACCATTTACGCGAGCTTCCTCCCGCACAACGACCCGGACGCCGCCCTGGCTTTCTATCGCGACACCCTCGGCTTCGAGGTCCGCATGGACGTCGGATACGCCGGGATGCGCTGGATCACGGTCGGCCCCGCCGACCAGCCCGGCACCTCCATCGTCCTGACACCGCCCGGGGCCGACCCGGGCATCACCGACGACGAGCGCCGCACCATCACCGAGATGATGGCCAAGGGAACCTACGGCGCCATCCTCCTGGCCACCAAGGACCTCGACGGCACCTTCGAGCGGCTGCAAGCCAGCGACGTCGAGGTCGTCCAGGAACCGACCGAGCAGCCGTACGGGGTTCGCGACTGCGCCGTCCGCGACCCCTCGGGCAACCTGATCCGCATTCAGCAGCGGGGCTGAGCCGTCCGGCGATCTCGGTCATGACCTGCACAGACGGCACCGTGACCGAGCCCGCGCACGGTGCCGGTGGCCGCCGGCACCGACCCCGATGGCAACGTCGCCGAGTTGCCGTGACGACCGGTGAGCGCCCGAGCCCGGCTGCCGCGCGCAGCGTCGTCGCGACACCGAGCATCGGGTCACTCCACGCGCAGGGCTCGGCGCGCGGTGAACGAGAGGCCGCGAGCTGATGCGCGACCGACAGCAGACCGTTGCCGGCGACCGCGCCGACCAAGGAGAAACAGACGTAGCGCTCGAAGCTAGATCGAGCCAGGCGACGCCGACGGAGACCGCGAAGACGGGTCCCGCCAAATAGATGGAGACACGATAAGCATGGCCACGAGGACGAACACGCAGTCGCCTGCGCTGCACGTTGCCGACAGCCACGATCTGATCCGCGTGCACGGCGCGCGCGAGAACAACCTCAAGGACGTCAGCATTGAGATCCCCAAGCGCCGGCTGACGGTGTTCACCGGCGTCTCCGGCTCGGGCAAGAGCTCTCTGGTGTTCGCCACGATCGCCGCGGAGTCGCAGCGGCTGATCAACGAGACTTACAGCGCTTTCGTGCAGGGCTTCATGCCGACGCTGCCGCGGCCCGAAGTCGACGTACTCGAAGGGCTGACCACCGCGATCATCGTCGACCAGCAGCGGATGGGGGCCGACGCCCGCTCCACGGTCGGCACCGCCACCGACGCCAACGCGATGCTGCGCATCCTCTTCAGCCGACTCGGCAGGCCGCACATCGGCTCGCCCAACGCGTTCTCCTTCAACGTCCCCTCGGTCCGAGCAAGCGGTGCGATCACGGTCGAACGCGGTGCCGGCAAGACCGTGCGGCAGACCTTCACCCGCACCGGCGGCATGTGTCCGCGCTGTGAAGGCCGGGGCACGGTCTCCGATATCGACCTCACCCAGCTCTACGACGACTCCAAGTCGATCGCCGAGGGCGCGTTCACCATCCCCGGCTGGAAGTCGGACAGCTGGTGGACAGTGCGGGTCTACGCCGAGTCGGGCTTCCTCGACCCGGACAAGCCGATCCGCAAGTACACCAAGAAGGAGATGCAGGATTTCCTCTACCGGGAGCCGACCAAGGTGAAGGTCGAGGGCGTGAACCTCACCTACGAGGGGCTGATCCCGAAGGTCCAGAAGTCGTTTCTGTCCAAGGACAAGGAGGCGCTGCAACCGCATATCCGGGCGTTCGTGGAGCGGGCGGTGACGTTCACCGACTGCCCTGAGTGCGATGGCACCCGGCTCAGCGAGGCGGCCAGGTCGTCGAAGATCAAGGGGATCAACATCGCCGACGCCTGCGCGATGCAGATCAGCGACCTGGCCGAATGGGTCCGCGGCCTGGACGAGCCGTCGGTGGCGCCGCTGCTGGCCGCGCTGCACCACACACTTGAGTCGTTCGTGGAGATCGGGCTGGGTTACCTTTCTCTCGACCGGCCGTCGGGCACGCTGTCGGGCGGCGAGGCGCAGCGCACCAAGATGATCCGCCACCTCGGTTCCTCGCTGACCGACGCCACCTACGTCTTCGACGAGCCCACCACGGGCTTGCACCCCCATGACATCCAGCGGATGAACGACCTGCTGCTGCGGCTGCGGGACAAGGGCAACACGGTGCTGGTCGTGGAGCACGAGCCGGAGACGATCGCGATCGCCGACCACGTCGTCGACCTGGGCCCCGGCGCTGGCACGGCGGGCGGCACCGTCTGTTTCGAGGGCCCTGTCGAGGGGCTGCGGGCCAGCGGCACCATCACCGGCCGCCATTTCGACGACCGGGCCGCCCTCAAGGAGACGGTGCGCACCCCCACCGGCATGCTGGAGATCCGTGGCGCGACGACGCACAACCTGCGCAAGGTCGACGTCGACATCCCGCTCGGGGTGCTTGCCGTCGTCACCGGGGTCGCCGGTTCTGGCAAGAGCTCGCTCGTGCACGGATCGGTCCCCGCCGACTCGGGTGTGGTGTCGATCGACCAGGCCGCGATCCGCGGCTCGCGGCGCAGCAACCCGGCGACCTACACCGGACTGCTCGACCCGATCCGCAAGGCCTTCGCGAAGGCCAACGGCGTGAAGCCGGCGCTGTTCAGCGCCAACTCCGCGGGCGCCTGCCCCAACTGCAACGGCGCCGGCGTCATCCACACCGACCTGACGATGATGACCGGCGTCACCACGACCTGCGAGGAATGTGAGGGCAAGCGGTTCGAGGCATCGGTGCTGGACCACCACCTCGGCGGCCTCGACATCAGCGAGGTGCTCGCGATGTCGGTGACCGAGGCCGAGGAGTTCTTCGGCGCAGGCGAGGCGCGCACGCCGGCCGCGCACCGCATCCTCGGCCGGCTCGCCGACGTCGGGCTCGGCTACCTCAGCCTCGGCCAGCCGCTCACCACGCTGTCCGGCGGCGAGCGGCAGCGGCTCAAGCTGGCCGTCCAGATGGCTGAGAAGGGCGGCGTCTACGTGCTCGACGAGCCGACCACCGGCCTGCACCTCGCCGATGTCGAGCAGTTGCTGGGCCTGCTCGACCGGCTCGTCGACTCCGGCAAGTCGGTCATCGTCATCGAGCACCACCAGGCGGTCATGGCCCACGCCGACTGGATCATCGACCTCGGCCCGGGCGCCGGGCACGACGGCGGCCGGATCGTCTTCGAGGGCACGCCCGCTGACCTCGTCGCCGCCCGCTCCACCCTGACCGGCGAGCACCTCGCGGCCTACGTCGGCACCTGATCAAGGCCCTTCGCGGACCCCGTGGGACGAGTTTTCTGATCTGGTTCGGCTCGTCCCACTCCGGGACCGACACGAGAGGCCGCGGCAGTCCGCCACGCCTCAAGCACCCTCGGGAGCGTCGGCCGTCTCGGGGCCCTGAGCTGTTTCCAGCGGTCGTTCTTCCCAATAGGTCTCCGGACACGGCCCCTTCGAGCAGCGAGGCCCTGACCGGGCCCCGCGCACCTTTGATTTCGCCAGTGCCGAGACGACGTGGTTACCCTCGGTGCCGGTCACCGGATCCCGGTCACGCCGACGACCGTAGAATCTCCAGTTAGGTCCAGGTTATTTTTCGTGTCCGTCGCGGATCCGGTTCGGGGCTCGGTGGTCTCCGGGCAAGGTCCGTTGCCGGTAGCGGGAACCGGAGGTGGGAGTTGACGGGAAACCGGCCCAGTGCGCAGGAGTTGGCCGCGGCGGAGGGGGCGAGGATTCCCGACGTCCTCTCGCCCGGTTTGCGGGTGTTGTTCTGCGGGATCAATCCGGGGTTGTGGTCGGGGGCCACGGGGTTCCATTTCGCGCGGCCGGGCAACAGGTTCTGGCCCGCGCTGCATGCCGCCGGGTTCACCCCGCGCCTGCTGCACCCGCACGAGCAGGCTGAGCTGCTGGATTTCGGGTTGGGCATCACCAACGTCGTGGCACGGGCCAGTGCGCGGGCCGCCGAGCTCTCCGATGACGAGTTGCGGGCCGGTGGGCAGGTATTGGTCGAGAAGGTGCGGCGGTTTCGGCCCGCGTGGGTTGCCGTGGTGGGGATCACGGCCTACCGGGTGGCCTTCGGTGAGCGCCGGGCGACGGTGGGGCCGCAGGACCGGCGGATCGAGGACACCAAAGTGTGGGTGCTGCCCAACCCCAGTGGGCTCAACGCGCATTGGACGGCGGGCACGCTGGCGGCGGAGTTCGGGCAGTTGCGGCAGGTCACGATGGCCGACGGGCCGTCGAAGTCCGCATTCGGCGACAGGCGCCCCTGATTCGACGCAGGGCCGGGTCCGGACCATGTCGGCGGTTCGGGTTTCGCCCATTGCTCTCCGGATCTTGATTACACCGGATGCCCGCGCCAGCACTCGGAGTGATCATGCGACGAGAGCTCGGGAACACGGGGGTGTGCTTTATCTGTCCGTTACCGGTAGGGTCTGATCCGCCGGTGCGGGAAGCCCCAAATCCGGTGACATTGGCCATTTTGCCCCCGCAGAGTCGATACGGATGACTATTCAAGACGACCTTGCTCGACCGTGGTTCCAGCCCGTGGTCCCATCGGAAGCGCAGCAGCCGCCACCGAACCCGGGGCCGCCCACTACCCGCTTCGCAGGCCAACTCCCCCTCGACGAGGCGGTCGTGCCGACCCGTCCGCCAGCCCCGCCACCGCCGGCGGCCAGCCCGGCGCGGGTGGAAGTGACCCAGCCCTACATTCCCGCGATCCGCGATGAGCAGCCCGAGTTCGCCAAGCGCCTCCACCCCGAAGCGCCGCCCCCGGATGCGGGGTTGACGGGCCCGCAGCCGCAGGTAGCGGCGCCGACCGAGCGGATCAAGCCGGTCACGCCGGCGGCGTCGACTCCGGCCGCGCCGGTGAAGAAGCGCAGCCTGGTGCGCCGAGTGGTGCGCCGGATCATCGGTCCCGATCTGCTCCGCAAGGATCCGCCGAAGAAGCGGCGGTAGGCAGTGCGCAGGCAGTGGCCTTGGCACTGGCGCAGACCTGCATCCTGCGCCGGTGCCAAGGCCACTGTCGTTGACGGGCTCGGCCCTGCCGCCTTCGAAGCCTGGTAGATCCGGCCACTGTGGACACACCGGCGGTGTTTGGCCGGTGGCGAACGTTTTTGGCTTCGCGGTCGGTGATGTGGCGGATCGTGAGCACGATGCCGGGAGGTTTCCGGTCCCCCGGGGACCGCTCTGGAAGGCTGAACGCCGCCGGGAGGAAAACCTAAACCGACACCCTCCAGGTCATCACCGACGGCATTGCGGAACACCGCGCCGCACTACCAGTAGGTGGGTGATGGACCGGGTGGGTCGGGAGTCGATCAACGGTCGACCTCCAGGATCTCGCGCCCTTAGCGGGGGCCGGGTGCGCGCCAGAGCGGCTCGGGCTCGGAAGTGGTGGCTCGAGTCGGCCTCGGCGCGGCCTTGGGGTGAAGTCCCGGAATGGGGTGCGGCTGCGCTTGCGGTCCCGGTGTCGCCGGAGCACGCACCATCCGATCATGGCCGATACCGGCACCCTCACAAACCCCGCGGGGCGGCGGGGCGCTGCCCGCGATGTGGAGGCCTTGCCAGCACTGGGTCCGGAATCGATACCCTGGGTAAAGATTTCAGTTCCCGTACGCCGAGAATGCCGGGGAGTTCGATGCCGCCACCTGCCGCGCATCCGGGGTTGCCGACGCTGGCCGACAGCGTGCGGCTGGCCGAGGACGGGGTGCACCTGCTGGATCGCCGTGTGTTCCCGTTCGAGCGCCGGTGGGTGCATGCCCGCACGGTCGAGGAGGTCGCCGGGGCGATCGAGGACATGGTGACCCAGTCCTCTGGGCCGTACTTCGCGGTGCTGTGGGGCATGGTGCTGGCCGCGCGCGAGGTCGCCGACCGGGATCCGGACACCGCTCGCAAGCACCTGCGGGGCGCCGGTGAGCGGTTGATCGCCACCCGGCCGACCAACGACCAGCCGCGCAAGGCCGTGGAGTGGGTCATGGCGGCGGTGGCCGCCGGCGGCGACGATGTGGCGGCGGCGGCACTGGCCGGCGCGCGGGCCGGGGATGCCGACTACCGGCAACGCAGCGCCGCGATGGGCCGCGCCGGTGCGGCGCTGCTTCCGGAGCAGCCACGAATCCTGACGCACTGCTGGGGGGATCTGTACCTGGTCGGGCTTGTCGAGGCGGCGTTGGAACTGGGCAAGCACTTGTCATTCGTGTGCACCGAGACCCGCCCGTACCTGCAGGGCGCGCGGTTGACCGCCGAGACGCTGGCGGAGATGGGCGTGGACACCACGGTGGTCACCGACGGCATGCCGGCGTCGTTGATGCGGGCGGGCCAGATCGATGCGCTGGTGACCGCCAGCGACCGGGTCACCATGGACGGTCACGTGATCAACAAGGTGGGCACGTTGCAGCTGGCGGTGGCCGCACACGCCTTCGGCGTGCCCTTCCACGCGTTGTGCCACGCCCCGGATCCCGCTTCGGCCACCGGCGCCGATGTGCCGATCGAGTTCCGTGACGGCGATGAGGTGCTGCACACCTTGGGGCGGCGCAGCGCAAGCGAGCGGGTGCGGGGCCTGTACCCGGCCTTCGACGTCACCGACCCGCGGTTCGTGACCACGGTGGTCACCGACCGGGGCGCGTTCGGGCCGGACCGGGTGCACGAGTACTGGAACGAGGAACAGGGGACGGCACCGTGAGCGTGCGTGTCGCGGCCCGCTGGGTCGTGCTGGATATCGAGGGGACGTTGACCGCCACCAGCCAGGTGCACGTGGTGCTTTACGACTACGCGCGGCCGCGGCTGGGGCCGTGGATCGACAAGCACCTCGACGATCCTGTGGTGGCCGAGGCGGTGGCGCAGGTCAGGGCCGAGGCCGGGCTGGGAACGCAGGCCACCACAGGCGAGGTGGTGGCGGTCCTGCACGGCTGGATGGACGCCGACCGCAAGGCCACCCCGTTGAAGACGTTGCAGGGGTTGATCTGGGCCGACGGGTACGCCCGTGGGGAGCTGACCACCGACTACTTCCAGGATGTGGTGCCGGCGTTGCGTTCGTGGCGGGCGCGGGAGCTGGGGCTGGCGGTGTTCTCCTCGGGTTCGGTGGCCGGGCAGATCGCGTCGTTTTCCAACACGACTTCAGGCGATCTGCGGGGACTTTTCGCGCACCACTTCGACACGGTCAACGCCGGGCCCAAACGAGAGCGCGGCTCCTACGCGGCGATCGCCCAAAGGCTGCGGGCAGATGCGGGCCAGATCGCGTTCTTCTCGGACGTGCCCGCAGAACTGGATGCCGCCGCGGCCGCGGGCTGGCAGACCGTGGGCGTGGCGAGAGGCGGGGAACCGTTCGCCGACGCCGATTTCGGGGCGCATCCGGTGGTGTCCGGTTTCGATCAGGTCGAACTCGGGGTGATCGAGTGAGCATCGGGCTGGAACCGGCCGGGGCGGCGCTGGCCGCGGAGTCGGCGCGGCTGGCCGGGCTGGGCTGGATGCGCGGCACCTCCGGCAACTTGTCGGTGACGTTGCGCCAGGATCCGCTTCGCCTTGCGGTGACCGCCAGCGGCCTGGACAAGGGCGAGCTGAGCGCGTCGGATGTGGTGGTCGTGGACGCCTCCGGCGCTGCGGTGCCCGATCAGCCCAATCCCGCGCAGCGGCCCTCGGCGGAGGCGGGGTTGCACGCGCGGATCGCGGCGGTGGCCGGCGCGGGGGCGGTGGTGCATGTGCACATGCTCTCGGCGGTGGTGGCAGGCCAGCGCTGGCCCGGTGGCGTGGTGCTGCGGGATCTGGAGATGCTCAAGGGTCTCGGGCGCCGTGATGACGACGTGATGAGGATTCCGGTGGTGCCCAACAGTCAGGACATGGGCGTGCTGGGGGATGCGTTCGAGGCGGGGTTCAACGCCGCGACACCCGCGGTGATCGTGGCGCGGCATGGCCTGTACGTGTGGGGAAGGGATCTGGTGCAGGCCCGGCACCGCACGGAATGCTTGGAGTGGTTGTTCCAGTTCACCTTGGCCACGAACGGATTCCAGGAGGTGGTTTCATGACGTTGCTGACCGTGTGGCCGGACACCGATCCCGGCGCCGTGGAGTTGCGCAGCGAGGAAGCCGGCGAGATCGCCGATGTCCTCAAGCAGTTCGGGGTGCGGTTCCAGCGCTGGGAGCTCAAGGAGCTGCCCGCGGATGCGTCTCCGGATGACGTGCTGGCGGCCTATCGCGCCGAGGTCGCCGAGGTCATCGACGCCGAGGGCTACATCAAGGTGGACGCGGCGGTGATGGCCCCGCGCGACGATGATCCGGAGTGGGCGCAGCAGGCCAGGGCGGCGCGGGAGAAGTTCCTGTCCGAGCACACCCACGACGATGACGAGGACCGGTTCTTCGCCCGTGGCGCCGGAGTTTTCTACCTGCACATCGGGACGAAGGTGTACGCGGTGCTGTGCGAGGCGGGTGATCTGTTGAGCGTGCCGGCCAACACCACGCACTGGTTCGACATGGGGACCCGCCCGGATTTCGTGGCGATCCGGTTCTTCCACGACGAGGACGGCTGGGTAGGCGATTTCTGCGGTACCGACACCGCGCAGCGGTTCGCGTCGTTCGACGAGTTGATGGCTTCGCGCTGAGCCATCGGCGTCGGGTGCGGGTCCGTCCCGCGCCCGGCGCGTTGTCGTGAAGTCGTTCGGTTGCGGGCGCACCTCGGCCCGTCCGTCCCGCACCGCAGGCGCATCCGGGCTGGATCTTCCGGAGTCCGGGGCCAGGAACACGGCCGAAACCGGCGCCCGCGCTTTCGGTGCAGGGGCATTGGCTGGTCAACGAAATCTCCGCGCCGAAGCGACTCTGGAAACTCGCAGAGCGCCGGCCAGGGGCCGGCGACCGCCGAGGCGGCGATCTACCTGCGCGCGATCTTCGGGTATGACGCGCCGGGTCGGACCTGGAGACGCTGGTCGACCGGGTGCTCGGCACGCCCTGACCCTCTCACGTCCGCCGGAGGACCCCATGCAGGAAAACGTGCGTTAACGGCATCCCACACGCACAACCTCAAGGGGTCGCCGCAGTACTCAGGAAATTCGGCGTATATGCCTGTTCCAGCGCGGGGATCTTGGCGGTCAGCGCGCGCCTTCCGAACCGAGCGGCGGCGGTTCGGGTCATATTGACTGCCCGAAAAACTTGAAAGAATGCGGAGTTCGCCGCAACCGGCGAAATTTGATCAACAATCGTCGTTGCGCACCAAACGGCGCTTCGACACCCGCTGACGCGTTCTCCTCGGATGCAGTGCACCAGGACAGAATCCCACCCGCATCTCCCGATTGAGGTCGCCAGCCAGCTTCCGGAGGGAAATCAGCCGACGATGTTCGGGAATCTCGTCGAACGACTGGCCTCGCTGGCCGAACGCAACAACTGGACGCACCGGACCGCCTATGTCGCGGATGGCCTCCAGTATTCGTACGGCGACGTTCACGAGGGGGCCGGGCGTGCCGCCGCCGCGCTGCTGGAGGCCGGGCTGATGCCAGGCGACCGGGTACTGCTGGCCCTGCCGGACGGCATCGACTTCGTCTGGTCGTTCCTGGGGGCGCTGCAGGCCCGGGCTGGTCGCGATCCCGGTCAACACCGACCTGCACGTCGACGAGCTGCGCAAGGCAGCGGAGATCGCCAATCCCGCGGCGGTGATCTGCGCTCCCGCGCTGACGTCCCGGTTCAACGCGCTCGTCATCGACCCGGACAAGCTGCGCGCCCCCGGTCAGGCGCCGTACTTCACCGGCGGCACCGACGTGGCAGGCTTCGGCTTGTTCACGTCGGGAACGACCGGTGACCCGAAGCTGTGCTTCCACACCCACGCCGATCCCGAGATTTTCGAACAGGCGACCAATTCCGCGTTCCGGCTGACGGAGGACGATGTCTGCTTCTCCGTGTCGCGGATGTACTTCGGGTTCGGCCTTGGTAATTCCCTCTTCCTGCCGCTGAGCCGGGGCGCGACAACCGTTCTGCGGTCGGTGCGGGCGACGGCTGACGTGGCGCTGGGAATCATCGCGGAGCACCGGGTCTCGGTCTTCTACGGCCAGCCGAGCTTCTACGCGAAGATGCTGCAAACGCCGGACGACAGCGGACGCCTCGCGTCCCTGCGGCTCGCCGTCTGCGGCGGCGAGGTCGTACCCGAGTCGCAGGAGACCCAGTTCCGCGCGACGCTCGGCAGCCGGTTCCTGAATGTCTTCGGTACCACGGAGGTCGGCTACGCGCTGGTCGCCAACACCCCCGGGGCGTGGCGGGACCGCCGCGTCGGCAAAATCCTGCCGCCATACCGGCTGCGCGTGGTGGACGAGGATGGCGCCTCGGTGGCGGCGGGCGAACCGGGCCTGCTCCAGGTCGCCGGACCCACAATCTCGCTCGGCGTGCGCAAGGGCGATGAGCCGCCGCGTCGACTCGCCGACGAGTGGTACGCCACAGGCGACTCGGCGACCGTGGACGAGGACGGCTTCCTGACCGTGCACGGCCGGGTCGACGACATCGAGGTCGTGGGCGGGACGAATGTGCACCCGATCGAGGTGGAGGAGTTCTTCCTGCGCCACGCCGCAGTGCGTGAGGTGGCTGTCTGTTCGGTCCGGCGCCCAGTCGGCAACTCGACGCTGCGCGCCTACGTCGTGCTCGTCAGCGGCGTGAGCGACCACGATCAGGTGGCAGCGGAGCTGATTACCGCCGCCCAGGAATCGCTCACCTGGTACAAGGTTCCCGAGGACGTTGTCATCGTGCCGGAGCTGCCACGCAACTCGAACGGCAAGGTGAAGCGCACTGCGGTACGGAAGATGGCCGAGTTGGACGTCGGCTTCCAGCTCGTGGCCCGGCACCTCGACACTACCGACCGGCCCGCCGAGTTCGAGCTGCTCGGCCACAGCTGGGACCTCCTGCCGGAGGTGTTCGCTCCCATCCACACGGCTTCGACCGAGCTGTTCTCCGACTGGCTCCCTTACCCGGCGGGAGGCTCGTTCCTGGAGATCGGGTGCGGGGCGGGCGTTACGGCCGTGCTGGCCGCGCTGCGTGGCTGCGCGCGGGTGGCCGCCGTCGATATCAGCGGCCAAGCAGCCGCAAACACCGCGCTCAATGCCACCCGGCACGGTGTCGGCGACCGCGTGTCGGTCCACCAGGGCGACCTGTTCGACCCGCTCGACCGGGACGACCGCTTCGACGTCATCTTCTGGAACTCCAACGTCATCCCGACGCCCGAGCACTTCGACTACTCGCACGACATCGAGCACGCCATCTTCGACCGCGACTACCGCGCGCACCGACGCTACCTGGCGGAGGGCATGCAGCGGCTCACTCCCGGTGGGGTGTTGTTGCTGGGCTTCAATAGCCTCGGCGACCGCGTGCGGCTCGACAGCATCGCCGCCGAGTTGGGGCTTAAGTTAATCGAATACCGGGGTGAGGCCCGCCACTCAGGCCACGTTGCGGTGACGTTCCAGCTGCTCCAGGTGGTCAAGCGTTAATACTGCGACGGCTTTGAGGTGAGGGGGCAGCCGCGTCCGTCGGTAAGACCAGACATGCTCGGGGCCGGGCAGCTAGCGGCGAACCAGGTTGATCAACAATCCGCGTATCTCGGGTAACGCGTAACCGATCATGCCCTGCTCGTTGGTGACGATTCCCCTTTCGCGGCAAGAGCTTTGGCCGCCGCCAGCCATGACGTGCCTCGCCTCATACTGCGCTACCAGCGCATCTTGGTCCAGCTCGCCGAGCCCGATGAAGTCGTGCGGGGGACCTTGTCGCGCAATGCGACGGCCATCTGCCGGGGATTCGGCTCGTCGTCCTCATCCCCACCGGCATCGTCCCAACACCTCGTGCGGCGCACCGAGTCGCCGCGCGGCTTGAGCCTGGTAAGTACCGGTAGTGGTTGATCCGGAGTTCATTTGCGCAGAGTCTCCTTCTCGTGCGTGTTCGGGTTCGGCCTGGCCGAACACGCGCCGAGTGAACGGCAACGGGCGCAGTTCACCGCTCGTTCGGAAGGGTTGATGTTCACCCTGCCCGCGGTCGAGCACGACGTGGAGTTCACCGGCCCAGCGGCGATGAAGCTGTTCGTGTCCTCCAGCACCGAGGACGCGGACCTGTTCGTCACGGTGCACCTGTTCGACCCCAGCGGCACCGAGGTGCTGTTCTCCGCCGCGTCCGAGCCGAACGCACCGGTCTCCCAGGGCTGGTTGCGGATGTCGCACCGGGAAGTGGACCCCGAGTTGTCGCTGCCGTACCGGTCGTGGCACCGGCACACCACGATCTCGCCCCTGGTCCCGGGACACATCTACGAGGCCGACGTCGAGATCTGGCCGCTGTCCATCGTCGTTCCGGCCGGGTACCGCCTCGGCGTGTCGGTGCGCGGCCAGGACTACATCCACCCTGCCCCCGGGCCCGCACGGCATGCGGGGCAGCGGACCGTTCTGGCATGAACTCCCCGGCGACCGCGACAACCCTGTCTACAGTGGACTAATCACCCTGCACAGCGCGGACGAGCGACGCCCATACCTGCTGCTGCCCCTGATCCCGGCAGCAGACCACGTCGCGTGAACGGCTCGATGGAACTCACAACAGCCGCTCCAGCCGAGCCCGCTGCATCCGACCCGACTCGTGCACCGCTAAGTTTGTTGATCGGGTATTCGGTTGACAAACTGAGATCATGAACCGCCAGTACGACGAACCCGTGCCCGGCTCCGCGACCACGCCCCGGGCGACAGCCTGGATCAGCACTCCCGTCACCGCCGAACTCCTGCGCGGCGCGCTCGACCTGGAACGCACCGAGCACGGTGCGCTGCCGCATCGACTGCCTGCCCGGGCCCGCGCCCAGTGCGCCGACGGGCAGCTGGCCATGGCGGAGGCCCAGTCTTCCGGCGTACGGCTGGTGTTTCGTACGCGGGCCGTGGCCATCGAGTTGGACACGCTTCGCACCAAGATGGCCTACCGGGGCGCCCCGCCCCGTCCGGACGGCGTGTACGACCTGCTCGTCGACGGCCACTTGGCCGGCCGGGGCAGTGTGACCGGCGGCAACATCCTGATGGTGGACATGGCCACCGGGTCTGCGGAAACCCGGCCGGGACCGGTCGGCACCGTCCGGTTCACCGGTCTGCCCGACCGCGAGAAGGACATCGAGATCTGGTTGCCGCACAACGAGATCACCCAGCTGGTCGCCCTGCGCACCGACGCCCCCGTCGAGGCCGCAGCGCAGGCCGGCCGCAGGGTGTGGTTGCACCACGGCAGTTCGATCAGCCACGGTTCCAATGCCGCCAGCCCCACCACGACCTGGCCGGCGCTGGCCGCCTCGCTGGGCGGTGTGGACCTGATCAACCTCGGTCTGAGCGGCAGTGCCCTGCTCGATGCGTTCACCGCCCGCGCCCTGCGGGACACCCCCGCGGACCTGATCAGCGTCAAGATCGGCATCAACCTGGTCAACAGCGATCTGATGCGGCTGCGTGCCTTCACCCCGGCGGTGCACGGCTTCCTCGACACCATCCGCGACGGGCATCCTGCCACGCCGCTGCTGGTCGTCTCGCCCATTCACTGCCCCATCCATGAGGACACGCCCGGCCCCAGTGCCCCGGACTTCAGCAACCTCAGCACCGGGACGCTGCAGTTCCGGGCCACGGGCGACCCTGCGGAACGCGCTGCAGGGAAGCTGACGCTCAACGTCATCCGCGACGAACTGGGCCGCATCGTGAAGCAGCGGGCGGCCGATGATCCCCATCTGCACTACCTCGATGGCCGCGGCCTCTACGGCGAGGCGGACTTCGCCGAGCTCCCGCTGCCCGACCAGCTCCACCCGGACGCGGCCACACATCGCCGCATCGGCGAACGCTTCGCCAAGCTCACCTTCGCTACCGGCGGACCATTCGCCGCCTAGCAAGCGCTGCCAACCGGTAAAAGCCCGGGCCTTCAGGACAGGTGTTCCTCCAGGGCATCGGCTCCGGCGACGGCACCGCCGCAATCGTGAATGATCTGGCGCATCCCGTCGAGGTGGGCGCGAACCTGTTCGTCGGCGGCCACCTCGTCGACGGCGGCGCGCAGGTCGGCGGCAGTGAGGGTGCCGGAGTTCAGCCGGCGGCCGAGGCCGAGCTCTTCGACGCGGGCGGCGTTGGCGGCCTGTTCGGGCATCTGCGGCACGGCCACCAGCGGCACCCCGGCGTGCAGGGATTCCATAGTGGAGTTCATGCCGGTGTGCGACAGGAAGACGGCGGCGTGGCGCAGGACTGCGGGCTGCGGGAACGAGGGGCGCACGTCGAAATTGGCCGGGACCGGGCCGAGCTCGCTCGCGTCGAGGTGCTGACCGGTGGACATCGCGACCTGCCAGGGGCTGTCGGCGAAGGCCGCAAAGCACATCCGGTAGAAATCCGGGCGGTTGTTGAACGCGGTGCCCAGCGAGATGAACAGCAGCGGGGCGTGCGGATCGCGGGGCTGCCAGGGTACTTCGGCCCGGTCACCGAGCAACGGGCCGAGGAAGCGGAACCGCTGATCGAAGGTGTCCGCGCTGAGCTGGAACTCGCGCGGCAGGAACACCAGGTTCAGTCCGGCGGGCGGCGCGCCGACCGGCGGGTAGGCGTGCACGCCGAACTCGGCGCCCAGCTGCTGGATCCGACGGCCGAACTCGGCGAATACCTCGACGGGGAACTCGGCGTTGCTGTCGGAGAGGGCATCGCGCAGCGAGAAGTTCTCGTTCGAGGCGAAGTTGGGCACCAACGCGATCTCGGGCACGCCGAGTTTCTCGGCCAGCATGCGTCCGATCGTGGTCATCACGTCGAAGCACACGGCATCCGGCTTGTCGGCGTGGAATCGTTTCTCCAGCATCGGGAAGCTGGCCTGAATGTCATCGAGCATGAACCGCATCAGCCCCGCTAACCGCTGCGGGCCGAACTGGTCCTGCTGCGGAATTTTCGGCATTTCGGTGGGCAGTTCGACGACCTCGGCGCCCGTGGTTTCCACGGTGGAGGCCATTTCGTGACCAACGGCGTAGCTGACCCGGTGGCCGCGCCGCAGCAGTTCGGTCACCAGCGGCAGGGTGGGGTTGACGTGGCCCGTGGCGGGCATGCTGACGAAGACGAAGTGCTTTTCCATCATTCCTCGTGAGGGACATGCGCGTGTCGCGCGTGGGCATCATCGCTCAGTATCCGGATCTTGTCCGGCGGCGGCATGTGTCTTTGCTCATCTTCGCGTTTTCGCCGTTATTGGCGAAAAACGTGCCATGTCCTAATTGGGCGATGCCACTCGCGGCGCCGTCACGGCAGCCGCCGGGGCCAGCACTTCGTTCCTGTTTCAACGCCGCGCGCGGTCACGTCCACCCTAACCGGCGGGATTGTCCTCGAAAAGACTCTGCCCCGGCTCCGCGGCTTCGTCCAGCCGCCCTCTCGCCTGCTCCGCTGTTGCGGTGCCGCGAAGACCGGTCCTCAGAGCGCGGTGAGCACTCGTGGTCCGTCTTCGGTGATGGCGATGGTGTGCTCGACGTGGGCAGCGCGGCTGCCGTCGCCGGTGAGCACGGTCCAGCCGTCCTCAGCGGTGCGGATGTGGTCGCGGCCGCCGGCCAGGAACATCGGCTCGATCGCCAGCACCAGCCCGGGGCGCAGCGGGGCACCCCGTCCGGCCGCGCCGTCGTTGGGCACGAACGGGGCTTCGTGCATGTCGCGTCCGACGCCGTGGCCGCCGAGTGTGTCGGGAATGCCGTAGCCGGCACTGCGTCCGACCACGCCGATCGCGCGGGCGATGTCGCCGATACGACCGCCCGGCCGGGCCGCGGCGATGCCATCGGCCAGGGCCTGCTCGGTGGTCTCGGTCAGCTGCGTGTCCTCGGGCCGGGGTGTGCCGACGCTGAAGGTGATCGCGGCGTCGCCGACCCAGCCCTGCACGCGAGCGCCGCAGTCGATGCTGACCAGGTCACCGTCGGCAAGCCGGTGCCCGTTGGGGATGCCGTGCACGATCGCGTCGTTGACCGATGCGCAGATCACGCCGGGGAACGGGGTGGGCGCCCAGTTGGGCCGGTAGCCGAGGAACACCGGCTGCGCGCCGGCGTCGGTGATCGCGGTGTGCGCCAGCTCGTCGAGCTCGCGCAACGTGGTGCCCACCGTCGCGTGCGCGCGAACGGCGTGCAGGGTGCGCGCCACGATCCGGCCCGCTTCTCGCAGCACGTCGATCTCGGTGGTGGTCTTCAGCTCGATCACACGTGTCTCCCACAGACTGGACCCAATAACTATACCGATATTAGTATCACGGTCATGGTGCGTGAGCCGCTGAACGACCACGAACGGCAACGGGGCGAACTGCTCGGCCAAGCGCTGCGGCAGGCACGCGGCGAGCGCAGCATGGTCGAGATCGCCGCCGCGTCCGGGATCTCCACCGAGACCCTCCGCAAGATCGAGAAGGGCCGCATTCCCACGCCTGCGTTCTTCACCGTCGCCGCGGTGGCCGACGCGGTGGGGATATCGCTGGACGACCTGCGCACAGGTGTAGCGGCGGCGCAGAAAACGCAACACCCGATGTCGGCGTGACGCTGCGAACGCCGGAGCCGCCAGCCAGAGATGTGGCACTCCATGGCGATGCCGCCGGAACTGGTGCGCTCCCTCGTCGGCCGGGCCGCGCCTGGAGCAGGTAACCGATGCGCTGCTACCGCATCCGTCCTAAATAGGCACTCCCTCCAGAGCATAAATCTTTCTTAAGGCCGGTTGAAAATCGTCGCCGGCCATGAGCCGCCTGATGCCCCGACCAAATTCCCGGCGCGTTTCGCGTCGCCGCCGGAAAACGTCCACATCGGACGAAAAGGGTCGCGACTCTTCGTGTCCGCACATGCGTTTCCGGTGATCACGCGGCGCACAGCCCGAGACGCTGCGATGGAGATCACATCCGGAATCTCGCGGTTCCATACGCTCCGGCAATCCACCCAAAACCCGATATCGCACCGAACGTAAGGACACAGGTTCGTGACGAATTCGCTACGATTCCCCCCGCCGGGTCGGGGACAAATAGCACCGGCACAACACGAAGGAGTCACGAGTTGCCTGCCGAGCACCCCGACCAGTTGCGTCGCTGGTGGTGGAAGACCCCGCTGGCGGTCCGGCTGCTGCCCGCAGCCGCGCTGTTGATCGCGACCGGCACTGGCGTCCTTAGCGCCCTGCCCGCAGGCGGCCAAGACCTCGCCGCGCTCCCCCAGCCCCCGCAAGCGCCTATCGGCTACCTCGCGCAGACCACCACGGCACCGGCCCCGGCGACGCCCACCACCACAACCGAACCGGAACCGGCAACGCCAACGACCACACCAACGAACACCACCACCACGAGCACGACGACCCCACGACCCACGACCTCAACAACCACCACCACCCCACCGCAGCAGCCGCAGCCCACCCACCCGGACATCCCCCCGGGCCAGGACGGCAACAACGGCCGCCCACACCCCACCACCGCCACCACCACCGACGAGCAGGAGTCGGCCCCGACGGTGACCGAAGGTCAACGCTGCTCCCACCAAGGCGACGTCGGTAGCACCGCCTCCGGTGCACCCGCCAGCTGCCAACGGTCCGGTGACGGCAAGCTGAGGTGGACCACGCAATGATGAACAACACCGAGGATTCCTCCACCGACCGCCATCACGCCAGCGCCCTGAAAATCCTCGAAAACGGCCCCTACGCCCCGCGATGCCCCGACGGACACGGACCGCTGAGCACCGTCGCCGACGCCGACGCCCCGACCGGCGCGGCAATGGTGTGCACGACCTGCGGACAACGCCGCGGCATGGAAGTCACCATGCTGCGCACCCTGCTCAGTCCCCAACAGACCCGCTTCGACCAGCCACTGGCCACCCCGACCGAAAACCCCTCGCTGGCCGACACCATCGAAATCCCCCGGCTACAACCCCAGCCGCCGCCCCCACCGCAGCCCGAGAACACCGCCCGCGAACCACTGGGCAAGATCACCTCGGAAACCACCCGCGACGACCTCACCGCCGGCGACGAAACGTCCTTCGACTTCCCCACCCAGCCCGGCCAACCCGCGCGCGGCCGCCAACCTGACGGCACCATCCGCACCACCGGATGGCTGCAACTGGGCCGCTGGCCGATCAGCTCCGGACTGTGGGCCGCACTGGCAGGCGCCGCCCTGGGCCTGGCTCTCATCGACCTCTACACCTGGCTACCGCTGATCCTGGCCACCACCGCCTACGCCACCTGGTTCGCCGCAATCCGCTGGGTTCGGCCCGCCTCTGCGGCCACCAACCTCGAACTGGTCTACGCCGACGAACTCGAACCCGACGACGCGATCCGTATCCACGGCCCCATCGGGCCAGTCGGCATCGTCGACCAGATCACCCCGGCCAACAGCCAGCAGGTCCTCATCCGTTTCACCGGCGGCACCCAGCGCTTCCTTCCCGCCGACACCCGCTGCCACCTCGTGAAACTCCGCAACTAGAGAGTGCTTCAAAGCGGATTGCGTGCGGGTAGCGGAACCCCATCAGAACCCGCTGGAGCGCCCGAAGCACACCCAACCGCCAACCGCCCCGGCCCGCACAATCAGACGCGATCAGCCTCCGGCGCGCCCGTCGAGCCACCCACGACGGCATCCGAGTGCGACTTCGCCGCATCCGGCGGCGGCAACAACCCCGACACGTCCCCACCGGTGTCGTTGACCTTCAACACAAACGGCCGGGTCTCGGTGTAACGCACCACGCTCACCGAACACGGATCCACCACGATCCGCTGGAACGCATCCAGGTGCAGGCCCAACGCATCCGCCAGCACCGACTTGATCACATCGCCATGCGTGCACGCCAACCACACCGCATCCGCCCCCAACCGGCGATCATGCGCCCGCACCGCGGCCACCGCCCTCGCCTGCACCTGCGCCAGCCCCTCACCACCCGGGAACACCGCCGCCGACGGATGCTGCTGCACCACCTTCCACAACGGCTCCGCAGTCAGCTCGCTGACCTTCCTGCCGGTCCACTCCCCGTAATCGACCTCGGACAACTCCGGCTCCACCACCGGCGAAAGCCCACGCTGCGCCGCCAACGCCGCCACCGTCTCCTGGCACCGCTGCAACGGAGACACCACGATCTCCCGCACCGGAACCCCCGCCAACCGGTCGGCCAGGCCCGCGGCCTGACTCACTCCGGTCTCGTCCAACCCGACACCGAGCGAACGCCCGGCCAACGTTCCGGCACCATTGGCCGCCGACCGCGCATGCCGCAACAGGATGAGAGTCGCCACGACCGCCGAGCGTAGGCCCACACCGCCACGCAACCCACCACAACCCCCCGAAAAAGAACGTGGTCCGCACCAACAGGTACGGACCACGCCCACGGATCACCAGGTCACGGCTGCATGACACCGAACCCCAACAACCCGAACACCACCAAACCCAACGCGATCCGGTACCACACGAACAAGTAAACGCTGTGCCGCTCCACGAACCGCAACAACCAGGCGATCACCGCATACCCGATCACCCCGGCCACCACCGTCGCCACGACCATCTGCGCCACCGTCGGCTGCAACCCGTACGCGCTCGGCTCGAAAACGTGCGAAACCTCCGACACGCCCGCCGCGAACACCGCCGGAATCGCCAGCAAGAACGAGAACCGCACCGCCGTCGGCCGGTCCAATCCCAACGCCAAACCAGCAGTGATCGTGCCGCCCGACCGCGACACCCCCGGAATCAACGCCAACGACTGCGCCAACCCCATCAAGACACCATCACGCAACTGCAACCGGTCCAGTCCCCGAAGCTGACGACCGAACCGCTCCGCCAACCCCATCAACACACCGAACACGATCAACGTCGCACCGGTAATCCACAGACTCCGCAACGTCGACCGGATGTAGTCCTGAAACAGGAAACCCAACACCCCGATCGGCAAGCTGCCAACGATCACATACCACGCCAGCCGGTAGTCCGGCGTCCGCCGCACCTCGGCATCCGCCAGCCCGCGGAACCACACCGCCACCAACCGCACGATGTCCTTGGCGAAATAGATCACCACCGCCAGCTCGGTACCGATCTGCGTCACCGCCGTAAACGACGCGCCCGCATCATCACCAAAAAATAACTTCGACACGATCGACAAATGACCGGACGAAGAAACCGGCAGGAACTCGGTGAGCCCCTGGACCACGGCCAGCACCATGGCCTGCAACCACGACAACGAAATCCACTCCCGCACGATCGCAAAGACATTTGCGCGCCCACCGGCCACCGGCCGGTGGGCGCAGAACCCAGATCTTGCAGCATCCCCACCGACCCTCCTCCCCCACCCCGCAAACCCACATACCACCAGGTCTCAGGCGATCGATCACACCCCGCAACGAACAAAGCAGGCCTCCCCCGACCGCTGTGATCCGAGACACGCAGAACCAGACCCGCCGCCACAGCCTCACCGACCACAGCCGCCACACCGAATACGCTCACGCACCGTGGAACACCGACAACTCGGCCGCAGCGGCCTGCGCGTCTCCCGCCTCGCCCTGGGCACCATGACCTGGGGACTGGACACCGACGCCGACGAAGCCGCCGAGCAACTGTCCACCTTCCACGAAGCCGGCGGCACCCTCATCGACACCGCCGACGTCTACCAAGACGGCCACAGCGAACAAATCCTCGGCGATCTGCTCGCCACCCACCTGCCCCGCGACGAAATCGTGCTCGCCACCAAAGCCGTCGCCCGCCGCAAACCCGGCCCCTTCGGCGGCGGTGCCTCCCGCGGCGCCCTGCTCACCGCCCTCGACGGCTCCCTGCGCCGCCTCCAAGTCGACCACCTCGACCTCTGGCAACTACACGCCTGGGACCCCACCGTCCCCCTCGACGAAACCCTCGCCGCCATCGACACCGCCGTCACCACCGGCCGCGTCCGCTACGCCGGCATCTCCAACTACTCAGGCTGGCAACTCGCCACCGCCGCCACCCACCAGAACGCCAACCCCACCCGCACCCCGCTGATCGCCACCCAAGTCGAGTACTCACTGCTCGAACGAGGCATCGAACGCGAAGTCACCCCCGCCGCCGAACACCACGGCCTCGGCCTGCTCGCCTGGGCCCCCCTCGGCCGCGGCGTCCTCACCGGCAAATACCGCAACGCCACCCCACCCGACTCCCGCGGCGCCACCAGCCACCTCGCCAGCTACGTCGAACACCACCGCACCGAACGCGCCGCCCGCATCGTGCAAGCGGTCCTCACCGCCGCCGAAGGACTCGGCACCTCACCCGTACACGTCGCCCTCGCCTGGGTCCGCGACCGCCCCGGCGTCACCGCCCCCATCCTCGGCGCCCGAACCGCCGCCCAACTCAAAACCTCCCTCGCCGCCGAACACCTCACCCTCCCCCCAGCCATCCGCGCCGCCCTCGACGACATCAGCACCCCCGTCAAGAGCTACCCCGAACGCAACCCCGCCCAGCCCTGACCACCCATCGGGTCAACCTCGACCACACCCATTCCCGCCCCGCACCCCACCTGCCACCCTGAGACCCCGCCCACCCGGGCCAACGACCACCCCGCCAACCGCATCAGGAATCCTGGAGAAAGGAACACGCACCGCACCCAGCGGGCACGCAGCACTTAGGAGGACCTCGTTGCGTCGTCTGGCCGCCCTCTGCCTCACCGCAACCCTGCTCACCGGCTGCGGCACGGACACCGCCAGCGACCCCCTCCAGGTCACCAACACCCTCACCGCCGCAACACCCGCCACCGCACCACCCACAACCACCCCGCCCGCAGGAACGGTGCACCCAGCACCCCCGGTGCAACACACCGCCTTCGACCGCGACACCCACACCCTCGTGCTCGCCAGCGGCCCCACCCTCACCCTCATCGACCCGCGCACCAACACCCAGCGCACGGTCAACCTGCCCAGCGCCCCCGCCGGACTGCGCACCGAACACGGCAAACTCCTCGCGGCACTGCCCGACGCCAACCTCATCACCCGCGTCGACCTGAGCACCGCCACCGCGCAATCCACCCCGGTCCCCGGCGGCCCCGTCGACGCAGTCGACCTCGACGCAAACCGGACCGCCGTCGCCCTCCGCGACACCGCCAGCGTCACCGTCCTGCAAAACGGCAAACCCGTCACCACAGCAGACAAATTCCAAGGCCCCGCACAGCTGCTGCCCGCCGCCAGCGACATCTACGTCCTCGACCGCCTCACCACCGCACTCACCCCCATCAACCCCACAACCGGCACCAAAGGCGCCGGACTGCGCGCCGGACAAGGCGCCACCAACGCCTTCACCGACCGCTACGGCCGCATCATCACCATCGACACCCGCGGCCAAGAACTCCTCGCCTTCAGCACCGACCCGCTGGTCATGAAACAGCGCTACCCGGTCGTCGGCGCCCCCTACGGCCTCGCCTACGACCCCACCCGCGACCTAGCCTGGGTCACGCTGACCGCAACCAACGAACTCGTCGGCTACGACATCGCCGGCGGCGAACCCCAGGAACGCCACCGGCTGCCCACCATCACCCAACCCAACTCGGTCGCAGTCGACCCAGACACCGGAGACATCTACATCGCCTCCGCCAACGGCGCCGGATACCAGGTGGTGAGAATGTGAACGTGGAAGGAATCGACACCGATTCGGATTGGGAGTACCGGCCGCTGCGCCTACCACCGGGCATCACCCGCTGGAGCGCAGCGACCCAACTCAGCATCCACGCCGAATTCTCCGGCTGGGAACTGTCCCGGGTACTCCTCTACTCCGACGGCACCCGCAAGGTCTGGCTGCGCCGCCGCCGAACCACCCCCGGCGTCCCCGGCCTGCTCACCTGACAGCGAGTGCGGTTCTGCACAGGGGTGGGGTGTGCCGGGTACGCGAAAGGCAGGCCCGCGTGACCAACGCCGAACTGCTCACCGGAGCGCAGCTCGCCGACGGCACCGGAAGTCCCCTGCGCCCAGCCGAAGTGCTCATCCAAAACGGCCGCATCACCGCCGTCGAGCCCCCGGGGGGACTTTCCCGCCGGACACGCCACGACGCGATCTCACGGGACTCGTCCTCGCCCCCGGCTTCATCGACGTCCACTCCCACGCGGACAACGCCCCGCTGCTCACCACCGACGACACCACCAAGATCTTGCAGGGTGTCACCACCGAAGTCGTCGGCAACTGCGGCTTCAGCCTCGCACCATTCAGCACCGACAATGCCACACCCTCGCGGCATTCCTGCGACGACTGTTCCCACCGCTGGACTTCACCTGGACCGGCTTCCCCGACCTCTTCGCCGCCACCGACGCGGCCGGTTACGTCACCAACTACTGCCCGCTCATCGGCCACGGCACCCTCCGCATCGCCGCGCTCGGCATGGCCGACATAGCCCCCGACGACACCGCACTACGCACCATGCGAACGGCCCTCGAAGAAGGCATGACCGCCGGTGCCTTCGGCCTCTCCAGCGGCCTGATCTACCCGCCTGCCGTCTTCTCCACCACCGACGAACTCACGGCAGTCGCCGAAGCCCTCGGCGGCACCGGCCTCTACGTCACACACATGCGCGACGAAGGCGAGGCCCTACTGGACGCCATCGACGAGGCGCTGCGGATCGGCGCGACCGCAGGCCGCACCCACCTGTCCCACCTCAAGGCCACCCACGCCGACAACTGGGGCAAGATGCGACCCGCACTGGACAAGATCCACCAGGCCCGCAGCACCGGCCACGACGTGGTCCAGGACGTCTACCCCTACACCACATCCTCATCGCGACCACCGCCAGCCACCGCTACGAAGGCCGGACCGTCGCCGAGCTCGCCGCAGCCGCCGACACCGAACCGGTGGACGCGCTGATCGACGTGCTGGTCGGCGAACGCCTCCGCGTCTCGATGATTAATTTCGCGATGCACGAGGATGATCTCGAACTGGCGATGGCCGACCCGCACACCATGATCGGCTCCGATGGGTTGCCGCCTGGCACCGGAGGCAAACCGCATCCGAGACTGACCGGCACCTTTCCCCGAGTTCTCGGCCGCTACGCCCGCGAACGGGGCGTGCTGACGCTGCCCGAAGCGATCCGACGGATGACCTCGCTGCCCGCGGCGTCCTTCCGCATCCCCGACCGCGGCATGATCGCCCCCGGACACATCGCGGACCTGGTCGCCTTCGACGCCGACGCCGTCATCGACCTCGGCGACTACCAAGACCCGCTACGGCCACCGAAAGGCATCCCCTGGGTCTGCCAAGCCGGCCGAACAGTCGTCGACAACGGCGAATACATAGCCCCGCGGAACGGCCGCCGCCTCACGCCGAAGGCCTGACTTTGTCTTGGCGTATTTGGTGATTGCGGGGTTAGCTGATGATTGCTGTATTGTAAATTTTGATCAACACTGAAACTATAGAAGTTAATACTTCACATGTTGGCAGCCCAACCGGGCGATTCTGATCAGTAGCAAACCGATGCCACGTGCGATCTCCGGAGCCGAGAAGCACCATCAGGCAATAGATTCCGCGCCGAGAGGAGCAATGGCATGACGCTCGCCGATTACTTTGCCGCACCGCACCAGCGAACCGGCCCATTCGACGTGGAACCGCGCGAACTTCACCTGCCCACCCACGACCGGACCGAGGCCGACCCGGACTTCGACGAGTTCGACGAGAGCCACCTCATCCGCGGCTACGACTGACCACCGCATGGCCGATTCGTTCAAGCCTGGCCCCTGGCACCGGCCATAGCCTGCAAGGACGACATCGACTAGCGGGAGTTTCAATGAAAGCCCAACTGGATCTCGTCGGCCTCGTCGTCACCGACATGGCGCGATCCCTGGCGTTCTACCGCCGACTCGGCCTGGACGTGCCCGCCGACGCCGACCAGCAGCCACACGTCGAGACCACGCTGCCCGGCGGAATGCGATTGGCCTGGGACACCATCGATACGGTCCGCTCGTTCAACCCGGATTGGCAACCGGCCACCGGCGGCCCGCAGATCGCCCTGGCTTTCCTGCTCGACAGCCCGGCCGAAGTCGACGCGATGTACCGGCATCTGACCGAAGCCAGCTACGCAGGCGACAAAGCACCGTGGGACGCCTTCTGGGGCCAGCGCTACGCCGTCGTCCACGACCCCGACGGCAACGGGATCGACCTGTTCGCACCGCTGACCTAAGTCCCCAATGGACCACCACATCAACGGCGAAGGCGTAGGTCGCACCGCGACGATCACTTCGACGGCAGGACCATTCCCCGCCCCCGAAACCCCTTGCCACTCACGGCTAGAGCCAACGTTTGTCCGATTCATAGCGGTTTTCGGAGGCGAAGTCAGTATCGGGTTGATCTTGCTCGAAGAGATTGATATCATTCAACACTGAAGGAATAGATCCTAATGATTTACCGGTTCCGCTCCCGGCGGATCCGGTGGTGATCAGCCGGCGCTTGCGGCAGCGTGATCCGCATGACCCGATTCCGCTTCTCCTACAACATCTTCGGCTCGGGTTCAGCCTTCAGCTGTCGACGGTGCGGTATTTGGGGACGTTCCTGGCGGATCCGCTGGAGGCGCCCACCGTGGTGGACTTTCGGGCGGAACAGTTGGAGATCACGGATCCGTCGTGTGTGAAGTCCTACGCGGAACGGCAGGCCACCCAGTGGGAGCACACGGCGGAGATCCGCCGCGAGTTCGGCTACCGGGACTTCGCCGAACATTCCCCTAGCCCAGCTCTGGGGCGGTGGCATGGTCGCCTCGGTGGATGGGCTGCGGTTCGTCGTGCCGGTGAACACCGTCTACGCCGCCAAACCCGCGCTATTTCGGTCGCCGCAGGGGCGCAACCTGGCTCAACGCGATCAACGACCAGGTCGCCGGGATCGGCGCCACGGTCGTGCCGGGCACGCAGCGGGACTCGCTGTTTCAGCTGGACGTGATGCTCAACCCCGACCACGGGCGCCGCCCGGAGCTGGTCACGTCAGCTACGGCTGGGTATTCGGACATGGTCTTCGGGTTGTACCGGATCTGCGGGATGCAGTACGCGCCCCGGCTGGCAGGACTGGCCGACACCCGGTTCTGGCGCATCGACCCGGCCGCGGATAGGGCATGGAAGACCAGCTCGGCGCGCTGGGCCTGGTGCTCAACGCCGTGGTGCTGTGGAACACCACCTATCTCAACGCCGCCGTTGAGCAGCTGCGCGCCCAGGGCTACCCGGTCAACGACACCGACGCCGCCCGGCTGTCCCCGTTGATCGACTCCCATCTGAATGTCCACGGCGCCTACACCTTTCACCCGCCCCAGTCGGCCGGGCTGCGCCCGCTGCGCGACCCCGCCGACGTCGAACCAGACGAGTAGGAGATCTCATGTCCCGCCGCACGATGTTGTGCCAGGCGCACGAACACGGCCGGTTCAACCCGCGCCGACGGTGATCCTTGTGGCCGTGAGATGACTGATCGCCACACCTGTGTCGTTGAGTTCGAATGCGATCCGGGACGCGGACCTTTTGCGCTCACGCCTCCAGGTCACGGTCTGCTGGGCGATCTCCGGCGGCGTGGCGCTCGGTTGACGGCGCGGGGTCGACCGGTCCAGTAAGCCGACGTCACCGTAGCGGCGCCACCGGTTCACACCCACTTCGACGCGCAAGAGCGAGAGATACCCATCTCGGCTGCCACATGAGCGATAGGCCTGGTCCGGCAACGGTCAACGAGTCGCCGCCGTCCCTCGATGGACAACGGGTGTTGCGATGGATTGACGTCACATCTATTTAGTAGTTAGTAACTGATAACTTGTTGCCATGGCTGAACGTATGAGTGGGGCCGAGCGGCGTACTCAGGTGTTGACCATTGCGGCGGAGGAATTCGCGGCTCATGGCTTGCATGGGGCGTCGACGGAGGCGATCGCGCGGGATGCGGGGATCACGCAGGCGTACATCTTCCGGATGTTCGGGACGAAGAAGGCCCTGTTCCTGGAGTTGGTCCGGGCGGCGTTCGAGCGTTTCAGCGACGGGATGCGCGACGCGGGCGAGGGCAGAACGGGTCTGGATGCGCTCTCGGCGATGGGCGCCCAGTACTTCGGCCTGTTGGCCGACCGGACCGGGTTGTTGTTGCAGCTTCAGGGTTTCGCTGCATGTGGCGATCCGGAGGTGCGGGACGCGGTGCGGGCATGTTTCGCACGGATGTGGGGCACAGCCGAGGACGGCACTGGGCTCGAACCGGTGACCGTGAAGACGTTCCTCGCCTTTGGGATGCTGCTAAACGCTGGCGCCGCGATGGACATCGAGCAGATCAACGCCGCGTGGGCCGATGGTGTCCGCACCCGGATCCAATCCGGTCTGTTCGCGCACATCACGACCGAGGCAAACCGATGAGCGCCCGCACGGACGACCGCAGCGCCGTCTCCGTCCAGCGGGACGGACGACTGAGTGTCGCACTAGTATGCACAGCGTTGGCGGGAGCGGTGATCGGCAGTGTCGGGGCGCCTCTCATCACTCCGGTCGCCACGGGAATGCACGTGTCCCTGGATGCTGCGCAGTGGACCTTGACGGTGACGCTGTTCAGTGGTGCGATCGTGGGCCCGGTTCTCGGCAGGCTCGGCAGCGGCCCGTACCGCCGTGTCACGATCCTGGCCACACTCGCCCTGGTCACGCTAGGTGGACTGCTGACGGTGCTCCCGCTTCCGTTCGCGGCGTTGTTGATCGGACGCGGCTTACAGGGGCTCGCGGTCGCGGTCGGGGCGCTGCTGATGAGCGTCGCCCGCACACACCTGCCACCTGAGCGCTCGGCGTCCACGATCGCCGCGTTATCGGTCGCAACCACAGTAGGGATCGGGGTCGGCTACCCCGCGATCGGTCTTCTCGACCAACTCGCAGGCCTGCGCGCCGCATACGGACTCGGACTCCTCCTATCCACGGTCGCGCTCGCCATCGCTTGGCGAACACTGCCCGTTGAGGCACCCGGGGAGCTGCCCCGGATCGACGTCACCAGCGCACTGCTCCTCGCTCTCGGCACCCTCGGGCTCCTACTGGTCATCGCCGAACCCTCGATATGGGCGACCGCGTGGCTGGCCACCGGCATCCTCGCCGGTGCCGCCGCAGTCCTGGCCGTATGGGCGTTCATCGAACAGCGCACCACAGCACCATTGGTGAACCTGCGGCTGCTCAGTCAAGGGCCCGTCCTACGCGCGAACCTGGCGATACTCGTGGCCGGGACAGGCTTGTACCTGCTATTCAGCCTATTCACCCGCTACGTGCAGACCCCCGCCGGTGCTCACTACGGATTCGCCCTCCCTGGCATCGCCGCAGGTGCAGCACTGATCCCGTTCTCGCTGCTCGGGTTCGTTGCAGGAAAAGCGGTGCCGCGTCTCAGCGTGCGCAACACCGAACGTTGGACATACGCGGTCTCTGTCCTGATCGCCGTCGCCAGCGCACTGCTGTTCGCCGCCGGCAACCAGTCGCTACTCGCCGTCCTCGTCGCGATCGCCCTACTCGGCTTCGCCGTCGGTGGTGTCTTCGCAGTGATGCCCAAGCTCGTCCTCGTCGGTGTGCCCCAAGGAGAAACAGCCAGCGTGCTCTCGATCAACCAGATCGCCCGCAGCATTGGAATGAGCATCGGCAGCGCACTCGCCGGCTTCCTACTCGCCGTCACTACCCCGAACGGCGCAATGCTCCCCACCCAGGATGGCTACATCACCGCCGCACTGTGGGCACTGCCCCCACTCGGCACCAGCGCACTCATCATCGCCGCAAACCGATCCCCGCGTCCACCAGCTCAAGCGTCAAGAACGTCCTGACCCTGGATCGGGTCGGGCGCTCGACTGCGCATCTCGTCTCGCTGCTGGACGAGTTCCGGCAGCGAGACGTCGCGTTCCGGTTCCTGGAGCAGGGCATCGACACCACCACCGCCGAAGGCCGCATGGTCTACCGGATGCTGGCCGCCGTCGCCGAATTCCAGCGCGACCTCATCGTGGCCAATACCAACGAGGGTCTGGCCGCTGCCCGAGCCCGCGGACGCAAGGGCGGCCGGCGACCGAAGCTCACTGAGCAGCAAGCCGAGCTGGCCCAGCAGCTTTACGACGCACGCGAGAAAACTGTCCAGGAGATCGCCGACCTGTTCACCGTGCCCCGCAGCACGATCTACGGCTACCTCAACAAGTCCGACCAGCCCTCCGGCGCTTAGCGGAGGATCTCGTACGGCTGCTACTCAAGCCCCGTTACGGCTTCACCTACTACAGCGTGCACGGGCCGTACCTGGACACCTTCGCGCCCGTCATCGAGCGCGTCCGCGCGATGATCTGAGCGACCACGCGCACCACCTGGCCATGGCGCTCGCTGGCCCGAAAGACCCGCGCCGCACGGTTTTGTATCGGGGTAAATTTCATTTCACTCAGTACTGAAACAATGGAGCTTATCGAAATGTAAACACCCGAGCTCTGACACTGAGTGCCGCTTAGGTGGTGCCCTCTAGTTGGTCACCGCAGGTCTCGGAGGGCCTCTTCGAGTTGCTTCAGCACGACACCGGCCGGCGCCGTGGTACGCACCACCCCCACGACGATGTTCTCCTCCGCCTCGGCCGTGGTTTTCTCACCGCCCCACCGCTCGGACATCGCGGTGGTCACCTGCTGCACCGCCTGGTGCAGCATCAGCTTCGCTTCGAGCACTCCCCCGCTCTTCAGCCACTCCCGGAGGACGTGGTTGTGCGCGGCGACCACTGCCGCGGCCGCCACCGCGGCCCGCAGGTCGCCCCCCGGTTCCCGGGCATAACGACGGCGCAGGTAGCGCGCAAACACCCGCTGGTAGCGGTCGATGCTGGCGATCTCCTTGTCCCGCAAGGCGGGCACCTCGCGAGTGAGCTCGAACCGCTTGAGCGAGACCTCCGGTTCGGCCAGGTACATCTCCAGCACCACCTCGGCGGTCTGCCCGAGCACGGCCAGCGGGTCGGCCGCCGGATCGGCGGTGTCGAGCCGCTCGACCACCTCCGCCAGTCGCTCGTCGTGCCCGGGGAAAACAACGTCCTCCTTCGAGCGGAAATAGCGGAAGAAGGTGCGCCGGCCGACAGCGGCCGCCTCGGCGATTTGGTCCACAGTGGTCGCTTCGAAGCCCTGCGCGGCGAACAGCTCCATCGCGGCCAGCGCCAGGTCGCGGCGTACCCGGCGCCGGCCCTGCGGGGTTCGGCCGGAGCGAGGCTTGGGTGCAGATGTCGCTGACTCGGACTCGGACATGGCCGGAATATAGCACCGCCGACGATTGTTAATGGCACTCAGTGCCGTTACGATGGCGACCGCCAACAGGTGTCCGCTAGCGCGGACGGCGAAGAACCGACCCGGCCGCAACGCCGGGAATGAGGAGGCACCCGGTGGATCCGAACTTCGGCACCTACCAGCTGGCCGAGGAACACGAAGCGCTGCGCGAGGCGGTGCGCGCGCTGGCCGACAAGGAAATCGCGCCTTATGCGGCCGAGGTCGACGAGCAGGAGCGTTACCCGCGCGAGGCGCGCAACGCGCTTGTGAAGTCGGGATTCGCCGCCGTGCACGTGCCGGAGTGCTATGGCGGGCAGGGCGCAGACTCGGTCGCCACTTGCATCGTGATCGAAGAGGTCGCTCGGGTATGCGCCTCGTCGTCGTTGATCCCGGCGGTGAACAAGCTCGGCACCATGCCGATCCTGCTCTCCGCTTCCGAGGAGCTCAAAAAGCTGGTGCTGCCTTCGATCGCATCCGGCGAGGCCACTGCCTCCTACGCCTTGTCCGAGCGCGAGGCCGGCTCGGACGCCGCCTCGATGAAGACCCGCGCGCGTCTCGACGGTGATCATTGGGTGCTCAACGGCAGCAAGTGCTGGATCACCAACGGCGGCGAGTCCCAGTGGTACACCGTGATGGCGGTGACCGATCCGGACAAGGGCGCCAACGGCATCAGCGCGTTCGTGGTGCACGCCGACGACCCCGGATTCGTGGTAGGCCCGAAGGAGAAGAAGCTCGGCATCAAGGGCTCCCCGACCGTCGAGCTCTACTTCGAGGACTGCACCATCCCCGCAGACCGGATCATCGGCGAGCCCGGCACCGGGTTCAAGACGGCGCTGCGCACGCTGGACCACACCCGGCCCACCATCGGCGCGCAGGCGGTCGGTATCGCGCAGGGTGCGCTGGAGCAGGCACTTGCCTACGTCAAGGAACGCAAGCAGTTCGGCAAGGCGATCTCCGACTTCCAGGGCGTGCAGTTCATGCTCGCCGACATGGCGATGAAGGTCGAGGCCGCGCGGCACATGGTCTACGTCGCCGCGGCACGCGCCGAGCGCGGCGAACCGAACCTCGGATTCATCTCGGCCGCGGCGAAGTGCTTCGCATCCGATGTCGCGATGGAGGTCACCACCGACGCTGTCCAGTTGTTCGGCGGCGCAGGCTACACGCGGGACTTCCCGGTGGAGCGGATGATGCGGGACGCCAAGATCACCCAGATCTACGAAGGCACCAACCAGATCCAGCGGATGGTGATGGCCCGGTCCCTGCTCAAGGGCTGACCGGGCCATCACCGACAACTGTCCTGATCGACCTACCGGACAACGTGCACGAGTCGCCCACCGGCTGACGAGGAGTTCACGCTGGTCACCCGTCCTCGTTGTGGATCAAGCTGCCGGATAACGGGCTGTTACCCGGCACATGCCTGAGATTGCTCCTAGCCATAGGAGCGCTCGGCCCGTGACGGAAACGCTGGAGCCAGAGGCTCGGCGCTTGCGTGTGGTCGGTGCCGCTGGTGAGGCCGCGAAGGAGTGCGCGGCGGCAGGGGCCTGCGGGAGGGGCCCACCCGCAGGCCCCTGTCCTGGGGTTTGAGGCGGGGACCTGTTCCCTGGGGTTAGGGGGTGGCCAGGCCGAACCAGTACTCGAAGGTGTCCAGCAGCCCGTTGAGCGTCGTCAGGGGGTCGAGGGTGCCGGTGGTGATGGTGAGCTCGCCGTCGACCAGCAGCTGGTCGGGGGTGGCGTCGCCGACGGCGAGGCTGTTGAGGCCGGTGCGGGTGAGGGTGTAGGTGGCGTCGGCACTGGCCGGGGCGGGGCCAGGGGTGTAGACGAGGACGCCGTTGCGGAGCTGGACGGTGCACTGGTCGGGATCGTCGGGCAGGCCGCCGGTGATGGTGAAGCCGAGGGTGAGCCGCGAGGCGGCGGCGTCGGGGCCGTTGAGCCGGATGCCGAGGTAGTCGAAGAGCATGTCCAGCCGCATGGCGGCCAGGACGGGCGGGGTGATGATCTGCGGGGAGGCAAGCCCGGGCGGGGTGCCGTCGGCGGGCCGGGTGCGCAGTTCATGGGCGGCGGCGAGGTAGAAGTTGCGCCACGGGCCGCTCTCGGCCTGATAGCCGAGCTGTTCGAGGACGTCGGCCTGCAGGGTGCGGGCGGCGGTGTCGGTGGGGTCGGCGAACACCGCGTGGCTGAGCAGCTCGGCCGCCCACCGGTAGTCCTCGGCACTCGTGGCGCCCTCGTAGGTCTGCCGGGCCAGCTCCACGACCTTGGCGGCGCCGCCCATCGCCTCGACGTAGCGGGGCCCGGCCTGCTCGGGGGGCAGGGTGTGCAGATGGGCGGCGTTGCCGTCGTACCAGCCGAGATAGCGCTGGTAGACAGCCTTGATGTTGTGGTTGGTGGTGCCGTAGTAGCCGCGGTTGAACCACTGTCCCGCCAGGCTCTGCGGTAGTGCGCCGTCGAGGTCCTCGGCGATCTCGGTCATGGTTCGGCCGTGGTTGGCCAGTCGCAGCGACTGGTCGTGGAGATAGCGGTACAGGTCTGCCTGGCTGCTGAGGAAGGCAACGATCGCCTCCGGTGTCTCGGTGGTGTTCCACCGGGGCCAGAAGTGGCTGGCGAACAGCGTGTTCGAACGGTCGCCGTACCACTCGACGGCCTGGTTGAGATACTCCGACCAGGCCTTGGCGTCCCGGACCTCGGCGCCGCGCAGGCTGTAGAGGTTGTGCAGGGTTGGGGTGGCGTTCTCGGCCATGCACAGCGCCCGCACGTCGGGCAGGTAGAAGTTCATCTCCGCCGGAGCCTCGGTGCCCGGGGTGAGCTGGAACTCCAGATTCACCGGACCGAAGGAGACCACATGGCCGGACCTGGCGATGCGGGTGGTGATCGTGAACGTCGGGGCCAGCAGGCCCGACAGGCCGGCGGAATTGCTCTTGCCCAGCCCGGCGTCGACCTGCCCCTGGGCGGACCGCTCCAGCAGCGTCCCATACATGAACAGCGCCCTGCGCTGCATCGCGTTGCCGGCGTAGACGTTCTCGCTCACCGCGTGCTCCAGGAACCCCTCCGGAGCGATGATGTCCACCCCCTCCGGCAGCACGCCGCCGTCGAACAGACCCAGCACACCGCCGTAGTGGTCGAGGTGGGAGTGGGTAAACAGCACCGCGCGGATGGTGCGGTCCTGACCGCGGTGTTCACGGTAGAGGGCAAGGGCGGCCGCCGCGCACTCCTGGCTGATCAGGGGGTCCACCACCACGATCTCCCGGGAGACACCGGTGGGGTCCTCCAGGAAGCTGATGTTAGACAGATCCATCCCGCGCACCTGGTAGACGGCATCCTGGACAACCTCGAACAGGCCGGTGTTCATGTTCAGCAGCGCATTACGCCACAGACTGGGGTTGACGGTGTCGGGCGCCTCCCCGGCCAGGAACGCATACGGGCCAAGGCGCCACGCCGGGATGTCGCTGCCGACCCTGTCCACCGTGAAATCCGCCGGCAGAGCCGCGATCAGCCCCCGTTCTGCAAGGGCTGCCTCGGGGTCCTGATCCAATGGCGGGACGGGCACCCCGGCGTTGAGATCCTTCGTCAACGGCGTCGCTGGCTGGGGCGTGCTGTGCGCGGAACCGGTCAACGGTTTCTTCTCCTCTCTCGGAAAGGTCTCCCCGGCACGGACTGGGCACCCGTGCCGGTGCGGCCGTCACTCGCAGGCCGTGACGGACCGCGCCAATGATCATGACAGTCCGTGATCAACGCCACCAGGGCCCAGAAGGGTGGCCAGCAACGCCACCTAGTTACGGGCCGCCATGGTGGTGACACGAGCGACGGCAGGGGCGAGGACGCAGTTTCGATGCCGCGTGGGCGCTGGCGGTCCCGCAGCATCTTCTTCCACGCATCGCTGGCGAACGAGACGAAACCGTGCTGGCCGTTCTTCGGCCGTGGTCGGATTGCCGAACCCGCGCCGACGAAAGACAGCTACTCCGCGTCGACTTCGCGTCGTTGCTCCCGGGCCGCCAGGTAGTTGCCGGCTTCGGCGTACAAGCTGGTCAGCAGCCAGGCGCCGACGCCGATGTCGTCGCCGATGCCCAGCAGCGGCAGGAAATCGGGGATGAAGTCAATCGGCGAAACCAGGTACACCAGCGCGACCAACCAGAGCGCGAGCTGGTAGCGCGGTAGCACGGGATTCCGGCCGCGCGCCGTGGAGACGATCATCGACGGAACCGCGCGGGCCCGTCGCAGCGGACTGCCCACCGGCGCCGTCCGGTGGGCACGGACTGCTGCCCGCAGCGGGATCCGTCGTCGAGCCGCCGCAACGGTTCCCGCAACGAGCATGCCGACGCCAGCGGCGACAAGGCCGACCGGAAGCAGCCAGCCGCCCGCGGCATCGCCGCCGGTAACGATGGCCACGACCACCCCGGCCACCAGCAACAGCCCGCCGAGCACAATCATCGCCGCGTCTCCCCCTTTCCCACCTGTGCGATCAGCTTGCCATGAATCCAGCCGCAGTGGAGCGTCGCGCGGCGCAGGCGGGGATTTCGTGGCACCGTCGGCGCAGGCGGAGGCTGAGAACTGGGGAGCGACGTGGTCGATCGGGCTGAATCCCGCGTGCGCGATACTTCCGTGGCCCGTGCCAGCGCCGCGATGGCGGTGGCCACCGCGGTCAGCCGGGTCAGCGGTCTGCTGGCAAAGGTGTCGCTCGTGGCGGCGCTCGGCCTGGGCATGATCAACGACTCCTACACCGTCGCCAACACGCTGCCGACCGTGGTCAACGAACTACTTCTCGGCGGAGTGCTTACGAGCATCGCTGTACCGCTATTGGTCCGGGCGCAGCAGGACGGCGCACGTCAGGGCGAGGCGTACGCCCAGTGGATGATCACCATGGGTGGGGTGCTGCTGGTCGCGGCCACCACAACTGCGGTAGTCGCCGCCCCCCTGCTCACCGAGCTCTACCTCGGCCCCGACACCCGCGCCAACGCCACGCTGACCACCGCCTTCGCATACCTGCTGCTGCCCGGCATCATCTGTTACGGGATGTCCGCGCTGCTGCAAGCGATCCTCAACGTCCGCAGCGTGTTCGGCACCCCCGCCTGGGCGCCAGTGCTCAACAACGTTGTCGTCATCACCACAGTTGTGGTGTATGCAGTGGTGCCGGGCGAGATCTCCACCCACCCGGTACGCATGGGCGAGCCGAAACTGCTGGTCCTTGGCATCGGCACCGCGCTGGGAATCACCGTCCAGATGCTGATCATGGCCGTTTCGCTGCGACGCAGCGGGTTCCGCTTCCGCTGGCGGTGGGGCTGGGACCGCAGGCTCTCGGAATTCGGCGGCCTGGCCGGCTGGGTCGTGCTCTACACGCTGATCAGCCAGGCCGGCATGGTGGTGATCACCCGTGTCACCGGGCAAGGCACCACCGGCAGCGTCGCGACCTTCAACTACGCGTGGTTGCTGTCCCAGGTCCCGTACGGCGTGCTCGGTGTCTCGCTGCTGACCGCGCTGATGCCCCGCATCAGCCGCGCCGCGGCGGCCAAGGACACCTCCGGATTCGTCGCAGACGTATCGCTGGGCAGCCAGATGAGTGCGGTGCTGCTGATGCCGATCAGCGCACTGCTGGCGGTGGCCGGTGGTCCGATCGGCGTGGCGTTCTTCTCGTTGGGCGCCAGCGATGTTGCCGCGGCCGACCGGCTCGGCTGGGCGCTGGCCGCCGCTGCCCTGGGCGTCGTGCCCTTCGCGATCACGATGCTCCAGTTGCGTGCGTTCTACGCGTTGAAGGACGCGCGCACGCCCACCTGGATCAACGTGATCATGGTCGTGGTCCGCAGCGTGCTGTGCTACGTCGCGCTCGCGGCGCTGGATCCGCGCGACCTGGTCATCGGCGTGACCGGTGCGATGTCGGTCAGCTTCGTGGTCGGCGCGATCACCGGTCAGATCTGGTTGCACTTGCGAGTCGGACGCGTGCACACCCGCCGCACCCTCGTCGGCATTACGCGCACGCTCGCAGCCTCGCTGCTTGGCTGCGGCTGCAGCATCGCTGTCCTCGCCGGCCTGCGCAGCGCGTTCGAGCCGGCCGGACCACTCGCCAACGCGTGGTTCTCGCTCGGCGGGCACACGGTCGTGGTGCTGGCGGTCAGCTTCGGCGTGCTGGCGATCTTCCGCGCCCCAGAACTCAAGCCGGCACTGGACCGGCTGAGCCGGATCATCCGCCGCCGCTGAGGGTCACTTGCGGTTGCGAACGTGCACACGGGTCCGTTCCGCGCGCAGTGCACGCAGCTCAGGCGGGTCCGGGAGTGTTTCCAGCGGCTCGCCGACCACCCACTCCAGCAGCAGGTCGGCCAGCTTCGGGTTACGCGCGAGCACCGGGCCATGCATGTACGTACACACGACACGCCCGCTGACCGCGCCCTCGGCGTCGTCATAGCCGTTCCCGACGCCGCGCGTCACGCGGCCTAGCGGCTGAGAACCGGGCCCGACGCGGGTTCGACCGAGGTGGTTCTCGAACCCGGTGAGCATCCCGATGCCGCCCACGGTGGACTGCGTGGTCACCTCGCCGATCGCGCGCCCGTTGCCCGGCTCGGTGTCCGCCTCGACGAAGCCGAGGCCGGCGTGCCGGACGCCGTCGCCAGTGACGAAACTCGTCCCTAGCACCTGCAGCCCTCCGCAGATGCCCAACACCGGCGAGCCGCGGTCCACCGCGCGCCGCAGCCCCGGGCCACGGCGCAGGAACCGCACGGCTGCGACCTGCGCGACGTCCTCACCCCCGCCGATCAGGTACAGGTCGCAGTATTCCGGTACCGCTTCGGCGGAGGAGAGCACCGTGACCGTTTCGCTGTCGATGTTGCGCCACTTCAACCGCTGGGCGAGCACCAGGACATTGCCGCGGTCTCCGTAGGTGCCCAGCAGGTCGGGCAGCACCAAGGCGAGGCGAACCCGGTCACGCATCATCGCCGGCTCCTGGCGACGAGGTCGCGGAATGCCGTGTAGTTGGCTACCACGTCGGGCACGCCATCGCCCGATCCGATCAGCGCATCGTCCACACTGGACGCCACCGCGCAGGGCACATCGGCGTAGCGCAGCCGCACCGCCAGATCCAGCGCCCGGTCCCCCGCCACCCGCACCGGCCGGCCGCGCAGTACCTCGAAATCGACGTCCCACAACCAGGAGACGTCGTAGCCGTCGGCTTCCCTGCTGTTGACCACCAGCACCAGCGGGTGGTCATTGCCGCCGACCAGGTCGAGCATCTCCAGCCAGCTGGCCGGGTTCTTCGCCAGCAGCAGCCGGACCTGCCTGCGAGCCAAGCGAACCGTTTGATAGCGCCCAGCGGCCTGCGAGACCCGGCAGATCCGAGTCAGTGCGCTCTCCTTGTCACAGCCCAGTTGCAAGGCCGCAGCCAGCGCGAACGTCGCGTTGACCCGGTTGACGTGGCCCGGCAGCGACAGCGCCAACTCGTGGTGGGTGCCGTTAGCACTCGCCACCCCGGTCTCGGTGACCGTCCAGTCCGCGGCGGGACGCGCAAGCCCACAGGTGCAGCGCCAGTCCCGGTCGGTGTCACCGATGAACGTGCCGCAGTTAGGACAGTTCAGCGCGTCGTCCTTCCAACGCACGCCACCGGACACCCACGTGGCCGCCGGATGATCGGCCGCCGCGAACACGATGTTGGGGTCGTCGCGGTTCGCGATCACCTGCGCTCCGGGGGCCTGCGCCAAGGCACGCCGCAGGCTCGCGGCGACGGTGCGGATCTCGCCGACCCGGTCAAGCTGGTCCCGGCTGAGGTTGAGCAGCAGGATCACCGCCGGCTCGAACTGGGCTGTGACCTGCGCCAGGTGAAGTTCGTCGACCTCCAGGGCGGCGAATGGGGCGTCGGGCCGGGTCATCAGCGCCGCGACGTGGCCGTCGAGCATGTTCGCGCCGGTGCCGTTGCTGACCGCCGGCGCCTGGGAACGCAGCGCCTCGGCCACCATCTGCGTGGTCGTCGTTTTGCCGTTCGTGCCGGTGACCATCACGACACGCCGACCGATTGCCAGCTTGTGCAGCGCCCGCGGTTGTACGCTCAGCGCGAGTCGGCCGCCGATCATCCCGCCGCTGCCCATGCCGAGTCTTCTCGACATCGACGCCGCCAGTCGGCCCAGATCGACCGCGACCGCGGTGCGCAGGTCTTGGCGGTGCGCGCGACGCGTCGGAGGCAGCGTCGGACCAGGGACAACCTGCCATCTGTGGTCAGTCGACGAGTTCCCGGTCGGACAATCCGAGGCTGTTTCCTGGATGTCCCGCGTGGTGTCGGTCATGCATCCCTCCCCCTCGGTGCACGTCGGCGCGCATCGCGCCTAGGTCAGCTCGGTACAACGCATCACCACCAGTCGGCCCCACCTGGATGCGTCGCCCGTCGCTTCTTCGCCAGTGTGGCGCGGGATCGGCGAAACAGCGCGACGATCAACAGCAGGACACCGGCGACGATCGCCGCCGGGCCCACCCAACCTTGCGGTGTGGTCATGTCGACGAGTGCAAGGTGCTGGCCGGCGTACATCGCGGTGCCCTCCCTCCGGTGGCAACGAGCCTTTTCGTTCCCAGCACTGGGAACTCCGCCGGGCTCGATCACCGCCATGATCCAGGGCAACGCGAGAAGCTCCCGTACCAACATGCCGGGGATTCACCCCGCCGAGGGCCCCTTCACCCTTGGTGATCATCTGATGGCACGGAGCGCCGAGAGTGAGATATTCGCTCGGGGTGCCGGTTTGGCTTCGGAGCGTCGAATTCGTCATCGGCAGCACATGAGGCAGATTCGAGAAAGTCACCCAATATGGTTGGATAACTCAACCCATTCGGCGATCAAGACTGCGGTCATTAAGGCTCGGAAAGCGATCCCGATGGTCCCCGCGCCATCCGAAGGGAGCCCGCCGTGACCGAAGCCTTGGTGCTGATCCTGATGACCGGCCTTGCCCTCGGTGGCATCAGCTGGACCGCGTGGGACATTCGCTGCGACATGCGCCGCCGCAAGCTGAAATGAGCTTTGACCGGAAAGGCAAGAAACCCCGCCGGAGAGAGGCAGGCGGGGTCCCTTGCGTATCGCCCGGTCGCGCGGACCGAGCGAGTCACTTCACGGTCAGCTGCTGCCCCGGGAAGATCCGGTTGGCGTCGCCGACGACGCCCCGATTCTTCGCGAAGATCGACTGCCAGCTGGCGTCGAACCTCGAGCCGATCGTGCTCAGCGAATCACCAGCCTGCACGGTGTAGGTGCCCTCGACCTTCACGGTCTTCTTGACCTGGGCCTTGACCTGGGCCTTGACCTCGGTCTTGGGCTTCGGAGTGGCCTTCTTGGCGGTGGCGCCCGAAGAGACGGCCTGGTTCTGCAGACCGCCGCCGGCCGACAGACCGGCCTTCTTCGAGCACACCGGCCAAGCGCCCGGCCCCTGCGCCTGCAGCACCCGCTCGGCCACCGCGATCTGCTGCTCGCGGCTGGCCTGCGAAGCGTTCGAGGCGTAGGAGGTTCCGCCGTAGGCGGCCCAGGTGGACTGGTTGAACTGCAGACCGCCGTAGTAGCCGTTGCCGGTGCTGATCTGCCAGTTGCCGCCGCTCTCGCACTTCGCGACGGCGTCCCAACTGGACTGCGAGGCGGCGCTGGCCGGCAGGGCCAGGGCGAACGGAGCGGCGACCACCGCACCGGCGAGAGCCACCCGCGCGACGTTGCGGCCGTTAGAGGGTTTGCGGTGCTTGCCTCGGGAGCTAGCCATGTTCTTCGTCTCCAGCAACGCCTGCGCTGACGCTGCGCCGGCGATAACGCGACGTGCGGCCGAGCGGACTCGGCCCGACGCCGGTCTCGCCGTCGTCGTCAGGTCCCTGCCCCTATGCACGCGTCGGGGGTCGGGAAGTCCG
The DNA here is from genome assembly GCF_014203395.1 of Saccharopolyspora phatthalungensis. Classification (NCBI taxonomy): domain Bacteria; kingdom Bacillati; phylum Actinomycetota; class Actinomycetes; order Pseudonocardiales; family Pseudonocardiaceae; genus Saccharopolyspora; species Saccharopolyspora phatthalungensis. Next base: position 403,196 of record NZ_JACHIW010000002.1, read on the forward strand.
CAGGGCAGAGTTCGGCGAAACGGACTTCCGGTCTTGCTCGTCGGCTTCGGGGGCGCCGACGAGGGGCCACGCTACGTAGCAGACAAGCGAAGACCAAACCATCCAAGAGTGACCATCATCATAGCAACACCAGCAAGATCGACGCGATTTCGATGTTTCCCCAGCTCATTCCTTGATCGCCGACGAGATCATTTCCCCAAATCCAATCACGCAATGTGAGACATGAGCCACCACTCACCTGAATGAGGGTTTACGGAGCGTTTTAGGGCATGCTCGATCGGTTTTTCTCGGCACTGCGAAGACTGCGGCAATTCGAAGGCCCGCGGCCCGCCTTTCATGCCCTCGGTTCGTCCTCGGACCGGCCGTGGCGCCAATAGCCCATAAATGTCACAGCGGCCCGGTCGAATCCCCGCTCGTCGATCAGGTGACGCCGGAGCGAGGCGACCGTCCCGGTCTCCCCCGCAAGCCACGCGTACCACTCGCCGGGCAGCGAAGCGGCGCGGATCGCGGAACCCAACGCATCGCCCGGACGACGATCGTGCCGTGGCAGCCAATGCAGTTCCAGCTGCGCAGCGCTGGCCAGGTATTGGGCGTCGGAAGCGTCCGGGATCTCGACATAGACCCTGGCCCGCACTCCTCCGGGCAGCGCCGCGAGGATGTTGCCGATCGCCGGAAGTGCGGTCTCGTCGCCGATGAGCAGCACGCGGTCGCGAACCGCATCCAGGCGGAACTCGACTCCGCAGCGCCCCTGGACTGCCGGGCATTCGGCGTTCGGTGCGTACACGAGCAACCGGTCCCCTGCCCTGGCGCGGCCGGCGAACTCCGAGGCCGGGCCCGTGTCCCCATGCAGCACGAAGTCGACGTCGAACTCTCCGTGCTCGGGACGGTGCGCGCGGACCGTGTAACTGCGCAGCTTCGGCCGGACCTCCAACGGCAGCGACCGCAGCGCCTGATACGGCCGCGCCCCGTCAGGCACCACCGGTTCCCGCTGCCCGGGCAGCGGGAAAATCAGCTTGACCCGCTGGTCGAGCCCGCCACTGGCCATCGCCGACAACTCTGGACCGGTGAAGGTGATCCGGACCAGGTGCCAACTCAACCGCCGCACGCCGGCCACCTCGATCCGGAACAGCCGGAACGGCGAGGCTTCGGCGACCAGCTCGGGCCGTGGCGGGCTCAAGATCGTCATGCGGGGGCTCCGGATCAACACTCGTCAGCGCGGCGATCAAACAGGCAATACCTTAACGAAGGCTAACCTAATCGTCTTGGTCAACTTTCCGCAGCCCCGCGTGGCGCGCACCACTCGATAGAGATCATTTTCGATCTGAACTGAACAGATAGGCATCTTTGACATTCCCTCTGCCCCGCGAGCAGGCCAGCATGAGATGCACATGCAGCCACCGCTGACAGTCGCTAACGAGTGTTTTCCCCGCGGCGTCACCGGTCGCGGGCTATTTCACCGCTTGCGTCCGAGGAAACAACCGGCGATCAGTGCCGCCGCGGTCACCGCCGCGCCCGCGGCGTGCCGCCACATCGACGGCAGATCGCGCGTCGTCACCACCGGGTCCGGTGGCAGCCCGTAAACCTCGGGTTCGTCCAGCAACAGGAAGAACGCGCCGTCGCCACCGACCCCGTCGGCCGGATCGTGACCGTACAACCGGGCCTCGGTGACGCCCTGTTCGTGCAACTCCGCAACGCGTTGTTCGGCCCGTTGGCGGAGTTCGTCGAGCGGGCCGTACTGGATCGACTCCGTCGGGCACGCCGTCGCGCAGGCAGGCATCAGCCCGGCGCCAAGGCGGTCCTGGCACAGCGTGCACTTCGCCGCGCCGCCGGTGTCCGGCCGCACGTCGATCACCCCGTACGGGCAGGCGGGCACGCAATACCCGCAGCCGTTGCACACATCGTCCTGCACCAGGACCGTGCCGTACTCGGTGCGGATCAGTGCCCCCGTCGGGCACACGTCGAGGCACGCCGCATGCGTGCAGTGCTTGCAGACGTCCGAAGACATCAACCAGCGCACCTGGTCCTCGCCCATGCCCGGCATACCGAGGTCCACAGTGGAGCCGCGCTGCTCGATGAACGCCACATGTCGCCAGGTCGTCGCGCCGAGCGCTCCGGTGTTGTCGTAGGACATCCCGGTGAGATCAAGACCGTCCTCGGGCAGCAGGTTCCACTCCTTGCAGGCGACCTCGCACGCCTTGCAGCCGATGCAAACGCTGGTGTCGGTGAAAAACCCGGCACGTTCGGGATGCTCTGGCGGGTACCCTGCCTCCCCCGCCGGGTCGGCCAGCGGGCCGCTCAACCGGTTCAGGTCCACGACCTCACTCTCCTTCCCGACGCGGATCGTCGGCATGTTCCGTGCCGGTACGTTCGGTGATCCCGGCGCGCCTGCGGTACTCCTCGACATAGCGGACCAACGCCGCACCGCGCGGACGGCGGCCGGGCCGGATGTCGCAGGCGCCCGCCTTGGTATCCATGATGTGCACGTTCGGATCCAGCGCCACGTTGATCAGTTCGTTGGCCGCGTCCCCGGCGGTCAGGCCGTTGGGGCCCCAGTGCCACGGGATGCCGATCTGGTGGATCGTGCGCTCGCCGTGGCGAAGCGACCGCATTCGGGAGGTCACCAGGACCCGGCCTTCGATGGCGCTGCGGGCGGTGACCACGGTCGCCCACTCCAGGTGCCGAAGCCCGCGTTCGGCGGCAAGTTCCGGCGAGACCTCCAGGAACATCGCCGGGGCGAGCTCGGACAGGTGCGCCAGCCACCGGCTCATCCCGCCCGCGGTGTGGTGTTCGGTGAGCCGGAAGGTGGTGAACACGTACGGGAAGACCTCGCTGCCCGGCTCGGCACCGCTGGGCTGGTACCGGTTCTCCGGCCGCGAGTACACCTGCCGCGCCGGATTCCGCTGCTGTGCGGCGTGGATCCGGTTCTCCAGCGGAGATTCCTGCGGCTCGTAGTGCGTCGGCATCGGTCCGTCGACCAGACCCGCCGGAACGTAGAGCCAGCCCCGTCCGTCGCTTTGCATGATGAACGGTTCGGTGCCCGCGATGCCCTCCGGGCCCGTGGCGTCGGGGTCGGGCACGTAGTCCGGGCGCTTGGCCTTGTCGAAATCCGGGATGTCGTGGCCGGTCCACTCCCCCAGATCCCGGTCCCACCACACGTATGCCTTGCGGTCGCTCCACGGCCGACCGTCCGTGTCGGCCGATGCGCGGTTGTAGAGCAACCGGCGATTGGCGGGCCAGGCCCAGCCCCACTCCGGCGCGACCCACGATTGCTCCCGGCCTGGGCGCCGCCGGGCCGACTGGTTGATGCCGTCGGCGAAAACGCCGCAGTAGATCCAGCATCCGCAACGGGTCGAACCGTCCGATCGCAACTGTGTGTAGGACGACAGCGGGTTCCCGGCGCTGTCGAAGCCGTTGATCTCCTGGAGCACGGCCGCCGCGCTCGGTTCATCGATGTCGCCCTCCGTCGGGTAATCCCAGGTCAGATCGAGCAACGCGCGGTCTCGCTCGCCGTCCGGCTTTAGCTTCTCCCGCAGCCGCCGCCCCAGGTGGTAGAAGAACCACAGATCGCTGCGCTGGTCCCCCTGCGGTTCGACGGCTTTGTGGTGCCACTGCAGCAGGCGTTGGGTGTTGGTGAAGGTGCCGTCCTTTTCCGTGTGCGCGGCGGCGGGCAGGAAGAACACCTCCGTGCCGATGTCCTCGGTGCGCATCTCCCCGGTCTCGATCTCGGGACCGTCCCGCCAGAAGGTGGCCGTCTCGATCAGGTTGAGATCCCGCACCACCAGCCAGTCCAGGTTCGCCAGGCCCATCCGTTGCTGGCGGGCATTCGCGGTGCCCACGGCCGGGTTCTCGCCGACGACGAAGTAGCCCTTCACCCGCCCCTCGATCTGGTCGATCACGGTCTGGAAGGTGCCGTGGTCGCCCGTCAGCCGCGGCAACCGGTCGAAGCAGAAGTCGTTGTCGGCCGTGGCGTGCTCGCCCCACCACGCCTTGAGCAGGCTCACCAGGTAGGAACGCATGTTTCCCCAGTAGCCACGGGACAATTCGTCCTGCGAGACGAACGAGTCCAGGTCGAAGTCGACATGCGCGTGCGGCATTGGGATGTAGCCCGGCAGCAGGTTGAACAGGGTCGGGATGTCGGTCGAGCCCTGGATGCTGGCGTGCCCGCGCAGCGCCAGGATTCCGCCGCCCGGCCGGCCGATGTTGCCCAGCAGCAGCTGCAGGATCGACGCGGCGCGGATGTACTGCACGCCCACGGTGTGGTGCGTCCAGCCGACTGCGTAGGCGATGGCCGTGGTGCGCTCCCGGCCCGAGTTGGCCACCAGCTGCTCGGCCACCCACCGGAATTCCTCGCGCGGCACCCCGCAGACCTGCTCCACCATCTCCGGCGTGTAGCGGGCGTAATGCCGCTTGAGCAGCTGGAACACGCAGCGCGGATGTTGCAGCGTCGGGTCGGTTTCAGGCACCCCGTGATAAACGGGCCCGCCCGCCCCGGCGCGTTCGGGGCGACTGGTCTCGCGTTCGCGTCCGTGCAGTTTCGTCGGTGGCGCCGTCTCCAGTCCGTGGCCGCCGACCGACGGGACCGCGGTGCTGCCCTCGTACTGCCAGGTCGTCGTGTCGTAGCTGCCGACCTCGGCATCGAAGCCGGAGAAGACGCCGTCGAGGTCCTCGGTGTCGCGGAAGTCCTCGCCGACGATCATCGAGGCGTTGGTATAGGCCACGACGTAGTCGCGGAAGTAGGCGTCATTGGTCAGCACGTGGTTGATCAGCGCGCCAAGGAACGCGATGTCGCTGCCCGCGCGCAGGGCGACGTGCCGGTGCGCCAGCGCCGAGGTGCGGGTGAACCGCGGGTCGACGTGGATGATCGTGGCGCCGCGCCGCTTGGCTTCCATCACCCACTGGAAACCGACCGGGTGCGCCTCGGCCATGTTGGACCCCTGGATGAGGATGCAGTCGGCATTGGCGAGGTCCTGCTGGAACGTGGTGGCGCCGCCGCGACCGAACGAGGTGCCCAGACCGGGCACCGTGGAGGAGTGTCAAATGCGGGCCTGGTTCTCCACCTGGATCGCACCGAGGGCGGTGTAGAGCTTCTTCATGAGGTAGTTCTCCTCGTTGTCGAGGGTCGCTCCTCCGAGGCTCGCGATGCCCATCGTTCGCCGCAGCGGTCGGCCGTCGGCGTCGGTGTCCTGCCAGGTGGCGGCCCGGGTGGCCAGCACCCGGTCGGCGATCATGTCCACCGCGGTGCCGAGGTCCAGGTCCTCCCATTCGGTGCCGTGCGGACGGCGATACCGAACCTTGGTCTGCCGCAGCGGTGAACTCACCAGTTCGCGGCTGGCCGAGCCCTTCGGGCACAGCCGGCCCCGGCTGATCGGCGAATCGGGATCGCCCTCGATCTGGGTGACCTTCCCGTTCTGGACGAAGACCCGCTGACCGCAGCCCACCGCGCAGTACGGGCACACCGACGCAACCACGGCGTCGGCGTCCTCGGTGCGCGACCGCCGAGCATCGGTGCGCCGGGAGCGGGCCGCCGGGCCCCTGCCCAGCGGATCCGTCCCGGTCAGCTGGCGCACCACCGGCCAACGCAGCCACTCGACCATCGGATCTCCCGAGCGAACGAGAACCGTCTTGGCTGGCGCGCATCTGGGAACTCCCCGCCTGCGCGACCAACCACCTGGCTACAGGAGAAACCCGTCGGCGTGGCGCTGCAAGCCCAGGCTCGCCGCGCGGGCATCCGAACCCCAGGCGATCAGTGCGGCGGCCATGACGCGTGAGCGCGCTTGACCGGGCCTTGAGCCGGGACGAATCTGGCAGGTATGACGGCCGCTGCGGCGCACAACCCCGCTTCCCAGCCCCAAGACCGGCGCCATCGCCGGACCCTGCGCACCCGTGCGGCCATCGAGGCAGCGGCCCTGGAACTCTTCACGGAGCGGGGCTTCGCCAACACCACCGTGGACCAGATCGCCGAAGCCGCCGACATCGCCCCGCGCACGTTCTTCCGCCACTTCCCCAGCAAGGACGCCGTGCTGTTCGGCGACCCGTCACGGGAAACCGAGCGGATGCGCGAAGTACTGGCCACCCGCCCCGCCGACGAGCACCCGATGTGCTCGCTGGCGGTGGCGCTGCTCGACTTGGCCGAACGCATCGAACTGGACCGCGCCCGGCACCTGATGCGCGCGGAGCTGCTCGACAGCCTGGCGAACACCGGCGAGTACGAACTGCACCTCATCAAACACCGGTGGGTCCAGGACATGACGATTCTCGTCGCCGAACGGGCGGGCACCGCAGCCGACGATCCGCGGACGATCGCCTGGTCGATCGCTCTGCTGAGCTGCTTCGGTTCGGCCATGCACGCCTGGCTGGTCCGTGCGGACGACCGGCCGCTGCGCGAGATCCTGGCCGCGGTGTTCAGTGAGACCGCGGACGGCCTGACGCAGGCCGCCGACGTGGTCGGTTCGGCGATCCGCAACGGCGGATGAGTCGTTCAGGGATCGTGTGGCCTCATGCACCCTCACGGATGCCCATCGTGGCTCGACGGCGCCGGGAGCCCTCGTTGCGACTCGCTTCGACGGCCTGCCACGCCACGTGGCGACGTTTCAACTCGGACGCATTTCCAGCAGCGGGCGACCGGCTTCGGTCGTGACGCTGAGCAACTTCATGTCCTCGCGCGGAATGGAACTCGCTCCCAGCACCGCTCACGGGCTCGGGGCCGGTTCGGCTTCAAGCCCGTGGAAGGCGGCGCGGTAGGCGTTGGGGCTGGTGCCGACGATGCGCTTGAAGCGGTCGCGGAAGGCCGTGGGTGAGCCGAATCCGACCTGCGTCGCGATCCGATCGACCGGGTGGCCGGTGGCTTCCAGCAGGTACTGTGCCTGGCGGATCCGGGTCCGGTGCAGCCACCGGGCGGCGATGTCCTCAAGCGCGAGGTCTTTCGCGCTGTTGTCCTCCATCCAGCGCAGTAGGGGTTCCAGGACCGATCCGCGTGGGGTCGGTGGTTGGTCGTGGACGATGAACTGGGCCTGGCCTCCCTCCCGTTCCAGGGGCATCACCGACAGGCGGGCGGCGTCGGCCGCGACCGCGGAACCGTGGTCGCGGACGAAAACGTGGCCACCGACGAAAACGTCCTGGCCAGCCTCCATCGCACGGTCGACACCGCGCTGCCCGCTCTGCTCAAGGAGGCCCTCGACCGTCCGGGGCTGACCGTGGCCACCGTGTGCGGCGGTTCGATGGTGCTTGCGATGGCCGATCTGATCGAGGGCCGCCCCGCGACGACCCTCCACGCAGGACTCGACCTGCTCCGGGCCACCGGGGCGATCCCAATCCGGGCCCGGGTCGTCGACGACGGAGACCTGGTGACCGGTGCGGGCGTGACCTCGGGTCTGGACCTCGGGCTGTACTTACTGGAACGCGAACTGGGACCGCGCGTGGCACTGGCTGTGGAGCGTCTCTTCGCCCACGAACGCCGCGGCACCGTCTGGCGCAACGCCGGAACCGAGCCGACAGCTGGAGTCTGAACATGGCCGAGACACCCGCTGCCGGAACCTGGACATCCGGCCTCGCCAAGCCGTGTGGCGGGCGACTCGCCGTCCGCGAACTGCACGCACAGGACGACAAACGCGGCGCGGCCCGAAGTCGGCGGCGCGGCGTTGAAATCGGCCTCATCGGAATGTTGATTCGGCACCGCGCCGAGCCGACTCTCCGGGGAGCGATCGCGTGACCAGACCGCGCGGCTGCGGGCGACCGCGGCGATTCCCGGGATCGGCGGCCTACTCGTTCTCCGGCGCGGTCGCGAATGATCGTTCTCAAGCCTCTCCAACTGCCCGGCGGGAGACCCGTATCGGTGATCAGCCCGACGATCGCAACGGCCTTATAGTGCGGCCATGGCCGATCCGCGCCAGCTTGTACCGGGCACCGACCGGGTACTGGCCGATCCAGAGGTGGCTGCCGCGACCGCGCGCCTGGGCCACCAGTTGGTCAAGCATGCGGTGCATGCAGCGCAGGAACGCGCTCGCAACGGCGAAATCGAGCCTGCCCGGGTTGTCGCGGAAACCCTGGCCGCACTGCCGGATTCTGCGTCGAGCATCCGGCCCGTGCTCAATGCGACCGGCGTTCTGCTGCACACCAATCTCGGTCGTGCACCGTTGTCGGACGCGGCGATCCACGCGTTGCGCGAGGCCGCCGGAACTACGAACGTGGAACTCGACCTGCATACCGGCCGACGCGGCCCACGCGGTGCGGCCGCCATCGCCGCGCTGCTGGCCGCCGTGCCAGGCGCAGAAGCCGCGCACGTGGTCAACAACGGCGCCGCAGCGCTTTCCCTGGCGGCGACCGCGCTCGCACAAGGTCGCGAAATCGTGCTGGCGCGCGGCGAAATGGTCGAGATCGGTGACGGGTTCCGCATTCCCGAACTGCTCAGCGCCACCGGCGCTCGACTTCGCGAGGTCGGGACCACCAACCGGGTCCGGCTCGACGACTACCGGCAAGCGTTGAACACGAACACCGGCTTCGTCCTCAAGGTGCACCCGTCGAACTTCGTGATCAGCGGTTTCACCGCTTCCGTGCCCGTCTCCGCACTGCGTGACCTCGGGGTGCCCGTGGTGGTCGACATCGGTTCGGGGTTGCTGCACCCGCATCCGGTGCTACCGCAAGAGCCGGACGCGACCACGACTCTTGCCGACGGAGCGGATCTGGTCATCGCCAGCGGCGACAAGCTGCTCGGCGGCCCGCAGGCAGGACTGTTGCTGGGCGGCCGCGAGCTCGTGCACCGCCTGCGGCGCCACCCACTAGCCCGCGCGATGCGTGTCGACAAGCTCACGCTCGCCGCCTTGGAAGCCACCGTGCGCGGCCCGAGCACGCCGACCGCGCGGCAGCTTCAACAGGATCAAGCCGATCTCCTGCGCCGCGCCGAGCGGCTCGCCGATGCGCTCAACGCGGTCGGCATCCCAGCCTCCGCGCAGTGCAGCGAGGCAACCGTCGGTGGCGGCGGCGCCCCCGGCATCGCACTGCGCAGCGCGGCGGTCGCGCTGCCCGAACGCTTCGCGAAGCTGCTGCGTGAAGGACGCCCTCCTGTCCTCGCACGCACCGAACGCGATCGCTGCCTGCTGGATCTGGCCGCGCTCGCGCCCGAACACGACGACGACCTGAGACACGCGGTGCTGGCGGTGGACTGATGCACGTCATCGCCACCGCCGGGCACGTGGATCACGGCAAGTCCACGCTGATCCGCATGCTCACCGGGATGGAGCCGGATCGCTGGGCCGAAGAACGCCGTCGGGGCCTGACCATCGACCTCGGCTTCGCGTGGATGCGGCTACCCGACGGCTGCACCGCGGCCTTCGTCGATGTGCCGGGTCACGAGCGCTTCGTGCCCAACATGCTGGCCGGGATCGGCCCGGTCCCCGCAGTGCTGTTCGTGGTCGCCGCCGATGAAGGCTGGATGCCGCAATCCGCCGAGCACCTGGACGCCTTGGCCGCCCTCGGAGTGCGGCACGGCCTGCTCGCCGTTACCCGCTGCGATCTGGCCGATCCCCGGCCCGCCACCGAACAAGCGCGCGAACGGCTCCGCGAAACCACGCTGGCCGACATCCCAGTGGTGCACGTCAGCGGGCGCACCGGCGCCGGTCTCGACGAGCTGCGGCACGAGATCGACGCGCTCCTTCACCGGCTGCCGGCGGCGGAGCGGGCTGCCGATGTGCGGCTTTGGGTCGATCGTGCGTTCACCATTCACGGTGCCGGAACGGTCGTGACCGGAACCCTCTCGGCGGGCACCCTCCGCAAGGATGACCGTCTGCACCTGCACCCCGCCGACGCTGAGGTGACGGTTCGCGGCCTCCAGGCGCTCGGATCGTCCGAACCGCAGATCGGCGCCGTCGCGCGAGTCGCGGTCAACCTCCGCGGTGTGGACCTCGACCAGGTGCGGCGTGGCGACGCATTGCTGACCCCGGACCGTTGGCTGACCACGGATGCCCTCGACGTCCGGATTCATCGGGCGATTTCAAGGGAAACGAACGCGGCGATTTCCATGGAAATCGCCGCGGAATTGATGTTCCACATCGGCGCGGCGGCGGTCAAGGCGCGCGTGCGGCCGCTCGGCCACGACACCGCGCGACTCACCTTGCGCACCCCGCTGCCCCTACGCATCGGCGACCGGGCGCTGCTCCGCGATCCGGGAAGTCGGCGGGTCTGCGGTGGACTGGTGGTGCTCGACGTCCGCCCACCGCCGCTGGCCAGGCGTGGCGCTGCCCGCGCGCGGGCAGCCGAACTGGACACCATGGACGGACGGCCGGACGGCGTGGCCGAGCTTCGCCGACGCCGGCTGATCAGGGCCGATGAATTGCGTGCGATGGGCGCGACACCGCCGGGACCCGGGCAGTGGCTGGTGGACGAAGCGCACCGTGACGAGCTCGGCAATCGGCTCAAGGGATTGCTGGACCAACATCAGCGGACACACCCGCTAGCGAACGGCATGCCCGCCGAAGCAGCGCGCCGCGCGCTGCAACTACCCGATCTCGCGCTGCTGCCCATGATCGCGCATGCCGCCGGGGTTTCCATGCGGGACGGAAGGCTCCACAAGGGGCACGCAGCGCTGCCCGAACACGTGGAGCGCGCAGTGGAGGCGATTCGGCGGGCACTCATCGACCACCCGTTCCAAGCCCCAACCGCCGAGGACCTCGCCGAACTCGGCATCGGGGACAAGGAACTCGCCGCCGCCGCGCGCACCGGAGCTCTTCTTCGCTTGGCGCCCGGCCTAGTGCTCTTGCCGGACGCCGAGGAGTCCGCCGTGGCGCGCCTGGTGCTGCTGCCCGAGCCGTTCACCCTCAGCCAAGCCAGGCAGGCACTGGACACTTCGCGTCGCGTTGCGGTTCCCTTGCTTGAACTGCTCGCTCGCCACGGCCGCACGCGGCGGCTACCCGATGGCACCCATCGCGTTGTTTCTCCACCCCCAGCGCCGGGAAATACCGAGGACAACCCGACGCCACGGCGATGAGCAGGAATTCTGCGATCTTGCGCCCACCGCCGCATGGTGAACACCTGGCGCCCGGGCGCCGGGGCGATGGGAGGCAGCCATGCCGCGGAAGATCTGGACCGGCTCGATCAACTTCGGTCTGGTCACCATCCCGGTCGGGCTCTACGCCGCGACCGAGGACCACACCATCCAATTCCACCAGTACGAGCGCGGGACCGCCGACCGGATCCGCTACAAGCGGGTCAACGAGCGCACCGGCAAGGAAGTCGGCTACAACGACATCGTCAAGGGCCGCGAGTCCGATGGCATGATCATCACCGTGGAGCCGTCCGAACTCGACGAGATCGCCCCCGGCCGCTCCCGCACGATCGACATCGCCACGTTCGTCGATATCTCCGAGATCGACCCGGTGTTCTTCCAGAAGACCTACTGGCTGGCGCCCAACAGCAAGGAGCACTTCCGGCCCTACAACCTGTTGCGCGAGGCGATGCGCGAAACCAGCCAGGCGGGGATCGCGACCTTCGTGCTCCGCGGCAAGCAGTACCTCACCGCGGTGCGCGCCGACGACGACGTGCTGGCGCTGAACACGCTCTACTTCGAGGACGAAATTCGCGACCCCCGCGAGCTGGTTGGCGAGGGCCCCGAGCAGGTGACGCCGTCGGACAAGGAATTGCAGATGGCGACCACGATCATCGAGTCGATGAGCGGGCCGTGGGAGCCCGAGCAGTACGAGGACACCTACGCCGCGAGGGTCGAGGAGTTGCTGGCGGAGAAGGCGCGCGGCGGCGAGGTGAAGGCCGCGGAGGCACCCCCGCAACCGACCGACGTCATCGATCTCACCGAGGCGCTGCGTCGCAGCGTTGACGAGGCCCGCAAGGGCCGCAAGCCCAAGCGCGCCGAAGAGGACCTGTCGGAGCTGAGCAAGGCCGAACTCGACGACCGGGCCAAGCAGCTGGGGATCAAGGGCCGGTCCAAAATGAAGCGAGCCGAACTCGAAGAAGCCGTCGCGGCCGCCACCCAAAAACCCACCGGCACCGCGGGCCGCCGCTCCCGCCGAGCGTCCTGATCCACAAGGGACCGATCACCCTGGCAACGATCCCTCCGGGTGCGGCGTCAAGTCACCCGGCCAACGGGGCCTTCGACCACTCCGCACCGGCGCCGGGTGGCCAGCGGTGGTCAGACGTCGAAGTCGACCGTCACGTTGTCGGTGATCGGCAGCGATTGGCAGGTCAGGACGAAGCCCTCGGCCACTTCCGATTCCTCCAGGGCGAAGTTGCGGCGCATGCGGACCTCGCCGCAAGTGACCTTCGCCCGGCAGGTGCCGCATACACCGCCCTTGCAAGCGAAGGGCAGGTCGGGGCGGATGCGCTGGGCCGCGTCGAGGACCGGGACGTCGCGGGGCAGCGACATCGGCGTCGACCGACCATCGAGCACCACCGTGACCTCACTGGTCGGGCCCTCGGTCGCCGGTTCCTCGTGGCGCGCCGGTTCCGGCGGCACGTCCTCGACGTAGAACAGCTCCTGGTGAACCCGTTCGGTGGCGACACCGCTTTCGTGCAGCACGTCTTGGGCGTCGCTGACCATGCCGAACGGTCCGCACAGCCACCATTGGTCCACCGCGGCCGCTTCGAGCACTGTGGACAGGATCGCGCGGAGCTTCGCCGCGTCCAATCGGCCGGTGAACAGCTCCGACTCGCGCGGTTCTCGCGAGAGTACGTGCACCAGTTCCAGCCGCGTCGGGTAACGGTCCTTCAGGTCGGCGAGCTCGTCGGCGAACATCACCGTGTCACTTCTCCGGTTGCCGTAGAGCAGCGTGACCGTCGCCTCCGTCTCACGCAGGACCGAAGCCACGATGGACAGCACCGGCGTGATCCCCGACCCGGCGGCGATGCACACGTGCCGTTCGTCGGTGGTCAGATTCGGGGTGAAGCCACCGTTGGGCGGCAGCACCTCGATCTCGTCGCCGGGCCGCACCTCCCGCACCAACCAGCTGGAGAGCAGCCCGCCGGGTACGTGGCGCACGCCGATCCGCGGCGCCGATCCCCAGGGCGCGCAGATCGAATAGGACCGGCGTTCCTCGCGGCCGTCCACCTGTCGCCGCAGCGTCAGCGACTGTCCCGGTTGGAAGGCGAACTCGTCTGCCAGCTCTGGCGGGACGTCGAAGCTGACCGCGACCGCGTCCTCGCACAGCCGCTCCACGTGGCTGACACGCAATGCGTGAAACGACGTGCGACGGCGGCGGACCGCGGCCGGTGCGGGCGCGGGGGCGGGACGGACCACGTCAGATCTCCTTGATGTGCTCGAAAGGTTCGCGACACGAGCGGCATCGGCGCAACGCCTTGCACGCGGTCGAACTGAACTGCGAGACCTGCTCGGTGTCCGGTGAACCGCACTGGGGGCAGTGAACTCGGGCGCGCGGCGGGGTCAGCGTGAGCGGCACGGGGCCGGATGCACGCTGCGGGGCGGCGCCCGGCGGGGCGATGCCGTACTCCGCCAGCTTCCGCCGACCGGCTGCGCTGATCCAATCGGTGGTCCACGGTGGGTCCAGCACCGTACGCACCTCGACCTCGCCAAAGCCCGCTGCGTGCAGCCGGCGGCTGAGGTCGGTGCGCATCTCGTGCATTGCCGGGCAGCCCGAGTAGGTGGGCGTGATCGACACGACCACCTTGCCGTGGCCGGCCAGTTCGACATCGCGCAGGACCCCGAGGTCGGCCAGCGTCAGCACCGGCAGCTCCGGGTCGGTGACCGACTCGGCGACCGCGCGGGCGTGCCGGAGGTCCGGCTCGGTACTCGTCACCATGTCGCCTCCGGGTGCGCTCGGGCCAGGCTCTGCAACTCGGCAAGCAGAAAGCCCAGATGCTCGGTGTGGATGCCGTCCCGGCCGGTTCGCCCCGCCACACCGGCGAGCCCCGATCTGTCGGGCCGCCGCAGGGTGGCCGCCGCAAAGACCTGTTCCAGGACGTCGTCGAACTCCGCGCGCGTCTGCGCCGGGTCGATGCCGACACCGGCCCCGACCATCTCCCGGTCGGTCGCGTTCGGCACGAACAGCTCGTCGACCAGCGGCCACACCTGGTCGAGCCCGTGCTGCATCCGCACGTGCGACACCGCCGTGCCGTCGCCGAGCCGAACCGTCCACCGTGCCGCGTACTCGCGGTGGTACGCCAACTCCTTGACGCCCTTGGCCGCGATCGCCGCCAGTACCGGGTCGCGCGACTCGGTCAGCCCGGCCAACAGCGCGAGACGCCACGTCGAGAACACCAGCAGCCGGGCGATGGTCTGCGCGAAATCGCCGTTGGGCGGCTCGACCAGTCGCACGTTGCGGAACTCGCGCTCGTCGCGGAAGTACGCCAGCTCGTCCTCGCTGCGCCCGCTGCCATCGGACTGCCCGGCGCGGGCCAGCAGCAACCGCGCCTGCCCCAGCAGGTCCAGCGCGATGTTGGCAAGGGCCAGCTCGTCCTCGAGCTCCGGCGAGCGGGTGACCCACTCGGTGAGCCGCTGCGAGGCGATCAGGGCATCGTCGCCGAGCATCAGGCAGTACCGGGCGAGCGCCGTGCCGTCGACGCCGTCGGGCAGCGCGGTGTCCACTCCGGACAGCGGGTCGTCGAAGCCGGTGCCGAAGGCCCAGCGGGACTCGCCGCCGGGCTCGGTGGTGGTCAGCGCCTCGTAGGCGTTGTCGAACGACATGGGGCCGGCCTCACATGTGCGGAACGTCGTCGGGGATGCGGTAGAACGTGGGATGGCGGTACACCTTGTCGCCGCTGGGCGCGAAGAACGGGTCCTTCTCGTCCGGGCTGGACGCGGTGATCGAATCCGCCCGCACCACCCAGATGCTCACGCCCTCGTTGCGGCGGGTGTAGAGATTGCGCGCGTTGTGCAGCGCCATCTCCTCGTCCGCGGCGTGCAGCGAGCCCACGTGCACGTGGTTCAAACCCCGCTTGCCGCGGACGAAAACCTCGAATAACGGCCACGAGGACCGCGGCGCGCCAGCTTCGGTGTCCGAACTCATCGCGCGACCTCCTTGCGTGCGGTCTGCTTTTCGGCATAGGCGGCTGCCGCGTCGCGCACCCACTGCCCTTCCTCGTGCGCGGCCCGGCGGCGGGCGAGCCGCTCCTCGTTGCACGGCCCGTGCCCGGCGATGACCCGCTTGAGCTCGGACCAGTCCGGCTCCCCGAAGTCGTAGCGCCCGCGGCCGTCATTCCAGCGCAGCGCCGGGTCGGGCAGCGTGACGCCCAGCGCCTCGGCCTGCGGCACGGTCATGTCGACGAACCGCTGCCGCAGTTCGTCATTAGTGTGCCGCTTGATCCGCCACGCCATGGACTGCTGGGTATTGGGCGAGTCGCCATCGGGCGGGCCGAACATCATCAGCGACGGCCACCACCAGCGATTCGTCGCCTCCTGCACCATCTCCCGCTGCTCGTCGGTGCCGCGCATCATCGTGAGCAGCAGCTCATAGCCCTGCCGCTGGTGGAACGACTCCTCTTTGCAGATCCGCACCATGGCGCGCGCGTAGGGCCCGAAGGAGCTGCGGCATAACGGCACCTGGTTGCAGATCGCCGCCCCGTCGACCAGCCAGCCGATGACGCCGATGTCGGCGAAGGTCAGCGTCGGGTAGTTGAAGATCGACGAGTACTTCTGCCGCCGTTCGATGAGCTTCTCGGTCAGCTCCGACCGGTCCACGCCGAGCGTTTCGGCCGCGGAGTACAGGTAGAGCCCGTGCCCTGCCTCGTCCTGCACCTTGGCCAGCAGGATCGCCTTGCGCCGCAGGCTCGGGGCCCTGCTCAGCCAGTTGCCCTCCGGCTGCATGCCGATGATCTCGGAGTGCGCGTGCTGGGCGATCTGGCGCACCAGGGTCTTGCGGTAGCCCTCGGGCATCCAGTCGCGCGGTTCGATGCGCTGGTCGTGCGCGATCCGCTCCTCGAAGTGCCGCTGCAGCTCGGCGTCGCCGAGGCGGTCCACCGTGCTCGTCATGGTCACTCCTGCTCCCCCGGCCGCTTGGCCACCAGCGTGAGCACGTCGTACTTGGCCACCGAAGCGCCGTCCTGGTTGGTCACGTCCACATCCCAGCGAACCTCGCCGTGCTCGGCGCCGACCCGCGGCGTGATCTGCTTCGCGGTCATCGTCACGGTGATCTCG
Source organism: Saccharopolyspora phatthalungensis (assembly GCF_014203395.1). Classification (NCBI taxonomy): domain Bacteria; kingdom Bacillati; phylum Actinomycetota; class Actinomycetes; order Pseudonocardiales; family Pseudonocardiaceae; genus Saccharopolyspora; species Saccharopolyspora phatthalungensis. The sequence continues at coordinate 419,286 of NZ_JACHIW010000002.1, forward strand.
TCACCGGGGTAGGTCGGCGTGAGGAACCGGAGGTTCTCCAGGCCGTAGTTGGCCAGCACCGGACCCGGGTCCGGGTCGACGAACAGCCCGGCGGCGAAGGACACCACCAGGTAGCCGTGCGCGACCCGGCCGTCGAAGAACGGGTTGGCCCGCGCCGCTTCCTCGTCGGTGTGCGCGTAGAAGGTGTCGCCGGTGAAGTCGGCGAAGTGCTCGACGTCCGGCAAAGTCACCGCGCGCGGCCCGGCGACCACCGTGTCGCCGATGCGTAGTTCCTCGAGGTACTTGCGGAACGGGTGCTTTTCGGTGACGTTGCGCGGAGATCCGGTCACCCACCGTCCGGTGATCGCGGTCAGCGTCGCCGGGTCGGCCTGTACCGCGGTCCGCTGCATGTGGTGCAGCACGCCGCGCACGCCGCCCATCTCCTCGCCGCCACCGGCCCGGCCCGGTCCACCGTGGACCAATGCGGGCAGCGGCGAGCCGTGCCCGGTGTTCTCCGCGGCGTTGTCCCGGTTAAGCACCAACATCCGGCCGTGCCGGGACGCCGCGCCCAGCACCACGTCGCGCGCGAACTCCCGGTCGGCGGTCACCACGGAACCGGCGAGACTGCCCTTGCCGCGCCGGGCCAGCTCCACGGCCTGCGCGGTGGTCTCGTACGGCAGCACCGTGCTGACCGGGCCGAACGCCTCGACCTCGTGCGGCTGCGGCTGGTCCGGATCGTCGCAGCGGACCAGCAGCGGCGGCAGAAACGCGCCGCGCTCCGGATCGGCGTCGACGACCTCGACCCGCTCGGGATCGCCGTGCACCAGGGTCCCGGCCTCCAGCAACGCCTTGAGCGACCGCCGGACCTCCTCGCGCTGCTCCAGGCTGGCCAGCGCGCCCATCCGCACCTCCGGCGAGGAAGGATTGCCGACGACGACCTTGTCCAGTCGCGCCTTGGCCGCCGCCACCACGTCGTCGATGCGGTTCGCCGGCACCAGCGCCCGCCGGATCGCGGTGCACTTCTGCCCGGCCTTGACCGTCATCTCGGTGACCAGCTGCTTGACGAACAGGTCGAACTCGTCGGTGCCGGGCGCGGCGTCCGGACCGAGGATCGAGCAGTTCAGCGAATCGGCCTCCACGTTGAACCGCACCGAGTTCGCCGCCACCACCGGATGGGTGCGCAACCGCTGGCCCGTCGAGGCGGAGCCGGTGAACGACACCAGGTCCTGGTCCGTCAGGTGCTCGAAGAGGTCGCCCACGCCGCCGCAGATCAGTTGTAGCGAGCCCACGGGCAACAGTCCCGAATCGACCATCAGCTCCACCAGTCGGTGCGTGAGATACGCGGTCTGGCTGGCCGGCTTGATCAGGCTGGGCACCCCGGCCAGAAAGGCGGGCGCGAACTTTTCCAGCGGCCCCCACACCGGGAAGTTGAACGCGTTGATCTGCACCGCGACGCCTCGCAACGGTGTGCAGATGTGCTGCCCGACGAACGTGCCGCCCTTGCTCAGCGGCTCGACCGCGCCATCGGCGTACACGGTGTCGTTGGGCAGTTCCCGGCGGCCCTTGCTGGAGTAGCCGAACAGCACCCCGATACCGCCGTCGATGTCGAATTTGGAGTCACCGAGCGTGGCACCGGTTCGAGCCGACAGCGCGTACAGCTCCTCGCGATGCTCACGCAGGTACGACGCCAGGCTCTTCAGCAACGCGGCTCGCTGGTGGAAGGTCAGCTCCGCCAGCGCCGGGCCGCCCCGGCCGCGCCCGTGCGCCAGCACCGCGGCCATGTCGATCCCGGCCGAGGAAACCCGCGCGACCTCCTCACCGGTCACGGCATCGCGCAGCGGCACCCCGTCGTCCGATGGGGCGTGCCAGGCACCGTTGACGTAGCTCCGCAGGGCAGCCATGCACCCCGACCTCCTCCGGCTGGTTCTTTAACTGACCGTTCGTTCAAAAAAGTAGCACTTCCGGCCGCATCCGCGCATCACCCGACACGCCGGAATTCCGCGTTGCCGAGCCAGCTGGGACGGCTGCACCGGACCCCCTTGACAGCACCCGGCAACGGCGTCTTAATTACCGACTATTCGTTCGGTTACGAGGCGGTGGACCAGTGCAGGAGACCGGCGCGAGAACGCACGACCCGGCGCGGGCCATCTTCGGTGACGACCGCGCCTCGCAGGCCCTCGGCATCGAGCTCGTCGAGACCGGCAACGGATTCGCCCGGACCCGGATGCGGATCACCGACGCGATGGTCAACGGCCACGGGATCGCTCACGGGGGCTACATCTTCCTGCTGGCCGACACGACCTTCGCCTGCGCCTGCAACAGCCACGGCCCGACGACAGTGGCGGCGCGCGCGGACATCACCTTCATCCGTCCCGCGCGGGGCGGCGACCTGCTGGTCGCCCGCGCCGAGGAACGAACCCGGTTCGGCCGCAGCGGGATCTACGACGTATCCGTGCAGCGCGGCGACGAACTGATCGCCGAATTCCGCGGCCACAGCCGATCGCTGCACGGCGAACAGATCAATCAGCCCGAGGGGGCCAGACCATGACCGGGCGAACGGCGCTGACCTCGCCGCGCCGGCTCGGAGCCGCGCCAAACCCGGCCGATCTCGACGCCGCCGAGCGGTATTCCGCCGACGAGCTCGCCGCGGTGCAGTTGGAGCGCCTGCAACGGACCCTGCGCCACGCCTACGACAACGTGGCGCTCTACCGTGACAAGTTCGACGCCGCGGCCGTCCGGCCGGAGGACTGCCGCAGCCTGGCCGACCTGGCGAAGTTCCCGCACACCACCAAGCAGGACCTGCGGGACAATTACCCCTTCGGCATGTTCGCGGTGCCCATGCAGCAGGTCCGCCGCCTGCACGCCTCCAGCGGAACGACCGGCAAGCCGACCGTCGTCGGCTACACCGAGCGGGACCTGGAGGTCTGGGCCGACATGGTGGCGCGCTCCATCCGCGCGGCCGGCGGGCGCCCGGGCCACAAGGTGCATGTCTCCTACGGCTACGGCCTGTTCACCGGCGGGCTCGGCGCGCACTACGGGGCCGAGCGGCTTGGTTGCACCGTGATCCCGGCCTCCGGCGGGATGACCGCCCGGCAGGTACAGATCATCCAGGACTTCCGGCCCGAGATCATCATGGTCACGCCGTCGTACATGCTCACCCTCATCGACGAGTTCGAGCGGCAGGGCATCGACCCGCGCGGCACCTCGCTGCGAATCGGCATCTTCGGCGCCGAGCCGTGGACCGAGCAGATGCGGGCGGAGATCGAAGAACGGTTGGACATCGACGCGGTCGATATCTACGGCCTGTCCGAGGTGATGGGCCCCGGTGTGGCCAATGAGTGCGTGGAGACCAAGGACGGGCTGCACATCTGGGAGGACCACTTCTACCCCGAGGTGATCGATCCGCTCACCGAAGAGGCGGTGCCGGACGGCGTCGAGGGCGAGCTGGTGTTCACCTCGCTGACCAAACAGGCGATGCCGATCATCCGCTACCGCACGCGGGACCTGACCAGGCTGCTGCCCGGCACGGCTCGGCCGATGCGCCGGATGACCAAGATCACCGGTCGCAGCGACGACATGATCATCCTGCGCGGCGTGAACGTCTACCCCACCCAGATCGAGGAGCTGGTGCTGCGCACCGAGGGGCTGTCGCCGCACTTCCAGCTGGTGCTCACCCGCGAAGGCCGGATGGACAAGATGACCGTGCGGGTCGAGGCCCGCATCGACTGCCCCGGCAGCCGCCGGGAACCGGCCGGCATCGAACTGGTCCGCGCGATCAAGGACGGCGTCGGCATCAGCACCGAGGTCACCGTGGTGGATCCGGACACGCTGGAGCGCTCGGTCGGCAAGCTGCGCCGGCTCGTGGACCGGCGCGAATCCCGATCCGCGGACTGAAATACTGCAAGCCATGTCGGAAACCGCTGGGCGTGCGAACCGCCGAGGACGGCCGGGCTACGACCTCGGCCGACTGCTGGATGTCACCGTCCGGGTGTTCAACGAGCGCGGCTACGAGGGCACCAGCATGGAGGACCTCTCCCAGCGGCTGGGCATCACCAAATCGGCGATCTACTACCACGTCTCCAGCAAGGACGAGCTGCTGCGGCTGAGCGTCAACCGGGCGCTGGACGCGCTGTTCGCGGTCACCGAGGAAGAGGCGTCGAATACCGGAAAGGCCATCGACCGGCTGGAACACGTGGTCCGGCGCAGCATCGAGGTGTTGGTCGAGGAGCTGCCGTTCGTCACGCTGCTGCTGCGGGTTCGGGGCAACACCAGGGTCGAGCGGCAGGCGCTGACCCGGCGCCGCGAATTCGATCACGTGGTCAGCGAACTGGTCAAGCAGGCCGAGGCGGAGGGCAGCATCCGGCCGGATGTCGATCCGGCGCTGACCAGCAGGCTGCTGTTCGGCATGGTCAACTCGGTCATCGAGTGGTACAAGCCGAGCCGCGGTCTGCGGGCCGCGCAGGTGGCCGACGCCGTCACCAAGATCGCCTTCGACGGGCTGCGCACCATTCCGGGAAAACAGGCGTAACGAATTCCCGGTTCTGCTGTCTTACCGTTCCAGGCTCGGTTCCCGTGGGCGGATCGCCGCCTGCCCATGAAGCAGGAGAATCCGGGGCGGCGCTAGTTACGCATGTGACGAAAGACGCAAGTGCCCGCGCCGCTTGCCATGCAGACGTTAGCGGCGATCCGGGCGCCACCAGGCGTTGAACACATCGGACTGTTCCGCCGCGGCGGCGAAATCAGCAACTTGTGGGTGACAAAAGACTCCTGCGATCTCGACCCCGGTCCCCTTAGTCTGACTCGTTGTGACCGCCCCGGACCCGGCGGTTGCAAGGGCGGATCCGCTGATTCTGGGGACAGCGGCACCAACTTCTGGCACCGGCCGCGAGCCGGTATGTCTTGGCCGTCTTCAGCCGTACCGGGCCCGCCTTCCCTCTCGCCCTGAACCCTGGACGAGTCATCTGGAGGCGACATTGTCAAGGCTTGAGTCGATCGCTCGCGCCTTCCTCCGCTACCTCTACGAAGACGACCGCTTCCGACCGGAGGTCGCGGGCTTCTTCGACAGCCCGGCGGCCGAAGCGGCCGCGTTGCAACCGTCGTGGGCCGAACTCGCCGACGTCTTGCGGAACCTGCGCGAGCACGAGCTGATCGCCACCAGCGGCACCGGTCAGCAGGGTGCGCCCGCCCGCGCGGGCCTGACCGGATCCGGATTGATCTGCGCCGGGCGGCACGGCGGCGACGTCAGTTCCTGGGCACGAGCGCAATCGGTCGCCGTGCTGGACGAGCGCCCACCGCACCCGGTCGTACCCACGCAGGCAGCGCCGACCTCGCCAGCCGGCCCGGACTTCACCGGGCTGACCCGGGTGGCCAAGGTCGTGTTGCTGGCCTTGCCGACGGTGCACGCTCGCTACGGTGACACCGTCGAGATCGAACTGATCGCCCGGCGGCTGTGCGAGGCCGCACGGCAGGATCGCCCGGACCCACACCGGGTGCGACCGCTTGCCTATCGGCTGCGCTCCGAACTGGCCACCGGCTCCGTCGCGAAGACACTGGGCGTGGTCCTGCTCGACGGCCTGGACGAGGCCCTGGCCGAAAGCGGCCTGGAGTGAGCAGTCCCCATTGGACTCGGGCAGTGACCGGCTTCACCGCGGCGGCTACCGTACGCACGCGCAGGCGCTCCGTGTGCTGAGATTTCCGGTATGGACACGGGCACCAGGCTGCAGGCAGCGTCGCGCCGCGAGCTCGATGCCGCGGGCGTTGCACCGCAGTTGCGCGCCGCCTACCAGCGGTGCCGGATGCTCAACGCCGCACACGGCCGCACCTACTTCCTCGCGACGCGCCTTCTGACCCCGGCGCAGCGGCCCTCGGTGCACGCGCTCTACGGCTTCGCGCGGTGGGTCGACGACATCGTCGACGACACGGAACAGCCGCGAACGGTGCGGGACCGGCAGCAGGCATTGGACCAACTGGACCGCGATTTGCGTGCCTGCCTGCGCACCGGGCGCAGCGATCACCCGATCCTGGCCGCGCTCATCGACACCGTTGCGCGGCACCGCATCGACCCCGCTATGTTCACCGACTTCATGGCCTCGATGCGGATGGATCTGACGGTCCGCGAATATCCGACCCGGGCGGCACTGGACGCCTACATTTACGGGTCTGCGGCGGTGATCGGCCTCCAACTGCTCCCGGTGCTCGGCACGGTGTGCCCGGCCGCCGAGGCCGAGCCCTACGCGGCGGCCCTGGGCGGGGCTTTCCAACTCACCAACTTCCTGCGCGATGTCGGCGAGGACCTCGACCGCGGCCGGGTCTATCTGCCGATGGAGGAACTGGCGGCGTTCGGGGTGGGCCGGGACCGGCTGGCCTGGTGCCGGGGCGGCCGACCGGATCGCCGAGTGCGTCAGGCGCTGGCCGATCAGGTGGCGCGCACCCGCGCGCAGTACCGGGCCGCGGAGCCGGGGATAGCGCTGCTCGCCCCCTTGTCCCGGCCGTGCGTGACCACGGCGTTCACGCTGTACGGCGAGATCTTGGACCGCATCGTGGAGTCGGGGTACGACGTGTTCCGGCGGCGGCTGGCGGTCTCCGGCACGCGCCGCCTGGGTGTCGCGGCCGCAGCGCTCGGCTCGGTGGTCGCCGCCCGCCTCCGCGCCCGCCGCTCCTACGTGTGACCACCGTGCTCAGCGGGTATGCGATACGCGTCGTGCCCTACCACCAGAAAGCGAGGTGGCCGACGTTGCCACAGCAGAGCTGGACCGAGAAGGAAGAACGGCAGTACGAACACATCAAGAACCAGGCCTTGGAACGCGGCAGCAGCGAGGATCGCGCCGAGGAGATTGCCGCGCGAACGGTCAACAAGACACGCGCACAGCGCGGCGAGTCACAGCAGCAGAGCCGGACCGCCACGCAGGACATCCCGCCGCAACGCCGCGGCGGACTTCGTTCCGGCAGCCGATCGGGACCGGGTGGCCGGACCAAGCAGCAGCTCTACGCGGATGCGCAGCGCGCAGGCATCAGGGGCCGCTCGAAGATGACCAAGGCGGACCTGGAGCGGGCCTTGCAGCAACGCTGACCGCGCGAACTTCGCGTCCACGTGTGCACGGATAGCGGAGTTCCACCATTCAGGTGGGTGGAACCAATGACGTATGGGGTTTCGCCGACGACGGAACGTGGCGGAAACTCTGAGAGAGCGCCGCAACCAGCGCTCGTTGGGGGCGACCAGATGGAGAGCGGAACGCCATCGCGCTGGGAAGACGTCAACGCGACCGCCGAAATGATCGCGCAGGCAGGCCGTAAATTGGAGGGCAGTGCCCGCGGTGTGGGTCAAACGCCGGTCGAAGTCACCGCGGCGCGGGAAGCGTTGCTCGTCGTCACCGCGGCAGGCGCCCGGTTGGCCCGGCAACTGGACGTGCTTGCATCCGCGTACGAATCGTCGAACGTCGCCGAGCCCTCGACGGTGCACGTCGCGCTCGACCAGGCAGCAGCCGCCGCCGAAGACCTCGGCAACTGCGCGAAGGTCGCCGCGCAGGCCATCGATGGAGACGAATGACCGCGCGGCGGCCTTCGACCGCTACGGAGCCTGAACCAGGCCCGCACCGACATCGGTCGAGGTCAGCAACAGGCGACGAGCCGTCTGCGACAACCGCGCCCACAGGCCCCACGCCCGTTCCCGGTGTTGCTGCGCATAGAGCGCCGCGACACCGGAGACGTGCGGAGTGGCCATGCTGGTGCCGCTGAGCTTGCGGTAGCGCTCGGCTCCCGGCCAGCTCGAGTAGACGCCGACACCAGGGCCGACCAGGTCCACCTGCCCGATCTCATCGACCGTGCCGCTGGAGAAATCCGCGATCTGAGTCTGCTGATCGACCGCGCCGACGGCCATGATGGACGGGCAGTTCGCCGGGTGCCCGACCGGCGCAATCAGCCCGGACGAACGCTCACTCTCGTTGCCCGCGGCGGCGATGATCAGGGTGCCACGCGCCATCGCGCGCCGCGCGACCCGCTCGTAGGCCGTGGAGAACGCCTGGCCGGCCTGCACCGGCGCACCGAGCGACATCGACACCACGGCGCAGCCGTTGGAGATCGCCCACTCGATGCCGGAGAGGATGCCGATGTCGCCGCCGGAGCCGTCATCGCCGAGCACCTTGCCCGCGTAGATGCTGGCCTGCGAGGCGATCCCGTAGCCGGGACCGGCCTCCGAGATCCGCGGCCCGCAGGAAGTGCCGATCACGTGCGTGCCGTGCCCGTGGCCGTCCTGCACGTCCTGGCCCTCCACGAAGGAACCGGTGACGATGTCGCGGTCGGCGAAGTCGGGATGCTTGAGGTCCAGGCCGGTGTCGAGCACCGCGACCCGGATGCCCTTGCCGGTGGGCTTCGTGCGGTCGGCGCGGACGGCATGCAGGCCCCAGGTGAACTCGCCGTCGGCCTCCGGCGCGTCCGCGTCGATGTCGGCCTCCGGCGAGTCCTCGTCGATGGCGAATACCCGGCGTTCGGGCTCGAACGCCGCGATCGGACCGGTTTCCTGCGCCGCCCGTTCCAGGGCCGACGCCTGGTCCGGGTCGGCGCTGATCAAGGCGATGCCGAGCTGATGCAACACAATCCCGCTCGCAGCGCTGAACAGTTCCCCCGGCGCTGCGCCCGCGGCATCGGCGGTGTTCGCGAGGCGAAGCCCGGTCAGCCGCGTCAACTCGCGGGTACCGATGATGGTCGAGTCGTCTTCCAGCAGCACCAGATAGCGTCCGGTGGAGCTCTCCTCGTTGGTGGTCATGGTCGCTCCCTCGGCCAGATTCGGTGTGGCGAGGCGCCACACCGACCCCAGGTGTATCGCGGGTCACCCTCAGTGACAAGCACCCACCCGGGTAAGGACTGCACATTCCGTACCAGCCATCCCGTCATCCGCGAGAGACTTCTTGCTGCACAACACTTTCGGGGTACTCACGTCGGGGGAGATCGGTCGCGACACGTACGGGTGGATGACATTTTCCGGCGCTCGTCCGCACACTGGTCGTGACCGCCACTCGACAGTTCGGAGCGATCCGTGCGCACCCCCAGCGAGCGAACCATCCTGGTCACCGGAGCGACCAGCGGGCTCGGCCGGGCGCTGGCCCACCGACTCGCCGCGGCCGGCTCCCGGGTCCTGATACACGGGCGCAGCGCGGAGCGAACCGAGGAGACCCGCGCGGAGATCGCGGCGGCCACCGGATCCGATCGTCTCGACGCTGTCCTCGCGGACCTCACCGAGCTACGCCAAGTCGCGCGGCTGGCCAACGACGTCCGGCTGCGCTGCGACCGGCTGGACGTGCTGGTGAACAACGCGGGCACCGGCTCCGGGGCGCCCGGCGCCGGGCGGGAGGAGAGCGCGGACGGCATCGAGCTGCGGTTCGCGGTGAACTACCTGGCCGGTTACCACCTGACGCGCCTGTTGCAGTCGCTGCTGATCGCCTCGGCCCCGGCCCGGGTGGTCAACGTCGCCTCGGCCGGGCAGCACCCGATCGACTTCGACGATCCGATGCTGGTCGGAAACTACTTCGGCACCCGGGCTTACGCGCAGAGCAAGCTCGCCCAGATCATGTTCACCTTCGACCTCGCCGAACAGTTGCGCGGCAGCGGGGTATCGGTCAACGCGCTGCACCCGGCGACCTACATGAACACCGCGATGGTCCGCGAGGCCGGCGTGAGCCCGGTGAGCACCGTGGCCGAAGGTGTCGACGCGACGATGCGGCTGGTCGCGGATCCGGGACTGGACGAGGTCACCGGTGGCTACTTCCATGGAACCCGCCCGTGCCGCGCGCTCGAACAGGCCTATGACGCGCAGGCCCGGGCACAGCTGCGCGACCTGTCCGACAAGCTCATCGAGCAGGCCCGCGACTGAGCCCGCCACAGCTGAACGCGGAACCGGAGGCTGGCGCCATGAACAGCGGATCCCAACGCAAGATCGTCGTCGGGGTGGACGGCTCAAAATCGTCCAAGTGCGCCCTGCGGTGGGCGCTGAAACAGGCGGCGTTGTCCGGAGCTTCGGTGCAGGTGGTCACCGCTTGGGAGTTTCCCGCGTTCTACAGCTGGGAGGGCGGACCGATGCCACCGGACGACTTCGAGGAGTCTGCGCGCAAGAGCCTCGACGAATCGGTCGACGAGGTCGAGCACGACACCGTTTCGATCACACCGGTCCAGCGCGTACTGACGCACGGACATGCGGCGCAGGCGCTGCTGGACGCCTCCGCCGACGCCGACCTGTTGGTGGTCGGCAGCCGCGGCCACGGCAGTTTCTACGGCGCGCTGCTCGGTTCGGTGAGCCAGCGGTGCGCCCAGCACGCCCATTGCCCGGTCGTGATCGTCCGCCGCTGAATCCCGAGATCCCGCAGTACTCGCGCGCTTGACCACTTCATCCGGGTCCACTTCGGACCTTCGGGCGGGCGTTGAGATGTGTTGACGGAGATCCGCACAGCGGCGAGAGTAAGCGGACAGCGGACGGCGTGATGACCGCGCTGGCCACCGCCGAGCCGAGCTGGACGGGCGTGGCCTCGCCGACGCCGAACTGGAGATGTTCTTCTATGGTCGGAAGATGACCACCGCTGTAACCCTGCGTTCCCAATCGGGCCGCTGGATCCTGGTTGCCACGATCCTCGGCTCCGGGGTGGCGTTCCTCGACGGCTCGGTTGTCAACGTCGCGTTGCCGACGATCGGCCGTGACATCGGCGGGGGCCTCAGCGTCCTGCAGTGGGTGCTGGACGCCTACCTGCTCACGCTCAGCGCGTTGCTGCTGTTGGGCGGCGCGCTCGGGGACCGCTACGGCCGTCGCCGGGTGTACACGATCGGGCTGGTGCTGTTCACCCTGGCGTCGCTGGGTTGCGGCCTTGCCCCCAACGGTGCGGCGCTGATCATCGCGCGACTGTTGCAAGGCATCGGTGGCGCGTTGCTGGTGCCCGGCAGCCTGGCACTGATCAACTCGTCCATCCGGCACGACGACCGCGGGGAGGCGGTCGGCCGGTGGGCCGGAATGACCGGCGTGTCCTCGGCGATCGGGCCGTTCGTGGGCGGCTGGTTGGTAGACACGGCGTCCTGGCGATGGGTGTTCTTCATCAACGTTCCCATCGCGGCCGCAGCGCTGCTCGCGCTGCGGCACGTCCCGGAAACCCGCAACCCGACCGCAGGCGGTCGGTTGGACATCTTCGGCGCGATCAGCGTGACCATCGGCCTGGCCGGTGCCGTGTACGCCCTGATCGAGGTCCCCACGAAGGGGTGGGACGGGCTCACCGCGGTGGCGGCCGTCGTGGGTGTCGCCGCGCTGGTGGCGTTCCCGCTGATAGAGATGCGCCACCCGGAGCCGCTGCTGCCGTTGTCGCTGTTCCGGTCCGCGCAGTTTACCGGTGCGAACCTCACGACGTTCGCCGTTTACGCGGCGCTGAGCGGGGCGTTGTTCCTGTTGTCCTTGCAGCTACAGCAGTCGATGGGCTACCCGGCCCTCGCCGCCGGTATCGCGACGCTGCCGATCACGATCATCATGCTGCTGATGTCCGGTCGCGTGGGTGCGCTCGCCCAGCGCACCGGCCCGCGCGTATTGATGACCATCGGACCGGTCATCTGCGCCGGCGGCCTGACGTTGCTGACGTGGGCGGTGCCCGGCAGCACCTATCTGAACGGGGTGCTGCCGGGGGTGCTGGTGTTCGGAATCGGGTTGTCCATCACGGTTGCGCCGCTGACCTCGGCGGTGCTCGCTTCGGTCAGCCCCGACAACGGCGGTCTGGCCTCCGGTGTGAACAACGCGGTCTCCCGCCTGGCCGGGCTTTTCGCGGTCGCGGTGCTTCCGGTGGCCACCGGGCTGTCGCATACCGGCGCGGGCGCCCCGCTCGGCCCGGGCTTCGGCCAGGCCATGCTCATCTCGGCAGCGATGTGCGCGGCCGGGGGCGTGCTGGCCTGGCTGACGATCGACCGCACGCGGAAAGTCACCACCTACCCGCTGCCGGGCCTCAACCACGCCTGCCAGGACCCTTGCACTTGCGCCGTCGAACGAGGTCAAGGCACTACCTCGTGACGAGCGCAGCTCCGTGCGCCTCTTTGAGTAGTCACGGCTGCGCAGATCGTCGTGGTATTTGGGCCATTTGCACTACTATGCCCACACCTCAGTCGCCCATCTCGACGGAAGTGACGCCCACGTGGAGCTGGACAAGGCCGTCTTCCACCTCATGCGCCGCGCCATGCAGGAGCACACCGCGAGCTGGCAGTCCCACCTGCCACACCTGACCAAACCGCAGTACGCGGTGCTCACCGCGATCCGGGAACAACCAGGCATCGAGCAGGCTCAACTCGGACATCGGGCGGCGATCGACAAAGCGACACTGGCGTCCCTGCTGATGCGCATGGAACAGCGCGGCCTGATCCGCCGCACGGTCGACGACGCCGATCGGCGCCGCCGACTCCTACAACTCACCGACGTCGGCAGGGCCGAACTGCGCGCGGTCGCACCGGTTGCCGACGCGGTGGACATTGAACTACTCGAACGGCTCACCCCGGCCGAGCGCACCGAGTTGCACCGGCTTCTCGGCAAGCTCGCGCGCAGGCGACTGGTCAACTGATCCGGACACCTTGTGCGAACGAGGTATCCCTCATGCGGCGCGAGTCCCCGCGCTCAGGCGGTGCATCCGCAGCAGCCACAGCTCCAGTTCGGAGAGCTGGCCATCCAGGCTTTCACTGCCGTACATGTCCGGGCTCGCGCGCAGGGTCATCAGCTCCTCCCAGCGCCGTTCCATCTGCTCGACCAATTCCCGCAGTGTCACCTGCATCCCCTCCCCGCCGTGCACATACCGCCGCCGACGGTAACGCGTGCACGTGCACTCGGAGTAAGGCCAAAAGTCACGGTTTCACCCGATCTTCGGGACCCGATTCCGACTAATGCGCGCACGGGGTGTGGTGTGATCGGTGCATGAGACGAGGGCGCCGAGGCCACCCCTGCGAACCCGACATCTCCCGGATCGGCTTGTGGCGGTGCGACGTGTGCGGTCAGCAGTGGGAGATCCACGGCGTGGCCGGCAACCCGCGAGTGCGCAAGGTGAGCCGGGTCGGCTGGTTCTTCGCCAAGCTGCTCGGCTGATCTGGCCTGTGGTCCGGAGTCCTGCGGCACCGGGAACACGCGCCGATCCTCACCCGCCGGCGCGGCCCGCGCGATCTCGGGAACTGCGTCCGGTTTGCCTGCGTACCAACGACAATCCCGCCTTGCACGCGCACGCCCTGCCTTGACATGACGTCTCAGCGCGGCAATCGCGATGCCAGCACAATGATCAGCGCACCCGCGAACGGCACCACCACCAGGCCCAAGCGCAGGCTGACCGCGTCGGCTAGCAGCCCGACCACGGGCGGTACGGCCAGCACGCCCAGCCGGTAGACCCAGCTGACGACAGCAAGTCCGGCACCGGAGGACAGGCCGGGCAGTTCGTCGGCGGCGTGAAACCCGGCCGGGATAACTGTCGCGACTCCCCAACCGGCCAACGCGAACCCGACGAGTGTGGCCGGGATGGACGGCCATACCAGCGCCATGCCCACCCCCACGAGCACCATGATGCCGCCGCTGCGCGCCACAGCCCGGTTACCGAACCGTTCCACCAGCCGATCGCCAAAGAGCCGACCGGTCGTCTGCGCGGCTTGCAGCGCCACGAACACCAGACCCGCCATTGCCGCGGCCGCGCCCAGCGAATCGCGCATGTACACCGCGCCCCACGACGCCGCAGTGTCCTCGGCCAGCGCTGCCGCCGCGCACAGCAGACCGAGCGCCAGCAGGGCGAGCAGCATCGCGAAGGGCGGTCGGGTTCGCCGCGCCCGGCCCGCTCGTTCGGCGTTGTCGTGCCCTGGCAACAGGAACCGACTGCTCGTGATCACGACCGCGACCAGCACCAAGGCGGCGATGCCGAGGTGCAGGGGCACCGGCAGCGCCGCACCGGCGGCCAGCGAGCCCGCCAAGCCGCCGATGATCGCACCGACGCTCCACACGCCGTGGAAGGAGTTCACGATCGACCGCCCGTAGCGCCGCTGCACCCGTAGCCCGTGCGCGTTCATCGCCACGTCGACGATCGCGTCCATCGCGCCCGCGACGAACAGGATGGCGGCCAACTGCCACCACTGCCCCGCCAGCCCGATCGCCACGAGATCCGCGGCCAGCACCACCGAACAGCACACCGCGACACCGGCCGAGCGCCAGCGGGCCAGGATCGGCGCGGCCAGCACCCCGGCGACCAGCGACCCCAGCGCCAGCGCCGCGACCGTGGTGCCCAGCGCGGCGTTGGACAGGGCGAGGCCATCCTTCAGTTCCGGGTAGCGGGGCACGACGTTGGCGAAGCCCGCCCCGTTCACCAGGAACAGCGTGGCCACCGCCAACCGCGCCGCCACCGGCTTGCGAACCGCCGCGACCTCGGACATCTTCCGCCCTTCTCCCGGAGCCCCGACGATCATGCCAAGAACCGGGGCACCCGGCTCGTGGTTTCCCGGACCCCGCCGGAGTATCAGCGGCGCATGCGATGCCATGCCGGATTCAGTTCCCCGATTTCGCGTTCGATGCCTCGCACGAGGGCTTCAAACTGCGGCTCTGAGCGCCGGTTACGCTGGAGGGGCGATGCGACGCAAACTCACATCGCCGCTGCCCCAGCGGCACGGCCTGGACCCCGTCCGGTTGCGACTGCCCGTCGACGGCCGCTGGGCGACCGTCCGGGACCACCTCGTCGACCGGATACCGAAACTCGCTCCGGAACGAATCGACGCGATGCTCCGCGACGGCCGGATCGTCGGGGTCGACGGTCCACTCCGGCCCGATGCGCCGTTCACGCCCGGTGCGTTCATCTGGTTTCACCGTGACCTGCCGGAGGAGACGCCGGTGCCGTTCGCGCTGAACCTCGTGCACCGCGATGACGACCTGCTGGTCGTGGACAAACCGCATTTCATGGCCACTACGCCGCGCGGCGGGCATGTCGTGGAGACCGCGCTTGTGCGGCTGCGGCGAGACCTGGATCTGCCCAAGCTCAGCCCGGCGCACCGGCTGGACCGGCTGACCGCCGGGCTGGTCATGTTCGTGCTCAAGCCCGAGCGGCGTGGCGCGTATCAAACCCTGTTCCACGACCGCTTGGTACGCAAGGAATACGAAGCCATCGCCCGCTTCGATCCCCGACTCGCGATGCCGCGCACGGTGCGCAGCCGAATCGTCAAGACCCGCGGCGTGCTCGCCGCCCGGGAAGAGTCCGGCGAGTCGAACAGCGAAACGCACATCGAGCTGGTCGAGCACCGCGACGGCCTCGGCCGCTACCGGCTGGTGCCGCGCACCGGCCGAACCCACCAGCTGCGGGTGCACCTCAACAGCCTCGGCATCCCGATCCTCGGCGACGACCTCTACCCGACCGTGCGCGATCGCGCGGCCGACGACTTCAGCGATCCCTTGCAGCTGCTCGCCAGGTCGCTGGAGTTCACCGACCCGATCAGCGGGCGACAACGCCGCTTCGAATCCCGCCGCACCCTGTCGGCCTGGACCGAAGTGGACGGTCACTCGGCGCCCGGCCGATAGCCGCGCGGCGTAGCTCAGCGCACGTTGCGGCGGAGG
Source organism: Saccharopolyspora phatthalungensis (assembly GCF_014203395.1). NCBI lineage: Bacteria > Bacillati > Actinomycetota > Actinomycetes > Pseudonocardiales > Pseudonocardiaceae > Saccharopolyspora > Saccharopolyspora phatthalungensis. The sequence goes on from NZ_JACHIW010000002.1 coordinate 434,833, forward strand.
CGGACCCGGTACGAGTAGTGCTCCGGCAGGAAGTGGCTGACCGCCAGTTCCACCGGTTGGCCCGTCGTCGACTGGTACATGCGGTCGATGCGCAGCAGGGGCCGTTGCGGCTCGCACCCGAGGTGCCCGGCGATCTCCGGCGTCGCCATGCCGACGGTGATGCTCTGCTCGGCCTCCGCGATGGGGTCGGTCAGCCGGTCGTCGAGCAGCCCGATGATGGTCACGCCGCTGCGCGCGCCGACGTCGGTCAGCTCCGGCACCGACTCGACGAGCTTGCCCACCGCGGGGGGCAGGAACACGGTCGTCACGCAGAACGGGACGTCTTCGTGTAGCCGCCGGAATTCCAGCGTGTGCACGCGGTCGGACAGCAGCCGCAGTCGGCCTGCGGCGTCGAGGTCGACCTGCTGGCGCAGCGGGCGGATCAGCTCCATGGTCGTATCGATCGACAGCCCCATCAGGTCGTCGATGGACCCGAACTGGCGCAGGTACTGCTCCTCGCGCGGCGCGGCGAAGGTGCCGCGCCCCGGGATCCGGTACACCATGCCCTCGGCCACGAGGTCCTGGAAGGCGCGGCGCACCGTCTGCCGGCTGACGCGGTGCGTCTCGGCGAGCTCGGCCTCGGTGGGCAGGCGTTTGCCCTCGGGATAGTCGTGCTGCAGGATCGCCGCCCGCAGTTCCCGCGCCAATCGCAGGTATGCGCTCTCCCGACCATCGGTCCGCTGTGCCACGTCACCACCTCGCTGCTGTCGCCTCCGACCGTAGCGGAAACGTTCCAGCGCCCTGACGGGGGCGATTTCACTGGAGATCGACGTGCCGTTTCCAGTGAAATCGCCGACATCGGGTCAGGCGTCGAGGCCGCCGCGGTTGACCAGCTGGGCGGCGATGACGTTGCGCTGGATCTCGTTGGTGCCCTCGCCGACGATCATCAGCGGCGCGTCACGGAAGTACCGCTCCACGTCGAACTCCGTGGAGTAGCCGTAGCCGCCGTGAATGCGCACCGCGTTCAGCGCGATCTCCATCGCCACCTCCGAGGCGAACAGCTTGGCCATGCCGGCTTCCATGTCCACCCGGCGGCCCGCGTCGTACTCGCGCGCGGCGTGCAGGGTCAGCTGGCGTGCCGCGGTGAGCTTGGTGGCCATGTCCGCCAGGTAGTTGCCCACCGACTGGTGTTTCCAGATCGGCTTGCCGAAGCTCTCCCGCTCCTGGGCGTAGCGCAGCGCGTCCTCCAGAGCGGCCTTTCCCACACCCAGCGCACGGGAAGCGACCTGGATGCGGCCGGTCTCCAGGCCCTTCATCATCTGCGCGAAGCCCTCGCCCTCCTCGGTGCCCAGCAACGCGGTGACCGGCGCGCGGTAGTCCTCAAAGGACACCTCGCAGCTCTCCACTCCCTTGTAGCCGAGCTTGGGCAGGTCGCGGGAGACGGTCAGCCCCGGACCGTGCTCGACGAGCAGGATCGAGATGCCCTTGTGTCCCGGCCGCGCGCTCGGGTCGGTCTTGCACATCAGCGCGATCAGCTGGGACCGTCGCGAGTTGGTGATCCAGGTCTTCGCGCCGTTGACCACGTACTCGTCGCCGTCCCGGCGGGCATGGGTGGTCATCGCTTGCAGGTCGGAGCCGCCGCCGGGCTCGGTCAGCGCCATCGTCGCGCGGATCTCGCCGGTGGCCATCTTCGGCAGGTACTTGCGCTTCTGCTCCTCGGTGCCGAAATGCAGCAGCAGCTTCGACACCACGGTGTGCCCGCCCATCGCGCCGGCCAGACTCATCCAGCCGCGGGCGAGTTCCTCGGTGATCAGCACGTAGCACGGCGTCGAAACCGGCGTGCCGTCGTACTCCTCCGGGATCGCCAGCCCGAAGATGCCCAGCTCCTTCATCTGTTCGATGAGGGCCTCGGGATAGGTGTTGGAGTGCTCCAGCTCCTGCACCACCGGCTTGACGGACTTGTCGACGAAGTCGCGCACCGTCTCCACGGCGAGCTTCTCGTCGGCGCTGAGAATGTCCAATGTGCTCAATGCATTGCTCCCTTGCGGTGCCAGATCCTCACTCGACTGTCCCCGTGCGGGGGAACGTCCGCCCTAGTAGTGCCCGGACCGATTCCCAGTCCGCCTCGGCCAGCAGGGTGGGCACGTCCGCACCGCAGGCCGCGAACTTCTCGCGCAGTTCGGCGTCGGTCGGCGGCCGCGATGGCGCCCCCGGAGGCTGCGCCAGCCGCACCCGCAGAGCCGGACCTCCGTGCTCGACCTCGATCTCCACCTCGCCGGTGAGCAGTCCTTCCTCGCCCGGCGTGTAGGTCACCTCGACCTGCCGCAGCAGTCGCTGGGCGGGCTCGCGATTGACGGCGTCGTCGGTGAACGCGGCGAAGTCCGGATAGTCGTCAAGCAGCGCCGTGGCCACGGCGTAGGGCAGGCTGAACTTGCCTTCCAGGCCGGTGCCGGGGCGGTCGTGGATCAGTGGCTTGACGGTGGGTTTCGGCGTGCTGACCCGCACGCTACGCACCTCGCGCCGGATGTCGTGGCGGATGTCGCGCAGCGCGGCGATCGGCCGCTGCATCGCGTAGCAGCAGGGGTAGACCTTGATGGCCCGGCCGCCGGGTACCGCCGGACCGGCCAGGTCGAGTTGGCCGGCGCCGCCCACCAGCTCCAGCCACGCGTCCAGCGCGCTCGGGTCCGCGGTGGCCCCCGCCTGCGCCAGCCTGGCCGCGCGCACTCCTGCCTGGGCCGCGAACCCGACCTGCAACGACTTTGCGTAGGTGCCGAAGGCGTTCTGCACGCCGCCGGCGGCGGGGACGGCCAACGCCATCGCGGTTGCCAGCTGCTCGGTGGACAGGCCCAGCGCGGTTCCGGCCGCGACTGCGGCGGCTGGTGCACCGGCGGTGCACGTCGCATGCCAGCCAGCGCGGTAGTGCGGCCAGCCCAACGCGGTGCCCAATCTCGCCATCACCCCCGCACCCGCCAGGTACGCCCGCGCGTCACCGCCGGTGGCCAGCACGGCCGGGACCGTCACGACGCTGATGTGCGTGGTCGACTCGAGGTGCAGGTCGTCGAAGTCCAGCACGTGTCCGACGGCGGCCCAGCGCGCCGCATCCGGAAGCCCGGCCGCGATCTCGCTTAGCGGGTGCTCCCGTGCGGCCAGTGCGACGGCGGCGGTGTCGACGAGTGAGAGCTGGGCGAGCGCGAGATCGTCCTCGCCCGGGTCGAGCTCGGCCGCCCACTGCGCGAGTGAGTCAGCGATGGATGCCATGGGTACCTTTCCGTCAGCGCGCCACCTCCTGCGGTGTCGCCACGCCGATCAGCCGCAACCTTTGTACGGCCAAATGTGCCGCCGGGTCAAGCCCCTCCGACTGCGCCAGAAATCCGCATGTGTTGGCGAGATCACCGACCGCAATGACAGTGCGCCGTTGACGCCTCGCGGCGATGAGCACAGACTTGCCCCAGTTTGTACGGCCCAATCAGAGCGTCGTCCGGGCCGGCACCGGCCCGGACCGGAAGGAGGACCAGTGCCCGGTCTTGAGACCTACTTGCAGGGCTGGCGCCCCGAGCCGCTGGTGGACGCGGACGCGATGTCCCCGGAGCCCTCGCAGGCACTGGCCGCGGTGCTGGAGACGCCCGAGAAGTTCGCCGACACCACGTCGCTCCCGCCGCTGTGGCATTGGGTGCACTTCCTGCACTGGCCACGGCACAGCGAGCTAGGCGCGGACGGGCATCCGACGCACGGTCACTTCTTACCGCCGATCCCGAACCGGCGCCGGATGTTCGCCGGTGGCCGCCTCGCGATCACCGGTCCGCTGCGGCTGAGCATCCCGGCCGAGCGCACGTTGTCGCTGACCAACGTGTCGATCAAGCAAGGCCGTTCGGGCGAGATGGCGTTCGTGACGGTGCGCGGCGAGTACCGGCAGGACGGCGAAGTCAGGCTCGTCGAGGAGCAGGATTACGTCTACCGCAGCGGGGAGAACTCGGCCAAGAGCCCCGATGCGCCGCGCCCCACCGAACCGCCCGTCTCGGACGCGCCGTGGCAGCATGCCTTCACCGGCGACCCGGTGCGGCTCTTCCGGTTCAGCGCGCTGACCGCGAACGCGCACCGCATCCACTACGACGCTCCATACGCGCGCGAGGCCGAGTCGTATCCGGGGCTCGTGGTACACGGCCCGATCCTGGTGTTGCTGATGACCGAACTGGCCCGGCAGCAGGCGCCGGAGCGGGAGATCGCGGGCGTGGACTACCGGCTGCGGCGCCCGGTGTTCACCGGGGATCCGGCGCTGGTCTGCGGTGGCCCGGACGGGAACCTGACCGTGCGGACCGCCCCCGACCACGTGATGGCCGAAGCGAAGGTGACGTTCCGATGACCGAACTCGACCACGCCCGCACCCTGCTGTTCGTGCCCGGCCACCGGCCGGATCGCTTCGCCAAGGCGGCGGCCGCCGGTGCCGACGCCGTCGTCCTCGACCTGGAGGACGCGGTCGGCGTCGAGGAGAAGGACACGGCCCGCGAGCACGTCGCCGAATTCCTCGGCAGCGGGCGGTCGGCCGTGGTGCGGATCAACGGCGTCGGCACGCCATGGCACGCCGAGGACCTGGCGATGGTCCGGCAGCACTCCTGCGCGATCATGCTGCCGAAGGCGGCCGATCCGGCGCAGGTCGCGGCGGTCTCGCGGCAGGTTCCGGCGGTGATCCCGCTGATCGAAACCGCCGCCGGGGTGCTCGGCGCGGCCGAGATCTGCCGCGTGGAAGGTGTGGTGCGACCGGCGTTCGGCAGCGTCGACCTCGCCGCCGAACTGGGCGTCGACCACACCGACCGGCAGGCGCTGCTGCACGCGCGTTCGGCCTTGGTGTTGGCCGCAGCGGCGGCGGAGCTCGCAGCGCCGCTGGACGGCGTAACGACTGCGGTGCATGACGAAGCGCTGCTGATCGCCGACAGCGCGCACGCCGCGAGCCTCGGCTTCGCCGGCAAACTGTGCATTCACCCCAAGCAATTGCCGACGGTACGCGCGGCGTTCACCCCGTCTGCTGAGACGGTTCAGTGGGCCAACGCAGTCCTCCGCGCGTCCGCGGACGGCTCGGTAGCGGTGCTCGACGGACAGATGATCGACAAGCCGGTGGTCGACCGAGCCCGCCGCATCCTCGGCCAAATCCCGTCCTGACCGTCGGCAAACCGCGCTTCGGGTTCCAGCGCTCCGAAGCGCACATGGTCCAACGCGGTTTTCAGCGGGCAGTGTCGAGCACCGACACCGTGTTGATCGCCGAGACCGGGCCGCCGGGGCCCCGGCAGCGGACCGGGAGCGATGAGACCGCGCCGCTGCCGGTCCGGATCCACCGGCTCGCCCAGCAATATCACGTGATCGCGGACTTCCGGCGGGCGGACATCCCGGTCACCGCGGACATGTGCCGGACACGTGAGGTGCTGAGAGCGCTGGAGGCCGCCGTCCGGGACCTTCCCGCTGCCGATCCCAGGCGCGCCGACTTGCTGTTCGAGCTGGAGCAGACACACTACGTTCTCGTCCAGCCGAAGCACCACAGTGGACTCCGCGCCGAACTCGGCCGACAACGCCGCGGCCAGGCCGTGATCGGCGAGCAGCACGGGATCAACGCCACCGCCAGCGCCGTGCACAGCAACCGGGACTCCCGCCGCATTTCCGGCGTGGGCCCGGCGCGGGAGTGATGCCGTTGCACGACGAAGCCGACGATCGGCACGAGCACGCCGAAGAAGATGACGAAGCTGATCGTGTGCGGGTAGTCGGCGGTCGACAGCGCCAGCAGGCCGAGCACTCCGGCGACGGCGACGCCCACCGCGACCCGGGCCAGCCACGATGTCGGGCCGATCCGGTCCCACCTGCCGGTCGGGAACAGCACGAGCGCCAACGCGTAGGCGACACCGCCGACGCCGTGCAGCAGCAGGACATGCCACCAGCTGATGTTGACGTCAAAGGCGGCCTGCACCGCGGCGACCGAAGCGTGCGCCTGGGGGTTGACCGCGCCCGCTGTGGCCACGAGCGCGATCGTGAGCAGCCGGGTGGACAGGTCCCGCCGCCCCGACCACCACAAGGCGGCGGCCACGACCAGGTTGAGCACGCTCAGCAGGTAGTCCAGGACCGCCTGGCCCGCGGGCACGCTGTGCTGGGCGCCGGCCAGCAGCCCGTCGGCCAAGCGGTTGTTAGCCAGCAGGAGCAGTTCGTGGAAGCCCGTCCAGTACTTCCGTGACGGCGGCCAACGCGCCCACTACGAGCCATCCGGCCGTCAGCACGACGAACGCGACAAGCACGGCTTGCAACGCCGCGCCGCCGCTTCGCCTTGCCGCGTGATCCGACATGGCCGCCCCCTGCGTGCAGTGTCGCCCGACCATGAGCCGGACGACCGGGCCGGACGCCCCCTCACGCCGTGCCGGACTTCCCGGCGGTGAGCAGCACAAGGGGCAACTCGTCCCAGTCCGCAAAGATCGGCTTGACAAAGGCAAAACGGCACGTCACTGACCAGATGCGATCAAGGACGGACTTTGCCAGACTAGCACGCATGTTCGAATTATTGCGTGCGCAACTTTACTTGCGCCGCACCCGCACGTCCGGTCCCGCCCGGCTCACCCGCTACGCACGCGTTCGGCGCGGTCGCCACCGCTGCGTCGACCGTCGGCAGGGCTGAGGACCGTGGTCACGCAACGACAGCTCCACCAACGCCGCGCCGACCACGATCTCATCGCGCTGGCCGCCGAAGCGGTCCGCCGCCACGCGCGCCGACAACAGGCCGAAAGCGCGATCGGCCGAGCACCGATCGTGCCGGGCGACCGCTACGTGCTGGTTGGCTTCCTCGACGAACTCGCCCTCGCCGCCGGCCGCGGCGAACTGCCCGCCGACGTCCGCCGGGTCGGACTGGAACTCTGCGAGAAGCTGATCGCCGAAGCCCGCAACCAGATCTGAAGGCGCCGAATCCCTTTCATACCGTGCGGCCGGGCGAATCACGGTCGGCCCTCTTCGGCTGGTGCGGTGAAGCGGGCGACGTAGCGCTTCTGCCAGGGAGTCTCGACTGCGTGCCGGTCGTAGTGCCGCCGGATGAAGGCAACCGCCCCAGCCGGCGGCACTCCGTCGATAACCGCCAGGCAGGCCAGGGCCGTTCCCGTCCTGCCACGGCCTCCGCCGCAAGCGACCTCCACGCGCTCGGTTGCGGCACGTTTCCACGCCTCATACAGGACTTCGCGTGCGCACCTCCGGTCGGCGGGCAGCCGGAAGTCAGGCCAGCGCAGCCAACGGTTCTCCCACTCGACCTTCGGTGGCGTCTTGCCGAGCAGGTAGACGGCGAAGGTCGGAATCTCTCCGGGAGGAAGCGGCTTGCGCAAAGCACGTCCCCTGACGCGACGTCCTGATGGCAGTTGAAGCACCCCGGCTCCGCCTAGGCCCCACGAGTCGTTCACGCCGCCACCCTATGCACCAGCAGCGCTCGGCACGGTCCCCCGATTCTGCGAAAATGCCTCAGGTTCGGCTTCAGGCCGCTGCCTGCAGCGACATGTTGTACGCGAGGGTGCCGCGCGCGTGATGCAAGCTGCGGGCCAGCGACGCGGCCTGGTCCCGGGCCTGCGCCAGGTGTGGCCCGACGGTCGCCCAGCTGGCAAGGTCCTGTTGAGCCCTTTCGGCAACGCGGCCGACCAACTCTGCGATCGCGGCGAGGTCGGCGAGCACGGCGACCGGGTCACCGGCCGCGACGGTGTCGATGGCGCCGAGCGCGTCGCGGGCGTCGGTGCTGTGCTGGTGCGGGTTCATGTCGGTCGCCCCCTCGGCTTCCCGGCGTTTTCTCGATGCCGCAATGCTCCCGCGCACCCCTGACAGTCCTCGATGGAGCACTCCCCCCGAACCGCCGGTGCCGGACCACCGGATGCGGGGTGGGGGATGCCCCACCCCCGCGCCCCTGCGGCGCTGATCTCGGTTCCGTGACCGGGTCGCCCGCGTCGGGCCGATCGACTCCAAGGGAATGACACCCTTGATCAAATTGGTACTCAGCGGCCACCAGGCGAGCACTCCGTGTCCGATCAGGTTGACGGTCGTCGTAGCCCGCGATCAGCGGCCGCGGGACAGAGCCGATCAGTTCCCGTTCGCAGAACCTGTCGTGCTCATCGGCGGTGGCGGCTAGCTCCCCATCCACCCGGGACATCGAGAACGTGGCGCACCCGCGGTCCGGCGCGGATCGTGACCGAACGGTCCACTGTGGATCAGTTAGGTCCGGGGCATCGGGATCTCCATGCGCTTGCCGCCCCGCGGTCCGTGCTCGATGTACTCGGCGGCGAACCGCATGCCCGCCTGGTACGCCTCGACCCGCGCGCGGCCGATCTCGGCCTCGATCTGCTCGGGATGCAACTCCTCGGCCAACGAATGCACCTCCGCCAGGCGCCGGCGGATCTCGTCATCCATGCCGGTTCCGTCCTTCCTCCTCGGTTCCACAGATCCTCGCGGCTACCGACGAGTTCCGCACGATCGGGTGGCGCGCGGCGCGAAGCTAGACCGAAAGGCCACTTCGCAACGCGGCGAGCAGTTCCCCATCGGGTGTGTCGCCGCCGAGCTCCCAGGCGGCCACACCGCCGAGGCCGCGCGTGGCGACCCAGGCCGCCTTCTCGGCCATCACCGCGGTGTCGTCGACGGAGAAGAACCGCTTTCCGGCCGGGTCGTACTTCCAGGCACCCATACCGCTCCTGCGATGCATCTGGCCGGGCACGCTCCGCAGCCCACGGTACGTGGGCGGGTCGCCGATGCCGACACCCGGTTGCCACAGGCCGTCGCCGGAGCGACCCGGCTCGACCTCGGTCCACCCGTGACAGTAGAACGGGATGCCCAGCAATAGGTTTCGAGTCCGGGCGCGCTTGGCTCGCCAGGCGGCCACGGCCCGGTCGCACGTGAACCAGGTCCGGTTCGGCGCGTCGGAGGACAGCGCTGAAGCGAAGTTGGTCGTGGATTCCCACGGGCCGTGCAGGTCGTAGCCCTGCACCACGACGAAGTCGAAGTCGCCCAGTTGCGTGCGGTCCCAGTGCGCCGCCAGCTCCTCGGCGGCGGGCACCCATGCGGTCAGGAGGAACCGCCGCCCGGACTCGGCGGTCAGCAGGTCCAGCCGGCAGCGGAATTCCGCCACCAGCGCGGCCAGGTTCGCCTCGTCGGCGGCCTGGGGAAACTCCCAGTCCAGGTCGATCCCGTCGAAGATACCGGCGGCGGCCCCGACCGGGAGCCCCGGCACGTTGCCGCGCAGGAACAAGTCGATCGCGGAGGATATGAATTCGTCTCGCGATTTCGCCGTGGCTGCCTGCGGGAACCGACCCGACCAGTGGGGGCCGCCGATGGCCACCGATATCCGCAGCCTCGGGTACGCGACCTTCAGCTTCCGCAGCTGGTTCAGGTTGCCCCGCAAGGGCTGGCCCGGATCATCGGCGACGCCGTCCACCGAATCGACCGCCGGAAACGGCATCTCCGCATCGGCCCATGGGTCGCCGAGCACGACCCGGAGGCCCGCCGAGATGTTGGCGAAGCAGTACACCAGGTGGTCCAGGCGCGCCGCCGTGCCGCTAATGCGCGCATCCCGCGCCGTGTAGCGGGGGCGGTCGGCGGACCCGTAGACGCCCCACGACGTGAAGTACCCGACGGTGCGTCGTCGCCTCCGATCCACCATGACCGATCATCGAGCTCCCAAGCTGCCGTCCGTTCGCCCGCCGCGCCACAGATTCTCCGCCATTGCCGCGAACGGCGCAGCACGCGAATATGGCCAGCGTCAAGTAATCCGGCATTCATCGACGCGTGGAGGAGGAACCGAGAGGTCACGGCCGTAGAACCGGCGGGCGCAAGGGCGGCGTCCAATCCGCCCCGAGAACTCCGCACCGAGAGGACTTTCATGAGCGAACTGGGAGCTCGGTCCTTGGAGCAGGTTGTCGACACGGCGCGCTACCCGCTGTCGGATCCGGACAGCGCCGCACGGCAGGCTGCGGTCCGCCAGGCCCGGCACGCCCTCCGGCAGGACGGATGCAGCGTGCTGTCCGGCTTCATCCGCTCGTCCCGGCGGGACGACCTGCGCAGGGAAGGTGCCGAAATCGCGCCGCTGGCGCATTACGACGTCGAACTCGTCAACGTCTACAACACCGACACGAATGCCGTGCTGCCCGACGACCATCCCGCTCGCACCACGATGACGCGCGGCAACGCGTTCGTGGCCCGCGACAACATCCCGCAGCGCTGCATCATTCAGCGGCTCTACACCAGCCCGCTCTTCCAGCGCTTCGTCGCCGACTGCGTCGAGCTGCCCGAGATACACGAGCTGGCCGATCCGCTGGCCGGGCTCTGCCTCAACGTGGTGCGCCCCGGCATGGATCACCCGTGGCACTTCGACACCAACGAGTTCGCGGTCAGCATGCTCACCCAGCAACCGGAGGCGGACGGGATCTTCGAGTACTGCCCCAACATCCGGTCCGCGCAGGCGGAGAACTTCGCCGACGTCCGGGCGGTGCTGGACGGTCGCGGCGAGCACCTGATCCGGCGGCGCACGCTGCGACCCGGCGACCTCCAGCTTTTCAAGGGCCGCTTCTCGCTGCACCGGGTGACCACCGTGCAGGGCCGTGCGGCGCGCCATTCAGCGATATTCGCCTACAGCGAGCGCCCCGGCGTGATCGGCAGTGTGGCGCGGACCAAGCAGATCTTCGGCCGAGTACTGCCCGAGCACCTGGCCGCCGAAGGACGAGAGGTGCGGGGCGACCAGCTGCTGGACTAAGGACATTCGACCGATCGAGAGAGCCGAGAGGAGCACCGTCCATGCAATTCGATGCCACCGGCAAAGTCTCGCTCGAACAGATCTACACGCAACCCGACCCGCGCCCGTACTTCGGTACTTTGCGCGAACTCGAATACCGCATCCCGCAGCTCGCCAAACCGCATTTCCTGAAGCTGATCCAGGAATACCGGCACGCCACCGGGATCGACGTGCCGACCGTCCTGGACATCGGCTGTTCCTACGGCATCAATGCCGCCCTGCTGCGATGCGACGCGACGATCGACGAGCTCTACGCGCACTACTGCGGCGCTGACGCACCGGACCGCAGTGGGCTGCTGGCCAGAGACCGGGATTGGATCAGTTCGCGCAGGCAGCCGAAAAGGATCCGGTTCGTCGGCCTCGACAACTCGAAACCGGCCCTCTCGTACGCGCTCGCGGCCGGGTTCATCGACGATGCGGTGCACGCCGACCTGGAAGAACATGCCCCCACCGAGCAGCAACGCGAACAGCTCGCCAAGGTGGATCTGGTCATCTCGACGGGCTGCATCGGCTATGTCGGCGAAAAAACCCTCACAAGAATCGCGGACGCAAGCAATAAGCCGTGGATGGCGCATTACGTGCTGCGGATGTTCCCGTTCGGCCCGATAGCACGGCGACTGGCAGAGTTAGGATACGAGACCGGGCCGACCGTCGGCCTATTCAAGCAGCGCCGCTTCGTCTCCCCGCAGGAGCAGTCGTTGGTGCTGGACACGCTGTCGGCCGTCGGAGTGGATCCGAGGGGCCTGGAAGCCGACGGCTGGCTTTACGCCAGGCTGCACATCTCCCGCCCGCGAAACCGACCAGCAAGTTATGGAATTCGAGGGTGACAGTGAACAGCACTCAAGCGTGGTCCACCCGCACCTTCGGCAACGAGGACCGGCTGCCCCGCGTGCCGTTGCCGACCTTGGAGCGCAGCTGCGAACGGTTCGTCGAGTGGTGCGCGCCGCTGCTGAGTGCGGACGAGCTGGCCACCACAGAGGCCGCGGTGTCCAGGTTTCTGCGCCCGGACAGCCCGGCCCGCGCCCTGCAAGCAGCGCTGGAGCAGTACGACGCCGAGGAGGGCGTGCGCAGCTGGCTCGACGCTTTCTGGCCGTACCGATACCTGGGCCGCCGCGACCGGATCGCACTCAACGCGAACTTTTTCTTCCTGTTCAAGGAAGCGGCGCAGGAGCAGGTGGAACGGGCGGCCGGACTCGTCGCCGCAGCGGTCGACTACAAACGACTGCTCGACGAGGAACGCATCCCGCCGATCGTCCAACATGGACAGCCGCACTCGATGGAGCAACAGAAGTTCCTGTTCTCCACCACCCGCATACCCGGCCCGGTGCAGGACACGGTCCGCGCGCCGTACTCCGCGGAATGGCCAGGACCGTCCCCGGCCCGCCACATCGCCGTTTTCTTCCGAGGCAACGTGTTCCGCATGGAGGTACTCGGCCCGGACGGGCAACCGAACCCGCATGCCGATCTCACGGGCGGCCTGCGCGCGATCATGAAGGCCGGTGCGGTGCGGGCCCCGACGGACACGGCCGTCGGCCACCTGACCACCAAGGCCCGAGCGGAGTGGGCCGCCAGTCGGCAGGCGCTACTAGCCTGCGACCCCGGCAACGCGGACGCGCTCGACGCGATCGAGACCGCGCTGTTCTGCCTGTGCCTGGAGGATTTCTCGCCCAAGGACACCAAGGATGCTTGCGACCGGCTGCTGCACGGCGACAGCGGCAACCGGTGGTTCGACAAGGCCGTGTCCCTGGTCGTCTTCGGAGACGGCACGGCCGGTATCAATGTGGAGCACTGTTGCCTGGACGGGACCACGATCCTCAACTTCGTCGACACGCTGCTGCACCATGCGCCCGAGGCCGGGCACGAGTCGCGGGGATTATCCGCCGTGGATGCGATCGAATTCGCGCTCGACGCCGACCTGCGCGCGGATGTCCAGGCAGCGGCCACGTCGTTCGCGGAGCACGTCGACGAAACGGCCACCACTACCCTATGGTTCGAGGACTTCGGGGCGAACCGGATCAAGCAGCTGGGCATGTCACCTGACGCTTTCGTGCAGATGGCGTTCCAGCTAGCGCACAAGAGCACCAAGGGCCTGACGGGCGCCACCTACGAGTCCATCGCGACCCGCCAGTACCAGAACGGACGCACGGAAGCGATGCGTGTCGTCACGCCCGAGGTGCTGCGCTTCGTGGCCGCCATGGATGACCCCGAGGCGGACGCGGCGACTCGCCGCGCGGCGTTTCGCGCCGCCGCGGAAAAGCACGTGGCGCGCGTGAAAGAGTGCCAGGTGGGGCAAGCGCCCGAGCAGCACTTGTTGGAGCTACAGCTGATCCAGCGGCGGCGCGGCGCGGAACTGGGCGCTAGCGAGCCGCTCGATCTGTACGAGACGCCGGGCTGGCTCACGATGCGCAACGACTACCTGAGCACCAGCTCGGCACCGTCGACCAACATCCGGTACTTCGGTTTCGGCTCGACCAGCAGCCAGTGCATCGGCGTCGCCTACGTGCTGCTGCCGGACCACTTCAACCTCTACCTGAGCACGCCACGGCCGGTGGCCGACGAGATGTTCGGCTTCGCCGCGAACCTCACCCAAGCGGTCCGCGAACTCCAAGAACTCCTCGCCGCCGAGTCCACCGAGGGCTTGCCACGGTGACTCGACGCTGCTCTCGGCTCTATCACAGTGGTCTGGCTGGGTGATGTGCGGCTGTCGATTGCCGCCGCTGTTTGTGTAGGAGGGCCAGTACGGCGACCAGGATCGCACTGGCGGCCAGTGCGACTGCGGCTACGGTGAACCCGAGCTTGTAACCGTTGACTTGTGCGATGAGGCTATCGACGCCGGTGGCGAGGTCTGTCTGTTGTCGTCGTATGGCCAGGGTGGCCAGGATCGCTACACCCAGTGCGCCACTGAGTTGCCCGACGGTGTAGCCGACGCCGGAACCGAGCCCGGCATCCCGTTCGGAGACACCGTGCAGCATTGCGTTTTGCATGGCGGGGTTGGTGATTCCCATTCCGAGCCCGACAAGAATCATGGCTGGGAGCAGGTCCGCTACGTAGGATCCACCGACGCTCAGCCGACTGTACAGAAGCGCCCCCAGGCAGCAGCAGGCAAGCCCGGCCGAGGCGGCAGCCAGGGGGCCAACGCGAGTGGTGAGCCTGGCCGAGGCCGCCAGGCCCGGCAGGATCATCAGGCAAAGAGGCAGATACGCCAAGCCCGCAGCCACCGGGGAGTATCCCAGGACCTGTTGCATGTGGAGGGTGGCAAGGAAGAACATCGCCGTGGTGGTGGAAACCAGGAACGCCGCGGAGAAGTTGCCCATGAGGCGCACTGGATTGGCAAAAAAGCGCAGGGGGACCAGCGGTGCGGCGATCCGTGACTCGACCAGGACGAAACCGGCAATAGCGGTCACACCAACGAGAATCGGTCCGAGAGATCCCGAAGGCTGATGGCCGGCCTCAACCAGCCCGTAAACCACGCAGCCCAGGCCCCCGGTGATCAGGACAGCGCCGACCAGGTCGAGCGAGCTGCCGGGCTTCGCGCTTGCCCTTCGGCCCATTCCGACCAGGCGGGGCACCAGAATCAGCGGCACGAATGCCAGCGGCAGGTTGATGAAGAAGATCCACCGCCAGTGGATAAGACTGGTCAGGATGCCGGAAAGGACGACACCGGCCGTGGCGCCGACACCGGCCAGACCGCCCCAGATCGCGAACGCCTTGGCCCGCTCGGTCGGCTCCGTGAACAGCAGGGCGACCAAAGACAGCGCCGCAGGGGAGGCGAATGCCTCGCCGGCGCCTTGAATGAGGCGGCCTGCGATGAGCATCTCGATGCTCACGGCGGCACCGCTGACCAGAGAGCCAAGAGCGAACAGTGCGGTTCCGATTAGGAATACGCGGCGACGACCTGCGAGGTCAGCCACCCGGCCGCCGAGGAGCAGCAATCCGCCGCCCGCGAGCAGGTAGCCGTTGACGACCCAGGTGAGCTGGCTGGCGGTGGCGACAAGGTCCCGTTGGATCGAGGGAAGGGCGACGTTCACGATCGTGGTGTCGACCAACACCATGAACTGCATGACCCCGAGCACCGCAAGAGCGCGCCACCGATGTGGTTCTGGTGTCTCCCCCATGTACGGAAACTCCTAACTGCTGCGGAAAACCGGACGCTTCCTGATGCGTCGGTTATACTAGGGAGCGGCCTCAATGAGCGTGAATGGGCATAGCGTTTCCGGTCTTATCAACCGGGTGAGTCGCAAATCCGCCGAAGAGAGCAGGGTCTCGAAGTCCGACAGGGATCGCTCCGCTCCGCCGAAACTCACCAGCATGTGAAGATCGCTCAGGTAGGCCAGTCGCAGCGCGTCGGCGGGATCCTCTGCGGTCGGCGGGAGAGCTACCTCCAGGATCAGCAGCCTGGAGGTAGCGCCCATGACCTTGCGGCAGTTGGCCAAAATCGTGACACTGCGCTGGTCGTCCCAGTCGTGGATGATGCTTTTCAGTAAGTAAAGGTCGCCGCCGTCAGGTATCGAGGCGAAGAAGTCACCGGTCCGGATTTCGCACCGTTCCGCCACATTGGCTTGCTTAAGAATCGTCCTCGCGTTCTTGACGCCCTCGGCGGTGTCGAAGAGGACGCCCCGTATGCCTGGGTGAGCGCTCAAGACCCCGGCCAGCAGGGTTCCGTTGCCACCTCCAACATCGACAACGGTCGAGTACCGGGAGAACTCGTACTCCGTGGCCAACTCGGCGGTCAGGCTCCGGGTGCCCTGGCTCATGGCTTCGTTGAACAGGGTCGACAGCTCGGGTCTGGCGGTCAGGTAGTGAAAAAGGTCCACGCCGAAGACGCGGTCGAATGCGGGACTTCCGGTTCGCA
Source organism: Saccharopolyspora phatthalungensis (assembly GCF_014203395.1). Lineage (NCBI taxonomy): Bacteria > Bacillati > Actinomycetota > Actinomycetes > Pseudonocardiales > Pseudonocardiaceae > Saccharopolyspora > Saccharopolyspora phatthalungensis. The sequence goes on from NZ_JACHIW010000002.1 coordinate 450,438, forward strand.
AGCTGTGGCGCAGCTGTGTCCACGCCTGTCGGAAGATCCCGCCGCCCTGGGCAACGAAGGCATACAGCGAGTCTGGGGTGTCGGTCCGCAGTCGCTTTCCCGCCGGGGTCAGGAAGAACCGGTCGGGCTCGGCCTCGACGAGCAGGCCCACTGCGGTCAATGCCCGGAGCAACCGGCGCATGGAGGGCGGGTGCGTATCCGTCTGGGCCGCTACCTCGGCACTGCTCAGCGGTGTCGAGCCCAACAGGTCGGCCAGCCGTAGCTCGATCATCACCTCCACGAGCTCGGAGTTGATGTAGCTCCAGGTCAACTCCAGTAGTGTCCGGTGGCTGGTGAAGTCACGGGAAGACTGCGTCCCGCTCCTATTCGTCTCGGTCAAATCCCCAACCTCCGCACACTCACGAGCGCGCTCCGCGCTGAGGCTGTCGCACCATGCTCCAGGTCAGTGGCCCGCCTTCCGGCAAGGCGACTTCAGCGGTGACCTCGAAGCCGAGGCGCCGGTAGATGGCAAGGTTGCGCTTGTCGGAAGTCTCCAGGTAAGCGGGCACTCCAGCCTGGTCGGCCTGGTCCAAACCGGGGCGGAGGACCGCGCTGCCCAGCCCACGCCCCTGCAACTCTGGGTCGACGCCTACGGTGGCCAGGAACCAGACAGGCTCGGTCGGCCGATGTGGCCCCAGGGTCTGCTCTGCCTGGAGTGCGGCCTCGGCTCGTTCTCCGGCAAGCGTGGCCATTCGTGGCGCGAGTTCGGCGAAGGCGGCGCCGACTCCGGTGCTTTCTGGGGTAGTCCAGACCGCGACCGCGTCGCCGTCGTTGACGATCCAGACTTGGCCGTGTTCCAGGCCGATCCGGTCTACCAGCAGCTGTTGGGCCTCCCCCACGCGCCGTTCGTGGTCGTCGGCGGAGAGGGTGTGCCGGGTGTAGGGGTAGTCGCGGAACGCGCGGGCAAGCGTGCGTACCGAGTCGGGGAGATCTGACCGGGTCGCTAGGCGCACGGATACTTCCTCGTTATCCATAATGGACTCCCTTGGTTGTAGGGGTGTTGCTGAGTACTGTCTATGGTCACTTTTCGTGGAGGTCCAAGAGATGGTATTCCATGACGCGCTGCACCTCGATCCGGCGAACCCGGCGTAACAACTCGACGCGCATCCCGGCTTTCGCTGCGAACTGGTCGAGCAGCTGCCGGTCGCCTAGGTCGGCGGTGCCGATCAGCAACCGCCCGCCCTCGGCCAGGTGGCATCGGGCGCCGGAGATGTAGGCTTCCTGGCCCTTGTAACCGGGATCGAATACGGCGCCGTGGAGTTCGGAGGACATCGGGAAGTCCTCTGCCACATAGGTCCACGGGACATTCCAGAAGATGGCGTCGTAGCGATCAGCCGGCTGAAGTGCCTGGAATAGGTCGCTGTGCAAAGCGCGCACGATGTCCTCCACCCCGTGGCGCCGTGCATTGGCCGCGGTGTTGGCGACGGCCCGGGGGTTGATGTCCACCGCCGTGACGTGGGCGCAGCCGGACAGCGCGGCGGTCACCGAGATGACACCGGTTCCTGAGCCGACCTCCAGGAAGGAGCCGCCCGGTGGGTAGGGCAGGATTGACGCCATCACCTCGGTTGCGGCGGTGATGGTTCCCGGGAACACGTCTCGGTGCAGGTCCCATTCCCGTCCCAGCAGGAAGAAGGAGTCGGGGTAATCCGGTTCGTCCATCGTTCGGGTGAGAACCTGCTCGGCGGCTTCCGGTTCTTCGCGAATGGCCATGGTTTCTCCTTGATGTTGTGCCGACCCAACCACAGATCACTCGGGGCGATCGTTCAGGCCGCTATGCCCTACGCGCTCCGGGCGTAATCGACGAGTGCTGAATGGTTTTGATAGATTTTTTGGAACGCCACGATGTAGTCGTCGATCAACGACTTGTCCTCCGGCCAGTTGTTGAAGGTCGGCAGCGAAAGCGCTTGGCGCTGGACCCGAGCGGCGTTGGAATCTGCCGCGGGTACGTTGGCGACCTTCGGGAGGCCGGGGAAGAGCGGGCTCTCTGCTTCGGAGTACAACGGCAGCGTCGCCAGGTCGGGGCCGGAGGGTGCGCCTATTTCCATGCCCTCGGCTCGCAGCGCCTTGATCAAGACTTCTCGTGTGATTGCGTCCAGGGAGTCCGGCAGGTACAGCGGCTTGTAGCCGTACCACGCGCCCATGTCGACGTCGTCGGCCACGTACGCGGGTTCGATGTAGGTCACCTCGCTCAGCCGCTCACCCAGGTACTGCAAGCATTTGTGGCGGTTCTCCTTGCGGGTGGGGAAGGCCGCCAGCGAGTGGCGGGCCACGATCGCGTTAAAGGGCGACATGCGCAGCTTGAGCCCGAACCCGGTTACCCAGTAGTCGCGCAGTCGACCGTCGATCAGGTCCTCGCGGCAGCGGTCGCGATAGTGCCCCAGCAGGGTCGCCCGGTCGTGAACCTCCGAGTCGTTTGTGACCAGGATGCCGCCTTCCCCGGCGTAGATCGCTTTGTTGGCTTGGAGGGAGAAAACCGCGGCGTCGCCGAAGGTGCCGCAGAGGCGCCCCTTGTACCGGCTCCCGTGGGCGTGTGAACAGTCTTCCAGTACCCGCAGGTCGTGGCGGGAGGCGATGTCCAGGATGGCGTCCATGTCGCACGGATGACCCCACTGGTGGACGGCAGTGATCACCTTCGAGCGTGGGGTGATCGCCCGCTCCAGGCCGGCCGGGTCTATACACCTGGTCCGCAGATCGATGTCGGCGAGAACGACCTCGCCATGAAGCGCGAAAACCGGGCTGAGCGCGGCGTGGTAGGTCAATGCGGGGCCCACCACCTCCGTGTCCTCGCGGACCCCGAGCGCGAAGTAGGCAGCCAACAGCGCACTGGTACCAGAGTTGAAGGTGACCGCCCACTGGACGCGGTGCTCCAGGAAACGCAGAAAGTCGTTCTCCAGTGCGCGGATTGGGCCGCTGCTGCCGCGGATGGAGATGTCGTCGTTGCGCTGGTCGGCCAGCTCGATCAGCTCGGGCTCGTCCGCATCGGGCGGCCAGATCTCGTGAGGCCGGGGCTTGGAAATCGCCGTGGGACCCCCCAGCAGGGCAAGTTCGTCGCGGACGTCGGTCATCGGCAGTCCTTTCGCTATGGCCATCTGTTGCGGGCAGAGGAAACGCCTGAACGCCTCAGCGGATCCACAGGTCTCGTCCGGCGAAGAAGATCCGGCCGAGCCCGACCGCGTAGAAGCGCAGCAGCATGGTGTGCCGGATCTGGGGTTCGCCGGTCCGGATCGCCAGGTCCACGTCGACGTGGCCGCGTGCGGGAACCCGGACCGTCTCGGGCTCCAGACGGAATTCGAAACCGTGCGGCTTGCCCCGGGTGATCCGGGCACCGAGGAGCAGCTTCAGGTCTTCGTCACCGGCATTGTCGATGGTGATCACCATGGTGGTGTCGCTCTGCGGGAGCAGCCTGTTGTCGCCCGCGACACTGATCCGCACTGACTCGTCCTCGGTGTCGCTGGTCGCCCCGCACACCGGACAACTGATCAGGTACCTACGCAGGTGCGGGCGAAGCAGGGAGCGGTTGACATAGCGGTAGACGACCTCCCCGCAGTAGCCGCAGGCCGCCGGGCAAGCGGCGGCCTCCTCAAGGGTGTAGGTGGGCCGATAGGCCTCGACGAAGTGGTACTCGCGGGTCTCGGTCAGTCGCAGCAGCGTTTCCAACAACAGCCGGTCCAGGTGGCCGCACCGGGCGAGGATGCGGTCGATTGACTTGCGCAAGTCATCGGACCCGGTCAGTTCGGACCCGGCGGTTTTGGCTCGCCGAGCCAGGACGGGAAGCTGGTTGGCCATTTCCCCCAGAACCGACCGGGCGCGCTCCAACTTGATGTCCAAACAGGACAAATTGTCGTAGCGTTCCATCGCGGCAGAAATTCGCTCGGCGTCACTGACCAGGCCTCGTTCGGCCACCACGAGTGTGCATGCCGTCTGGTGGCCGAGGAGGGGCCGTTCGGTGAAGCCCAACACGAAAAGGTTCGGTTCCCCGTCGATCTCGCCCACCGCGCTGTAGTAGGGCGGGTGACCACCGAATCCCGGCGACGGCCGGACCTCCAGCCGACCCCTTTGGTATGCGTGGATGAGGGCCGGGTCTTTCAACGGCATTCGGACGTAGGCGGGCAGGGCGGACTCGAAGTGCACAAGCATCTGTCCGTTGATCTCCTCGTGCCGCGCCGAGTCCGTTAGCGTGCTCGGCCCGGACGCATAAACCGCTTCAGGATCCCCCATCACGAAGACCGCGGGAGCGTCGATACCCCATCGGGCCAGATTCTCGTTGACTAGCTCGACAGCCTGCCCCACGCTCAGTCCCTCGTCTAGCAACCGGTGGAACAGTAGATTCTCAGCGGGGCTTCCGTCTTTGAGCAGCGGACTGGCGACGTAGCTTCCGGCCCAGCCATCGAGGAAGCGCTGGGCGACCGTGAACCGGTTGTGGGTGCCCAGCAGTTGGGTGCCCAACTTGACGGTCAGACAAGCATTGGCGAAGACCACCTGAGCGGGGATCTGCGCCGGATCGAACCTCCTGGACTCGGGGTACACACACTCGTATCCCTGCATGCAGGCCGGCAGGGGGCCTGCGGCCTTCCGAGCTACCGCGAGCTCTGCGGCGTTGTCGGTCAGACCACACAGCAGGTCGCTGGGGGTAAGCCGGAGGTAATCTTCGCTGCCGTGAGTGATCACGCTCAGGACCCGTTGTAGATCGCTTCGGCTACTCAACGCCTCGGGCTCCACGGCGCCTTGCGGGTAGCTCGTGAGTCGACCGTCCACCAGCGGCGAATCGCCTTTGAGCAGAGGTGCGATCAGGGTGTCGGCTTCGGCGGGCAAGCACGGGTAGATCAGGGTCTTGAAGACGAGTTCGCTGAGCTTGGCGACGGACTCAGCGGCTAATACACCGACTCGTAACCGTGGGAACGCGCGGTGAAGCCGGGCCAGGATGGCGAAGCCGAGCGCGGAAGACGGTCCGGCGATCGTCAGGTAGCGTGCGCCGCGGTGGCGGCGCACCAAGTCGAGGATTTGTTCGGTGGTGCGTGCGGGTTCAAGAAAAGCCCTTTTAGCCAGCGCGAAAACCGCCGCGGGGTAGTGGAAGCCGTCCCTTGCCACACAGACCACCAGATGCTCCTGCCGGAGCTGGCTACGCTCGCGCAGGGCCTCGTGCGGAGGGGGGATGTCTCTTTCGCGGTGCTGAACATCGACCACGGGCAACCCGAGCTTTTTTGCAATCCGCCTGGGCCACAGGTGCCGATTTGTTGGATCGAAGACAGGCAGGTCGCGAGCGTCAAGTCGGTCGTGCGCTAGCGCATACGCGAGGTAGTCCTCCAGCGTCCGTGTCAATCCGATGGTCATTTCACTAGTCCTCCGCTCACGGGTCCCTCTCGGGGCGGTCAGCACGCGTTGGCCAGCACTGACGGCCGGGGATGCGCATCGGGCCCGCCCTCATTGCTCTCGTAGGCGCGTTGGATGACCTGAACCGTGCTGAGCTGGCGCGCGAAGTGCTTGGCCCGGTATTCGCGGTCGTCGAGATGGCGCAGGTACCGCGCGATCATCCTGTCGACCATGGCCTCCTTGGAGATCGTCACCGTGACCCCGGCAACCCGGGTGCCCCCCGGCGAATACAGGCTCGCCTCCGTTGGGCTGATCTCCAGGGAACCGTCGGTGCCCAGAACGGTGAGTCGCTCGACCTTTTCGTGGTTGTGCCGGGAGACGCAAAGGGTGCCCGCAAATCCCTGGTACGGATAGGAGAAGTAGACACTGACCAGATCTTCGAGTCCTTGACGCCGCATCTCCTCGTAGCAGTGCAAGAAGGCCGCGCGGACCGAGACCGGACTGGCGAACAGGCCGGCGAGGATGTCAACGAGGTGATACCCCATGTCGAGCATGACCCCGCCCAGGGCCTTGTCGCTGTCGGCGCGCCAGCCGGAGGTCATCTTCGCAAGGTTGATGTGGTAGTCGTAGGCAAACCAGTACGGCTCTCCCGTGCGGTGGAGATTTCGGCTGGCGAAGTCGAATGCCGGGTTGAAGTTCCGCTGAACCAGCGTGTAGACACTCCGGTCGGCGGCGTCGGCCATCTTGACGAGGTCCCGCGCATCCTGCTCGGTAACGGCGAACGGCTTCTCCTTGAGGATGTGGACACCGTGCTGCAGTAACGCCCTGCAACCCGAGAAGTGCGTCTGATGTGGAACCGTCACCAACGCCACATCGAAGTCGAGGCACGCCAGCGCGTCCTCGAGGTTGTCAAAAAACGGCAGTCCTAGCCGCCCGGCCAACCGGGAAGCATCTGGCGCTATGTCGACCACACCGACGACGTCTGTATATCGATGCAGGATGGGCAAGTACTCTTGGCCCTGTTTCCCCGCGAATCCAACGACAACTGAGCGATGACGCACCTTTTCCCCCTAGGGCTGTATGCTCGCTACTCCGTCTCTCTTCGCTAGTGATCCGGTAGAACCCTGGTCCCGTCGGGATCAGTGACGGTGATATCCCGCCGTCGGGACGCCGGTACGCGATCGAGCCATTCGTGCGCCCTGGCGACAATCTCTCCGATGAAGGCACTGCCGGTTCGTGCCACGTTTTCTTCCAGCAAGCCGATTTCGCTGGGTCCGATCCACGAGAACTCGGTGTGCTTGTCCTGTTCCAGCCGTGGGGCGTCCAAGTCGCCCGCGACCTCTACCAGGAAGTCGAGTTCACAATGGACCTCGCCGTTGCCGTTCCAGGTCGATCGCCCTAGCAGGGCCAGGACCCGCCCCAGGCGCCATCCGGTCTCCTCTTCGATCTCGCGATCCAGCGCGCCTAGGACGTTCTCGCCGGGGTGTACGGAACCGCCCACTACATCCCAGCACCCGGGGAAGAGGGTACGGTTCTCCGAACGCCGCTGGATGAACACTCGGTCGCGTGCGTCTCGGATCAGCGCGCCCACGACTAGGCGGGGGCCGGCTGGCAGTGATCCGGTAGGCCCCTGGTCGAGAGGCGAGGTCATCGCCCACCCCCCGAAACGGTGGGCCGCTCGGCGTTGGAATAGTGCTCGAAGACGCGCAGGAACGCGTCGGCGTGAGCGCTGACTTTCGCGGGGTCGTAGCTGTCAGCGTTGTCGCACGGCAGGTGGTAGCAGCGGTCGTAGGACTCTCCCGCCAGACCACCCCAGCGGGCCGCCTCCTCGGCAGTCTTGCCTTCGAAGGAGCCACCGAACAGCCCGCCCATCGGGATGCCGGCTTCGGCGAAGGGCGCGTAGTCGGATCGGCCGTCCAGACACCATGTGCCCGGTTCGGTTCCTGTTGCCCGGAATGCACCGAGAAACCGATCGCGAATCGCCACGGAACCTGGTGGGGCGCCCCGGCCAGGCGCGAGGGCCAGTGCGTGGTCTCCTTCCGCGCTGCGGCATGGGGTATTGCTGTCCAGGACGAACAGGCCACGGTTCGGGCCGCCGATCATCTCCAGGTTGAGGTAGAGCCCGATATTCGCCCGCTCCTGCGGTGAGAGGGCCTGAACGTAGTGTTTGGCTCCGACCATGCCGAACTCTTCGGCTGACCAGAACGCGAACACCAGCCGGTTACGTGGTGGGATGGGTGCAGTGGCCTGTCGAAGCGCGGCCTCCAACAACACGGCGGCGGCGATGCCGTTGTCGTTGATGCCGGGTCCGGTGGGCACGGAATCCAGATGCGCCCCGGAAACGACTGTCCGGCCCGGGTCTCCCGACGTGCTCTCGGCAAGCAAGTTCTCGGTGGAGCGCTGCTCGGTCAATGAGCGCAGCACCATGGTGACCTTGAGGTGCCGCTCCGCCACCCCCAGCAGCGCCTGGCCGGTTTCCGGACTCACGCCGCCGATCGGGATCTCTGCGGTCTCGGGTTCCCACAACCATCCGTACAGCTCGCCGGGGCGATCGTTGATGACGATCACTGCGGTAGCGCCGGCACCGGCGGCGACCGCCTGCTTCTGATCCAGCGTGCAGCCCCCGTTGAGGACGAGTGCGATTCGTCCTCGTGCCACCGCGTCGGCGTATGACTCCGCCGTGCACCCCTGCCGTTTGGCCTCGGTTCCAGTCACGGGAGCCAGTTCAGCGGTGGTGCCACCTGCGGGTGTCGAGGGCGAATAGCCGACCACGTTGATGCGATGGTGGGTCCCGCCTCCCACCGTGAGGTCGTATTCCAGCGCCTGGGTGTAGAGAAAGCCGAACCGCTGACGCGTGACTCGGTAGCCAACTTTGGCCAGCAGCGTCTCGAAGTAGCTGATTGATTGGTCGTATCCACGAGATCCCGCGGCCCGATGGCCATCGTTGTGATCGGCAAACGACTGCAGCGCCGCGACGTGTTCACCCACATGCCCCAATTCGATCCTGGTCGAGCCTGTCCCCGAATCGCCCGGGGTCGCGCGGTTGGACAGCATCACCACAGATGCGGACAGAGCGGCCACGACGACCAGGACGACAGCCGCCACGAGCGGAAATCTCCTCGGTCGAAAATGTTTCAACATCAAGCCCCCAATACAACGGGAAGGGCATGCAGGCCGTGGTGCGGCCCAAAGATCCGCCAACGCAACTGCTCGACGGGTATCGCCAGCCGCATATCAGGGAAGCGATCCACCACGCTGCGGAAGACGATCTGCGTCTCCAGTCGGGCCAGCGGAGCCCCCAGACAAAAATGCGGGCCGTGCCCGAACCCCACATGCGCGGGAGACCCTCGGCTCAGATCGAGGCTGTCAGCCGCTGGGAAGACATCCTCGTCCCGATTGGCGGAGTTCAGCACCAGTCCGACGATAGAGCCGCGCGGGATCGTCGTACCCGAGTAGCAGACGTCTTCGGTAGCGACCCGGAAGGTAGCCTTTTCCGCTGGGCCGTCATAACGGATCAGCTCGTCCACCGCGTGCGCGGTCATCTCTGGGTTGTGGCGTAGGAAATGTCGCTGCTCATCATGGGTCAGAAGGGCGAGCACAGCGTTGCCGATAAAGTTTGTCGTAGACTCCGTCCCCGCGATGAACAGCGCGGTCACCATCCCGATCAGCTCGTCGTCGTTGATGGTTCCCCGGTGGTGTGCGGCGACGAGTTCGTCGACCAGCCCGTGCTCCTCTGGCCTCTTGGATTCTCCGCTCTTCAGGCAGGCCCGTTTGCGCTCCAAGAGCTCCACGAAGTACGCGAAGAACTCCCCAGCGGCATCCGGCGCCGTCGGCAGCACGTCGATATAGCTGGGATAAGCCACGTCATCCCGCCAGGCCGTCACCGCCAGCGCCTCGGCCGGAGCCATACCCATGATCCGGCACATGACCAGTACCGGCAGCGGCTGAGCGAGCCGCGCAATGAGATCCACCGCGTCCTGACCAGGCAGATCGCCAAGCAGATCGTCGGTGAACTGTTGAATCCACGGCCGAAAGAACTCCACCGTCCGAGGCTGGAAAGCCTTGCCGATGACGTTCTTCAAGCGGCGATGGTCAGCCGCATCACTGTTCAGAAGATTATTGACAACCACTCGCCCATCGGGTGTCACGAGACCGGTCACCCGTGCACCTCGAAGCTGATCGGCCGCGTTCCGGGGATCCTTGGACAGGCGCGGATCACCAAGCGCCGCCCGGACATCCTCGTACCGCGTCAGTAGCCATATGCATAGACCGTCCGGCTGTTGGATCTGGTGCACCGGGCTGTTTTTCCGCAGCCATGCGTACCCAGGGTAGGGATCGGCGACAAAGTCGTAGCCAAAGAAATCCGAAGGCTCCATCATGAAAGTGATCCCTGTCGTGGGCCCCGCCCAAGGTTCGTGTCGACAGTGCCATGTATTGCCTGAGACGATGTCTTCACCCTTTCGGGCAATGGCATGCTTGCGAAACGACGTGCTGGAGATGCCATCGATAACCGCCTAGCAGAAAACTACGACACTAAGGGGGTACGAACCATCGACGAGCGAATGTGAACCCGTCTACTTTCCCCCAGCGGTGAAGACACTCCCCCAGTGATCTCCTGGCCCAGTGATCTCCCGACCCCGCCCCGGACGCCTATTTACGTTTTACCCCAACTACTTTTAGAGGCTAGCCCAACAACCAGTATGCGGCAACAAGAAACCTTCGATCGGAGCAGTTGGTTGCCTTTTCCCACTTTTCCCGGGGCGGCCAACCGTTCGGCGCTGGCCGGCAGTCCGACCTGATCTTGTCCGGCCACGCCTGCTGTTCGCGGCGCGCGGGCTGGCCTGTCCGTATCGGCAGCTCAGACCTGCAATGGGCCGCCCACAGCGGGCATCCCCGCGCTAGGTGTCACACCGTAGCACGAAAACGGGCTGAAATTGGGAGGATTCATCGTCGCTGAACTGATTTGCACTATAATGGAATCCTGTCGACTTGACGGTTCGCTACAACCGCAGTTCATCCATGAAAAATTCGCCAGTTCTGAGGCTCGGAAATGCTCTACGCACCGAGCGACCCGGGACAAGGCCCCGCCACAACGGCACCGTCAAACCACTGTGGAACATGCACGACCTGACCCCGGCAGGCCGCCCCGGGGGCTGGCACGAACAACTGAGCTACAAGTGATCTCGCACCAGGACGACGGTCTGCCTATCGCCGCTTGTCGGAGGCGGTCCACGCGCTTCACGGTGACTCTCAGATGTTCGTCCGTCTTGGCGAGTTCACCGGTTTCGCACTGACTCGCCACGACGCCAGGCCCGAGAGTCCGATGTGGACTCTCGGGACCGGACGACTCGCGGCGCCGACTTCGAAATACAGCGCGATCTCGCCGCCGTCTATCTGCACCACGTCCGCCGAAACGGCAATCACCGGAAAACTGGTGTCGTGGGTGGTGATGGCCGCTGGAACGACCACCACCACCCACAAACCGTGGTCAGCGCAGCGAAGGTCGCACCTCAGCCGTCGCCCCCACCATGTTCTTCAGGGCCGCCTCGACCTCGACATAGCCGCGCGTCTTCAGCCCGCAGTCCGGGTTGACCCACAGCCGATCCGCCGGAACGGCCGCCAGCGCGGCCCGCAGCAGGTCCGCGACCTCGGCCACCTCCGGCACCCGCGGCGAGTGGATGTCGTACACGCCGGGTCCCACGCCGCGACCGAAACCGACCGAGTTCAGGTCGTCCAGCACCTCCATGCGCGAGCGGGCGGCCTCGATGCTGGTGACATCGGCGTCCAGCGCCACGATCGCGTTGATCACGTCGCCGAACTCGGAATAGCACAGGTGGGTGTGGACCTGGGTGGATTCGGCGACGCCGCAGGTGGCCAGCCGGAACGAGGTCACCGCCCAGTCCAGGTACGCCTCGTGCTGCGCCGCGCGCAACGGCAGCAACTCGCGCAGCGCCGGTTCGTCGACCTGGATGACCCGGATACCGGCCGCCTCCAGATCGTTCACCTCGTCCCGGATGGCCAGCGCGACCTGCTTCGCGGTGTCGGCCAGCGGCTGGTCGTCCCGGACGAACGACCACGCCAGGATCGTCACCGGACCGGTGAGCATGCCCTTGACCGGCTTCTCGGTCAGTCGCTGCGCATAACTCGCCCATTCGATCGTGATCGGCTTCGGGCGGGAGACATCGCCGAACAGGATCGGCGGCCGCACGCACCGCGACCCGTAGGACTGCACCCAGCCGTTGTCGGTGCTGGCGAAGCCGTCCAGGTATTCGGCGAAGTACTGCACCATGTCGTTGCGTTCGGGTTCGCCGTGGACCAGGACATCGAGCCCGAGTTCTTCCTGGAGGTGGATCACCCGCTCGATCTCCTCGCGCATCCGCTGCCGATAAGTCGCCTGGTCGATGCGGCCGGCGCGCAACGCGGCCCGCGCCTTGCGGACGTCGGTGGTCTGCGGAAACGATCCGATCGTCGTGGTCGGCAACGGCGGCAGGCGCAAGGACTTCTGCTGGGCGGCGCGCCTGTTCTCGTAGTCACTGCGCGTGGTGTACTCCGGCCGCATTGCCTGCAGCCGAGCCCGCACGCGATTGTTGCGCACCCGGTCGGCTTGGGCGCGGTCGGCGACGGCCGCACGGGCCGCGGCCAGTTCCTCGGCCACCGCGTCGCGGCCTGCCTGCAACGCCCGGCCGAGGACGACCACTTCGCGGACCTTCTGCTCGGCGAAGGCCAACCAGGATTTGACCTGCGGATCGAGATTCTCTTCTGCCTCGACGTCATACGGCACGTGCAATAGGGAGCACGACGTGCTAACGGCAACCTCGCTTGCCGAGCCGAGCAGCGTCGCAGCGGTCGCAAGCGCCTTGTCGAGATCGGTGCGCCAAACATTGCGCCCGTCGACCAGCCCGGCTACCAAGGTCTTGTCCTGCAACCCGCGGACCGACGACAAGGAGTCCACTGTCGACGTCCCGGCGACCAGATCGACACCGATGGCCTCGACCGGGCTGGAGGCCAGCACCTGCAACGCCGCACCGAGATCGCCGAAATAGCCCGCGACCAACAGGTTCGGACGCTCGCCCAGAGCACCGAGCCGCTGGTAGGCCTCGCGCAGCGCATCCAGCTCCGGCTGCGAGCGGTCGGCGGCGAACGCGGGTTCGTCCAGTTGCACCCACTCCACGCCGGCTCGGTACAGCTCGCCCAGCAGCTCGGCGTAAGCGTCGAGGAGCCCAGCCAGCTTGTCCAACGGCCGGAACGCCTCCGGAGCTCCGGCGGCGGGCTTGGACAGCAGCAGGAAGGTCAGCGGGCCCACCAGCACCGGGCGGGTGGTCACGCCCGCTTCGGCGGCCTCCCGGTACTGCTCCACCGGGGTCCGGTCGGCCAGCGAGAAGCGCGTGTCCGGACCGATCTCGGGCACCAGGTAGTGGTAGTTGGTGTCGAACCACTTGGTCATCTCCAGCGGCGGCATCGACTCGACGCCGCGCGCCATGGCGAAGTAGGTGTCCAACGGGCCCAACCCGAGCTCGGCGTAGCGCGGCGGGACCGCACCGAAGGTGACCGCGGTGTCCAGCACCTGGTCGTAGAACGAAAAAGTGTTGCCCGGTACCGAGTCCAGGCCCGCATCCCGTAGCGCGCGCCAAGAATCGAGCCGCAGTTCGCGCGCGACCGCGCGCAGTTCCGCTTCGCCGGTGCGGGACGACCAGTAGCTCTCCAATGCGCGCTTCAATTCCCGGTTGGGGCCGATCCGGGGGTAGCCGAGTACGGTCGATCCGATCTTGCTGGTCAAGGCCCTCTCCTCGCGAGCTCGACGACAAATGCCCCGAGGTCAGGGAAAGAGCAGGCGAACCGGCAGGCGCCGCGCGACACGGGCCGGTCGTCCGCCAGGCCCTCCCGCGAGACCTCGGACCGCGCGCACCACTCGGTGCGCGCACCGGTGGCAGGTCTTCGGACTCGCGGGCAGGTCCCGGCCGTTGCCGGGGTTCCTACTGGCCGTCGCTTCCCAGGCACGCGTGCCCAGTGCTGCGCCCGGTCTGCTCAGACCGGGGACGGCGGTCGTTCCCACTCACCGCTGCGGGGCAGTCCCGGACTCGCACCGGGTTCCCTCTTGCCTCGCCCACCCGCGGATGCGACTTCAGTCGCGCTTGGGGCGGACGAACCACCAGCACAACGGAGGCTACCGACTGCAAGGCCGTTGGCAAGAGGCCGACGCACCTGGACGGTGTCCGCGCATCCGGTGACTTCCGCGCTGAACACCCCTTTCCCACCCGTGCCCGCACCACGGATGAGAGGCTCGTCACTCAGTGTCGTGCGGACGTGACCGGGCTGGCACTCCGTTCCCCGCTGCACGGACCTTGAACGCAGCGGAACCGCTGGCGGCGGGGTCGGGCGTGTGCGGCCAGCGGAACGAACCAGGTCGGGTGACGATCACGTCAACGGTGCTGGATCCGCATCTCACGTTCCGCGGGGCCCGGCCGTCTACGGGGAGTGAAAGTGAGACCGTTCGAGCAGATCGTCGACGAGTACGGCCCGATGGTGCTGCGAGTGTGCCGAGCCGTGCTCGGACCAGCCGACGCCGAAGACGCCTGGTCGGAGACCTTCCTGGCCGCGCTGCGCGCCTACCCGGAGCTCGCCGAGGACGCCAACGTGGAGGCGTGGCTGGTCACGATCGCGCACCGCAAGGCGGTCGACGTCACCCGGGCAACGGCGCGTCGACCCGTGGTCGTGGCGCGCCTGCCCGAGCGGCCCAGCACCGCCGGCCGTCCGGAGGACTGGGACGGCGACCTGTGGGCAGCGTTGAGCGCGCTGCCGACCAAACAACGCATGGCCGTGGCCTACCACTACCTGGCGGGGCTGCCCTACGCCGAAATCGCCGAGATCATCGGCGGCAGTACGGATGCGGCCCGCCGCGCCGCGGCCGACGGCATCAAAACCCTGCGCGCGACGTATCGACGCGCCACGAGCGTAGGAGGGGAAGCGTGATGATGGCGATCCACGAATCCGACGACAGGCACCTGTTCGATGCGCTCCCGGCGATCGACTTCGACGTCAGCAAGCGACTGCACTTCGAGCTGGTGCACGCGGCCCGGCGGGAGGGGCTGCTGGACGTCTCCTACCGCACGATCGACACCCCGGTGGGCGAGCTGCTGCTGGCCGCGACCGAGCTCGGCCTGGTGCGGGTCGCGTACACCAGGCAGGGGCATGACCGGGTCCTGGAGTCGCTGGCCAAGTTGATCAGCCCCCGCATCCTGCGGGCAACCGACCGACTGGACGAGGTCGCCCGCCAGATCGAGCAGTACTTCACCAAGCGGCGGCGCGCCTTCGACCTGCCGCTGGACTGGCGCCTCTCCCGCGGGTTCCGGCTGAACGTGCTGTCCCACCTGCCCGACATCGCCTACGGCAACACGGCCAGCTATGCCGATGTCGCGGCGGCTGCGGGCAGCCCCCGAGCGGTGCGCGCAGTGGGTTCCGCGTGCGCGACCAACCCGCTGCCGGTGGTGGTGCCATGCCACCGCGTCGTGCGTTCGGACGGAACGGCGGGCGGATACGTCGGCGGGCTGGAGGCCAAGACGACCCTGTTGAACCTGGAGGCATCATGAGCACGCCGAAGGCGGACCGGTACGCGAAGCGGGTCTCCGGCGCGGACTGGCAGACGGTTGCCGCCGAGGTCAACGACTACGGGTGCGCACTGCTGCCGCAGTTGCTGACCGCCGACGAGTGCGAACGGATCGCGGCCCTGTGGAACGAGCCCGAGCACTTCCGCGCGACGATCAATCTGCGCCGCCACCGCTTCGGAGACAACGGCGACTACCACTACTTCGCCGCGCCCTTCCCCGAGCCGGTGGAGAAGCTGCGACAGGCCCTGTACCCGCGGCTGCTGCCGATCGCCCAGGACTGGTACGACAAGCTCGGCCGGGAAGCGGAATGGCCGGACACCCTTGACGAGTGGCTGGACATCTGCCATCGGGCCGGGCAGACCCGCCCGACCCCTATCCTGCTGCGCTACGAGCAGGGCGGCTGGAACGCGCTGCACCGCGATCTCTACGGCGACAAGGTGTTCCCGCTGCAGGTCGTGATCAACCTCAACGCACCGGGGACCGACCACACCGGAGGCGAGTTCCTGTTGGTGGAGCAGCGCCCGCGGGCCCAATCGCGGGGGACCGCAACGCTGATCCCGCAGGGCCACGGACTGGTGTTCACCACCCGCGACCGGCCGGTGCGCTCGGCTCGCGGTTGGTCTGCCTGCCCCGTGCGGCACGGGGTCTCCGCGGTCCGCTCCGGATGCCGCCACACGTTGGGCCTGGTCTTCCACGACGCCGCCTGATGAGTTACACGCACCCGCGGACGATCGCCGAGATCCCCACCACCTCGCCGGAATCCGTTGCGCTGTCAAAGGCGCTACGCGCCAAGGGATTCGCGTTCGTCGGACCGACGACGATGTTCGCGCTGATGGAGGCCATCGGCATGGTCGATACGCACCTCGTCGACAGCCACCGCCGCGGCACCTCCGGCATCTGGCGGCACCCCTGACCTGGGTGACGGCCGATTCAGCGCGAAATCGCGCCGACTCCAGGCGCACCGGCGTCCGGTCGGGCGCGGCCACCGGCGTGCGGTGACCGCGGCGACGGGTGTTGATCAGGCCGCCCAGCTGGGTTGTCGGCCCGCTCCCGTCGGGACAATTCCGCGGTGCTCCGAAACTTGATCTTGTTTTAGGAGGCGCGGCCGTCTCGGACGACTCTCGGGCCGGTGGTGGACCGCGACGACCGGGACGGTGGTCGGCTACGAGTCCTGGCTGGAGCGCGACCGCTGATCATGCAGGACTTCGGCCCGGACGTCGTCGGGATCGCCCCGCCCGTCGGCCGAGGCGTTCGCTCGATCGCGTGCCGAGACCGACCGCGCGGCCTGCGGCCACCGATTACGAGACAATACGGATTGGGACGGACCGACTATTTCGACGATCCCGCGTGCCGAGTCGGTCGTCATGCGGGGTAGCTGCTACTTCGTGGTCTTGTGAGGGCGCCGCTGACGTAGAGCATGTCGCCCATGCGCATGTCGTCGTCCTTGAGGGGCGGAAGGTCGTTGGCGGCGAACAGGTCTCGGATGCTGATTCCGTTCAGCGCCCAGCCGCGGTCGGTCAGGTAGGGAGCCGCTTCGTTGCGCTCACCGAAATATCGCAGCCTCGCCATGTCGGGATCGAAACTGTGCGCACGCCAGCGTTCGGAGATGCGGTGCAGGCGTTCCTTCGTCTTGTCCTCGTCGCCTGGTTGCGGGTTGGGCTTGCTTTCGGTGGCCACCCGGCTTCCCGGCGCGCTGAGTTCGGTGATGGTGTCCAGCAGGCGATCCTGCGCCTTGGGCGGCAGGTAGCCCAGCAGGCCTTCGGCGCTCCACGCGGTCGGCCGGGCCGGGTCGAATCCGGCGGTGCGCAGTGCGGTGGGCCAATCGTCGCGCAGATCGACCGCGGCCACTCTCCGGTCGGCGGTGGGCGCAGCGCCCAACTCGGCCAGTGTGCGGGTCTTGAATTCGATGACCTGCGGCTGGTCGACCTCATACACCACGGTCCCGGTTGGCCAGGGCAGTCGGTACGCGCGGGAATCCAGCCCCGAGGCCAGGATCACGACCTGCGTGGTGCCCGCGTTCGTCGCATCGAGGAAGAACTCGTCGTAGAAGTTGGTACGTACCTTGGCTATGTCGATCCATACCTGCTCGACCAAGTCGTTGGGGGTCACTTCGCCGGTCGCCAGCCGGGTGAGTAGGTCGACGCCGACCGCCCGGACGAGCGGTTCGGCGAACGGGTCGTCGATGAGCGAACGATCCGCGCGGGTCGCTATCGCCCGGGCCGCCGCGGCCATGCTGGCGGTCGCGCCGACGCTGGATGCCAGGTCCCAGGTGTCTCCGTCGTGCCTGGTGGAAGTCATGTTCTGTCCTACCCTTCTTTGAACCTAGGTCTTGTTTGAGACCGCTCACGGCGACATGAAATCACCAGCCAGACAGGGCATTTATGCCGGTCTTAGCGTGACTTGTCGTGGGCAGCCCTCCGACTCCTCCGAGACGGGAGGGGAGCAGCCAGTGCATATGCCTGCATGTCAGCGAGGTCGCCATGCGCTGTTGGCTCCTCGTCCGACAGCACCGCTACCGGACCCCGCCGTGCTTTCGGTCGTCAATGGGCGAACGCCGTTCCGGCGGCCGGGGCCCGGTCCACCTCCGGCCGGTACACCATCAGCACCGACGCCGCGCCGACCCACAGCGCGAACACGATGCCCGTCACCAAGGCCGCGACCGCTACGAACCCGCTCGGCATGTAGAAGGAAGTGACGCCGGCGATCAACCCGATCAGGCCCACGCCGAGACCGAACCACCCCAGCCACGGCGCCAGCAGTTCGCCGCGCGTCATCGCGGCACCGGCGGTGGCCGCGAACAACGCGACCAGCAGCCCGAGCCCACCTAGCGACAGCCGGTGCAGCTCGGCGAGCACGAACACAATCGACTGGCTCGCGCTGGCCACGTTATTGCTCAGCGAGACCAGCGTGGTGACCGGCAGCACGCTCAGCATCGTCATCGTCGCGAGGCTGACGCCCGCACCGAAGACGACCGGGGAGAACGCTTCCGCACCACCTTCCGCACGCTGCAACAGGTGGCGAAGATGCCCCACGAACCACAGGAACACCACGGCGGCGAGGGTCAAGGCCAACGCGGCCAACAAGATCGTCGCCCGATTCGCCGCGACGTAGAAGAAGGTCAAGACCGGCTCGTCGCTGGGCGGCGACAAGGGGTTGAGGAGCAGGCTGAGCAGCAACAACACCGCGGCCACCAGCCCGCTGATGGCACCCGCACGTTCCCACGAACGCTCATTCATGACGGCCCCCTTTGCAAAAGTGGTGCCGAAACATCTTTGGCACGCCACGGGTACCCAAATCCGGGAGGTCTTGAGGCACCATGGGCCGGCCGAGACAGCAAGCTCTCCACTTTTCATCTTCCGGGAAGAGCCCGCATTAGGTGCCAGGCAGGGACGCCGCCTGCGACCACGAGGGATGCCAGTGCGTCGTTTGGTCGTGGCCGCTTCACACGCACAGGGCCTCACACCTCCCTGCGCCGAGGAGCACGCGAGCGCCAACTCCCCTTTCCTACTCATCCACAATGGACATTTGTGCCGCGTTCGCCTCGCGAGGGCGTTCAACGAACGTTGTAGGCGGCAGCGTTCCGGTCGGTCATCAAGATGCCGGTTCGGGTTCGCTCAGCTCAAGGCGAAACGGTTTGCCCAGGTTGCCACGTCGGCGGTCGTTGCGTTCCCGCCGCAGAGCACGATGCCGAGCGCGGCTCCGGCCCCGACCCGCTCTAGCACCTGCCGCGCGGCCGGAACGAGGCACCCGGTGGCGGGCTCAGCCCAGACCTTCGCGTGGTTGGCGAGGTCGAGGGTTCCCTGCACCGCCTCGGCGTCGGACACCACCAGGACACCTGTGACCAATGTGGACACATGGTCGTAGGTCAGTTGGGAAACCGACGGCGCACTGAGCGTGGAGACCACCGAAGACAGCTCGACCGGCACCGGCCCGCCGGCTGCCAACGCCTGGGACATGGCCTCCGCACCCCGGGTCTCCACTCCCCAGATCCGCACGTCAGGTCGACGCGCGCGCAGCGCCGCGGCCACGCCCGCGATCAGACCGCCCCCGCCGATGCTGACCAACACGTCGGTGAGCTCGCTGGCATCGTCGGCGAATTCCTGGCCGACCGTGCCCTGACCTGCGATGACGGCCGGGTCGTCGAACGGGTGGACCAAGGTGAGCCCACTGGCCTGCAGCTCGGTCATGAGCGCGAACGCACCGGCCATGTCGTCGGTGAGGCGGACCGTGGCGCCGGCGCGCTCGGCGACGTCGACGGCACGAGTCGGCGCCGAACGCGGCATGACCACGGTCGCCTTGATGTGCAGGGCACCGGCCATGACCGCGAGTGCGATCCCGTGGTTTCCGCCGCTGACGGCGACGACCCCGGCGGCGCGCTCGGATTCGCTCAGGGCCAGCAGCTTCGTAGTCGCACCACGCACTTTGAAGGAGCCGGTGCGCTGCAACAGCTCCAGCTTGGCGGTGACCGGCGCTCCCAGCAGTTCGGTGAGGCCAGGGCTGGGCACCGTCGGCGTCCGCACGACATGCCCGGCGATGCTTTCCGCTGCGGATTCGACGTCCTTGATGCTGATCAACCCGCGCGCTTCCGTAACAGTCACAACTGCACGTTAACCGACGCCTCAGCGTCAGCGGCAAGGCATCCTGCGGATGGTCGCGATCGGTTCAGATCGCCATGCCGATGACCTCGCCAATGGCACATCCGGTCAAGCAGTGCGTCGTCGCCGTGATCGCGGTGCGGGTCAGCTCTCGCCCGTCGGCGGACTATTGACCGTGCCCATGAGCGTAGCCGTCGCGTGACGGTGTCACATGATCACTGACTGTGGTACTCCCCTGCTCGGATAGCCGGCAAACGTCCCGCGAGCATCTCACGATCATTTATACCCCCAGCGGGTATATCAAACAAGTGGATCTGGCCGATCGCGAGCATCGCAACTAAGAATTTTGTCGTCGGCCGCAACGATCCCCATCGTCGCGGCGAGCCCGCTCGCCCCGAAACCTTCCAGCAACAGACCCCCGGAATAGTCCTGTTAGGACACTTTCGGCTCCTCCGCTGGATGACGGGATCCAGGCGATGAATCACGACATCAACCCGGGATGCGTTCACTGTCGGCCGCGAGATCGCCCATTCATTTGGTGACCAGCCGCAGCCCGCGCGACCTCCCCCCGTTCAAACCCGAGATCGTCGGAGAACTCGCCGAAGCACAATGCGTCGAGCTTAACGACCTTGGAAACACTGCCCGGACCGAACCACCGTGGTTTGTGGCTCGTCCGTGCGGGAAACCGGGGCGTAGTGTGCTCCGGCGGTGTGGAAGGGGACGAGCGATGAACGCGGGCGGGAAGTCACGACGCGTGGTCGTGGTGGGGGCGACCGGGAACATCGGCACCAGCGTGGTCGAGGCGCTGACCGCGGACCCCGAGGTCGCAACGGTCGTCGCCCTGTCTCGACGGGAAGCCGCCGTCACCGGGCCGAAGACGCGGTGGGAACGGATCGACATCCTCCGGGACGAACTGGTCGACCACTTCGCGTCGGCGGACGCAGTGATTCACCTCGCGTGGTTGTTCCAACCCACGCACGACCCGGTCACTACCTGGCGCAACAACGTGGTGGGCAGCCTCCGGGTGTTCGAGGCCGCGGCGGTCGCCGGGGTCCGCACGCTGGTCCACGCGTCCTCGGTCGCCGCCTACAGCCCCGGCCCCATGCAGGGGCCCATCGACGAGCATTGGCCCACCCACGGGTGGCCCGCAGCCGCCTACAGTCGCGAGAAGGCGTACCTCGAACGCTGCCTGGACATCTTCGAGTACCAGCATCCCGACCTGCGGGTAGTGCGGATGCGTCCGGCGTTCTCCTTCAAGGCGGAGGCGGCCACCCAGCAGCGACGGCTCTTCCTCGGCCCCCTGCTGGTGAACCGCCTCGTCCGGCCCGACCTGCTGCCCGCGTTGCCGACCCTGCCGGGGATGCGTTTCCAAGCGGTGCACAGCGACGATGTCGGCGAGGCCTACCGGCTCGCCACGCGGGCCTCGCGATCCGGCGCGTTCAACATCGCCGCCGACCCGGTCATCGACACCGATGTCCTCGCCGAACTCTTCGGCAAGCGCACGCTCACGGTCCCGGCCGCTCCGGTGCGGGCCGCGCTCAGCGCCGCCTGGCAGTTGCACCTCGTACCGGCTTCGCCCGGCTTGTTCGACACCTTCCTACGACTACCGACCATGGACACCTCACGCGCCCGCACCGAACTGGGCTGGGCTCCGCGGCACACCGCCGAGGACGCCGTCGAGGCGTTCCTGCGCGGCCTCCGGGAGGACTCCGGCGTGACAGCTCGCCACCTGGCCGCCGTTGGCCACGACTCGTAACAACAAATGGCCGCGATTCCCCACCGGCCTTTTCGAAGATCAGCGCTGCGGGCACCCCCGAGCCGCGCCGAGACGTTCACCGAGCAACCGTCAGCGGGTACTGCGGATGGTGTCAGCAAGCACCCGCTGAAGCTGGTCAGCCGTCGATCAGTCGTGCAGGATCACGCCACGGATGTTCTTGCCATCGCGCAGGTCCTGGTAGCCCTCGTTGACCTGCTCCAGGGTGTAGCGCGTCGTCACCAGCTCATCGAGCTTCAGCTTCCCGGCGTCGTGGAGCCGGAGCAGCCGCACGATGTCGTACTGCGGGTTGGACGAGCCGAACAACGAACCCTTGATGGTCTTCTCGTTCAGCGTCAGGTCCGCGCCGGAAACGTGCACCGTGAGCTCGGACGGGTCGGCCAGGCCGGTGATCACGACGGTGCCGCCCTTGCCGATTGCCGCCGTCGCCTTCGACACCACGGTCTCGTCGACCGTGCCGACCAGGATTAGCGCCGCGTCCGCGCCCTGCCCCCAGGTCAGTTCGGTGACCTTCGCGTGTGCCTCGTCGGGGTCGGCGAAGGCGTGCGTGGCGCCGAACTTCAGCGCCGTTTCCCGCTTGAACTCGAGCGGATCGACGACGACCACGTACTTGGCCCCGGCCTGCAACGCGCCCTGCACGGCGTTGATGCCCAGGCCGCCGACGCCGTAGATGATCACAGTGTCCCCGGCCCTGACGTCGCCGGCGTTAACCGCCGTGCCCCACCCGCTGGGCACCCCGCAGCCGACCAGGGCCGCCGTCTCCAGCGGCAGCCAGTCGTCGATCTTGACCACCGAGTGCTGCGAGATCGTTGCCCGCTCGGCGAAGGTACCCAACATGCACATGGCGCCGAAGTCCTCGCCGTCGCCGTGGAACCGGAACGTGCCGTCGGGCATGGAGCCGACCAGGATCGTCGCGCCCATGTCGCACAGGTTCTGCCGACCGGTCGAGCAGTAGCGACAGGTCCCGCAGTTGGGGATGAAGCTGCACACCACGTGGTCACCGGGCTTGACCTTGGTGACGCCGGGCCCGATCTCCTCGATGATCCCGGAGCCCTCGTGGCCGCCGACGATCGGGTACCGGGGCGGCAGGTCGCCGTCGGTGAGGTGCAGGTCCGAGTGACACAGCCCGGCCGCGGTGTACTTGATCAGGACCTCGCCGGGGCCCGGACCGTCCAGGTCCAGTTCGACGATCTCGAAGGGCTTGCCCACCTCTCGCACAACTGCTGCCTTGGTCTTCACGTCCAACTTCCTCCGATCACAGCGCCAAGTTGACTGCTTTGGTCTGGGTGTAGAGGTCGATCGCGTCCGGCCCTAACTCTTGTCGCCAAGCGGTCTGCTGGTACCGCCAAAAGGCAGCGCGGTGTCGAACCCGTGGCACCCGGCAGTAACGATTCCGCCCGGGAACCGCCCCTGCTCGGTAGCTCAGGCACCGCTGTGAAAGCTCGCAAGTTGGTGCGGGCGACTCGCCGCGATCGGACGAACTCGGCCGCGTTTGGCCACGCATTTGCGGCACATCTGAGCACAAAAAACCGCATTCGCGGGATCATTATGGGTGATTTTCCGCGTCTGCGCGTCAATACCTGCCCCAAACGGTCGATGTGCGCGGGCCGGGGCCGTCTTACGGTGAGGCCATGGAGCCGTCTGCGAGCGGTGTCGGCGAGCCTGCCATCCCGGCCCAGCGTGCCGCGCTGGGGCCCGGTCAGGTACTGGTCACGGGTGATGTCGTCCGCGACCGGGTGCTCGACACAGCCAAGCTGGACGCTCGCGCGCACGCCCAGCGGCAGGTCCACTACGTCACCCGGCGCCGTCGGGAAACGCACGTCGTGCAGGGAGTTCCGCTGCACGAGGTGCTCGCCGAAATGCCTCCTCGGCTCGACGAGCGGCACAAGATGGGGCAGCTCAACATCATCGTGCTCGCCCTGTCCGAGGACGGGTTCCAGGTCGTGCTGTCGCTGGCCGAGATCGACCCGGAGTTCGGAGCGTGCGCCGCGCTGCTGGCCACCCGCTACAACGGCCGCGCGCTGACCCGGCCGACCCTGGTGATGCCCGGCGATGGCCGTGCCAGCCGGTATGTACGCGGATTGTGCCGGTTGCGGCTGCTCAACATCGCCCCGTCGGAAGCATTGGCCGATCCGGAGCTCCGCAGCACCGTGCGGTAGGACCCGGCTGTTCCCCACACCGAGCCGGCGAGCGAGTTCGGGCTGACCACCACCCGGCTCGACGGGTTGGGGGCTCGAAGTCATCACCATCGCGCAACGGTGAGTTCCCGCCATTTCGGCGGTCTAACCATGCAGCAGCTCAGGTCCGGAAACGAGGAGGGCCGTCCCGGTGCACATGTTCAATGATGCGGAAACCGCAGTCATGGCCGACTTCGGCCGGTCGGCCGAGCCGTACCGGCGTGATCGGCCCGCTGTGGCCGACACCGGACTCGTGGCAACGGCACGCCCATGACCGAGCCGTACCGCTCGAATCCCTTCGCCGATGCGGTTGTGCTGTTGGAGCGCGCGACCTGCTACGTGCTCGGCACCGCTTCCGCCATCACCGTAGCGGCGCTCGATCACGCCACTCCGTGCACCGCCTGGAATCTCCGGACACTCCTCGCCCACGTCAACGAATCGCTGGCCATCGTCGCGGAAACCCTTGCGCCGGCCCGAACCGGCGAGGCATTCGGCTGCGAGAACATCACGGCGAGCCCGCTCGCGGTCCTTCAGCATCGCGCCGGGTTGCTGCTGGAGACTTGCCTGCAACACCCGAGCCGCGTCCGCATCGAAGGCTGGCCCTTGGACGGCAAGATCGCCACCGCGACCGGTGCACTCGAAATCGCCGTGCACGGCTGGGACATAGCCCAGACCTGCGGACACGACACGATGATCCCGGACGGACTCGCTGCGGCCTTGCTCCGCATTGCGCCACTGCTCGTCACCGACGCCACCCGCCCGTCGTTGTTCGCGCCTCCCGTTGCGTGCTCGCGGCAAGCCGAGCCGGGCGAGCGCCTCGTCGCATATCTCGGGCGATACCCGGGCCACCGGCGATAACCGTTCGGTCGAGGTCTTACTGCTCGCGGCTGAGCGCACTCCAGCGCAGTTTCTCCTGCTCGCGCTTCGGCAATCCCGCGACGACGAGATCGTAGGAATCCTCGACCAGGTCCAGCACCAGCGGATCCGGCATCGAACCGTCGAGGACGACCGTGTTCCAGTGCCGCTTGTTGAGGTGGTAGCCGGGCGTGACTGCCGGGTACGTCGCGCGCAACTGGATCGCCAATTCCGGTTCGCACTTGAGGCTCACCCGCAGCGGGCTGCCGCCCAGCCTGCTGATCGCGAAGATCTTGCCGGCGACCTTGAAGACGCTGTTGGCCTCGTCGAAGGGGAACTCTTCACGCGCACCAGCGAATGCGAGGCATGCGGCCTTGAGCTCCCGCGGCGTCATGCGAGCAGCGTAGCGGTACGGTCCCAGGCGAACGAGTGATGTTGTGTTGATCACGGCAATTGGGGTGTTTGTCCGGAACCAGCTGGTCTACTGTTCCGTTGCTATGGACGTGGACGATGATCCTGGAATCCGACGCAAAGACCTCCCTGCCGACGAACGCTTTCCGAGCTCGCCCTGAGTCCAGCGCCCGGCGGTCGGCCGCATTCCCGGAGACGTCGACCGAGGAGCCGCACCAGCAGCAACCAAATCCACGACATCGCACCGGAATCGCTACAAGACGCAAAAAGGAAGGAAAGGGCCAGGCAGATGGTCTTCAAGAAGCTTCTCGGCGCGCTCGGCGTCGGCGGCCCGTCGGTGGACACCGTGCTGCACCACGCGCATGTCCGCCCGGGTGAGAACATCGCCGGGGAGGTCCGTATCACCGGCGGCAACCAGGACGTCACCGTCGAGCACGTCGCGCTCGGCTTCGTCACCCGCATCGAAACCGAGCACGGTGGCCGTGATGGGCACGCCGGGGTTGAGTTCCACCGCGCCGTGGTGGCCGGGCACTTCCCGCTCCGCGAAGGCGAGAACAAGACCCTCCCGTTCGAGCTGCCCGTGCCGTGGGAAGCGCCGTTGACCAGCGTCTACGGTCAGCACCTGCACGGGATGACGCTCGGGGTGCGCACCGAGCTGGCCATCGCGAAGGTCGCCGACAAGGGCGACCTGGACCCGGTCTCGATCGAGCCCCTGCCCGCGCAGGGACGGGTGCTGGAGGCGTTCTCCCAGCTCGGTTTCCACTTCAAGGGTGCCGACCTGGAACACGGCCACCTGCACGGCACTCACCAGGAACTGCCGTTCTTCCAGGAAATCGAGTTCTTCCCGCCGCCGCAGTTCGCCGGGCGCATCAACGAGGTCGAGCTGACCTTCGTCACCAGCCAGCAGGGGCTGGACGTGGTGCTGGAAGCCGACAAGCGCGGCGGCTTCTTCACGCCGGGCCAGGATGCCTTCGGCCGCTTCCACGTCACCCACGAGGAAGCGCTCAACACGGACTGGGCCGGCCAGATCCTCGGCTGGCTGGAGCAGGTCGCCGAGCGGCGCGGCGCGTTGGGCGGCTACGGCCACCACGGGTACGGGCACCACGACCACGGCTACCACCCACACGACTACGGTCACCACGACGACCACCACCGGCGCGGTTCCGGGATGGGCGGCATGGTGGCGGGCGCCGCACTCGGCGCCGGAGCCGGATTCCTCGGCGGCATGGTCGCCGGCGAGATGATCGAGGAGGTCTTCGAAGGCGACGAAGGAGAATTCTGACCCCGCAAGGTGTTTCGCGGGCGTCGGGATCAGCCCGATGCCCGCGAAAGGCACCTGAGATTCGGTGGCCAGTCCCCGAACGGAGCCGAACCGAATCGGCGGGAATAGCCGGCAAGGTGCTCGCGCGCTCCGCAGCGCGTCAGATCGCGCCGCATCCGGCCAGGTCGTGGTGTGGTTCGCCGCAGACCTCCGCATAGGTCAGGCCGTCGGAGGTAGCCGACGTCCCAGACAGGGCTAGAGCGGTGCGTTGGTCGACGTCCACACAGCGCACCGGGCGGCCTCCGACCAGCAGGGCAGCGCGCTGCAGCGAGGCCCCGGCGTAGGCCAGGACGTGCTGCGGTTGACTGCCGTCCTCCAGCCGGATCCGTTCGGATCCATGCAGGCAGACCAGGCGGTAGCGGCTGCCGCGTCCTTCGCACTCGTCCAGCACTCGGCGCTGTTCGGGGGTAGCGAACCACACCGCGTGCTGCTCGATGACTCCCGGGGCCGCGGCAAGAACCGCCGGACGTTGTCCATCTCGGGCGCGCAGTCCCGCCGACCAGACGGCCGCTAGTCCGGTGCAACGGGCGCGCAGCACAACCGCCGGTCCGGCCAATCCCAGGGTTTCCCGCAGCCAGGTGATTTTCGCGGGGCAGGCGTTCGACCCATAGGCGAGCACGGGTCGCCGGTCGCTGAGCGGAGCGGCACCATGTTCGGCCAGCCACCCGTCCAGGCAAGGCTCGGTAGCCTCGCCGGTGCTCACTCGCCAGCCGGAAGGCGCCACGGCGTCCGGGCGGACCTGATGACCGAAGCCGTCGAGCTGGACGAACGAAAAGTTTGGGCGTGCACCGGGATAAGGGGTCGCGGGGTAGTCGACATCGGCGAAGGACGATCGTGCCGATGATGGGATTTGCCGGTCAGGGAAGCACATGATCCGCCCAGCATCTCGCCGCAAGCCCGCCGATGCTGTGAGCCCGATCGCAAATTCCGTGCCGAGCAACGTGATTTACATCGTTGTCGCACTCTCGGTGTTCATTCGAGCACGCTTCGTGCCTAAGTTCGGCCTGGCGGTTCCGGTGGAAAAGGCATCCTGATTTCCACCGGAACCGCTCGACAGCGATGGGCCGCAACCGGAATGGCCGCGGGAATACTCTCGCGGTCAACCGTTCATTGTAGACACTGCGGTGGCGTAGGCGCGGCGGATCCGGTGACCGGTGTCGAGTTCCGTCGGGCCCGGGACCTCCCGGGCGGCCACCACCGGCCAGGACGGGGGCTCCGGAGTTCCCGAAAGGGCCCACGCCGCTTGGCGGGCGGCGCCGATGGCCACGTATTCGTCGGGCTCCGGCAGCGTCACCGGCGCCCCGAACACCTGGGCCGCGATCTCGCCGACCACGGGCATCTTCGCGGCACCGCCGATGACCAGCACGCGTCCCGCGCCGATGCCCTGTGCACGCAGTTCTTCCAATGCGTTCGCGAGGTTGCAGAGCATTCCTTCGACGGCCGCCCGCGCGACGTTCGCGGGGTCCATGTTCTGCCGCCGAAGGCCGACCAGGCTGCCGCTGGCATCGGGCAGGTTCGGGGTGCGCTCACCGTCGAGGTAGGGCAGGAAGACCAGGCCCCCGGAACCCGGAGCCGCCTGCCGCGCGAGGCGATCGAGTCCGTCGAGGTCGGTGCCCAGCATCCCGGCCGTGGCACTGAGCACGCGGGCGGCGTTGAGCGTGCACACCAGCGGCAAGAAGCGCCCCGTGGCGTCCGCGAAACCGGCCACCGCGCCGGAGGCGTCGGCGGCAGGGTGTTCGGCGACCGCGAACGCCGTTCCGCTGGTGCCCAGCGAAACAACCACGTCGCCTGGTGCGATGCCGAGCCCCAGCGCGGCGCCCATGTTGTCGCCGGTACCCGCGGCGACGAGCACGCCGTCCGGAGTGTGCCCGGCCGCCTCGGCAGGTCCTAGGACCGCCGGTAAGTCTGGAGTCCGGCCGCCGAAGGCGAGCGCGAGCAGGTCCTGCCGATAAACATCGTCGCCCGGGGACCAGTAGCCGGTGCCGGATGCATCGCCGCGGTCGGTGGTGGGCATCGCGGTGCCGCCGGGGCCGCCGCGCAGTCGCCAGGTCAGCCAGTCGTGCGGCAGCATCACCTGCGCCGTGCGGTCGGCGAGTTCCGGTTCGTGCTCGGCCATCCAGCGCAATTTGCTGATGGTCACGGACGCGACCGGCACCGTGCCGACGGACTCGGCCCACTTCTGCGGGCCGCCGAGTTCCTGGATCAGTTGGGTGGCGGCCGCCGCGGATCGGACGTCGTTCCACAGCAGGGCATCGCGCACCGGTCGACCCGAGTCGTCCACCGCGACCAAACCGTGCTGCTGCCCGGCGACCGCGATCGCGTCGACGTCCTCCAGCAGGCCCGCGCCCGCCTCACGCAGGGCCTGCCACCAAGCCTCGGGATGAACCTCGGTGCCCTCCGGGTGCAGGGCGCGGCCGCGGTGCAGCACCCGGCCGGTGGCGGCCTCGCAGATGACGATCTTGCAGGACTGGGTGGAGGAGTCCACCCCGGCGACTGTTCGCATTGTTCGTGGTCCCTGGCTGTTCAGGCGGTCGGCGGGATTTTCGCGTCCGGGGCCGTCCCGGAACGCCTATGCGTGATCATCGTGCCGATGTCGACGGCGCGCATGGGCGGCCCCCTTTACTTCCTTCTGCTTGGTCAGGCTTCGGTGTCGACGATGCGAATCTCCAAACCGAGGCCCCGAGCGGTCCGCAACTCGTCTTCGGGCACCGCGGCGTCGGTGACCAGCAGGTCGTACCCGCTCAGATCGCCGTACGCGTAGGTGGCGGTCCGGCCGAACTTGGTGTGGTCGACGGCGAGTGCGGCGCGATCGGCGATGCGCAGGTAAGCCTCCTTGTTCTCTGCGTACTCGCGCACCGGGTGGTACAGCTTGCCCTCGCTGACGCAGGTGGCCGTCACGAACGCGATATCGACCCGGATGCGTTGCAACTGGCGCCGTATCTCCGGTCCGGCGCAGGATTCGAAATCCTCGTAGAACGTATCGCCGAGCAGCGTCACGTCGACGCCGGCTCCCCCGAGCAGGTAGGTCACGCGCAGCGAGTTGGTGATGACCCGGATCCCCTCGACGTCGGCGAGGCGACGCACGAGCGGGAACAGCGTGCTGCCGCAGTCGAGGAGCACGGTGTTTCCCGGACTGACCTGCGCGGCGAGCACCTCGCAGATGGCTTCCTTGACGTGCTGATTGGCGTTCTCCCGGAAGCGCAGCGAGCTCTCCATGGTCACCGTCGAGAACGCAGCCGCGAATCCGCGCCGCTTGTGCAGCAGCTTGCGGTCCTGGAGGTTGTCCAGATCGCGGTGTATGGTCATCACGCTGACGCCCAGACGGCGCGCGAGGTCATCGATGCGCACTTCGCCCTCGTCCGCAACCTGGCGCAGCACCGACTGACGGCGCTGTTCCACCTCGGCTTCGGACCCGCGGCTGGCCATCGTCACCCCTCTCCGCCCTCGACTGCGGAGAAGAACTTATCACACATTAATTGTGAAGAAACCAAATTTTCCTGAGATCTTTGCTTCCGGCGCTCGCGGCACCGGCGTCAGCGCGGGATGGACGTGCGTTTGAACTCGTTGAGGTCGGTCCACCCGGTCAGCAGATCCACCACGCGTTCGATGACCTTGATGGACGCCGCCGGGTTCGCGCCCTGCCGGGGACGGTTCATCAGCCGCACGAACACGGCCTGCTCGGCGGCGATGAAGGTCGGCACGCCCCAAACGTTGTGCGACGCCACGAAATCCTCGTGCTCGGAGCGCACCTTCTCCAGGGCGTTACCGGCGTCGATGCGCGCGAACACGGCGTCCGCGGGAACCCCGTGGTCGGCGAGGACGCGTTCGACCACCGCGCGGTCCTCAAGGCGCAGTCCGGCATCGTGACGCGCCTCGAAAAGGGCGCGGTGCACCGACGGAAACCGCTCCGGGAACTCGTCCCGGACCACTACCCCGGCCTGCAAGGCGACGATCCCGCTGTCCTGCTCGGGTTTCTCCCAGACGCTGGACTGGCCCTCTTCGACGTGCGCCTGACCGAGGGAGAACGGCAGGTACCGGACCTGCCAGTCGGCCCCCGCGGCCAGGCCGGTGAGCAGATGTTCGTGCACGTTGCGCGCGAACGGGCAGCGATAGTCCCAAGTGACGGCGAACGCGGCGGTCATATCCGGGTCAACATCCTTGCCTTATCGGGGTCACGGATAGCAGTACGAATCCGAGGAGGCGTCGCCGCCTTGGAGACGCACCTGGTGGACCCGCCGACCCCGGAACTCGGCGCCATGCGGGAAGAACCGCTCGTCGACCGCCAGTCCGCCGCCGGCATCCGGATCGGTGTCGACCTTGGCGAACCAGGCGCCCACGCCGTCGGGGTAGAACTGGTCGTCCCAGGCCCCGTACAGCGAGTTCGTCAGGTAGATGCGCCGGCCATCACGGCTGACCTCCACCATCTGCGCCCCACCGGACAGCGGTTCGTCCGGTTCGGCCGGGTGGGCGACGCGCCCGGTGATCCCGCCGAGGCGGACCGAGCCGGTCTCGCGGGGATGCGCGGGATCGCTGACGTCGTACTGCTTCAGCTCGCCCGTCCCCCAGCACGAGACGTACAGGAACCGGTCATCGACGGACAGGTTGATGTCGGTGACCAGCGGCGGCACCGCGCCGAACGGCTGCAGCGCGGGCGGCAGCTGCTCAGCCGGTGCGGGTTCGGCGGGAATGGTGATCACCTTCTCCGCCTGCCAGTCGCCGCCCTCGCGGTGCCAGCGCCAGACCGACGCCGACAGGTCCTCAGTGCTGACGACCACGCCGGCGAAGCCCCAGGTGGCGTCGGGGTCGTGCGAAGGACGCAGTTCGAGCACCATCTGATGCTGGGCGCCGAGGTCGACGCGCTGGACGTGGCGTCCCTCGGCCAGGTCCCAGAAGTGCAGGGCGTGGCCGTACTCGTTGTTCAGCAGCTGTTCCGGAACGACCCCGTTCTCGATCATGGCGGGAGTGCCCCACTCGCTGGTGATCAGGGTGTTCTGGTTGAGGTGCCACCAGGCGTCGTAGGCCAGGTGCTGCGGCCCCCGATCGGTTTCCCAGGCGCGCACCACGTCGAACGTGTCGTGGTCGAGCACGGCGATTCCCCCCGGGCCATCGTCGCTACCGGCGGCTCCGAGGCAAGACAGGTAAATCCCGTCCGGCCCGCAGTGCAGGGTATGCGGCCGGGAGTAGCCGGCTTTCGCCGCGAGTTCTTCGGCCGTCACGGTTCGCACCAGTTTCGGCTGCCGGGGGTCGGGATGGGTGTCGTAGATGTGGATGTTCGACGAGCGCAACCCGGGCAGCAAAAGGTAGCGGCGTTGCAGGCCATCGGTGTGATGTCCGGCGTGGGCGAACGCGCTGCTGCACGCGTTCCAACCGAAGTGGTGCAACTCGTCGCCGCGGGTGGGCAGATCGGCCCAACCGACCACCCGGCCGAAGCTAGCCGATTCCGGGTCGGTGTCGACGACGGTGAGCGCGTCCGGTTGCGCGCCGTCGCGGTCGAACGCGACGACGTAGGCCAGGCGCTCGGCGGGCGCGGCGATGGCTTCGCCCGGACTGCGGTAGAAGGTGGGATCGAGCTCGGCTGGAGAACTCATCATGGCTCCTCGACAAAGCGGCGTGATCAACCAGACTCTCGGATGCGGAGCGGAGCGTCGAGGCAGTCCGGATGATGGGACCCGTACGGCGCAACGAAATACGTCCGAAGGGCTAAGCGGGTTGGTAGGTCAGACAGTCCACAATGTCCGGTCCGTACCCGACGGAGATGCCGGGTGCTTGGCATTCGAGGTGAAGGTTGTAGCGGCAATCGACCATCTTGCACGCCCCGACGTGCCCGACCGCGGCGGGATCGCCGCCCGCGACCGGGGCGCTGCAGAAGGTGTCACACTGCGCGTGCTCCGGATCCCCGATGGTGATCGCGAGGGCGTGGCAGGTCATTTCCCGGTTGAACGCGCAGTTCTCGGCGGTGCACCTGTTCACGAGAGGCATTTCCATGGTCACCACCCGGCTTCTTCGGATTCGCTGTGTCATCCGGCGCGCAGGACGGCGACCGGACAGGGCGCGCGGTTGACCGCGGCGTGGCTGACCGAACCGAGCAGTGCGCGCCGGATGCGGCCACGGCCGTGACTGCCCACCACCAGCAGGCTCGCCTCCTGAGCTTCCCGGAACAGGGCCTGTGCGGGTTTCTCCGGCGTGACCACCCGACGAACGTCGACATCCGGATACCGCTCGCCCCACCCGGCCAGGGACTCGGCGAGCACCTGCTCGGCGTCCCCGCGCACCTCGCTCCAGGGCAGCTCCCACTGCTGGACCCGTCCGAAGGGATCCAACGACAGATCGCTCCAGGCGTGCACGGCCACCAGCTCGCAGCCGTGCCGGGACGCGAAGTCGTAGGCGAAGCCGATCGCCAGCCCGCTGGCGGGTGAACCGTCGACGCCCACCACGACCGGCGCCGAGTCCGGTCGATCACGACTGCCCCGGATTACTGCCACCGGTGCTCCGGACCGGCGCGAGAGCAGTTCCGCCGAGGTCGAGCCGAGCACGCCGAGCTGCTGCTCGATCTGCGGACCGCCGAGCACGAGCAGCTCGGCCTCCGCCGCGCACTCGCCGAGCAACACGGCAGGGTCGCCGAATGGCATCTCGTTGCGCACTTCGAGCCCGGGATCGATCTCCCGGCAATCCGCCGCGAGCACCTCAAGCTCGCGCCGCAGGGCTTGCTGAAGCGGCTCCCGCAGGTCGTCCGCACCCGGCACCTTGATCGACGTGCGCTCCTCGAACGGCCACGGGAGCACGTGCACGAGCAGCAGCGGTCGACGCCGACTGGACGCCTCGTGCGCAGCCCACCGGACCGCCCGCCGCGACGACTCCGACAGGTCGAACCCCGCTACGACCGCCTTGCGGCCTGCGTCCGCCATCCCGACCCCCTAAACCGCAGCATGACAATTTCCATAATGAACCGCACGCGGCCACCCGGCAGCAGATGGCCCGTTGCCGGAGCGGACCGGCCGTGAACAGGACAGGGCGTCAGCCCGATCATGACTGGCAGCGTTCAGCCGACGCCCTACCGAGCCGGTCACACGGCCAGCGACGCCGGTGGATCCACATCATCCGAGCAGGACGGCCAAGTGCGCACCACGAGATAGATTCCGCGAGCCATCAGCGAACGATATTCCACAGTGGAAAGTTTCGACCGGGTCCGGTGAGGCCAGCTCACTCCGGCCATACCCAGCTCCGCGACCCAGTCGAAGAATCCGCTGGTGGTGCTGATGTCCGTCGAGCGAGACGACGTGCTGGCAGGTGGCCTTCAACTTGGTGGCCAGCGCTCCCAGCAGTGCGACAAGATCCTGATATTGGTCATGGGCGAAGCGGGAGAACTCCTCGACCTTCACGCCGACATCGGGATGAGCTCGCGGAGCCTTCGCCGCGGTGGCGTTGTCGCTGTCGAGCCGCCCTTCCTCCAGCAGTCCGGCGAGCTCAGCCAGCAGATGCGAGCTACCGTCCACAGAGGATGGTTCCACCCGGAAGTTCATAGGTCTCCCAAGGTCCGCACTGGTCCGTCGCGGCTGTGCCATGGCACCGCCGAGGCGGGTGATCGAGTACCGCTGCGGAACCGAACCGGTGCGAGTAACCTCGACTGTCCACGGATTCATCAGCACGAATCGCTCGGCGAAGCGGTTTGCTCAGGGACAGCCGCAAGGAATCTTCACGATGTCGATGCCAGCGCCTGCCAGGGCCGTGTCG
Source organism: Saccharopolyspora phatthalungensis (assembly GCF_014203395.1). NCBI lineage: Bacteria > Bacillati > Actinomycetota > Actinomycetes > Pseudonocardiales > Pseudonocardiaceae > Saccharopolyspora > Saccharopolyspora phatthalungensis. The sequence goes on from NZ_JACHIW010000002.1 coordinate 484,256, forward strand.
AATGATGCCGTGAATCGACCGGCTCGATCACGGGCGAGGAACGCGAACTCGGCAGCCCGATCGCCGAACCCCATCAGAAGATTGCGAGCCCGCTGCTTGGATTGCAGCGTCCACCGTGGCCGCGTAGGTGAACCGGCTGGCGACGTCGAGCATCCCGAGCAGGCGGTCGACGATCCGGTTCTGGGTGACCAGCAGAAGATCGGTTTCGCGCATCAGGGCGCGGTGCGCGGCTTCCAGTAGCGCCACGACCCCGTGAGTAGACAGGAACGACAGAGCGGACAGGTCCAGGACGGCGGTGCGGGTGTCCGTCGACAGGTTCGCACGCACCACCTCGGCGAAACGCGTGGCGCTGTCCATGTCCAGAACCCCGGCGGCCTCGATGACGACGACACCGGCAACCGGGCGCGTGATGTTCAGGCGCAGCGCCTCGGCTCCGGGCGTGCGGTCTTCGATTCTCAGTTCGGTGCGCGGAGCCGGAACCTCGGTGCGGCCGAGTTCGGCGAAGGACATTCACAGCCTCCCCTGGGCTTCAGGATTCGGGTGTTCGGCCGCGCCGTGGAGACCCGACGGACCAGCCTCCACGCTACGACCGAAAACGAGATCACCAGGGAATATGACCTTTCGAGCACGTCACAATACGAAGGGTGCCCAGTTTCGGTCGGGGCACACGAACGTGTGACAAGCGCCGTCACTCCCAGCGAGCGGCCTTCGCCGGCGGGCATTCAGTGGCCTACCGCCCCGCCGGCGGTCTGCGGTGCCAGCGAATCGTTCGTCCTTCGGCCGACGCTCTCCCGCGCGAGGTAGTCCTCCACGTCGAAGAGATTGCCGTGGGCTCGGTCCAGCACGTTGAGCATGGTCGACATCTGCGAGACCGCATCGACCTGTTCGGCCAGGAACCAGCGCATGAACTGCTCGCCCAGGTAGTCTCCGTCCTCCCGGACCGTCCGAGTCTGCGTGGCGACCTCGGCGGTCACCGCCCGCTCCTGCTCCAGGGCGAGCGCGATGAGCTCCCGAGGCTCGGAAAAATCGCTTCGCACCGTCGGCACGGCCGGGATCTCCACCGCGAGGTTGCTGTCCATCATGTACTGCACGATGCGCAGCGCGTCGGTGCGCTTCCGCAACGACCGACGGTAGAAGTGTGCCGCGAGACGGGGCAGGTCCCGCTGGTCGAACCACACGGCGATCGCGAGGTACTGCTGCGAGGCGCGGAATTCGTTGCCCACCTGCTCCGCCAAGAGGTGCTGGGCACGCGAGACGCGCGGCTCGATCTTCTTCACGCTACTGGTCATGGGCGAACGCTAGAACGCATTACCGCCGGTTACTCGTTACCTGCCGTGAATCCCACCAATTGAGCGACGGGTTCGTGTACGGCGAATGCACGCCGGCGGCGACAGTCACTCACGGCCGCCCCGGCGGGTGCGGCGGGTCGGGGTTGCCGTGGCGGGGTCCTCCGGCCACGGGTGCTTGGGGTAGCGGCCGCGGAGTTCCGCGCGGACCTGCTGGTACCCGTTGCGCCAGAACGAATTGAGGTCGGCCGTGACGGCCGCCGGACGGCCGGCCGGTGACAGCAGGTGCAACACGACCGGCACCCGGCCGTCGGCGATGCGCGGCGGGTCGTGCCAGCCGAAGACCTCCTGCAGCTTGACCGGCAGAGCGGGGCGGTCGTCCTGGTAGTCCACCTTGATGCGGGAGCCGGAGGGGACCTCGATCCGATCCGGCGCGAGTTCGTCCAAGCGGCCCGCCGCCGACCACGGGATCAGCCGCCGCAGCGCCACGCCCGCCGGAATCCGCAGATCGGCGCGCCGCCGGGCGTTCGAGAGCTCCGGCTCCAACCATTGATCCACAATGGACAGCAAGGTTTCGTCATCGGTGGCGGGCCAGGGATCGCCGAGGGCGGCGTGCAGGAAGCCGAGCCGTTGCCGCAGCCGCCGCGCATCCTCGTTCCAGGCCAGCAGTTCCAGCCCCTCCGCACGCAGGCCGGCCAAGAGCGCCGCCCGGACCTCGGCGGGATCGGGATCGGGAATCGGCCGTTGGCTCAAGGAGATCGCACCGAGCCGCTCGACCCGGACGGCCCGCACGTCGCCGTCGATCCAGCCGATCTCATCGACATTGGTCACCAGGGCGGGCGCCGCGCGCCGAGCAAGTGCCTCGTCGGCCGGCGCGGCCAGACGGACCGTACCGCAGGCGCTTCCCGGGGCTCGGTCGGCGACCGCCACCGCGAGCCACTCCGATCCGCGCAACCCGGAGTTCCCGGGCAACTCCACCGCCGTCCCGGAGGCCAGCAGGTACACCGCAGAATCCGCTCCCCGGCGCCGCGCTAGGCGCTCCGGCTGTGCCAACGCGACGACCAGCGCCGCATCGCCCGGTGCCAACGTTCCTGAGGGTGCCGACGTTCCAGAGTGCGGTTGCACCGACGCACGCAGCCTGCGGACCTCACGGCGCCACCGCTCGCTGCCCGGAACTCCCCGACGCAATCGGGCGAGCGCGGTCTCCACGTCGACTTCGCTGGTCAATGCGTCGTTGTCGAGCAGGGCGACGACTTCGGCCGCGATTTCCGCGCCCGCCAGCTCGCGGCCGTCGAGCAGCGCGCGGGCCAGCTTCGGGTGCAGGCCGAGCTCGGCCATCCGGCGTCCCCGGTCGGTCACCGCGCCGGAGACCTCCAGCGCGCCGAGGCCGCGCAACACCTCCCGTCCCGCGGCCAACGCACCGGCGGGCGGCTCGTCCCACCACGTCAGCGCCGAGCCGTCCGGCGTTCCCCAGCAGGCGAGTTCCAGCGCCAACCTCGTCAGATCGGCGGTCCGGATCTCCGGTTCCGGGTAGGCGGGCAGGGTGCTGTGCTCGTGCTCCGGCCAGCACCGGTACACCACGCCCGGGCCCTGCCGTCCGGCACGGCCCGCCCGCTGTTCGGCCACCGCCGCCGACACCCGGACCGTCGCCAGCCCGGACAGGCCGCGCCGGTTGTCCACACGCGACACCCGGGACAGGCCCGAGTCGACGACGGCGCGCACTCCTGGCACGGTCAGGCTCGATTCCGCGACCGCCGTCGCCAGCACCACCCGACGCCGCTCCCCCACGCGCAGCGCCGAGTCCTGCTGGGCATGGGGAAGCCTCCCGTGCAGCGGCAGAACGTCCACATCGGATTCATCGAGCAAACCCGCGACGCGTCGGATCTCCGCCGCACCGGGCAGGAACGCCAGCACATCGCCGTCCTGCTCGGCAAGCGCAGTCCGCACCGCCCGCGCCACGCATGACTCGATCCGCTCGCCCCGCCTCGGCGATAGGTATGTGGTCCGAACCTGATGGGTCCGGGCGTGCGCCTCCAGGACCGGCGCGTCGCCGAGCAGTTCCGCGGCACGACCGGCCGCCACCGTGGCCGAGGTCGCCAGCACCCGCAGGTCCGGCCGCAGCCCCTCGCGCGCGTCCAGCAGCAGCGCCAACAGGAGATCCGCGTCGAGATGCCGTTCGTGGCATTCGTCGAGTATCACCACGTCGACCCCGGAGAGCTCCGGATCCGATTGCAGCCGCCGCACCAGCAGGCCGGAGGTCACCACCTCGACGATGGTGTCCGCACCCCGGCGGCGCTCGCCCCGCACCGAATATCCCACGCGCTGCCCGACGTTCTCGCCGAGCAGGCTCGCCATGCGTTCGGCCGCGGCTCGGGTCGCCAACCTGCGCGGCTCCGCTACCACGACGCGCAGCCCTTGCTCGGCCAATGCCAGCGGGACCAATGTCGTCTTGCCGGTACCCGGCGGGGCAACCAACACCGCCGTGCAGTGCTTCGTCAAGGCATCGGTGACGTCGCCCAGCACGGCACGGACGGGAAGATCGGGGAAGTCGAGCATAACCTCCCCATCCTGCCATCCCAGACGCCCCGGCCCGACCAGCGGCGGCTCGCGGCAGGTCAGCCAGCCTGCGTCGCCGGCGCCAGATGAGGAACCACGGGTGGCCTCATACCGCCGCTGATCGTCCACTGAGGACTGCTGACGATGGTTGCCGCCACAAGGACGCTTGCCGACCCATCGCGGCGCGCACCTGTCATGCCCCAGCCACCGCATCAACTTCCGCAGGACGAGACCGCTTTCGCACCCGTTGCGGGTCGTGCCGCGAAGTGCTCACGGGCGTGGCCGGACCGAATCGGTTTCGAGGCGCTCCGCGATGAGGTCGAGCAGCGAATCGACTTCCGCCTGGTCATAGCCGGTGCCGGCGTCGGGCTGCTCGCTGAAGGTGACGGTGTGCACCTCCTCCGAGGTCACATTGTCGGCTCCGCGCAGGGTCGCCACGACGCGGTCCAGGAAGTCATCGACCTCGTCCTCGTGGTAGCCGCGCTCACCCTCGGCCGAACCGCGCAGCACTACGCTGCCGACCGCCTCCGAGGTGAGCCGCGGAGCTCCCGGGTGCAACGCCCGGGGGAAGGCGCGGCCGATCGGCAGGCGCTGCGCCGGGACCAACCGCCCCTGCGGGGCCATCTGCTTGATGATCGTGGAGACCATGACGAGGAAGGCGAAAACGCTGGCCTCCTGGTAGCCCGGCTGGCCCGGTCCGGGCGGATTGAACCGGGCGTTCAACACATCCTGCGCGGTGAGCTCGTCCGCACCGCGCAGCGTGGCCTCAACGCGGTCCATGAACGCATCGACCTCGGCCTTGTCCAGCGCCGGCTGCTGCGCGGTGGCGCTCGCCAGCACCTCGCGTCCCGCCGGGACCGGCTCGCCGGTCCGCTCCACCGGCTCGGGCCGCGGTACCGACGCGACCGGGTCGGGACGCCGGGCCACCGCCTTCTCGCGCGCTGTCTTCTCGGGCGCTGTCTCGCCGCTTCCCGACCGGACGCGTTGATCGGCCTCCCGCACCTCCCTCTTCATCAGGGTCAGCGCCACCTGGTCCAGGAACTCGGCGACCTGCGTTTTCTTGTAAGCCCGCCCGGGCTTACCCGGGCTGAACCGGGCCCTCAGCACGTCGCGCGCGGTCACCAGCGGTTTCCCGCGCAGTGTTGCCTCGACACGGGTCAGCAACTCGTCGACCTCGGCCTCGTCGTAGCCGCGGCTTCGTCGCCACGTCCTGGTGAAAGAAACGTTGTGCACATCGTCGGGGGTGAGCATCCTCGCGCCTCCAGGGCATGCGCCGCCTACTTATGGACGCATGCCCGGCGTCCTCCACCGAGCCCCCGACCCGCCCGTTCTGCGCGACACAGCTTGCCCAAGCTCAAGCGCGAGATCAAGACCTCTGGTCTGCTCCGAGCGGTGACATTCGTCGGCACGCCGACCGCAGCGTGTTCGCCCGGGTGCGGACCGTGGGGACGCCGGAGGGAGGCCAACACCCGCCGCAACGCCGATCGGCGCACCGGCCACTTAGGACTGTTCGCCGAGGGCGACTGCTGGCCCACCCGGAGCCAACGCGCCAAGATGGAAGGTGCCACCGTAGGTGCGAGGCATCGGAGGACTCCATGACAAGCTCAGCTGAGCGCGCGGCGGTGGAGCAGTCGCACAAGCGGGTGCGGGCCTACCTCGGCGGGCAACTGGTCGCGGACACCCGGCGGCCATTGCTCGTGTGGGAACACCCCTACTACCCCACCTACTACCTGCCGGTCGGCGACGTGCGCGCCAAGCTGCGCCCGACGGGCGAGAGTCGGCACGCCGACCGCCTCGGCGAGGGCGATGTCTATGACGTGCTCGTCGACGGAGCCACCGCCGAACGCGCCGCGGTCCGGTTCCCGGATTCCGCCACCACCGCCGTGCACGACTACGTGCGGTTCGAATGGGGCGCGATGGACGAGTGGTTTGAGGAAGACGAACCCGTCTACGTCCACCCGCGCGACCCGTACAAGCGGGTCGACATCCTGGCGAGCTCACGGCACGTGACCGTGCGTATCGGCGGCGTCGTGGTGGCGGACTCGCATCGCCCGCACATCCTCTTCGAAACCGGCCTGCCGCCGCGTTACTACCTGCCGCTGGCCGACGTGCGGATGGACCTGCTGCGGCCGTCGGACCGGCGGACTCAATGCCCCTACAAGGGCACCGCGACGTACTGGAACGTGCTCATCGAGGGCACCGAGCACGCCGGTTTGGTGTGGACCTACCGCACCCCGCTCCCGGAAAGCCAGAAGATCGCCGGGCTCGCCTGCTTCTACGACGAACACGTCGAAATGACCATCGACGGCCAACCGCAGGAACAACCGCGCACCCCGTTCTCCTGACGATCGCGACAGGAGATCTCACGCACGTCCGGGTTCGGGGCTCGCGCGTCGTCGTTGCGGCGGGGCATCCGCAAACGAGTCCGTCAGCAGGTCCTCAGCGGCTGACATTGATCGCGCGAGGAGCCAGGCCGTGGTGGAGTTCGTCCAGGAGGAGGTCGAGGGCGGCGTCGACGCTCCCGTCCGGGAGCATGCCGCCTACGGCCAGGCTGGCGAAACCGTGCAGTCCGGCGAACATGGCGAGCCCGATCCCCTCGGGGTCCCCGGCGTGCACATCGCCGCCGCGCTGTCCGTCGGCGATGACCGCGAACATCGAGGCCCCCAGCTGATGGCCGCCGGCGACGAGTTCCTCGGAGGCGTCGGGAGCGTGCTTGCGCACGAACATCAGCTCCAGCAGTTCGGCGTCGTGCACGGCGAAATGGACGTAGGCCCGGGCCATCGCCGCCAGCCTGCGGCGGAACGGGCCCTCGGTCGCCGCCGCCGCTTCGAGTTCGGCGGACAGCCGCTCGAATCCGCGGAGTGCGAGCGCGTTCAGCAATGCCCGCTTGTCCTTGAAATGCCGTCGCGGTGCCGCATGGCTGACGCCGATGTCCCTCGCGAGTTCCCGCAAGGACAACGCGTCGACGCCGCGCGTGCGCAGCGCGGTGGTCGCCGAGTCCAGCAGCGCGGCGCGAAGGTCCCCGTGGTGATAACGGCCTCCAGCCATGACCAGCACCCTACCCCGAATGTTGACACCGGCAGCATTGTGACCGTTGCCAACTTTGTTGTCAGTGACTACATTTGACCGGCATGACCGCTTGGAAGATCGACCAGATACCCGACCTGACCGGCCGCACCGCGATCATCACCGGCGCCAACAGCGGCCTGGGCCTCCACACCGCCCAAGCACTCGGCACGGCCGGTGCGCACGTGGTGCTCGCCGTCCGCGACGTCGACAAGGGCAAGGCTGCCGCGGCCACGGTCCCCGGCAGGCCCGAGGTCCGGCGCCTGGACCTCTCCGACCTCACCTCGGTGCGGGAGTTCGCCGCATCCTGGGACGGCAAGCTGGACCTGCTGGTCAACAACGCCGGGGTGATGTTCGCGCCGGAGGGACGCACCAAGGACGGCTTCGAGACGCACTTCGGCACCAACCACCTGGGCCACTTCGCACTCACGAACCTGTTGCTGCCGCACGTCACCGACCGCGTGGTCACCGTCGCCTCCAGCACGCACCGGTTCGTGCGAGGCATCAACTTCGACAACCCGAACTTAACCGGCGATTACCGCGCCCAACGCGCGTACGGCCAGTCCAAGCTGGCCAACCTGCTCTTCGTGCTGGAGTTGCAGCGGCGGCTCAGCGAGACCGGGTCTTCGGTCCGGGCGCTGGCCGCGCACCCCGGCTGGGCCGCCACGAACCTGCAAACCCGCAGTCCGAACCCGGCGGTGCGCCGGCTCATGGAGGTCGGCAATGGGCTGTTCGCGCAGGACGCAAAGGCCGGAGCTCTGCCCACGCTCTACGCCGCGACCCAGGACCTGCCCGGCGCGAGCTACCTGGGCCCGGATGGACCATTCGAGTTACGCGGCGGGCCGACGCTGGTCAGCCGGACCACGGCGGCAAGCGACCCGACAGCGGCGAAGAAACTCTGGACCCTCTCCGAAGAACTCACCGGCACGACTTTCCCCCTCGCCAAGACGGGTTGAAAAGCCGGCGTAGCGAACCGCGATTCAGCAGCATCCGGCTATGACGTACGCGCGGGCGGCCGTGGCGGCCGACCTCGGGCCTTACGCTGTGTAGGCCGCTGTGTAGGTCACAGAGCGCTCCGCCGCGGCGCACCCGGCAAGCACTGCACGGCAGCGTGTGAATGTCGATCAAGACAGGAGCCGCAACTTGAGCGAGCCAACGTACTACGCCCCCAAGGGCGGCTTGCCGTCGCAGACCACGTTGCTGACCGACCGGGCCGTCGTGACGGAGGCGTACACCGTCATTCCTCGTGGCGTGCTTCGCGACATCGTCACCAGCAACCTGCCCGGATGGAGCAACACCCGGACCTGGATCCTCGCCAAGCCCATTGCCGGGTTCGCCACCACGTTCGCGCAGTACATCGTCGAGGTGTCGCCTGGCGGCGGCAGCACCGAGCCCGAGCCCGAACGCGGCGTCGAGTCCGTGCTGTTCCTGCTCGCCGGCACGCTGAACCTCGTCATCGAGAGCGAGGACCACGTCCTCACCCCGGGCGGGTACGCCTACCTCCCGGCCGGCGGCAGCTGGGCGGTGGCCAACGAGTCCGACGCCGCGGCGACCTTCCAGTGGGTCCGCAAGGCCTACGAGCCACTGGAGGGCTACACCCCCAAGGCATTCGCCGTGCAGGAGCAGGAGATCGAGCCGACGCCGATGCCCGACACCAACGGCGCCTGGGCCACCACGCGGTTCGTCGACCCGAACGATCTCGCGCATGACATGCACGTCAATATCGTGACCTTCGAGCCCGGCGCGGTGATCCCATTCGCCGAGACGCACGTGATGGAGCACGGCATCTACGTCCTGGAGGGCAAGGCGGTGTACCGGCTCAACGACGACTGGGTCGAGGTCGAGGCCGGTGATTTCATGTGGCTGCGGGCTTTCTGCCCGCAAGCCTGCTATGCGGGCGGCCCGGGCAAGTTCCGCTACCTGCTTTACAAGGACGTCAACCGCCAGATCAGGCTGACCTGAGGTCGCCGGGATTCCCGATAGTGAACACAAGGCGACCAGAGGGCGAACAGCAGGTTAAGTCACTTTAAGTGATCTCGCGGTCGCGTGCAGCATCCCTTGGGTGGATTATCCACAGCAGAGCGTGCACACTGCGTATCAGCCGCTGGTGAACATTGGATTGGGCGGGATCTTGGCAGTTCAACTGTTGCCCCGCTGGTTCGGCGACGGTCCCCGACCGAGTGACTCTGGCGTGCAGCCCGACCCGGTCAAGGAGGACCTGCAGTTGGTCGTGGGCGCGATCCGCGCGGCGGCCGACTGCCGAATCCGGCTTCCACTGCACCTCTCCGTGCGGGCTCACACGGTCGTCCACGATCCCGGCGCACTCATGGACGTACGCCGGGCGCTGTGGTCGGCCGGCCGCCAGGAGAGCGAAACCACCCTCGAAATCCGCCCGCCGCTGAGCCGGCTGGACCCGGAGCGACTGCTCGCCCGGATGGAGGAATTGCGCGGCTGCGGTTTCCGCGTCGCGCTCGTCGGGGTGGGGATGGATTCCGTCTCGCCGTCGCTGGTGACCGATCTGCGGCCGGACCTGGTCAAGCTCACGCCGAGCGTGTTGCACGGGTTCCCGGACAAGCAAGGGGGGCTTGCCGTCCTCGAATCCATGCGGCAGCTGGCCGACGTCGCCGGCGCGGCGTTGGTGGTGGACGGTGCGGACCAACGCCGGCAGTTCGCGGCCGTGCGCCGCCTAGGTGCCCGGCTCGTGCAGGGCGCGCTACTTGCCCCAGTGTCGGAGACGCCGCCGATGACCACCCAGGTCTCGGTGCCGGCGCCGGAGGCGCCCGGGCGGCCCGACCGGGAAGATGCGCGCGCCGCCACCGGACCGCCGGTCGTCGAATTCCTGGCTCCCGCCACCATGCTCCCGGCCGACGCCCTGGCCGACGAAGCGCGGAAAACCTTCACCGAACGACCCGAGATCAGTGGAATCGTGCTGGTCGACGATGAGCAGCGGCCCCTGGAAGCCCTCGACCGCAACCGGTTCCTGCTGGCCATGAGCGGCCCATACGGACATGCGTTGCACGCCGGCAAACCGGCGTCCCGGCTGGCCGACAAACCCCGGATCGTCACCACCTCCACCACCGCGGCCGAAACCATGCGGCTGGTCACCACGTCCGATCCGGCCCGCGCCTACGAGGACGCCGTGGTGGTCGACGAGGTGGGCCGGTGCCTGGGCGTGATCCGGGCGAACGACCTGGTCCGCGGCGTTACCGACGACCACGTCGAAGACGCCGCCGCGCTCAACCCGCCTACCCGCCTGGCTCCGCTCAAGCGGTTCGCCAAGACCCTGCGCGGCCCGAGCTGGGTGTTGTCCCGGCCGAATACCAAGGGCGTCGAAATCCCGTGCGGGCACAACGAAAACAGCACCGACCGCGAGATCCGATCGCGGACCGGTGGCCGCCCGGACGCCACCTCGGCGGCCACCGAACCGGACGTCGCCCTGACCTGGCTGCGCCGGTCCAGCCAGCGCTTCACCGACCTGCTGGCCGTCGCACCGGTCGGCATCGGCCTGTTCGACCAGTCCGAACGGCTGGTCGACGCCAACGACGCGCTCTGCCGATTGCTCGGGTACCGCCTGGAGCAGCTGCGCGGGTGCACCACCGATGATCTCAGCCATCCGCAGGACCAGGGCCGTTCGCTGCGCCCCGGCATGGGCGCGCTGGGGCGCAACGGCGCGAAACCGAAGGTGCTGCAACGGTTGCTGATGCGGTCGGACGGTCAGCCGGTGTCCTGCGAGCTGCACACCGGCCTGTCCGTGCAGGACGACGGGACGCAGTTCTGGCTGGTGGTCTTTCAGGACATCACCGAACGGCATCGGCAGGCCGAGGCCTTGCACCACCGGGCCACCCACGACGACCTAACCGGCCTGCCCAACCGGGCCGCCGTCAAGGATCTCCTCGCCTCTTACCTCGCCGGCCCGGTCCGCGACCGCACCGCCGTGCTGTTCTGCGACATCGACAAGTTCAAGCGCATCAACGACTCGCTCGGTCACGATGCGGGCGACGAGCTGCTGGTGGCCCTCGCCCGGATCCTGGAAAACGGCGTGCCGCCCGAGTGCACGGTCGTGCGCCTCTCCGGTGACGAATTCGTGATCGTCTGCTCGAACATCGACGCGGTCGGCGGTCTTGACGCGCTGGCCACGCGGGTGTCCTCGCTGCTGCACACCACCACCCCGGTGCGGGGTCAGCTCGTGCGTGTTTCGGCCTCGATCGGCGCCGCGGTGGCCGATCGGCCCAACACCACGGCGGACGACCTGCTGAGGTTCGCCGACGCCGCCGTGTTCGAGGCCAAACGGCGCGGCCCGGGCAAGGTCTCGCTGGCCAGCCCCACCCTGATCGCCTCCGCCGACGGGCAGCTGCACATGGAAGGCCAGCTGCGGGACGCCCTGTCACACGACGAACTGGAGCTGCATTACCAGCCGGTGGTCGCGTCCGACGGCTTGATCACGGGGTTCGAGGCCCTGGTGCGTTGGCCGCACCCGGACCTCGGACTGCTCTCCCCGGCCGCATTCCTCCCCATCGCCGAACAAGGAGACCTGCTGCGCAAGCTGGATCGCTGGGTGCTGCGCACCGCCCTGCGCGAGGCGGCCCAGTGGCCGGGGTCCTTCGGCTGCCAGGTCCGGATCGGCGTGAACCTGGCCGGGCTGGTGCCCGGCGACCCCCGGTTCGTCGCGGCCGTTTCCGAGGCGCTCGACGCGACCGGCATCGCCCCGGACCGGGTCGTCCTGGAGCTAGTCCCGTGTTTCGCACATGGGGGTGGTTGGGGTTGGAAGAGCGTTCCGCTTTGATCATCTTATCGTTGCGGGATGCGTGCACGACCGCTTCCGCAACCGATGGTCTTCGGTGGGCCGAGTGTGGAAAAGATGCTGGGTGCGTTGCCGGTGGTGGCCGACTACTGCGGCAGGTTGGACCTGGCCGGGATTATCGACCGGGCCTGCCCGGTGCGTGATGTGGCGATCCTGTCGCATGGGCAGGTGATCGAGGCGTTGGTGGCGAATCGGTTGACCTCGCCGACGCCGTTGTTGCGGGTCACCGATTGGGCGCGGGCATGGGCGGTGGAGGAAGTGCTGGGTATCGACCCCGCCAGGCTCAATGACGACCGGATCGCCCGCGCGTTGGACGCGATCGCCCCGGAGCTGGACCGGATCGTGGGATCGGTGGGGGCGCGAGCGATCTCGGCGTTCGGGCTGGATGTGTCCCGGTTGCATTGGGATATGACGTCGATCTCGCTGTATGGCGCATACGAACAGACCGATCCCGGCTACGCCGCACCACGATTCGGGCACCCGAAAGACCGTCGCCCGGATCTCAAGCAGGTCCAGGCCGGACTGGCGGTCACCGGCGACGGCGGGATACCGGTGCTGCATCGTGGCTACGACGGCGGCGCGGGAGAGGTCGCCCAGGTAGTGGGGGCGATGACCGCGCTGAAAAACCTTGCCGGGCCACGGGATTTTCTGTTGGTGGGGGACTCGAAGCTGATCTCCTACGGCAACCTGCACGCCATGGTCACCGCGGGCGTGAGATTCATCGCCCCGGCATCCAAGCTCTACGTCCGCGCCGCCGAGTTGGCCGCACTCGACCCGCAGGCGGCCACGGTTGTGGATTACGTAGCTGGACGGGACACCGGTAAACCAGCCGATCGCCGCGGCGCCTGGCGGGTCATGGAGGACACACTGAGCCTGCCCGGCAAGCGCAAGACCGACCCGGTACTGCGGCTGCGACGGGTGTTCGTGCACTCCACCGCCCGAGCGACGGCTGCCATGGCGGCACGGGCGAAGAAACTCGACCGGGCCCGCGGCGACCTCGACCGGGTCGTGCGTGGCCTGGGGTCGCGGCACTACCCGAGTGAGCACGCCGTCACCGACCGGGTCACCACCATCGCCCGCACCCGCCGTGTCAAGACCTACCTGCGCACCCAGGTCGGCACCGACCCCGTCACCGGTAAACCCACCCTGACGTGGTGGTTCGATCAGACCGCGCTGGATGCCGAGGCCTCCACCGACGGCTGGTACGCCCTGTTGACCAACCTGCCCGCCACCGTCACCGCCGCCGAGGTCCTCACCCGCTACAAGGGCCAGGAAGTGGTGGAACGCCGCTACTCGGCGTTCAAGGGCCCCCTGGCGGTGGCACCGATGTTCCTCAAGACCAACCGGCGCATCGCCGCCCTGCTCACCGTGATCTGTCTCGCTCTTCTCGTCTTCTGCCTGATCGAACGCGCCGTGCGGACCGCGATCGCTCCGGAGGTCAGGATGGCCGGCCTGTATCCCGGTCAGAAAGCCAAACCCACCGGCCGCTTGATCTTCCAGGCCCTGTCCGAACTCCGGCTGATCCCCGCCACCACCGGCCAACCCGCGACCATCCCGCAACCCGGGCCCGTCCAGACCCGACTACTCAACCTGCTTGCCGTCGATCCCACCCAACCGCCATGATCATCCGGCATACCCGGGTTCGTCCCACCCTCACCCATGTGCGAAAGACGCGGCTAGTCGAAACCGCGCTCGTCGACCTGCCCGCCCAAGCCCGGTCCGCGATGCACGCGCTAGCCGACCGGGGCGTCAACTTCGCCGTGGACGACTTCGGCACCGGCTACTCGTCGCTTGCCCGCCTCAAGGAGCTGCCCGCCCAGATCATCAAGGCCGACCGCCAGTTCATCGCCGGCATCGGCGGCGACCCCGCCGACTTCGCCGTCGCCCGGGCGGTCGTCGACATGGCCCGCGCAATGGGGCGTCACTGCGTCGCGGAAGGCGTGGAAACCGCCACCCAGTTCCACGTGCTCAAAGGGCTGGGCGTCGACGGCTACCAGGGGTGGCTGTTCTCCCACCCCGTCCGGCAGCGAGAGCTTCGAGACATGCTCGAAACCACCAAACTGCCCACCCCCGAACCGGCATAGGCCATCAGGCGCGTTCCGTCGAAGTCTCCAGGCCGCGGCGGTCCCACTTGCCTGGCCCGGCGGCCGCTTCGTAGCTGGTCTGCAGGAACTCCAGCAGGGTGCCCTCCGGATCGGTGGCCGTGCGCACGGATTCGTAAGGCAGCAGGTACTCGCCGACCTCGGCGCTGTAGTTGGCGGCGGCCGGGCGAACCGGCTGCTCGGCGTACCCGGCGGGCTCGGGGTAGGCGTACGAGTAGAAGGTGCCCTCGCTGGTGCCGCCGGGCCAGAAGCCGCAGCTGCTCAGCTCGTGGGAGTAGCCCTCGACCATGACCCAGTCCGCGCAGTTGGGGGCTCCGCCGGGATGTTCCGGCGCCGTGCGGCCGGAGAACCTGGTGACCGCCAGATCCATCGCGCCCCAGAAGAAGTGGACCGGGCTGACCTTGCCCACGAACCGGGACCGGAATTCGGTCAGGACCCGATTCGCGGCGAGCAGCTGCCGCCAGAACAGGTGCGCGTGCTCGGGGCGGTAGGCTGCGTGCTCGGTGTCGGCCTCGAACGGGATGGCGCGCTCGACCTCCCGCGGCTTGGTCCAGATGGAGACCTCCAGGTCGAGTTCGCGCAGCGCCGCCATGGTCTCGCGGTAGAACTCGGCGACCGATTTCGGCGCCAGGGGGATCCGCCGCTCGTCGCCGCTGCTGGACCGGATGTGCAACTGGTGTTCGCAGAAGTCGAACTCGATGTCGAACGAACGCCGGTCGTGCGGGATCAGCGAGGTGGTCAGGCCGCGTGCGGAGACGTAGAGCGGGACCTGCCACCAGTGGTTGACCATCGGCGCCATCGCCAGTCGGATCTTGCCCACGACCTGAGTCCACATGTGCAGCGTGTCGCGGGTATCGGCCCACTCCCGCACGAGCAGCGCCGGCCATTCGCCTACCGCACCCGCGCCTTGCTGACCATTCGTCATCGCTGGCTCCTGACGCTCCACCGGTCCCGACGGGCCCAGTGTGCATTTCTCGCCGGCTCATCGCGCTGCGAAGTCGCTGCCCCGGACTGCTCGCGATGGGCGCTCCCACGATCGCCGGTTCGCACGGCCTCCTGGTCACCGCGACGACGACCATTGCCGCTCGGAGATCGCCAGCAAATGTCCTATGTAGACGAATAAACGGCTCCCTCGACGAATAGGACTGATGGAGCTCACCGGTGCGCGGCCCGCTACCAGGCGAAGTACCTCAACCAGACGTAGAGCGCGGACAAGGCGATGGTCACGGCGGTGACGACGAGGCCGTACTTGGTGAATTCCCAGAAGCTGATCGGGTGGCCGCTGCGGGCCGCCCAGCCGACGGCCACGACGTTGGCGCTCGCGCCGATCGCGGTGGCATTGCCGCCGAGGTCGGCCCCGAGTGCCAGGGACCACCACAATGCTCGGCTGATCTCCGGATCCGGGACCGTGGCCACAAGTTCCTCGACGATGGGCATCGTGGTGGCCACGAAGGGGATGGTGTCGATCATGCCGCCGACCACCGCGGAGCCCACGAGGAGCCCCACCGCGGCCAGCAGGTAGTCGTCGCCGACCACGCCGATCGCGGCACGCCCGAGCGTGTCGATCACCCCGACGTTCACCAGCCCGCCCACCATGACGAACAGGCCCATGAAGAACACCAGCGTGGACCAGTCGACTTCCTGGAGGAACTGCTTGGCGGTGGTACCCGAGACGAGCACCATGAGGCCGGCACCGAGCAGTCCCACGAACGCCGGCCCGATCCCGATCGCGCCGTGCAGGATGAACGCGATCACCACCGCGCCGGTGACGATCAGGCAGCGCCGAAGCAGGTGGTGGTCGTGAATGGTGTCCTTGCCGTCCAACTCCATGACCTCGGCCAGGTGATTTTCGGCGTCAAGGAACGCTTTTCGGAACAGCACGCGGCACAGCACGATGAACACGACGAGCAGGACGACGGTGATGGGTGCGAGGTTGAGCAGGAAGTCCGTGAAGGACAGTCCCGCCCTGCTGCCGATCATGATGTTCGGCGGATCGCCGATCAGCGTGGCGGTGCCCCCGATGTTCGCGGCGAGGACCTCGGCGATCAGGAAGGGCACGACCGGCAGCCGAAGGCGTTGGCAGACCGCGAGGGTGACCGGGGCGACCAGGAGCATGACCGTGACGCTGTCGAGGAAGGCCGAGACGACGGCGGTCAGCAACACCAAGATGATCATCAGCCGGAAGGACCGGCCGCGGCTCTTCTTCGCCGCCCAGATCGCGAGGTAGTCGAAAACGCCGGTGTGCTTGAGCACGCTTACCGTGATCATCATCCCCAGCAGCAGGAAGATCACGTTCCAGTCGACGCCGGTCTTCTCGTTGAAGAATGCGCTGTGGGTATCGACGACGCCGAGCAGCACCATGACGGCGACACCGCCGAGGGCGGCGGCGACTCGATGGACGCGTTCGGTGGCGATCAGCACGAATGCGACCAGAAACGTGGCCATCGTCAGCGCGGTGGTCACGGCCCCGTCTCCCGGACAGGAACCGCGACGAGCCCGGTTTCTGGGGGCACTACGCTGCTCCCTCCCCGAAAAGCGCCCTGGATGCGCCAGGATCAACGTTTCTCGGCGGTTTACCCTCCGAGGCTCTCTGGTGACCCGCATGGCCGCTATCCGCACCGACACCCATTTCCCAAGGCGGCGATCATGCACCCGAGACGGGGTTGCGCCCCGACACCTTGCTCGATGTCAGCGACGCCCCAAATGGACAGCAACGCCGAGGCACCGACAAGCTGACACCGAACGGCGCGACGGACGGTGTCGCGGGGAATGTGGACCGGCGCGCGCACGACGAACGACGAACACGCGAATTTGCGCGATAGTGGGGGCATCGCGAGGCAAGGAGGCCGGGCACGTGTCTTTGTTCTGGCGGCTGCTCCTACTCAACGCCGCGGTGCTCGTCGCGGGCGCCGCAGCGCTCCTGTTGGGGCCGGCCACCGTCTCCGCGCCGTTCTTCGTCGCCGAGGCGTTGATCCTGGCGATCGGGCTCGCCGTCATGCTGGTCGTCAACGCGATCCTGCTGCGGATCGGGCTGGCACCGCTGGAGCGGCTCGCTCGGGTGATGAC
Organism: Saccharopolyspora phatthalungensis; assembly: GCF_014203395.1. Lineage (NCBI taxonomy): Bacteria > Bacillati > Actinomycetota > Actinomycetes > Pseudonocardiales > Pseudonocardiaceae > Saccharopolyspora > Saccharopolyspora phatthalungensis. The sequence continues at coordinate 501,133 of NZ_JACHIW010000002.1, forward strand.
CACGATCGATCCGCTGCGACCCGGTGCCCGGCTCGCGGTTACCGGGCATGGGGAGACCGCGGATCTGATCAAGACTTTCAACACCATGCTCGACCGGCTCGAGGACGAACGCGCCACCAGCAGTGCGGTTGCCCTGTCCGCGCAGGAAGCCGAGCGCCACCGCATCGCCCAGGAACTCCACGACGAAGTGGGCCAAACCCTCACCGCGGTCCTGCTCGAACTCAAACGGGTCGCGGATCAAGCGCCGGAAACCGTCGCGACCGCGCTGCACCAGGTCCAAGAGACCACTCGGGACAGCCTGGACGAGATCCGCCGAATCGCTCGCCGACTGCGCCCCGGCGTCCTGGAGGAGCTGGGACTGGTCAGCGCGCTCAAGGCCCTCACCACCGAGGTCCCACCTCGCACCGGGCTGATCGCACGCTGCCACCTCGACAGCGATCTGCCCGATTTGGGCGACGCCACCGAACTGGTCCTCTACCGGGTGGCGCAAGAAAGCCTCACCAACACCGTCCGCCATGCCCGAGCCACCCGCGTCGAACTCTCGCTGCGCAGCGGCCCGACCGGCGTGGAGTTGTCCATCCGCGACAACGGCGGCGGGCTGGGCAGCGCCCCCGAAGGCGCCGGCATCCGGGGCATGCGCGAGCGAGCGCTGCTCATCGGCGCCCGGCTCACCCTGGGGCCCGGAGCCAGGGGCGGCACCGAAGTACGCCTGCACGTGCCCACCGCGACGAAAGCACCCGAGCATGTCTGACGCGAAGAAGACCCGCATCCTGCTCGCCGACGATCACGCCTTGGTCCGTCGCGGGGTCCGGCTGATCCTCGATAACGAACCGGACCTGGTCGTCGTCGCCGAGGCCGGCGATGGGGCGGAGGCGATCGAAAAGGCGCGCAGCGACGAACCAGATCTCGCCATCCTCGACATCGCCATGCCTCGGCTGACCGGCCTGCAAGCGGCCGTCCAGCTCTCCAGGCTCCAACCCGATCTGCGCATCCTCATCCTGACCATGAACGACAACGAGCAGTACTTCTTCGAGGCGCTCAGAGCCGGCGCATCCGGATACGTCCTGAAATCGGTCGCGGATCGAGACCTGGTCGAAGCGTGCCGCGCCGCCATGCGCGGCGAACCCTTCCTCTATCCCGGCGCGATCACCGCGCTCATCCGCAACTACCTGGACAATGCCGCCGACGGCGAGCCGGCCGCCAAGGCCATCACCCGTCGTGAAGAGGAGATCCTCAAGCTCGTCGCCGAAGGCCACTCGTCGAAGGAAATCGCCGACCTGCTCGTCATCAGCATCAAGACGGTCGAGCGGCATCGGGCCAACCTGCTGCAAAAACTCGGGCTCCGGGACCGCCTCGAACTCACCCGCTATGCCATCCGGACCGGCCTCATCGAGCCATAGCCCGCCCTCGTGAGCCCGAAGCGGGTTCTTGGTCAACTCCCGGATGTCGGTTCTTCGGCGAAGCGGCGGGCGCGCAGGCTCGTCAGCGTGACGACCGCCAGCACCAGCACGATGACCGCGAGCGAGAGCAGCGTGGGGATTTCGGGCACAGCGGGCCAGATTCCGTGGGCCCAATGCAGCACCAGCTTCACGCCGATGAACGCGAGGATGATCGCCAGACCGTGGTTGAGGTGATCGAGCTTGGCCAGGGCCGCGTGCAGCAGGAAGTACAGGGCGCGCAGGCCGAGCAGGGCGAAGGCATTGGTGGCGAACACCAGGTACGGGTCTTCGGTGATCCCGTAGACGGCGGGCACGGAATCGACGGCGAACACGATGTCGGTCGCGAAGACCGCCACGACCACGACGGCCAGCGGCGTCAGGCAGCGCCGGCCGCCCTCACGGAGCGTCAACCGAGAACCGCGGTAGTCGTCCGTGACCGGCATCAGCCGACGCAACAGCCGCACCGAGCGCAGCTTAGACACGTCGCGGTCGAAAGCCGACCCCTTGACCGCCTCGTGCAGGACCTTGACCGCGGTGGCGAACAAGATCGCACCGAAGACCAGAAACGCCCAGGTGCCCGCCTCCAGCAGCGCGGCCCCGGCCGCGATGAAGACGCCGCGCAGCATCAGCGCTCCGACGATGCCGTACAACAACACGCGTTGTTGCAGCACGTCCGGTACTGCGAAGCCGGCCAGCAAGAGCATGAAAACGAACAGGTTGTCCACGGACAGGGACTTCTCCACCACGAACCCCGTGATGAACGCCAGCGCCTGACCACCGCCGAACACCGCCCACAGGAACACCCCGAACACCATTGGCAACGCTAGGTAGAACACCGACCAGCCCACGGCCTCGCGCCAGGAGACCTCGTGCGGGCGGCGGGTCACCAGGAAATCCGCGATCAGCAACGCCAACAGCACGGCGATGCTGGTGGCCCACAGCCACGGCGAACCGATCGACTCCGACGACGCGGCGAGGGCGAACAACTGACAAAGCACAGGAGCCTCCTCGAACTGCTGCGTTCGAGGTCTCCTTCGCCCACCGGGAGGGCGGCCTCCCGAGGACACCTATGGATGTCCGTCCTGACCGGGCAGGCCCAGTGGAAGTACTCCCCTCACCACCGAGTATCGGGCAGAACGGCACGGCCGCAAGGCGAACGCGCATGTCGCCTCCGGTAGCACGCGGGACAGGGTTCGTCGATCCCCCCGCACGATGAGTCTATTGTGGACTCCCAGCGTCCTTGCACTCCCCGCAGCGGCTGTATACATTCGCTGCGGATTGGGCGGAAGGGAAGGTTTCCGGATGTCCGGTGAGGTCGACATCGCAATCATCGGCGGTGGATTGCTCGGGCTGGCAACCGCGAGGGCCGTGCTCCGCGCGCATCCGGGAGCCTCGGTGGCCGTGCTGGAAAAGGAGTCGCGCTGGGGCGCGCACCAGTCCGGGCACAACAGCAACGTGATCCACAGCGGGCTGTACTACGCACCAGGCAGCCTCAAGGCGCGGCTGGCCCGAGCCGGCGGCGAGGCGATGATCCGCTACTGCGAACAGCACGGGGTCCCGGTCAAGCGCACCGGGAAGATCGTGGTCGCCACGGCCGAGCAGCAATTGCCGCGGCTGGACGCGCTCGCGGCCCGGGGACGGGAAAACGGCGTCACCGTTGCGCGGTTGAGCCGCGCCGAGATCGCCGAGCGGGAACCGCACGTCGCCGGGGTGGGGGCGCTGGCAGTAGCCGACACCGCGATGACCGATTTCGGCCGGGTGTGCCTCGCGCTGGCGACCGAGCTCACCGACCTCGGTGCCGACCTGCGGACGAACTCACCGGCGCGGTCGTTCACCACCTCCCGCGATCGGACCGTGATCGACACGCCTGACGGCGAGGTCAGAGCGCGCATCATCGTCAATTGCGCCGGTCTGCACAGCGACAAGATCGCCGAAGCCGCCGGGCACCGGCCACCGGTGCGGATCATGCCGTTCCGCGGCGAATACGCCGAGGTGCGCCCGGCACGACGCGGGCTGATCACCAACCCGGTTTACCCGGTGCCGGACCCCGAGCTGCCGTTCCTCGGGGTGCACGTGACCCCGATGCTCGACGGATCGGTGCACGTGGGCCCCAACGCGGTGCCCGCGCTGGCCCGCCAGGGATACCGGTGGCGCGACGTCGATGTGCGCATGCTGGGTGAGCTGCTGCGCGATCCCGCCGTGCGCGGACTGGCGCGACGCTACTGGCGCTACGGCATCGTGGAAATCAGCCGATCGCTGATCTGGCCGCTATTCGTGCGTGACGTCCGCCGGCTGATTCCCGAGATCAACGGCGAGGATCTGCGCCGAGATGGCAGCGGCGTGCGTGCGCAAGCCGTAACGAGCACCGGCGAGCTGGTCGACGACTTCGTCATCAGCCGAACCCAGCGGGCAATCCACGTACTCAACGCCCCGTCACCGGCGGCGACTTCGAGCCTGTTCATCGGCAGCCACATCGCGGCCGACGCCTTCGACCGGCTCGGGCTCGCCGACATCGCGCGGACCGTGCGCGAATCGGCAACCGGTTCCTGATCCCCGGATCCCGTCCGGAAAGCCGTTGCGCCGGGGCGTTCTTGTCAGGCCACGGGAACGAATCCGCCGACGCGGCATCGCCATTGGTCAGGATGCAGGCGGCGCCGCCGCTTGGATGAGGGCGCGGGTGCCGTTGGTCCGCCATGCCGCGTCGGCCTTGTCCAGTTCCGCAACGGCCGCCTCGTGGAGGCCGACCACCACTTCGGATTTCAGCACCCGCAACGCGGCCACCGGGCTGGGAAAGTACGCCACGACCTCGGCGAACGGCGTGGTGGCGGGCCAGTACCTGTCACCGGCCAAGCGCCGGTAGTTCAGGTCGCCCTTCGTGATGGTGACCGAGGCGGACGCGAACTCGTCGCACAAATCGTCCGGCATGGCTCGAAAGTCCAACGGCGCACAGAAGAACGGGTGCGCACGGACCTCGATCTTTCCGGCGCGCAGGCCATCCCACACGCGCCGGCCGATCATCCCCACCTCCCCGGGCAGTCCGATGAGGTGCCGCAGAACGCCGAGCACGTCGGCGTGCGTGGCGTCGGAAACGTAGTACGGATTCGGCTTGACGTGCAGGACGACGTGGTCGGCACGGCCGGTGGTGCGCAGGTGGTCGATCAGCACCAGGTCGGCGGCCAGTTCGCCGGCCGAGTTGTCGGCGACCAGATGGACTGGACCGCCGGGACGCGCGCCGAACAGCGACCAGAACGCGTCGCTGTCGCCGCTCACCAACCCGGCCGTAGCGCTCTTGGGCCCTGCCGACATCTGGAATGCGAGGTCCGCCTGGTTTCCCCACACCGCCGCCCGCACCACGGCGGCGTCGCGGTCGGCCTCGCCGAGCCGCGGCAGGCCGTCGAACGCGGCCAGCGTCTCTGCGGTCGCGGGGCTGTGCAGCTCGGCGGTCTTCATCGGCGCGAAGGGATCGACACCACGCCAAGGCCCGGGCCCGAAGTACCCGATGGCGGCGAGCATCCGGCGGAAAAAGTAGCTTTCCGCCCACAGGAACGGACATTCGGACCACGGCCTGCCCAGCCAGGCTTTCGTCCAAGACTCCCAGAAATGGTGGTCGGGCGCCGCGTCGTCCAACGGCTGGACCACTCCGGTGGTCGTTTCGCGCAGCAATGCCGCGAGCCTGCCCCGCTCCCCTGTTCCGAGGGGGAACGCATCGCACACCTGCTCGATCATCGCCGGGCGGCGTTCGTGGAACACCTTCCACGCGAACGAACCAGGTATTCCGATGGTGATCAACGGCGCTTCCGAGCCCACCACGACTCCCGTCTTGCACTCCATTACCAGTCCTGCGTGCACCCGGCACCCTGGGTGCGATCGGGCCCCGAGCTTACGCGCACGGATCGGGCTGGTCGCCACCCATCGCCCAGAAACGGCGTTGCGGTGGCGATGTCAAGGCCGTCCTGCGCTGATGTCGAATTCGTATGCCGCCGTGGCACCATTGGCCGTGCTGAATCCGGCGAGCACCCGCGCCGGTATACCGCTGCCGACGGCGATCGGCACGTCGCGGTCGCCCTGACCGTCCACGTCGATCCGCCGATCGCCCAGGACGACCCCGTTCGCGTCTACCACGAACAGATGAACCTTGCCTGGCTCGTTCACCGCGAGACGCGCGAGCACCTGACCGTGCTGCGCCTGGGCACCGGTGAGCCGGGCTGCCGAGCCTCCGGCGGGCGGCGCACCGCCCGGCGATGCCGCCAACCGCGCTGCCTGCGCGAGCGACTCAGGAGAGTCCACAGAGGACAATGCGTCGAGCGGGAGCACCGGAGCTGGCGGCGGCGAGGCTTCTCCAGCCGGGCGGTCCTGGAGGATGGCGCGGCCCCACCGGTACGGGTCACCCTGCACACCGCCCCAAGTGGACCAGCCGATTCGGGACTGTCCGGTCAGGTCTTGCGTGTCCGAGTCGTACACCAGCACGTTCAGGCCGAGCCGTTGGGGATCGATCGATCCCGGCAACGCCCGCAGCGGGATCGCCAGCTCTACCGAGTACCCTCCCGAGCGCAGCTTGGATCCGAGGAGCACTCCTGGGGCGGTGTCCTCGCCTGGACCTTGGTGGTTATCGGCGTCCCTGGCATAGCAGGGCCGGCCGGGTCCGCTGGTGGCCGGCAACGCCGCCACCTTGAACGTGCTCGACGTGTTCTCCGAATCGGCCTTCGGATCGATGGTGATCTCGACGGCGTCGGTGCGCCAGTGACGCTTGCAGTCCTCCGGTGCCAGCCGGGTGCCCTGCGTGTCATCCACGACGTCTACCAGCGCGTAGAGCGTGTCACCGTGCCAGGAAAGCCGTGCGGTGGCGGCACAATCCGGCGCGGTGCACTCCTCCCCTTCCCACCAGGCGGACACCTCGATCGGGTCACCCGGGTACTCCTGCGGCCGGGCGTCACCGTCCACTACCGGCTCGACGCCGGTCTGCGGAATCGTCGTGACGGGAACCAGTTCCAGAGCGGCGGTGCTTTCGCCCGCCGAGCCGTCATCGGTGCGCGTGATCAAGGTATACGGGCGGTCGCCGCCCTGCGTTCCGGTGGGCATCCCCGGGTCGGCGCTGTGGACACCGAAGGTGAGCACGCGCGTTTCGCCGGGCGCGATCTCCTGGAACCGCTGCTCCGCATCGGCGACGGTGAAGCTTTGCGGCGGCACGAATCGCACCGTGCCGGATCGGGGTTCGTCGCTGTAGTTGTGCACGACCGCTTGCAGGTCGCGCTTGCCGAGCGCGGGCACCGTCTGGACCGGAGCGACCTTGTTCAGCAGCAAGGGAAACTGCATTCCGGAGCTCCACCGTTGGAACTCCGCGACACCCGGGAGGGGCGCCTGCTCGGCGACCACCGGCGGCACGATCTCCAGCCGCAGCTCGCTTTCCCCGTTTCCGTACGGGGATTGCACCCGGACGGGAACCGGTACGCGCCCGAACCCGAGCCGGTGGGGCACGGTCAAGGTGAGGTCGACCCGCGCGGTCGCTCCCGGCTCCAGCGGCCCGAACGAGCCGTCGCCCTGAACCTCCCATCCCGGCGGCGAATCCAACGTCACCCGGCCACCCGCCCGCAGCCCTTTCTCCGCAGGCGCGGTCACCTCAACACGAACCCGGGTACTCTCGCCGGGAGTGACCTGCGGATGCTCCGCGTTCGCGGTCAGCCCTGTTCCGACCGGCAGGCCGCCGGGAATCGGCAACAGCGCCCCGAGCAGCGGGGCGTCCGCGCCCTGCGCCCCTGGCACGTGCGGCGCGCGGTTGGCGATTTCGGTCAGGTGGTCGCAGCCGATCTGCGCCGGATCTGCCGCGATGTCGGGGCGGTTGGCCCAACCCTGGCTCTTGTACTCGCGTTCGGCAAGCCGTTCCCGCTGCTCCCAGTTGGTGTGCCCGGGAGCGCCGAACACGTAGTACTCGGGACCTGGAGAATCCGCCGGCGTGGTGCGCTTTTCGCAATCCGGCCCCCGGAGCTCCTCTTCCGCACCGGCCGCGCTGGACAGTACCCGGCGCACCGACCAGGGGGCGAGTCCCTCGGCACTGATCTGCTCCGGGAACGCCGCCGGGTCTGCGGCCTGCCGGTACGCCTCCAGCGCGAGCCTCGCCGCGTACTGGTGGTTGCCGTGGTTGCCCGGCGTGGGCGCGGGATCCATGGTGACCACGACCTCTGGCCGCGTCTGCCGCACTACGCGGACCAACTTTGCGAGCACGTCGTCGTGGTGCCAGGCCTGTTCGGTCAGCGGCGCGCTGACCGTGTAGTAGGGGTCCGGCTTGTCCAAGTTGTACACGTCGGTGATGCCGAATGCGCCTACCGCGCGGCGTTCCTCGCCCTCGCGCAGCAGGCCCAGCCTCGGCCCTTCCTCCGGGCCGGCGGCGTTCCCACCGCCTTCCCCACGGGTGATGGTCACGACGCCGGTGCGGACCTGGTGTGCGTGCTGCCACTGCCCGAACGTCGACAGCAGCGAAGCCTCGTCGTCGGGATGCGCCCCGACGAAGAGAACGCCGAGGTCCCGATCGGGAACCGGTTGCGCGGAAACCACGGGCACAAGCACTCCGGCGCCCAGCGCCGCCGCCAGCACAACAACCGAACCAGTACGAACCGATGGCACCGACACTCCCGAGGTGAGACGATCACGCACCCCCGAGAATGGCACCCATCCGATTTCAATGGAAACCGGCATGCCGATTTCCATTGAAATCGCCGCCGAGGGCGCTCAGCCGGTCACCGGGAACCGCAGCAGGGCACCGACCCCGTCTGTCAATCCGGTGCCGTCCGGCACCAGCGTCACCGCAGCGCTCGTCTCGGCACAGACGTTGAGCAGGAACGCCTCCCGCGACGCCGGGATGTCGCTTTCCAGCAGCAGTGTTTCCACCGCACCCATCTCGGCCGCTCGCGCCACTTCCTTGTGGCCTGCAACCGCGCGGTCATGTGCCAGCCCGGCCGCCAATTGCCCGGCCGTCCGTTCAGCTCTGCGCGCCTCCGCCTCGTGGGCGATACGCAGCAGTTCTTCGACCAATGCCTCCTCGGAGGCGTTCTCGTCGCGGCCACCCCGGTCGGTTTCGATGATGAGCTCGGCCAGTTGTGCCGGTAGCTCTTCACGCACCGCCGTACGCGCCTGCACTTCACCGGCGAGCACGACAACCCCGGGACGGAACTCCGTGGCGACCGCACTCACATGAGCGGCGATGTCCTTGGCGTTGCGGCCCACCGCCTCATCGGCACGCCGTTGAATCCGGTTGTGGGACAACGCGCCACCACGGGGCTTGTGCACGCCCTCGTCCGCACTGCCTTCGACGATCTCCGCGTCGAGTTCATGCGGTTCGTGGTATTCGGCAACAACTTCCTGGCGCACCTGCGCGCCTTCTTGGTCGGCGATGACCACGAGCTCACGCACCGACCTGGCGCGCTCACGCACGTAGGCCCCCAATTCGGGAAGCACGCCCCAATGGGCATCATCACCGGCACCGAGAGCGGCATCCCACCGCTCGTCGAGCACCACCCCGGACTCGGTGGCCACCAGAACGCGCCCGTTGGCCTGCTCCTCCCCGGGCGTACCGCGCTCCAGCTCGGATGCGATGGCCTCGACCGCGCCTTGGGACGCGCCCTCCGCCAACAGTCGTTCCCGCAACGATTTCCACCGCAGACGGATCTGACCCGCGGCATCGTCACCGGGCGAACGCCCTTCGAGATAGACCGTGGCGAACGGACCCTCGTGCTGGTAAACCTTTCGAAGGTCGGTCAGCTCCACCGGATCCTCCTCTCGCATTGAATGTGCTCACCGCCGAAGCGGCGGCTGCGGAAATCCTTCTCACGACGGGACGACAGGTGCCACCCATCCGTCGTCCGCCTTGGTCCAGACGACGCTGCCGCTGCGGGTCCAGCCCGCGGATCGCAGGTGCTCATCCGCCTGTCCGGGCTCGTCGACCGAGGGCGGGAGGTCGAGTTCGACAACCGCAGCGCCCCTGTCATCCCGGACGATCAACTTCGGCGCGTTCCCCTTCGCGGCAACGATGAAATGTGCGTTGTTGGCCATATCGCAGACCTCCACTCCTAGTCCTGCGCGGGCGGCTTCCCCACCCACGCCGAACGGCCGACTACGGCCCGTCACGCGCGCATTACCCGCTATACGTTGCATGCAAACATCGGCACGCTCGATCTCTTCGGCCTCGCATTGCGGACATGATGACGCAGCGCACGAGGGCGAACCCGGCGGAACAAGCCGCGCTGTCCGGCCGGGTATTGGCGCTCTGTATCTCATTTGCTTGCCCTAGGACAAGCGATCTGCGGGCGTGAAGCCGACCCTGGTCAGCCGTGCGTCAGGTTCGCGTGTTCGGCGAACTCCAGGACGCTCGCCCGCACCTCGCGGCGGACCTCGGGGGCGCCGCCCGACAGGTAGAAGTGGCCGCCCGGGAACAGGCGGTGACGGAATGATCGGGTCGTCGCAGCGCGCCAGGCCGAGAGCTCTTCGTGGTCCACCTCGGAGTCATCCTCCCCCGCCATGACCACCACCGGGCAGTGCAACTTTTGTCCCGTCGGCGCGACGAAGCCCTCGCTGAGCGCGAAGTCCGCTCGCAGGGTCGGCAGCAGCAGCTCGACCAGCTCCGGGTTTTCCAAAACCTCCGCCGGTGTCCCTTCGAGCCTGCCCAGTTCGGCGATGAACTGCTCGTCGGGTAGTTCCGACATCAGCCGCCGGCGGGTCGGCAACTGTGGTGCCCGCCGAGCCGAAGCGATCACGCCCAATGGCGCGGACCGGCGGCCGATCTCCCAGGCCAGCGCGGCGCCCATGCTGTGGCCGAAGAAGGCGTAGGGCCGGTCGAAGGACGGCGCGAGCTCGCGGGTGATCTGCTCCGCCAAACTGTCCATGCGCCGGTGCGCTGGCTCGGCGATCCGGGCTTCACGGCCGGGCAGCGGCACCGGCACGACCTCGATCTCCGAACCCAGTGTGCCCGCCCACGGCCAGTACGCTGCTGTGCCGCCGCCCGCGTGCGGGAAGCAGAACAGACGGATCGCTGCCGCCAACTCGTCCTCCTCTTCTCAGTGCCGGTCAAGACCGCTCAGCGCGGGACCATCGCACGACGTGTTTAGGTATACCGCCGGTATTTCCACACTGACAGTGGCACGAATATCGCTAGCATCCCGCCGATCCAGAGGAACGCGCCGACCGCCGATGGCGCCACCGGGCCGCCCAGGAGCAGGTTCCGGCAGGTGTCGGTGACCAGCGTCGTCGGGTTCACCTGGGCGAAAGCCCGCAGCCAGCCTGGCATCGTCTCCAACGGCACGAACATCGAGCTGCCGAACTGCAACGGGATCGTCCAGATGAACCCCACCGACTGCACCGTCTCCGGGCTCTTGAGCGCCAACCCGATGAACGCCGAGATCCAGCACAGCGCGAATCCGTAGGCCAGCAGAACCCCAATAGCGGCCAATGTGGACAGTACGTCGGTCTGCACCCGGAAGCCGATGACGAGCGCGAACACGAACATGACCACCTGGCCGAGCAGCATTCGGCACATGTCCGCACAGATCCGCGCGGACAGCACCGCCGACCTGGCGATCGGCAGCGCGCGGAGCCGGTCCATTACCCCTCGGCTGGCGTCCACGTTCAGCGTCACGCCGGTGAGCCGGGAGGCGAAGGACACCGTCTGCACCATGATCCCGGGCAGCAAGTACTGCTTGTAGTCGGCCTGGTCATGGGCAATCGCACCGCCGAAGACGTACACGAAGATCAGCGTGAAGATCATCGGCATCAATGTGGCGTCCAGCATCGCGCCCCGGTCGTTGAGCACCTGGAGCAGGTTCCGCCGCGCGATGGCGCCGGTATGCCGGAGCGCGGCGCGCGGGCCGATGCGGCCCGATACCTGCCGCATCCGCGACAGCTTCGACGGCGGCCGCGGAGGCTGGTGGGCGGTGGGGTGTGGCTCGGGCCGACGGCTGGGCTGGCGCGGGTTCGCCGGTGGGGGCCCGGAGCGCAGCGGGGGCTGGGGCCACTCGGGAGTTTGGGGCCACTCTGTTGTTTGGGGCCACTCTGTTGTTTGGGGCCACTGGGGAGTTTCGGCGGGCCAGACCGGTTCCGCAGGCCCCGGTGGGCGCGGTTGTGCGGATGGGGGGCCCGGCGGCCTGGGTTGGTATCCATGCGGTGGGCCGCCGGTCGGCGCGGACATCAGAACACCCTCTGCAAGACGATTGTGGCGTCCGGATCGGCCGGTTCGCGCGGCTTGTCCGTCAAGGTCAGAAACACCTCGTCCAGGCTAGGCAGGTGGGTGTCCACCCCGGCGATCGGCAGCCGCGAGGCGGCCAGCAGGTGGATCATCCCGGTGAGTTCGGCCTCGGTGACGATCGGCACCGAGACCAGCCGGTTCTCCCGATCCACCCGGAAATTCCGGACTCTCATGGCGGTGAGCCGACGGGCCAGCTGCTCCAGGTGCTCCGGCCGGGCGGTGCGGATGCGCAGGACCTGCCCGCCCACCCTGGCGCGCAGTTCGGCGCTCGTGCCGGAGGCGATCACCCGCCCCTTGTCCATCACGATGATCGAATCCGCCAGCGCTTCGGCCTCCTCCATGTACTGCGTGGTGAGCAGCACCGTGGTCCCGTCCGCCACCAGCTCGCGCACGGAATCCCACAGGTTGTTCCGGCTGCGCGGATCCAGTCCGGTGGTCGGTTCGTCCAGGTACAGCAGCGCCGGGTCGCCGACCATGCTCGCGGCCAGGTCCAGCCGCCGCCGCATTCCGCCGGAGTACTTGCCCGCCGGCCGGGACGCCGCGTCGACCAGGTCGAACTGCTCCAGCAGCTCGTCGACGCGTTCCCGGGCACGGCGGCGCGGCAGATCCAGCAGCCGGGCGATCATGTACAGGTTCTCCCGGCCCGAGATGCCCTCGTCCACCGAGGCGTACTGGCCGGTCAGGCCGATCAGCCTGCGCACCTGGTTGGCCTGCTTGACCAGGTCGTAACCGCCGATGCGGGCCTGGCCGCCGTCCGGCCTGATCAGCGTGGCCAGCATCCGGACGGTGGTGGTCTTGCCCGCGCCGTTGGGCCCTAGCAGGCCGAGCACGGTGCCTTCCGGGATCGTCAGGTCGACGCCGTCGACCACCCGGCGATCGCCGAATTCCTTCACCAGCCCCTCGACGTGGACCGCCGCCGTCATGGTGCCGGATCCCGCGGCCGGCGGCCTCTCCCGGTCCACATGAGACTAAAACCCCCAGTCGGATGCTTCGGCTTCCGCCGCCGGAGCCTAGTCGGACCACTTATCGGAGCATTATCGGAAAAGGATTCAATATCGGCGCAAAAGCAGGCATGCCTAAGTTCGCTGCCGCGTCGCCGCGAATGCAGACCGGCGATCGTAGCTGAACCGGAGGTTGGTGCATCATGTCGATGGCAGTCCGCACTGAAGTCCCGGCGCAGACGGCGACGATCGAGCCGCCCGTCGCGCGGGAGGTCGAACGGGTCGCACTCGGCCTGCTCCCCGTCGCCCAGGGCCGGGTCGACGAGGAAACCTGGGTTTCGGCGGCGCGGGAAGCATGGGAGGACCTGCCCGCGACGCTGCGCACCACGATCCGGCGGTTCCGCCGCGACACCGGCACCACTGGGGCGCTCGTGGTCGGCGGTCTGCCGCTGGGCCCCGACGGCGTGCCGGACACCCCGACCCAAGACGGTTCGGTGCAGCGGACCGCCACCGTGCCGGCCGCGGTGCTGATGATGTTCGCCGCCGGGCTCGGCGATCCGGCCTCGTTCCGCCCGGAGAAATCGGGTGCGCTGGTGCAGGACGTGGTGCCGGTTCCGGGCAAGGAGGAGTTCCAGGGCAATGCCGGTTCGGTGCTGCTGTCGTTTCACACCGAGAACGCCTTCCACCCGCACCGACCCGACTTCGTGATGCTGTCCTGCCTGCGGTCCGACCACGAGGGCGTCGCGGGTCTGCGCACCGCTTGCATCCGGCAGGTCTTCGACCTGCTCAGTGACCCGGCTCGGGAGGCGTTGTTCAGCGCCGAGTTCGTCACCGAACCGCCGCCGTCGTTCGGTGCCACGGCCGGTGATCCGACGCCGCACGCCGTGCTGTCCGGTGCGTCCGATGACCCGGACCTCCAGATCGACTTCTCGGCCACCAAACCACTGACTACACGCGCGAGCGCGGCGATCGACGAGCTGCAGAAGCTGTTCGCCGACCATGCGCACACCCACTACCTCACGCCAGGATCAATGGCCATTGTGGACAACCGTGTCACGGTGCACGGGCGCACCGCGTTCGAGCCGCGCTACGACGGCAGGGACCGGTGGTTGCAGCGCACGTTCTCGCTGGCCGACCTCCGCGCCTCGCGCCGCCATCGCGACGCCGATGGATACATGCTCGACTAACAGCGGTGGTAGCCGCTTGCGGGGTGGGATGTCCCAACTTTAGGCAAAATCGGGAAACCACCGCTCAGGCGGAAACAGTTCCGATAACGAGGTAAAAGGCGGCGCGGTTAGCGTCGCGGGGCCAGTCATGAGTGGAGGGAGAGCCTCGGTTGAACCGGTCATCCGCCGAGCGGCGCGCATTCTGGGCCAGAACGCTGGAAAGCGGCGCCTGCACGCCGATCCCCCACTGGCACGACCCGGCCGCCGAACCGGCACCGGGCATCGGGTTGCACGAACGCGAGCTGCCTACAGCCACGGCGGCCGGAATCCGGGAGGTCGCCGAATCACTCGGCGTGCCGGTAGGCACCATCGTGCTGGCCGCGCACGTGAAGGTGCTGGCCGCCGTCACCGGTGAACCGCACGTTGTGACCGGCTACGTCGCCGGCTCCCCGGTGCCCTGCTCGCTGGCTCTACCCGACGGTTCCTGGCGAGACCTCGTACACCGGATCCGGCGCGTGGAGAACGAGATCCGGGCGAACCTCCCGGCGGAGCTGGCCGAACTTCCGTCTCGGCTGTTCGACACCGTCCTCGATGTGACCGACACTCCCGCCGGAGTCGAGGACTTCGCGCTTGTCGTGAGCTTCACCGCGCAGTCGAACCTGCTGCGGCTGGAGTACCGGACCGATCGGCTGAACGACGCGCAGGTTCAACGCCTCGGTGGGTACTACCTCGCGGCGCTGGACCTGATCGCATCCGACCCCGACGCCCCGCACGCCGACGGCTCGCTGCTGTCGGCCGAAGAACGGCGGCTACAGCTCACCGGCTTGGCCGGACCACGTCGCGAACTGCCGGACCGACGGATGCACGAGCTGTTCGAGGATCGGGTCCGCCGCCACCCCGCCGCGATCGCGGCCGTCCACCGAGACCGCACGTGGACGTACCAGCAGCTCAACGAGCGAGCCAACCAGATCGCGCACGCCCTGCTAGCGCGCGGCCTCCAGCGCGAAGACGTCGTCGCGGTCGTGACCGATCGCAACCTCGACTGGATGGCCTCCGTGCTCGGCGTGTTCAAGGCGGGTGGTTGCTACCTGCCGGTCGAGCCGGACTTCCCGTCCGACCGCATCGGCCGGACGCTGCGCCGCAGCGAATGCCGTTACGTGCTGGCCGAAGTCGGACGCACCGCAAACCTGGCCGGCGCCGACATCAGCGCCGAGGTGCTGCCGCTGCGCGAGATCACCGGCGACACCACCGACCCGCAGGTGCCGGTCGATGCCGATCAGCTCGCCTATGTCTACTTCACCTCGGGTTCCACCGGCGAGCCCAAGGGCGCGATGTGCGAGCACGCGGGGATGCTCAACCATCTCTTCGCCAAGATCGACGACCTGGGCATTCCCGAGGGCGCGGTGGTCAGTGAGACGGCCCCGCAATGCTTCGACATTTCGCTGTGGCAGCTGGTCAGCGCGCTGCTGGTGGGCGGCCGGACGGTGCTCGTCGAGCAGGACGTGATCTTGGACGTGCAGCGGT
The DNA here is from genome assembly GCF_014203395.1 of Saccharopolyspora phatthalungensis. Lineage (NCBI taxonomy): Bacteria > Bacillati > Actinomycetota > Actinomycetes > Pseudonocardiales > Pseudonocardiaceae > Saccharopolyspora > Saccharopolyspora phatthalungensis. The sequence goes on from NZ_JACHIW010000002.1 coordinate 516,431, forward strand.
TCGTCGACCAGATCGCCGAGCAGCGCGTGCAGATCATGCAGCTGGTGCCGTCGTACCTGGAGACCGTGCTCTCCTACCTGGAGGACTCGCCGCGGGAACTGCCCGATTTGCAGTGCGTTTCGGTCACCGGCGAGGCGCTGAAGAAAGAGCTGACCCAGCGCTGGTTCGCGACGTACCCGGGCCTGAAGCTGGCGAACGTCTACGGCCTCACCGAGACCTCGGACGACACCAACCACGAGGTGATGACGGCGGTTCCGGTTCGCGACCGGGTGCCGCTGGGGCCGCCGGTGCACAACACGCACGTCTACATCGTGGGCCCGGACCTCCAGCCGGTTCCCCTTGGCGCACCAGGCGAAATCGTCTTCTCCGGGGTGTGCGTCGGGCGCGGTTACATCAACGACCCGGAGCGCACCAGGGCCGCGTTCCTGACCGATCCGCACCGTCCCGGGCACCGGCTGTACCGGTCCGGTGACTTCGGCCGCTGGCTGCCGGAAGGCAAGGTCGAGTTCCTGGGCCGCCGCGACGCGCAGGTCAAGATCCGCGGTTTCCGCATCGAGATCGGCGAGATCGAGAACCAGATGCTGCGCGCGCCCGGCGTGCGCGACGGCGCGGTGGTGGTGACCGAGGACTCCGGCGGCAACAAGCATCTGGTCGCGTTCTACACCGGCCCGGACCGGCTCGCCGACAACGAGTTCAAGCATTTCCTGCGGCGAACCCTGCCGCACTACATGATTCCCGAGCACTTCCACCACTGCGAGTCCCTGCCGCTGACGGACAACGGCAAGACCGACAAGAAGGCGCTCACCAAGCTCGCCGCGGACCGCGCGAGCGAGGAGACCGAGTACCAGCCGCCGCAGACACCCACGGAGCACCGACTCGCGGCGAAGTGGGCGGAAGTGCTCGGCGTCCCGTTCGCCGAGATCGGGCGGACCGACCATTTCTTCGAGCGCGGCGGCACCTCGTTGTCCGCTGTCAAGCTGATCATCAAGCTGGACCGCACGATCTCGCTCAAGGACATGACCGGGTATCCGGTGCTCGCCGACCTGGCCGCCATCATCGACGGCCGGACCGAGACCCGCCCCGGAATCTTGGAGCGACCCGCTGACCCTCCGCACCCCCGAAAGGCGACGACCGATGCCCGCACCAGCCACTGAGCTAGACGTCTCCCCCGCCGCGGACAAACCGGCGATCCTGCGTGTCGGCGACATCGCCGAGGCCCCGTCCTGGGTGGCCGAGCACCGAGACCAGCTGCGCTCGCTGGTCGACGAGCACGGCGCGCTCCTGGTGCGCGGCCTGCCGCTGACCGACGCGGCCGGCTTCGGCCAGGTGGCCCGGGAACTCGCCGCGCCGCTGATGCCGGAGCGAGAGGCGTTCGCCCCGCGCTGGATCTACGAGGACGGCATTTACTCCTCTTCCAAGTGGCCGCCGAACCAGCCGATGTGCATGCACCACGAGCTCAGCTACACGCTGGAGTTCCCCGGCCTGATGCTGTTCTCCTGCCTCGGTGCGCCGCAGTCGGGCGGCGTGACCGGCGTGGCGGATGCCGCTGCGGTGCTGGAGGCGCTGCCCTCGGACCTGGTCGAGCGGTTCGAGCGCGAGGGTTGGCAGCTGGTCCGCAACTACAACGAGCTGGTCGGCGTGCCGTGGCAGGAGGCGTTCGCCACGGAGGACCGGTCGGTCGTGGAGCGCTACTGCCGGGAGAATCACATCGAGTTCGCGTGGGACGAGATGGACGGGCTGCGGACCAAGCAGCGCCGCTCGGCCATCATCACCCACCCGAAGACCGGCAAGCGGGTGTGGTTCAACCAGATCGCCTTCCTCAACGAATGGACGATCGACCCCGAGGTGCGGGACTACCTGGTGATGGAGTTCGGCCCGGACGGGCTGCCGTTCAACAGCCGCTTCGGCGGCGGCGAGCCGATCGGCGACGACGTGATCGCACTGCTCAACAAGGTCTACGACGAGCACACGCAGCGGGAACCGTGGCAGACCGGGGACCTGATGCTGGTCGACAACATCGCGCGGGCGCACAGCCGCGAGCCGTACGAGGGCGCCCGCGAGGTGCTGGTGGCGATGGGCGAACCGGTTCGGCTGGCAGACTGCTTTCCGACCGTAACACCGTCCTGACCGCATCGGCGGGTGCGGTTCGTCCCTTCGCAGACCAGCAAACGGAGTTTTCAGCATGCCCGAATCAGCCAACGTCCCCGCTTTCACCGTGATCTCCGGCGCTCAGGTGCAGAAGGCGCTGGAGGGGCGGCAGCGGCAGGTAGTGGACATCGTCGAGGCGGCCTACCGGCTGCACGGCGCGGCCCAGACGGTCAACCCGCCGTCCTACTTCCTGCGTTTCCCCGACCGGCCCACCTCCCGCATCATCGCGCTGCCCGCCTCGCTCGGCGGTGACTCGGCGGTGGACGGGATCAAGTGGATCTCCAGTTTCCCGGACAACGTCGCGGCCGGCATTCCGCGCGCCTCGGCGGTGCTGGTGCTCAACGACCACGACACCGGATACCCGTTCGCCTGCCTGGAAAGCTCCGTGATCAGCGCCACCCGCACGGCCGCGTCGGCCGCGCTGGCCGCCGACCACCTGAGCCGGGACCGGGGCCGGCCGCGCCGGGTCGGCTTCATCGGCGTCGGCCTCATCGCCCGCTACATCCACAGCTACCTGCAGGCGACCGACTGGGCCTTCGACGAGATCGGCGTGCACGACCTGTCCGCCGAGCACGCCGCGGGCTTCAAGTCCTATTTGGACCGTGTCGAGGACGGGGCGCGGATCACCGTGCACGACAGCGCCGAGGCGCTGATCCGGTCATCGGACCTCGTGGTGTTCGCGACCGTCACGGGCACGCCGCACGTGCACGACCCGGCCTGGTTCGAGCACAACCCGCTGGTACTGCACGTGTCCCTGCGCGACCTGTCGCCGGAGATCATCCTGTCGTCGATGAACGTCGTCGACGATGTGGAGCATTGTCTGAAGGCCGACACCTCGCCGCACCTCGCCGAGCAGCGGACCGGAAACCGGGACTTCCTGGACGGCACGATCAACGACGTGCTCGCCGGGGAACTCAAGGTGCCCACCGACCGCCCGGTGGTGTTCTCGCCGTTCGGCCTGGGCGTGCTCGACCTGGCGGTGGGCAAGTACATCTACGACGAAGTCACGGCCCACGGCGAACCCACGGTCGTCCCGGACTTCTTCTCCGAACTCCGCCGCTACGGCTGAGCGCCGGCGGCCGGTTTGCGCCGACCCGCGCACCCGCAAACAGGTTCGTTTCGCACAACACGGAGATAGCCCGGTGCCCATCATCTCGCAGCCGCACGAGTTCAACGAGGACGACCTGTACGTCGACCTCCGGCCCAGCTTCGGGATACCGCTGTACCTGAAGTGCGAGGGGTTCAACTTCGCCGGGTCCATCAAGCTGAAAGCGGCGGCGGCGATGGTGGCGGCCGCGGAGCGGTCCGGGGCGCTCGGCCGGGACTCGATCATGGTGGAGTCCTCGTCGGGCAACCTCGGGGTGGCGCTGAGCGTGCTCGCCGCGAGCAAGGGCTACCAGTTCGTGTGTGTGACCGATTCGCGGTGCAACCTCGCCACCAAGCAATTGATGGAGACGCTGGGCGCTCAGGTGCACACCATCACCGAGCCGGATCCCGACGGCGGGTACCTGGCCGCCCGGATCTCCCATGTGCGCGAGCTCTGTGACGATGATGACCGGTACGTGTGGTTAAACCAGTACGCCAACCCGGATAACTGGTCGGCGCATTACCGGACCACCGCGCCCTCGATAGACCGGGCGTTCCCCATGCTCGACGTGCTGTTCGTGGGCGCCGGGACCACCGGCACGCTGATGGGGTGCGCCCGGTACTTCAAGCGGTTCCGGCCGACCGTGCGGGTCGTCGCGATCGACGCGGTCGGCTCGGTCACCTTCGGGGGGCCGCCGGCGCCGCGGATGATCCCCGGGCTGGGCACCGGGGTGCGACCGGCCCTGCTCGATGAATCTCTCGTGGATGACGTGGTGTTGGTCGAGGAGATCGACACGGTCCGCACCTGCCATCGGCTGGCCCGGCGCGGTTTCCTGTTCGGTGGCTCCACCGGCACCGTCATCAGCGGCGCGACGCAGTGGCTGGCCGCCAACGACGCGGGACCGGACGTCACGGCGGTGACGATCGCCCCGGACTTCGGTGAACGCTACCTCGACTCGCTGTACCAGCCGAGCTGGGTGCACCAGGTCTACCGAACCGGTCCCGTTGGCCTGCCCGACGAGGTAGCCGCCCGTGGCTGACCCCCGTCGGTCGGCCGCACCGCTCGATGAGATTTCGTGCCGCTCATCGAGCAGTACGCCTTGATCCTGGTCGGGTTCAGCGCCCCCGTCGGCACCTACTCGGCCGCGCCGACTTCGGTTCCGTGCAGACCGGCATACACCGTAATGACCGGATCATCCGCATTCTTCAATGAGACCCAGTTGATGCGTCGGGTGGTCTGTGCCTTCGTGCCGGTGATGGCCTGCTTGACGGCGTCCCACGAATTCGTGGGGACGCCTGCGGCGGCGAAGAGTCTTTCGATAGCTGCGGCTGATTCGGCGTCGTTGGGTAAATTGGGCTCCAACGGGCAGTATGTGGCCACCGTGGGTGCGTCTGCCGTGCTGCGCAGCGCGAGGCAGGTCATCGGCTGCTTGTCCCACTCATCAAAGGGAGTGGGGATCAACTGAGTCAGAATCTGGCGGTACAACCCCTGCTGGTAATCGGCCGCCGTGGACGAGACCCGCTCAACATCGTTCAGATCACCGCTGAGCTGCCGCAGGTAGACCTTCACGCGCGCTTCGGGAGCGGGATCCAGGTCCAGCGCGATCAGGGCCGGCTCGACCACGCCGTCGGTGAAGGCGCTGGTACCCAGGGATTCGAGCACCTGCTGCCATTGGTGCCGAAACCCCAGGCGGTCAAGGGCTTCGGAGACGGCGGCAAGTGCCGGCTCACCGGTCGACTCAAGATACAGATACCCCTTATACAAGGGCGGTTTGTTCGAGGACAGCGCGGTAGCCACCATGAACGGATTCCGGACGCCTTCGCGGATGAACAGGTCGCGCACCGCATCGAACCGCTGAAGGTCCACCTGGGGCAGCTTGGCCAACCGGCGCAGATCTTCTTCCCCCGCGTACGCCCGACCCGTCGCGCGAAGTTCCGACGGTTCGTATCCAACCCGCACCTGGGATCCGGCGCGGGTGAAGGCGAACGAAAACTCAACGGGTGCGCCATCGTTGGCGGCCCATGCCTTCCATCCGGAGAAGGCGGCAAGGTCTTCCGTCGCCCACGGGCCTACCGTTTCGCAAACCGTGTCGATAGCCTGTTCCGAGGTGGAATTCCCGATATCTGGGTGTGAAACCAGATACTGAAGATGTCTTCGCAGGACCTCGACGTACGTTGTCGGGCGATGCTCCGCGACGATGGGCCACCAGGTCGTCGTGTTACGGGCCGTCACTCGAAGTTCCTCCAGACTGAATGGTTTTTCGGTAGGATTCGGACAAAACAAAGCCCCGCCAGCGTGATTGCCACCGCGTGTTGCGGTCGATTACCGCATGGCAGCAGGCAAGCCGCGTGGGACACCGTTGGTGTTTCCCGAGGCTTGCTCGCTAGCGGATCGGATTGCTGGCGGAACAAGGAAATTCTGGTCAACGCGCCGCGCGCAGCGCTGGTATGACCTCCCGCCCCAGTAGTTCGATTGCGGTGGCCGGATCGGGACCGAGTGGTGGGCCGAAGGAGATGTGTTCGGCGCCGAGAGCGCGAAGTTCAAGGCAGCGGGCAGTTACTTCATCAGGGGACCCGGCGATGCCCAGCGACAGCATGCGGTCATCGATCAGTGCCACGGCCGCATCGAGGTCTCCGGCACGAGCGAGGTCGGCTGCCGGTTGAAAGTCGGCGGGTTCCAGTCCCGCGGGGGCCAACTGGACCTCGGACAGCGATGGTCCGTAGTACGCGAGCTTCTCCGCCATTACTCGGCGTGCCTCCGCACGGTCGCCGAGAGACACCCACACGCACGCCGGCAAGTCGAACCGCGCGGCGTCGCGGCCGGAATCGTGCACTCCGGCCAAAACGTCGCCGCGTGCCTCGGTGAACATCTCCGGCCGGGAAAGCAGGGGCAGCGCCCCATCTGCGACCCGCCCGGCCAGTCTTCGCATCTGAGGCCCCATCGCGCCAACGTAGACAGGTACCGGTCGCGGAATGGCGAAGCGGAGGAAAGAGGACTCTCCCCACCAGTCCGGCAGGTCTTCCTCCGAGACGTCGTCGTGCCCCAGCAGGGCCCGCAGCGCAGCTACCGATTGCCGCGTTGTCGTCATCGGGCGACGACGCTCCAGTCCGGCCCAGGCGAGGAAATCGATGGCCCCTGCGCCCAGTCCCAGGAGGAAGCGGCCACCGGAGATCTCCTGTGCGGTCGCGGCCACCATCGCGATCTCCGTGGGGTGCACGGTATAGGGGTTCATGATGCCGATGCCCAGCTGAATGCGCTCCGTGCGAGCCGCCAACGCACCCACGAGCACGGGTGCCGAGCGCAACATGAGATCATGCGAAATCCACACTTGGTCGACCCCGACCGCCTCCGCCGCCAACACCAGCTGGGTAAGCTCCTCGTCACTCAGATCGTTGTTGACGCGAATCGAAGTCCTCATAACTTTCGAGGGTAATTCGATCGGCCTAATCTACCGAGACTTCCCGCCCACTGAGGGCAGGCCGGGGCAGACCTGGCTTCCCAGATGCACATGTTGTCCCATCCCACCGGACCCCATGTTTTTGCGATCTTGGCCTGGTAAAAACCTGTAACCCAGCCCACTTTGCCCATGACCTTCTCGGTTCGGTTCTCGGGTCTGACTATTGCCGACGGACACTTTGGATCCCGGTAGCCGAGTGGAAGTCAGGGGAACCACTCGGCTACCGGGTGGATCGGCGCGGTGTCGGGGAGGTGCCGCACCGACCCAGTCCGCGGGAATCAGGCAGCGTCAGCGACCTGACCTTTTACATGAGAATAGGATCGGGCGGAGGGCGGAGCTTGTTGCCGGGTGGGCGGCCCATTCCGTCGACCGTCCGCAATGGACTGATGATGAGTAAGTCATCGAACGTGATTGCGCTTCACGCACTCCTGAACCCGCCCAGCGTGCGGTTTCGGCCGAACCCGCCGCCGAGCCGAGTTCGACGGATGCCGCAGCCGAGTCTGCGCCTTGGCGATTCGCACGCACCAGGCGCAACGTGGCCGAGCTGTCGTCGGATGCCCGACGTCCGCCCACATCACCTCAGCGCCGCACGCACCGAATTTGCCGGGGCGTGACACGAAATGTGTTTCCAGTGCCCGCAATCCAGGCGATGGAAGCCACCTCGGCCACTCCTCCGGTTCGCCCATGAGACCTCCAAGATCGACGTTGGCGTAAGCTGGCTGTGATCGAGCTCCCACCGGTCACAAGCCGTCTGCGTCAATTCATTCCTGGTCACGGGCTGAGACCACAAGTCCACTGCCCTCAACCGTTTGGGTGGTAATCGATGGATCACGGACGCCGTAAGATATGGAACGTGGGCGACACCGCAGGTACGCCGCGGACCCGAGTGCTTGCCGCCGCGCTGCGAGGTGCCTTGGCAGAGTCGGGGTTCACCGCGCGGCAAGCAGCTCGGCTGCTGGACAAGTCGCACTCGACCATCTCGCAGTGGCAGAACGGGCGGCGCGTACCTGTGCCAGAAGATGTCTCGGCACTGCTAGCAATCCTCCGAGTGACCGGCCGACGCCGGCATCAGATCCTCGACCTCGCCAAGAGTGCGAGCGAGCCGAACTGGCTCGCCGCAGGCGCGGGCGTTTCGGACCGACTCGCAGGCATACTTGAATGCGAGCGGACAACCGTCGAGATTTTCGACTGGTGCCCGCTGATCATTTCTGGCCTGGTGCAGACATCCGAATACGCCAACGCCGTTATCGGGAGCAACGACACCCTTTCCCGCGCCGAGATATCGTCGCGGGTAAACCTCCGGCTCGATCGCCGGAACCAATTGGTTAACCGAGACGGCCACCCAGCGGATCACCTGCTGCTGGTCGGCGAGGCCGCACTTCGCCAGCGAATCGGCGGAAACGACGTCCTGGTCGAACAGTTGCGCCATCTAGTCGCTGTAAGCCGAGAAGCGGGCATGACGCTTCAGGTTGTTCCACTCGGCGACAACTGGCACCCAGGACTGATGGGCCCGTTCGTGATCTACAACTTCGCAGAGTCCCCGTCGATCGTTTCCATCGAGCACCACAAGTCGTCGGTGTTCCTGCATGAGAACGATGACGTCATGACCTACAAACGAGCGGCAGGCGAGATACGGCGCGCGGCGATCAGCCCGGAAGAATCAACCGCGTTCATCCTCGATGCGATCAAACAGATGGAGGGCAAGGAATGAATAACCCGACTCGATGGCACAAGAGCAGCTACAGCGGCAATGATCACTGCGTCGAGTTATCCCGGCCGCAGGGCCTGATCCGGGATTCCAAGGACCCGAACGGCCCGGCGCTCGCGGTCGACGTCGCCGCGTTCATGCAGGCGATCAAAGACGGGCGCTTCGAGCACTAGCGCTTCTTCCGGGAACCCTGCTCGGGTGTCGATCAACCTGGATGTGGTGGCGATTTCACGCGAAATCGCCACCACCCCCGCGCCGGGACCGTCGAGGGAAGCGCTCGGTGATCTCGTCTACACCACCCGCAGCGCCCGACGCCTCACCCGCAGAACTACCCGCCTCATTCCTGATCTCCTGAAGCCGCAGCGAACCCCACGCCGCGCTCTTGCCGAACTTCTTCCCCAACCCCGTAACGGTGTAGGGCTCGCCCGCGTCACGAGCACGACGCGCCTCCACCCGCGCCGCCTCCCGCACGTCCGCCCGCTCCTGCCCCTGCAAATCCGACCGAGTCGCACCGCCCTGATTCTTGATCTCCGCAAGCCGAATTTTGCCCCACGCCGAGCTCCTGCCGAACTTCTTCCCCAACGCAGCACCGGTATAGGGCTCACCCGCATCACGAGCACGAAGCGCCTCCACCCGCGCCGCCTCCCGCACATCCGCCCGCGCCTGCACAGTCGAACTGGTCGCACCACCCTCAGCCCTAATTTCCGCGAGCAGCCGCCAACCCCACGCCTTGCTCTTGCCGAACTTCTTTCCCAATTCCGCAGCGGTGTAGGGCTCACCCGCATCACGAGCACGAAGCGCCTCCGCACGCCCTGCCTCCCGCTCGCGGGCCAACTCCGGCTCATTTCCCCGCAAGGCTCGCTGGGCCACACCGCTCCTGATTTCCGCAAGCCGAAGTTGCCCCCAAAACTTGCTCTTTCCGAACTTCTCCCCCAATGCAGCACCGGTATAGGGCTCACCCGCGTCACGAGCACGACGCGCCTCCACCCGCGCCGCCTCCCGCACATCCGCCCGCGCCTGCACAGTCGAACTGGTCGCACCACCCTCAGCCCGGATTTCCGCAAGCCGATGGTTTCCCCACCCCGACCTCTTGCCGAACTTCTCCCCCAACGCAGCACCGGTATAGGGCTTACCCGCATCACGAGCACGACGCGCCTCCATCCGCGCCGCCTCCCGCAACCGCTCCACCTCCCGCTCCCGCACAGCCGAACTGGTCGCACCGCCCTCATCCCGGATTTCCCCAAGCCGAAGTCGCCCCCAAAACTTGCTCTTGCCGAACTTCTTCCCCAACGCAGCACCGGAATAGGGCTCACCCGCGTCACGAGCACGACGCGCCTCCACCCGCGCCGCCTCGTTCACCAACTCGGCTCGTCCCGGCCGCCCGACCTCCTCCACCGCTCCCAGGTCCGAATCCGCCGCTTCATCACCGGACCCCACCGGCAACACTTCAGCACCCTCCACGAACGAACCCCACGCCCCCACACCACGATCCACCTCATCCACCACCTCCGCACTACCCAGGCCCACCCCATCAAGCACCTCGGCCGCGTTTACCACTTCAGCCGCCCGATCCACCGCACCACCCACAGGCCCCACCGGCCTGCGCCGCGCACCCTCGTCTCCCGAATCCTCATCACGACCCCGCTTACGGCCACTGCTCACCGCAATCGAACCCAGCCCCCCACCGCCAGAATCCCCCACGGCCGCACCAAAGGACCACAACCCCGAAGCCAAATCAAAATGCCACGACGAATCGTCCGCCGGCTCGGCCGCCGCACCACCGACCTCACCACTGCCCACGGACTCCTCGAACACCAGAGCCGCCGACCGTGAATCCAGCCCCCGCTCCTGCGAATCCGACTGTCGCGCACCGCCCTCATCCCGGATTTGCGCAAGTCGTTGCTGTCCCCACGCCGTGCTCTTGCCGAACTTCTTCCCCAACGCAGCAGCGGTATAGGGCTCACCCGCATCACGAGCACGACGCGCCTCCACCAGCGCCGCCTCCCGTAACCGCTCCCCCGCCCGCTGCCGCACAGCCGAACTGGTCGCACCATCCTCATCCCGGATTTCCACGAGCCGTTGCTGTCCCCACGCCGTGCTCTTGCCGAACTTCTCCCCCAACGCAGCAGCGGTATAGGTCTCACCCGCATCACGAGCACGACGCGCCTCCACCAGCGCCGCCACCCGCGCGTCCGCCCACTCCTGTCCCCGCAAAGCCGAACTGGTCGCACCGCCCTCATCCCTGATTTCCCCAAGCCGATGTTCCCCCCACGCCGTGCTCTTGCCGAACTTCTCCCCCAACGCAGCACCCGTATAGGGCTCACCCGCATCACGAGCACGACACGCCTCCGCACGCCCTGCCTCCCGCTCTCGCGCCAACTCCAGCTCATTTCCCCGCAAGGCTCGCTGGGCCACACCGCCCCTGATTTCCGCAATCCGAGCCTTGCCCCACGCCGAGCTCATGCCGAACTTCTCCCCCAACGCAGCACCGGTATAGGGCTCACCCGCATCACGAGCACGACGCGCCTCCACCAGCGCCGACTCGTTCACCAACTCGGCACTTCCAGGCCGCCCGACCTCCTCCACCGCTCCCAGGTCCGAATCCGCCGCTTCATCACCGGATCCCACCGGCAACACTTCAGCACCCTCGACGAACGAACCCCACGCCCCCACACCACGATCATCCGCACCCACAAACTCCGGCATAACCGCAAAACCCTCCTCCCCGCCCGACTCCGCCGACTCCACATCGGACAAGTCCGCCGAATCGTCCGCCGCACTACCGACCTCACCACTGCCCACGGACTCCCCGAACACCAGAGCCGCCGACCGTGAATCCAGCCCCCGCTCCAGCGAATCCGACCGTCTCGCACCACCCTCAATCCGGATTTCCGCAAGCCTCCGCCAACCCCACACCACGCTCTTACCGAACTTCTCCCCCAACGCAGCAGCGGTATAGGGCTCACCCGCATCACGAGCACGACGCGCCTCCACCCGCGCCGCCACCCGCGCGTCCGCCCACTCCTGTCCCCGCAAAGCCGAACTGGTCGCACCGCCCTCATCACGGATTTCCCCAAGCCGATGCTGCCCCCACGCCTTGCTCTTGCCGAACTTCTCCCCCAACGCAGCACCCGTATAGGGCTCACCCGCATCACGAGCACGACACGCCTCCACCCGCGCCGCCTCCCGCAACCGGTCCCCTTCCCGCTCCCGCACAGCCGAACTGGTCGCACCACCCTCAGCCCTAATTTCCGCGAGCAGCCGCCCACCCCACGCCTTGCTCTTGCCGAACTTCTCCCCCAATTCCGCAGCGGTGTAGGGCTCACCCGCATCACGAGCACGACGCGCCTCCGCACGCCCTGCCTCCCGCTCTCGCGCCAACTCCAGCTCATTTTCCCGCAAGGCTCGCTGGGCCACACCGCTCGTGATTTCCGCAATCCGAGCCTTGCCCCAAGACTCGCTCTTGCCGAACTTCTTCCCCAACGCAGCACCGGTATAGGGCTCACCCGCATCACGAGCACGACGCGCCTCCACCCGCGCCGCCTCCCGCAACCGCTCCCGCACAGCCGAACTGGTCGCACCGCCCTCATCCCGGATTTCCCCAAGCCGCTGATGCCCCCATGACGTACTCCTGCCGAACTTCTTCCCCAACTCAGCACCGGAATAGGGCTCACCCGCGTCACGAGCACGACGCGCCTCCACCCGCGCCGCCTCGTTCACCAACTCGGCTCGTCCCGGCCGCCCGACCTCCTCCACCGCTCCCAGGTCCGAATCCGCCGCTTCATCACCGGATCCCACCGGCAACACTTCAGCACCCTCGACGAACGAACCCCACGCCCCCACACCACGATCATCCGCACCCACAAACTCCGGCATAACCGCAAAACCCTCCTCCCCGCCCGACTCCGCCCACTCCACATCGAACAAATCCGCCGACACAGCCCCCTCCGCCGACACACCACCACGAGCCCACCACCCCTCAGCACCCGCCACCTCATCCACCACCTCCGCACTACCCAAGCCCACCCCATCAAACACTCCGGCCGCGTTTACCACTTCAGCCGCCCGATCCACCGCACCACCCACACGCCCCACCGGCCTGCGCCCCGCACCCTCGTCTCCCGAATCCTCATCACGACCCCGCTTACGACCACTGCTCACCGCAATCGAACCCAGCCCCCCACCGCCAGAATCCCCCACAGCCCACGACGAATCGTCCGCCGCACTACCGACCTCACCACTGCCTACGGACTCCCCGAACACCAGAGCCGCCGACCGTGAATCCAGCCCCCGCTCCAGCGAATCCGACCGTCTCGCACCACCCTCAATCCGGATTTCCGCAAGCCGCTGCTGCCCCCACGTCGTGCTCTTGCCGAACTTCTGCCCCAACGCAGCACCGGTATAGGGCTCCCCCGCATCACGAGCACGACGTGCCTCCACCCGCGCCGCCTCCCGCAACCGCTCCACCTCCCGGAACCGCTCCACCTCCCGCTCCCGCACAGCCGAACTGGTCGCACCACCCTCATCCCGGATTTCCACAAGCCGCTGCTGCCCCCACGCCGTGCTCTTGCCGAACTTCTGCCCCAACGCAGCACCGGTATAGGGCTCCCCCGCATCACGAGCACGACGCGCCTCCACCCGCGCCGCCTCCCGCACATCCGCCAGCTCCTGCCCCCGCGAAGCCAAACTGGTCGCACCGCCCTCATCCCGGATTTCCCCAAGCCGCAGCCGCCCCCATTCCTTGCTCTTGCCGAACTTCTGCCCCAGCGCTAGAGCGATGTAGGGCTCACCCGCATCACGAGCACGACGCGCCTCCACCCGCGCCGCCTCCTGTACGCGTTTCGCTTCCGGTTCGCGCTCAAACCGCCGCGAATTCCCAGCACCTTCCGCCAGCGCATCCACTGCCCCGTTATCAAGTTCGGTCACGCCCACATCGAAGTCGAAGAATTCCAGTCCAACCAGGTTCACATCCCCAACGCCCGCCGCCAGATCAAGGCCACCCGAACCCGGCATCTCATCAACACCCCACGACCAAGGCTCAATTCCAGACAGCCCCCCATCAGCCCCCACCTCACCAAACCCACCGGCGCCCGCAATCTCCGGCAAAATCGGGAAACCCGACTCTGGCACCGACTCCGCCCACAGCGCCGTCGCAGCACCTTCCGCCAGCGCATCCACCGCCCCATTATCAAGTTCAGCCACGCCCACATCGAAGTCGAAGAATTCCAGTTCAACCAGGTTCACATCCCCAGCACCCGCCGCCAGATCAAGGCCACCCGAACCCGGCATCTCATCAACACCCCACGACCAAGGCTCAATTCCAGACAGCCCCCCATCAGCCCCCACCTCACCAAACCCACCGGCGCCCGCAATCTCCGGCAAAATCGGGAAACCCGACTCTGGGACCGACTCCGCCCACTCCGCACTACCCAGCCCCGCGCCATCGGCCGGCCCCAGCCCCCCGACATCCATCCCATCCAGTGCAGACTCAGCGGTCGGCTCCGGCCCCGGGGGCAAGGGATCATCCGCCGACTCCCCGATCACACCAGCGGCCTGACCGCTGCCCGTGGAATCCTCAAACACCGCAATCTCGTCCGGAAAGCTCGGCTCCGCTCCGGCGCGAACCCCCAGCCCCGTCCCTCGGGTATCAAGCCTGGCCGCCAACTCCAGGGAAAACCGCACCGCCGCGGCACGACCCACCTCATCAACCTTCGCCGCAACCAAGGCCACCACATCATCCAACGACACCTCCGCGTCCTCCCGCGCCAGCGCCACCACATCATGCGTGCCCTGCACAATCTGCACCGCCGCTGCACGCGGCCCACCCACCGACCGAGCCCATTGAACTTCCCTACGGAGATCCGGTGCCGTCCACTCCGGTACAACGCCACGATCAGCCGTCTCCGCACCCGCCCCCTCGCTTGCCCCCGCAGGAACAGTCGTCGACGAACGCGCCAGAACATCCAGCCCCGAACCGGCCCACTTGGTCGCTCCATCCCACGCGGCCTCCTGTCCCGGCAACATGGCTTCGGAGTAGGACGCGGAAACCACCTCATCGTTGGATGGCGAATCGAGATCAGGATCCCCGCCCTTGGCGGCACTGCCAGTACTCGCCGAGTGGACGGGGTTCGGGGAACCCGGTACCGACTCCGGAGCCGAACGCGCCACAGACGCACCCGTACCGTCCACAGCAGACGTTAGATCAGGGTTACCGGCAACGTCCGGGCTAGGTGCCGATGGTGTGCTGGCACCGGACTCCCCCCACGTGGCCGCACCATCGGAAACCAAGGAGCCACCCCGATGCTGCCCAGTGCCGCTACGACCGGTGCTCTGCGCGTCAGACGATGCGAATCCGGCGTGGTCATCGCCAGTAATCGGGCTGTAAGCAGGGGGCATACCGACACGGGAATCCGCCGCCCCTGTCGTACCGTCGGAACTCAACGCATCGCTGCGGAAAATCTCGTCGCCCTGGGGCGGGCTGTACTGTGGGGGCGGCGTGCCCGGCCTGTCCTGGTCCCGCAACGAATCCGGACCCGTGCCAATCGAGCCCGGACCCGGTTTCAGGTCGGTGGTTACTGCTTCGGAACTCGGCAATTGCTTTGTGACGTGCACGTCGGTCGCGCTGCTCGGAGCGCCAGGCTTTTCCCTCAGCTGCGAGCCGGAATCGGACTTCAACTCCTCTGACGTGTCCGATTCTGTGCTGCCGGGATCCTTCTCCCCACCGGCATCCCGGGCCCGCCCCGCCGGAGTCAATTCGCCCCGCACCGCCAACCCCGTCAACTTCCCCATTCCCGAACCCACCGCTTCAGACAACCCGGCGGTGAACGAGAACGGATTCCACTGCGCCCCCTGACCGCTGATCGCGCCGTACCCGGCCTCGCCCAGCATCTCGGTCAAGCCCTCTTCCAGCGACTCCCCCAGCCCATGACCAAACCGCGCCGCCCACATCGCCCGCACCGACATCCCCGTATAGTCATCGAGATTTTTGGACACCACATCGGCGAAGCGCGCGATCGACGCCACCGAGTACTGCTGCGCGTGCTTCTCCGCCACCTGCCGCGCCGCCGCCGCCAACACCTCAACATCGATCCCATCACCCAGACCCCGCACCAACACCTTGGTGACCGCGTTACCCACCACATTGCCCAACGCCGAGAGCGGCACCACCAACAGCCCGGTAAACGCCCCCACCCCCACCGCCATCGTGGTCAGATCGCCATCCCACTTCTTCCGCGTCCCCAACGCGAACTGCACACCCTGCGCCCCGCCATCAATCACCACCTGAAGCCCGATCCCTACGATCTGGGCCATCGCCAACCGCATAAACAACTGACCCCACCATCGCGACAACACCAACCGCATCACCGCAAACCGCGCCGCCAACCACGCCATACTCGCCCCACCCGTAGGACCCGCCATCGCCACCGCCCACGCCACCTCCGCCACCAACAACACCAACCCACCCACCGTCACAAACTTCAAATACTGCACCTGCAACGCCAGATTCCGCACAAACCCCGCCAACTCCCGCAACCCCACACCACCCGACTCCAACACCGGAACAAACCCCGCCAAACGATCCGCAAACCGATCCGCCGCCTTCCCCGAAAACCCACCCCGCACCCGCCCCACCACCTCCCCCACCACCGGACCCAACACCTCCACCGCCACCGCACCCGACTCCAACCGCTCCGCCACCGCAAACAACGCATCCTCATCCGCATCCGTCATATCCTCACCCGTCAACACCTGAAAAAGCCGCCGCACCTCCTCCGGCACCAGCACAGACACCAAACCACCCAATCAGCTCACACACTCGGACTAGGCCGAAACGACCATCGCGCCAGTATTATGAGTCAGACATCCCGCCCGTTACACCATGCACCCCGACACGCACCATAATTCTTGCGCGTTTAACTCTCAAAACCCAGCAAAAGGGCTCATCTACAAGCTTCGCGGAGCGCTGAAACCGAGAACCGCCACAGCTGTCGCCAGAGTTGGTGAGTGATCTACCCGATCTTCACCTGCTGACCCGGCTGGTGCCGGACGAGCCCGCCGGGCACTGCGCCGCAGCGGTACGAATGCCTCCTGACGGCTGGCTGCGGCCGTGCAGGGGTGGGCTGTGCTGGGCGGTCGGATGGCGGGTCAGTGTAGCCGCGAAGTCCACGGCGGCGGTCAGCTGACCGCCGCTTCGGAACGCGCCCAGCACGTTTCGCCCGCCGGGTCCCGCGGCGTGGGGATGAGGTCCCGGAGGTGTTCGCGATGCTGGGCAGGCAGCGCCTTGCCGCCCGGTCTCGGTCTTCGATTAACGTCCACTGTGGCCGGTGGGACGAAGACGGGTCTGCCGTCGCGCATCTCGATCTCCCACCGCTGACTGTGCACGGCGCGGTGGTGGTGGCCACAGAGCATTGTCATGTTGGCCAGTTCGGTGGGGCCACCATCGATCCAGCTCACGAGGTGGTGGGCGTCGGGGGTTCCCGGCGGCCGGTCGCAACCGGGAAACGAACAGACACCGTCTCGCTGAAGCAGCGCGGCCCGGATGTGCGGGGGTGCGGTCAGCTTGGCCCGGCCGACGTCCAGGGGAAGCCCGTCGCCGTCGAGGACCATCGGCAGTACCTCGCTGTCGCAGGCGATGTGCCTGGCGTTCTCGGCGGTGATGGCGCGTTCGGTGTTGAGGGTGCCGGGCATGCCGTGCTCGTCGAGGAAGCCCAGCCCGCGCTTGAGATCCTCGAAGTCGATAGTGATCGTCAGGTGCGGCCGTTGCCCACCGGCACGCGGCACCCCATCGGAATCGATGGCCAGATCGAGCAACGCGGCGAAGCCGTCGGCATTGCGCTGCCCGACGCTGCGAGAGTCCTTCTCCCCGTCGAATTCCGGACACGGTGCGGCCAGCGGTTCCATGAGCGCGGCGAATTTGGCCCCGGTCTCGCGGTCCAGCCGGGCCTTGATGACCATCATCCCGTCCCGAGCGGTCGCGTAGTGCAATTCCCGCGCCTCGTGCTGGCCCTCTTCGTCCTGGTAGGCCCCGTCCTGATCGAACAGATACCTGATCCGTTCGGCGATTGTCTCCAGCTCACGCGGCGGCACCTGGCGGGCGTACCCGGCCAGGGTCGCCTCGACCTCCCCCACCCTGTGGCAACGGGCGTACTCCGGGAGCCGGTGCACGCCCGCCACGATCACGCGCGCGTGCTCAAGACTGATCGCCCCTCCGACAAAGCAGCAGCCGTCTCGGGAAGCTCAGCGGGCATCGTCTCGCCATACAACGAGGCCCGGTCCTCAACGTTGTGGGCGACCTTCACACGAGTCTTGGCATCCCGGTGGTCGATATTGAGAAGCTCCCGCAACCACACCTGCATCGACCTCGCGCCACGGTCGGCGTGCAGCCCCCGCCGGTCCGCCTCGGCGATCACCTGCAACTGCTCCATCATCGCCACCCGCATGGTCTGCTCACAGCGCTGAATCCGGGCGATGAGCTCGGCATCCGAGCACGACACCGCAGACGACCGCGAAGACATCATCTCCACGTTCGGATCCTGGGTGTCCGTCAACGGTGCCATGCCTCCATTCTCTCAGATTCGAACACCCATTCGCACGCTTTTCAACATCGCTTGATCAGGTGAAAACCCCTACCCCACAACAAAAACTCTCCACCACACGCCGAAGGCGCCCCTCAGCACACGCCCGTACGTCACGCCGAAGACGCCTCCACGCCACGCCGAAGGCGCCCCTCATCACGACCGATCAAAACCCCTTACGAAACAACCACAAGCCGACCGGCACCAGTCCCAGCCACGGCCGAATCCGCCGCCCCGCAACGCGACCTGCCCGATGTGCCAGCCCACTCCGGGGCCATCCCCGCGATACAAAGCCGAACCGGGGCTGTGGGCCGGATGTCAAGCCTGAAACCTCGAAGAGGCGGCCGCCAGGCCGGGCTTGACCTCCGGAACGCAGCCCCCACACTCCACCGATCGCGGGGATGGCCCATCCAACACGGAACCTCCCACAGCCCCAACCCCCCTCGAAAGGCGCGGCGAATCACGTCAAGGCGCCCGGAATCCCTCAGGCCGCGGACTCCACACCGTCCAACTTATTAATATCTAGGCCGCGGGGCCTGATCCGGGACTCCAAGGACCCGAACGGCCCGGCACTCGCGATCGATGTCGCCGCGTTCGTGCAGGCGATCAAGGACGGGCGCTTCGAGCACTAGCCGGGAACCCTGCTTGGGTTTCGGTCACCTTGGGCGTGAGGGCGATTTCGCGCGAAATCGCCGCCAGCCCCGCGCCGGGACCGTCGATTTCGCGCGAAATCGACGGTCCTTCGGCGTCAGCGGCCCATCGCTTCGATGAGGCTTTTCGGGCGGAGGTCCGTCCAGTTCTCCTCGACGTAGGCCAGGCAGGCGTCCCGGGTGTCTTCGCCGTGGACCTTCGTCCAGCCGGCCGGGATCTCAACGAATGTCGGCCACAGGGAGTGCTGGCCCTCGTCGTTGACCAGCACCAGGTAGCGGCCTTCGGGGTCTTCGAACGGGTTCGTCATCTGGTTGATTCCTCTCTCCTGAGATGACCGGTCTCCTGTGATGACCGGTCATTCGCCTAGCGCGACGCTTCGAGCACCTTGGCCAAGCGGCCGACCGTGGGGTGGTCGTAGAGCTGGTGAACCGCCACACGGATCGGGAGCGACCCGTTGATCCGGGCGACGAGTTGCGCCGCGCGCAGGGAGTTGCCGCCCAGTTCGAAGAACGCGTCGTCCCGGCCGATCCGCTCGTGACCGAGCACGTCGCCCCAGATCGCGGCCAGCTTTCGCTCCAGTTCGGTCTCCGGCTCGGCGTACTTGCGCCGCCCCCGCTGCGACTCCGCCCGCGCCACCGCCAACAGCGCGGCCTGACCTTTTACAAGGGAACAGGATCGGGCGGAGGCATAGCTTGTGGCCGGATGGCAGCCCCTTTCGTCGGCCGGCCGCAATGGACCGATGGTTGAGTAAGTCACCGAACGTGATTGCGCTTCACGCACTCCCGAACCCGCCCAGCACCCGGTTTCGGCCGAACCCGCCGCCGAGCCGAGTTCGACGGATGCCGCAGCCGGGTCTGCGCCTTGGCGATTCGCACGCACCAGGCGCAACGTGGACGAGTTGTCGTCGGATGCCCGACGTCCGCCCACATCACCTCAGCGCCGCACACACCGTGCTGGCCGGGGTGCGGTACGAAATGTGTTTCCAGTGCTCGCAATCCAGGCGAAGGAAGCCACCGTGGCCACTCCTCCAGTTCGGACATGACACCTCCGACTTGGGACTAATCGCTGATCGAGGTTGTTGTCCCAGGATCCGACAACGGTGACAACTAACGCAAAGTGTTACCATGATCGCAACGAGTAATGTGACGCTGGCGTAGCACTCGTTAGCCGGTTGCCGTCGACGACATGGAGCCGATAGATGGCCAGAACACCAAAAGCACGTGCACTTGGTGGTGCCCTGCGACAGGCCCGCGAAGATCGAGGGCTCAAACTGCGCGAGTTCTCATCCATGCTCGGCCGCGACGCCGGAGTCCTGTCGCGCTGGGAGACGGGCGAACGAACACCAAAACCCGAGCAAGTCGCGCAGATACTCACCGCGCTGGGCGTCCTCGGTGACAGGTACGAGGAAATCGTGTCCCTCGCTTACGGTACCGACGCCCCGCAATGGGTGGCGACCCGACTGCCGGATCAGAAACAGCAACTCTCGGCGCTGGTCGATTACGAGCAGAACGCTTCAGAGATCACCGAAGTAGCGCCGCTGCTGATACCCGGGTTGTTGCAGACCAGCGGCTACATCCGAGCAATCATGTCCGGAGGCGGTGTTCCGGCCGGGGAGATCGCAACCCGCGCCGCAATCCGGATCGGCCGCAAGGACGTCATCACCCGAGACAGACCCGCTCACTTTCTCGCCTTGGTGGGCGAGGGAGCCCTCCGCCAAGCTGTCGGAGGCCGTGACACGATGCTCGACCAGTTGAAGTATCTGCTCGACATGAGCAAACGGCCAAACATCGTCTGCCGAATCGTGCCGCACAGCAGCGGATGGAATCCCTCGCTCGAAGGCGGCTTCTTGCTGATCAAGCAGTACAAGCTCGACCCTGTGGTAGTGCTGGAGAATCGACGTTCGGGACTGTTCTTGCACGAATACGGCGACATCACGGCTTACCAGCATGCGGTGGATCAGGTCGCCGAGAGCGCTCTGGACGTGAGGCAGTCCAGGATTTTGCTTCATGAAGCGATCAAGAGAGTGGAGGTACGCAGTGAATGACCGTTACCTTTGGCAGAAATCCAGCCGAAGCCAGAACCTGCAAACGTGTGTCGAGTTATCTAGGCCGCGTGGCCTGATTCGGGACTCCAAGGACCCGAACGGCCCGGCGCTCGCGGTCGACGTCGCTGCGTTCGTGCAGGCGATCAAAGACGGGCGCTTCAGGCGCTAGCGACTCCTCCGGGCCCCTGATCGGGTGTCGGTCGCCCTGGGGGTGGGGGCGATTTCGCGCGAAATCGCCACCAGCCCTGGGGCGGGACCGTCGATTTCGCGCGAAATCGACGGTCCTTCGGCATCAGCGTCCCATCGCTTCGATGAGGCTTTTCGGGCGGAGGTCCGTCCAGTTCTCCTCGACGTAGGCCAGGCAGGCGTCCCGGGTGTCTTCGCCGTGGACCTTCGTCCAGCCGGCCGGGACCTCGACGAACGTCGGCCACAGGGAGTGCTGGCCTTCGTCGTTCACCAGCACCACGTAGCGGCCCTCGGGGTCCTCGAACGGGTTCGTCATCTGGTTGTTTCCTCTCTCCTGAGCTGACCGGTCATTCGCCTAGCGCGACGCTTCGAGCACCTTGGCCAGGCGGCCGACCGTGGGGTGGTCGTAGAGCTGGTGGACCGCCACGCGCATCGGTAGCGAACCGTTGATCCGGGCGACGAGTTGCGCCGCGCGCAGGGAATTGCCGCCCAGTTCGAAGAACGCGTCGTCCCGGCCGATCCGCTCGTGACCGAGCACGTCGCCCCAGATCGCGGCCAGCTTTCGCTCCAGTTCGGTCTCCGGCTCGGCGTACTTGCGCCGTCCCCGCTGCGACTCCGCCCGCGCCACCGCCAACAGCGCCGCCTGATCGACCGCCCCGGCCGGATCCCGTGGGATCTGCGCGACGTGCGTGAACCGCACCGGCACCTCGCTGCGCGCGAGCACCGACGCCGCCTGCGTCCGTAGCACCTGCTCCTCCACCACGTCGCCGCTGTAGGCCACCACGATCTCCGTGCTGCGCAGGTGTTCCGGCGCGAGTTCGGCGACGATGTGCTCGTTGCGCCGGTCCAGGCCGATCAGCAGGTTGACGCGTTCCTGGCCGAGCGCCGCCAGCAGCGAAGCGAGGCCGCCGGCGTCGTCGATCGGCACGAAACCCCGCGAGGCCGCCGCCGCTGACGGGCTGCCCTGGTTCATGCCGCTGCCGGTCCACATGCTCCACGACAAGCAACGTACCGGGCGGCCCTGCTCGCGGCCCCAGTAATCCGCGAAGCCGTTCAGGAAGCTGTTCGCCGAGGAGTACGCGCCGAAGGAGCTGCCGCCGAATTCGCCGTTGACCGAGGAGAACAGCACCAGCAGCGTGTCCGGCCGGTTCCGCAGAACCTCGGCGATGGCCATCGTGCCGTGCACCTTCGCCCGGTATGTCTCGGCGAACTCGATGCGCGAGGCGCGAGCCACCGTGTGCTCCTCCAGGCGGGCCCACTGCTGCGACACGTCATTGCTGGCCAGGTGCAGGATGCCGGACAGTGGGCGCTCCCACCGCCGCTCGGCCTGCGCGACGGCGCTGTGCAGCGCGGCCGTGTCGCCGATGTCGAGCGACCGGTACTCGACCTCGCCGAGCATTCGCAGGTCGGCCAGCCGCTCCGCCTTCACAGAACCCTCGCTGATCGGGCTGCGCCCGATCAGCAGCAGTCGCGCCTGGTAGGTGGCGAGCAGGTATTCGGCGATCTGGTACGCGATGCCGCCGAGACCACCCGTGATCGCATACACCCCGCCCTGGACCAGGTCCGGGGCGCCGTCCAGGTCCAGCGGCACCGGGCGCAACCTCGGCACCAGCCGGATTCCTGCTCGGTGCGCGACCACGTCGGCATCGGGCGCGGCCGCCAGCTCGGACCGGACGATCCCGGCCCACCGCTCGGGGTTTTCAGCGGGCAGATCCACCTGACGCAGCAACGGCACCGTGCCCTCGGCAACGGCCGTGCGCACCAGCCCCGGCAAGGCCGACTTGGGCACGTCTACGGCGTCGCCTTCCCGAACCCACAGCCCATTGGCCGTGAACACCAGAACGGCGGGGCCGTCCGCGCCGGACGCCAACTCGGCGAGCAATAGCCGCACCGAGTACGGACCGGCGCGCAGCCCGGCGTCCAGGTTCGGGCTCGGCGCGGCTGCCCAGGCGTGCAGGACGGTGTCGACGGGACCGAACTGCTGGCGCACCGCCGCGAACAGGTCGTGGTAGTGCGACGAGTTCTCGGGGTCAATGGAGAAACGCCCGTCATTTTGGGAGAATCGCGTTCCCGGCACCACGACCACGGTGTGCTGGCCGAATCGCTGCTCGTGCTCCTCGTCGGCGAACAGCACGCGGACGCCCTCGGCGCGATCGGTCTCCACAATGGACTGCTCGGTCCACACCCGTTCGAAGAACCACTCCGAACTGTCCACCGGCTCGTCCGGCGCGTCGACGAGATCGCGCAAGGCGTCGTCGAACTTCCCCGCGTGCAGGTCGGCGATGAGCTGGGAGCGCTGGATCTTCCCGCTGTTGGTCTTCGGGAACCGGCTGCGCTCGACCGGGACGACAAGGTGCGGCTGGAGACCGATCTCATCGGCCAGCCGCGCCTTGATTCGCGTCACCGTGCCTGCCACGTCCGGCGAGGTCGGTACGAAGAAGACCACGAGCTTCTCGGTTTCGGCACCGGCCCCGGAATCGCCGCACGCGGCCACGAAGGTCACCTCGGTGCCGGGCACCTGCTCGACGATCGACTCGATGTCGAAGTTCAGGTAGTTGACGCCCTGCACGACGATCAGGTCGCTGTCCCGGCCGGTCAATGTCAGCCGGCCGTCGTGGATGAAGCCGAGGTCGCCGCTGTTGAACCAGCCGTCCTCGGTGTAGGACTTCCGGTTGGCCTCCGGATTGCGGTAGTAGCCGGTCATCATCGTGCTGCCGGAGAACTGCAACCGCCCCACGTGGTCCTCGGGCAACGGCCGGTTCCGGTCGTCGACGATCCGCATCCGCAAACCCGGCAGTGGCCTGCCGACCTCGGTGAAGGTGATCACCTCGGGGGTGTCCCGGTGCTCGACCACCCGCAACCGGCCGCCTAGCGAGGTCTTCTCGACGCTGATGGTGCCCTGTGTCGGATCGTCGCCGGAGAGCGTCGAGTAGATGGTTCCGGAGGCGATCTCCGACATCCCGAAGGTCGGCAGCAACGAGTCGGCGGGCAACCCGAAGGGGCGCAGGACCTCCAGGAACCGCTGCGCGGTGCGGGTCACCACGGCTTCGCCGCCGTTGCAGATATGCCGCAGGCAGGACAGGTCCCAGTCGCGGTCGGCGACCCGGTGGGCGTTGTCGTTGAACAGCGAGAACGCGAAGTTCGGGGCCCAGGTGTTGGTCACCCGGAACCGGTGCACCCAGTCCATCCACACCAGCGGATCCGCCAGGAAGGCATCGGTTTCGGCGTTGACGTGGTGGTTCCGCAGCACCACGTTGCCGACGTTGTGCATGATCACGCCGCCGACGTGGTCCAACGGGATCCAGTTCAGCGACACGTCGTGCTCGTCGAAGCCGTTGGCTGCGGCGCTGGCCAGCGTCCGGGCGACGATGCTGGCGTTGGCGTGCCGGACGCACTTGGGCACGCCGGTGCTGCCCGAGGTGAGCAGCTGGACGACCGGATCGTCCGGTTCGGCCGGGAAAAGGTCGGGCTGTGCTGAAGGTTTGCGCAGTTCCTCGTTGCAGTACGCCGTGAATTCCGCGTGCCAGCTCTGGCCGAGCCCGTTGACCGCGTCGAGCAGTCCGCTGTCGGTCAGGACCACCGGGTGTTCGAGGAGTTCCCACGCGTTGCGCAGCTTGCGGGTGCCCGCGTTCTCCCGGTCGAAGCCGAGCGGCACGCCGCACGGCGTCGGAACGAATCCGCCGAGCACGCACGCCCAGAACGCGGTAACGAAGTTGCGGTTGTCGGCGAACTGGAACAGCACGGAATCGCCGGGCAGGAGGCCCTTTTTTCGCAACCCGGCGAGCAGTTCTCGCGCCTCCGTGAACAGCTCGGCATAGCTCTGGAAGCTCTCACCGCCTTCTGCGGTGAGCAAGACCGTGCCCCGGTCCGGCGCGAGTTCGGCGGCCAGCCGCAACGCCTGCGCCAGCGTCTTGGGCGCGGTTGGATCAGCCGGTAGTTCGCCGCCGTGCACCTCTGCGAGCGGCAAGCCGTCGCTCCCCGTTTCCGGGACCGGCTCGGGGGCGGTCGGTGCCTGCTCGGTGCGCACCGTCCGCGCCTCTTTTCGGACCGCGCAGGCGACATCGGCGACGCCGGGCTGCGCCCGGACCGCTTCGGCAAGATCCGCCATCAACTCGCTCGACATCGAGCCGGACCCTCCTTACTGCTTTCCGCCGAGGAGGACCCGGCCGATCTCCTCGGTCAGCTCCGCGACCTGGTCATTGAGGTAGAAGTGGCCGCCCTGGAACATGCGGATCCGGAAAGCACCGCTGGTCTGTTTCTGCCACGCCCGCATCGCGTCCTCAGGAGCACGCTCGTCGTCGCGCCCGCCGAGCACCGTGAGCGCGGAGTCAAGCGGCGGTTCGGGGCGGAACTCGTAGTGCTCGCCGAGGGTGAAGTCCGCCCGTAACGCGGGAAGCAACACGCGCATCAGCTCGGGATCGTCGACGACCGACCGCGCGGTGCCGCCGAGAGCACGGAGCGCAGCGATGAACTCGTCGTCCGGCAACGCGTGGATCGGCTCGGCCACCGGTGGTTCGTCCGGCGCGACCTGGCCGCTGAGCAGCAGGTGCGCCGGCTGCGGTCCGCCTCGTTTGCGCAGCGCCCTGGCCAGTTCGAAGGCCAGCAGCGCGCCGCCGCTGTGCCCGAAGAACGCGAACGAGCCCTGTAGGTAGGGACGCATCGTCAGTCCCAGCGTGCGCACCGCGACCGCGAAGTCCGTCAGCGGCGGTTCACCGATCCGGTCCTCCCGGCCGGGCAGCTGGAGCGCGGTCAGCTCGACCTCCGGTGGCAGGTGCTCCGGCCACTCGGCGAACGCCGCCGCGCCGGCACCGGCATGCGGGAAGCAGAACAGCCGGAACCGCCGATCGGTGCGCCGGGCCCGGCGCACGAACGGCGACTCGAC
Organism: Saccharopolyspora phatthalungensis; assembly: GCF_014203395.1. NCBI lineage: Bacteria > Bacillati > Actinomycetota > Actinomycetes > Pseudonocardiales > Pseudonocardiaceae > Saccharopolyspora > Saccharopolyspora phatthalungensis. The sequence continues at coordinate 542,169 of NZ_JACHIW010000002.1, forward strand.
GGTGAACGAGTCGGGCATGGTCTCGACCTTAGAAAGACGCCTTATCAGGCCAATATCGCACCCCTTTCCGCCCATTCCGGGCGATTTCAATGAGGTGATCTCAGAGAAATGGGGGCGGGGTGCGGGAGGCTTGTGAGCAGGGGGTTGTGAAGACAGGACGTGGGGTCCTGGTAGAAGAAGGTCTCGCTACAAGATCGTCTTCGTTACCAAGGACCCCACGTGATTACCTATACTGCCACGCTCGATGTCGACGACGAACTCACCCACTACCTGTCGCGGCTGCTGGCCGCCGAACGCCGCCGGCGCCTCACCCCGCGCGGGCGACGGGCGTTGACCCCGTTCAAACAGGCGGTTCTGGGGCTGCGGTGGTTCCTCGACCGCACCCCGATCCCGAAACTGGCCAGGGACAACAACATCGGCCGCGCCACCGGGTACCGCTATATCGACGAGGTCATCGACGTCCTCGCCGATCAGGCCCCTGATCTGCACGAAGCACTCGAAGACGCCGCCGGGCAGGGGGCGGCCTACGTCATGGTGGACGGCAAACTGTTCAGCACCGACCGCCTCGGCGAAACCACCGAGAACAAAAACGGCATCCTCATCGACCGGTGGTTTTCCGGCAAACACCACACCCAGGGCGGCAACGTCCTGATGATCACCGACCCCACCGGATTCCCACTGTGGACCTCACCGGTGGAACCCGGCAGCATCCACGACAGCACCAGCGCCCAAGAGCACGTCCTGGGCGCCCTGTACTGGGCCTATTCCGAACTCGACCTACCGACCCTGGGCGACGGCGGATTCCAGGGCTCCGGCATCGGGGTGTTCACCCCGATCAAACACAGCAAAAGCGCCCCCAAGGGCTGCCCACTGGATATCGACAACAAAACCTACAACGCCCTGCTCAGAGGCCTACGCGCACTCTGCGAACGCGGCTTCGCCCTGCTCACCCAACGCTGGCGCACCCTCCAACACATCACCGCCAGCCCCCGCAAGATCACCACCATCGTCCAAGCCGCGCTCACCCTCACCCGCCACGAACACGGCAAAATCCACTGAGATCACCTCAATGGAAATCGCTTCTCCACAGGGAAGTGACCAGGCGTGCGATCTCCGCCAGCGGTGCCGGGTCCAGCATCTCGTCATGGGTGCAGTCGATTCGCTCCACCCGCACCTGGCCGGTGACGTGCGGTGTCCATTCCGGCTGGAGATCGGGGTTCGAGCGAGAGGTCACCAGCAGGATGTCCCCATCGAAGACTCTCGGGCAGTGACCCGCCGAGATGCGGACGGCGTTGACGATCGCATCCACCGCCGACGGAAGGTGCTCGGCCGGAAGGGCGTTGAGCACGCCGTCGCGCAGCGCCGCCGCGATGCGAGAGCGCTGCTGAGACGAGTCGCCGCACTCGGGGTCTCCGACCACATCGTCGAACAGGCGTCCCAGGACTTCCTGTTCGTCCAAGCCGACATCCGCCGTCGAGGAGTCGAGCAGCGCCACCACTCCCACCTGCTCGCCGCGTGACTGGAGTTCAGCCGCCACGGCGTGGGCGATGTTGCCGCCGAGGGAATAGCCGAGTAGGTGGTAGGGCCCCTGCGGGCGGACCTTCTGAATCTGGTCGGCGTAATCCGAGGCAAGCCGCTCCAAGCTTTCCGGCAGCGCGTCGCGACCGTCCATGCCGCGCAGTTGCAGGCCGTAGAGCGGCATGTCGGTGTGCCGCAGCAGCCCCGAGTAACACCAGGAAAGACCGGTGGCCGGGTGGATGCAGAACAGCGGCATCCCCTCGCCGCCGCGCAAGGTGAGCATGACGTCGAAGCGATCGCCGCCCTCGTCGAGCCTTTCGGCGAGCTCGGCCACCGTGGACGCGCGGAACACCGTCTGGACCCCGATTTCCGCACCCAGCACCTCGCGGATGCGGCTGACCAGCTGGGTCGCGATCAGGGAGTGTCCGCCGAGTTCGAAGAAGCCGTCGTCGATGCCGACCGACTCCAGTCCCAGCACCTCGGCGAACAGGTCGCAGAGCAGTTCCTCGCGCGGCGAGCGCGGCTTCCTGGTGGCCGTGTCGGTGGGCGCGCAGGGCCGTGGCAGGCGGGTGTGGTCGAGTTTTCCGTTAGGGCTCAACGGGAATTCGTCGACCGCCACGATCGCCGACGGCACCATGTAGTCCGGCAGCACGTCGCGGGCGTGCGCCCGCAGCTCCGTCGGCGCGGCGGACGAGACCACGTAGCCGACGAGCCGCAGATCACCCGGCCGGTCCTCACGCACCACCACCCGCGCCTGTTCGACATCGGGGTGCGCGGCCAGCACGGAATCGATTTCGCCCGGTTCGATCCGGAATCCGCGGATCTTCACCTGGTCGTCCGCGCGCCCCATGTACTCCAGCCGCCCGTCCGCGCGCCAGCGCGCCAGGTCACCGGTCCGGTACATCCTGGACCCGGGCGGACCGTAGGGGTTCGCGACGAACCGCTGCGCGGTCAGCCCGAACCGGCCCCGGTAGCCCTGCGCGAGTCCGGGCCCGGCGGCGTACAACTCCCCCACCACGCCGGCCGGCAGCGGCCGCAGGTAGGAGTCGAGGACGTAGGCCGCAACGCCTTCCAGCGGTCGGCCGATCGGTGCCGGGTGGATGTCGGTTCGGCAATGCGCCCAGGTGACCTCCACGGTCGCCTCGGTCGGGCCGTAGGCGTTGATCATGGTCCGGTCGCGGCCGAAGAACTCGATCAGTTCCGCCGGACAGGGCTCGGCGCCGGTGATGAGGCACCGCAGGTGCGGCAGCTCCACTTTCGGCACCGTGGCCAGCACCGACGCCGGGATGAGCAGGTGGGAGATCCGCTTGCCGTCCAGCTCTGCGGCCAGTTCCGCGCCGGTCGTCGTGCGCTGCGGGACCACCAGGCACCCGCCCGAGAGCAGCGCCATGCACAGGTCTGCCACCGACACGTCGAAGCTCGGTGAGACGAACTGGTACACGCGGCTGTCGCCGCGCACCCCGTAGTTGCGGACTTGGTTCCCGGCCAGGGTGGCGAAACCGGCGTGCGAGACCACGACGCCCTTGGGCACTCCGGTCGAGCCCGAGGTGTAGATGACGTAGGCCGCCGAGGCGGCCCGCAGTGGCGCCGCCCGGTCGGTGTCGGTCGGGTTCGTGATGGGCTGATCCGCGAAGCCCCGGCTTTCGAGGTAGCAATCGAGCAGCAGCGGCGCGCCGGGCACCGCCACATCGGTGGCGGACACGACGAGCGTGGCGTCAGCCAGCAGGTGCCGGATCCGCTCGCTCGGGTACTCGACGTCCACCGGCAGGTAGGCCGCGCCCGCCTTGAGGACCGCGATGATCGCCAGGATCAGCTCGCCCGATTTCGGCAGCGCGAGCGCGACGACGTCACCTGGGCCGATGCCCAGGGCGATCAGGTGGTGCGCGAACCGGTTGGCCCGCTCGTTGAGCTCCGCGTAGGTCCACCCCCCGCCGTCGAACTCGACGGCGGCATTGCCGGGCACCAGGTCCGCTTGCCGCTCGAACAGCTCCGGGAAGGTCGGCTGGTCGCACGGCTGCGTGAGCTCGGCGGACAGCGCCAGGCGCTCCTCGACAGTCAGGACATCCATAGTGGACACTCGTCGGTGCGGATCGGCCGCGATCTGCACGAGCAGCGCGGTGAAGCGGTCGGCGATCGATTGCGCGGTGATCTCTTCGAACAGATCGGTTCGATACGAGACGACACCGTCGATCCCGGCGGGTTGGCCGTCGGCGTCGCGGTTCTCCCGCAGGCTCAACGCGAGGTCCACCTTAGCGGCACCGGCGCCCGCACCCTCGACCTCAACGCGCAGCCCCGGCCACTCCGGTTCGGCGACGACATCGTCGCCCTGCAACGCGAACGCGACCTGGAACAGCGGGTGATGCGATAGCGACCGGGCCGGGTTGATCGCCTCCACCAGCCGCTCGAACGGGACGTCTTGGTGCGCGTATGCCGCCAAGTCCGCCTGCCTGACCCGGGCGAGCAGGTCGACGAATCCCGGGTCGCCCGAGGTGTCGGTCCGCAGCACCAGGGTGTTGACGAAGAACCCGATCAGCTCGTCCAGTTCCGTCTGGCCGCGACCGGTGACCGCGGTGCCGATCGAAATGTCCTCCCCCGCCCCGAGTTTGGTCAGCAGCGCCGCCAGCGCGGCATGCAGGACCATGAACGACGTGGCGTCGTGCGCCGCCGCGAGCCGGGTCAGCGCGGCATGTGTCCTGGCGTCAACGGCGAATTCCAGGGCGTCGCCGCGATACGTCGCGACGGCGGGCCGGGGACGGTCGGTGGGCAGCTCGATCCGCTCCGGCGCTCCGGCCAGGGTCTCGCGCCAGAACGCCAGCTGCCGCGCAGCGCTGGAGGCGGGGTCGTGCTCGTCTCCGAGGACTTTTCGCTGCCACAAGGTGAAGTCCGCGTACTGCACGGGTAGCGAGGTCCATTGCGGCGCGTTGCCCGCGACCCGTGCGGTGTAGGCGGCCGCGAGGTCGCGCACGAGGGGCCCCTGTGATCCGCCGTCGGCGATGATGTGGTGCAGCAGCACCAGCACCACGTGTTCTCCCGGTCCCGTCTGGGACACCGCGACCCGCATCGGGGCCTCACGCGCCAGGTCGAAGGGGTACCGGGCGGCCTCGTCCACGTCGCCGGTCTGGTGGATGACAACCGGAGCGGGGTCAAGGACCTGCTGGTACGGCGTGCCGTCGACGTCCGGGAAGATGGTGCGCAGGCTTTCATGCCGGGCAAGGACATCCTCGACCGCAGCGCGCAACGCCGCAAAGTCCGGTTCGCCGGAAATCCGCAGCAGCAGCGGGATGTTATAGGTCGGGCTCGGCCCCTCCAGCTGATACAGGAACCACAGCCTTTGCTGCGCGAAGGACAGCGGGATCCGGTCGGGTCGCGGCACCGGCACCAGCGGCGCGCGGACCGGTTCGGCGGTGCCGAGCGCTTCGGCGATGCCGGCGACGGTGGGCGACTCGAAGAGGCTGCGGATTCCCAGGTCCACGCCGAGTTCCGCCCGGATTCGGCTGATCAGGCGGGTGGCCAGCAGCGAGTGCCCGCCGAGCTCGAAGAACCCGTCGTCGATGCCGACCGAGTCCACGCCCAGCACCTCGGCGAACAGCCCGCAGAGGACTTCCTCACGGGCGTCGCGGGGGCCACGGCCGTCGGCATCGCCCGCGAACTCCGGGGCAGGCAGGGCCTTGCGGTCCAACTTGCGGTTACCGGTCAAGGGCAGCTCGGCCAGCAGCACGAACGCGACCGGAACCATGTACTCAGGCAGCCGCTCGGACGCATACTCGCGCAACGCGCCCGGATCGCAGCCGCCCTCGGGCACGACGTAGGCGACCAAGCGCTTGTCGCCGGGCGTGTCCTCGCGAACGATCGCGGCGGCATGCCGGACGGAAGCGTGCTGGTTGAGGACGGTTTCGATCTCGCCGAGCTCGATCCGGAAGCCACGGATCTTCACCTGGTCGTCCACCCGCGCGACGAATTCGAGCATGCCGTCGGCGTTCCAGCGGGCGATGTCGCCGGACCGGTAGAACCGGGAACCCGGCGGACCGTACGGGTTGGCCACGAACTTGGCCGAGGTCAGGCCGGGCCGGTTCAGATAGCCACGGGTAACCAGGTCGCCGGCGATGTAAAGCTCGCCTTCGACGCCGACCGGGGCCGGGCGCAGCGCCGCGTCCAGCACGTACATCTGCGTGTTCCAAATCGGCCGACCGATCGTCACCACTCCGGTGGGCACCGGGTCGCCGGGTTCGATCCGGTATTCGGTGCAACCGACGGTGGTTTCGGTCGGGCCGTACTCGTTGATCACGGTCGCGCGGGGGTGGCGGGCCCGCCACTGCTCCAGCACCTCGCCCATCAGCGACTCCCCGCCCAGCACGAGCTGTTGCGTCGGCGAGCACTCCGGCGGCAGCGTCAGCAGCACCGGCAGGTGGCTCGGCGTGGCCTTGACGAACGCGGGTTGCTCGGTCAGCCGCGCGGATTCGTCGAGCTCGACCAGCTGCGCGCAGCCACCCGTGGTGAGCGGCGCGAACAGGCCGGTCACGGTCAGGTCGAAAGACACCGGCGAGTGCACCAGCGCGCGCCCGGCCACCGCGGGGTACGCCGAGCGGACCCACGACAGGTACTGGTTGAGCGAGTCGTGCTGGACGACGACGCCCTTGGGCCTGCCGGTGGAACCAGAGGTGAAGATCACGAACGCGGCGTTGCGGTCGGCCAGCTCCCGGACCGGATCTGTAGTCTCCATTGTGGACAGATCGAGCTCGTCGACCAGCAGCCTCGGGGTACTGCCGGGCAGCCGACCGGCGAAATCCCGGTCGGTCAGGGCGAGCACCGGGCGGACATCGTCGAGCATGAATTCGATCCGCTCAGCCGGATGCGCCGGGTCCAGCGGCAGATACGCCCCGCCCGTCTTGAGCACCGCGAGCAGCGCGACCACCAGCTCCACGGAGCGCGGCAGCGCGATGGCGACGAACCGCTCCGGGCCGACCCCTTGGGCGATCAGCAGCCGGGCAAGCCGATTCGCCCGGCGGTTGAGCTCGGCGTAGTCGAGCACGGTGTCGCCGAAGGCCACGGCGGGCGTGTCCGGCGTGCGGCGGACCTGCTGCTCGATCAGCTCGGGCAGGGTCGCCGCAACGACCTCGTGGCCGGTGCGGTTCCACTCGTGCAGCACGAAATCCCGCTCGTCGTCGGGCAGGATGTCCAGATCGCCGATCGAGGTGCGCGGATCGGCCGCCACCGCTTCGAGAACGCGGACCAGGCGCGCCGCGATGGCCTCGGCGCTGCGGCGGTCGAACAGGTCGGTGGCGAATTCCAGCACGCCCTGCACCCCGCCCGGATCGCCGTCGGCGGCATAGGACTCTTCGACGTGGAAGGTCAGGTCGACCTTGGCCATGTCCGTGCCGCTGCGCTCCCGCTCCACGACGAGCCCGGCGAGTTCGAACTCCGCGTGTTCGTCGCGGTGAAAGTCCAGCATGACCTGGAACAGCGGGTGCCGGGACATCGACCGGACCGGGTTGACCACCTCCACCAGCCGCTCGAACGGCACGTCCTGGTGCGCGTAGGCGGCCAAGTCGGTGCGCCGGACCCGGGCCAGCAATTCCAGGAAGCCCGGATCGCCGGTGGTGTCGGTGCGCAGCACCAGGGTGTTCACGAAGAACCCGACCACTTCGTCCAGCGCCTCATCACCCCGGCCGCTCACCGAGGTGCCCAGCGGGATGTCATTGCCCGCGCCCATCCGGGTCAGCAGGGCCGCGATCGCGCCCTGGACCACCATGAACACGCTGGCCTGGTTCTCCCGGGCGATCCGCGCCAGCGCGCGGTGCGCGGCGCGGCCGAGCTCGAATTCCACGCCGTCGCCCCGGTTCGTGGCCACGGCCGGGCGGGACCGGTCGGTCGGCAACTTCAACTCCGCCGGGACGCCATCGAGCTGTTCGCGCCAGAAGCCGAGTTGCCGCGCCACCAGGCTTTCCGGGTCGTCCTCGCGCCCGAGCAGTTCTCGTTGCCACAGCGCGTAGTCGGCGTACTGCACCGGTAGCGCCGACCAGTTCGGGCCGCACCCCTCGCAGCGGGCCGCGTAGGCGGTCGCGAGGTCGCGTGCCAGTAAGCCGCTCGACCGGCCATCGCTGGCGATGTGGTGCAGCAGCACCAAGAGCACGTGTTCTTCGGGATCCAGCACGAAAAGACTCGCCCGCAGAGGTGGTTCCACGCCGAGGTCGAACGGCTCGCGCACCGCTTCGGCGAGCTGCACTTCGAGCCGGTCGACGTCGTGCACGCGCAGCGCCGGGCGCTGCTCGACCACCTGTTGGTGCGGGGTTCCGTCGACCGCCGGGAACACCGTGCGCAGGCTCTCGTGCCGGTCCACGACATCGCTGATCGCTGCTTGCAACGCGTCGCGGTCCAGCGGTCCCGAAAGCCGCAGCGTCATCGGGACGTTGTAGGTGGCGCTCGGGCCTTCGAGCTGCTGGAGGAACCACAGCCGCTGCTGGGAGAACGACAGCGGGATGCGCTCGTCGCGCGGCGCCGGTCGCACCGCGGGCCGGGCTTCGGCGGCGCCGTCCAGCCGGGCGGCCAGGCTCGCCACCGTCGGCGACTCGAACACCGTGCGCACCGACAGTTCCACGTCGAAAGCCGCCCGGACCCGGCTGATCAGCCGGGTCGCGAGCAGCGAATGCCCGCCCAGTTCGAAGAAGCTGTCGTCGGCGTGCACGCGCGGGACGCCGAGCACTTCCGCGAACAGTCCGCAGAGAATTTCCTCGCGTAGGGAGCGCGGCGCTCGACCCTGGTCGGAGAACTCCTCGTCCGGGGCGGGCAGGGCCTTGCGGTCGAGCTTGCCGCTGGCGGTCAACGGCAACGCGTCGAGCTCGACGAACGACGTCGGCACCAGGTAGTCCGGCAAGTTTCGCCGCAGGTGCTCGCGCAGCAGTCCGGCCGGGCCGACGACGTAGGCGGTCAGCCGCTCCCGCCCCGGCTCGCCGAGCACCACCACCGCGATCTGGTTGCAGTCGGGGTGTTCGCGGGCGACGGCCTCGATCTCGCCGAGTTCGATCCGCACGCCGCGCACCTTGACCTGGTCGTCCACCCGCCCGGCGAACTCCAGCACGCCGTCGGCGCGCCACCGGGCGAGATCGCCCGAGCGGTACATCCGGCTGCCCGGCGCGCCAAAGGGATCGGCGACGAAGCGTTCCGCGCTCAGCGTGGTACGCCGGTGGTAGCCGTGGGCGAGTTGCGTTCCGGCCAGGTACAACTCGCCGATGGCACCTACCGGAACCGGACGCAGCGCCGCGTCGAGCACATACAGCCGGGCACCCGGCACCGGCCGGCCGATCGGGGCCGGATCCTGGACGTCGTCGGGGTCGCAGTCGAAGCAGGTGACGTCGATGGTGGCCTCGGTCGGGCCGTAGAGGTGGTGCAGCCTGGCCTGCAACGTCGGCCAGACCCGGTGTTGCAGGTCGGCAGGCAGGGATTCGCCACCTGTGAAGACCCGGCGCAGCGAGGTGCATGCCGCCGCTTGCGGGGTTTCCAGAAACATCCGCAGCACCGGCGGTACAAAGTGGACGGTCGTTACCTCATGCTCGCGAATCACCGACACGAGGTGGTCGACGTCGCGATGCCCGCCGTCGGCCGCCAGCACCAGCGTGGCACCCTCGGTCAGCGGCCAGAAGAATTCCCAGACCGAGACGTCGAAACCGGCCGGAGTCTTCTGCAACACGCGGTCATCGGCGTCCAGTCGGTACTCCCGCTGCATGCCGACCAGACGGTGCAGCACGGCGCTCCTCGGCACGACCACGCCCTTCGGACGGCCGGTCGATCCCGACGTGTAGAGCACGTACATCGGATCGGCACCGCCGACCCGGACACCGGGATCGACGGCCGGGTACTCCGGCAGCGGCTCGTCCAAGAACAGCGTGTTCTGCGCGGGAAGCCGGACTTCGCTTGTGGTGAGCACCAGATCCGGACCGGCGTCGCGCAAGATGTACTCGATGCGTTCGGCGGGGTGGTCGGGCTCCACCGGAACGTAGGCGGCGCCGGTCTTGACCACCGCGAACAGGGCGGTGACCAGTTCGGCGGACCGGGGCACGGCGACCCCGACCAGGCTGCCCGGCCCGACACCGCGGGCGATGAGGTGGTGTGCGAACCGGTTGATCCGCTCGTTGAGCTCGCGGTAAGTGACTGTGCCGCCGGCGTGGACGACGGCCGGATGATCCGGTGTCTGCCGGACCCGCGCTTGGAACCGCTCGACCAGGCTCGGGCCTTCGGGGGCGGTTTCGTCGTCGTTGAACTCGCGCAGCAGCCGGTGCCGCTCGGATTCGTCCAGCAGCTCTACTTGTCCCAACGGCTGGTCCGGGTCGTCGACCACGGCGGTCAGGAACCATCGCAGGCGTTGGAGAATTTGCTCGGCGTCGAACTCCTCCGGCCGGTGGTCGAGCCGGAATTGCAGGGTCGTGCCGGTCTTGGCGACGATCAGGCCGAGCGGGTAGTGCGTCGCTCCCCCGCCTTCGACGCCGGTGATGCGCGGCTCGTTCTCCTCCTCGTCGGCCAGCGAATCGAGCGGGTAGTTCTCGAACACCAGCAGCGTGTCGAAAAGCGGCCCGGCCCCGACGCCGCGCTGCAATTCGGCGAGGCTCACGTGCTGGTGGGACAGCAGCGCGGACTGTTCGTCCTGGAGCCGCACGAGGTTGTCGATCAGCGGCGCGGCCGGATCCTGCCGGACCCGCACCGGCAGCGTGTTGATGAACAGGCCGATCATCGTCTCGATGCCGGGGATCTCCGGCGGCCGCCCGGAAACGGTCGCGCCGAACACCACGTCCTGACGGCCGGTCAGTTGCCCCAGCACGGCCGCCCAGGCGCCCTGGACCAGGGTGTTGACCGTCAGGCCGCGCCGTCGGCACAGCTCGTCGATCCCGTCGGCGGGCAGCTCCAGCCAGGCCCGTTCCGGCAGCTGGGGAGCGCGCCCTGGCTCAGCGACGCGGGTCGGTTCGGTCAGCCCGTCCAACGCGCTCCGCCAGGCCCGCTCGGAGACCGCAGGGTCCTGTTCGGACACCCAGCGCAGGTAGTCCTTGTACGGGGTGACCGGGGGCAGTCCGCTCGCGTCTCCGCTGCGGTAGAGCGCGAACAGTTCGTTGATCAGCAACGGGGCCGACCAGCCGTCGAGCAGCAGGTGGTGGTTCGTGATCACCAGCCGGGAGGTCCGGTCCGGCAGGCGCGCGAGCGTGCATCGCAACAGCGGCGGGGTGCGCACGTCGAAGCGGCGCGCCCGGTCGGCGGCCAGGAACGACGCCAGCTCCGCCGGGGGCAGGTCGACGACCTCCCAAGCAGGCTCGACGTCGCGCACCACGTATTGGATCGGCTGGCCGCCCTTGCGCTGCCGGAAACCGACGCGCAGGTTCGCGTGCCGCGCCAGCAGCACCCGCAGCGCCGCCCGGAAGCGCTCCGGGTCAACGTCGCCGGCCAGTTCCAGCACGAGCTGGGTGTTATAGACCTCGTCGGCATCGGAGTCGTAGAGGGCGTGGAACCACAGCCCCTCTTGCAATGGGGACAGCGGTAGTACGTCTTCCAGCCTCGACGGGCTCATCGAAACTCCAATCCGAAATCCCGGCCGCGGGTTCCTGGCTGTGGTCGCCAGTCGGTTCGTTCTTCGTTGTTGTGGGCGGTCACTCCAGCCCCAGCTCAGCTTCGAGCTCGTCGATCTCGTCCTGCGTCAAGGTGTCCAGCGACAGGTCCGACGGGGTGTGCCCGCCCGCGTTCGGGTCCGCGACGTGCCGGACCAGCGCACGCAGCGCCGCCGCCCAGCAGTCGGCGAGGTCCGCGACGCGGGACCGGTCGACCAGCGAGGTCGCCCACGTCCAAGTCGCGGTCAGGCGTGGTCCGTCGGCGCTGTCCTCGGTGCTGGCGTTGACCTCGACCGCATGCGGCAACGGCATCCGCGGGTCACGCCCGGACGGCACGGGCAGGTCGTCGGCGACCGCGAAGTCGTGTTCCTCGGACCCGCCCGGGAACCGGCCCAGGTAGTTGAAACCGATTTCCGGCGCCGGATATCCGGCCAGTTCTTCGCCGGTCTGCGGGTTGAGGTAGCGCAACAGGCCGTAGCCGATGCCGTTGTCCGGGATCTCGCGGAGCTGTTCCTTGAGCTGCTTGACGACCTGGCCGAGCGCGGCCGAGCCGGTGAGTAGTTCGTCGGTGCGGACCGGTCCCGGATCGAGGCGCACCGGGTGCAGATTGGTGAACCAGCCGACGGTGCGCGACAGGTCGCCGTCCACAACCGGCTCCCGGCCGTGCGACTCGACGTCGACCACCACGGCCGTCCCCGGGTCGCGGTCGGCGCGGCGGACGTGCAGCACGGCGATGGCAAGCGCGATCAGCAGCACATCGTCGATTCCGGCGTGGAATCGGGCTGGCACCGTCGTAAGCAGCGCTTCGGTGTCCGCTGTGGACAGTGCGATGTCCAGTTCCGCGACGTCGGTTCCCGACTGCGGACCCGTTCCCGGTTGCGGACCGGTCCCCGGCGTTCCCAGCACGTTCTTCCACAGCTGGAGTTCGCGCATGCGTTCCTGGCGTGCTGCCTCGTCAACCAGGCGTTGTGCCCAGCGGCGAACCGAGGTTCGCACCGGTTCGATCCCGCTGCCGCCGGTGTGCCACGCGACCGCGAGGTCCGGCAGGAGAATGCGCCACGACACCCCGTCGACAGCGAGGTGGTGGACGATTACCAGCAGCCGCCCGGCCGCTCGCGGTCCGGCGTCGAACCAGACGAACCGCACCACCACCGCGTCCGCTGGGGACAACCCGTCACGAGCAGCGTCGCCGCGCCTGGCGACAACCTCAGTGAGCGCAGCCTCGCCAAGCCCCGCGACGTCGACCCGCTCGATGAGGTCGGCGGCGTGGATCGCGCCTGGCGGCAGCACTTCCGGCCGCCAGCCGGGGTTCAGGCGAAGCCGGAGCGCATCGTGGGTGTCCAGCAGTGCCTGCGCCGCCGTGGCCAGCCGCTCGGCACCGAGGTCGGCGGGAACCCTGAGCAGCATCGACTGGTTGAAGCCCGCGAAGTGCTCGGTGTGCTTGCGCAGCCAGTGCATGATCGGTGTCGCGGGGAACTCCCCGACGCCGGCACCGGCCTCCTCCGCGACCTGCTCCTCCGCGCCGACCGCCGCCAGCTTGCGGACGGTGCGGCAACGGAACACCTCCTGCGGGCCGATGATCAGGCCCTCCCGGCGGGCCCGCGACACCAGCTGCAAGGACAGGATGCTGTCCCCGCCGAGTTCGAAGAACCCGTCGTCGATGCCGACCGAGGGCACTCGCAGGATCTCCGCGAAGAGTCCACAGAGGATTTCTTCGCGCCGGGTCCGAGGTGCCGTGCCCGAGCCGACGGTGAAGTCCGGCGCGGGCAGCGCCTTGCGGTCCACCTTGCCGTTGGGCAGCAGCGGCAACTCATCGAGCAGCACGAACGCCGACGGCACCATGTAATCGGGCAGCCCGTTCGCGGCAAGCGCACGCAGCTCGGATGGCTCCGGGCGATCGCCCTCGGGCACGACGTAGGCGACCAGGCGCTTGTCCCCGGGACTGTCCTCCCGCACCAGAGCGGTGCTGTGGGCGACGCCGGGATGCCGGCCCAGCGCGGCCTCGACCTCTCCGAGCTCGATGCGGAAACCGCGCACCTTCACCTGGTGATCGGCGCGACCAGCGTATTCCAGCTCGCCGTCCGGGGTCCACTTCGCCAGGTCGCCGGTCCGGTACATGCGCTCGCCCGGCGCACCGAACGGGTTGGCGACGAACCGCTGCGCGGTCAGCCCGGCGCGGCTCTCGTAGCCCCGCGCCAGCCCGGCACCCGAGACGTAGAGCTCGCCGATGGTCCCGGGCGGCACCGGGCGCAATCCGGCATCCAGCACGTACACCCGGGCGTTGGTGATCGGGCGGCCGATGGGCGGCGCGATCTCCTCGGACAGCGGCGCGCTCATCGTCGCGCACACCGTGGTCTCCGTCGGCCCGTAGGCGTTGATCATCCGCCGCTGCGGCGACCACTTCCCCACCAGTGCCGGCGGGCACGCTTCGCCCGCGACGACCAGCGTCGTACCCGGCGGCAGCGCATCGTCGGGCAGGACGCCGAGCGCTGTCGGCGGCAGCGTCAGGTGCGTGATCCGCTGCTGCGCAACGAGTTCGGCGAGCGCGTCGCCGGGCAGCAGCCGGTGTGCGGGAGCCAGCACGAGGCAGGCCCCGGACAGCAGGCCCATGCACATTTCCCAGGCCGCCGCGTCGAAGCTCAGCGACGCGAACTGGAGCACCCGGCTGGTGCCGTCCACACCAAGGGTTTCGCGCTGGGCGGTCAGCATGCTCGCGATGCCGCCATGCGTCACGACCACGCCCTTCGGGCGGCCGGTCGAGCCCGACGTGTAGATCACGTACGCCGCAGCGGCCGGGGGCAACGCTCCTCGGTCGGCGGCGGTGATTTCGGTGGTCGGCATCCCGGGCACTGCCGCCGAGGTGTCCGCGCCGTCCAGGACGACCAGCCGAACACCTGTGTCGGCGAGGGAATCGGCGCTGGCCAGGTCCGTGATGACGAACTCGGGACGGCCGTCGCCGAGCATGTACTCGATGCGTTCCGGCGGATAGGAAAGGTCGATCGGCAGGTACGCCGCCCCGGTCTTGAGCACCGCCAGCAGGGTGACCACCAGCTCGGCCGACCTCGGCAGCGCGACGCCGACGAGTCGTTCCGGCCCGGCACCGCGCGTGATCAGCCAGTGCGCCAGCTGGTTGGCGCGCCGGTCCAGTTCGGCGTAGTCGAGGGTGATGTCCTCGAACGCCACCGCCGGTGCGTCCGGCCGCAGGCGTACCTGGTCGGCGAAGAGCTCCGGGAAGGTGCGCGGCTCGACCGGATGGGTGGTGTCGTTCCACTCGGTCAGGATGCGGTCGCGTTCGGCCGCACCGAGCAGGTCGACGTCGTCGATGCGGTGGCCCGGGTCCGCCACGACGGCGGTGAGCAGCCGTTCGAAGCGCTCGACGATCGTCCGCACCGTATCGCGGGTGAACAGGTCCGTGGCGTACTCGACGATGCCTTCGACACCGTCGGCGCCCTCTTCGAGGCTGAAGGAGAGGTCGAACTTGGCCACGCCGGTTTCGGCGCCTTCGACCTCGGCGGGCAGCCCGGCCAATTGCACGTCGCCGCCGTTGTCCTGGAGGTCCAGCAGGACCTGGAACAGCGGGTGGTGCGACAACGACCGGGCCGGGTTCAGCACCTCCACCAACCGCTCGAACGGCACATCCTGATGCGCATACGCCGCCAGATTCGTCTCCCGCACCCGCCCCAACAACTCATCAAACGACGGATTGCCCGAAAGATCGTTGCGCAGCACCAGGTTGTTCACGAAGAACCCGACCAGATCCTCCAGCGCCGCATCCGAACGACCCGCCACCGGAGTACCGATCGGGACATCCGAACCCGCACCCAACCGCGACAACACCGCAGCCAAACCGGCCTGCAACACCATGAACACCGTCACCCCACGAGCCCCCGCAAGCTCCACAATGGACCGATGCAGATCGGCGTCGAAGGTGAATTCGATCAGGTCGCCGCGATGCGAGGCGACCGCCGGGCGCGGGTGATCGGTGGGCAACTCGATTCGATCCGGGAGGCCGGCCAGGTTCGCCCGCCAGAACTCGATCTCCCGGGACAGCACGCTGGTCGGGTCCTCGTCGGAACCCAACAGATCCCGCTGCCACAGGGTGTAGTCCGCGTACTGCACCGGCAGTTCGGTCCATTGCGGGGCGCGGCCGTCATGGCGGGCCTCGTACGCCTCGGACAGGTCGCGCAGCAACGGTCCCTGCGACCAACCGTCGCCGACGATGTGGTGCATCAGCAGCAACAAGACGTGCTCATCGGCCCCGATTCGCCACAGCGTGGCGCGGATCGGCAGTTCGGAGCCGATCTCGAAGGTCGACCGCGCGGCGTTCGCCAGTTCGCGCTCGGCCTCCTCGGGCGCGACCTCGCGAACGGTGAACTCGGCCGCCGCTTCCTCCGCTGCCAGCACGAGTTGATATGGCGTGCCGTCGGCGTCGGGGAATACGGTGCGCAGGCTTTCGTGCCTGCCCACCACGTCATGGAACGCCGCGCGCAGCGCGGAGGCGTCCAGCCGACCGGAAATCCGCAGCACGAACGGCATGTTGTAGGTCGCGCTCGGCCCTTCGAGCCGGTGCAAGAACCACAGCCGGTACTGCGCGAACGACAGCGGCACCCGCGCCGGGCGAGGTCCGGCGACCGGCGCCGAACGCGCGCCACCCGCCGCGTCCAGCACGCCCGCCAGGCCCGCGACGGTCGGGTTGACGAACAGTTCCCGGATCGGCAGTTCGACGCCGAACTCCGCCCGGATCCGGCTGATCAGGCGGGTCGCCAGCAGCGAGTGGCCGCCCAGCTCGAAGAATCCGTCCGCGATGCCGACCTCACCGGCACCCAGCACCTCGGCGAACAGCCCGCACAGGACCTCCTCGCGGTGGTTGCGCGGTGCCCGGCCGGTGCCGGAGAAGTCCGGTTCTGGTAGCGCCTTGCGGTCCAGTTTGCCGTTCGGCGTCAACGGCAGTTCGTCTAGCACCACGAACGCCGAGGGCACCATGTATTCGGGCAGCCGCCGACGCGCCAACTCCCGAAGCGCGCCGATGTCTGGCACCGCGCCGGGTTCCGGCACCGGGTAGGCGACGATGCGCTTGTCGGAGTCCGAACCACGCACCGCCGCCGCGACCCGTGCGACATCGGGGTGCTCGGCCAGGCATGCCTCGATCTCGCCCAGTTCGATGCGGAACCCGCGCACCTTGACCTGATCGTCGGCCCGGGAGACGTATTCCAGCGTGCCGTCCTTGCGCCAGCGGGCGAGGTCTCCGGTCCGGTACAGCCGCTGCCCGCGAGCGCCGAAGGGGTCCGCGATGAACCGTTCGGCGGTCAGGCCGGCTCGGTTGGCGTAACCGCGCGCGACACCGTGGCCGCCGATGTAGAGCTCGCCGAGCACGCCGACCGGGACCGGACGCAGGTTGGCGTCCAGGACGTGCACGGTGGTGTTCGAGATCGGTCGACCGATGGGCGGCGCGCCATCGACGTGGTCAATCGGTGCGGCGGCCGACCAGATCGTGGTCTCGGTCGGGCCATAGAGGTTCGTGATCTGGGCGCCGAGTTCAAGCATCTGATCGGCCAGCGCCGCCGGCAGCGCCTCGCCACCGACCAGGATATGCAGGCCGCGCAGGCGCTCCGGCGCGTCGAGCACCATCGCCTGCCACAGCGACGGCGTGGCCTGCGCGTGGCTGACGCCGGTCCGGTCGATCAGTGCGGCGAGGGCGCGCGGGTCGCGCACGGTGTCCTCGTCGGCGAGGACGACCGACGCCCCAACCACCAGCGGCAGGTACAACTCCAGCGCGGCGATGTCGAACGACACGGTGGTGACCGCGAGCATCCGGTCGTCGCCGGTCAGCCCGGTGTCCTCGCGCATGGACGCCAGGAAGTTGTCCAGGTTGGCCCGCGTGACCTGCACGCCCTTCGGGCGGCCCGTAGAGCCGGAGGTGTAGATCGTATACGCGAGGTGCTGCGGATCACCCACCACAGCAGGGTCTTCCGGGCTTTCCGCGGCGAGATCCACCGTGTCGAGGACCAGCCGCTGCGTGGCGTCCGGCGCAGGTACCTGGGTGTTCTGATCGGTCACCAGGATCGCGGGGACGGCGTCGCGCAGGATGTGCGTCAGCCGTTCCGCAGGGTGGGTCGGGTCGATCGGCAGGTACGCCGCACCGGCCTTCGCCACGGCCAGCAATGTCACCAGCAGTTCCGGCGACCGGGGCAGCGCCACCGCCACGATCGTCTCGGCGTGCGCACCGATACCGAGCAGGTGGTTGGCCAGCCGGTTGGCGCGCTGGTCGAGCTCCCGGTAACTGAGCCGCTGCGTTGCGGTGACGAGCGCGGTCGCCTCCGGCCGTTCCTGCGCACGGGCTTGGAACAGCTGCGCGAACGTCTCGTCGGCAACGGCGCGATGCGTGTCGTTCCAGGCGAGTAGCTGCTCCTGCTCGCGGCTGAAAAGCACCTCCAGTTCGGTGATGGCGCGCTGCGGGGCCCCGATGGCTTCGCGGAGCAATTGCTGGTAGCGCTCGACGATGGCCGCCGCCGTGCTCGGGTCGAACAGGTCGGCGGCGAACTCCAGGTCGCCCTCGATGCCATCCGGGTTGCCGGTCGCGTCGAAGGTTTCCCGCAGTTCCAGCGACAGGTCCATCGTGACCGAGCCGGTGTCCAGGCCCTCCACTTCCGCGCGCAGATCCGGCATGCCGCGATCGTCGGCCCCCGAGTCGTGCACGGTCATCATGACCTGGAACAGCGGGTGGTGCGACAACGAGCGGGCCGGGTTCAGCACCTCCACCAACCGCTCGAACGGCACATCCTGATGCGCATACGCCGCCAGGTTCGTCTCCCGCACCCGACCCAACAACTCATCGAAGGCCGGATTACCGGACAAATCGTTGCGCAGCACCAGGTTGTTCACGAAGAACCCGACCAAATCTTCCAGCGCCGCATCCGAACGACCCGCCACCGGAGTACCGATCGGGATGTCCGTACCCGCACCCAACCGCGACAACACCGCAGCCAAACCGGCCTGCAACACCATGAACACCGTCACCCCACGAGCCGCCGCAAGCTCCACAATGGACCGATGCAGATCGGCGTCGAACCGGATGTCGACTGCGCCGCCGCGATAGGACGCGACGGTTGGGCGTGGCCGGTCGGTGGCCAGGTCGAGCCGGTCGGGGATGCCCGCCAGCCGCTCGCGCCAGAAGTCCACCTGCGCGGTGGCGAGGCTGCTCGGCTCCTCCTCGTCGCCGAGCAGTTCGCTCTGCCACACGGTGTAGTCCGCGTACTGCACCGGCAACGGCTCCCAATCCGGGAGGCCACCGCCGATGCGGGCGGAGTAGGCCGCCGCGAGATCGCGCAGCAGTGGCTCGGTCGAAGCGCCGTCGGCGGCGATGTGGTGCAGCAGCACCAGCAGCGTGTGCGTGGTGTCGTCCTCGCCGAACAACGTCGCCCGGACCGGCAGCTCGGTGCCGAGATCGAAGGAGTACCGCGCGGCCTCGACCAGATCCGCGTCCACTGCCGTCGTCGGCACCGACTCGAACGCCGGCTCGCGGTCCACGACCACCTGGTGCGGCACGCCGTCGGTCTCGACGAAAAGAGTGCGCAGGCTGTCGTGCCTGGCCACCACGTCGGCGAACGCCAGGCGCAACTGCGCGGCGTCCACCGAGCCGGACAGCTTCAGCACCAGCGGGATGTTGTAGGTCGGGCTCGGACCGTCGAGGCGGTAGAGGAACCACAACCGCCGCTGCGCGAACGACAGCGGAACCCGCTCCGGCAGCGGCATCCGGCCCAATGCCGGGCGGGCGTCGCCGACGCCGGAGAGCTGGGCGGCCAACCCCGCGACGGTCGGCGATTCGAAGACCGCCCGCACCGGAACCTCCACGCCGAAGGCGGCGCGGATGCGGCCGATAAGCCGCGTGGCGCGCAGCGAGTGGCCGCCGAAGGCGAAGAAGTTGTCGTGCAGGCCGATCTCGTCGATGCCAAGGACCTCGGCGAACAGTGCGCGCAGGGTACCTTCCTCGGGTGTGAGCTGGCGGTCCTCGTGCACCACCTCGGTCGCCAGCTCCTCGACGTGGAATTCCAGCAGTCCGTTGTTGCGCCACCGGGCGCGCTCCCCGGTCCGGAACATCCGGGAACCGGCCGTGTCGAAGGGGTTCTCGACGCCGTCACGGAGGTCGGCGGAACTGACGTAGACCTCGCCGAAGACGCCAGGCGGCACCAGCCGGAGTTGTTCGTCGAGCACGTAAACCGCCGCCCCAGGCGCGGGTCGTTCGGCTCCCCGCTCGCCGATCGTGGCGACTCCGGTTTCCGGCCAGCCACGCCAGAATTCGACCGCAAGGGCGGGGAAGCGCTCCCGGAAGGCGGCGAGCTCAGCGGGCCCGTCCGAGCCGAAGCCGACGACCCGCGTCAGCTTCTCGGGCACGAACTCCTGCTCCAGCGCCACCCGGCACACCTGGTCGAACAGTTCGCGGGAAAGGACCACTTCCTCGATCTCGTCCCAGTCCAGCCAGCCGAGCAGGTCCGAGGCGCTACCGGACAGGTCCTCCGGCGGCGCGACGCCACCCTCCACAATGGAAGGTTCAACGCCCACGACCGCGATCTCGCCGGACCGCTCCGGGGCGACGACCGGGGGCAGCACGATGGCCCGGTCCTCGTCGTCGAGCAACTCGACCTCGCTCGGACGCGCATCGGGGTCGGCGACGAGCGCTTCGAGCAGCTTCCGGAAGCGCTGCGACAGCTTCTCCACGGTCGCCCGGTCGAACAGGTCGACCGCGAACTCCAGGTCGCAGCCGACGCCGGCGGGGGCGCCGTCTGCGGTGGCGCGTTCCTGGAGGTGGAAGGTCAGGTCGAACCGGGCCGCGGACATGTCCACATCAAGGAACTCCGCCCGCAACCCCGGCATGGCGAAGCTGCTTTCGGCGTCGTTCTCGAACACCATCATCACCTGAAACAGCGGGTGATGACCGAGCGTGCGAAGCGGGTTCAGCTCCTCCACGAGCCGTTCGAACGGCACGTCCTGGTGCGAGAACGCGGACAGGTCGGTCTCCCGGACCCGGCCGAGCAGTTCCCGGAACGTCGGGTCGCCGACCGTGTCGGTGCGCAGCACCAAGGTGTTGACGAAGAAGCCGACCAGGTCCTCCAACGCCTCGTCGGACCGCCCGGCGACCGGCGTGCCGATGGGGATGTCGGTACCCGCGCCATGCCGGGTCAGCAGCGCGGCCAGCGCCGCCTGCACGAGCATGAACAGCGTCGTGTCGGTCTTGCGCGCCAGCTCCAGCAGATCCGCGTGCAGCTCGGCCGGAATGACGAAGTTGAGCTCGTCGCCCTCGTAGGTAGCAACGGCGGGCCGGGGCCGGTCGGTGGGCAGTTCCAGATGGTCCGGCAGGTCGGCCAGCGCCTGCCGCCAGTGCGCGAGTTGCTTGGACACCAAGCTGTCCGGGTCGTCTTCGCTGCCGAACAGATCCTGTTGCCACAGCGTGTAGTCGGCGTATTGCACCGGAAGAGGCGGAAGCTCAGGGGCGCTGCCCTGCCGCCGCGCGGCGTAGGCCCTGGACAGGTCGCGGGCGAACGGCTCCTCCGAGCCGCCGTCGGTGGCGATGTGGTGCAGCAACAGCAGCAGTACGTGCTCGCGCTCGCCGACCTGGAATAACGTGGCCCGCAACGGGCATTCCGCGGTGAAGTCGAAGCTATGCCGCGACTCCTCGGCCAGCTTCGCGTCCAGTCCCTCGGACGCGACTTCGACGACACGCAGCCCCGGGAAGGTGTCGACCACGAGCTGGTGCGGCTCGCCGTCCACCTCGGGGAAGATCGTGCGCAGGCTCTCGTGCCGGTTGAAGACGTCCTCGATCGCCAACTCCAGAGCGACCGGGTCGAGCTCGCCGGTCAGCCGCAGGACCAGCGGCACGTTGTAGGTGGCGCTGGGCCCTTCCAACCGGGACAGGAACCACAGCCGCTGCTGCGCGAACGACAGCGGGATCCGTTCGGGGCGCGGTTTGGCGCTCAGCGGGACACGCGGCGTGGCCGCCGCCTCGTCGAGGCGTCCGACGACACCGGCCACCGTGGGCTCGGTGAACAGCGCCCGCACCGAGAGCTGCACCCCGAAGGCCGAACGGATCCGGCTGAGCAGCCGGATCGCGGACAGCGACTGGCCGCCCAGCTCGAAGAAACTCTCGTCGACCGACACCGCGCGATCCAGGCCGAGCACCTGGCCGAACAGCCCGCACAGGATCTCCTCGCGCGGCGAACGCGGCCCCTTGCGGTCCGGGCGGCGCGACAGCGCGGGCAGCGCCGCGTAGTCGGTCTCCCCCGCCGCGTCCACCGGAATCGCTTCGAGCGTAAGGTAACGCGAGGGCACCAGGTATTCCGGCAGCGCGGCTTCGGCGTGCGCGCCGACCGCGACTGGATCGGTGGTGTAGGCGTTCACCTGCCCGTCGGCGTCGATAGTCACCGCGACCGGCGCGGCCTCGGACAGGATGCGCTCGACCTCGTCGAGGGATACATCGATCCCGCGCACCCGCACCCAGCGCCCCTTGCGAGCGACGATCTCGATGTCGTCGCCCCGGCGGCGGGCGCGATCACCGGTGGCCACCAGACCGTTCTCGCCGGCCAGGTAAAGCTCGCCGACCACGCCCGGCGGCAACGGGCGCTGCGCTTCGTCCAGCACCAGCCGCCGGGTGCCCTCGGCCGGGAACTCCCAGGCTGCCAGGACATCCAGGTCGCCAAGGCAGCGATCCGGGTCGGCGGTGGCGCTGCGCAACAGCCGGAGCAGGCGTTCGCCGAAGGCGTCGATCGTGCTGCGGTCGAACAGGTCGGTCGCATACTCGATCTCGCCGACGATTCCGGCATGCGCGCCGTCTGCGGCGTAACGCTCCTGCAACCGGATGTCCATCGCGAACTTCGCCACCCCGGCGACGACGTCGTCGAGTTCCACCTCCAGCCCGGGCAGCTCGACCTCGACCTCGTCGAAGTTCTCGAAGGTCAGCATCACCTGGAACAGCGGATGGTGTGACAACGACCGGGTGGGGTTGACCGCCTCCACGATCCGCTCGAACGGCACATCCTGGTGCGCGAACGCCGCGAGGTCGGTCTCCCGGACCCGGTCCAGCAATTCGCGGAACGACGGGTCGCCGTGCGTCCGGGTCCGCATCACCAGCGTGTTGACGAAGAACCCGAACAGGTCCTCCAGCGCCTCGTCGGTGCGACCCGCGACCGGCGTGCCGATGGGGATGTCGGTCCCCGCCCCCAGCCGGGTCAGCAACGCCGCGACACCGGCCTGGATCACCATGAATTGCGTCGTGTTCGTGCTGCGCGCCACCTCGTCGATGGCCCGGTGCAGCTCGGCGTCCAGGCGCAACGGTGCCTCGTCGCCGAGGTAGGTCGCCACCGCCGGGCGAGGGTGGTCGGTCGGCAGCTCGATCTTCTCCGGCAGGCCGCGCAGGGCCTCGGCCCAGAACGCCATCTGCCGGTTGATCGCGCTGTCCCGGTCGTCCACCTCGCCGAGCAGTTCCCGCTGCCACAGCGTGTAATCCGCGTACTGCACCGGCAGCGGCTCGAACACCGGTGCCGCGCCGCGCCTACGAGCGGCATAGGCGGTGGCGAGGTCGTTGCCCAGCAGCGATTCCGACCAGCCGTCGCTGATGATGTGGTGCATCAGGGGCAACAACGCGTATCTGTCGCCGCCCAAGCAGAACAGCGACGCGCGGATCGGCAGCTCGGCGGTGATGTCGAAGTGGTACCTCGACGCCTCGCGCAGTGCCTCCGCCAGCTCCGCTTCGTCGATCTCGACCACTTCAAGCACCGGCCGCGCCTGCTCCGGCGCCAGTACGACCTGGTGCGGAATGCCGTTGTGCTCCGGAAAAAGCGTCCGCAGCGACTCGTGCTGCGCGACGACGTCAGCGAAGGCCGAGCGCAGGGCGGCGATGTCCAGATCGCCGGTCAGCCGCAGGACCAGCGGCACGTTGTAGGTCGCGCTGGGGCCTTCCAGCCGCGACAAGAACCACAGGCCCTCCTGCACGTACGACAGCGGCATCCGTTCCGGACGCGGCATCGGCCGCAGCGCCACTCGCGCGCCCTCCGCGCCGTCCAGGCGCTCGGCGAGTCCCGCGACCGTTGGCGTCTCAAACAGCGCGCGCAACGGCAGCTCCGCGCCGAAGGCCGAACGGATACGGCTGACCAGCCTGGTGACCAGCAGCGAGTGGCCGCCGAGGTCGAAGAAACTGTCGTCGATGCCGACCCCGGAGACCTCCAGCACGTCCCCGAACAGCCCGCACAGGATCTCCTCGCGCTGGTTGCGCGGGGCGCGGCCACCGGCCAGCGCGGACAGGTCCGGGGCGGGCAGCGCCTTGCGGTCCAGCTTTCCGTTGGCGGTCAACGGCAACGAGTCCAGCTGCACCACGACCGAGGGCACCATGTACTCCGGCAGCGCCGTTGCGACCCGACGCCGCACATCGCCCGGATCGATCGTTTCGGCGGAGACGACGTAGCCGACCAGGCGCTTGTCGCCGGGCTTGTCCTCCCGGACGATCACCGCGGCCTGGGCCACCGCCGGGTACGCCAGCACCTGCGCCTCGATCTCGCCCAGTTCGATCCGGAAGCCGCGGATCTTGACCTGGTCGTCGGCCCGGCCGAGGTATTCCAGCACGCCCTTGTTGTTCCACCGCACCAGATCGCCGCTGCGGTACATCCGGGAGCCGGGTCGGCCGAACGGGTCGGCGACGAACCGGTGTGCCGATAGCCCGGCCCGGCCGAGATATCCGCGCGCCAACCCGGCACCGGACACGTACAGCTCACCGGACACTCCGGGCGGCACCGGCTGCAAAGCGTCGTTGAGCACATACAACCCGAGGTCCGGGATGCCTTCGCCGATCGGACTGCACGGGTCGGCGAGGTGCGCGGATTCCAGCGGAAAATAGGTGACGTGCACCGTCGTTTCGGTGATGCCGTACATGTTCACCAGCCGCGGCGCGTCCTCGGCGTGGCGTTCGTACCAGCCCTCCAGCTTGGCGGGTTCGAGTGCCTCGCCGCCGAAGATCACCTGCCGCAGGGCCAGCCGGTCACCCAGCTCCGGGTTTTCCCGATCGGCCTGGGCGAGCTGGTAGAACGCCGACGGGGTCTGGTTGAGGACCGTGACCCCTTCGCGGACCAGCAGTTCCAGGAACTCCTTGGGCGAGCGGCTGGTTACGTGCGGCACCACGACCAGGCAGCCGCCGTGCAGCAGCGGGCCCCACAGCTCCCACACGGAGAAATCGAAGGCATACGAATGGAACAGCGTCCACACGTCCCGTTCACCGAAGCCGAACCAGTGGTCGGTGGCGGCGAGCAGGCGATGCACGTTGCGGTGCGGCACGACCACGCCCTTCGGGCGGCCGGTCGAGCCGGAGGTGTAGATGATGTAGGCCGCGTTGTCCGGGCACACGCTCCGGATGTCGCCGAGGTCGCTCGCGTCCCGGCCGGGCAGGTCTAGGTCGTCCAGCACGAGGCGGGGCACGTCGGTGTCCAGGGTGCTCGCCGCGTCGGTGAGCAGGATCGTCGGCGCGGCGTCGGAGAGCATGAATTCGATCCGGTCCGCAGGGTAGCCGGGATCCACCGGCAGATACGTGCCGCCCGCCTTGAGAACCGCGAGCAGTGCCACGACGAGCTCGGCCGAGCGTGGCAGCGCCAGCGCGACGACGCTCTCGGCACAAACGCCGTGCTCGACAAGCACCCGCGCCAGTTGATTGGCTCGCGCGTTGACCTCGGCATAGGTCAGGCGATGGTGCTCGAAGACCAGCGCCGTGGCGTGCGGGGTCCGGTGCGCCTGCGCTTCGAATAGCGCCGGAATCGTGGTGGCCTCGACGTTGCTGTCCTGCGCAGCCGGCAGCAGTGCGCGGCGTTCGGTGGCCGAAAGCAGGTCGATGTCGTCGATGCGGCGCTCCGGGTCGGCCACCACCGCTGTCAGCAAGCGGACCAGCCGCTGACCCATCGCGGCCACGGTGTCGTGGTCGAACAGGTCGGTGGCGTACTCGATCAGACCGGCCATGCCCAGCGGCGTGCCGTCCTCGGCGTAGTCCTCCCGGAAGTCGAAGTCCAGGTCGAACTTCGACGATCCCGCGCCGATGTCGTGGAAGCTGGCGCGCAACCCGGGCAGGTCCAGCTCCGCCTCGGCGTTGTTCTGGAACAGCACCATGACCTGGAACAGCGGGTGGTGCGACAACGACCGGGCCGGATTCAGCACCTCCACCAACCGCTCGAACGGCACGTCCTGGTGGGCGTAGGCGGCGAGGTCGTTCTTGCGCACCCGGCCAAGGAGTTCCCGGAACGTCGGCCGTCCCGAGGTGTCCGTGCGCAGTACCAAGGTGTTGACGAAAAAACCGACAAGCTCTTCCAGCGCCTCGTCCGAACGGCCGGCGATCACGCTGCCGAGCGGGATATCGGTGCCCGCGCCGAGCCTGGTCAGCAACGCCGACAGCCCGGCCTGCACGACCATGAACAGCGTGGTTCCGGTCTGCCGCGCCAGTTCCACCAGGCCGCGGTGCAGGTCCGCGCCGATCTCGAATTCGACCTCGCTGCCCCGGTACGACGCGACGGCCGGGCGCGGCCGGTCCGTCGGGAGCTCCAGCCGTTCCGGCAGCCCCGCGAGGTTTTCCGACCAGAACGCCAACTGCTGCGAAACCAGGCTCTGCGGATCGCTCTCGTCCCCGAGCAGTTCGCGCTGCCACAGCGTGTAGTCCGCATACTGCACCGGCAGCGGACGCCACTGCGGGACTTCGCCGCGCAGCCGCGCCGCGTACGCGGTTGAAAGGTCTCGGCTCAGCGGCGCATCGGACCAGCCGTCGCTGGCGATGTGGTGCAGCAGCAGGAGAAGCGCGTGTTCCTGCTCGCCGAGCGCGAATAGGCAGACTCGCAACGGGAGCTCGCTGGACAGCTCGAAGCTGTAGCGGCCGAGGTCGCGCAGGTGCTCGGCGAGTCCGGCCTCATCAGCGTCGACGAACTCGATGTCCGGAATGGACTGTTCGGCGTCCAGGACCAGCTGGTGCGGCGTGCCGTCGGTCTCCGGGTAGATCGTGCGCAGCGTCTCGTGCCGGCCGACCACGTCGGCGATCGCCGCCCGCAGCGCCTCGGTGTCGAGCGGTCCCGACAGCCGCAGCAGCAGCGGCTCGGTGTAGGTCGCGCTGTCCTGCTCCAAGCGGTGCAGGAACCACAGCCGCCACTGCGCGAAGGACAGCGGCATCGGGTCCGGCCGGGAGAACGGTTCCAGCGCCACCCGGGTGTCGTCCGCGGTGCCGAATTCCTCGACCAGGGCGGCGACCGTCGGCTTCTCGAACAGGTGCCGCAGCGAAAGCGCCACGCCGAACATCGAACGCAGCCTGCTCAGCAGCCGGATCGCCGACAGCGAATGCCCGCCGAGCTCGAAGAAGCTGTCGTCGATGCTGACCTCGGCCACGCCCAGCACGTCGGAGTACAGCCCGCACAGAATCTCTTCCTGCGGAGTGCGCGGCGCCCGCGCCAGCTGCTGGCGTGCCACGGCGATATCCGCCGCGCCGACCGCCTGGATTCGTTCACCCTCGGCCAGCACACCGGTTCCGCCGACTCGCTGGTCCGGCTCGTCGACGATCGCGCGCAGCAGCGCGAACATCTGCGCCGAAAGCCGCTCGATGCTCGCCCGCTCGAAAAGGTCGGGCCGGAACTCGAACCGCAGGCGCACCGTCTGCCCGGGGATCACCGACAGGGTCAGCGGGTAGTGCGTGGCGTCGTGGTCTTCCAGCCCGGTGATGTCGATGCCGGGTGCCGGGGACCAGGACTGGCCGGGTTCGTGCGGGTAGTTCTCGATCACGGTGAGCGTGTCGAAGAGCTCGCCGGTGCCGAGCAGCTGCTGGATCTCGTTGAGGCCGAGGTAGTGGTGGTCCAACAGCCGGGACTGTTCGTCCTGGATACGCGCCAGCAACTCGCCCAGCGACTCCTCGGCGCGCAGCCGGATGCGCACCGGCACGGTGTTGATGAACATGCCGATCATCGATTCGACGCCCGGCAGCTCCGACGGGCGGCCCGCGACCGTGCTGCCGAAGACCACGTCCTCGCGGTCGAGATTGCGGGCCAGCAGCAGTCCGAAACCGCCCTGGACCACGGTGTTGAGCGTCAGTCCCCGGCCACGGACCCACTGCTGGAGGCGGTCGGCGAAGTCGGCGGGCAGGTCGAGCATGACCTGTTCCGGGGTGACCACGGTGCTGCCCGCGCCACCGGCACCGAGCAGCGTCGGCGAGGCGACTCCCGCCAGCGCGTCGCGCCACGCGGCAACGCTTGCGCTCTGGTCCCGGCCCGCCAGCCAGGCCAGGTAGTCACGGTAGGGGGTGACCCGTGGCAGCTCCCCGCCCGCGCTG
Organism: Saccharopolyspora phatthalungensis; assembly: GCF_014203395.1. NCBI lineage: Bacteria > Bacillati > Actinomycetota > Actinomycetes > Pseudonocardiales > Pseudonocardiaceae > Saccharopolyspora > Saccharopolyspora phatthalungensis. The sequence goes on from NZ_JACHIW010000002.1 coordinate 569,595, forward strand.
CGGTAGATCGCGAACAACTCGTCGAGCAGGGACTGCATCGACCAGCCGTCGAACAGGATGTGGTGATTGGTAACCACAAGCCGGTGTTCCCGCGCGCTCAGGCGCAGGAGGGTGAAGCGCAGCAGCGGCGGCCTGGTCAGATCGAACCGTCGGGTCCGGTCGGCGGCGGTCAGGTCGGCGACCGCCGCGAGCTGATCGTCCATATCGGACAGATCGACCTCATGCCAGGGAAGTTCGACCTCATCCGGTACGACTTGCACCGCACGCGGCAGGCCCGAATAGCGGAACCCGGCGCGCAGATTGTCGTGCCTGCGCAGCAGCCCGGCCACAGCCTCGCGCAGCGCCGCCGCGTCGAGTTCGCCGTCGACCCGGAAGACCTCTTGCACCGCGTACACATCCGGTGCCTGATCGTCGTAGAGGGCATGGAAGAGCAGGCCCTCCTGCAATGGCGCCAACGGCAGGATGTCGCGGACGGGCCCGTCCTGCTCCAGCTGTTCGATCTGGCTCTGCGACAGCGATACCAGCGGCAGATCGGACGGGGTGAGACCGGCGCCGGTGCGCTGCTCGCCGAGCAGCCGCAGCGCCGCGAAGAACGCTTCCAGCAGTTCGCCGACGCGTGCTTCGTCGAGCAGCGCGCCCGCCCAGGTGCAGGTGACCTTCAGTCGCGGGCCGGACGGGTGATCTTCGGTGACCGCGTCGATCTCCAGCGGGTAGGACAGCGGCAGTCCGGCATCGGCTCCGCCGCCCAGGACCTCGCCGACCGTCGCCCAGTCCTCAGTGGACTCACCGACGCTGAACCGGCCGAGATAGTTGAACCCGATCTGCCCGAGATAGTTGAGAGTGCAGGCGGGCAGCGAGTCACGCAGGACGCCGTAGCCGATGCCGTTGTCCGGCACGCCGCGCAGCTGTTCCTTGATTCGCTTGAGCACCCGGGCGCGGGTCCGGGCATCGGCCAGTTCCTCCAGCCGCCGCACCCCCGACTCCAGCCGGACGGGGTAGGCGCTCGTGAACCAGCCGACCGTGCGGGACAGGTCGAGGCGTTCGGCGATCTCCTCGCGGCCGTGGCCTTCGAGTTCGACCACGACGGCGGATTCGCCGGTGCCCCAGCGGTGTTGCACCTCGGCGAGCCCGGCGGCCAAGCCCGCCAGCAGCACCTCGTTGGCCCGGCCCCGGATCGACGCGGTGACGTCGGTCAGCAGCGCCCGGGTCAGTTCCGCCGGCAGCTCGCGTGTCACCGTCCGGGAGGTGCCACGCACGTCGCGAGCGTTATCGAGGCTGATTTCGCCGAGCGGATTCGACTGCTCGGCGAGCACGCCCGTCCACATCGGCAATTCGGCCTGCCGGGATCCGGACGCCGCACGCAGCACGTGCGCCCAGTGCCGGAACGACGTGCCGACCGGGTCGAGCCGCACCGGGCGCCCGGCGCGGGCCGCCTCCCACGCGGCACGCAGGTCGCCGCTGAGGACGTGCCAGGAAACGGCGTCCACGGCGAGGTGGTGCACCAGCACCAGCAGGCGGCCGGGCTCGTTGCCCGCGTCCAGCCACACGACCTGCACCATCCGCCCGGCATGCGGATCCAGCCGCGCCTGCGCCTTCGCGGTCTCCCGCTCGACTGCCTCGTCGAGGTCGCGCTCCCGGACTTGCACGCGATGCACCGGGCCAGTGCCGGCCTCCGGCGAGATGACCAGCCTGTCCGACGCCAAGCGCATGCGCAGCACATCGTGGTGCGCCACGACCGCCTCGACCGCGAGGGTAAGGTGCTCTTCGGTCATGTCCGCCGGCGCGCGCAACACCGTGGACTGGAAGTAGCCGTCGATGTCCCCGCCACGCTCCAGCAACGTGCGCATGATCGGCGTCAGCGGCACCTCGCCATGCGCGTCCCAGACCGCGACGGCACTGGTCTCGCCGGTGTCCTCGGCAACGACTGCGGCGAGCCGCGCAACAGTCCGATGTTCGAACACGTCCCGGGGCGTGATCAGCAGGCCCGCTTTGCGTGCGCGGCTGACGAGCCGGATGGCGACGATGCTGTCCCCGCCCAGGTCGAAGAACCCGTCGTCGACGCCGATGTCGGCCACCCCAAGCACTTCGGCGAACAGCTCCGCGAGCCGCGCCTCCTGCGGGGTTCGCGGTTCGCGCGCTGCCTTGTCGGCGATCGGGGCGGGCAGCCGGTCTCGGTCGATGGCGCCCTCGGCATCGCGCGGAAGGGCTTCCAGCAGGACGAAATCGGCGGGCACCAGGTACGACGGAACGCGGCGTTCGAGGTAGCCCCGCAGGTCCGCGACCCGTGCTCCCCCTGCGACCGCGTAGGCGACCAGGCGGTTTTCGAGGCCGATCACCACGGCGTCCTGGACTGCTGGATGCGCGGCCAGTTCGTCTCGCACGCGGGCCGGATCCAACCGGATGCCGCGCACCGTGATCTGCTCGGCGATCTGCTCGGGGCCGAGGACATGCGTGCGCTCGTCCGGGGCGAGCAGGTCGAGTTCGGTGAGCCGGGCATCCGGGTTCCGGACGGCGGAGCGCAGGATCCGGGCCAGCCGCTCCCACAGCAACTCGACGCCGTCGCGGTCGAACAAATCCGTGCTGTACTCGATGATCCCGTCGGCGCCTTCCGGCGTGCCCGCCTCGCCGTGATGCTCGCGCAGTCGCAGGTCCAGGTCGAATTTGGCGACGCCGATCGGCACCTCGTCCACCTCGGCGCGCGCGCCCGGGAACCGCGGGCGGGCTTCGGCGAGCGTTTCGAAGGTCAGCATGACCTGGAACAACGGGTGGTGCGACAACGAGCGGGCCGGGTTGACAGCCTCCACGACCCGGTCGAACGGCACGTCCTGGTTGGCGAACGCGGCCAGATCGGTCTCCCGAACCCGGCCCAGCAATGCGCGGAACGACGGGTCGCCGTGCGTCCGGGTGCGCAGCACCAGCGTGTTGACGAAGTACCCGACCACATCGTCCACATCGGACGAATCGCGCCCGGCCACCGGGGTGCCCAGCGGAATGTCCTCGCCCGAGCCGAGCCTGGTCATCAGCGCGGCCAAGCCCGCCTGCACCACCATGAACATGCTGGTGCCGGTGGACTTGGCGAGCTGGGCCAGCGACCGGTGCAGCTCGGCGTCGAGCCGGACCCGGAGCACATCGCCGCGGTGCGTCGCGGCGGCCGGGCGCGGCCGGTCGGCGGGTAGCTCGACCAGTTCCGGCAGCTCCGCAAGCTGCTCCGCCCAGAATCGGGTTTGTCGTACCAGCGGGCTGTCCGTTGCCTCTTCCGTGCCGAGCGCCGCGCGCCGGCGGCGCATTTCCGCGCCGTAATCGGTGGGCAGCGCGGGCAGTTTCGGGACCTCCCCTGCCAGGCGTGCCTGGTAGGCGTCGGCCAGGTCGCGCACCAGGGGACGCTCCGACCAGCCGTCTGCGGCGATGTGGTGCATCAGCAGCAGGACGACGTGCCGCTGCGGTCCCGCCGACAACACCCGCACCCGGAAGGGGATCTCGGTCTGCAGGTCGAAGGCATAACGCGCCTGCTGGGCGAGTTCCTGTTCCAGCACAGCCGCATCGACGTCGAGGAATTCGACGTCCACCTCGGCGGGCTCGACCTTCGGGTACGGCCGCCCGTCGTCTTCGGGGAAGATCGTCCGCAGCGTCTCGTGGCGCGCGGCCACATCCTGCACGGCTTGGCGCAGCGCTCGCTGGTCCAGCGTGCCGTCGAGCCGCACGATCAGCGGAATATTGTAGGTGGCGCTCGGTCCCTCCAGCCGGTGCAGCGACCACAAACCCTGCTGTGCGGCCGAAAGCGCGGAGTCCTCGGCGACCGGTGCCGCCGGAGTGGTGATCCGTTCCGCGGCGGCCAGGCGCTCGGCCAGGGCCGCCACGGTCGGAGCCTCGAAAACGTCCCGGACCGAGACCTCGACCGCCAGCCCGGCCCGGATACCGGTGACCAGCCGGGTGGCCAGCAGCGAATGCCCGCCGAGTTCGAAGAAGCTGTCGTGGACGCCGAGCCGGGCCACCCCGAGCACGGTGGCGAACAATTCGCACAGCGCCGCTTCTCGCCCGTCACGCGGTGCCTGTCCCCCGTCGACGGCCGACCACGGGTCCGGCAGCGACCGCCGGTCGACCTTTCCGTTGGGCGCCAAGGGCATCTGGTCAAGAACGAGGAACGACGCCGGAACCATGTGCTCGGGCAGGGCCGCCGCCACTCGCCGACGCAGAGCGTCCAGCGCGATCGTTGCGCGCGGCACAACGTAGCCGACGATGGCGCGGTCCCCGGCCGGGGTCTCGCGCACCGTCACGGCCGCCTGCGCCACCTCGGTGAAGCCGGACAGCAGCGACTCGATCTCACCGAGCTCGATCCGGAAGCCGCGGATCTTGACCTGGTCGTCGGCGCGGCCGAGGAACTCCAGCTCGGTACCGTTCCAGCGGGCGAGATCGCCGGTCCGGTACATGCGCTCGCCCGGCGCGCCGTACGGGTCGGCCGGGAACCGCTGCGCGGTCAGGCCGGGCCGGTGCAGGTAGCCGTGTGCCAGCTGGATCCCCGCGACATAGAGGTCGCCCTGCTCGCCGGGCTCCACCGGGCGCAGCCGGTCGTCCAGCACATGCACCCGGGTATTCCACAGTGGACGGCCGATGGGCAGCGGGCGGGATCCGATGGCCGGATCGTAATCCCAGTACGTGACGTCGATGGACGCCTCGGTCGGCCCGTAGAGGTGCGCCAGCCGCACGTTCCAGGTCTCGACCACGCGAGCGGCCAACGCGGGCGGCAGCACCTCACCGGCCACGAATACCAGACGTAGCCGCAGCGAACGCGCCCCGAGCTCGACGCCCGCGGCAACGGCCAGCAGCGAGGGGACGAACTGCGCGACGGTCACCTCGTGGTGTTCGACGAAGTCGATCAGCCGCTCGGGGTCGCGGACCACATCGGCGGGGGCCAGGCACAGCGAAGCGCCGACGATCAGCGGCAGCCAGATCTCGGTACCGGCCGCATCGAAGCTGATCGCGGTGCGGGCCAGCACCCGGTCGTCGGCGCGCAGCCCCCACGTCTCGGCCTGCCAGCACATGTGGTTGACCACGCCAGCGTGCGGCACGACGACGCCCTTGGGGCGTCCGGTGGAACCGGAGGTGTAGATCACGTATGCCGGATGGTGCGGTGTCGCAAGCGATTCCGGATCCGACGGCGAGTGCTCCGCGTCGGCTGCCTCGCCCACGATCGCGACCGGCGCGTCGGAGTGCGGGAGGACGGGCTTGACCTCGTCGGTGGTCAGCACCAGCGCGGGCCGGGAATCGGCCAGCATGAAGGCGATCCGCTCGGCCGGGTATTCCGGGTCGACCGGCAGGTATGCGGCACCGGCTTTCACCACCGCGAGCAGGCTCACGATCAGCTCGGGCGTGCGCGGCAGCGCGAGCGCCACCAGGTCGCCCGGCCGCACGCCGAGCGCGATCAGTCGGTGCGCCAGGCGGTTCGCCCGTTCGTTGAGCTCGCGGTAGCGCAGCCGCCGCGACCCGAAGCGCACCGCGATCGCATCCGGGGCGCGCCGCGCACTCCGCTCGACCAGCTCCGCCAGGGTGGCATGCCCATTCAGGCCGCACTTCGCCGGATCATTCATGCCAGCCCACTCCTCAAAACACAATCCTCGCTTTCCCGCGAAGGCTAACCACCACAATTTTCGGGTCGTTATCGTGCGTATTTCCGCTGCGCACAGGCATGATCCGGAGGTGGCCGAACGAGGGCGTAGCATGCGCGAGACCGTCCCGGCGGAAGGACTGGAATGGAAAATCTGGACACCGGCATCATCTCGCTGCTGATCGCATCCGCAACCCTGCTTCTCGGCATGGTCGGATACGCGCGAATCCAGCGGATCCGGCTCACCCGGGAATACCAGGCGAAAACCGAACAAACGACGCGGCTCGCCGCCGAGACCCGGGAAATGCGGGATGAACTGACCGCGCTGAACACGCAAATCGCCGAACTCAGGCGGATGCTGACCGAAGCGGCCTAGGGTCTGTTTTATAAGCGGCGTAGCCGCTTGCGGTGTGGGACTCAGCCTGCACCGCCGGGGGTTCTCAGGCGTCGCCTGGCGAGGACAGCCCCAGCGCCGTGTATTGGGCATACATCAGTCGGGGATCCCGGAGCCCAGGCGGCGTCTGAGGTTCCGCTACCCGCACCGCTACGCAAACCGCTCTTGAAACACCCTCAAAACCCTCAGCCGACACTGGGCGGTTCGAATGCGGGCGGGAACCACGCCGGGTTCGTCCGCTCGAAGGCATATCCGATCCGGAGCAACACGGATTCACCCCACGCGCCGGCCAAGAACGTGACGCCGATCGGCAGTCCGCGCACCGCGCCGGCCGGGACGCTGATCGCCGGGTAGCCCGCCAGCCCGGGGACGAGCGCGCTGCCCCGCGCGGGCGGGTCGCCGTTGATCAGGTCCACCTTCCACGCGGGTCCGCCGGTCGGGGCCACCAGCGCGTCGAGGCGGTGTTCGCGCAGGACGGCATCGATGCCTTCGTCGCGGGACAACCTCCGCAGCGTCGTCAAGGCGGCCAGGTAATCCGGGTCGGCGAGGTCCCCGCTGAGCCCGTCGACCATTTCCAGCGTCTCCTGGCCGAAGTGCGGCATCTCGGTGTCGGCGTGCTCGCGGTTGTAGGCGATGAGTTCGGCGATGCTGCGCGGGTGCTCGCCCGGCGTCGCCGCCAGGTAGGCGTCGAGGTGGTGCTTGACCTCCTGCAACTGCGCGAACATCAGGCTTTCGTCGGACATGATCTGCGGCAGGCTCCGGATTTCGGTGCGGTCGACGATGGTCGCGCCCGCCGCCGCCAGCACCCGGATCGCGTCTTCGGCAACGGCGTCGGCGTGATCGTCGTAGCCGAAGAACGCCTCTCTCGGAACCCCGATCCTGGTCCCGGCCAGCGCATTCTGTTCTAAAAGTTCCCGGTAGTCGGCGCGGAAACGACCGGTGCCGGCCGCGGTCGCCGGATCGCGGCCGTCCACCCCGGTGAGCACGCCCAGCACGGCGGCGGCATCCGCGACGCTGCGGCACAGCGGACCGATGGTGTCCAGGCTCGGCACGCCCGGGATCATGCCCGCCCGGCTGGTCAGCCCGACGGTCGGTTTCAGACCGACCACGCCGTTGACGCCGGCCGGGCCGAGGATCGACCCGATCGTCTCGGTGCCCAGCGCGAACGCGCACAGCCCGGCCGCCACGGCGGCGGCGGATCCGGAACTCGATCCGTGCGGCGAACGGTCCAGCCGGTGCGGATTGCGCCCCTGGCCGCCGCGCGGGCTCCAGCCGGCCGAACCGCTGATCCAGCCGCTCTTGTTCGTCTTGCCCAACACGATCGCGCCCGCCGCGCGCAGTTTCGCGATCACCGTCGCGTCCCGCTCTGGGCGCGCACCGAGGAGCGCGGTACTGCCGTTGGTGGTCCGCAGTCGGTCTGCGGTCTCAAGATTGTCCTTCACCAGCACCGGAATGCCGTGCAGCGGTCCGCGAAGTTCGCCGCGTCGGCGCTCGGTGTCGCGTTGCGCGGCGATCTCCGCTGCCTGCGGGTTCGTCTCCAGCACCGCGCGCAGTTCGGGGCCGCGCAGGTTCAGCCGGTCGATTCGGTCGAGGTGGAACCGCACCAGCTCCGCCGCGCTGAGCCACCCGGCGGCCATCCCCGCCTGCATTTGGGCGATGGTCGCCTCGGCCAGTGCCGCACGCTCGACCGCTTCGCTCGCCGCCACTTTCGCCCACTTTCCCTTTCGGCTCGTTATCGAAGTCTTATCGGGACGCCATTTCTCGAAACCCCGCGACCTTAACTGGGGCAGGCGTCTACCCAGGTCGCCCCGCTACTCCCGATGAAATGCGCCCGAAACATGCGGAGTGTCCGGATCGGCCGATGGAACCGGTCGGCGACGGACGTCGTCAATAGGCCAACGGGTACTCAGGATTACCCGATAGGGTGCACGTCGTGCCTGCCAAGGCACTCAAGGGGATCGCGTTTGGGGGGACCGCGTTGGGGGGATTGCGTTGGGCACCGGAAAAGTTGCCTACCGCGCGTCGGCAACAGGAAGAAGACTTCATGACCGATCGTCTCGAATTTGGCCTGCTCGGGCCCTTGCGCCTGGAGTTCAATGAACAGCGGATTGCGATAGGCGGTCCGCGGCAGCGGATCGTACTGGCCATGCTCCTGCTGAATGCGGATCGGGTCGTCTCCATCGACCGGATCTCGGAAGCGATCTGGAACGGGCATCCCCCCGCGACAGCCAGGACCCAGGTCGCGATCTGCGTCGCCGAATTGCGGAAGACCATCAGATCCTTTGGGCTGCGCGACGACGTGCTGCTTACCTCGTCGCCGGGCTACATGCTGCGCCGCGCCGAGCACGAGATCGACCTGCTGTCCTTCCGGGCCAAGGTCGCCGAGGCTCGCACGCTCGCCAACCGGCTCGAGATCCGCCAAGCCACCGAACGCTACGACGAGGCGCTGGCCTTGTGGCGGGGCCGCGCGCTGTGCGACATCAACTCCGCGCTGGTGGAGATCGAGGTCGAGCGGCTCGAAGAGCAGAAGCTCGCGGTCCAGGAGGAACGCACCGCGTTGCACCTCCAGCTCGGCCGGCACCGCGAGCTGATCAGCGAGCTGACCGCGCTCGTGGAGGACAAGCCACTGCGGGAACAGACCCGTGCCCAGCTCATGCTCGCCCAGTACCGCGCCGGGCGACGCGCCGAGGCGATGGAGACGTTCCGCCAGGGCCGCCAGTACTTCATCGACGAGATCGGCCTGGAACCCGGCCCGGTCCTGCAGGAACTGCACGAGGCGATCCTCAACGACGACCCGTCGGTCCGCGAACCGCAACGGCAGCGCCGCAGCACTCCGCCCACCGCAACGGCGGCCAACGCCGCCCCCTCCGACATCGTCCCCTTCGGCGGCCGGAAAACCGAACTGTCCACCTTGGACGAATTGCGCACCATGCGGCAGGCGAACGTCGGCCTGATCACCGGCAGCGCCGGCATCGGCAAGAGCGCGCTGGCCGTGCACTGGGCGCACCGGATGGCCGACGAGTTCCCCGGCGGTGTGCTGTACGCGAACCTGCACGAATGCTGCCGCCCGCCCGCGCGGTCGGACGCGCAGGAAACGCTGCACCAGTTGCTGCGCCAACTCGGCGTCCCCGCAACGGACATCCCATCCGATCTGGACACGGCGGCGACGCTTTACCAGAACCTCGCGCGCGAGCGGAAAACCCTTGTGCTGCTGGACAATGTCGCGTCCTACCAGCAGATCGAACACGTCCTGCCGTCCGGATCGCCGAGCAAAGCCCTGGTCACCAGCCGCAGCCAGCTCGGCGAACTGGTCGCCAGCGCGTTGTGGTTGCGGCTGCAACCGATCGGCCACCCGGAGGCGGTGGATCTGCTCGGCACGCTCATCGGCCGCCGCGCCGAGGCGGCGCCGCGCGCCGTCGCCGAACTCGCCGAGCTGTGCGGCCGGCTGCCGGCCGCGCTGCGCATCGCGGCGACCAAGCTCATCGCCAAGCCGCACTGGACGATCCAGCGGCTGGCGAACCGGCTCAGCGACCCGCACACCCGACTGGACCACCTGGAGCACGGGGAACAGCGCCTGCGCGGCCGATTGCAGTCCAGCTACCAGCGGCTCAGCCCCGAGGTGGCGCGGATGTTCCGCCTGCTGGGCAGGTTGAAGACCGCCGAGTTCAGCCTGCACGACGCGAGCACCCTTCTGCAACTGGATCCCGGCGAGGCCGAGCACCTCATCGAAAGCCTGGTGGACGCGCACCTGCTGGAAGGCGTTCCCGGGGTGGACACCGACGAGGTCCGCTACGAGTTCCAGCCGCTGCTGCGCGTGTTCGCGGCGGAACTGGACCGCGGCGAGGTGCGGACGGCCGAGACCGCCCGTTCGCCCCGCCTGGTGGGCAAACCGGAGCTCAGATTCGCGATGTGAGCGCCCACTCCAGCACCGCCATGGCGCTGTGCATCTTGTCCCCCGCCTGATCGAAGGCGATCGACCGCGGCCCGTCGAGCACGGCCGCGGTCATCTCTTCGCCCCGGTGCGCGGGCAGATCGTGCATGAACCACGCCGCGGGATACCCGTCGAGCAACTGCTCGTCGACCTGGAACGGGGCGAAAACGGCGCGCCAGTCGGGATCCGGTTTGCTGGTGCCGGTGGTCTGCCACCGCGCCGTGTAGACGATGTCGACCGCCGGGGGCAACTCGGACATGTCGTGCGTTTCCCGCAGTGTCGAACCGGACTCCTTGGCATACCGTTCGGCCTGTTCGCGGACGTGCGGTTCGAGCCCGTAGCCGGGCGGGGTCCGCAGGTGCAGTTCGGTGCGTTCGAACCGGGTCAGCGACAGCGCGAGCGCCGCGGCGGTGCTGTTGCCCTCGCCGACGTAGAGCACCCGCGTACCGTCGATTCCGCCGAGGTGCCGCTGGATCGTGGTGAGGTCGGTCAGCGCCTGGGTGGGATGCTCGTGGGCGCTCATCGCGTTGATGACCGACATGCCCGACGGCTCGGCGAGCGCCCGCAGTTCGGCCGTGCTTCCGGCGGTTCGGCACACCAGCCCGTCGAGCATCCGGGACAGCACCTGCGCGGTGTCCTCGATCGTCTCCCCGGTGTTGAGCTGGAGATCGTCCGGGCCGTAGCCGATGATCCGGGCGCCCAGCCGCAGCGCCGCAGCGGAAAACGCGGTCCGCGTCCTGGTGGAGGTCTTGCGGAAGTAGATGCCGATCACGGCCCCGGCCAGCGGCTCGCCGGAATACTCGCGGCGGGCGAACCCGACCCCGCGGCGCACGATCTCCCTGATCTCAAGCAGATCCAGGTCCACCAGCGAGATGAGATCACCGCGCTGCGCGGCGGGGATCGAAATCGGCGCTGCCATGACACCTTCCTCCATCCGACGACTGCGACGCACCGCGTCTGCACACGGCTGATGCAGCCTGGCACCGCCCGTTATTCCCGCCATATCGACGGCGCCCGAGCCGGTGGCGATCGTCAGGACGACTCGGCGGCACGCCGGAGCACCACCAGGGTCGAGGCCATGAGCGCGGCCGCCGCAACGGCTTGCGCGATCGCGAAACCTCCCCAGGAGCCGGAAATCTCGCCGTCGGACCAAAACCCACCGCCGAGATAGCTGAACTTCCCCAGCAGCAACGAACCGAGCATGAGCAGCAATTCCGGACCGAGGTAGGCGATGACCGTCGAGGCGACGAAGACACGCTGCGATTCGTCCCCGGCCTCGGTCAGCGCGGTGGCCACACACAGGCCCCCGATCGCGACCACGGGCAGCAGGGCCGCCAACGCACCGACGCCACCCATGATGGTCACGCTGCCGTATTCGGTCGGGATCCCGGCGAAGAGCAGAATGAACTGGGCGACGGCCGCCCCCAGCACGGCATACGCGAGCGGGCGCCGGGTAGGCGGCACGATGCGTGCGCGGCGCGGCACGGCGCTAAACGGTGCCAGCCGCGCGACCAACGAGACCGTGAACGCGATCACCGCGAAGAACTCCAGCCATCCCCAGACGTCCGCCGACCCGTGGATCGAGACGAGCGCGTCCACCAGGAAATAGATCGCGTTCGCCACGACCAGCCCCGAGCCGATCGCCGCCCTGCGGTCGGGACGCTCCATCAGCACGAGCCCGGCGAAGAGCAGGGCGAACCGGATAACGAAGTACCCGAGCCCGAAGAAGCCCGAGGCGACGATCATCCCGGTGGACACGAGCAATGCGGTCGCCGCGACCGCCACGGCCGCCGCGAAGAGCACCTTCGGGCTGCGGACCCAGGCCGGGACGCCGACCCGGCTACGCCAGTCCGGGTCGACCGATGGCTCCGCCTTCGCCCGGGACCAGTCGAGCACCGCGGCCATCTTCGAGGTCAGGTTGCCATCCGCCGAATGCCCGACCGCGCTCCGAAGCTCGGCCGCCAGGGCGGAAAGCGGGGCGTTGGCCGCATGGGCCGCGACGACGCTCAAGCCGTGCGGCAGCCGTCCGCACAGCTCGATCAGCTCATCAACGGCCTGCCCTTCGGCGGCGAGCCGATCGTCCCCCAACCGACGGGCCAGCAGTTCCCGCGCCTCGTCCGCGCTGAGCGCGTCCAGGGTGAGCGAGCGGGCGCCCTCGGCGATCAAGCCGGTCAGCTGGCTGCGGCTGGTCACCACGACGAAGGAGTTCGAGCCGCCGGGCAGCAGCGGCCGTACCTGTTCGGCGTCCCTCGCGTCATCCAGCACCACCAGCACCCGCTTACCGGCCAGCAGCGTGCGGTACCGGCTCGCCAGGGCCGCCACATCCGACGGAATCTTGTTATCCCCCAACGCTTCCAGGAAGCTCCTGAGTACATCGGCCGGCCGCACCGGCCAGCCGGCGGGGTCGGAGCCGCGCAGGTTCACGTAAAGCTGCCCGTCGGGGAAGCGCTGCGCCATCCGGTTCGCCCAGTGCACCACCAAGGCGGTCTTGCCGATGCCCGTGGTCCCCTCGACCGCCGAGACCACCACCACGCGGGCGGAGTCGTCCACCATCGCGTTCAGCGCGGCCAATTCGTCGGCCTGCCCGGCGAAGGACCCCACGGCCGGCGGCAATTGCCACGGCACCGCCGGATCCCGAGGCTGCCCGCCGAAATGAATTCCGCCGTAAACGGCACCCACCTGCGCAACCGGGCCGTTGACCGTCCCGCTCTGTTCGTTACGGGTCTCGGCTTCCTCGCCCACGAGCCACCCACCCCATCCCACCAGGCCCAATGCGACGTCCGAGAACGATCTTAGCGTGCCGCGCGAAACCCATGCCCGGAAACGACGTCCGGATTGAGATTGGACCGAATTCCCGCCACCAAGCGGTCAGGTCAGCGACGTCCGGCCTCGATGAGCCACGCCGCCGAGTCGTAGAGCACGCCGCGATCGGTCTGGTGATCGGTCATGCTGGCCCGCAGGTTGTCGAGTGCACGTTGTCTGGTGCCGGCTTCGAGACCGTCGAGCATCCAGGCGAACTGGCCGGCAATGAACTGACAGGCGTCGTCGACGTCGCGGCCGAAGTACATCGGCTCGGTCAGGCTTTTGAGTCGCACGTCACCGAGCCCGGCGGAGGTCAGCAGTTCCAGGACTTGGTCGGGGTCGCTGAGGGAAGACGGGCCCGGTCCCCTGGGCGGCGGGTGGGGCAATTCACGACCGGCGGCCAGCGCCGTGCGGAAGGAGCTCATCCATTCGTTGCGTTCAAACGCCTGCCAGGTCAGCAGGATGACGCGCCCGCCGGGGCGCGTGGCACGAGCGATGTTGGTAAACGCGGCCACGGGGTCGCCGAAGAACATCGCGCCGTGCCGGCTGATGACGACGTCGAAGTATCGGTCGGGAAAGGGATATACCTGGGCGTCGGCCTGGTGGAACGTCGCGTTCGCTACGCGCTCCCGCTCCGCCAGCCCGCGTGCGAGTTCGATCATGCGGGAGGACAGGTCCACCCCGAGTGCGGTGCCCGCAGTAGCGCATCGGGCCGCATCTCGGGTTGTCTGCCCGCTGCCGCACCCGATGTCGAGGACGTTCGCAGTGTCGTGGATCGCTGCTGCGGCGAGAAATTGGTCGTGGTAGCCGGCGACGCCTTCGTTGAAGCGTTCGGCGCGTGCCGTCCAGTACTCGCCTTGATCGCCGTCCCAAGCACGCAGCTGATCGGCGTTGGACGGGTCAACGTGCGCTGCGGCGCACTCGTTCATCTGTCCCCCTTGTTCGGTCTCCTCTCGGGAGACGACGCGACGAGGAACTGTACCCCCGATCACGGATCGTCAAGGTTCTTTGATCAGCTTTGTTGGACTGAGTTCACTTTCGGATGGACCGTTGGCCGGGTGATCGAGGGCACGTAGGGCTTTGGGCACCTTGAGATGATTTACGGGCGGGCTTTCGCAGGAATGGGCGCCTTTTGAGGGGGTTGGGGCTGTGGGAGGTTCCGTGTTGACATGGGTTGGGGGCGCCTTGGCGTGGTTTGCGCGCCTTTCGGGGGGTTGGGGCTGGGGGAGGTTCCGGGTTGCCATGGTTCGCGGGCGGCTTGGCATGGTTTGCGCGCGTTTCGAGGGGGTTGGGGCTGTGGGAGGTTCCGTGTTGGATCGGCCATCCCCGCGATCGGTGGAGTGTGGGGGCTGTGTTCCGGAGGTCAAGCCCGGCCTGGCGGCCGCCTCTTCGAGGTTTCAGGCTTGACATCCGGCCCACAACCCCGGTTCGGCTTTGTATCGCGGGGATGGCCCCGGACTGGGCTGGCGCAACCGGCGGGTTGAGTTCCCGGGGTGGCGGATTCGGTCGTGGCTGGGGCTGGTGCCCGGTCGGCTTGGGGTTGTTCCGTGAGGGTTTGATCGGTCGTGCTGGCGGGCGCCTTCGGCGTGTGGTGGAGGGTTTTTGTTGCTGGGTGGGGGTTTTCGGGGTTTTGGTGGGGGTTTTCACCTGATCAAGCGATGCTGGAATGCGTGCGAATGGGTGTTCGAATCTGGGAGAATGAGGGTATGGCACCGTTGACGGACACCCGGGATGCGAGCGTGGAGATGATGTCTTCACGGTCGTCTGTGGTGTCGTGCTCGGATGCCGAGCTCATCGCCCGGATTCAGCGCTGTGAGCAGAGCATGCGGGTGGTGATGATGGAGCAGTTGCAGGTCATCGCCGAGGCCGACCGGCGGGGGCTGCACGCCGAGCGTGGCGCGAGGTCGATGCAGGTGTGGTTGCGGGAACTGCTCAACATCGACCACCGCGACGCCACAACCCGGGTGACGGTCGCCCGCAACGTCGAGGACCGGGCCTCGCTGTATGGCGAGACGATGCCCGCCGAGCTTCCCCAGACCGCCGCCGCCCTGTCCGAAGGCGCGATCAATCTTGAGCATGCGCGGGTGATCGTGGCGGGCATTCGCCGGCTGCCCGAGTACGCCCGTTGTCACCGGGTGGGGGAGGTCGAGGCGACCCTGGCCGGCTACGCCCGCCAGATGCCGCCGCGTGAACTGGAGACAATCGCCGAACGAATCAGGTATCTACTCGACCAGGACGGGGCCTACCACGACGAAGCCGACCAGCACGAGGCCCGGGAACTGCACTACGCGACCTCCCGTGACGGGATGACGGTCATCAAGGCCCGGCTGGACCGCGAGACCGGCGCGAAATTCGTTGCGCTCATCGAGCCGCTGGCCGCCCCGTGCCCGCAAACCGGCGGGGAGAAGGACCCTCGCAGCGCCGGGCAGCGCAACGCCGACGGCTTCGCCGCGCTGCTCGATCTGGCCACCGACTCCGACGGGATACCGCGTGCCGGTGGGCAACGGCCGCACCTGACGATCACCATCGACTTCGAAGACCTCAAACGCGGGCTGGGTTTCCCCGATGAGCAGGGCATGCCCGGCACGCTGAACACCGGGCGTGCCATCACCGCCGAGAACGCGCGGCGCATCGCCTGCGACAGCGAAGTACTGCCCATGGTTCTCAACGGAGACGGCCTGCCCCTGGACCTCGGCCGGGCCAGGCGAACCGCACCCGCGCACCTGCGCGCCGCGCTACTCCAACGCGACGGCAGCTGTTCCTTTCCCGGCTGCGACCGGCCGCCGGGGACCCCCGACGCGCATCACGTCGTGAGCTGGATCGACGGCGGCCCCACCGAACTGGCCAACATGACAATGCTATGCGGCCACCACCACCGCACCGTGCACAACCACCGATGGGAAATCCAGATGCGCGAGGGCAGACCCGTCTTCATCCCACCACCCACCGTGGACATCAACCGAAGACCACGACCAGGCGGCAAGGCACTGCCCGCCCAGCACCGCCAACACCTCCGGGACCTCATCCCCACCCAACGGGACCCGGCGGGCGAAACGCGCCGCTCGCGTCCCGAAGCGGCAGCCAGCTGACCGCCGCCGTGGAATTCGCGGCTACATGTGAACGCAGAGCGGGGCGGGGCGGGGCGGGGTCACCAGACGGTGTAGCCGCCATCGACGACGAGGTCGGTGCCGGTGCAGTAGCTGCTCGCCTCGGAGGCGAGGAAGACGACCGCGGGAGCGATCTCCCGGGGCTCGGCGACCCGGCTCATCGGGGTGCCGTCGATCCAGGCCCGGCGCCACTCCTCGTTGCTCATCCCGCGCTTGGTCAGCTCGGTGCCGACGTAGCCGGGAGAGACGCAGTTGACCCGCACGCCGCGGCCGGCCCATTCCCCGGCCAGCGACTTCGTGAGGTGGATGACGCCGGCTTTCGCCGCGTTGTAGGCGGATTGGGGTTGCGGGCGGTTGGCGATGTGGCCGCTCATACTGCCGGTGTTGATGATGCTGCCCGCCTCCTGCCGGAGCATCCGCCGGCCCGCCGCCCGGCAGCAGTAGAAGACGCCGTCGAGGTTGACCGACATCACGCGGCGCCAGTCCTCGTCGGAGAGCTCCTCGCTGGCGTGGTTGTGCGCGATACCGGCATTGTTGACCGCGACGTCGATCGATCCTGCGGCGGTCGCGACGTGCTCGAAGGCGGCCTCCACGCTAGCGGAGTCGGTGACGTCAGCGGGGACGAACTCCACACCGTGCCGCTCGGCGGTGGCATTGCCGACCTCGGGGTTGATGTCGCAGATGAATACCCGGGCCCCGGCGTTGCGAAGGCCGAGCACGATCGCCTCGCCGATGCCCTGCGCGCCGCCGGTCACGACTGCGTTCTTGCATTGAGTGCGAACAGATCTGTCATTTGATCGGACCATAGTTCGCTTAGCCGCGTCCCGCCACTGTCGCCGCTACCGGGTCACCGGGCCCGCGGATCTGACCCTCGGCTCGGCATAGCCGGGACGCAACGCCCGGGGTCCTGCGACCCGTGCGCGAGCTCGGCCGCTGGTCGAGAATTGGCGGGCCACGCTGTCGCGCCACACGGTCCGCAAGACTGGACGGGTGGCGCCGCAGCGCGTCGGCGACGCAAGCTCGCAAGCGTCGCACAACATATATAGGAGTCATTCGTATGAGCACGTCAGCCCAGATCGGCGTTACCGGGCTCGCGGTCATGGGCCGCAACCTCGCCCGCAACTTCGCGCGCAACGGCTACTCGGTCGCCGTGCACAACCGCACCCCGTCGAAGACCCGGGCCCTCATCGATGAGTTCGGCCACGAAGGCGACTTCATCGCGACCGAGACCGCCGCGGACTTCGTCGCCGCACTCGAACGCCCCCGCCGCCTCGTCATCATGGTCAAGGCTGGCGACCCCACGGACGCGGTGATCCAGGAGTTCGCCCCGCTGCTGGAGCCGGGCGACATGATCATCGACGGCGGCAACGCGCACTTCGCCGACACCCGACGCCGCGAACGCGAACTGCGCGAGCAGGACATCCACTTCGTCGGCACGGGCATTTCCGGCGGCGAGGAGGGCGCGCTGCACGGGCCCAGCATCATGCCAGGCGGCTCCGGACAGTCCTACGCCTCACTCGGACCGATGCTGGAGAAGATCGCGGCCAAGGCGGCCGACGCCACGCCCTGCGTGACACACGTCGGCCCGGACGGCGCGGGCCACTTCGTGAAGATGGTGCACAACGGCATCGAATACGCGGACATGCAGCTGATCGCCGAGGCCTACCAACTACTGCGCGATGTCGCGGGCTACTCCCCCGCCCAGATCGCCGAGATCTTCCGCACCTGGAACACCGGCCGCCTCGACTCCTACCTGATCGAGATCACCGCCGAGGTCCTGTCCCACATCGACGCCGCGACCGGCAAACCGTTCGTGGACGTGGTCCAGGACCAGGCCGAGCAGAAGGGCACCGGCCGCTGGACCGTGCAAATCGCCCTCGAACTGGGCGTGCCGGTCTCCGGCATCGCCGAAGCGGTGTTCGCCCGCTCCCTGTCGGGCCACACCGCGCTGCGCGAAGCGTCCCGAGGACTCGCCGGGCCCACGGCCAAGCCGCTGGGCGAGTCCGAGTCGGCCGCGTTCGCCGACCAAGTGGAGCAGGCACTCTACGCCTCCAAGATCGTGTCGTACACGCAGGGATTCCACGAGATCGCCGCGGGTAGCGCCGAGTACGACTGGAACATCGACCTGGGCGCGATCGCCTCGATCTGGCGCGGCGGCTGCATCATCCGCGCCGCGTTCCTGGATCGCATCCGCGCCGCCTACGACGCCCGGCCCGACCTGCCGAGCCTGCTGTCCGACGAGACGTTCGCCCAGGAGATCGCGGCGGCCCAGGAGGACTGGCGGGCCGTGCTGGTCGCGGCCACCAACCAGGGCGTGCCCACGCCGGGCTTCGCCGCAGCCCTGGCGTACTACGACGCGCTGCGCGCGGAGCGGCTGCCCGCCGCGCTCACCCAGGGACAGCGAGACTACTTCGGCGCCCACACCTACCGGCGCACCGACCGCGAGGGCTCGTTCCACACCCTGTGGGGCGCAGACCGCTCCGAGGTGCCGGCGTAGCCCGAAGCAACCGCAGGAGGGGCTGGCGCACGCCAGCCCCTCGCACCCTCACGGAGTTGTCGTGTTGGTCCGGCCGTAGCGGTCTTCCAGGCGCACGATGTCCGCTTGCCAGCCCGGGTCCGCCGTGGATGCCTCCAGCAGGACCGTGTCGGACACCGCCGTGATCCGGTGCACGATCCCGGACGGAATGCTCGCGGTTTGGCCGGGACCGAGCTCCAGCCGGACCAAGGACGTCCGACTCGGGCCAAGGTCGAGCAGTGCGAGACCGGACTGGACGGCGATGGTCTCTTCCTTCTTCTCGTGGTACTGCATGGAAAGCGACTCGCCTGCGCGAATGTGCAGCACCTTGCCGACGTAGCGGCCCTCCACCACGGCGAAGATCTCCTCGTAGCCCCACGGCTTTTCGACCCGGACCACCGTTGCGAGGCTGGACTGGGCGAACTCGGCGACTCCGCTCACGACGATCCCTTCCTTTCCAGGCTGAGAGACGACCCCGGTTCGTGGTCCGGCAAGTGCCTGCCCACCCGACCAAGACCCGAAATGCCTGCGATTTCGGCCAAGTTGATCGCAGTCCCCCGCGTAGAATTGCTCAATTCCATTTTCCCCCCAGGCTGTTGCTGCCCGCGGCGCAACCGCGTCGCGGCGATGGGCCCGCCGCCCACGCGATTCCGAGCCAGCGCCGAAGCGGCCAGAACGGTTGCCACGCAGACCATAAACGGCCCGGACGACCAGGGAAAACGGAGCCCAACCCATGTCACCCGTGAGGTGATTAATCCTCACCTTTGGTGGCGTGCCGGCGGGGAGCACGAGTGTCGTAGCGTAGCGAGCCGATGATCCGGTCGGCGATCATCGAGGACGGGAACTCGTGAACCCCGCCGAGAGGAGCCGGACCGTGAGCGACCTGGACGATTTCCTCCTGAAGTTGCCGAAGATCGAACTGCACCTGCACATCGAGGGCACCCTCGAACCAGAGCTGAGGTTTCGGCTCGCCGAGCGCAACAACATCGAACTGCCGTACTCCAGTGCGGCCGAACTGCGGGCGAGCTACGACTTCGACGATCTGCCGTCCTTCCTCACCGGCTACTACGACGGCATGCGGGTCCTGCGCACCGAGCAGGACTTTTACGACCTCGCCTGGGCGTACTTCGAGAAGGCCGCGGGGCAGAACGTGCGCTACACCGAGATCTTCTTCGACCCGCAGGCGCACACCGGCCGAGGCGTCGCGTTCGACACCGTCATTCGCGGGCTGCGCCGCGCGCAACTCGATGGGCGTCGACTCCTGCACCTGCATGTGCAGCTGATCATGTGCTTCTTGCGGGATTACCAACCCGAGTTCGCGATGGCCACTCTGCTGGAATCGCTGCCGTACCGGGAGTGGATCGTCGGCGTGGGGCTGGACTCCGACGAGCGGGGCAATCCGCCGCGCAAGTTCGCCGAGGTGTTCCACCGCGCCCGCGAGGAGGGCTACCTGCTGACCATGCACTGCGACGTGGACCAGGAGAACACCACCGAGCACATCCGCCAGTGCCTGCATGAGATCGAGGTGGACCGCATCGACCACGGCGTGAACATCCTGACGGACCCGGAGCTACTGGCGGAGGCACGGCGGCGCCGCATCGGGCTCACCGCGTGCCCGATCTCCAACGGCTGGGTGAGCGACGGCCTGAAGGCCCCGGAGATCAAGCGACTCCTCGACGCCGGGCTGAAGGTCACCGTCAACTCCGACGATCCCGCCTACTTCGGCGGCTACGTAAGCGAAAATCTCGCCGCCGTGCAACGGGCCCTCGAACTGACCCGGCACGACCTCGTCCGGCTACAGCGCAACGCCGTCGAGTCCTGCTGGGCGCCGCCGGCGGTCAAAGACCGGATCAGCGCCGAACTGGACCGGTTGTGCTGACTTTCGACCCGGCCGGATCCACCGTCCAGTAACCGCGGCTGGCAGAAAGTCGCCATATTTCGGGTGAAGCGCACTCGACCGACACCGGCCGTCCGGCGGGAGCAGTGGGGCAGACCCACAGGCAGCATCGATCCTAGGCCGTTCAACGCAATTCGGTCCGGGGGCAACGACGCGGCGTGACACGACCGGTTTGCGGCGCCGTAACAAAGAAGGGGCGGAGTCGATGTGTTGTACATCGAGTGATGAGTTGACCGTGGCGAGCTGACCGTCGCGAGGATGGACGGGGCGGAGTGACTGATCCCAGGGGGCCGCTGGAGCGACTGCTCGACTCCGGGCTTGGTGTGCCTCCCGAGTTCGTCGACATCAACACCGAGGAGGTCTCGATCGCCCGGGTCTACGACTACCTCCTGGGTGGCAAGGACAACTTCGCGGTGGATCGTGCGGCGTGCGAGGCCATGATCGAGGTGGTCCCGGAGACGCCGCTGCTGGCGCGGGCGAAAAGGTACTTCCTCCGCCAAGCCGTGCGGTACTTGGTGGGCGAGGCCGGGATCCGGCAGATCATCGACATCGGGTCGGGACTTCCCACCGCCGGGAACGTGCACGAAATCGCGCAAGAAATCGCCCCCGAGGCCCGCGTGGTCTACGTGGACAACGACCCGATCGTGCTCGCCTACGGGCGGGCACTGCTGGCCGACGATACCGCCACGACTGTGCTCAACGGGGATCTGCGCGAACCGGATACGATCTTCGACCATCCGGAAACCGAGCGGTTCATCGACTTCACCGAGCCGTTCGCGGTGCTGTTAAGCGGCATCCTCATGCACCTCGAAGACGAGGACAATCCCGAGGACGTGGCCGCCAGCATTCGCGATCGGCTCCCCAGCGGCGGCTACCTGCTGGTGTCGAACACGTGCGACACCGGCGAGCCGCGCGCCCGCGAACTGGCCCGCGTCTTCGCCGAGCACGGCATGGGAAGCCGCTGCTTCCGCGGGTGGGATGAGCAGATCCGCTACTTCGCCGACCTCGACCTGGTCGACCCCGGACTCGTGCCGAACAACGAATGGCGGCCCGGGAACGACGTCCCCGATCCGGGCAACTCCGCGCACAAGTTGCACATCGGCGGTCTCGGCAGAAAGCCCTAGCATCGCATTAGAACACAAAGCGTATCCACTTTGGACCAAGGTTCCTGGACGAGGCGCTAGTTTGGGTCGGGAGCCGCCGTCTCCCGCAACTGTCCGTCGGAGAGCCGCAGCCAGCGATCCACCTTGATCTGCCGGAGGAACCGCTCGTCGTGGCTGACCACCACGAACGCGCCTTCGTAGGCGTTGAGCGCGCTTTCCAACTGCCCGACGCTGACCAGGTCGAGGTTGTTGGTCGGTTCATCGAGCAGCAGCAGCTGGGGCGCCGGTTCGGCGAAAAGAACGCAGAGCAGGGTGGCACGCAACCGCTCGCCGCCGGAGAGCACCCCGACCGGAAGGTGCGCGCCGGAGCCCCGGAACAAGAAGCGGGCGAGCAGATTCATCCGCTGGGGCCCCAGCATCCCGGGCGCGAACGCCGCCAGATTCTCCGCCACGGTGCGGTGCAGGTCCAACAAGTCCAGCCGTTGGGACAGGTAGGCGACGCGGCCGTCGGCGCGTTTGGTACCGCCGCGCGCCAGTTCCACGTCGCCGTTGATCACGCGCAGCAGCGTGGACTTGCCGACGCCGTTGGGTCCGGTCAGCGCGATCCGCTCAGGTCCCCGGATCGTCAGATTCACGCCGTCCTCGCCGAACAGGTCCCGCTCGCCGTAGCGGACCCGCATGCCCTCGCCGAGGAAGACGGTGCGTCCGGCCGGGACGCTTGTCCCGGGCAGTTCCAGCGCGATCTTCTCGTCGTCGCGCAGGGCGCGTCCGGCCTCGTCGAGGCGGGCCTTGGCCGCGCCGACCCGTGCGGCGTGCGTCTCGTTCGACTTGCCCGCAGACTCCTGCGCGCGGCGCTTCATCATCCCGGCGACAATCTTCGGCAAGCCGGCGTTGCTGATGTTGCGAGCGGCGTTGCCTGCCCGCCGCGCCGCCCGTTCGCGGGCCTGCTGCATCTCCCGCTTCTCCCGCTTGACCTCTTGCTCGGCGGTGCGCACGTTCTTCGCTGCGACCTGTTGCTCGGCCCGCACGGCTTCCTCGTAGTCGGTGAAGTTCCCGCCGTAGTACCGCAGCTCGCCCCGGTCGAGTTCGGCGATGCGGTCCATGCGGTCGAGCAACGCCCGATCGTGGCTGACCAGCAGCAGGCAGCCCCTCCAGTCCTCCAGCACGCCGTGGAGCTTGCGGCGTGCCGCAAGGTCGAGATTGTTGGTCGGTTCGTCGAGCAGCAGGACGTCAGGCCGCTTCAACAGCTGCGCCGCCAGTCCGAGGGAGACGACCTGACCGCCGCTGAGAGTGTGCAGGCGGCCGGTGAGGGTGACGTCTTCGAGGCCGAGCCGCTCCAGCTGCGCCCGGGTGCGCTCCTCGATGTCCCAGTCGTTGCCGATCGTGGCGAAATGCTCCTCGCTCGCGTCTCCGGACTCGACGGCGAGCAGCGCCTTGATCACCGGGGCGATCCCCAGGACCTCGGCCACGGTCAGCTCGCCGATGAAGGGCAGGCTTTGCGGAAGATAGCCGACCAGCCCCTCGACGGACACGCTTCCGCCGCTGGGGCGCAATTCGCCGGCGATCAACTTGAGCAGGGTGCTCTTTCCGGCCCCGTTCGGTGCGACGAGACCCGTGCGGCCGCCGCCCGTGGTGAACGACAGGTCCTGGAAGACCGGGGTGTCATCCGGCCAGGAGAAGGAGAGATTCGAACAGCTGATGAACGCATCGGACATGGAATCGTCCTCTGAACTCCCTCGTTCCCGGCCCCTTGTCTCCCACCGTAGCAACAGCCGCCCGGATAGTCGGGACGGGGTAAGCCACCATTGCGCCGCCGCGCATGAGGCGAGACCATCGAATGTCCCAATAGGACACTCCGAGCCGGAAGATCACCGGCGGGCACCGTGGTCGGTGTTCAAGGCGACTAATTCGCTGGCGTGGCGCGCCGCAACACGTGATCATTGGTACGCCAAGTTCCCGAGAGGCAGGAAGAACGATGTACGCGGCAGTTGAGGGTGCGAAGGTACCGATCCGGATGTGGGCAGAGCCGCACTCGGTGGAAGACGCCGCGCTGCGCCAGTTGCACAACGTCGCCAACCTACCCTGGGTCCACGGCCTGGCCGTGATGCCGGACGTGCACTATGGCAAGGGAGCGACCGTCGGCAGCGTGATCGCCATGCGCAACGCCGTGTCCCCGGCCGCCGTCGGAGTCGACATCGGATGCGGGATGAGCGCGGTGCGTACCTCGCTGACCGCTGCCGACCTGCCGGACGACCTCGGTCGGCTGCGGCGGCGGATCGAATCGGCGGTGCCCGTCGGCTTTGCCATGCACCGCACGCCGGTGAAACCGTCGCGCGTGCCGGGCCGGGGCGGCTGGCAGGAGTTCTGGTCGGCCTTCGGAGAGTTGCATCCGGGCGTGCAGAACTTGCAGGACCGGGCGCGCGCACAGATCGGCAGCCTGGGTGGCGGCAACCATTTCATCGAGGTCTGCCTGGAGCAGGGCGGCCCGGACGCCGACCGCGTGTGGCTGATGCTGCACTCCGGCTCCCGCGGAATCGGCAACGAACTCGCGAAGCGGCACATCGACATCGCGCGACGCCTCCCCCACAACGCGGACCTGCCGGATCCTGATCTCGCGGTGTTCGTCGCGGGCACGCCGGAAATGCGGGCATACCGCCGGGACCTGTTCTGGGCTCAGGACTACGCGGCGCGCAACCGCGCCACGATGCTGAGCCTGGTGCAGCGGGCCCTGGCCGAAACGGTGCCGGGGACCGGGTTCGACACGCCGATCTCGTGCCACCACAACTATGTGGCCGAGGAGAACTACGACGGGGTCGACTTGCTGATCACCCGCAAGGGCGCGATCCGGGCAGGCGCGGGTGATCTCGGCATCATCCCGGGCAGCATGGGCACCGGATCCTACATCGTGCGCGGCCTCGGCAACGAGCAGTCGTTCCAGTCGGCTTCGCACGGCGCCGGTCGGCGCATGTCGCGAACCAAGGCTCGGAAGACGTTCACGTCCGCCGACCTGGCGACGCAGACCGCCGGCGTGGAATGCCGGAAGGACACCGGCGTGGTGGACGAGATCCCGGCCGCCTACAAAGACATCGAATCGGTGATCGCAGCGCAGACCGATCTCGTCGAGGTGGTCACGCATCTGAAGCAGGTCGTGTGCGTCAAGGGATGAACGGTCGGGTGTCTCGGCACCGCGGTGCGTCCTGCCGGGGCACCCGGCCGACCGGCCCGCCGGTCTCGCGGCCCCGGTGTGGCAATTAGGCCAACAGAATTGATCCAGAAATTCCGCCGGGCGACGAAGCCATGGCATGCGGCGTCTTCCACCGACTCGATCATTTCGGACAACGTCATTTTCCGGCGGCGCCCAATAATTGATCTCGCGATTAAAGATCGCTTTTTTAATTTCGATCTAGCTATGTGGACGATCGGCCTGCGGTAACCTATTCGAGGGGGTAACGATCTGTGACGATGTCCCCTGATTTCGCAGCGCCGATCAACAAACAAGGGGACTTACCGTAACGCAGCGACGGTGTCGATCTCACCTTGCGTGATGATTATTCCCAATTGGACATATCAACACAACCACGATCGTATGATCATGCATTTCTAAGGCTGCCGACCTGAATAACCGTGCTTACCGTTACGAATAGTCGCCTTCAGATCTCGCGAGGCGATTTCGAAAATGATCTCAGACGCGGGATTCTCGCTCAACTGATCAAAAGGAGGCCCGAGTGTCTTCAACGCTTGTTCGCCTTGGCGGGATTGCCGCCTTTGTGTTGGGTACTTCGATCGGCCTGACTCCCGTGGTGTACGCCCAAGGGAATTTGGCGACGCCACCACTGGTGTCCATGACCGACGAGTGCGATGGATCGGACGGCTGCCCAGGGCTGCCGCCGCTATGCAAGCCGGAAGAGTGCCCACCGCCGCCGTGCAAACCGGAAGAGTGCAAGCCGCCCTTCAAGCCTCCGGTGGCCGTGCCTCCACCGGCGCCCGCCCCGGCGCCCGCCCCGGCGCCCGCGCCCGCGCCAGCGCCAGCGGCGCCAGCACCCGCGGCACCCGCGCCTCAGACGCAGGCACCTGCGCAGACGCAGCGGCCAACGGCCAGGCCGACCCAGGTTCCGACGGCCAAGCCCGCCGTCCCGACGCAGGTGCCACAGGTCCCCCAGGTTCCCCAGGTGCCTGTGGGCGGTGTCCCGGCCGGTGGCGGAGCGACGGCACATGATGACGCCGACGTTTCCGGCCCGCTGATGGCGGCGGGTGGCGCGGCGCTCGTCGCTCTGGCTGCTGGTGGTGTTTACGTGTACCGGCGCCGGCGTGCCGAGGCCCGGCGCTGATCGAGCCGGATTGGTGGTGTGCACTCCGGGAGTGCACACCACCTATCCGAACGAATGGCCGCCAATCCGCGGAGCATCGTTGGCCGTGGAGGCAGTACCGGAGGCGGGGGTGGAGCGTGAGAGCCGCATTTCTAGCCGTGTGGTTCACCTTGCTGCTGGCGGTGACGAGCCCGGCGAACTTCGGCCCGGCGGATGCGCGATCGACGCAGCCACCGACCGCGGCGACTGCGAACGCGCCCGGACCTGCCGGCCCGGTTGGGCCGGTTCCGGGCGATCCCTATCCGGTCAGGATCTCGATACCGGCCATTCGAGTGACATCTACTCTCGTGCCCCTGGGCTTAACCCCAGATGGTTCCGTCGAAGTACCGCCGATCGAGAAACCCAAGCAGGCTGGTTGGTTCCAACCCGGTCCGGGCGCGGGCGAGGTCGGCCCCTTCGTCGTGCTGGGCCACGTCGACTCGTACACCGAGGCCGGTGTGTTCTACCGGCTGCGCGACCTCCGCATCGGCGACCGGATCAACGTCGGTCGCAGGGACGGATCACGGGTCACCTATCTGGTCGACCGCATCGACCGGGTCGCCAAGAACCGGTTCCCCACCGACGCCGTGTACGGCAACGTCACTCGCCCCGAGATCAGGCTGATCACGTGCGGCGGGGATTTCGACGAGTCCCGGCGCAGCTACGAGGACAACGTGATCGTGTTCGGCCATCTGGCCTGAGTGCCCGTGCTGGCTTGCCGCGCGCGGACAGGCATGCGCTGGGATCGCTCGACGGCCGAGTGCCGATCGCCTCTGTGTCCACGCCTCGCCCGCGGAGCATCCTTGGGGTGCAGTCAGGTGAGGAGGTGCACCGCCTTGCCGTTCGAGAATCGGAGGGACGCCGGTCGTCGACT
The DNA here is from genome assembly GCF_014203395.1 of Saccharopolyspora phatthalungensis. Classification (NCBI taxonomy): domain Bacteria; kingdom Bacillati; phylum Actinomycetota; class Actinomycetes; order Pseudonocardiales; family Pseudonocardiaceae; genus Saccharopolyspora; species Saccharopolyspora phatthalungensis. Next base: position 596,166 of record NZ_JACHIW010000002.1, read on the forward strand.
GGCGCAACAGTTATCGCACCTCAGGGGGGTGGACGCGGTCGTCCTGGGACTGCCTCGCGGTGGCGTGCCGGTGGCTTTCGAGGTGGCTCGGGCGCTGCACGCACCGTTGGACGTGATCGTGGTGCGCAAGCTCGGGGTTCCCACCCACCCCGAGCTCGGCATGGGTGCCATCGGTGAAGGCAACGTGCGCATCATCAACGACGAGGTGTTGTGGAAGACCGGGGTCAGCGCGAAGGACCTGGACGAGGTGGAACGGCGCGAACGGATCGAACTCGACCGGCGAGCGCGGTTGTTCCGCATCAACCGGCCGCGGGCCGACGTGACCGGCCGGACTGCCATCGTGATCGATGACGGCATTGCCACCGGTTCCACCGCGCACGCCGCGTGCCGGGTAGCCCGCGAGCAAGGCGCCGCCCGGGTGGTGCTGGCCGTGCCCGTGGCTCCACCACACGCCTTGGAACGGCTGGAGGAGGTGACCGACGAGCAGGTGTGCCTGGAGACTCCGGGGTGGTTCATGGCCATCGGGCAGTGGTACCGGGATTTCGCCCCGACCCCCGACGCCGAAGTCGTCGAGCTGCTGCACCGGACCGACCAGCCCCAACGCGCACCAGAGGCTGATCGTGGGTCGTGACGACCCGGTTCCCGCACTGGCAATTCCGCTTACCGCGCAATGCAGTTCCGGGGTAGCCGGTCGAGTAAAGGTTCCCGCGGGGACCGATTCCGCTCTGTCCACGACCGGGCCCCGCGGGAGCTCCTCCTGCTGTGGGGAGACAGGCGCTAGGAGGAGCGGCATGGGCCCCACCTGCGACGGGGGCCCAAGCTCGTGCGTCCTACTCGACGAGCCAGCCGTGTTTGCCGGCCAAAGCGACAACGCCGTCGCGAACCGATTGAACCTGCGCACCGGTCAGCTCGGGAAGTTCCTGAAGAAGCTGCTCGGTCACCTCGCTCCGCAATTCTTGCCGGGTCAGGACATCACACAGTTCCTCCGCGTCGACCCGAGTCGCGGTCGACGCGACGGGGACAACCTGGTTCGCGGACTCGGCCGCCTTGACAGCGCCGACGCCCACCACCTGGACACCGTACGCCTTGAGCCCGCGTTGTCCTTCCACTACCTCGAACGACACCTTGGTACCGATCGCAAGCGGCTCCTCGCCGCCATCGACCCCGTTGACATGGAAGAACACGTCCTCCTGGGCACCGCCCTCCGGGGCGATGAAACCAAACCCGCGCTCTTCCTCGAACCGAACGATCCGACCAGTCAGCACCTGAGACCCCAACCTTCCCAACACAGCAACCCAAGAACGCCAGCGCTTCGGCTCCCGAGCCGTTCCGCTGGACAACAGCCGCGGCGGAACTCCCACCGAACACGAAAGTTCACCAGATTTCACTTACCGTCGGCCCGCCGACCGGTTCCCTGATTCAAAGGCCCGCGAACGTCCCGACTTCCGTACTTTTGCCGAAAATCGGGGCCAACACCAGGCCGTGTCGCGAAGCAGAGCCTTTTAGCCCGGATTTGCTTCCCCAATGAGCACGGACGCCTTGATGTACCGCAAAGTCCACAGTGGTCCGGAACGTGCCCGCTGACGAGGTGACCGGTCATCGGCCCGGGATCATTCCGGGCCGTGGGCCGTGTCGTCGTGGACGTGCTTGGCCTCCGACCAGTAGTCCTGCGCGTCGGTCAGGGCCGACGCCAGCACCCGGCGCAAGTGGCGAAGGTGCTCGACCGCCCGGTCCAGTGCCTCGTGCGGATGGTCGCGGAGAGCCTGCTGGAACAGGAGGTCGCGATCCACTTCGTCTATCCGCTCGACGAGCGTCCGGGTGAGGTGATCGAGCGAGGTCAACACGCCGATGAGCGCGGAGCCGTAAGCAGGCCAGTCCTCCCTGGTCAGGTCGCCGCGCGCCTGCACGGTCGCCGCATCGTCGAGCGCTTCCCGCGCCGCATACACACCTTCAATGGGATGTCGCCACGGTGAACCCATCGCTCAACACCTTCCACACCCCTGGAGGCTGCCTTCGCTCCAGCGGCGCTGCTCGCAGTTCATCCAGGTTAATCCGGCGTCGGCACGAACGCAGGAGGGTACCGATACCGAGGCATGAATGAATCCGGCCCGTTCGGGGAATCCGGGGAGCACCACAACGAGCAGACCCGAGTCGGAAAGGATGCCGCCATGGGAATTCTGAGTTGGATCGTGTTCGGTTTGATCGCCGGCGTGATCGCCAAATTCATCTTACCGGGCCGTGATCCCGGCGGAATCATCGTGACCATTCTGATCGGCATCGTCGGCGGTCTGCTCGGCGGATGGATAGCCACCAGGATCATGGGTGCCGCGGGAGTCACGGGTTTCAACCTGATGAGCTTCGTCTGGGCGATCGTCGGATCGGTGATTCTCCTGCTCATCTACCGGCTGATCTTCCACCGAACGCACGCTTGACTCATCGGACAATTCGGCTCCGGCTCCAGTTCATGCCGAAGTTCCAACGAAAATTCGTCACCGTCTCATGTGGACTCTCAAGCGCGGGGCGTCGCGCATGCGGCGCCCCAATCCAGGTGTCGAACGGCTGCCGGCGGGCGCGAGCGTGTGCCGCACGGCGAGCACGAAGTTCTCGTGCAGCGGTATTCGCGCCCGGCCCGCCGACCGGGGCTCCCCCACTCAGTCCGGAGGTGCAAGCACCACCGCGGAGTTGTGGCCGCCCAGTCCGAGCGACGACTTCACCGTGAGGCCGTCGGCAGGCACAGCGGGGCCGGCCAGCAGCCGCGGATGCCCGGGGGCGACCAATGGCGGGGCGGGCAGGAGCCCGCGGTCATATCCCAGCGCGGTAGCGGAGATCTCCACGGCGGAAGCCGCGCCCATGCAGTGGCCCACCAGTGGCTTCACCGAGAAGAGCTCGGCCTTGGCGGGAAACAGCGCGTCGAACACGGCGGCCTCGGCACGGTCGCACTGCTTTGTCCCGGGACCATGTGCGTTGAGGTAGCGCACCCGCGACGCGTCCACACCCGCGCTTGCCAGCGCTTCGGCGAAGCACCGAGTCAGTTCGCTCAGCTTCGGGTCGACCGAGGTGACGTGGTGGGCATCGTGCGACATCGCGCCGCCGAGCACATGGGCGTACGGGTTCCGCGTCCGCTTCGACAGGACCATCCCCACCGACGCCTCGCCCATGATGAAGCCGCGGCTGCCCTCCTGGAACGGTCGGCAAGCCTGTAGCGGCTCGGTGTCGGTGATTGCGACACCGAGCCGGTTGAAGTGCAGCACGGTCTCCGGGGTGGACGACAGGTCGGTGGCGACGAACACCACGTCGTCCACCACGTCGGCGTCCAGCCATGCCTTCGCGGTGAGCAAGCCGGCATTGCCGGAGGCGCAGGTCGCCGAGACGTTCATCGCCGGGCCGTGGAAGCCGAACTCTTGCATGAACGTCGACACCGGGGTCGAGGGCATCAGCGCGAGGTAGTCGCGCACCGACGCGTCGGAGCCGCGCGTGCCATAGAAATCCCGCCACAGTTCCAGATCACCGAGCACTGCCGCGTGCAGTAGCCCCACCCGGCGTCCGGGCTGCCAGCCCCGGCGTCCGGCGTCGATGATCGCCTCGCGCGCGGCGCCTCGCATGGCCCTGGCGAAGCGGCTCGGACCGTCCAACTCGTCACCGCCGTCCGGTACCTTGGCCACCCATGCCGTCTGGTCCCGGTCGGGGCCATGTCCCGGGACCGAGCGGGCGGCTATCTTGCCGCCGGATAAGCCCTCCCACAGGGCATCGCGGCCCCAGCCGTAGCCGGTCACCGCGCCGATACCGTTGATTCCGCATTGCTGCGCGCCCATTGCCAACCTTTCTTGGGTTGCGATCATCCAATCCGGCCACCGCACCGGGGAAGGGCGGTGGGTGGCGACCGGCACCGCCGCGCGCCCAGCCCGATCGAACGAAATCGCCGCAGCATCGGCGGGCTGTCGAGATCGAACTACTTAACGTCACTTTTTCGCGCGAGAAGATCCGGTCGCTACACGCAAGAGTGAAGAACATGAGCATTTGCGATACTCACAGTGTTTGCACTCTGGCAGTCTCTCATACAGGTGAATGAAGATCGGCAAAAGGAGGAGCAGTGCAGAACCTTTCGCGCCCGCCTTCGCGCCGGCCCCGGTTCACGATGGGTGGCTCGCCTGGCCGTAACCCGTGCGCGCGGCGCGCGAGGTCTCGCCAATGGTTGATGACCAGCCCTTATGGGAAGCTCTAAGCCGGGTCGGTGACACAGCGCTATGGCCACGACGGGCGGAGTAGCCCACGCGAGGAGTTGGGTGGGTGAAGTCTCTTCATTGGGTGGATCATGGAAATTGATCCTGCGGACGGGCTCTCGGGCGGCTCTGGTCTCGGCCGCGAGTTCCTGGACCTCGCGCTGTCCGCGCACGGCGCCGTCCCGTGGACGTTCGATTTCGCCGATCGCGGCCTCACCTGGGCCGCCGGCATGGACTCGCTCCTGGGCATGTCCGGCGCAAGCGAAGACGAGATCCGCGCACGGTTGCGCAAGCTCATCGAGCCGTGGACGGTGGCCGCGACAACGACTGCGCTCTGGCAGGACCTCGACCTGGAGCAGCCTGTCGTGACCCGCAAAGGCGAAACGCGATTGCTCCGTTTCCACGCTCGGCTGCGCGGCAACCAGCGAACCGGCCGCCTGATCGGGCTGGTCCGCGAGGTGACGGCCCTGCACCGGGACCGGCAGACGCTGGCCGATCTCGCCGGCCGATACCGACTCCTCGTCGAACTCAGCCCCGACGCGATCTGCGTGCACCAGGACGGATTCGTCAAGTACGCGAACCCGGCGATGAGCTCCATCCTCGGCGCCGAATCCAGCGAGCAACTCCTCGGGCGCCCGGTCACCGATTTCGTCGCCCACCACTCTATTGCCGAGATGCGCGAGCGGATCCGGTTGCTGGCAGCCCCGGGCGCCGTGACACCGCGCTCGCAGGCCGCGTTGCAGCGCATCGACGGCGGCACGGTCCCCGTCGAGTTGATAGCGGTGCACACCACCTGGGAAGGGCGCCCGGCGGTGCAGGTCATCGGGCGCGACGTCACCGCGCAAAAGGCTGCCGAGGCCGCGCTTCGCAACCAGGCGGCGCTGGTCGAGCACAGCAACAACGCGATCATCGCCACCGACCGCGACGGCGTGGTCACGAGTTGGAACCCAGCCGCCGAGACCGTGTACGGCATACCCGCGGATCAGGCGCTGGGCCGGCACGTCGAAGCGCTGGTCGGCGCGCCGCTGCAGCCCGAAGCACTGCTCGGCGGGGGCGGCGTCACCGAGGCCCTGCACCGTCGGCAGGACGGCACCACCCTCGTGATCGGGATCTCGGCGGCGGAAATGGACTCCGGTTTCGTGTTGGTGTGCGCCGACGAGACGGCCCGACGGCAAGCCGAGCAGGATTTCGCCACCGTCGTCGCCGCGCTCGACGAGGGCGTCATCGTGTTGGGACCGGAGGGCACCGTCGCATCGGCCAATCCAGCCGCCGAACGCATTCTCGGTGTGGCCGGGTCACAGATCGTCGGCACCTCCCCCGCTTCCTGGCCCATGTTCGACGAGTCCGGTGAACAGCTCCGGCCGCAAGACCGCCCCTCGGCGGTGGCCAGGCGAAGCGGAGCGCCGGAGAACCAGCGCGTGGTCCGCTTCGACCGGGCCGACGGCCGCAGCGTGTGGCTGGCGGTCACCGCCCGCACGCTGAATCCGCAGGACCGCCCGCCGCACAAGGTCGTCACCTCATTCACCGACATCACCGAGAGCCGGGCCGCCCGGGAGCGCTTGGAGTACGAGGCCACGCACGACCCGCTGACCCGGCTGGCCAACCGCACGCTCGTGCTGCGGCACCTCGGGCATCCGCAGCCGCGGACGGACCCGGTGGCGGTGCTGTTCATCGACCTGGACAACTTCAAGCGCATCAACGATTCCCTGGGCCACGCCGCCGGCGATGAGGTGTTGCGCATCATCGGGAACCGGCTGGTGAGCGCGACTCGCGACGAGGCGCTGGTGGGGCGGCTCGGCGGCGACGAATTCGTCGTCCTCGTCCACGGCGAGAGCGACCACGAGGTGCTGGGCGCGCTCGGCAACCGCCTGCTCGGCGCGCTTACCGAGCCGATCCGGGTGCAGGGCAGGCAACTGCACGTCAACGGAAGCATCGGGGTCGTGGTCTCCGGAGCCGACGACACCCGGTCCGGCCAGGACGTCCTGCGCGATGCCGACGTGGCCATGTACCAGGCCAAGACCCAGGGTGGTGGGCGCTACGCGTTCTTCGGGGTCGATCTCCGCGAACGAGTGCAGCGGCACATGGTCCTGGAGCAGGACCTGCGCCATGCGGTGCAACGCGACGAGCTCTGGGTGGCCTACCAGCCCGTCGTCGATCTGCGCGTCGACCGCACGGTCGCCGTGGAGGGCCTGCTCCGGTGGTCGCACCCGGTGCACGGAACGGTGTCACCGGCCGAATTCATCCCACTGGCCGAGGAAAGCGACCTGATCAACCCGATCGGCGCGCACATGTTGCACACGGCGGCCGGTCAGCTCGCCGACGAACGCGAGCGCCACGAGCTCGACCTGCAACTCAACGCGAACCTCTCACCGCGCCAGCTCGAAGATCCCGACCTGCTGGCCAACGTGCAGCAAGCGCTCGCCGATTCCGGTCTGCCGCCGCACGCGCTGTGCCTGGAGATCACCGAGAACGCGATCATGCAGGACCCCGCGGCGGCCGCCCGCGTCCTGAACGGATTGCGCGAACTCGGTATCGGGCTGGCGATCGACGACTTCGGAACCGGGTACTCCTCGCTGGCGCAGCTGCGGCAGCTGCCCCTGGACATCCTCAAGATCGACCGAACGTTCGTCACGGACCTCGCCGAAAGCGAAGAGCTCGAAGTAATCGTCAACAGCATCATCGCCATGGCCCACGCCGTCGGCCTTGAGGTCGTGGCGGAAGGGATCGAAACGCCCCAACAACTCGCCATCCTCCGCACTCTCGGCTGCGACCAGGCGCAGGGCTACTACCTTGGCAAACCCACCTCGATCCAGGAGCTCTTCCCGCCCAACATTCCGCCGCATCCGGAGAAAACGGCGTGACCCGGCTTCCTTCGATGCCCATTCGGCGACGGCGGCCCGGGCGGGCATCGGCCCCGCACATTTCTCCCGCCCTCGCCCGTCCCGTCAACCATCCGGATATTTTTCCAGCATTCTTGGCGCGTCGGGTTGTATCGCTGCGGGTTTCGACTGGCTGCGCCCGGGATGAGCTGGTCTGATCGTGCCGTGGTTAGGTCTGTCAATACCCCGAGCAGAGCTCGTCGGGACGTGCATGGGGTGATCAGCTGGGCGCTGTGGGACTGGGGTTCCGCAGCGTTCAACACCGTGATCTTGACATTCGTCTTCACGGTGTACTTGACCGAGTCGGTAGCCGCTGACCCGAAAAAGGGGTCGGAGGCCCTCGGCCTCGCGCTCACCATCGCAGGCGTGTGTATCGCGCTGGTGGCGCCGGTGACCGGTCAGCGCAGCGATGCCGGCGGGCGGCGCAAGCAGTGGCTGGCGGTGCACACCGCGCTGGTGGTGGCCAGCACGGCGGGGTTGTTCTTCGTCCAGGACAGCCCGTCGTACCTGCTGCTCGGGCTGGTGCTGGTCTCGGTGGGCAGCGTGTTCTCCGAGTTCGCCACCGTGAACTACAACGCGACGCTGCTGCAGGTCTCGACGCCGGCGACGATCGGGCGCATCTCGGGCTTCGGTTGGGGCATGGGTTATTTCGGTGGGCTCGTCGCGCTGGTGGTCGTGCTGATCGGGTTCGTGCAGCCCGAGGTGGGCTTGTTCGGGGTGACCGCCCAGGACGGGATGAACATCCGCGTTGTCGCCTTGTTCGCGGCCGTGTGGTTCGCGGTGTTCGCACTTCCGCTGTTCTTCTTCGTCCCCGAGGTGGAGTCTTCCGGTGAGCCGCTGCGAAGGGCCTTCTTGGGCAGCTACGTCGTGCTCGGGAAACGGCTGGCGCGGATGTGGCGCACCGAACGGCGCACGTTGGGGTTCCTGGTCGCCAGCGCGATCTACCGGGACGGCCTCGCCGCGATCTTCACCTTCGGTGGCGTGATCGCCGCCGGCTCGTTCGGCTTCACCGCCAGCGAGGTGGTGGTCTTCGCGATCATCGCGAACCTCGTCGCCGGCCTGGGCGCCTTCCTCGGCGGACGGGCGGACGACCGGTTCGGCCCGAAGACCGTCATCGTCACGGCGCTGGTCGGGCTGGTCGTCGTGGGCGGGGCACTCGTGGTGCTGCCGGGCAAGCCGGCGTTCTGGGTATGCGGCCTCATTCTGGCGACCTTCCTGGGACCCACCCAGTCGGCCAGCCGGACCTTCCTGGCCCGCATCGCCACCCCCGGGCGGGAAGGCGAGGTGTTCGGGCTCTACGCCACCACCGGGCGAGCCGTGAGCTTCCTCGGCCCCTTGGCCTTCAGCGGCTTCATCGCCCTGGCCGGAAGCCAGCGTGCGGGCATGGGCGGCATCGTCGTGATCCTGTTGATCGGACTCCTGGCCATGCTCCCGGTGAAAGCTCCCGAGAGATCCGGCAGGACCGACGAGGTGACGACCGGCGACGCCCGGTGACCGGCGCAGGCATGCGCTTGAGGACAGCTGTGCCGGGTGTTCACACGGTCGTGCCGAGCGGCTTCTTGCGGCGGCGGTGGCGCACCGCGATCCAGATCGTCAGTGCGGCGACCACCAGACCGGAAACCAGCAGCAGGATGCTGGTCGTATCGTGGTGACCGCTGACGATCCGGCCCGCGCCGTAGGAAGCCGGTCCGACGGCCAGGACGAAAGCGGTCGTCGTGATCAGGTTCCACACGACGAATTGGGTGAACTTCATGTTGGCGGTGCCCGAGATCATCGCCGTGGTGACGAACACCGCCAGTCGTCCCCAGGTTTCGTAGAGCCGTTCGCCACGTGCCAGGAGTTTCTGTCGTTGCTCCTGCCTACGGCCGGGGCGCTCCATCAGCCGACGCCCCCACCGGAAGCCGATCTGATAGCCCACGATCCCACCGGCCTCTCCGCCGAGCACCGCGGCGATGAGCACCGCCGCGAGGTCGAGGTGGCCCTGGCTGGCCAGCACCGCGCCGCCGCCGACCGCGAACGTCCCGATGAACGGCATCCCGGCCGACGAGAGCAGCACCAGGGCGAACACGGCGAAATAGGCCCAGACGCCGTAGGGCTCGCCGGCGTTCTCCTGCGGCGCGCTGAGCTCGACCCAGTCGAAGAAGGATGTTGGCATCGTCGACACCTTGCCGGGCAAACAGATCTCGCATCCGGGTGCTCCGGGAGTCGGACCGCTGACGCCCGAGATCGAAGCACGCTGACCACTTTCGTCATGATTCTGCGCCACATCACGATCGGCGACCCGGGGCCTTTGGGCCTGGGATGCGGATCCCCGGGACGCGCACGGTGAATGTTCAACGGGGGTTCGGTCGTGCGATCAGCACCGGGCACGGCGCCATATGCAGCAGGGCCCGGCTGGTCGACCCCAGCAGCATCCCCGTCATGCCGCCCCGGCCCCGGCTGCCGACGACGATCAACTGCGCCTGCTCGCCGTGTACCTGGAGGTAGCGCACCGGCCGGTCCCGTTCCACCACGCGACGCACCTCGACGTCCGGGTATTTCTCCTGCCATCCGGCCAGACGTTGGGCGAGCACCGAGCGCTCGGTCTCGTCGATCGACGCCCAGTCGCGATCATCATCGAGGGGCAACCAGGGCTCGATGCCGACGTCGATCCAGACGTGAACCGCCACCAACGGCACCCGGCGGACGGCGGCCTCCGCGAAGGCCTCGGCCACCGCGGCCTCGCTGACGCGGGATCCGTCAACGCCGACGACGATCGGGCTGGTCTCGGCCGGTTCCGGTGCCCGGCCGCGCACCACGACAACGGGGCACCTCGCGTGCATGGCGACCGTTTCGGCGGTGGAGCCGACCGGCAGGCCGGTACGTTCACCGAGGCCCCGGATTCCCACCACGACCCGGCGGGCGCGCTCGGATTCCTCGACGAGCACGGCGTGCGGGACTCCCCGGCGGAACTCGGAGATCGTCTCCACCCCGGGGGCGGCGTCAGTGGCGATCTGCGTTGCGGTGGACAGCCAGCCTGCACGGTCGGTGTCGTCGCCGGCACCGATTTGGTCCGGAAGCGAGTCCGGTCCGACGCAGATCAGCCGGAGCGGCACGCGGTGCAGCACGGCGTCGACCGCTGCCCACCGCACAGCCGCCAAGGCCGACTCGGAACCATCGACACCCGCGATGTGGGCCTTGCGCATGTGCGCCCCCTCCCCCATTCGACCGTACGACGGCGCCGACACGGCACAAGTCGACCGGCCTCAGCGGAGTCGTTGTTCCCGCGAGCACTGCTCGCGGCCCCCTCCGGTTTCGCGGCCAAGCGCGTCCGGGTACCCGCGATGCGTCCGGCACGAACGGCCGACCGACGGGTCGGCGCGGCTCGCACGCCGGACGCCGACAACGTTCATCTGTCGCCTGGAGGACACCATGACCAGCATGCTGCCTCGGCCGAGTCGAGGATTGCCCGACCTCTTCCAAATGTTCGAAACCGAGTGGCCGTTCGGCGAACGGCATGCGATGCGGGTGGAAACCTTTACCGACAAGAACCAGTTCGTGGTCCGCTGCGAACTGCCCGGCATGGATCCAGACGAGGACATCCACATCAACGTCGAAGGCAATCAGCTCAAGATCACCGCCGAACGCGAGTACGAGGAACGCACCGACCAGCACAGCGAGTTCCACTACGGCTCGTTCAGCCGCACCCTGCTGCTGCCGAGCAGTTGCGACACCGAGAACATCAAGGCCGAGTACGAAGCCGGAATCCTCAGCATCCGCATTCCGCGGAAGGAAGCGGAGCGGAGCAAGGAAATCCCGGTCGCGCGCAAGGGCAAATGAACCGGTGAAGGCGTGGCGGACGGCGGCCACGCCTTCGCCTTCGCGTCGGGTGGGTATCCCACAAGCACGTCGTGCCAAGGCATGGAGTCACCGTGGCTGCCACCAACATCGATCCGCGCCGGCACAGTGCGCAGCGCCGCCTGTCCCGGGTCCCCGACGGGCTGGAAAGCTGGGACGAGATCGCCGGACGCCTGCGAGGCCGGCCGCCGGTGGTGCTGCTGGACTACGACGGCACCCTCGCGCCGATCTGCGACGACCCGGCCAAGGCCACGATGCCCGTCCGAACCCGGGAAGTCCTGCAAACGCTCGTCCGGCACTGCGCGGTGGCGGTGCTCAGCGGCCGGGACCTGCAGGACGTGCGCCACCGGATCCGCGTCGACGGGCTGTGGTACGCGGGCAGTCACGGGTTCGAACTCGTCGGTCCCGGCAACGTGTCGGTCGTGCACGAAGCGGCCGAGCGAGCCTTGCCCGATCTCGACGAGGCCGAGCGGCGCCTCTCGTGCGAGCTGGAACCGGTGGCCGGCGCGTTGGTGGACCGCAAGCGATTCGCACTCGCCGTGCACTACCGCAACGTCCGGCCGGACGCGGTCGATCACGTGATCTCCGTCGTGCACCGGATCGGCGATGAGATGCCCACGCTCCGGGCCACGCACGGCCGGCGGGTGGTGGAGTTGCTGCCGAACATCGACTGGAACAAGGGCCGAGCACTGCGCTTGGTACTGGACCGGTTGAATGCGCAGGACGCCATGCCCGTCTTCGCCGGGGACGACTACACCGACGAAGACGCCCTGCACGAGATCCATGACGACGGCATCGGCATCGTGGTCCGCAGCGCCGAACACGGCGACCGCCTGACCTGGGCCCACTACTCGGTCGAGGACCCCCTCGCCTTGGGCGGCCTGCTCGCCCGCATCGCATCGTTGGTCCGAACATGGTCGGGGAGGCAACCATGAGCAACGAAAACCGGTACACCGTCGTGGTCGGCGTGGACGGATCACCGGCCTCAAAGGCCGCACTGGGTTGGGCGGCCTGGCATGCGGGCCTGGTCGGCGGGAGCATCACCGCGATCATGGCGTGGCACCTGCCGATGATCTACAACTGGGAAGTTCCCGGCCCCGAGGGCCTTGAGCACGAGATGGCGAAGAAGTTGAGCGCTTTGATCGACGAGGTCGCCGCCGACAAGACATCGGTGCAGGTGCGCAAGGAGATAGCGGAAGGCCATCCCGCACGCGCGTTGCTGGACGCGGCAGACGAGACCCAGGCGGACCTGATCGTCGTCGGCAACCGGGGCCACGGGGGATTCACCGAGGCCCTGCTGGGTTCGGTCAGCCAGTACGTCGTGCATCACGCCCGGTGCCCGGTGGTAGTCGTCCGCGAGCCCCAGCGCGCCTGATCGCCGCTTGGCGGTGCCAGGCGCGGAAGGCCGGGCGGCGAGGCACACTGGAGGCGACGCTGATTCCGGCGGATTTCGGGGGCTGGCATGCGCGGTACGGTCCCGGTTGGGCGGGTCGCAGGGGTGCGGATCGGGCTGCACTGGAGCGTAGTCGGCATCGTCGCCCTCGTCGCCGTCGGGCTGGCCGCCTACCAGCTGCCGTTGGCCCTGCCCGGGCACTCCCTGCTCGCGTACGCCGTGACCGGGGTGAGCACTGCCGTTCTGCTGGTCTGCTCGTTGCTGGCGCACGAACTCGCGCACGCGATCGTGGCCCGCCGCAACAGTCTCGTGGTGGAAGGCATCACGCTGTGGCTGCTGGGCGGGCTCGCTAGGCTTCGGAGCGAAGCGCGAAGTGCCGGCGTCGAACTCCGCGTCGCGGTGGTGGGGCCCGCCACCAGCGCCGGGCTCGCCCTGGTGTTCGGCGCGCTGGCCTGGGTCGTGAGCCGGCTGGGCATCGATGACCTCGTGGTGGCGGCGCTGACCTACCTGGCCCTGTTGAACGCCTTGCTGGCTGTGTTCAACCTCGTTCCCGCTGCTCCCCTGGATGGTGGCCGCGTGCTGCGCGCCGCGTTGTGGATGTGGCGCGGAGACCGCTTCAAGGCGGCCGTGTGGTCGGCGCGCGCCGGGCTCGGACTCGGCTACCTGCTCATCGCCGCCGGTTTCGCGCAGTTGATCGTTCGAGGCGGCGAGGGGCTGTGGTGGGTTCTGCTGGGGCTGTTCATCGCGAATGTGGCCTTCGCCGAGGAACGGCAAGCACGCGTGGGAATGGCACTGGCCGGAGTTCTGGTGCGCGATGTGATGTCGCACCCGGTCGAGACCGTCGACGGCCGGACGACGGTCGCCGAGTTCCTGGGTTGCGAACACGGGCATGCCAGCTTCCCGGTGCGGGGTGAGGACGGCGGGATCGACGGACTGGTCACCCTCCGCCGCATCCGTCGCCTCGCCGCCGGCGATCAACCGCGGACCACGCTGCGTGAGGCCGCCTGCCCGGTACAGCGAGTTCCCACCGCGACAGCGGAGGAACCCCTCGCGGCGGTCCTCCCCCAGCTATCCGACTCCACCGACGGCCGCATCCTCGTATTCGACGAGGGCCACTTGGTCGGCATCGTCTCCCCATCGGACATCAGCCGCGCCGCCGCCGAACACGGACTGCACATCGGGGTACCGGCGGCGGGGCAGCCGACGGCGGTTCGCCAACCTCCGCCGAACTGGTGGTACCCGGGCCAACAGCGCCCCCGCTGATCCCAGCCGGGACGGGATGTAGGTGTAAGCCATCAACGCCCCGGTACGACGGCGTAGCCGAATCGCATCAGCACTTGCGGCACCACCGTCAATCCGAGCGCAGCGGCCAGCCCGGTCCGGACTTCCGCCAGGTGCAGCGGTTGCGTCATGACCGAGGCGGCCAGGCCTCGGCTGATGGCCTCCAGCCACGCCCGCTCCACCGCCTCGCCCGCCCGGAGGTGGTCGTGCGGCTCGTCGCCACGGGTGCCGACGACGAGCACCGCCTCCTGCTGGATCCGCGCTGTGAGCAGGGATTCGTCGGGAAGGCGAGTGCGGGAGGTGGTCAGCCCGACCGCTGCCAGCCCCACCGCGCCGAACACGGCCCGCGGCAAACCGGCCGCGCCTGCGTACAGAGTCGTCCACATCGCCAGCTCTCGTTGGTACTCGGCGTTGCCGCGGAAAACGCGGGCCGCGTAATCGAGCAATCGCGCGATGGACAACGCCTCGGCGGCATCCGAGATCCATCGACCGGTCACCCCGGGCGCTGCCAATGCCTCCAGCACGGCATCACGGGCGTCATCGGGGACCGGCCGAAGATCGAAGGCGTACCGGTGGCTTCGGCGGTCGGAAAGCGCGCGACGTCGACGGTTCTCCATTTCGGTCGGCTGGACCCGCCGGGTGCCGGTGACACTCGCGGTCACCAGTCCGTCGGCGACAGCGATCTCCAAGTCCGCGGCCCACGCCAGGCCGCGCATCGCCAGCACCAGGTTCGTCAGCGCCGCACCGCACGAAATACGCCGGTCCCGCCCGTGCGGGTCGTGCCGAGCCAACGGCCCCACCGGACGTTCGCGCAGCACAGCGGTCCGGTCGTGGATCTCCACCGACCAAGGACGGCTATCGTGCACCGAAGGAGCACAGTGGACTGCCTCTCCCAACACGGCTGCCTCACCACGCGACCACGCGTCTTGGCGTGGACTCCGGTACTGCTCGGCCCTGGCGACACTCATCGGGCACCTTCTTACTCCGGGTTTCAAGCCCTCGGCCAGGGGAGATGGTCACAACAACGCGCTCGGTACCAGCCGGGCGCAGGGCGATCTTCGGACTGGGCATGATCGTCGGTTCCACCACTGTGGACGTTGCGGACATCCGCCACCGTGCTCGACACCCGCGATACCGACTGGACACCGATCTCCGGCTATGCGGGCGCCGGACCCGGGTGCGCCGGGGCAGCCGCAGGGGCCGCGTGGGGGCGCATCCGAACGGCTCGCACCGACGAGATGACCCCGTACACCACCAGCCAAATGCCGAGAATGTAGGTCAGGGTCACCAGCCCGATGCCGGGATAAACCAGCAGCGCGATGCCGGCGAGCACGCTGAGCAGCCCGGACGCGATCGCCCATCCCCGCGACGCAACGTCCGCGTGCACAACCGCGTGGAAGGTTTCGATGAGGCCGCTGACGATCCAGAACAGCCCCAGCACCAGTGGGAACACCGCGATGGCGGCCAACGGCGACCGCAACACGACGACACCGGCGACGATGGCCAGCACGGCCAGCAGGACCTGGCTGAAACCGGCTTCCCGATAGGAACTCACGGCCTTGACGAACCAGAAGATCCCGCCCACGAACAGCTGGGCCCCGAAGATGATGGCCAGGGTCAGGACTGCCGGACCCGGCCACACCAGCGCGAGGATGCCCGCGATCAACGTCAGGATCCCGAATGCCAGCAACCATTCCCAGGACCGCCCGAGCCGGGCCAGCGGTTCGGCGGCAGACGCAGCGACCTGCTCCGATGTGTTCGACATGGTGACCTCACCTGAGCTCGTTTTCCCCAAGGTTGCGGGGTGACCCGACACGGTCCAAGGGCCCAACGACCTCAAACCAGCCAACCGGGCCGTCCACGGCCCCGGCGGATCGGCCCCCAGCCCGCCGGGTGCCTGGGGTCGAGGTGACGATCGGCTCTACTTCGGGCGTCCCCCCGTCTCGCAGGCTGGAGCCGGCGGACGGGGAACGAGCGAAGAGGTCGCGATGAACCTGCACATCTCGCCCATCGGGAACCTGACTGCCGATCAGGTTCGAAAGGCCCTGCTCGCGGCCGTCGCCGCGCCGTCGCTGTGCAACAGCCAGCCCTGGCGGTTCCACTGCACCTCCCGCGCCATCGAGTTGCACGCGGACAACGAGCGCAGGATCCGGACGGCCGACCCCGAGCGCCGGGAGCTGTTGCTCGCATGCGGGGCTGCCCTGTTGAATCTGCGGCTGGCGATCCGAATAGCGGGGGTGCACCCGGACGCGCGCATCCTCCCGGACCGCACACACCCGGACCTGCTCGCAACCGTGCGTCCGGCGGGATTGCGACCTGCCACGCCGCTCGACCGTGCGCTGGCGGCGGCGATTCCCCGTCGGCACACGAACCGCCGACCTTTCCTTCCCGAACCGGTCCCGACGCCGCTACGCAACCAGCTGCGACAGGCCGCCGAAGGCGAACGCGGCTGGCTGGCAATCCTGGACGGGACACGGTTGGCAGACTTGCGGCGGCTCCTGCACCGGGCGCACCGGACCCAGTTGGCCGACGCCGGCTTCGTCGCCGAATGGCTGGAGTGGGTCGGGCGCGCCCCAGACACTTCCGACGGGGTGCCCGTCCGCAGCAGTGGCCCGCGGCCCGAACCGCAGGACGAGTGGGTGCTCCGCGATTACGGCGCGGGAAAAGCGGCTCCCCGCGTGGCGGGGAAGGACTTCGAACCGGAGCCGCTGATCTGCGTGCTCGGGTCCTTCCAGGACTCCGTGACCGCGCAGTTGCAGGCCGGGGTGGCGATGCAGCGGGTGCTGCTCACCGCCACCGACGCCGGGTTGTCGGCTTCGTTCCTGTCCCAGGTCGTGGAGGTTCCGGCGACGCGGACCGAGCTGCGCACCCTGCTCGGCGGCTGGGTGTGGCCACAAACCGTGCTGCGCTTCGGCTACGGGTCACCGGTGCGCGCCACCCCACGGCGTCCACTCGAAGACGTCGTCACGTGCGAACCCGCACCGGCCGCGACACCTTCCGGCAGAACCAATTAGGCACTCCCGATACCACCACCGTGTGGAGACTGGTGAAGGGCTCACCTTGAACAAATTAATTTGCGAAGAATTCCCATCGCCCACCAACGCCCGGCATTCACCGTCCCGGTGTTCGGCCATGCGGTAGTCGTTGTCGAGTCCTCCGGTTGCGAGCTACGGTGAGGAGTAGGCGCCGGCACCGAGAAGCCGATGAGGCATTGACGTGGTCTGGATTGAGGAAATGATCGCGCCTTTCCGGCCCGGCAGCATCGGACTTCCGGAACCGCGCAGGTGTTGCTTTTTGTGCAGCACGATCGCAATTGCGATCCAACAGAAATAACCGCACTCGTCAGGACCGAACGAGGGATCACGATGAAGATCAGCACAATCTTCAGCAACGTACGCGGTCGGGGCTGGGGCGACGACGGCGGCGGCTGGGGCGGCTGGGGCCGCTGGGGTCGCAGGCACCACCGGCGCCGCTGGGGTCGCTGGGGCTGGCGCTGGTAATCCTCAGCTTCTGGGCCGCTGAAACACCTAGCCTTACCACGTAATCGAATTTTCCGCGGTAGCTTTCGCTTGTGCGCAAGCGGAAGCTACCGCTCATTGGAGCAGCGCTGCAAACGACCTGCTGACGCGGGTCGACTCGACCCGGTGAAGGCAGCCGCCATCCGGGTGAGCCCGAACCGCGCGCTCGCTGCGAAGTCGAACTCTTGATCCGCGGCAACCCCACCGCACGCCAGTCGACTAATTGATTTCGCCGCGTTTTTCTTCGGGACCGGTCCCGAACCCGGTGCGCGGTGCAATAAGGTGGCCCCGTTTCGCGCATCAGGCGGGCGCAACTCGCAAGCATCGGAGGTGCCGTGCGGCCCGGTCAGTTGATCAACGGCCGATACCGGCTGGCGGAGCCGATCGGTTCCGGGGGGAACGGGGTGGTCTGGCGGGCCGTCGACGAAGAGCTGGATCGCTCGGTCGCGATCAAACGTGCCCTGTCGCCCGACAGCGAGGACAGCGTCGAGCGAATCA
Organism: Saccharopolyspora phatthalungensis; assembly: GCF_014203395.1. NCBI lineage: Bacteria > Bacillati > Actinomycetota > Actinomycetes > Pseudonocardiales > Pseudonocardiaceae > Saccharopolyspora > Saccharopolyspora phatthalungensis. Next base: position 613,792 of record NZ_JACHIW010000002.1, read on the forward strand.
GGCGCCTGCGGCGCGAGGCCAAGATCCTGGCGCAGGCGAACCACCCGAACGTCGTCACGTTGTACGACGTGGCCACCGATGGCCCCGAATGCTGGCTGATCATGGAGCATGTCCCGGCACCGGATCTGGGGCGGCACGGCACGCTTCCCCCGGAGCGGGTGGCTCGGCTCGGGGCCCAGCTCGCAGGCGCGCTGGAGGCGGTGCACGCCAGGGGCATCGTGCATCGCGACATCAAGCCGGGCAACGTGCTCGTCACCGACGACGATCGCGCCAAGCTCGGCGATTTCGGAATCTCACGTGTCGTGCACGGCGAGGTGACGCTGACCGACACCGGCCTGCTGACGGGGACTCCCGGTTACGTCGCCCCCGAGGTGGCCAACGGCGAGGAGCCCACGAAGGCTTCGGACGTCTTCTCGCTCGGTGCCACGCTGTTCGCCGCCGTCGAGGGCGTATCGCCGTTTGGAGCGGCCGACAATCCGCTGATCCTGCTGCGCCGAGCGGCTGCCGGTAACGTCTCCGCGCCATGCCGTGCCGGGATGCTCGCACCGGTGCTGTCCAAGCTGCTGCGCGTTAACCCCGCAAAACGGCCGACAGCCGCCGAAGCCCGGAAGCTGCTGGAAAACCTCGCCGACAGCACAGCGGCCGGCACCCGCCTGAGCCGCCCATCTCGGCGTCGGCGGTATCGGATGGCCGCGTTGGCCGCCGCAGCCGTGGCCATGCTGGCGGTCGGTGACTGGCTGGTGTTCGATTTCTCGCTCCGCTCGGCGAACAACGCCGCCCCGGAGCCGCGCGGCCGTCCGGTCGGTCTCGGCGATCCCCGCACCGCGGATCCCTGCGCCCTCACCGATCCGGCCGCCCTCGGCCGGTTCGGTGAAACCGACCAGGACACCGACTATGGCAACTTCGACCGCTGCGACGTCATCGTTCAAGCGGGCGGCAGCGAAGTGGACCTCAAGGTGCAATTCGCCAATGCGACGGATGCGGCTCTCCCGGGGCCGGTCGAGCAGGCGGGCGAGATCGGCATCGTGCGGGAGCCCGCGGCCGGCGATGAATGCGAGCGGACGCTGCTGCTTCCCGACCGCTTCCGGGTCGTGATCAGCGCGAAGCAGAACGGCGAGGGCGTGGCCGACCTCTGCGGCATCGCCGAAACGGCAACCGCGAGCGCGGTCCGGGTGGCGTCCCTGGGTGAGATTCCGCGTCGGGCGACGCCGGAGCCCGCATCCCTGATCAACGCGGACGCCTGTGCGGTGCTCGACAACGAGGCGCTCACCCGTTTTCCCGGTGTCGATGCGATCAACCCGCAAATCGGCTTCGGCGGCTGGACGTGCCGGTGGAGGAGCACCACGAGCCCGCTCTCGCTGGTCGTCCGCTTCGACCGGAACCAGCCGTTGAACGCCGCCGACGGGCGGCCGATCCGGCTCGCCGGGCACCGGGCCTTCGTCGAACACGATGGCTACGGGGACAAGTCGTGCCAGGTCAGCGTCGTGCACCGGCCCTACTTCGCCCGGGACGCGGAGCCGATGGTCGAACTGCTGCTCGTCGTGGTCACCGGCGATCGCCCTCCAGAACAGCTCTGCGGGCTGGCCACCAGCCTCGCCGAGCCCGCCGCCGCCGGACTTCCGCCGACATGACCACGGCAATGCCCGCCTACGCCCACACACCAGGGCTCGGGAGGGCTCCCGGCCGGGCCTGGCACTCTCGGCGACAACGCTGGGAGCGGACGTCTTTCGGGGGTCGATGTGCACGGAAACCTTGAGGTGGCCGGGGGTCGTCCGCTTCCAGCCGGACACGACAGCCTGGCCTTCGGCGTGCCGACATCGGTGCCGGGCACCATCTACGCCCTCGCGATCGCGGGCGGCATCACGGTCCGGCCGCGGGACGGGCGCACGATCCTGTTCGGTCGCAACCGGCCGGAAGTGCACGTCTGCATCGGCGAGAACGACCGGCGGATCAGCCGGCACCAGGGCTTGTTGACCTACCGCCACGACAGCTGGTGGGTCGACAACACCGGTCGGCTGCCGATCCGGCTACCGGGTTCCCGGCTGCTTTTCACCGACGACGAGCCGGTTCCGCTCGCGGCCGGGTATACACCGCTGTTCGTCCGCGGCTCCAACGAGCGCGAACACCTGCTGGAATTATTCGTGGCGGGGCCGGACGGGCTCCAACCGACGTCGCGACACAACGATCCCACCCAGCCGCCCAAGACCTGGAAGCTCTCCCCCACCGAGAAGCTCATCCTGATCGTCCTGGCCCAGCGGTACCTGCTGCACGAGGCGCATCCGCAGCCGTTGTCCTGGCGGCAAGCGGCCCTGCACCTCGCCGAACTGGACCCGGACGCCGGGTGGACGGCCAAGCGGGTCGAGCACGACGTCGTCGCGGTCCGCGCCCGGCTGTCCAAGGACGGCGTGCCCGGACTCACCCGGGAGGAAGTGGGCGAGCCGGTCGGCAACAGCTTGAACCACAACCTGATCCACGAACTGATGAGCGGCGGCACTCTGGTGCCCCCCGACCTGTGCCTGCTGGATCAATGACCGGCGGCTGGCCGGCACCCCTGCAAGGCGATCGAGCGCTGGGGCGAGCACGCCTGTCAACGCGCCCGCGGGGGCTCCGGATCAGCAAATTTAGGTAGGTAAGTCAGTAGTTCTCACGCGGCCAATGTGTGCGACCCTGCGGAGGGTAAATGCCACAACCCCGACACCCCCGACGCTCGAGGTCGGCATGCCTCCATACAGCCATCATCGAATCGCCCGTTTTGTTCGTTTCGCAAACCAAGCGCCCCGTGCCACCTGCGGTTGCCCACGCACGCGGCGTCAACGGCTGACGTGCGTCATCGTGCGGCCCGACACCGCACTGCGGCAGTCAGCCCTCGGTCGCTTTCGCGTGCTCGGTCACCCAGGCGCCGACCGCGTCGCGGACCTCGATGCACTCCTGCGCGAACGCGATGGACCGACGGTAGACCGTTTCCGCCTCGAGGCAGAACGCCATCAAGACAATCCCCTGGATATCTGATGCGATCTTCCGAATCCGAGTCGGCCGGCCTCGCCACGCAGTGGAGAACGCTGCTGGATCACGCCGCGGTCCCGATGGCCCTGCTGGACCTGCGCGGCCACTTCATGCATGTCAACGACGCGCTCTGCCGGGCGCTGGGGCATGAAGCGGACAGCCTGATCCGCCGCCCGCTGGACGACTTCACCATCGCAGCGAATTCGGGGCAGGCTCCGGACACTAGTGCCGCCCTGTGCCGACAAGGCGGAATGACCAGGGAGCGGCTCCTCAGGCGATCCAGCGCCGACATCGTCCGCGTGCTCCAATGCACATCGGTGATCCACGATGCCAACGGCAAGCCGGGCTTCCTCCTCGCGCAGTTCCAGGAGACCACCGATCTTCCGGCATTCAGCGCCCTCTGGCGCCGCGCGTTCAACAACGCTCCCATCGGCATGGCGTTGCTGGATCTCAACGGACACTGGACCGACATCAACGACGCATGGTGCGACCTGGTCGGCTACAGCAGGCAGGAAATGGTGGGGATGCGCTATTCCGACATCACCTACGCCCAGGACCAGGAACGCGGGGCTGCGGCGCTCGCCGATCTCGTTTCGGGCAGGGCGACCACGGTCAGCTTGAAGAAGCGGTACCGGCACAAGAACGGCCGCCCGATCTGGGTGCTCGTCCGGTCCAGCGTGGTTCCCGGTGCCGACGGCCGCCCGGCGTACTTGGTCAGCCAATGCGAGGAACTCAGCGAACGATGCGTCTCCGACGCGCAGCTCGCCCACCTGGCGCTGCACGACCCGTTGACGGGCCTGGCGAACCGCGCTCTGCTCGCCGATCGCCTGACGCAGGTTCTCACCGAACTCAAGCGGGACGGCGGCGTGGTCGCGGTGCTCGTCGCGGACCTCGACGACCTCAAGCCGGTCAACGACACACATGGTCACGCCGCCGGCGATCAACTCCTCATCACGGCCGCCGACGAGCTGCTGAACGCGGCGCGCCCGGGCGACACCGTGGCCCGGGTCGGCGGCGACGAATTCGCCGTCGTCAGCCGGGTGTCCGATGTTCAGGCGGCAACGGAATTCCGGGACCACATCGCCCGGAGTCTCGCGACCGAACGCGAAACGCCGCACTACCGGCTGAGGGTCCGGGCGAGCGTCGGGCTGGCCACTACCGCCGATCCCACCACGCGACCGGAGGAGCTTCTTCACGACGCCGACCGCGACATGTACCGGCGCAAGAACGGCGCGCGCGGCACAGGGACGGCATCATCGGCGAACTGCCCGAGCGGTCGGTGCGGGCGAACGGCGTGCGTCGAGCCCGAGGCACGGACCCCGAAACCGCGCATTTCGCCGAATTCCGCCGGAAACTGTACCGGGACAACACATTTCGAGCCGGCCTCGCAGCACTCCCCGTAGGGGCCCCGGCGGCTAACGGACAGACGCTGAACTCCCGAACACAGCGATCTCGTCGACGAGGGCGGCCGCGGCCGCGACGTCCGCTGACAACGGGCGGTCCCGGACATCTGGATCGAGTACGCGACAGGCTCTCTCGTACACGGCTCGCACCGGCTGTGCCGGGCTAGCGCCGCGCAACCGGTTCGCGCGGACTGCGGCCACGAGTTCGCAGGCAAGGACGAGCCGATACGCTTCCTCGGCGCGCTGGATCTGCTTGGCCGCCTGGGAAGCGAAGCTCGCGTGCTCTTCGGCCCCTCTAGACAGCACGATGTGGCCAAGCGTTGCGGGAAACGCCGCCGCACGTAGCTCGGCCAGGGCGGAGCCCACGCCGTATTCGAGCATCATGATTCCCGAACTGCCCGGCGGGCCGGACGCCAGGAAGGAACGCAGTCCGGTCATCTCGGGTTCGGCGAGCATCGACAACCTCCCCGCCGACAACTGTGCGGTGGAAAGCATCGCCAGCCTCAACCGGTCCAACGCGAGGGCCAGCCGGGCGGCGTGGAATCCGCCGTGGTGGCGCACTGTTCCGGCCGTGATCAACGGATTCTCGCCGGCGGTGTTGAGTTCCACGGCCAGGACCGATTCGGCGTCCGCCACCGCCTCCAGCGCGGGGCCGTGCACCTGGGGAAAGCACCGCAGTCCGAACGGGTCCTGAACGCGATGCCCGCATGCTACGCGGCCGCCGAACCACGTCAGCATTTCCTCAGTGACCCACGATGCACCGATATGCGGATGCGCGGCGTGCACCTCTGGTGCGAACGGCTCGGTCGAGCCATCGACCGCGAGTAACGTCAGCGCGGCGACCGGAACAGTCGCGTGCAGGAGTCCGCGGACCGCGCCGACCGCAAGGGCCGCCTGGGCGATGGTCAGGGCATTGCTGCTGATCAGTGCCAGGGCATCGCCATCGGCCAGGACGACTGGATCCGGAGCTGGGCCGGTACCGGCCCACCTGACCTCTCCCGCGAGAGCCAGTCCCAGCTCGGCCAGCGGCCCGAGATCACCGGTGCCGACCGCGCCATGCTCGTGGACCTCCGGGTACGCCCCGGCGTTGAGCGCCCGCACGATCGCTTCGGCTATGGCGGGTTGCAGGCCCGAGCCGCTGCACAGCACCTGGTTCACCCGCACCGCCAGCATCGCGCGGACGTCCCGCTCGGGCAGCACGTTCCCGATCCCGCTGGCGTGGCTACGCAGCAGCCGCATCCCGTGCGCCGGCCTCCCCGGCACGGCTTCGGAACGGTTGGCGCCGACACCTGTGGTGCGCCCGTACACCGGCCGCGTGACCGCCTCCGGCGCGGTCAGCCGACGTTGGTGGAGCCGGTCCAAGCCAGCAGGTGCCACACCGACCGCGACTCGGCGATCCGCGATCCGGACGACATCCTCAATGGACAGTGCCGTTCCGTCGAGGAGCACGAGGTCCGCGTGCGCGTTTCCGGTGCGGGCACCGTGCATCGTCGGCACCGCCCCCTGGATCGCAGTCATGTCTCTCCCTTCCGCGTGCTCCGCACCCAACGCCATCGAGCAGGCTCAAACGAGTGCGGTGTCGTCGATGGGCCGCAGTTCCTCGGCGTATGACACGGAAACGCGCCTGATCACGCCGCCGGTCACGGCGTACTGCCCCATCCGCCACAGCGGCGGGGAGTAGGCGTGGATCGAGACGCTGTGGCGCTGCTTGCCGGTGAGCCGGTGGATGTGCTCGGGACCGCAGCCGAACACGAAGCCCGCCGCGACCTCGGTCGCCACGCTCGGCCGGTCCAAGGCCAGGTTGTGCTCGACGAGCGCGCCCCGGGTCACCGCGACCGCGAACGAGGAGATGTCGTGGTCGTGCCAGCCCGTATCGTTCTCCGGTGTCCAGCACAGCACCCAGACGTCGACGTGCGCGTCCCGGTGCAGCGACACGTAATGCCGCTTCTCCTCGCTGAACGCGACGTGGTGCCGCCACAACTCCGGCCGACGCGCCAGCTCCGCGACCAAGCCACGCAGCTCGTCTTGGTCGAGACAACGGCCGGGCAGCGTCTGGAGCGTGAAACCGCCTGTCACTTCGTGAACTGGATACGCGCGCCGCGCAGGCACGACATCCTCGACGGGGGCCGCAGACGCGGGAGGGGCAGGGGGTTCGCCGATCACGGTAATCCTCCTTCGAGCAGACGACGCGGATTCGAACAGCGGATGGCGTGGGAGGCGGCCTCGCCCAGACCCGGCTCGGCCGGCTCGGCGTAAGGCCGGTCGCTGCCGAAAACGAGGGGGTCAATCCCTAGGACCCGGACGAGCGCATCCACACCACGCGGCCCGTACGAAGAGGTGTCGACGAAGACGTACGGATCAATGCGGTCGAACACGCCTCCCCTGGCCACCAGGCGCTCGTGCTGCACGGGCGCCAGGCCGGCCCCGGCGGCGAAACAGATCCGCAACTCCGGCAGCAGCGCGCGGCCCGCGACGTGCCAGGACCACCACGCCGCCTGCAACTGCGCCACGTAATCGACGACCGGCGGCCACCACCCGGGCAGGCCATTAGCCGGGCACGTCGCCGGGCCCGGGTGCACGAGCACCGGCCGATCGCGCCGTTCGCACACCGCTAGCAGCGCTGCGATGCGTTCCACATCAGCCGGTTTCCGCATCGCGTCGGCCGGGACCTGCAACCCGACGCATCCCGCGTCGAGCGCGTCCCGCACCTGTCCCGCGTCGGGCTCCAGCACGTTGGCAGCGGCCCACGCCCGGAACGGCTCCGGCAACGCCAACGCCCCGCGATGCCATGCGTCCAGCAGCGGTCCCGCTTCGTCCGGTGGCAGCCATTCGATGCCGAGCGGACTGGACAGCGAGACGAGCGCGACCTCCGCCCCGCCACCGGTTTCCCGCGCCGCGCGGTCGGCCGGCCGGTGGTCGGCCGGGTCCACCTCGAACGGCGATTCGCCCGCCAGATACAGTGTCCAGCCCCGCACCAGCGGCGGATCCGCACGTGCGCGCAACGCGTCGACGAACTCCCCGGGCCACAAGTGCTGGTGCACATCGATCACCAAACCAGACACGGCCACACCCATGTGAAGCGCTTCAGTGAACGGATTCAGTGAAACGTATCAGCGCTCGCGCGGTCAAGAGCCGAACATGCCCATCCGCTGCTCCGCGCGGCCACGCGCTAGGCTTTTCGAGTGCAACGCCGCAAGCGGCCCACGATCAAGGACATCGCAGCGGAGACAGGACTCTCCCCGGCCGCGGTGTCCTATGCGCTCCGCGGCCTGCAGGTGCCCCCGGAAACCCAGCAGCGCGTGCGGGAGGTCGCCGACCGCCTCGGATACGAGGCCGATCCGGTCGCCCGCGCGCTGGCCAGCGGGCGCACCGGCATGGTGGGTGTGCTGTGCAGTTCGCTGGAGGACCTGTGGCAGCAGCACTTCGCCACCACGCTCGGCAGGCGGTTCCTCGCCGAGGACCGGAACACGCTGTTCATGGACTCCGCCGCCGATCCCGCGCGCGAAGCCATGCTCGCCAAAAACCTCCTCGATCAACGGGTCGACGCGCTGGTCACGATCCCGGTGGACCCGACGTCGCGGCACTGGCCGGAAGCAGCCGAACGGACCATGCTCGTCGCCATCGGCGACCCGCTGCCCGGGGCGTCCACCGCCGCCGAGGTGGTGTTCGACAACAACCTCGGCGTAACCGACGCGCTGCGAACACTCAGCGACGCCGGCCACGCCGAGATCCTGGTGTTGACGCCCGGACCGCAACTGCTGCGCGAACGGCCCGCCGAGAAGGTCGTCCATGACGTCGCGCACGAACTGCGCATGAACCTGCGCATCGTGCCGTGCCCGAACGACCTGACCGGCGCGGCCGAGGTCGCGAGGACCGCGCTCGCCGGGACACCCCGCCCCACTGCGGCGTTCTGCCTCACCGACTCGATGGCCTACGGCGTCTACGAGGCCGCTCGCGGTCTCGGACTGGCCATTCCCCGCGATCTATCGGTCCTCGGGTACGACGACCACCCCGTTTCCCGCCTCCTGACGCCCGCGCTGTCGACCTACCGCTGGGACGTGCAGACCGTTGTCGACGCGGTCGTCGAACGTGTGCTCAAAGCGGTCGACAAGAACCGGCGCAGCAGACGCAAACTCATCGCACCCGAGCCGAAACACCGAGACTCGGTCTGCAAACCAAGCCGCTGAATGCCCTAGATCCTGCTCGGGCGCGGGATCATCCGACATTGACGTCGAGTTGCATCCCCATCTCCCGGTGGTCGCCGACCGGGCACCAGAAGTCGTAGAGGCCGGGGCCCAGTGTCACGGTGAGATCGGCGGCCTCACCTGGCTGGACCACGGGAGTGCGCGCGCTCACGCCCGGACCCGCGATTTGCAGCGCGTGTGGCGCACTCCCGGCGTTGATGGCCCGGAACGTGTAAAGGCCCGGCGGCAAGGAGTCCGGCTGTAGGAGCCGGAATTCGACCATCCTGACGGTCACGACACCCGGCCCGCCGTCAAACGCCGGTCCCGGGGGAGCCGGCGACGACGCAACAGCAGCCGACGCGCCAGCACAGAGGGCCGCCACCAACGCGAACACACCGAGCAGCACGCCCAGCAACGTCCGGCCTGCTCTGCCGGATTTCCTCCGGAGAACCCAGTTCTCCTTCACTTTGATCAGCATTGCTCAAACCCCCATGATCTCGGCATCGGGCCGGAAAAGTCGGTGGCAAAAACAGAAAACCATTACCTGGCCCGGTGGTTTTGACCTCGCAGGCTTGTCCAGGGTAAATCCGCGGGCCGTTCGAATGGTGTCGTATGTTCCTGATGTGCCAGGCGGAACCGCAGTTGAGAGTCTTACAACTGAAGAAGCTGCGGCAGCAGTGAAAGCGGGCGGCATCGGGGCGTAGCGTTGACCGCGCAGGTCAGCGCTTTCGCCGGTTGAGGGGTAAGCGATGCGGGCTCGTCGTGGATCGATTTTCATCGGGCGCCCGTCCGGCGCACTGGTGGGTGCGCTCGCGATCGGCTCAGCGCTTCTGCACTGCGCGCAGCCTCCGTCGGATTTCATGCCGCCATCGGACTTCAGCGCGACCGTCCGACCCGTTACGGCCGCCGGTCTCGGGCCGACGTGGCATCCGGGGTGCCCGGTCGAGCCGGGTCAGCTCCGGAGGGTCGAGGTCCGCCACGTCGGCTTCGACGGTCGGACGCACTCGGGCGAATTGGTCGTGAACCAGGACCGGGTGCGACAGGTGATCGACGTCTTCGAGCAGCTCTACCGGATCCGCTACCCGGTGGAGAAGATCCGGACGGTCGACCACTACCCGGGCGCGGACGACGAGTTGAGCATGGAGGACAACAACACGTCGGCGTTCAACTGTCGCGGTATCCCCGGGACCGGCCGGTGGTCCTTCCACGCGTACGGCAGGGCGATCGACATCAACACGTTGGTCAATCCCTACGTCGACCGCACCGGCGCCATCCAGCCGAAGAACGCGGCAAAATACCTGGATCGCACTCGTAGGGACCCGGGCATGCTGCACGACGGCGACCCGGCAGTGCGGGCCTTCACCGACCGCGGCTGGCGTTGGGGCGGCCATTGGACGACACCCATCGACTACCAGCATTTCGAGCTGCCCTGACCGCATCCCGCAGACCGTCTGCTCCTTGCCCCTTGGTGCGCATTGCTCTGCCCCCAGCCCCATTCCGTTCGGATCAGCCTGGCTTTAGCATGTTCACCGTCATCGATCCTTGAGGTCAGGGAGCCGCGTTGCCCGAGAAGTTGACGGTGGATCTGCATCCTGTCTTCCGGAGTGATCGGGATATCGACCGGGCGGTGCGCAGCGCGATCTTTCGTGCGGCCCAGGAGAAGGTCAAGCTGGTGGAGATCATCCCCGGCAAAGGCGACGGCAAGCTGAAGCGGCGAGTTCTGGCGATGTTGAAGCAGCCGCATCTCAAGAAGCTCTACCGGAGCGTGGAAGCCGACCCCGGCAATGAAGGGCGAGTGCTCGTCCGCTTCTGAAAGCCCGGTGGTCGCCGCCCGTTACTCTCGGCGCTCCGTCGCGTGCGCCGACGTGGAATTTCGGTAATCTGCGCCGCGTTGGCGTTGCCATGGGCAGCGCCGAAGTCCTCATCGGCGGATTGCTGGTGTTGGTAGCGGCACTGGCGGCGCTGGCCCGTCTGTTGTCGATCCCGTATCCGATCGTTCTGGTGCTCGGTGGTGCGGTAATCGGATTCGTGCCCGGGCTCCCGCACTTCGAACTCGATCCCGATGTCGTGCTGGTGGTCTTCCTGCCGCCCTTGCTGTACTGGACGGCGCTGTCGGCGAACTTCCGCGACATGCGGCAAAACCTGCGCGGGCTGGTGCTCAGTTCCGTATGCCTGGTGCTGGCGACGATGGTTGCGGTGGCGGCGCTGGCGCACGCCCTCGTCCCGGGGCTGTCGTGGCCGGCCGCCTTCGCGCTCGGGGCGATCGTGTCGCCGACCGATCCGCTCGCCGCCGGGTTGGTCATGCGGAGCCTGCGGGTGCCTCGACGGGTCGTCAGCGCGGTGGAGGGCGAAGGGCTGTTCAACGACGCCACCGCACTGGTGGCTTACCGCTTGGCCGTGGCGGCGATCGTCGGTGAGAGCTTCTCGCTCGGCCGGGCCGGGCTGGCGTTCGTGGCGGGGGCCGCCGGCGGGATCGCGATCGGGCTGGCCGTCGGCTGGCTCATCGCGCTGATCCGCCGCCACACCACGGACGTCCAGGTGAGCCTGACGATCTCGCTGCTCAGCGGATACGCCGCCTTCATCCCGGCCAATGCCCTCGGCGCCTCGGGCGTGCTGGCAGCGGTGACCACCGGCATCTTCCTCGGGGTCCACGGAGTTCCCGCGCTCCCCGCGCGCACCCGCTTGCAGGGAGTGGTGCTGTGGGACATCCTCACCTTCTTGATCAACGCGGTGCTGTTCGTGCTCATCGGCCTCCAGCTCCGCAGCGCGATCGACGGGCTGGCCGGTTACCCCGTCACCGTTCTCGTCTCCTACGCGCTCGCGGTGACGGGAGCAGTCATCCTGGTCCGGCTGGCCTGGTTTTTCATCGTCCCGTACCTGCTCCGCGCAGTCGACTGGCGCCCGAGCCAACGAGCACGCCGCATCGGAGCGCGCTATCGACTGGTGATCGCCTGGAGCGGCATGCGCGGCGCCGTTTCCTTGGCCGCCGCCCTCGCGCTGCCGCTGGCCACCCGGACCGGCGTTCCGTTCGGCCATCGCGACCTGATCATCTTCCTGACCTTCGCCGTCATCTTCGCGACGCTCGTCGTGCAGGGACTGTCCCTGCCCGCACTCATCCGACTGCTGCGAATCTCGGACAGCGGCGCCGAGGAGCGCGAGGAACTTCGCGCCCGGTTGGCCGCGACACGCGCCGCGCTCGTGCAGATCGACGAACTGGCCGAGCAGGAGTGGACTCGCGACGACAGCGTCGATCGCATGCGCCTCGCCTACGAGTACCGCAGGCGCCGACTCGGCGCGCGCTCCGGCAAGATCACCGACGACGAGGGGTACGAGGACAGGTCGCTCGCCTACCAGCAGATGGTCCGCGTGGTGCTGCAAACGCAACGGACAATCGTGGTGAACCTGCGCGACCGAGGCGAGATATCGAACGACGTGATGATCCGTCTCGTGCGCGAATTCGACCTGGAGGAAGCGCGGCTGGAGATCTGAACGCCGCTGCTGGTCGCGCGTGGAGCCATCCCTGCCTCCCCGACTGCCACTCCAGTAACAGAACCGACAAGGGCGGGGTGCTCACACCCGGCACACTCCGGCCACCAGTCCTACACTCCGGGTGTCGGACCGGCCGTTCGTCATCGGCCGGATCGCACAGTTGGGGGCAGACCACTGGCGCGTGGAGCAACAATGGCTGAGGGGATTCAACGCCGCCGCGGCTACCGAGAAGGGCTTGGTGGCGAATTGCTCGCCGAGTTCCTGGGCACCTTCGTACTGATCCTGCTGGGGTGCGCGTCGGTCGCGGTCGCGGTCGCGGGGCTGCCGGGCTCGGGACGGCAGTCCGACGCATTCGGACCCGCGAACTGGCTGATCATCTCGTTCGGCTGGGGGTTCGGGGTGGTGTTCGGCATATACGTCGCCGGCGGCATCAGCGGCGCGCACATCAACCCAGCGGTAACGCTCGCCTTCGCGGTGCGGAGAGCCTTTCCGTGGCCGAAAGTCGTGCCGTACGTCGTCGCCCAGGTCGTGGGCGCGTTCGTCGCCGCGGCACTGGTGTACTCCGTGTACAGCTGGGCCATCGACGCGTTCAACGCCAAAGCCGGCCTCCCGCGTAACCAGTCGTTGGACACGTTCGCGATCTTCGCGACCTTCCCCGCCAAGTACTTCGACGGATCGTGGTGGGGTCCACTACTGGATCAGATCGTGGGCACCGCGATCCTGGTACTGCTCATCTTCGCGCTCATCGACACGCGCAACACCGCACCGGCGGCCAACCTCGGGCCATACCTGATCGGCACGGTCGTCATCGCGATCGGCTTGACCTTCGGCCCCAACGCGGGATACGCGATCAACCCCGCCCGCGACTTCGGACCGCGCCTCTGGACGTTCCTCACCGGCTGGGGGGAGATCGCCTTGCCCGGGACGTACCAGTGGTTCAGCAACTTCTTCTGGATCCCCATCGTCGGACCACTCGTCGGAGGCGTCATCGGAGCCATCGTCTACGACCTCTTCATCGGCCAGGTGGTGGCCGCCCGCAGTGCCCCGCCAGAGCCTGGACGAGCAACGGATGAAGCCACTGGGTAACCCGGCCTGGCGCCGCGCCACTGGGTGCGAGCTGCTCCCTGCTGGTACAACGGGGGCGTAGCGACCCACGCGGACATGGTGCGCTCGCGCCGGATCACGGCCAGATCCGGAAGTGCCGGCCCGGGCCCCGCTCGTCCCGACGCCCGTGGGAGGGGGATCCATGAACATCGTGTGCATCGGGGCCGGGCCGGCCGGCCTCTACTTCGCCAGCTCGGCAAAACTTCGCGACGCCGGGCACGACATCACGGTAATCGAACGCGATCCACCGGGCGCCACCTACGGCTGGGGCGTCGTGTACTGGGACGACCTGCTGGACGCGCTCTACGAGAACGACCGGGAGAGCGCGGAGCGGATCCGGGCAGCGTCGACCGTCTGGCAGGAGCAGGTCGTCTCGATGCGGAGCACCGACCGGTCCTACCTCGCGGGGTACGGCTACAGCGTGAACCGCGCATCGCTCCTGGAAATCCTTGCCGAACGCGCGGCCGATCTCGACGTCGACGTCCGGTACCACAAGGCGGTGGACGACCTCTCCGAGTTCCCCGACGCCGACCTCATCGTGGTGGCCGAAGGCGCGAACAGCCGGATCCGGCAGCGCTACGCGGAGGAGTTCGGCACCCAGATTGATCAGGGGCGCAATCCCTACATCTGGCTGGGCACGGACCGCGTATTCAGCATGTTCACCTTCGACTTCGAGGAAACCCCCGAAGGCTGGATCTGGTTCCACGCCTACCCGTCCAGCGCCGGGATCAGCACGTTCATCGCCGAATGCCAGGAGAAGACCTGGCGCGCGCTGGGGTTCGACCGGCTGGGCAACGACGAAACCCTGCGTCTGCTGGAAGAAATCTTCGCCGAGCAGCTGGCCGGGCATTCGCTGATCAGCTCCTCACGGGGCAAACCCGCGACATGGCAGCGGTTCACCCAGGTCTACAACCAGACCTGGCGCCACGACAACATGGTTTTGATCGGCGACGCCGCGCACACTACCCACTTCACCATCGGCTCTGGAACCAGCCTGGCGATTTTCGATGCGATCGTGCTCGCGGAGAAGCTGCTCGAACACCAGCAACTGGCCACGGCGCTCAAGGAGTTCGACGAGGAAGGCCATGCCGCGCTGCGGATGGCGCAGTCCTCCGCGCGGAGCAGCATGGCGTGGTTCGAAAACGTCGACCGCTACACCAACCGCAATGCCAACGAGTTCTGCTACGCGATGTCCGGACGCAACAGCGGCCAGCCGCCTTGGCGCTACCAGCAGCATCGACTGACCCAGAACCTCTTGGTGCGCAAGGCCTTACGGCTGACCGGAAACGGCTTGCGCTGGGCGCAGGCGCGGCGGCGCGGCGAGTCCCGGCGGCAGTGAGACCGCTCCGGTCGGGCCGGCTCGGTGTCATAGCCGCCCCGACCGGATGCTCGCGGAGATTGCCAGCAATGGTTGCTGGGTACCCGGAGAGGAATGATCAGCAAACCATTGGAGAAGGGGAACCTTTGACCGCGGAAGCTCAGCAGCGGACCGAAGCCCATGAGGGCCGCGGCAGTCGAGTGCTCGGACTGGTCACCGATCCGGACATGCCCACGCAGATAGGCACGCAGGTGGCGCGCAAGCTCACCGACTGGCTCCGCGACCGCACCGGGAACGAGTGGACAGTCGAGGTGGTCAGTGACCCGTTGACCGCAGGGGAAGCCGACAGCGAGCAGATCCTCAAGAGCGTCGAACGGCACCTGTCGGACCAGGGCTGGGCCTGCGCGGTCTGCGTGACGGACCTTCCGCTGCTGCTGCAGGCGCAGCCGCTGCTGGCAGATGGGAGCACCAGCCGCCGGGTGGCCGTCGTTTCGCTCCCAGCGCTCGGTGGCCTGCAGCCGTATAGAAGGGTGCGGCAGACTCTCGTCCGACTGCTGGACGAACTCCTGGAGCCCGGCACGCCGCGCGAGAGCTCCAGAGCCACGCGGTTGACCAGCAAGCTCGCCTCGGTTCGACGCGCCAGCCCACAAGGCTCGGACATCGACATTCGCTACACCGCTACCCGCGCGCGCGGGTGGATCCGCCTGGTCACCGGCATGGTACGCACCAACCGGCCCGCCACGCTGATCTTCGGCCTGTCCAGCGCGCTGGCAGCCGCCCTTGCGACCAGCGCCTTCGGCTTGTCATCCTCGACAATCTGGCAGATCGCCGACCAACTGGACCCGGCCCGCAAAGTCGTCGCGGGATTCGCCGCGGTCGTGATCTTGGTTGGCTGGCTCACCACCGCCCACCGGCTGTGGGAGCGCGTCGGGCACCGCGAGTCGGCGGACCGCCGGCTGGTCGCGCTTTACAACGCTTCGACACTCGCGACCCTGACCATCGGCGTCGGCTGCATGTATGTCGGCCTGTTCGCCGCCAATCTTGTCGTGGCCTGGTTCCTCGTGACGCCCGCCATGTTGACCAGCATGCTCGGCCACTTTGCCGGGACCGCCAGCTATGTCAGCCTGGCCTGGGGTTTCACCACGATGGGCGTGATAGCCGGGGCACTGGGGTCGAGCTTGGAATCCGACCGGGCAGTGCGACAAGCCGCCTACGGCTACCGGGAAGAACAACGCCGCGCCCGCGATTCCGGGCACGACCGGGCCAGCTAACGCGGGAACTCAGCCGCGCCTTCTCGCCTTCGGGCGGGGAGCTTTCCGGGCTGCCGGAACTGCCCCCTCAGGCGGGAAGTCCTCCCCTGCTGGTCGCGTGGCTTCCTCAGCTAGCACCTCGCCCGCTGCGGGCGTCTCCTCCTCTAGCGCCTCGACGCCGGCCCGCTTCTGGGAACGTGCCCGCATCACACGGTAGGCGGAGTAGCCGAGCGCAGCGGCGGCGGCACCGCTCGCTGCGATGAGGCCGTCGCGCCGCAACTGCGCCAACCTCTGCTTGCGGGCCTTGGTTTTGCGGCTGGTACCTAGCTTCCTACGGAGCCCCTTCGGCGCCAGACCCTCAATCTTGTTCCGGAAAACCAGACCGGCCAGTTTCGGTGCGAGCTTGGCAGCACGCAACCAACCGCGCAGATAAGCAATGAACATCAGTACCTGGGACTTGATTCGTGTCAACATGTCAGCCTCCACCACTGGCCGCGCCACCACCGACACTACCAGCGATGACAACGATTCTTATCCTGCGGCAAGCAAATCAAGCACTGGTAAACGGCCATCGCAGCAGCGAGAACCGCTCGATGTGTAAGCCTGATTCGCTGTGGGTAGGACTGGAGAGACTTCGCCAACCGCGACTGTGTCCGCAGCGAAGCGGTCGGCGAAGTCTACTCCGAACCCCCAAAAAAGGAGCATTCCATGGCTATGGGCGACGAGGCCAAGCACAAGGCCGAGGAACTCGTCGGCAAGGCGAAGGAGAAAACAGGCAAGGCCGTCGGCAACGAGGAGCAACAGGCCGAGGGCAAGACGCAGCAGAGCAAGGGTGCCCTGAAGCAGGCAGTCGACAAGGCGAAGGATGCCGTAACAGGGGGCAAGGACAACAAACCCCGAACGTGACCATCAGGTGACGACGGGCCGCCCACGCTTACCGGGTGGGCGGCCCGTCGTCCGGCATTCCCGGTGCCGCGGCCAGTGGAGTACACAGTGGCCAGTGCCGGCACCGGACCGACGCAACTCCAAAGCAATGTCTCCTCGCGACGGTCAGCACTCAGTCACCACGGGACGACCGGGACCTCGTTCCCGACTCGTGCCGGCCGGCCGCCCCGGACCTGGTTCGACTCGTAGCCCGGCCGCCCGGCTCGGCGGTGCCCGCTTTCAACCGACGGCCGGACACCCCGGTATCGGCGGTCCGCCTCCGCTCCCGGGCTTCGCCGCGCACCCGACTACCGGGCCGCTCCTGCTCGGGCTCACCTTCCTCGGCTTCGCCTTGGTCGGGCTCCTCGTCCAGGGGTTTCCCCAGGTTCTGCTCGGGACTACGCGGCACACGCAAACCGGCCGCACGCTTGGTCAGGTTGTCGCCGATCGAATCGATCTTGTTCGTCGCCGCCGCTATCGCCGCGGTCTTGGCCGCGTCCAGCAAACGGTCGCGCGCATCGTCCGTCAATTTCTTCAACTCGGGGGACCCGCCGAGCAGCTTGCTGCCCTGGGCGAGCAGATCTCGGGGATCCAGCGGCAAGCGCCGCCCAGCCATCATCGCACCGACCATGATCGCGAGCTTCATCTTCCGGCTGCGCCCGAGCACGTAGCCGATACCCACCGCCAAAGCGATGTGCGGTCCGGATTTCATGACCAACCTCCCGCCGGAGCAGCTCTCACCAGCCGGTCGCCGAACCTCGAACCACTCAAGCCACTCATGCCACTGAGCCCACTTAGGGCTCGGCGCCACTCAACCGCATGTTCGATCACCTAGGCTCCGTAAGCCGGTAAGGCGCTAGGGCTGGAGCCTACGCTTCTGCTCGACGCCGAACACCTTTTGTCCGCATCATTCGATCACGCCTGTCTCCCGGAGTTCCTCGTCGACGATCCCGCTCACCCAGCGCCGCAAGGGTGATGAACGCTCTCCATCCCGGAGTTCACCCCGGTCTCTTCTGCACCTTCGTGCTGCTTTCGCCTCGGCCGACTCGTCCTCATCGGCCTTTTCCTCGGCCGAGCGAATGGTCAAGCCGCTCAGTGCGCATAGCACTCCCCAAGCGGCGGCCAGCGTCGCGATCTTGCCGCGCGTCTTCGGCTCGGTTTGCAAGCGATCGACCAGTACAGCGTCGCTGAGATCGGCGGCAACCCGCACCACGACGGCCAACCGGAGCGGGTCCGCGGCCGGGGCAAATGTCATGGCCAGCCCCGATGCGACGTCGCGGGCACCGATGCCACGGAGGACCACCGCTGGGCCGCGCGAGACCCTACCCGCCGAGTTCGTCAATCCGCAGGGACGAGCCAGCAAATCCGGACGCCATAGGACAAGGCCTCCGAATGCGGCCGTTCCGATGCCGAGCAGCCGAGGGAACCACGTCATGGCGATGCACCTCTCCTCCGAGGACGCCGATAGACCGAAAGGAGCTTGCGCCCTTGATCAATCACCCGCTCGGTGATGTTTTACCCTTGCTCCGCAAGGAACACCGCGCTCGCTCACCAGTATGCCCCTGTTGGGGCCATCGTTCTGGCCTCTTCCGAGGCATCGGACTACGGTGAACTCGTCCCGGATGGCCCGCGACCTTCGGAGGCGGGACAGGTGCCACACGACCATCCCGGCGCACGCACGCCCCAATCGGGCCCGGTCCACGTGCTGTTGGTAGTCCGGATCGATTTCCCCACCCCAACGCGCGTTCTAGTCGAGGTCGGCAGATTGATCGTGAGCCGCCTCGGCGAGCTCGTCTCGGCGGCGGCCACCGCCCTTGCCGCAGCCCGCCCGGCGAGGGACACGGCCGAGCACGACCAACGTCCACCGCTCGTAGTCACCTCGGAACGCCTCGACATGCCAAGTCCCCGTGGTAGGCGGTGATACCCACCGAGTCCGCACCTAGGGAACGTCCCTCCCGGCTAGCAGAACTAGGAGGAACATGAACGACTACGGCACCACTGCCCCGTCGCGACGCTTGCTCGGTGTCTACCTCAACGACCACTTGGCCGGCGCGACGGCCGGCGTGGCCCTTGCACGCCGGATCGCCAAGGCGAACCGCGGATCCGCCTCAGGCCCGCCCACCGCGCGTTTGGCCGGGCAAATCGCCGAGGACCGCGCGGCACTGCTCGGCTTCATGCGCGCCCTCGATGTCCGGGTGAATCCGTTGAAACCGGCGACCGCGTGGTTGGGAGAGAAGATCTTGCGTCTCAAGCCCAACCAGTGGGTGTTCGCCAGGTCTCCGCTCAGCAGCGTGGTAGAACTCGAAGCCCTGCTGATCGGGGTGGAAGGCAAGGACACCGGTTGGCGGACACTGTGCGCGGTGGCAGAGTACGACGATCGCTTGGCCCCGGCGGAACTCGACGAACTGCGCATTCGTGCGCGGCGACAAGCCGAGGAGTTGGAAGATCTCCGAAAACGCAGTGTGCACGGGATCCTCGAACGCTCGGATGCGACCGGCTGACCCGGCGATTTCACTGGCAACCAGCACGTCGATTTCCGTTGAAAACGCCCCATCCTTGCCACCGGGCAAATAGGTGCGGGTTCGGGGCCGCGGCAAACGGGCGGGCAGGAGTCGGGCCCGCCCGCCTACCGCGTTAGTGTGCCATCCGTGTTCAAGTTTCTGCGTGCCGCAAGCAAGCGACTGGGAACCGCTGACCGTGAGTTCGTGCGGTGGTCGGCCACGTTCCCGCGGACAGCCGCGGATCCCGCGCTCAAGCGCCTCACCATGTTGGCCGACCACAGCAAGCTGTGGTTCGCCTTGGCCGTTGCGCTGGCAGCGCGGAAGGGCTCGACCCGGCGCGCAGGATTGCGCGGTGTCGCGGCGATCGCGGCGTCGAGCGCCGTGACGAATCTCTTGGCCAAGCCGCTGCTGCCGCGCCGCCGACCGGCCACCGACCTCCTGCCGGAGTACCGGCGCCTGGTGGCTCCACCGGGCTCCTCGTCGTTCCCGTCCGGTCATGCCGCCTCGGCCGCGGCGTTCACCACCGCGGTATGCATGGAATCCCCCGCTGCGGGTGCGGTTCTGGCGCCGCTCGCCGCGGCCGTCGCATATTCCCGCGTCCACACCGGGGTGCATTGGCCGACCGACATCGCGGTCGGAGCCACCATCGGCATCGGCGTCGGCCTGGCCACCCGGCGGTGGTGGCCGGTGCGCCCGTCCGCGCCCGGTCTGGCTCGACCGAGCGAGCACGTCGCCAAGCTGACCGAAGGAAACGGCCTCGCCGTGCTGGTCAACGCGTCTTCGGGCAATCCCGGCCATGACCCGTCCGCCGAACTGACCGACTTGTGGCCGGCCGCCAAGGTCTTGCGCCTGGACGCGGATGGCGATTTGGTCGAACAGTTGCACCGCAACCTCGACGAGGCGGGCGACAAGATACGTGCGCTGGCGGTCGCCGGCGGAGACGGCACGGTCGCGGCGGCGGCGTCCGCAGCCGCCGTCCGAGGGCTCCCGCTCGCCGTCATCCCGGTCGGCACGCTGAACCATTTCGCCCGCGATCTGGGTGTGTGGAGCCCTCAGGATGCGGCCCGGGCGCTCGCGGCCGGTTCGGCGGTCCACGTCGATCTCGGCACGGTGCGAGTCGACGGTCGGCCGCAGCGGTGGTTCCTCAACACCGCCAGCCTGGGCGGCTATCCCGACATGGTCCGGCTTCGCGAGAAGTGGGAGCACCGCTGGGGAAAGTGGCCTGCCGCGGCAGCCGCTCTCGTGCGGGTCCTGGCCAAGGCCGAGCCGATCACGGTCCGCATCGACGGCTTGCCCCGGAAGATCTGGCTGCTGTTCGTCGGCAGCGGCGGCTACCAGCCGAAGGGCTTCGCGCCGTCGTGGCGCCCGAACCTGCACGACGGCGTGCTCGACATCCGCTACATCCGGGCCGACCTGTCGCTGTCCCGCATTCGATTCACGGTCGCGGCTTTGACCGGCGCGCTGTTCAACAGTCGCACCTACGTTCAGGAAGAACGGGACCGGCTGCACGTCGAGGTGCTCAGCAAGCCGGTTGCGCTCGCGTGCGACGGCGAGGTCTCGGCAACCGGACGTGCCTTCCGCTTCGCCGCGCGCGACGAGGCCCTGCGCGTGTACCGCCCAGAGGATCCGCGCTGAAATCCCTGCTCCTTCCCTTCGCCCGCTGTTCATCCGTTGCTCCACCAGGACCGCTAGCGTGGCCGAGCAGAAGGAGGTCCGACATGGAGCTGCGGCATTTGGTCTCATTTCTGTCGATCGCCGAAGAACTGCACTTCGGCCGGGCCGCGGCACGGCTGCACCTGGCTCAGCCGTCGCTGAGCCAGCACCTGCAGCGGCTCGAACGCTCGGTGGGGGTGGCGCTGGTCGCGCGCAACTCGCACGAAGTCCGGCTCACGCCTGCCGGCGAAACCTTCCGCGAGCTGGCCCGGGACATCGTGACCAGGGCGGAACGAGCCGGACAGGCCGCCCGTGCCGCCGCCGCTGGGCGTTCCGGCACGGTCCGGGTCGGCTACAACTTCCCCGCCGGGCAACGGATCCTGCCCGCCACACTGGCCGCGTTGAACGGCCGCCACCCCGCAATCGACGTGACCATGTTCGAGATGCGGACCGGACCGCAGCTCGCGGCGCTCTCCGACGGGCGGCTCGACGTCGCGATGGTGTACGGCAAGCCGACGGCCACCGACCTCACCAGCCGCCTCCTGCTGCGGGTACCGCTGGTCGCCGTGGTCGGTCGGGAACACCACTGGGCCGGACTCGACCGGGTGCCCTTCGGTGCGCTCGCCGGAGAACCCTGCGTGCTGTTCAACCGGGCACAGTCCTCGGCGATGTACGACACGATCTTCTCCGCCGCGCAGACATGCGGAATCCGGCTCACGGTCGCCCAGGAGGTCGATGACCCCGGTGCGACGGCCATTCTCGCCGCGGTCAAGCCGGTCGTCGGCTTCGCCTCGGCGCTACGGGGTCGGCTCGCCGACACCCGTTGCGCCGGTCCGCGCACCACCTCAGTCCCCCTGATCGATCCGGTACCGATCCTCGACCTCCACGCGGTCTGGCTCACCAAGCACGGCCCGCTCGTGGACGCGTTCCTGGAATGCCTTCCCGCCGGGGTCGAGGAGTGACGGTTCGCCGCTAAAGCGCGTGCTCATTTCAGGCCCGATCGCACGAACGCGTTCACGATGTGCCGTTGCAGCACCAGGTAGAGCGCGAACACCGGAAGGCAAGTCAGCCCCGCGGTGGCCATCAGTGGTCCCCAATCGTTGCCCTCGGTGCCGAGGAAGCTACGCAGGCCCAGCTGAACCACCGCGTTGCTGCGTTGCAGCACCATCGCCGGCCAGAAGTACTCGTTCCACGCCGTGATGGCCAGCAGGATGCCCAGCGCCGCAAGCACCGGGCGCAGCGCCGGCACCACGACTGTCCACAGTGAACCCCAAGAAGACCGGCCGTCCATCCGGGCCGCATCCAGCAGTTCCTTGGGGAAGCCCTTGAGGTGCTCGCGCAGCAGCAACACGCCCAATGCCGAGCACATCGTCGGGATGATTACGCCCGCCAGCGTCTCCAGCAGTCCCAACCGGGCCAGCAGCACGTAGTTGGGCAGCATGGTCGCCTGGAACGGCACCAGCCAGGTCCCGACGAACATCAGGTACAGCAACCGCTGGAACGGAAACGACCAGGCCGCGAAGGCGTAAGCGGCGAGCAACGCGATCAGCAGCTGTCCCAGTGCGCTGAGCACCGCCACGATCCCGGTGTTCAGCAGCATCCCGGCGAGGTCGATCTTGCTGAGCGCGTCGGCGTAGTTGGCGGTGGACAGCGGCCAGGGCAGCACCGACAGCTGGTAGACATCTTCGGGGGCGCGCAACGACGTGGCGTAGAGCCAATAGATCGGGAACACGCAGAACAGGCTGAGCAACCCTAGGACGAGATGGCCCAAGACCCGCTGTGCCGGGCTGCGCGCGCCGATCAGCGCGTCGTGCGCACTGCGCTCAGTCGTCATGGTGGCTCAACCGATCCGCCAGACGCGCCAGCAACGCGGCGAGCACGATGAAACCCAGGAAGAAGATGACCCCGGCCGCCGCGGCGAGCCCGGCGTCGTGGCTGCGGAACCCGTACTCCCACAACAGGTAGTAGAGGTTGGTGGTGGAACCAACCGGGCCCCCTGGGTGAGGGTGTCGATCAGCGGGAAGGTCCACTGCGCGGACAGCAACACCGTCATCAGCACCAGGAACGCCAGCGTCGGCGAGAGCAGCGGCAGCGTGACCCACCGCGTGATCTGGCCGCCCGAGGCCCCGTCGACCTCGGCCGCCGCCGCGTAGTCCGGATTGATCCCGGTCAGCCCGGCGGAGACGACGAGCACGGCGAACCCGACCACGTGCCACCCGGTGATCACGATGATCACCAACTGCGCGGTCCCGGTGGTGTTGATCCAGTTCAGCTCGGTGCCGAGCAGCCGGTTGACCACACCGGCGGTCGGGTCGAGCAACCACTGCCAGACCGCGGCCCCGGCGACCGGAGCGACGAGCATCGGAGCGAACACCAGGCCGCGGTAGACGGCCGCGGCCCGGCCGCGTACCCGGCGGGTCAACAGCCCCACGATGACCGGGATCAGCACGGTGAACGGCAGCATCCCGCCGATCACCGCGAGGGTGCGCAGCACCGACCCGCCCAGTTCAGACGTGGTCAGCAAGCGAACGTAGTTCGCGAACCCGACCTCCCGCATGGGCGAGGTGGGCACCAGGTTCCAGGAGTGAAACGACAGGTAGAACGTCTGCGCCAGCGGCTGGTAGGTCCACACCACGAGCAGCACGACGGCAGGCGCCAGATAGAGATAGGGCGGCGCGATCCGCCGCAGTGTGCTCCAGCCCGACCGGCGCGTGGCGGGCGCAGTGACCGCGCCCGCCACGCTCGGCACCGGGACCTCCACGAAAGTGCCGGTCACCAGGCCCCCACGATCTCGTGCACCATTCGCAGGCGTTCGGCCGCGTCCACGTCATAGACCCGGTCGGCGGTCGACAACGGCACCGCAGTGGCCACAACCTGGTCGCCGAAGACGTCGATCCGGCTGAACCCGGCGTCCGCGCCGGCGCACAGTCGGCCCCTGGGCGGGACCGCGGCCACGCCGTAGGCGAGCGCCGGGCCTACCCAGACCGGGATGCCGGCCAGCGCACCGCACCCGGCGTGGTGCGCGTGCCCGCTCAGGATCAGCCGCACATCACTCCCCCTGAGCGCGTCGGCCAGCCGGTCCGCGGCACGCAACCGGAGCAGGTGCACAGTCGGCACCGGCGACGGCAGCGGCGGGTGGTGGATGACCAGGATGGTGCCCCTCGGCGCCGGCGTGGCCAGGACCTCGGCGAGCCAATCCAATTGCGCGTCCGACAGGTGACCATCGTGTTGGCCGGGCTCGCTGCTGTCCATCGCCACCACCCGGAGACCGTCCACCGCGCGCACCGAATCGCAGTCGGCCGTCGATGGTCCCTCGTCGAGCAGTTCGGCGCGAAACGCCTCGCGCTCGTCGTGGTTTCCCATCGCATAGACGACCTCGGCACCGAGCCGTCGTGCGGCAGGCGCCACGATGCCGCGCAGCCGCCGGTAGGCCGCCGGGTCGCCGTTGTCGGCGAGATCACCGGTGAGCAGCAGCGCCGCCACGTCGGTCCCGGAGCTCTCCACCATCTCCACGGCCGTGATCAGGTTCGCCGTCGTGTCGACGACGCCGTGCAGCAACCCGTCCGCCGATCGCAGGTGCGTGTCGCTGAGCTGGACGAGCGTGAGATCTGGACGAGTCACCGGCCACCGCCCGGCAGCAGCTTGGACACCTCGGCCTGCTTGGCCCGCAGCGTGCTCGCCGCGTCCGCGCCTTGGAACACCGCGCTCTCGACGGCCTGCATCATGCCGTCGCGGATCTGCAGATAGTTGGGCCCCGGCATGGACACCCACGGCTCCATGCTGGCCAGCTGCGTCAGATTCGGCTTCAGGTAGGGGTTCTTGTCCGCCCACGGCTTCAGCCCGTTCGGGTCGTCGACCAGACCCGTGCGCAGCGGCAGGTAACCGATCTTGCTCGCGATCGTGGTGTAGGCCTGCTCGCTGGTCAGGAACTTGATCAGCTCCCAACTCGCGCGCTGCTTCTCCGGTGACTGGGAGAACACGAACAGCGCCGCACCGGAGTTCGTCGTCACCTTCGGTTTACCGTCGAATCCCGGCATCTCGGCCGCGCCCAGCCGCCATTTCCCGCTGGCGCCTTTGAGGAAATTGCCCTGCACCGCGCTGGATTCGAGAATCATGCCCAGCTCGCCGCGGGCGAAGGCTTCCACCGCCTGAGTCTGGGTGCGGTTGGGCATCGCGCCGGAGCGCACCATGTCCTGCATGCTCTGCACGGCCTCGACGGCCGGCGCTTCCGCGAAGCCGAGCGAGCCGCGATCCGCGGACACCACGCGGCCGCCATTGGAGCGCACCAGCGCCTGGAAACACCAGTCCTTGGCCGCCTTCGTCAGGCAGTCCACGTAGGCGCCGTCCTTGCCGGTGCGCTCCTTGACCGCCTGCGCTGCCTGCTGCACCTCGCGCCAGGTCGATGGCGGCTTGGCGGGGTCCAGGCCGGCGGCGGCCAGCAAGTCCTGGTTGAAATAGAGCGTTGGGGTGGAGAAGACGAACGGCACGCCATAGGTCTTGCCGTTCCAGTCGCCGAGCGTCCGCGCGGTGGGCGCGTACGGGTATCGTGCTCCGTCGAAGTTCCGCTGCACCTCGTCCTTGCCGACCATGTCGTCCAGGGGCACGGCGCCGAGCTGGTTGACCGTGAAGTCCAGATCGCTGAAGCCCAGTTGCGCCACGTCCGGCGGGTGGCCCGCGGTGAGCTGGCTCTGCAGGCTGGGAATCGTGTCCGTGGCCGGGTTCGCGCTGTTGCCCTGCGGCTTCTGCGCGGTCACCGTGATGTTCGGGTGGGCCTCCTCGAACTCGTCGATCAGCTCGTTGAAGGTGTCGGTCCAGGCACCGGCCTGGCCGAAGTTGTAGCTCTCGAAGACGATCGAGACCTTCTGGTCGGGGGCAAGCTCGGGCGCCCGGCTCACCGCCTTCTGGGTGTCGGTGGTAGCGAGCCCGCAGCCTGCGGCGGCCAGCACCAGCGCCGTCGCCGCGCCCACTGCGGCCAGGGACTTTCTCATCGGGTTCTCCTTGTCCGGAAGGGAAATCACACGGCAGCGGTGACCGGGGCAGGCCGCCAGGCCAGCCTGCGGCCGCTGCCGGGGTCGAAGAGATGCAGATGCTGCGGACGGGCGGCCAGGTCCACCCGGTCACCGGGCCGGAGGCCGAGCGGCCGGGGACCGCGCACGCAGATCGGGCTGGCGCCCACCTCGCAAAGAGCGACTTCCTCGCTGCCGAGGTTTTCCACCGCGGTGACCACCGCACGGATGCCGGCTTCGGCCGGCACGGCCGGTTGCAGATGTTCGGGCCGCACGCCGACCACCACCTCGCGCTCCGGCAACTCGCCCTCGATGCCCAGCGCGAGCTCGACACCGCTGGCCCGCGCTATTAGCGCACCGCTTTCGGCGCGCGCGGTGGCGTCCAGCAGGTTCATCGCGGGCGACCCGAGGAACCGGGCGACGAACACCGATGCCGGTTCGTCGTAGACCTCCGCCGGGGTGCCGACCTGTTCGAGGCTGCCCTCGTTGAGCAAGGCGATCCGGGTCGCCATGGTCATGGCCTCGACCTGGTCGTGGGTGACGTAGACCATCGTCGCGCCCAGTTTCCGGTGCAGCGCGGAGATTTCCGCCCGCGTGGTGGCCCGCAACTTGGCGTCCAAATTGGACAGCGGCTCGTCCATCAGGAACGCGCCGGGATCTCGCACCAGCGCCCGGCCCAATGCCACCCGCTGCCGCTGACCGCCGGACAGTTCGCGCGGCTTGCGGTCGAGCAGCTCCCGCAGGTCGAGGGTTGCGGCCACCTCGGCGACCTTCGCGCGGATGGCGGCACGGGGCCAGCGGCGGGCGCGCAGCGGGAAACCGATGTTGCGAGCCACGGACAGATGCGGGTAGAGCGCGTAACTCTGGAAGACCATGGCGAGGTCACGCTGCCGCGGTGGGGTGTCGGTGATGTCCGCGCCGCCGAGCCGCAGCCGTCCCCCGCTCGGCGGCAGCAGCCCGGCGATCATCCGCAACAGCGTGGATTTTCCGCAACCGCTCGGGCCCAGCAGCACCAGGAACTCCCCGTCGGCAACGTCCAGCCAGACGTCGTTCACGGCGGTGACCGAACCGAATCGGCGGCTCACCCCCTGCAGTTCAATGCGGCTCACTGCGCACCTCTCGCCTCTCTCGGCGGGTTCCCGCCGAACGGGGCTCAGTGCAACAGCGGTTCGTATACGCCGGGTGAACGGCCCCTGCCGCCCACCGATCGATCGCGCCACGAAAACGGCCGCAACCAGCGGAAAACGTCGTTTTCACGGGAGTCGAACCGGCGCCGACGATTGGAAAACGCAATCAACCGAGTGCGTCCGCCGCTGGCCGCCCGCGACCAGCGCCGAGCAACCGGCGCTGATCAATGCGCGAATTGCTCATGTTTGCCTGGTCGACGCATCAGGGAAGGCCTCATGAGGAGACGGCCGGTCAAGCTATGGAGCCAGTCTTGCGCCCGGCATCGGCATGAGAAGGGAGAAAGCTTCATGACACGGAGAAAGGAGACGACGGTGGGGATGCGTCTTCGCGCCGAACTTCGCCGACTCAGGATGGCCGGCCAGTCCCCGATCACGCCGAAAGGGGCTCCGAGCGGCTACGACCCGCTGCTGCACACCGGTCCCCGAACGCCCCCGGACTCCATCTATTGATCTGGGCGCGAATTCGTCGGCCTCGCCGCGCTCGTCGGGTCCGGGGTCACGACGTTCGCATCTTCCAGACGCCGTGCTTGCCAGATAGCCTCGGCGGGCGGCTGATTCCACCGGACCATGCCCAGGGACGCGTAGGTCTGGTCCAGGCTGCGATAGATCCCGTCCAGGACAGCGGCGGCCATGACGCACGTCAGCGAGGACTCCCCGTCGGATCGTTGCACGCGCGCCGTTTCTTCGAGCGCTTGGTCGCTGCGCCCCGCTGCACTCGTCGCTGACGACGTCGTCCCGTCGCTCTCCGATCGGCAAACCATCGGCTTTCTCGGTCGCGCTGCCATCCTCACCACCGTCCTCAAAACAGGACGGTAGCCGCACGATCGATCACAGTCAACCTAGAAGTGACTCGCGCATAGGTCAATGCAGATCTGAAACAGGCTCTCATGAGCATTGTTTGCCAGTAAGTGAACGACGAGTAGACCTCGGGTGGGCTCAGTGCGCGAACGCCGCACCCCGGGCCTGGACCCGGTCGACCTCCGGCCGGTACAGCATCAGCACCGCCGCGTCGCCGACCCACACCGCGAACGCGATGCCGGTGACCAGGCCCGCCACCACCACGAACTGGCCGGACAGGTAGAAGGAGCTGACTCCGGCGACCAGCCCGATCAGGGCCACGACGAAACCGAACCAGCCCA
Source organism: Saccharopolyspora phatthalungensis (assembly GCF_014203395.1). Lineage (NCBI taxonomy): Bacteria > Bacillati > Actinomycetota > Actinomycetes > Pseudonocardiales > Pseudonocardiaceae > Saccharopolyspora > Saccharopolyspora phatthalungensis. The sequence continues at coordinate 641,953 of NZ_JACHIW010000002.1, forward strand.
CCCACGGCGCGAGCATCTCGCGACGCACCATTGCGGCCCCGGCCGTCGCGGCGAACAACGCGACCAGCAAGCCGAGCGGCCCGAGCGAGAACCGGTGCAATTCGGCGAGCACGAACACGGTCGACTGGCTTGCGATCGCCACGTTCCGGGTCATCGAGGCCAGCGCGGCCACCGGGAGCATGCTCACCACCGTCACCGTCGACAGGCCCACACCCGCGGCGAACACCACCGGGGAGAACGCCTCCACGCCGCCTTCTGCGCGCTGCAACAGGTGCCTCAGATGCCCGACAAACCACAGGAACACCACGCCGGCTAGGGTCGCCAGTAGCGCGGTCAGCAGCACCGTCCCCCGGTTCGCGGCGATGTAGAAGAAGGTCAGAACCGGTTCTTCGGCTGTGGGCGCTGCCGGGTGAAGCAACAAGCTGACCAGCAGCAGCACCGCGGCGACCAAACCGCTCCCCGCACCCATGCGCTCCCATGTACGTTCATTCATCGCAGCCCCCTCGACTCGAATACCGCGAGCCCCCGGGTACCCAGACCTGAGGGTGAACCCAACCCGGCGCTGAGCCGACCGCGCACCAGGTGTCAATCGGCTCTGCCTCCCGGCCTCACGATTCGCGATGCTTTGCCCAGCGGGGTTGATCCGGCCCACGGCTAACGGCCCCAGGAGCGGATGGCGAGGATGGGCGATGGTTTCGATGAAGCACTGGACTGTCGACGTCTACCTCGACGAGGATGTCGACCACACGCACGCCGAAGCGCGGTTGCGGACGCCGGACGCCGGAGATCTTCGCGCCAAGGGATCGGCGCGACGTAACCCGGAAGACCGGAACGTACCGGAAATCGGGGACGAATTGGCCGCTGCGCGGGCGTTGTTCGAATTGGCCCACCGACTGCTCAAAACCGCCCAAGCAGACGTCGAGAGGATGACGGGCCAACCTGCTCATCTGCACACATAGCGAGCGTTTCAAAAGTCGCACCCTCACCAATTCCGCAGCGATTTGGTCAGGATCTCGGCGATCTCGTCCGCGCCGACCTCCCTCGGGCAGGTCGCCAGCAGTCGTTGCTGTTTCAATGTGCCGAGCACTGGTCCGGGGCGAGCAGCTCCGCCGCCCGCTGGTGCCGTTGCGGCGCCGAGGAGAAGGTGAACCGGAACGCCTCCGGCGCGGTCAGCGACACCGCCATCCTGTGCGGTACGAGCGGTTCGTCCGGCGGATAACCGGCGGGGAGCCATGCGGAACCCGCCTGGCTGGTTCAGAATGCCCACGATGATCCAAGGTGGACGGTCGCGCCTCCCGAAGCGTCTTCGAGGCCCGGCCGTTTCGGGTGGGACGAGGAGGCGCTTCCGGTATGGCCTCGATATTCATCTTCATCGCCGGGGCGCTGCTGCTGGTGTACAGCGCCGAAAAGCTCATCGGCTACCTCGCCAGAGCCGCGCGCGGCCTCAACATCTCCGTGTTCTTCCTCGCCATTGTCTTCACGGGCATCGAGTTCGACGACATCGTCTTCGGAGTTGCGCTGAACTTCGAAGACCTCCACGATGTCGCGCTCGGTCTCGTGTTCGGAACCGCGATCTCCTACACCGGGATCGTGCTCGCACTCGCCGCGATCCTGACGCCTATCGCGGTGTACGTGCCGCGCGACTACATCGCCATCTTCGCCGCCGCACCGCTCGTGACGGGCGTTTTCGCGCTGGCCGCCCCGCTCACCCTCGTCGACGGCGTGCTGCTACTCGGTCTCTTCGCACTGTTCGTCGCATACATCGTCGTCCAGGAGTTCCGCAGGCAGACGCCGACCTTCCGGAGCACGGAGGTTTCCGAAGAACTGGACGAGGGGACGGCGAAACCCTCCTCCGCGCCGGTGCCGTCCGCCCAAGCACGCAGGCTTCCCGGTTGGGCCAATCTGGGGTTGGCGGTCCTCGCGCTCGCCGGCCTGATCATCGGTGCCGCGACCATGAGCGCCGGAACCAAGGGAATTCTGGAAACCTACGGGATCGGCGGCACCGTCTTCGGCGCGACCATCGTCACCATCGCGTTGAGCCTCGAAGACATCTTCCTGACGGTGGAGCCCTTCCGCCGGGGCGTACCGGCGATCGGGATCGGCAACGTCATCGGAAGCCTCGTCTTTTCGGTCACGGCAAAACTCGGCGTCATCGTCGTCTCCGGCGGCAGCATCGCAGTGGGACCGGAGGTGCTCAGGTGGCATCTGCCGGTCCTCATCGTCGTGACAGTCCTCGCCGCGTACTTCCTTTACACGGGCCGCCTACGGCGATGGCATGGTTACGCGCTGCTCGGATGCTACGTCGTCTACTGGGGAATCAGCTTCGCCCTCTTCGGAGAAGCTCCCGTCAGCTCTTAACGACTCCAGCCCGTCACCGCACGCGGCTCGGATGCGGTCGAGGGGTGAGCACCTCTTCGCGGGGCCGAGCGCCCTCGTTGGCGGCGCGCACCACCTCGGCCACGATCTCGTGGTCGGGCGAGAGGATGCAGACCGGGTCGGTGCGGGCCGCGTCGCCCGTGAGCTGGAATGCCTGGCAGCGGCACCCGCCGAAGTCGATCTCGCGGCGGGCGCAGCTGCGGCACGGCTCTGGCATCCAGTCGGTGCCGCGGAAGCGCTGGAACAGGGGCGAATCCGTCCAGATCCAGGCCAGGGACTTCTCGCGCACGTTCGCGCGGGGCAGCGGGAGCTGGTGCGCGGCCGGGCAAGGCAGGGCATCGCCGTTGGGCGTGACGGTGAGCTGTCGTTTCGCCCACCCTTCCATGCAGGGCTTGGGGTACTGGCTGTAGTAGTCGGGCAGGACGTAGCTGATCTCCATGCGTCCCGCCAAGCGCGCACGCTCGGCGCGCACGACCGCCTCCGCTCGTTCGATCTGCGGTCTGCTCGGCAGCAGCGCGTCTCGGTTGCGCCATGCCCAGCCGTAGTACTGGGTGTTGGCCAGCTCGACGCGGTCGGGGGCCAACTGCTCGGTCAGCGCGATGATGTCGGCGATCCGGTCGATGTTCTGCCGGTGCAGGATGATGTTCAACGTCAGCGGCCAGCCCAGCTCCTTCACCAGCCGAGCCGCCGCGACTTTGCGGTCGAAGGAACGTGTTCCGGCAATGCGGTCGGACTGGGTCGGCTCATGGGCCTGGATGCTGATCTGCACGTGGTCGAGCCCGGCCGCTTTGAGCTGCTCCGCACGGCGCGGTGACAGACCGAGCGCGCTCGTGATGAGGTTGGTGTACATGCCGAGTTCGCAGGCACGCCGCACGATCTCCACCACGTCCCGGCGCTGGAGTGGTTCACCGCCCGACACGTGGAGCTGCAGCACACCCAGCTCGCGTGCCTCGCCCAGCACCCGTTGCCACTGCGCCGTGGTCAGCTCGTCGCCGTAGTCGGACAAGGTGAGCGGGTTGGAGCAGTACGGGCAGTGCAGCGGGCATGCGTAGGTGAGTTCGGCCAGCAATCCGTACGGGCTAGTCATCGTCGACCTCCACGCACCGTTTGGTGGCGAGCCTCGTGAGGAAGTGCGTCACCTCGTCGCCGGCCACCTGGTGGTACCGGCCGCGTAGTGCCGTCACGATCTCGTCGACCGTCCGTCGTCCGTCGCACAGGTCGAGAATGGCCGCGCCCGTCGTGTTCAGGACCGTCACCGACTCGGGCCCCAGCAGCATGTACTGCTTGCGCACCCGGTCGAAGCCCAGGCGCACGCGATACGACAATCTTGGTCGGCTCGACGACCGTACTGACGTGCCCATCGCTGACTCGGTTCTCAGTCCGGATAAGCATGGTCGATGGCATCGAGAATACTCCAGAGCACGTCGCACTTAAACGAAAGCGCCGCCACGGCACGCGCCTGTTCCTCGGCGGACCGGCAGTGTTCGGTCACCACCCGCAGGGCGTGCTCGGAGTCGCGGGGAGCCTGCGTCAGGCGGGCCCGGAAGTACCCGAGCCCGGCGCGGTCGATCCACGGGTAGTACCGCTCGAACGCGGCGAGGCGTTCGGCCATCAGATCCGGCGCGAACAGCTCGGTCAACGAGGATGCCACCGCCTCGACCCACGGCCTCGTGCGGGCGAAGGTGACGTACGCGTCGACGGCGAACCGTACTCCGGGAAGGAGATGCTGCCCATCGCACACTTCCTCGCGGGACAGCCCGACCGCCTCGCCCAGGCGCAACCAGGCATCGATGCCGCCGCCTTCTCCCGCCGTGCCATCGTGGTCGAGGATGCGCCGGATCCAGCGCCGACGCACCTCGCGGTCCGGACAGTTGGCCAGGATGGCCGCATCCTTGCGGGGGATGTTCTCCTGGTAGTAGAAGCGGTTGGCCACCCACCCTTGGATCTGCCGGCGGCTGAGGCGCCCGGCGTTCATCTCGACGTGGAACGGGTGCTGGTCGTGGTAGCGCCGCGCCTGGGCACGCAGCGCCGCGACGAAGCTGTCGGTGTCGGTTAGCGTCGGCACGGCTAGATCTGCACCTCCAGCCCGTCGGCGGCCACTTCCATGCCGCGGTCCTCGACGGCGCCGCGCTCGGGCGCGTCGTCGAGCAGGATCGGATTGGTGTTGTTGATGTGCACGTAAATCTTGCGCTCGATGGGCAGCGATGAGAGTTGTTCGAGGCTGCCTCCTGGACCGTCGATCGGCAGGTGCCCCATGTCGCGCGCAGTCTTCCCGGCCAGGCCGAGCCGGATCAGCTCATCGTCCTGCCAGCAGGTCCCGTCGACGAACAGGCACGCGCAGTCGGCCAATTGCGCACGCACCGCTGTAGAAAGCTCTTGCATGCCCGGTAGATACACGGCGACCCGACCGCTGGCCTCATCGGTCAGCCGGTAGCCCACGACCCGCCCCGGTGCCCTCCCGGCCCCGAAACGACTCCGCTTGGTGGTGGGAACGTCGAAGGCCCGGTAGGACAGTCCCGCCCCCAAAACCACATCCGTACCGGCAACGACCTGCCGCCACTTGACCGTGCAATATGCTTCAAGCGTCCGGAGAATAGCCGTCCCGTCGCACAATGTGTCCCGCACCGCAGGAGTCGCGTGTAGTTCTAGTTCCCGCCCCTCCCGTAGCAGCAGCAGGCCGAGCGTGTGATCGAGCTCCGCATCGGTCAGCAGCACCGCCCGCAGCGGCGACGCTCGGCCGTTGCCCGGCTGCAGCGCGGGAAAGGACTCGATCTGGGCGCGGATGTCGGGCGAGGCGTTGAACAGGAACCAGCGCCGGTAATCGGCGCTCACCGCGATCGCCGACTGGGTGCGGGACCGGCAGGGCCGGGAGCCGTCACGGACGGCACGACAGGCCGGGCAGGCACAGTTCCACTGCGGGAAGCCCCCTCCCGCCGCCGAGCCGAGCACCCGCACCCACATTCCGGCTCCCCACGCCTCGGAGTCCGAGACCCGCGCCGGAGGACCGAACGGGCGCCGGTCTCCTTATTCCGGCGCCCGTAGGTCAACTGCTAGTCCTCCAACCGCGAGACGTACATCGTCACCTCGGACGTGCACTGCAATTCCTCGAACTCGGGAGTCTCCCATTCGACTTCTTCGAACTTGGGCGGCTCCCAGTCGAGGAGTTCACGCCGAGCGGCAACGGACTTCATGACAGCACCTCCTTTCCTCGGATCCCAGGTACGACTAGTCCTGCGGCAGCGCGAAGACGAACAGGGCGTCTCCGTGGGGTGCCCCGAGCATCCCGGGAAGGAAACCTTCGACCCAGCTGCCCCACCCGACCGGCACGGCGATGTACTGCCGTCCGTCGACGCTGTAGGTCGTCGGGTTGCTGTGGTGGCCGCTTCCGGTCTGGAACTGCCACAACAACTCGCCGGTGCGCGCGTTGAACGCGTTGAATTCCCCGGTGGGTTCGCCGGCGAACACCAGATCGCCGCCGGTGGCCAGCACGGACGCGCACATCGGCACGTCGTTGCGCCAGCGCCACGCCTCCTGACCCGTGGACGGATCGAAGGCCGACACGGACCCCGCCATGTCGTCGGAGTCCACTGTGACGCTCGCGCCCCAGTAAGGAATGCTCTCCTTGAACTCCCGGCGCCGCCGCGTGACCTCCGCACCGACGTCCTGCACCGGCGCGTAGAGCAGCTGCGTTCTCGGGCTGTAGGCCGCGTGCGTCCATTCCTTGCCCCCGGCCGGCCCCGGCCAGAAGTGGACCGGTTCCCCCTCCTTCTCGGGGTAGATCTTGGGCGTTACCGTGCCGTCCGGGTCGATTTCGCCCCAGGTGACGCGGTCGACGAAGGGCGCTACCCGGACCAGCTCACCGTTTGTCCGGTCGAGGACGAAGAAATACCCGTTCTTGTCGAAGTGGGCCAGCAGTTTCCGCCCGTCCTGTTCGAACAGGATGTTCTCCATGGTGCTGTCGTAGTCCCACAAATCGTGTGGGTTGTACTGGTAGTGCCAGCGAATTTCGCCGTTGTCCGGGTTCACCGCGATGACGCTGTCGGTGTAGAGGTTGTCGCCCTCGCGAACGCCTCCGTCGAAGTCGGGCGCCGGATTTCCGGTGCCCCAGTAAAGGAGATTCAGCTCCGGGTCGTAGGTGCCCGTGACCCAGCAGTTTCCACCACCCCGCGTCCACGCCGGACCGTCCGGCCAGGTTTCGGAACCGCGCTCGCCGGGTTTCGGCACGGTGTAGGTCCGCCAGACGTGCCGTCCGGTCTCGACATCGAAGGCGTCGAGGTGGCCGCGCACGCCGAATTCCCCGCCGGAACTGCCAACGATGACCAAGTCCTTTACCACGAGTGGAGCGACCGTAGCGCTCTCGCCCGCTCGCACATCACCGTAGGTCATATCCCAGACCAAGTTGCCGGTGACGCCATCGAGCGCGATTACGTGGGCGTTCAGCGTGACGACGAAGACCTTCCCCTTCGCCACGGCGACCCCGCGATTCACGTTGCCGCAGCAAAGCGAGGTGTCGTATGGGACTTCGTGCTTGTACCGCCACAGTTCCTGCCCGGTTCCGGCGTGCAGGGCCCAGACCCAGCCATCCCAGCCCGAGACGTACATGACTCCGTCCACGACGATCGGAGCGGCCTCGAACGAGTAAGTCGAAGGGCCCGCGTGCAATCCGGCCGAGCCGGACTGGAAGACCCACGCCGGCGCGAGGCGGTGGACATTCTCCGTGTTGATCTGGTCCAGCGGGCTGTAGCGCTGCCCGTCGTAGGCGCCGTAATAGGTGAGCCAGTTCTGCGGTTCCGAGCGGGCCTGGAGAATGCGTTCGTACGTGACGTCCTGAGCCACCGGCGGCGCGTTCCCGACCACGCCGCTCAGCGTCGCCTGGCTAACCGCATGCCCTGCCTGTACGTATTCCGTCATCACCCGCTCCTTTCTATGGTCTCGGCTGGGCCGGACGGTCGAGGCGGGCCTCCTGCGGAACGTCGCCGAGCACCGCGATGACCCCGATCAGGCCGCGTCCTTCATCGTTGCCGATAGGCGACGTGTACCAGTAGTAACCCGGGCCATCGAGGTTGAGACTGGCCGTTCCTCGTGATTGGACCGGCAACCAGATGAATTGCCGGTCGCCATTGCTCGGCAACAGCGCGCAATGGGTGTTCTGGTCATCGTTGATGATCTCGAGCTCGAGGTCGCCGCCGCGGGGCATGACGAGGATCGAGGGGTCCCAGACCAGCTCATCGAGCGGGATCCGGATCCGGCCGTGCATGCGGCCGTCGGCTCCTTCCTCGGCGTACCCGAGGCCTCCGTGGGCGACGAGTCGACCCAAAATCGCCTTGTTCTGCTTGTCCAACCCAAGCTCGCTCACCAGTACCGATAGCTCCACCGTGCTGGTCGCCATCGGATTCACCTCCTAGTCCCGAATCTTCGCCGCATACCGATCGCAATTCCCGCCGAAACGTGGTCGCGTATTCATCTCTCGTCTCGACCCCGGATGCCGATGGTCGCCGACGACGGCTGGGTCTTCACCGCAGGAACGAGCAATCGTTTCCCGACCGGCCCGCCGGCTGCGCGGCGGCTGCTGGTGGCTCAATGCGATCGGAGGTATCGAGAACTTCCCGGGAAGGCGGGAAGAAACATCACCGGGCGAGCACGTCACCCTGGCGTCCCCAGTTGATCCTCGCCGGCCTCTCGCGAGAGTCGACCAAGCGGGGCGACCGGATAAGGCCGCACTGCCGCCAATATCGGCTGCACCCCACGCAACCGATACGCATGTCGACCTTGCCTGGGCCACCCGACACCTCCTCGGTCGCGTGGATCCCATCGCAGGTGAAGGATAACTCTGCTACCGCGCTTTGGTAAGCCGGACCAACCAGGACCCGCGCGGCCTCAGCAGTCGGCGAGCCCCGCCAAGGCCACATCGGCCGCATGCGTGGCCGATTCTTCGGTCAATTCATCGGCGAATCGTGGTGCCGACGAGAACTGCCAATTCGTGGCGGCAGGATCATGCATTCTGCGGCGCACTTCTATAACGGTGCCGACACGCGGCCTAAAGTGGTCCAGTCCTCTCCGCCCGGCCCGTTACTCCTAGCGTCCGAAGTCCTGCGTCCAGTAGTAGCCGTTGGCGTCGACGGAAACGCCGATGGTCTTGAGGGAGCAGTTCAGGATGTTGGCCTTGTGGCCGTCGGACTTCATCCACCCGTCCATGACCTCCTGGGCGGTCTGGTATCCCTTGGCGATGTTCTCCGCGCCGGGCGACGGATAGCCGGCGTTGGTGATGCGCTGCGAGAAGGACACACCCTCGGGCGTGCTGTGTTCGAAGTAGTTGCGGCTGGCCATGTCTGCACTGTGTCCTGCGGCGGCCGAGGTGAGCCGGGAGTCAGCCTTGACTGCGCCGCAGCCCGCTTTGGTCCGGGCCTTGTTCACCAGCGAGACGACCTGATCCTGCGTCGAAGGCGACGCCACCGCTGCGGGGGCCCAGACGGCGGCGCCGATCAGCAGAGCGGCGGTAACGATTACGGAGCGTTGCAATTTCAGGGTATTCATGCCCGCGCAAGTTACCCCTATCGGATGAGATCAAACCGTTATACGTGGAATTTGTCACTCTCCGTGGTCACGGTAGGTAGCGACATACCCACTGCGGGCCGTGCGCTGCGTGACAGTCCGGTCATCGTGCGCAACACGCTTCCCGATACATTGATCGAAATCTTGTCGAGCACGGTCTTGCCTGGAGTCCTGTCGTGAGCACGCGCGAACGCGTCCGCACGCTGGTAGATGCGCCGATCTTCCAGCACGTAATCATTGCGGTGATCCTGATCAACGCAGCCACGTTGGGGTGCGAAACCGCTCCGGCCCTGGTGGCCACCTACGGCTGGCTGCTGCACGCGGTGGACCGCACCGCGCTGGCGATGTTCGCCCTCGAACTCGTCGCCCGCTGCTACGGCTACGGCTGGCGGTTCTTCCGCGACCCGTGGAACTGCTTCGACGCCATCGTCGTCGGCATCGCCCTGCCGCCCACCACCGGCGCCTTCGGCGTTCTGCGGGCCTTGCGCATCCTGCGCACCTTGCGCTTGATCTCGGTGATTCCGAGCATGCGCCGCGTGGTTAGCGCGCTGCTGGCAGCAGTGCCCGGCATGGCCTCCATCGGCGCCCTGCTCGTGTTGATTCTCTACGTCGGCGCGGTGATCGCCACCAAGCTGTTCAGCACGATCGCTCCGGAGTACTTCGGCGACTTCGGCAACTCCCTTTTCACCCTTTTCCAGGTCATGACCGGCGAAGCCTGGTCCGAAGTGGCCCGCGCCGTGATGGCCGAGGAACCCCTCGCCTGGATCTTCTTCATCGGCTACATCGCCATCACCACGTTCACCGTCCTCAATCTCTTCATCGCGGTCGCCGTGTCCGCGATGGAATCCCAAGTGAGCCGCGAACGCGAAAGCGGCGGGGACGACGGCGAAAACGTACGTCAACTGCTCGCCGAAATCCGCGAGCTCCGCGCCGAGGTACGCAACCTCCGGGTCGGCGAACCCGTGAGGCACGCCTGACAGCAGGGGTTTCCCAATTTAAGGCAAAATCGGAAACCGCGATTCCTGGAATCACACACCCAGCCGCGAGCGAATGGCCAGCCGCCGAACCTGCCAGGCCGAATAGACACCTCCGCAGGCCAGCAGCCACGGAACGGCGACCACGGAACCCGACAGCGCCGACACGATGGCGACCAGCACGACGCCCAACACCGAATCCACAAGCCGCACAACGAAGATCTCGCGCGACATCCGTCGAGCGACGACCTCGGTGATGTGGGGCAGCCCCGCCGCCCACACCATCAGGTACACGACCCACCCGAGGACCAGCAGCGGGTCCACCGCCCGGCCGGTCAGCAGCTGGCCCAGGGGATTCGAGAGCAATGTCAGCGCGACTCCCCCGATGCCGGTGCCGGCGAGCAGAAGCCACGTCGCACGGTTGACAAGCCGCTGTGCGTTGACGGCGTCGCGCTGCATCCTGGCGGCGAAGTTCGAAAGCAGGAAACCGCCCGCACCATTGATCACGACTTGAAGCGGCGCGACGACGAGCCGGCCGGCTTCGAGCAGACCCACCGCGGCGGTGGACACCGCCACCGACACCACGGTTCGCGAACCCAGGAGCGCGGCGGGCCGCAATGCCGCCTGCAGGGATCGCCAGGCAGCGAAGGACATCACCGCCGGAATTCCGGCGATCCCGGCCCGCAGCCGCCGCAGTTCCCCGGTCGGCAATTGCGCGACACCGAGCAGCACCGCCGCGCCCGCTCCGACCGCCATCGACAGAAACAATGCCTGCAGCGTGAACCCGGCCAGCGCGAACGGGACGAGCGCGAGGACCGTCGCGACCAGGTTTGCGGTGTCGTTGACCACCAGCCGCCAGAACTCCAGCCTCGCCATCAGCAGCCGCCGCACCGTCTCCGCGGCGAGCCGCACCACCACCATCATCGCGAAGACCAGTGCGGTGAACAGCTCGCCGTCCCGCACGGCCAGAGCAGTTCCGAACGCGGTGGCGAAGCAAAGCACCCAGCACCCCAGCGCACTCGTGACGATGCCCGCACGCGTATCGGGTTCGTGACGGTCGAGGACCGCCAGGGAATCACCCACCCATCCCGTGTACAACGCGATCGCCGTCACCAGCAGCGCCAGCAGCAGCGCGAAGGAACCGAACTCGGCGAGCCCCAGCACGCGTGCGGCCAGGATCTGAAGCACCAGACTCGTGCCCGCGGTGATGCCTTGGGACAGCATCGGGGCGGCGACCTTCGAGGCGACGCGCAGGCGCGACGCCCACGCACCGGTCGTGGTCATCGGGTCGGCTGCGGGGTCGCGGGATCGGCTCCCCGCGGGACCGGCGCCGCCCCGGCGAAGGTCAGCACATACCCGGTGATGGTCCCGCCGAACAGGTGCAGCTGTTCCCGCAGTCTGCGCAACGAACCGAGATCACCGTCGCGCCGAACGGTCACCACCACGCCGTCCGACACGCCGATCAATGAGCTCGTCTCCGGCTGGGAAATCAGCGGCGGCAGGTCCACCAGCACCAGGTCGTAACGCGTTCGCATTTCCGCGATCACCTGCTGCAGCAGCGCGGAACGCAGCTGCTCGCGGGAGTAGCGCTGTTCATGCCCCGCGGGCACCACGCTGAACCCGATCCCGTCACCCAGGTGTACCGGATGTGTCGACTGGGCCAGCGACGCGGCCCCGGTGGCGATCGAAGTCAGCCCGGGCCAGTCGGACAGCCCCAAGATGCGGGACAGGTCGCGGGATCGGATCGCGGCGTCGACCACCAGCACCTGCAGGCCGTCCCGCGCCGCCGCACCCGCGATCTGAAGTGTGGTCGTCGTAGTCCCCTCGCCGCCGGACGCACCGGTCACCAGCACGACGCCGCTGCCCACCGTGGTCCGCAGCCCGGAGGCCACCAGTTGGTAGGAACGCAGCGGCGGAACACCTGGGCTGCGCAGCGCCAGGCTTGCCTGCGCCGGCAGTGTCTCGATCTCACCGAGCACCGGCTCCTCGACCACGCGGGTGAGCTCGTCGGCATCGCGCACCCGGTGATCACGATCCGCGCGGAACCACGCCAACGCGGCGGCGATCATCAGCCCGACGGCAGCGCCGATGGCGAGGTCGCGCAGCAGGTCTCGCCAGGGGCTCGCACCGTCCGGCGACGCGAAATCGACGAACGAGACCCCGTCGGCGAACTGAGCGGCCACCACCTTGATCCGGGCGATCTGCTTGTCCAGGTCGCTCAGCGTCGGCCCGGCGGCCGAGCTGATCGGGCTCGCGGTGGGTCTTCCCGCCGCCTCGGCCACGATTGCCGTGCGCTGCGCGATCAGCGTTTGCAACGTCTTGTCCGTGGTGGCGGCCACCTCTGCCCGGGACTGGTCCTGGTAGGCGGCGATGACGGCGTTGGCGATCAGCACGGAGCGTTCGAGTCCTGGGCCGTCGACGTTGAGCTCGATGGACTCACCGCTCGACGACGCTTCCGCCGTGATGGCGCCGCGCAGCTCCAGCAATGAATCGACACCGCCCAGCCGGGCGCGCGCGTCGTCGAGGACCCGGTCCGATGTGACGAACAACGCCCGCTGCTTGACGTATCTCAGGAAGCTCGACTCGCTGGCCATCTCGATCCCCAGCACGCCGGACTGATCGGGCGCCTTGAGCACGATGCGCGCTCGCGCGCTGCGGCCGTCGCCGGCCAGCAGCGGGACCAACAGGCTGATCAGCACCACTACCGCGACGATCGCCAGGGAGAGCCAGCGATACCGCCACAACGCACCGAAGATCGTCGGTGCCGGGTGGGCGTCGTTCATCGACCGTCATTCCGCTCTGTGTGCCAAAAGGGGGATTCCTCTGGGTCTACCGGCGCCCGTCGGTAACGCGCCGGGCTCCTGCGGCGAATACCGCGTGAGCGCAGCGATTGTGCACCGTTGCGGACGTGCGGCCGGCTGGCGAGTACAACCGGCAAGAACGACCCGGGAGGAGAAATACCGATACTGCGGTTTTCCAGTATTAAGACGATGGTGATCGCCTGTCAAGTTCCTCCGCCCGGCGCCACCGCCGCCACGCTGTCCCGGCGATTGCCACACCTGATGTGCAGGAACGAAAGGCTTCGATGACCACCACCGACATGTCGAATTCCGGCTTCGCCGCCGCGTTACGCCGCCTCCCGTCCGCGCAGAAGTCGGCCAAGGGAGCGCCGGCCTACTCGAGGTTCGTCAACCGCAAAGCGGGTGGCTACCTCGCCGCGGCAGCCTTCCTCCTCAAGGCGACCCCGAACCAGGTCACGGCCGTCAGCGCGGCGTGCACCTTCGGCGGCATCATCGCCATTTCCACCGCGGCACCGTCCTGGCCGCTGGGCATCGCGGTGAGCTTGGCGCTGCTAGTGGGGTACGCGCTCGACTCGGCCGACGGCCAGCTCGCCCGGTTGCGGGGAACCAGCAGCATCGCCGGCGAGTGGCTGGACCACGTGATCGACAGTGCGAAGATCGCCACGCTGCACCTCGCCGTGCTCATCTGCGCGTTCCGGTTCTTTGACCTCCCCAGCGGTTTTCTGCTCGTCCCGCTCGGCTATGCCGCCGTGGAGACCGTCATGTTCTTCGCGATGATTCTCAACGACCAGTTGCGCCGCGCGCACCGCGCCGTCTCCGGCGCATTGCCGCCTACCGGGAGACCGCCGTCGACCCTGCGGTCGGTGCTGGTCCTGCCGACCGACTACGGGGTGCTGTGCCTGGCGTTCCTGCTGCTCGGATCCCCGGTGGCGTTTTCCGTCGGCTACGGCGCGCTCTTCCTGTTCAACGCGGCCTTCCTCGTCGCGGCGCTACCAAAGTGGTTCGGCGACATGGCCGGGCTCGACCGAGCCGCGGGCGCCCCGGAACGGGGGCGGTGACGATGTCCATCATCGGATATGCACCCGGCGCCTTCGACATGTTCCACATCGGACACCTCAACATTCTGCAACGGGCGAGTCAGGAATGCGACCACCTGGTAGCCGGCGTGGTAACCGACGCGGTCCTGCTGAAGGTGAAGGGCCGGAACCCGGTGATCCCCTTCGAGGAACGGCTGGAGATCGTGCGCAGCATCAGGTGCGTCGACGAGGCCGTCACCGACGAGCACGAGGACAAGTTCCGGATGTGGGCACAGATTCGGTTCGACGTGCTGTTCAAAGGCAGCGACTGGCGCGGCACTGCGCGCGCCGAAGCGTTGGAGCGCAAGCTTTCGGCCGTCGGCTCGCGGGTCCACTACTTCACCTACACCACCCACACGTCCAGCACCCTGCTGCGACAGTGGATCTCGCTGCCCTCCCCCGCCGCGCTCGGCGAGTTGGAGCCCGGGCCGAAATGAAACCCACTCGTCATCATCTCCGGCTTCGATCAAGTCTCGTCGTCTTAACCGTGCTGCTAGCGGCCTGCAATCCGGCCGGGAGTGATTCAAGCGCAGCCCAACCGGTCGCCGAGACACTCACCACGACGGACTACCCGATACCGCCCGGCGCGCTTTTCGTCGCCACCAACGGGAACGACTACGCCCCGGGCGACCAAGCCAGACCGCTTCGCAGCCTCGGCGAGGCGGTGCGCAGGGCGCAGCCCGGCGCCACGATCGTCCTGCGCGAAGGTACTTACCGGGAAACAGTGGGCATCATCGACAAGAAGCTGTCCATCCAGCCTTTTCCGCACGAACGCGTCTGGCTCAAGGGCAGTCGGGTCGTCTCGCAGTGGGTCCGCGACGGCAAGGCGTGGCGGCACGACGGCTGGGACGTCCCGCTGTGCCGGACCTGCTTCATGCCCGAGATCATCGACCCGGCGTATCCGCAGGCCGGGCTGCCCGACATGGCTTTCGTCGACGGCAGACCGCTTCGGCAAGTGGGTGACCGGCGGTCGGTCACCGTCGGCACGTTCTACGTCGATGTCGGGCGCAAGCAACTGCTGATCGGCGAGGATCCGACTGGGCGGCTCGTCGAGGCGACCGAGTTCGACTGGCTGCTGCAGTTCGATGGCGCTGGTGCCGCGGGCAGTTCCCTCCGCGGCATCGGGATCGCCCACTACGGGTCGATTCAGAAGTACGGCCAGCGCGGGGCGATGGTCGTGGTGAACGCGCCCGCGGTCACGCTGGAGCACAACACGTTCGCCGCGTCCGCATCCACCGGTGCCGCGATCTTCCAGCCCGATGCGAACGTGACGCACAACCGGTTCCTCGACAACGGCCTGGTCGGCCTGGTTGCCAACCGGGCCGACGGACTCAAGTTGTCCGCGAACACTTTTGCGCGCAACAACAACGAGCATTTCTCCTTGACCGGCGAGGCCATCGGAGCGGCGGGCGCGAAGGTGACGCGCACGAAGCGGGCTTGGGTGTCCGACAACACGTTCGCGGACAACATCGGCACCGGGTGGTGGTGCGACCTGGGATGCACCGATGCCGTGGTGGTCCGCAACATCGCGCGCGGCAACGTCGTGAACGGCCTGTACTACGAGGTTTCGGCCAGAGCGCTGATCGCCTCGAACATCGTGGTCGGCAACGGCGGGCGCGGGATCAAGATATCCAGTTCCGACCACGTCAGACTGGTGCACAACACCCTGATCGACAACGGGTTGGCGATCGGGCTCTACAACGACAAGAGGTCACCGCATTCCGACCGATACAGCGAGGAACAGGGCCTGTCCTGGGTCACGTCGAACACCGAGCTGCTGAACAACTTCCTGATCAGGCAGCACGATGCCGAGCCGTTCATGGAGGCCGAGGATCATAAGCCGTATCCCCAGCCCATCGCGCCGTTCATCTCGGCCAGCGACGGCAACGCATACCTGCGGGAAGCCGGATCGGCACCGCTGGGGACCTGGTCTCTCGGCGCCGGCAACATCGTCACGATCTTCACGCTGCCGCGGCTCAGGGAGCGCACCGGACAGGATCTCCACAGCCTGGCGGGCGCACCGTCGCCCGCCCCGTTCCGCGATCCCGGCAGAGGCGATTACTCGCTGCGCGAGTCCGCAACGGGTTTCCGGGCCGGCCGGCCCCTGCCCCGGGATGTCGCGCGGATCGTCGGCGTGAATCCGAACGACCACCCAAACATCGGCGTGCTGAGCGGGCCACGTGTGTGAGCGCGGGGACGCTTCAGGCGTCCCCGCGCTCTTGGCGGGATCAAATGCTGCTGCGCGGGGTGCTCAGCACCGCGCCGTCCGCGTCGACTGCCCTGATCCAGTATTCGACCGTGCCCTGGGGCGGTTGGTCGTCGGTGAAGCTCATCGTCGACACCGTCCACGGCCAGGCTTTGCTGGTGGTGGTGTAGATCGGGTTCTCCGTCCCACTGCGCATGACCTCGTACCGGATCTCGCTGTTCTGGGCATCCCAGGTGCCGGTCCACTCGATCACGATTCCGCCGAAGAGGCGCCGACTCAAGTCCGGGGCCTGGAACGGAACCTGCGGTCCGTAGTTGAGGGCGCCGGGCACACCTCTGGCTGCGAACCGGGTCAGCGACTGCTGGGCGACCCCGTTGACCACCGTGAATTCACCGCCGACCACGACGTAGTGGTCGTCGGCGGCCACGGCCCACGGCCCGTTCAACCACGGACTGTTCGAAGGTCCGCCGTTGGTATAGGGCAGCCACGGCAGCAGTTCCGGCACCGGGTCGCCGGCCCGCACGTGGTTGACGCTGCGCTGGGCGGTACCGGTGGCCACTGTCGTTTCGGCGAGCAGTCGCTGGTAATCGAGCGAACCGCCGTCGGGAAGGGCGTTGATGGCCGTGCAGTCGTGGGAGTGCGAAGCGCTGTAGAGCACACCCGCTGCTACCGCAACGCTTTGGGTGTCTCCGTAGCAGCCATCCATCCACCGGGGCGTCCCGGTCGCGATATCGATGGCGCCTCGGCCCTCCAGCCTGGGATTGCCTCCGCGCCAGTTGTACGAGCTGAGGTAAACCGTGCCGGTGCCGTCGGTTGCCAGGTCGGTGATCGTGTCCTCGGCAGATGGCGTGACCCATTGCCACGGCACGGCGGCACCGCTGGTCGCGTCCACGGCGGTCAAGCTGTGCCGGTTTTGGCCGTTGACGCGGCCGAAGGCTCCCCCGATCACCGTGCGCCCCTGCTCCGGGGCGGCCAGCACCGCATAGACCTCCTTGTCCGCCGTCGGAGCCCACGGCAGCAGTGCTCCGGTACCGACGGAGACCGCCGCCAGCCGGGTGCGCGAGACGCCGTCGACGGCGTTGAAGCCGCCGCCGAGGTAAACGGTGTCCGCGGTGACCGACAGGCCGCGCACCCGCCCGGCCACCTTGGGTTTGAAGGACGGATCCAGCACGCCGGTGGCGCTGTCGAAGGCCGCCACGCGTGAGCGCCACTGGCCATCGATCTTGTCGAAATCCCCGCCGACATAGACCTTTCGCCCGTCCGGCGAGACCTTGACCCGGAACACCGTGTCGCAGATCCAGCGCCCGCCGTCGGCGGACTTGCAGAACGGTCCCGGATCCGTGCCGGCGAACGTGCTGCCGCTGACCACCGGTGCCCACGGCAGCAACTCGCCGGTGTTCACATCGAATGCCAGCAGGTTGTTCCGAGTGACCTCACCAGGCCCGCCCGGCGCCACGCCGGCCGGGCGCGCTTTGCTGAACTTCCCGCCGGCGATGGCGGTGTTTCCCGCGATGGCGACCGTGAAGACCACACCGTCGGTCTGCGGGGTCGGCAATGCCCCCGCTGTGACTGGCTGCGGCAACAACTCGGCGGCGGCAACAGGTTGTTCCAGCACCACCGATCCCGATAACGCGGCGAGTGCCACCGCCGCGACGCACGACAGCTTTCGCGGTCGATTCATCGCACCTCCTTGGTTTCCTGCCTGGACACGGCCGTCGTGACTGCCGCCTTCGCACGCCCGGGCGGCGCGGATTTGCGCTTACCCCCGAGCAGAACGCGAGCGGCCAGTTCTTCATACTTCTCCGCTACCCCGTCCCACGTGTAGCGGTCGAGCGATTGCACCTGTTCCTGCCCACGCAGCGACGTGCTAGCCGGATCGGCCTCGGCCGCATCGCACAGCGCCGCCAGGTCCGCGGCGTCCCGGAAATAGCGGCCGAACGAGCCGAGGACCTCGCGGTTGAACCGCACGTCGAAGGCCGACGTCGGGGCGCCGGCACCCATCGCGCGAAGCAGCGAGGGATTGGTACCGCCGACCGAATGACCGTGGATGTAGGTCAAGGCATTGCCGTAGAGCTGGTCGAGCAGCTTCTGGTCCCAAACCCCGCCGAGCAGGCGGACGTTGGGATTGCGCTTCGCAGCACGCTTGATGCTCGCGGTGTATTCGTCGGCGTAGGGCGCCGATCCCACCACGACCAACGGATGGCGGGCATTGCTGCGCAGATATCCGTCAACGGCCACGTGCACATGGTTCTCCGGCTCGAACCTGGCCACGACCAGGTGGTAGTGCCGGGGACGGAGCCCGAGTTCGGTGATGCCGTCGGTCCCCACCTCGCTGAGGATCGGTGCCCCGTACGGGATGTATTCGGTCTCGGTTCCGAAACGGTCGCGGTAGTAGTCCTGGATCCCCCACGCGTCGGCGATCAGGGCGTCGGACCAGCGGACCGCGAGTGCCTCGGCCCGCCGGTAGTAGGCCGAACCGGCCGGGCCCCACTTCGCGCGTTTCCACTCCAGGCCGTCGACGTGCGTGATCGTGGGGGTTCCGCGAAGCCGCAGCAGGGGCAGCAGCGGCGCGTTCGCCGCGTTGAACACCACCGCGACATCCGGGCGGCGAACCACCGCGTGCAGCGCCGAGAGCGCCGTATGGCTCAGCGTTTCCAGCGTTTTGCGCCGCAGCGCGGGAAGATGCACGAGGCGCATCCCGCAGTGGCTCTCGGCCCGGGCACTACGCACGCCGGCACCCCTGCAATACACGGTGACCTCGTGTCCGCGCTCGACGAGTCGGCGGCCCACCTCTTCGACACAGGTCTCGAAACCGCCGTAACGCGCGGGCACGCCACGAGTACCGATCATCGAAATCCGCATGATTTCGTTCCACCGTTTCGTCGCAGGGCAGCACCGGGTAGCTATGGGCAGCCAGGAGTCGCCCGGCTGATGGCGCGCGACTCACTCGATCAGGTGCCCAGCTTGTAATATGTCGACGACGGGCAGTCGTTACACGAATCCGCCCACCCGTTTTCGGCGCCCTTGCGCCCGAACCCGCCTGATCCGAGGACCGGCCGTGAGCTGGAGTACCCTTCGACGCCGATACGGCGTCACGCGTCGCCGGGCCTTCGACGCCGAGCGCTGGCCCGTGGTGTGCTCGCTCGCGCTCATCGTGGCCAGCGACTACAAGTTCCGTGTCCGCGCCGACGACCAGTCGGTCTCGGGCTCGCCCGACCTGTTCGTGCTGCTGGAAATCGCCGTCTACGCGGCCGTGGCGTGCTTTCTGTTCCTGCGCTTTCGCCCCACCTCCCAGCTGCGCCGCGCCGACTGGATCACCTGTTCGGCCTATGCTTACGCTGCGGTCCTGGTGCTTTCGGCGCTGTACTCGCCCTACCGCTCGCTCGCCCTGGTCCGGGCCGTCCAGGTCGTGATCGTGCTGGCGCTGAGCAGGTCGATCGCCCGGCACTGCGCCAGGGACGCACTGCACCGCATCGCCCACGCGTTCGCGATTCTGGTCAGCGCATCGGTCATTTTCGGCGTGGTCGTGCCGTTCCCGCGGCTGCCGACGCAGCCCGACCGGTTCACCTGGCTGCACCTGCATCCGGTTGACGCGGGGCAGTTCCTGGCCGTTGCGGTGGTGATCTTGACGGCCTACGCCTTCGGCCACCGGCTTGCCCGGCCGGGGCCGCACTGGCCGCTGCCCGCCTACCTCGTACTGCTGGCCATCTGCACCGCGGGGCTGATCGGAAGCAACACTCGAGGGGCCGCTCTCGGGGCGATCGTCGGGGGCCTGGTCATCGCGGGACTGCGGTGGCGTGGCAGTCGGCGGTTGGAGATCGCGGTCGCGTTGTCGGTGGCCTTGGTCACGGTTTGGCTCGCGGCCGGTTCACTGATCGAGTCGTTCTTCGTCCGTGGCGAAAACGCCGAGCGGCTCGCGTCCCTGAATTCGCGAACGGACCTGTGGGCTTATGCGCTCGAAGCATTTCTCCAACGCCCGCTCTACGGCCACGGCCTCAGCGCCTCGCGGGGCTTGTTCCTCGACGAGATCGGGCTGGGCGGCGGGCATAACGGTCTGGTGAACCTGCTCGTCGACGCCGGCCTGCTGGGCGCGGCGGTGTGGCTCTTGCTGCTCGGATGCATCTTCACCGGTGCGTTCGCACTGCGCAACCAGCGACCCGAGCCGCGACTGGATCGGATGTTGATTCTCGCGCTGCTGTCGGGCCTGTTCGCCAACTCGATGTTCACCCAGGGCCTTGGCGCTCCGGCGAATGTCGCGTGTACGTGGCTTTTCCTGCTGGCCGCGTGGACAAGCATGGCCGGTCGGCGCGGTCCCGCCCCGGCGCTTGCTCGGCAGCCTCGGCAGTTCGTCTCGGGACTGCCAACCACAACCTCGACCGAAGAACAGGAGCCCCGTTGGCCCGCCGAACCGCGCTGATGGTCCATCCCTCGGCCGAGCTTTACGGATCCGACCGAATATTTCGGGAATCGGTCATCGCGCTGACCGCTACGGGCTGGCGGGTGGTGGTAGCGCTGCCTGCGGAAGGGCCACTCGCCGACCAACTTCGCGAGCAGGGCGCGGAGGTGGTCTTGTGCCCGACCCCGGTCCTGCGGAAGGCCGCGCTGCGGCCCGCCGGTTTCCTGCGGCTACTGCTCGATGGCCTGAAAGCATTGTCGCCGATGGTGCGTCTGCTGCGACGCACGCGCCCTGACGTGGTGTACATCAACACCGTGACCGTGCCCTTGTGGCTGCCGCTCGCTCGGCTGACCCGACGAGCGGTCATCGCCCACGTGCACGAAGCGGAGGACAGCGCGCCGCGGCCGATCAGAGCCGCGCTCGCCGCTCCCCTGCTGTGCGCCACAGTGGTCGTCGCGAACAGCGAGGCCACGGCCCGCGTCATCACGCGACCACTTCCCTTGCTGCGCCGTCGAATCCGGCTGGTCTACAACGGCGTTGCCGGGCCCGACCATCCAGCGCAGCGCGGCCGCGAGCGCCCCGATCCGGTCCGGATCGTGCTCGTCGGCCGGCTGTCGCCGAGGAAGGGCACCGATCTCGCGGTGCGTGCGGTCGCCCGCTTGCGCGCCGACGGCCACGACGTCGTCCTCGATCTGCTGGGCTCGGCGTTCACCGGCTACGAGTGGTATGAGCGGCAGCTCGACGATCTGATCCGACGCCACGGCCTGACCGAGGTGGTCGGCGTCCGCGGTTTCCGGACGGATGTTTGGGATGCGTTCCGAAACGCCGACATCGCCCTGGTGCCGTCCCGGTTCGAGCCGTTCGGCAACACCTCAGTGGAGGCGCAGCTGGCCGGAACTCCGGTAATCGTGACCGATGTGCAGGGCCTGCCCGAGACCGTCGCGGGGGGCCGGTACGGCCGGATCGTGCCCGCAGACGATCCCGACGCGCTCGCCGAAGCGATCAGAGATTGCCTGGCCGACTGGCCGGGAACTCTCGACACCGCGGCACATGCCGTCGAACACGCCCGAAAAGCCTTTTCCCCGCAACGCTATCGCGACGACATCGCGGGGCTCGCGGCCGACATCATCCGCCGGAGATAGCGATGTGCTGAGGGCTGTGAAACTTTCTAGTACGCGCCTTGTTTGGTCAGCACTGCTCGCACGGTCTTCCAGAGGATGACCGCGTCCAGCGCCAGCGACCAGTTCTCCACGTACCGCAGGTCGAGCCGGACGCTTTCCGCCCAGGACAGGTCGCTGCGCCCACTGACCTGCCACAGCCCGGTGAGTCCCGGCTTGACCAGCAGGCGGCGCTTGACCTCGAAGTCGTAGGTCGCGGTCTCCTCCGGCAGCGGCGGCCGCGGACCGACCAGCGACATGTGCCCGGCGAGCACGTTGAGCAGCTGCGGCAGCTCGTCGAGCGAGTACCGGCGCAGCAGGGCACCGACCTTCGTCACTCGCGGATCGCGATGCAGCTTGAACATCGGCCCCGCCGCATCGTTGGCAGACCCCAGCGCGGCTCGCATCGCCTCGGCACCCACCACCATCGTGCGGAACTTCAGCATCGTGAACGTGTTGCCGTTGCGGCCCGATCTTCGCTGCCGGTAGATCACCGGGCCGCCGTCGGCCAGTTTGACCGCAAGGCTGATCACCAACATCACCGGCGCGATCAGGACCAGCAGGCCTAACGCGCTCACCCAGTCGGCGAGCGCCTTGACGATGCGCCGGCCGCCGGTGAACGAGGGTTCGCTCACCTTCAGCATCGGCATCCCCAGCACCGAGGAGACGTGCAGTCGGGGGCCTGCCACCTCCATCAGCACCGGCGCGACGACCATTTCGGCGGAGGTGTTCTCGATCTTCCACGCCAGCTCCTGCAAACGGCGTGGCGTCCAGTATGGATCCGCGGTGATGGCGACCACGCGGTAGCCGCCGCGCCGAACGTGGTCGGCGAGCTCGTCGACGTCTCCGATCACCGGAACGCCGTCCACCTCGCTGATCCGCCCCTCACCCGCCGCGGGCCGGATGCATAGCGCTTGGACCTGCCAGCCGACGTGTGGCTGCTGGCGAGTCCGAACGATCAGGTCGCCAAGCGTCTGCGCACTACCCGCGGCGATCACCGGAAGCAGGCACCTGCCGCCGCTGCGGGCGCTGTGCAGATAACGGCGCAGCAGATAGCGCTGGGCAAGCATCAGCAGCGCCAGCGCGGGTAACACACCGAAAACCCACGGCCGCACGTCCAATGGCGGTACCGCGAGCCCGGCGACCGCGATGACGACCCCGGCCGAGAAAATCCCGCGTCCCAGGCGGCGGTACTCCTCGTGGCCCTGACCGAGCACGCGAAGGTTCCAGGAACCGAACAGTGCCCACAACACCGCCACGGCGGTGAATACCGCCAACACGATCGGCGGAGGCACCACGATGTCGAGCATCGCCACCCAGATCGCCCCTACGGCCGAGGCAACGGCCGTTGCGATCGCGTCGCTGACGATCACCGCCAACCGGTACCGCCGCTCCCACGTAGTCGCGGGCACTTTCGGATGTGGCGGAGTCGAGTGCGCGGGTTCGGGCAACCGCGGAGCCCGGACGCATCCGGCCGCCCCTACCCTGTCCGGCAACGACATTGGCGCGCGCATCGGCTCCGGCATCGGTCCCCTCTCCAGTTGGCAGACTGTCCGCTCGCGTCAAGGGCGATCAGATGTCAAAGCTATCGGGGCTGTCGCGAATCCGTTACACGTTTCTGCACGGGAACTGAACAACAGATGCCACGGCCCGCGCCGTCCCCGTTCGGCTGTCGCTCGCTGATACGGCGGCCGCCGTCGAGTTCACCAGCTTTTTTCGCCGCTGCGGATACCCACGCGGCTGCTTGACGATCGCCTACGGGTAATCGTAATCTTCCCTTTAGTAGACATCCGTCTAGTAGTAGTGCTCCGCGGCACCCGCCCGGGGAGGAGCTCACCCATGCATGGCATGGCAAAGGCTTTGAAACCGCAGCCGAGAAGGCCGCCATGAACCCGGTGCCGCGAAACCGAACCTGGCGCGCCGACCGTCGCGCAATTTGTTGCAGAGCCACAAATATTCGGCAACGGCGTCGTGACAGACATCGCGATGGGCTCAGCGAAGCGGAAAGGTGCGCTCACTCCGCGCAACCAACGGCAGCCGACTGTGGGCCAGGCAGGGCAGAACGGCTGGACCGAACGTGCCAACCTCCCGGCAGCCCGAACACCGCGGGCAGCGTCTCCGGCGATGCTTAACAGACCGAGCCCCAAAACTCCGCTGAGCTGTCACTTTCCGCGGTTACGCTTACAGGGTCAGGGTTTTGGGCCGACGAAGTACAGGAGGGCAACATGGTAACCGTTTTCGCTCTCACGTTCGTTGCCGCGATCTCGACCCTTGTCGTCGTTCACCGCGCCACGACGGGGATCGCCGAAATCCCGTCGGCGGTACGGATCACCGAGGGGGTGCGTCGGTCATGAGCACTCTCCTCGACCGGGCCGACGAACGCATCGACCCCACGCCGTGCGTCTCATGCAACCGCCCACTTTCCACCTCGCCGTCGGACGACTTTTGTTCGGAGAGCTGCCAGCAGAGGTGGTACGCCACGCACGGTGCCGATTTGTCCACCTGGAGTGACAACCGGCCGATGGTCTAGCCGCTCCTTGGCCTGCGCTGGTTCAAAAATGCGCGTCCAGCGCGCATGAGGGAACCTCGAAGGAACGCGAGGGTGCCGCATCACCCGTACCGGAGAAAGGCGGATGAGGTGATGAAGACTGATGATTCCGCCGCGTCGGACGACAACGCTCGCGACCCTAACTGGTCATCGAAACCCGCTGCGCAGCAACGATCCCCACAAGAGAAGATGGTGGAGTTCTTCCGTAGCGAGAACCGTTCGGTGCTTCGGCTGAGCTGGTGGCGCAACCCCCGCCGGCGTTGAGCACTGTCCTTTGAGGACGATCACGGGCAACGGTCGTCATTGCTGCCGGGACAGCCAGTCAACGGTGAACTGGTGCTCGCTTTCCAGCAAGCCGCGCACCTCACCGACGAAGAGGTCTTCCAGCTTGCCCCCGAGCAACGGGATGTTCACCTGCACGCTGCCCTCGACGACGAACTCGCACACCGCCGGTCCCCCCTCCGACGGCAAGTCCCGCAACCACTGCGAGGCCGCGATCGAGCGGGGCATCACCGTGGCACCCGCTGTCACTTCACCCGTGTAGCCGCCGTCGGCCTCACGGCGCCACTCCTCGCTGCGGTTGATCGTCAGGTCCCCGCCAATGACCTTGCGCGCCAGTGACGGGAGGACCTCGGCGCGAACGCCCTGTCTGATCCGGTACCGCGCGCCGCGCTCGGTCGCCGTGTGTTCGATCAATTCGTTGTCACCGCCGAGCACACGAAGCCGCTCCGCCAGGTAGCCGGGGTCGATCAGTGCGGCGAACACCCGGGCGGCGGCCCACTCGTAGGTGCTCCGGTATTCGATACCACGCGTCATGCGATGAAGGTTACGCGAAACCGCTGGTCAGCGGGCATCCGACGACGGTCACACGTCGTAGTAGAGCTCGAACTCGTGCGGCGTCGGGCGCAGTCGCAGGGGGTCGATCTCGTGCTCTCGTTTGAAGGCGAGCCAGGTCTCGATCACGTCCGGGGTGAAGACATCACCACGCAGCAGGAACTCATGGTCCGCTTCGAGGCTGTTCAGCACGGCCTCCAGCGAGGAGGGAACCTGCACGACGGTGCCGGCTTCCTCGGGCGGTAGCTCGTAGAGGTCCTTGTCGATGGGCTCCGGCGGTTCGATCTTGTTGGCGATGCCGTCCAGGCCAGCCAGCATCATCGCCGCGAAGGCCAGGTACGGGTTCCCGGACGAGTCCGGGCAGCGGAATTCGATCCGCTTGGCCTTCGGGCTGGTGCCCGTGACCGGGATGCGGATGCAGGCCGAGCGGTTGCGCTGCGAATAGACGAGGTTTACCGGTGCCTCGAAGCCGGGCACCATGCGGTGGTAGGAGTTGACCGTCGGATTAGTGAATCCCAGCAGGCTCGGTGCGTGGTGCAGGATGCCGCCGATGTAGTGCCGTGCTAGATCGGATAGGCCCGCGTAGCCCGTCTCGTCGTAGAACAACGGCCGGCCGTTGAGCCACAGCGACTGATGGGTGTGCATGCCGGACCCGTTGTCGCCGAAGAGCGGTTTGGGCATGAACGTGGCCGTCTTGCCGTCCTGCCACGCGGTGTTCTTCACGATGTACTTGTAGAGCTGCAGGTCGTCGGCGGCGTGCAGCAGCGTATTGAATTTGTAGTTGATCTCGGCTTGGCCTGCGGTGCCGACTTCGTGGTGGGCCTTCTCCACGGTGAAACCCGCATCGATCAGGTTCCGCACGATCTCGTCGCGCAGATCCGCCAGGTGGTCGGTGGGCGGGACGGGAAAGTACCCCGCCTTGTACTTGATCTTGTAGCCCTGGTTGCCGCCCTCTTCGGCTCGACCGGTGTTCCACCAGCCCTCCACGGCGTCGATCTCGTGGAACGAAGTGTTCTCCGCGCTGGCGAACCGCACCGAGTCGAAGAGGTAGAACTCGGCTTCCGGCCCGAAGTAGGCGAGGTCGGCGATGCCGGATTCGGCGAGGTACTGCTCCGCCTTGCGCGCGATGTTGCGCGGGTCCCGGCTGTAGGGCTGCAAGGTGAACGGGTCGTGCACGAAGAAGTTGAGGATCAGCGTCTTCGCGGTGCGGAACGGATCCAGCCGCGCGGTGTAGGGGTCGGGCAGCAGCAACATGTCCGATTCGTGGATCGACTGGAAACCACGCACCGACGACCCGTCGAACGCGATGCCCTCGTCGAACATCTCGGCGGCGAAGGACTTCGCGGGCACCGCGAAGTGCTGCATGATGCCCGGAAGGTCGCAGAACCGCACGTCGATGAACTGCACATCCTCGTCGGAGATGAACCGCAGGACCTCCTCCGGAGTGTTGAACATCGTTACCCCCCTTATCGCCTGGGGAGACAGCCGATCAGCGGCAGATCCCGGCTCGTCCAGCTACCTCAGTTTGCCACCGCGAACAGGCCGTGTCCTGTTCCGCAGCCGCCGCACCGCGCCTGCGAGCTCGGAGCCCGCCGATCGACCTGACCACCGTCCGTGCGATCGCAGGCGTCGCCCATGTGGGTACTGGTTGAGTCCTGTGCGGAGGGCTGAGCTGTCCCGTCCACATGATCGTGTTGAGATGTTCGCCCTGCCCCCGGACAGTGGTTCTGATGTCGAGCCGATCGGAACTGGACTGGGGGCGGGGATGCGGTTCGCAAGAGGGTGGCAAATCATCATCGGAGGCGTGCTCGCCTGCACGCTGACCTCGTGCTTCGGACCGAAGCCGTCCGAGGCGACCGTGACGACCTCGATACCGGACCGAGCCGCGCACGTCGCTCCCAGCGAGCCGTTGGTCATCAACGCGCACCAAGGCACACTCACCTCGGTCACCGTGACCGCCGGGGGAGCGACGGTGCCCGGCCAGCTGGAGGACGGTGGTCGCCGGTGGCGTACGACCGCGCCGCTGGGTTTCGCTACGACCTACCACGTGCGGGCGCAAGCCCAGGATGTGGACCGCACGCTCTCGGCCCCGCTGAACTCGACATTTAGCACCGCGACGCCCGTGGACACGGTCACCGTCGACCGGACCCGGCCGTCCGACGGCGACACGGTCGGGGTGGCCATGCCGGTATCGATCTACTTCAGCAAACCGGTGACCGACCGAGCCGCCGTCGAACGCCGCCTGTCGATCGAACCGTCGGTGCCGACCGAGGGCTCATTCCACTGGATGGCCGACGACCAGGTCAACTGGCGTCCCAAGGACTTCTGGAAACCCGGAACCAGCGTCCGGGTGCGCGCGCGGTTGTACGGCGTGGACACCGGCGGCGGCATCATGGGAGCCGCCGACCACGAGAGCAACTTCGTGATCGGGCGGGACCAGCGCGCGGTCGGCGACGTCAACGATCACACGTTCACGGTCTTCCAAGACGGGCAGCAGGTCCAGCAGTTCCCCGCCTCGTACGGCAGGAGCGCCTATCCGACCCAATTCGGCATGCACGTGGCCTTCGAGAAGCACACCTCGACGCGGATGCGCTCGGACACCTGGGGAGGACCGCAGAAGGGCGAACCCGGGTACTACGACGAGGTTCTCCCGCACGCGGTGCGCATTTCGAACAACGGCGAGTTCGTGCATGTCAATGCCGCGACCGTCGGGTCACAGGGCGTGGCCAACGTGTCGCACGGATGTATCAACCTCTCGCCGGACGACGGCAAGTGGTACTTCGACTTCGTGCAGATGGGCGATCCGGTGGAGATCATCGGTTCCGACCGGCCGCTGACACCGGCGGACGGCGACATCCCGGACTGGACGATCCCCTACAACGAATACGTCCAGGGAAGCGCGCTCTACAAACCCCGCTGACCGATTTCTCGCCCGGGAGCGGTCACGGCGCGATGCTGCGAATAAAGGCGAACAGGGCCAAACCGGACGCGAGCAGGAGTAGTCCGGTGATCATCCCGATGCCGGCTATCAACACGGTGGCGTTGATCAGAGGACGCATATGCGATCCCTTCATATCGGTGCATGAGTCCCCAGTGGACCATCCTCGAAGGATCGGCGCCGGACGGTGTTCGCCCGGTCAGACGACGCCGGGCCACCACGCCGGAGACCACCCGTCCCGTGGTAGGTATTGCCAGGTGGGAACGCAGGGAAACTCGCCGCGACGCGCCGTCCTGGAGGGGACGCTGGAGCGGATCACCTTCGCCAACGAGGACACCGGGTACACGGTCGCGAGGATCGACGCCGGCCGAGGCAATCTCGTTACCGTGGTCGGCGCCTTGCTCGGTGCACAGCCTGGCGAAGCGCTGCGCATGCGGGGCCGATGGGGCGCGCACCCACAATATGGGCGCCAGTTCCACGTGGACGACTACCGCACCGTCCTGCCCGCGACCGTGCAGGGCATCCGCCGCTACCTCGGCTCGGGGCTGATCAAGGGCATCGGTCCGAAGCTGGCGGAGAAGATCGTCGACCACTTCGGCACCGACGCGCTAGAGGTGATCGAACAGACTCCCGAGCGGCTGATCGAAGTGCCCAAGCTCGGCCCGAAGCGCACCAAGCTGATCGCCGACGCGTGGGAGGAACAGAAGGCGATCAAAGAGGTGATGGTGTTCCTGCAGGGCGTCGGGGTATCGACGTCGCTGGCGGTGAAGATCTACAAGCAGTATGCCGACGACGCGATCCGGGTGGTGCGCGAGGAACCGTACCGACTGGCCACCGACGTGTGGGGCATCGGGTTCAAGACCGCGGACTCCATCGCGCAGGCGGTGGGAATTCCGCACGACTCGCCGCAGCGGGTCAAGGCAGGACTGCAGTTCACGCTGTCAGAGGCCACCGGCGACGGCCATTGCTACCTGCCCGAGACCGAGCTCATCGCCGAGGCGGCCAAAATTCTCGCGGTGGACTCGCGGCTGATCGTCGGCTGCCTCGCGGAATTGCTCACCGACGAAGGAGTGGTCCGCGAAGAGATCCAGACCGACGACGGTGATCCGGTTCCGGCGATCTACTTGGTGCCGTTCCACCGCGCCGAGGTTGCCCTGTCCAACCAGTTGCTGCGGCTGCTGAGGACCGGTGGCGATCGCTTGTCGGTGTTCACGTCGGTGGACTGGGACAAGGCATTCGGCTGGTTGCGGCAGAGCACCGGCGTGGAGCTCGCCGATGCGCAACGAGCCGCGGTTCGGCTGGCGTTAACCGAGAAAGTCGCCGTGCTGACCGGCGGACCGGGCTGCGGCAAGAGCTTCACGGTGCGCTCGATCGTCGCCCTGGCCCGGGCAAAGCAGGCGAAAGTCGTGCTGGCCGCCCCGACCGGGCGCGCGGCCAAACGGCTCACCGAACTCACCGGTCACGAGGCCGCTACCGTGCACCGGCTGTTACAACTGCAGCCCGGCGGGGACGCCGCATTCGACCGGGACAATCCGCTCAAGGCGGACCTGGTGATCGTCGACGAGGCATCCATGCTGGACCTGCTGCTGGCCAACAAACTGGTCAAGGCGGTGGCCGAGGGCTCTCACCTGCTGTTCGTGGGCGATGTCGACCAGCTGCCGTCGGTGGGTGCCGGGGAGGTGCTGCGCGACCTGCTGGCCGAAGACACCCCGCTCCCCCACGTGCGGTTGAACGAGGTGTTCCGGCAGGCCGCGGAGTCCGGGGTGGTCACCAACGCGCACCTCGTGAACGCCGGGAACTACCCCCGCACAAGAGGATTGTCCGATTTCTTCCTGTTCTCCGTGGATGAAGCCGACCAGACCGCCGAACTGCTGGTGGACGTGGTGTGCCGCCGCATCCCCCGCAAGTTCGGTCTCAACCCGCGCACCGACGTGCAGGTGCTGGCGCCGATGCACCGCGGCCCGGCCGGGGCCGGCGCGCTCAACCAGCTGCTGCAGGAACATCTCACGCCAGAGCGGGAGAACGCGCCGGAGCGGCGGTTCGGTAGCCGCGTGTTCCGCGTCGGCGACAAAGTCACCCAGATCCGCAACAACTATGACAAGGGCACCAATGGCGTGTTCAACGGGACCCAAGGCGTCGTCACCGCGCTCGATGTCGAGGGCCAGACCCTCACGGTCCGCACCGACGAAGACGAAGACATCGACTACGACTTCGCCGAACTCGACGAACTCGTGCACTCCTACGCGCTGACCATCCATCGCTCGCAGGGCAGCGAATACCCCTGCGTGGTGATCCCGCTGACGACCAGTGCCTGGATGATGTTGCAGCGCAATCTGCTCTACACCGCGATCACCCGCGCCAAGCGGCTCGTGGTCCTCGTGGGTTCCAAGAAAGCACTCGGTCAGGCCGTCCGCACTCCCGGTTCCGGGCGACGGCACACCGCACTGGCACCACGGCTGCGACGCGGCTGACCGGGCCAGGAAAGGACGGACAACAACAGAACCTATTTCGAATCAATGCTGCGCGTGCGGGGTGAGAGCCCCGTTCGCTTCCGCGTGCGCCACAGCCATGCGACGTCCCGTCCGAACGACCACAGCAGCAGCGCCAACGCCACCGCGACCGCGACGACTGTGGCTGGCCGAGCAGCGATGCCCGCGCCGGCGATCACGAGGATGATCCCCTGCAGCGCGGCAACGGCTTTCCGGGCGAAACTCGGTGGCAGCGGTGCGCGCAGCCAGGGCATGATCCACGCGGCGGCGACGAAGACGTACCGCATGGCACCGATCGCCAACACCCAGATACCCAGCGACGTGGCGACGAAGACGCTGAGCACGAGGATGAGGAAGGCGTCGACTTCCATGTCGAATCGTGCTCCCAGCGGAGAGGACGATCCGGTACGCCGAGCAGCGTATCCATCGACTGCGTCGAGGATCAGTGCCACCGTGGCGAGCGCGACGAGGAGCGCGGTGCGCGGTCCCCCGCCAATGCCGTCCGCGACGAGCGCCGTCACGCAGCCGACGAGTGTCGCCCGGGCGAGGGTGACTCGGTTCGCCGGTCCCAGGGCTCGGGTCCCCGCGCGGCGCCCGGCGACGGCGAGGATGATCAACAAACCTGCGGCGTACGTCGTTGCGGCGAGCCAGCCTAGCGGGCCTAGGCCGACGCTCACACCAAGCGACACCAGCAGGGCGAGTTGGACGGCAGCACCGGCGGCGAGCTCCATGCCGAACGGGCTCAGGTGCCGTTCTAGCTGCGTGTTCACGACACCTCCTGTCGTGCGGTGTCCACAACGCCCGCGCGTATCGTAGTGGCGACTTCGGGCGAAGGCGCCGGGTAGTCGACTGACCCCGTCCTTGGAGGATGCCGATGGAGCTCGGTGCACGTGCTTTCTGGCTCCGCTCTGCCGGCATGGGCGAGATCCGGCCGGTGACGATACCGGCCCCCGGTCCCGGCGAGGTGCTGGTGCGGACATTGTGCTCCGGGGTCAGCCGCGGCACGGAGACGCTGGTGTTCCGCGGCGGCGTGCCGGAAAGCCAGCACTCGGTGATGCGTGCGCCCTTTCAGGCCGGCGAGTTCCCCGGGCCGGTCAAGTACGGCTACCTGAACGTCGGAGTCGTGGAGCACGGGCCCCCGGATGTACTGGACCGCATCGTTTTCTGTCTCTATCCACATCAGACTCGCTACGTCGTTCCGGCCAGCGCCGTGACCCCGGTGCCGGATTCGGTGCCCCCGGCGCGTGCGGTGCTGGCCGGAACCGTGGAAACCGCCGTGAACGCGATGTGGGATGCGGCCCCGCTGTTCGGCGATCGGATCGCGGTGGTCGGGGCCGGGATGGTCGGTTGTTGTGCGGCGGGGTTGCTTGCCGGGTTACCGGGCGCTCGGGTGGAGCTGGTGGACGTCGATCCCGGGCGGGCCCGGATCGCCGAGGCGCTGGGCGTCGAGTTCGCGACGCCCGAAGCGGCCGTCGGCGACTGCGATCTGGTTATCCATGCCAGTGCCACCGAAGAAGGGCTTTCGCGGTCGCTGGAATTGCTTGCGCCGGAAGGCGAAGTCGTCGAGCTCAGCTGGTACGGCGATCGACGGGTCAGCGTGCCGCTGGGCGAGGAATTTCATTCCCGGCGCTTGGTGGTGCGCAGCAGCCAGGTGGGCGCGGTCTCGGCGGCTCGGCGCGGACGCCGCACGTTCGCCGACCGGCTGTCGCTGGCACTGGATCTGCTGGCCGATCCCCGGTTCGACGCGTTGATCACCGGGGAGAGCGATTTCGAGGAATTGCCTGCCGTGCTGCCCCGGCTGGCCGACGGCGAGCTTCCGGCGCTGTGCCACCTCATCCGCTATGCCGACTGATCTCTGGAGGATCGTTGTTCAGCATCACCGTCCGCGATCGCATCATGGTGGCGCACAGCTTCCGGGGTGAGGTCTTCGGTCCGGCGCAGCGCCTGCACGGCGCGACGTTCGTGGTGGACGCGACGTTCCGCCGAGCCGAGCTCGACGCCGACAACATCGTCGTCGACATCGGCTTGGCGACCCAAGAACTCGGCTCCGTGCTCAGCGAGCTCAACTACCGCAATCTCGACGAAGAACCGGCCTTCGCGGGGATCAACACCTCGACGGAGTTCCTCGCCAAGGTCGTCGCCGACCGGCTCGCGGACCGGGCGCGCGCGGGTGCGCTCGGCGAAGGCGCCCGGGAGCTGGCCGGGATCACCGTCACGTTGCACGAATCGGACATCGCTTCGGCGACATTCGAACGAACGCTGTGAGTACGACCGACATTCGCGCCGTCCACGTCGTCTTGCCGGGGGACGTCGACGACGTGACGGTGCCCAGTGGCGGCAACGTTTACGGTCGTCGGGTGTGCCGGGACCTGGCCGACCACGGCTGGCGGGTGCACCTGATCACCTGTGCGGGATCGTGGCCGCAGCCCGAGGACGGCGCGCGTGCGGCCTTGGCGGATACGCTGGCCGGGCTGTCGGAGGGTGCTGTTGTGCTCCTGGACGGGCTTGTGGCGTGCGGCGTGCCCGACATCGTGGTGCCGCAGGCGCGGCGCCTGCGGATCGCCGTGCTGGTGCACCTTCCGCTGGCGGACGAGACCGGGCTGGCACCGGCGGTCGCGGCGGATCTGGATGCCCGGGAGAAGGCGACACTGCGTGCTGCGGCTGCCGTCGTGGTGACCAGCCCGTGGGCTGCGTCGCGGCTCGCCGCGCACGGGCTCGACGCGAGCCAAGTACACGTCGTAACTCCCGGCACCGATCGCGCTGCGCCTGCTCCCGGTAGGGAAAGCGGATCCCGGATGCTCTGCCCGGCCGCGGTGACACCCCGCAAAGGGCACGACCTGCTGGTCGAAGCGCTCGCGACCATCACCGACCTGTCGTGGACCTGCGTATGCGCCGGAGCTCTGCGCCGTGACGCCGCCCATGTCACGCGCGTGCGGCAACTGATCGACAACACCGGAATCGATGATCGCGTCCGGCTGGTCGGCCCGTACTCGCGCCAGGAGTTGGACACGGCGTATGCCGAATCCGATCTCGTCGTGCTGGCCTCCCGCGCGGAGACCTACGGCATGGTCGTGGCCGAAGCGCTGGCACGCGGGATTCCCGTGCTGGCCACGGAAGTCGGTGCCGTGCCCGAGACGCTCGGACGTGCTCCCAACGGCGACGTACCGGGGCTGCTCGTTGCACCCGAGGACGCGCCTGCGCTCGCGAGGGCCTTGCGTCGCTGGCTCACCGAGGCCGCCTTGCGGAAGCGTCTGCGGGCCGCCGCCCGATCCCGCCGTGGCACGCTGCACGGGTGGGACGAAACGGCTCGGGCGCTGGCAAGCGTGCTGGACGATCTTCGCGGGGAGCCGAGGTGAGCTCCGTCGGCGAATTCGCCCCGGACTGGCTTGCGCTGCGGGAACCCGCCGATTCCAACGCCCGAGCACGCGACCTCCTCCCCCCGCTGCGCGCCGCCCTGTCGCCCAGTACCACCGCACCGGTGCTGGTCCGGGATCTGGGCTGCGGCACCGGGTCGATGGGACGCTGGCTGGCCGGAGAACTGCCCGGCCCGCAGCGCTGGATCTTGCACGACCGTGACCCGGAATTGCTGCGGCGCGCGGAGCGGGTCCCGCTGCTCGACGCTCATGGCGGCCCGGTCGCGGTCCAGACGCTGCTTTCGGACATTGCAAGCTTGCGTGGTGGCGATCTCGTCGGTACTTCGCTGGTGACCGCCTCCGCGCTGCTCGATCTGCTCACCGGCGCGGAGGTCGCGGGCCTCGTTTCGGCGTGCGTGGATGCCGGATGCCTGGCGCTGCTGACCTTGTCCGTGGTGGGCAGGGTCGAGCTGGCCCCCGCCGACCCGCTCGATTCCGTTCTCGAGTCGGCGTTCAACGCTCATCAACGCCGGCCCGTGCGCGGCCGACGGCTGCTCGGGCCGGACGCCGTCGACGCCGCGAGTGCTGAGTTCGAGCGGCGCGGCGCGGTAGTGCACTCGTGCCCCAGCCTGTGGCGGCTGGGCTCGGCCCATGCGGCGTTGACGATGGAATGGCTCAAGGGCTGGGTTGGCGCGGCTTGCGAACAGCAGCCGGAGTTGGCGTCCGCAGCGCAACCGTACCTGCGGCGTCGGCGTGCGGAATGCTTCGCCGGTGACTTGCGGGTGCTCGTCCACCACCGCGACTTGCTCGCTGTTCCGCGGCTCAGCGCCGGGAATCACCGCGCGGCAGTGTGACGCTCTGCCGCTCCGGCGTGATGGTCCATTCCCACGCCGACAACGGCGGCTCGCGGGCCGAGTTACTGTGGCCTGGTGTCGCCTAGGACCAACCGGTCGTCCTGTTCCAATTCAGCTGAGCCGACCAGGTCACGCATAGCGCGCACGACGCCCCGTCGAGAACACAAGGTCCGGCGCGGGCGGGTGTGGCCGTGGCTACAGGTGCTGGGCGGGGTGGCGATCCTGGCAGTGCTGCTGTGGCGGCTGGGCACCGGGGCGTTCGTAGCGGGGCTGCGGGTCATCGATGTCGGCGCGGTCGTCGCCGCGCTGGGAATCGGATTGCTGACGACCGTGTTCAGCGCGTGGCGGTGGTGCCTCGTCGCGCGCCGCATCGGACTCCGCCTGCGGTTGGGCACCGCAGTCGCGGACTACTACCGCGCGCTGTTTCTGAACGCGGCGCTGCCGGGCGGCGTGCTCGGCGACGTCCACCGTGGTGTCCGGCATGGCCGGGATACCGACGATGTCGGCCGCGGTGTTCGCGCTGTGGTTCTGGAACGAACCGCAGGGCAGGTCGTGCTCTTTCTGGTCGCGGGCCTGGTCTTGCTTGCCCGGCCCTCCTTGTTCCACGAAGTCGGGTCCTGGCACGTGGCTGGCGTGATGGTGGTCATTTCGGTCGCGGCCGGGGCCGTACTCGTCGTATGGGCACGAACCACCACGCGGGGACGGCGCGCGGTTGCGACTGCGATTGGAGAGCTACGTCGCGGCCTGCTCGCGCGCGACACGTGGCCTGGCGTCGCGATTCTGTCTGTGGCGACACTGGCGGGGCACCTGGCGCTTTTCCTAGTCTCCGCGCGCACGGCGGGCGTGGCGGCGCCGGTATCGCAGCTGGTGCCGCTGCTGGTGCTAGCGCTGCTAGCGATGGGATTGCCGGTGAACGTTGGCGGCTGGGGACCACGGGAGGGCGTGCTGGCCTGGGCGTTCGGCGCAGCCGGCTTGGGCGCGACGCATGGGTTCACCACGGCCGTGGTGTACGGGGTGCTCACCTTCATCGCGAGCCTGCCCGGTGCCGGTGTGCTATTGCTCCGGCGTGTGGGCCAGCGACGATCCACGCAGGCCCAGGTCGAATTCGAAGAGCGTGTCTTCGCCGAAGGCAATCCGGCGCACGGGCGGCCGGAGGGCGTCGCGCATCCGCTCGGTCCCCGGGAACTGCAGGCCGGGCACCCCGTCACCCAGCAGTACGGGCGCGACGGTGACGTATAGCCGGTCCAGAGCGCCTGCCTGGAGGAAACGCGAGACGGTCACGCCGCCGCCTTCGATGAGGACGCGGCCGAGACCGCGCTGCGCTAGCGCGTCGAGAACGGGCTGCAGTTCGAAACCGTCTTCGTCGCAGGGCATCCGGATGACGTCGACACGTTCACCAAGGCCGTCGACGTCGGTGTTCGCGCATCCCACCATCCACAGCGTTGGCGCGGCACCGTCGATGAAGACGCGCCGTTCGCGCGGAACGCGGCCGCGGTGGTCGAGGACAACTCGCGCCGGGTTGGCGCCGGTACAGGCCCGCACGGTCAGCTGCGGATCATCTGTGGTCGCGGTGTCCGCCCCGACGACCACCGCGTCGCAGAGGGCGCGCAAGCGGTGCAGGTGACACCGGTCCTGTTCACCGGTCACGAAAACCGCGTCGCCGGTGCGGGTCGCGATGCAGCCGTCCAAGCTCTGCCCGAGCTGCGCGATGACATAGCGCGGACCGGCCAGGCACAGCGGCAGGTACAGCTCGGCGAGCTGCGCGGCCTCGGGCGAGGCGGCGTCCTCCCATCGCCACCTGCCATCGCGATCCTTGCCGAGCCCGGCGGCGGAAGCGTCCTGCGCGCTGCGGACGTGACGGATTCGTTCCCACGCCGCGGAAACATCCAGCACCCCGCGCTCAACCGTCCCGGTCACGATGCGACCCACTGCACCGCGCCGGTGGCGGTCGCCGCCGAGAAACCGCGGCGCATGGTGCTGGGAGCCATCGAGTGGCGCATGGCAACCTTTCGTCCGAGATCGAGTGCCCGTGCCAGCCTAGGCGATCCGTCGATGTCACGGACAGCAATCACCCCCTCACCGGCTGGTGGCACGCGCTCGAACGCGCGGTTCTTGTCCTGTGTGGACACCGGCGTCGCCGGCAACCGTCATCCCCCGCCCGGAAACTGCCCGCTCCGGCGGCCATTCCGGTGACGGGAGGGAGCTCCTGATCACCAGGGTCTTGATCGTGCGGCGATCACCACCAGAATCGGAACACATGGACTCCCCGAACGGCGACGCCACCGACGTCGGTCAACGAAGCTGGCGACGCGGCATGAGAGCGGTCGTGACTCCGCGGCGGCTCACGCGCGAGACGAAACGCGCCATCGGCGCGTCCGTGCTGGCGCTGGTGATGCTGGTGACGGCCGCTCTGATCGAACCGGCGACCCTGTTCCACACCGGCCAGCCGCTGCACAAAGCCGCCGCCGTCGGTGGCGCCGTGCTGTTCATCGTTTTCGGGGCGATGGCGGTGCAGAACATCAGCCGGGAGGCGGCCCGTCGCACCCGGGTCCGGTTGAGCGCGAGCCACGCCGGTGCAATCCGGTTGGCCATTTCCCTGATGGGGTACGCCGCCGTCGCGGTCCTGGCGCTGGGCGAGCTGGGCGTCCGAGTCGACCAACTCCTGGTTGGCGGGGCCGTGACCGGTGTCATCATCGGCATCGCCGCGCAGCAGTCGCTCGGCAACGTCTTCGCGGGCCTGATGCTCGTGATCGCCCGTCCGTTCACCATCGGTGATCACGTGATCGTGTACTCCGGGACGCTCGGCGGCCCGCTCGAGGGTCACGTGGTCGAAATGGGGCTCGTGTACCTCACGCTGGAAAGCGATGGCGGCCCGATCCGGCTGCCCAACACCGCCGTGCTGAACTCCGCCGTCGCGCCAAACAGCCGGATCAGCCCAACGCGCAATGAATCAGCAGAAGGCCGGCTCACGGAGCCGGGCTCGCCCACGTCTTCGGCTTAAAGCAGTCGATTGACTCACCACAGCGCAACGTCATTGCAACGTTGCGTGCTCTACCTTCTGCCACACTGGATCAAGGAGTGATCCAGGTCACCGCAGTTCGCACTGGAGGAATGCATGGCTCTGTACGCAGCGCCGGGTACAGCCGGTTCGGTCGTGGAGTACCGGTCGCGCTATGACCACTTCATCGGTGGCGAGTACGTGGCCCCGGCCAAGGGCGAGTACTTCGAGAACCCCACCCCGGTCACCGGGAAGACGTTCACCGAGATCGGCCGCGGCACCGCCGAGGACGTCGAGCGCGCCCTGGACGCCGCCGAAGGCGCCGCGGCGGCGTGGGGCAAGACTTCGACGGCCGACCGCGCCGGCATCCTGCTCAAGATCGCCGACCGGATGGAGCAGAACCTCGAAACGCTCGCGGTCGCCGAGAGCTGGGAGAACGGCAAGCCGGTGCGCGAAGCGCTGGCCGCCGACATCCCGCTGGCCATCGACCACTTCCGCTACTTCGCCGGCGCGTTGCGCAGCCAGGAAGGCTCGATCTCGCAGATAGACGAGAACACCGTCGCCTACCACTTCCACGAGCCGCTGGGCGTGGTCGCGCAGATCATCCCGTGGAATTTCCCGCTGTTGATGGCCACCTGGAAGCTCGCGCCCGCGCTCGCCGCCGGCAACACCGTGGTGCTCAAGCCCGCCGAGCAGACCCCGGCGTCCATCCACGTGCTGCTCGATCTCATCGCCGACCTGCTGCCCGCCGGGGTGCTCAACGTGGTCAATGGCTTCGGCGTCGAAGCGGGCAAACCGCTCGCGGCCAGCCCCCGGGTCCGCAAGGTCGCCTTCACCGGCGAGACCACCACCGGGCGGCTGATCCTGCAGTACGCCAGCGAGAACATCATCCCCGTCACCCTCGAACTCGGTGGTAAGAGCCCGAACATCTTCTTCGACGACGTCGCCGCCCACCGCGACGCCTTCTACGACAAGGCGCTGGAAGGGTTCGCGATGTTCGCGCTCAACCAGGGCGAGGTTTGCACCTGCCCGTCGCGGGCGCTGATCCAGTCCGGCATCTACGACGACTTCGTCGCCGACGCCACCGAGCGCACCGCGAAGATCAAGCAGGGCAACCCGCTGGACACCGACACGCAGATCGGCGCGCAGGCCAGCAACGACCAACTCGAGAAGATCCTGTCCTACATCGACATCGGCAAGCAGGAAGGCGCCACGATCCGCACCGGCGGCCACCGCGTCGAGCTGGAAGGCGACCTGGCCGGCGGCTACTACGTCGCGCCGACCATCTTCGAAGGGCACAACAAGCAGCGGATCTTCCAGGAGGAGATCTTCGGTCCGGTCGTGTCGGTGGCGAAGTTCGACAATTACGACGACGCGCTGAAAACCGCCAACGACACGCTCTACGGCCTCGGTGCAGGCGTGTGGAGCCGCGATGGAAACACCGCCTACCGCGCCGGGCGCGACATCCAGGCCGGCCGGGTGTGGGTGAACAATTACCACGCCTACCCCGCCCACGCCGCATTCGGCGGGTACAAGCAGTCCGGCATCGGCCGGGAGACCCACAAGATGATGCTCGACCACTACCAGCAGACCAAGAACATGCTGGTCAGCTACTCCGAGAACGCCCTGGGGTTCTTCTGATGGAGACTCCCGGCAGGGTGTCGGTCACCGCGGAGGCGGCGGCGCAGATCCGCCGCCTCCGCGGCAGGCACGGCCCGGTGATGTTCCACCAGTCCGGCGGATGCTGCGACGGCAGCGCACCGATGTGTTACCCCGCAGGCGAGTTCCGCACCGGCGGTGCCGACGTCCTCCTCGGCGAACTCATCATCGACGACGTCGCCGAACCGGTGCCGGTGTGGATGTCGCGTTCGCAGTTCGAGTACTGGAAGCACACCCATCTCACCATCGACCTCGTACCCGGCCGCGGCAGCGGTTTCTCCCTCGAAGCTCCCGACGGTGTGCGGTTCCTGATCCGCTCCCGGCTGCTCACCGACGAAGAGTGGAAGGAGCTGGAGGGGACGACGGAGAACAGGGAGCATCAGGCGAGCTGAGGCCCGGCCTGCGGCTGCGGACCTCACCGAGGGCGGCGATTTCGCGCGAAATCGCCGCCCTTCCCGCACAAGGACCGTCAATTTCGCGTACGCGGTTACCGGTTTTACACACGAACCAGGGGTGCCCCTGAGCATGTTGTCGCTGGTCAGCGGGGTGACTAGCGCGAGCTGCCCCGCTGACTGGGGCACTCCTTGATCCGTGTGACTATGGGCAAGTTATGCAACATCGCGACTAGCCCCCGGTTCAGCCTTGATCCTCCCCACCTGATCGCTAAGGCTGTGACCATGATGCTACGCAAGGTGTCCGGCTGCCGCGATGATGACTGCCCAGCCGTCTACGTCTCCGACCGAGGTACGGCCGTAGTCCACGGGGCCCACGTCCCCAGCGCGGAGGGTTTGACCCTCGGAGAGGGAGAAACAGCGGTCGAGTTGCCCCCTGACATCGTCCTCGACGCGGTGACAGCGCTAGCCGAGACTTCCAGGAGGCGCTGAGGTGGTCGAGAGGCTCCGGGAGGATCTCAAGTGCTCCTAGACCGGGAAGCGTTCCGGCAGAGGTTCAACGACTGCCAGCGGTCCGCCTGGCGGTTCGAGTGCCAACAAAACTACGCCATTCCTCGGGAAGATGACGACTTCAGCCGTTGGCGTGCCGGACAGCCGATGCCGGACGGACATAACGCGGCCTGGCATGACCGTGTGCAGGGCTACGTAGCGGAGGGCAAGACGGTCGGACGTGTACGGGTATTGCATCGCCCGTTGACGGAATATCTCCGGTTTCAACTGGATTGGGCTATCCCTGGCAACATCGCGGCCGGGGAGGATATCCGGATCCTCGACGTGACCAATCTTGACCTCGATCTACCCGCGCATGATTTCTGGATCTTCGATGACTCTTTGGTGGTTGACCTGAACTTCAATCCAGACGGCACCCTGATAAATCGAGACCAGCGAGAAAACCCAGACCCCACCCAATACCTGAAGTGGCGAGACACAGCATTGGCGCACGCCGTTCCATTGAGCGAGTGGAATGCTCGAACCTGATACCGATCAGCAGGACCGAAAGAACCTTGCTGAGACGCTGCAACAGCTACGAAAGGCCGTCGGCCTCTCCGGTGAGAGGCTGGCGGCCCGTGCTGCTATGTCTCAATCAAAGGTCAGCAGGATTGAATCAGGCAGGGCTCTACCATCCGTCGCCGATGTTGAATGCTTACTCCAAGCGCTTGAAGTGCCTTCCGATGCTCGGGCGGAAATTCTTTCTCTAGCCCGCGCGGCGAACGTCGAGTACGCCTCCGTTCGCTCGTCCGCCCGAAAAGGGATCTGGCGACGGCAAGCCGAACTGAAATCACTTGCGAAGGCTTCCTCTGTTGTTCGCCATTTTCTCCCCGCGATCCCGTCGGGTCTCCTCCAGACACGCGAGTACGCGCGTGCTGTTCTTACTCCAGGCGTAGAGGGAAGACCAGCGCGGGATATCGACCGCGCCATACAGGCACGGCTAGATCGGCAGGAAGTTTTGAACGACGAATCTCGTCGGTTCTACTTCTTGCTTACCGAGCAAGCGGCCCGAGTCAAATACGCTGCCGCCGATGTTATGGCCGCGCAATTGCGCCACATGACCGAAGCATCCACCCGGCCGAACGTGGACTTAGCCATCTTGCCGAATAGTGCGCTTGTCAGCGAACCCCCTCTTAACGTTTTCGCCGTCTATGATGATCGGCTAGTCACGGTCGAGCTCTTCTCCGGCTCAGTCGCGCTACGCGACTACCGAGACATCTCGTATCACCTCAACGTGTTTGAGCACTTCCGCGAACGCGCAGTGACCGGAGACCAGGCGAGAGACTTTCTCGAATCAGTAGCAGACGAGTTTACCCAACAACGCGCATAGCGCTACACCCGTCGATCAGGCCTCCCGATAATCAAGGTAGACAATTCGGGAGGCATCACATGCGCACATGGTTGTGGCGCTGGAAAGAGCAGCGCCGGAAACATCGGAAGTACCGAGCGATGATGAAGCGCCGGAAGCGGGTGCAGCTATGAGCACCCCAACAACCGAAAACGAATCGTCGCTGACGCTGGAAGATCTGCTTACCGAGCTGCGCAAGCGTGGCTGGACGCTGATTCGCTGGGGGCGATTGGAAGCCCCCGAGCTGCTAGCAGCGATGTTCCATCGCGGTACTAGCGCCGACGTGTTCATTCTCCGCAGCGCTAAGGATGCTAGCGCCTACCGGTGCCCGATCATCGGTGACTCACCCGTGTTCTGCCCACCGATAGTGGCGTGGCAATACCACGGCAAACCGTCGTGGACTCTACATGAAGTCCTGGCATTGGAAGAACCAGGGAAGCCAGGAGCACCGATGAATATCGAAGCCCCGCACCCGAAGTGCGCGATACCGCCAGGGTTGCCTAAACCAGTGAACATTCGACCGCTGAGACAGAACCGCTGAGAACTAATTCCCGGGCCAGGCGCAGGAACGGGGGATTCCGCTAAGACCCTAGTAGGTCCAAGTGGAAGCCGATGGCAACTAAGGAAAATGCAATCCAACGGACGGGATGCCTTGGGTGATCACGCCGGAAGTTACTGCGGCA
Source organism: Saccharopolyspora phatthalungensis (assembly GCF_014203395.1). Lineage (NCBI taxonomy): Bacteria > Bacillati > Actinomycetota > Actinomycetes > Pseudonocardiales > Pseudonocardiaceae > Saccharopolyspora > Saccharopolyspora phatthalungensis. Next base: position 684,136 of record NZ_JACHIW010000002.1, read on the forward strand.
TTAAGGAGAGAAAGAGGACCGACCCAATGCTTCCATTCCATTTGAAAGGAACAGTGTATCGCCACTACTTCCTAGAAATTTCCCATATCCGCTCTGCGGTGCGCCGCGACGAACTTCCCCACTCTCGTAACCGTTCAGGGCGTCTTGCACCACGCCAGTAGCCACCTCCCCAGTCGGTGGCCGACTATATCCTGTTGATCATATTGGATGATAGACAATCCGCTACTACGGTATGCCCCCAAGCGTGATCTTCTTTTTCTTGCAAGAATCTGGCGGGATCAAACCGACGGAGTTAGCCAGCGCTATCATCGCTTGGGCCAAGTGCCTGGTCTGCGGCGGATCGCGCAGGTCAGCATCGCCGTGCAGACGCGCCGGTGTTCTTCGTCGGTGATGGCAATCTCGTAGGTCGCCGTGTCGTGTCCGTTGTGGACGGTGGTGGCCACTCCGGTGACCACCCCGCTCTTGGCCGCGCGGTGGTGCGTGCAGGAAAGCTCGACGCCCAGGGCGATCCGGTCCGGTCCGGCATGCAGCAGGGCCGCGATCGACCCCAGGGTCTCGGCCAGTACCGCACTGGCGCCACCGTGAAAGAGCCCGTAAGGCTGCCTGTTGCCCTGCACCGGCATCGTCCCGACAAGCCGGTCGGCCGACCAATCGGTGATCTCGATCCCCATCCGGGCCACGAGTTGGTCGGGAGCCGATACCCTGTCCCGCAACTCACTCTGCGCCTCCTCGATCACGGCTGCGTTTCCTCCCCTGGTCGTCGCCGTCGAGTGCTCCGCTGTCGCGCACCGGGCCATCTCGTGCTGCACCGAGCTGCCGTCGCGATGCCTGACTCAGCGAACGCCGCCGCCCGTCCGGTGGGCGACGGCACCGCGGTTGCGCCCTCGGGTCTGATCATCGCCCATCGCCTTCGGCGATAGAGGCTCGGCCGGTGGGATCAGCGCTTGCGACGGCCGATTCGGCGCAGCCGGTCGAGCAGAGTGCTCAGCAGCAACCGCAGCGCGCTCGGCGCGCCCGCCGGGGTCTGGGGTGCCTCGCCGGAGGTGGCGGCCTCCTTGACCGCCTCGGCGAACTGCTCGAACATGCGCCGACTGATGTCGCCGGCCAGCGCCCGGCCGAACTGGGCGATGCGGCCGGTGAGGTATACCGCCGCGTCAGCACGGAGTTGGGTGCCCTGTTCGGTGGGGCGGGCGACGAGCGTGATGTCGGCTTGGGTCTGCGCTCCGCCGGTGTCCTGGCCCTGGGCCAGGACCCGCAGCGTGCCGGTGTCGCGATCGTGCTCGACGATCCGGGCGAATCCGTTGAAGGACAACTTGATCGGCCCGACCGCGACACGGGCGCGCCCCGCGTAGGCGTTCTCGCCGAGGTCATCGGTGAGTTCGGCGCCGGGCAGGCAGCGGGCCAGCAGGTGGACGTCGTCGAGCACCCGCCACACCAGGTCGAACGGCACGTCCAGGTCGGTGGTGATCTCCACCGCGACCGTCGGTTCCCCTTGCGGAAGCTTGATGTCCACGGTCTTGGCTGCGGTGTCGGCTACCGGCTTGTTGGCTTCGGGCACCGTCGCCGACTGGCCGTTGGAGCGTCCGACGAGTGCGCGCCGCGCGCAGTTGCCCGGTTCGGGGATGCCGTCGGGATGCGCCCGGTGTGTTTCCGCGACGGCGGTGAGGATGTTGCGGTAGCCGGTGCAGCGGCAGATCACCCCGGACAGTTCCGCGGGCAGCTCGTCGTCGGTGACGTCCGGCTTGTTCGCCAGCAGGTCGTAGGAGCTGAGCAGGAAACCCGGGGTGCAGAAACCGCACTGCAAGGCGTGGTTGCGGCCGAACGCCTGCTGGAGCGGATGCAGGTCGTCGGGTCGTCCGAGTCCTTCCACCGTGACGACCTCGGCGCCATCGAGCTGGCAGGCGAACAGCAGGCAAGCGCGCGCCGCCTCGCCGTCGACCAGCACGGTGCACATGCCGCACACGCCGTGCTCGCAGCCCACATGGGTGCCGGTAAGGCCGAGGTGGTCGCGCAACGCGTCGGAGAGCGTGACGCGGGCAGGCAGGTTCAGCACCGCCGGTGTGCCGTTGACCGTCAGGCGGACTTCGACCGGTTCATCCGCCGCCGCGCGGACTGGCCGCAGCCGGGTTTCATCGGCTTCGCGGGGGGTTTCAGTGCTCGTCATGTCCTTACCTCTGGGAGCTTTCGGTGGCGCGCCGGTATGCCTTGGCCAGTTCCCGGGCGGCGAGGGTGCGGAACAACCGCCGCCGGTATTCGGTCGAGGCGTGCACATCGCCGTCGGTGTTCACGACCTCGACCGCCAGCGAACTCAGCGGCCCTTGCAGCTCGGTCGGCACATCCTGCGCCGCCGCGGCAAGGGACAGCAGGTCCGCGACCTCACGAGTCACGGGGCGGTCGGAGACGCCGAACGCGGTCAGCGTCGCGAACACAACGCGATCTTCGGCCACCCGCACGTGGGCCGCCACACCCGCCAAGGCGAAGTCGCCGTGCCGACGAGCGATTTCGGCGAATCCGAAACCATCCCCCGGCCGGGCGGTCGGGAAGCGCACCGCGGCGAGCACGTCTTCACCTTCCAGCGCGGTAGCCATCGCACCGGCGAAGAACTCCCGGGCGGCGACGGTTCGCCGACCGCGCGGGCCGACCAAGTCCAGCTCGGCGTTCAGGCAGCTCGCCACGGCGGGGATCTCCGCCGCGGGGTCGGCGTGGGCGAGGCTGCCGCAGACCGTGCCGCGACTGCGGAGCTCTCGATGGCCGACCCAGGGCAAGGCCATGCGCAGCAAGGGCACCGAGGCGGCCTCGGGCGCCCGCTCGATGCGTCGCTGCCGGACGGTGGCGCCGACTTCCAGCCGGCCGCCGTCCGCCCGCAGCTCGCCCAACTCGGGGACGGCGTTGATGTCGACCAGCGTCGTCGGCCGCGCCAACCGCATCGCCAGCACCGGCACGAGGGACTGGCCACCAGCGATGACCTTGCCTCCGCCATCGGCTCTGACGAGTTCGGAGACGGCCTCATCCAGCGTCGCGGGGCGGACGTATGCGAAAGGTGCGGCCTTCATCGCGCTATGTCACCGGCCCTGGAACTTGGGTGCGCGCTTGTCGTTGAACGCCGCGACACCCTCGGCGAAGTCGTGGCTGGAGCGCAGCATCGCGTATGCCTTGCGCTCCAGTTCGATGCCGGTGTAGAGCGGACCGTCCACGCCGCGGTCCAGCACCTCCTTCGCGGTCCGCGCGGCCAGTGGGGAGAACCCGAGCAGCTTGGCCACCAGCTTCTCCACCGCCGCGTCCAGTGCGGCGCGATCGTCAAGCACGTCGGCGACCAGGCCCCAGTCCTTGGCGTCGCCGGCGTTGATCCGCGAGGCGGTCAGCACGTGGTACTTGGCGCGGGACAGGCCGATCAGCCGGGCGAGCCGCTGGGTGCCGCCGGAGCCGGGGATCATGCCCAGGTTCATCTCCGGCAGCGCGAACTGGCTGCGGCTGGTCGCCAGGCGGATGTCCGAGGACAGGGCCAGTTCGAAGCCGACGCCGAAGCAGTATCCGTCCACCGCCGTGACCACCACCTTGGGGCTGCGGGACGGCGCGGTGACGTTGTGCCCGAGGTCGGTGAAGTCGATCGGGTCGACCTCCATGAACCCGGCGATGTCGCCGCCCGAGGAGAACTGCTCGCCCTCCCCCTGGATCACCACGACCTGGATCTTGTCGTCGGCGTCGATCTCGGCGAACCGCTCGGCCATCACCTGGCGGGTCTGCCAGGTGATGATGTTGTACTTCCCGTGGTCCAGGGTCAGGTAGGCGACCCGGCCGTCGTGCCCGCGGGTCAGCTTGATCTCGCCTCCGGTGAGGGCCATCGTCAGTTCTCCCTTTCGTTCTCAGGTGTTTCGCCGCCGAGCAGGCGGTGGATCACGTTGCCGTGCAACGGCAGCGAGGTGATGTCCACTCCGGACGGTTCCAGTGCGTCGGCCACCGCGTTGGCGATCGCCACCGGCAGGCTCATGCAGCTGCCTTCGCCGCACCCCTTCGCGCCGAGCCGGGTCAGCGGCGACGGTGTCTCCAGGTGATCGCTGAGGAGTTCGTAGGTCGTCTCGGCCGTGGTCGGGCACAGGTAGTCCATGAACGTCGCCGAGGTCGGCTGGCCCGATTCGGAGTAGCGCATCTCCTCGTAGAGCGCCCCGCCGATCGCGTGTGCCAGCGCACCGTGCACCTGCCCCTCCAGCAAGGTCGGGTTCAGGATGGTGCCCGCATCGTGCACTGTGGACACCAGCTCCACGTTGAGCTGGAGCGTGGCCGGGTCGATGCGGCACACCACCAGCTCGGCCACGAACCCGTAGCAGAGGCTGGAGTTGATCTGGTCGTCCCGGCTGGGGGCCTTGGCCTGCGGTGGGGTGAAGGCCGCTTCCTCGTACAGCCGGGCCGCGGTCCCGTCCGGCAACGATCCCGGATCCCAGTGCACCATCCCGGCGGCGTGCCGGAACTCCACGGCGCGGGAGGGGTCGTCGCGATGCCGGATCTTGCCTTCGGCCAGCACCAGGTCCGCCGGGTCGAGCCCCAGCATGGTGCCGGCGGCCAGCCGCAGGGTGTGCGCGAGGCGCTCGCTGGCTTCCACCAGCGCGCTGGTCAGCAGCGGCGCGAAGCGGGACGAGTAGCTTCCGGAGCTGATGGTCCACGGCGTGGTGGCGGTGTCCATCTCGACGACCGGTCGCACCATGCCCAGCGGCAGCCCGAGCTGGTCTGCCACCACTTGTTGCGCCACGGTGGCGTGCCCCTGGCCCTGCGGCACCGTGCCCAGCAGGACCGAGACGATGCCGTTGACGTCGATGCTGACGCGCACGTGTTCGGTGGAACCGGACTTTCCTCGGCCGGGCGGGCGTTGGTCGGCGGGGGTGGCCAGGCCGACGTAACCGATGTTGGTGGCCGACGGGTCGACGATCGTGGCTACGCCGATGCCGAAGTATTCGCCCCGAGCCCGCGCTTCCTGTTGCCGCCGACGCAATTCCGGGTAGTCGGCGTTCTTCAGGGCGAGTTCGAACGCCTGCGGGTAGTCGCCCGAGTCGTAGATGCCGCCGGTCGCCGTGCGGTACGGGAATTCATCGGCGCGGACGAGGTTGCGCAGCCGGACCTCGACGGGATCCAGGCCGCATGTGATGGCGACCTTGTCCATCAGGCGTTCCAGCCCGAAGTAGAGCTGTTGGCCGCCGAAACCGCGGTTGAGCCCGGTGGGGGTCTTGTTGGTGACGACCGCCCGGGACCGGATCTGCACGGCATCGATGTCGTAGGCGCCGGTGATGTTGCCGAAGCACCGGTACAACGTGCTCGGTTCCGGTGGACGCAGGTAGGCGCCGACGTTGTCGATCAGGTCGACGCGCAGCGCTTGTACCGTGCCGTCGGCGGCCACGGCCGCGTCGAAGCGCATCGACCGATCCGACCCGGCCGAACTCGCCAGCAGGTGCTCGTTGCGGTCTTCGGTCCAGCGCACCGGGCGTCCGGCGTGCTTGCTGGCCAGCGCCAGCAGGGCGACGTACGGGTAGATCCCGGCCTTGATGCCGAAGCTCCCGCCGTTGTCGGCCGGCACCAGCAGCCGAACCCGGGAGGTCGGTACGCCCAGTGCGCCCGCGATGACCGGCACCATCGAGAACGGCCCGTGGAAGTTGGCCCACGCCGTGATCGCCGGACCGTCCACCTCGTCCTGCCATTCGGCGATGACCGAGTAGCACTCCATCGGGGTGGAGGAATAGCGCGGGAACTCGTATTCCCCGCTGACGACGTGCTCAGCCGCCGCGAAGACCTCGTCGACCGGTCCGAAGTGGAATGTCCGGTCGGTTGCCACGTTGCCGTCGGCACCGTCGTGCAGTCGCGGTGCGTCCGGTTCGAGCGCCCGGGCGATGTCGACGACCGCGGGAAGCGGTGCGTAGTCGACGGTGACCAGTTCGGCGGCGTCTTCGGCCGCGTAGCGGTCACCGGCGACGACGACCGCGATCGGCTCGCCGACGAACCGTGCTTTGTCCGTCGCGGTCGGGTAGTACGGCATCGGTGCCTTCAGCGACAGCGGGAACGGGCGGAGCGTTTCAAGCACCTCGTCGGGGCCCACGACCGCCGCCACACCAGGGTGCGCGCGGGCGCGGGAGAGATCGACGCCGCGGATGCGCGCGTGCGGGTGCGGGCTGCGCACGATCGCCGCGGTCAGCGTGCCCGGCAGGGGGTCGAGGTCATCGAGGAACCGACCCCGGCCGCACAGCAGGGCGGGGTCCTCGATCCGGGCGGTCGTCCTGGGGGAAGCCATCCGCTGGTTCACTTTCGGGATCCGATCGCAGCGCCGGTGGCGGTTTCGGCCAGCGGCTCGTAATGCCCCTGGGTCAGTTCGCGCCGCAGGATCTTGCCTACCGCGGACTTCGGCACTTGCGCCACGGCGACCAATCGTTTCGGCCGCTTGAGCGATGGAAGTCCGGACTGCTCGCGCACGAAGTTCGCCAGCACCTCGACGGCGTGGTCGGCCGTCATTCCCTGCTCCGGAACGAAGAATGCGGTGGCGGCCTGGCCCCAGCGGTCGTCGGGCAGTCCGACGACCACGACGTCGCGCACCGCCGGACAGCGGATCAGCGCGTCTTCGATCTCGTCGGGGTAGATGTTCTCCCCGCCGGAATTGATCATGTCGTCGACCCGGCCGGAAACCCACAGGTCCCCGTCCTCATCCGCGACCGCCAGATCGCCCGGGAAGTACCAGCCGTCCCGGATCGACTTCGCGTCCGCATCCGGTCGCTGCCAGTAGCCACCGAACGCCTCGGGGCTGTGCATCGAGATCGCGATCTGGCCCTGCATCCCGGCCGCCACCAGGTCGTTCGGCGACGCCTGCGGGTCCGGGTCGACCAGCCGGACCCGGGTGAACACCCCGGCGCGGCCGGCGCAGCCCGGCTTGGCCGCCACGTCCGGTCCGATGGTGAAGGTGTAAATCTCGGTGCTGCCGAAGTGGTTGACGAACACGTCCGGGTTCAGGGTCTCGACCAGCTGCGCCGCCAGGGTCGGCGTCATCGACGCTCCGGCGTAGGCGAGCTTGCGCACGTTTGTCGCCTCGTGCAGGCGGCCGGTGCCGAGCAGACCCCAATAGATGGTGGGCACCAGGTATAAGGCGGAAACCCGTTCCCGGGTGATGAGTTCGAGCGATTCCTCCGCGTCGAAACGCACCTGTGGCACCCAGGTGCCGGCGCTCACGACGCTGGCCAGCAAGCTCCGCAGGCCCATCGTGTGGAACATCGGCATCACGCCGAGGGTCGTCTCGAACGAGCCCTGCCGGCTTTGCAGCAGGTGCGCGAGCACCGCGTGAAACTCCGCGGTGTGGGTTCGCGGGACGCCTTTTGGTTTCCCGGTGGTGCCCGAGGTGTAGAGCATGACGCTCACGTCGTCCCGGGCAACTCGAACGCCGAGCGCGCAGTCGGGCTGCTGGGCGGCCAGTTCGAGGATGGGCGCCGCTTCGGCGGGCGCTCCGTCGCCGACGTGTGCGCACCTGATCGGCGGCAGCGTCCCGAGCGCCGATTGCGTGGTGGCGGTCGTGGACGCATCGGTCACCACCAGCGCGGGCGCGGCGTCCCGCAGGCAGTAGGCCAGTTCGGGCGCGCCGAACCGGAAGGACAGCGGGACGGAGACCGCGCCGAGCTTCTGCGCCGCAAAGTGCAGCGAGGCCATCGGTTCGCCGCCTGCCAGCAGGAAGACCACGCGGTCCTTCGGCCGGACGCCCAGGTCGGCGAGTGCCCGTGCCAGGCGGTTCGTGTGGGCGTCCCACTCCGCGTAGGTCATCGGGTTGGGCCCGCCGACCGCACGCCGTCTGGGATACCGCTCGGCAGTCCAGCGCAGCACTGTCCCGAGGTCCATACCCAATTCCTCTCGCAGCATCCATGATGCGACTTCGTGGCCGGAGTCAGATCGTCCAGAGCGGATCGTCTGTTTCGGATGGTTGGAAACGTACGATAAGGTTCGAAGTGTGTCAACGGTTCGGCTCTCGACGACCTCGTACGTCGTGCTGGGGATGATCGCGCTGCGCGGGCCCTCGACGTCGTATGACCTCAAACGCGCCATCGGCCACTCGGTGGGCTACTTCTGGCACTTCCCGCACGCCCAGCTGTACTCCGAACCGAAGCGCCTGGAGCAGTTGGGGCTCCTGGAAGTCGACGAGGAAGACGACGGCCGACGCCGGAAGACCTACACGATCACCGAAGCGGGCCGCGAGGCCGTCCGCGCGTGGATCGCGGAACCGACCAACCAGCACTTCGAACTCCGCGACATCGCGGAGATCAAACTGTTCTTCAACGAGCTCGCCGATCCGGTGGACATCACCCGACTGGCCCGCGACCAGATCAAGCAGCACGAGGCGCGCATCGCCGAGTACGAGGAGATGCAGCAGCGCTTCGGCGATGCGCCCGCCATTTCCCGGCGCATGGTCACGCTCGGGCTCGGCCTCGAAATGGAGCACGCCGCCCTGCGGTTCTGGTCGTCACTGGCCGAACGAGCCGAACGAGGCGAGTTCGGCTCTTGAAAGCTGGTTCAAACACAAGCGGACTCGGCTACCCCACCGGGTAGATACGCGTGTCACGAACCGAAAATCGCACAGGTGAGGAGACCGATCATGACGAACGAACTTCGCGGGCGCAAGATCGCGATTCTGGCTGCGGACGGCGTCGAACGCGTGGAACTCGACCAACCGCGCGGTGCGCTCTATGGCGCCGGGGCGCAGACCGAGTTGCTCTCGCTCCACCCCGGCGAGATCGAAGCCCGGCAATTCGACATCAACCCCGCCGGAACGTTGCCGGTCGACCGGCTGATCTCAGACGCATCGGCCGACGACTACGACGCGTTGTTGCTCCCGGGTGGCACGGTCAACCCCGACCAGCTACGGAGGAACGCCGATGCGGTCTCCCTCGTCAAGGCATTCGCGGACGCGGGCAAACCGATCGCGGCCATCTGCCACGGCCCCTGGACCCTGGTCGAGGCCGATGTGGTGCGGGGACGCCGCCTGACGTCGTGGCCGAGCATCCGCACCGATCTGCGCAATGCCGGGGCGGAGGTCGTGGACGAAGAGGTCGTCACGGATGGACAGTTCACCACCAGCCGCTCCCCTGCCGACCTCCCCGCCTTCTGCGCGGCGATCATTCACCAGTTCAGCCAGGCCAAGCAGGCCACCGCCTAACCGGAAGGCGGGATCAACTGTCGGACTGCAGGGCCGCGGAGACGACCTGGCGTGCCTCGTCCTGGATGCGTGCGAGGTGGTCCGGTTCCCGGAAACTCTCAGCGTAGATCTTGTACACGTCCTCCGTTCCGGACGGCCTCGCCGCGAACCAGCCGAAGTCCGTCTCGACCTTCAATCCGCCGATGGGCGCATCGTTGCCGGGCGCGGTGGTGAGCAGCGACGTGATGGGGTCGCCTGCCAGCGTCGTCGCCCGCACGGCCGCCGGGGACAATTTCGACAGGCGTGCCTTCTCATCCGGCGTTGCCGGGGCGTCGATGCGGGCGTAGCTGGACTCGCCGAAGCGCTCGACGAGTTTGCGGTACAGCTCGTCCGGGTCGGCGCCGGTCCTGGCGGGGATCTCCGCCGCCAGCAGGCTGAGCAGGATGCCGTCCTTGTCGGTGGTCCACGCGCTGCCGTCGCGCCGGAGGAACGCGGCGCCGGCGCTCTCCTCACCGCCGAACGCGATCGATCCCGCCAGCAACCCGGGAACGAACCACTTGAACCCCACCGGAACTTCGACCAGTCCGCGCCCTAGGTCCTCGGCCACCCGGTCGATCATCCGGGAGCTGACCAGTGTCTTGCCGACCGCGGCATCGGGTCGCCAGTCGGGCCGGTGGCCGAACAGGTAGTGGATCGCGACCGCCAGGTAGTGGTTCGGGTCGAGCAGGCCGGTTTCCCGGGTGACCACCCCGTGCCTGTCGGCATCGGCGTCGTTGCCCGTCGCGATCTGGAAATCGGCCCGCCGGTCGATCAGCGAGGCCATCGCGTACCGGGACGAGCAATCCATGCGGATCTTGCCGTCCCAGTCCAGCGTCATGAACCGGAACGTCGGATCGGCGTCCGGCGCAACCACCGTCAGGTCTAGCCGGTACCGGTCGGCGATCTCGGACCAGTAGGCGAGGCTGGCCCCGCCGAGGGGGTCGACGCCGATACGGATGCCCGCGGCCCGGATCGCATCGAGGTCGATGGCCGAAGCAAGCTCACCCACGTAGGCCTCGAGGAAGTCGTAGCTCCCCGTGGCGGCCTTGGCGCGGGCGTAGGCGGTCCTGCGCACGCCCGCCAAGTCCGCGCCGAGCAATTGGTTGGCACGCCTGGCGATCCAACTCGTGACCTCGGTTTCGGCGGGCCCGCCATGCGGCGGGTTGTACTTGAAACCGCCGTCCGTCGGGGGATTGTGGGACGGCGTGACGACGACCCCGTCGGATAGACCGCTCGTGCGCCCGGCGTTGCGCGCCAGGACGGCTCGGGACAAGGCCGGGGTCGGCGTGTAGCCGTCCCGGGCGTCCACGAGCACGTCCACCTCATTCGCCGCGAAGACCTCCAGTGCGCTGACAAGCGCCGGTTCCGACAGCGCGTGGGTGTCCCGAGCGAGAAACAGCGGGCCGTCGATGCGCTGAGCCGACCGCCAGTCGCAGATCGCCTGGCTGATGACCAGGATGTGGTCCTCGTTGAAGCTCCTAGTGAGGGACGAGCCGCGATGTCCGGAGGTACCGAAGGACACGCGCTGCTCCGGCGCGGCGGGATCGGGGCGCTCGGCGTAGTAAGCGGTCACCAGGCGTGCTACATCGACCAGATCAGCCGGCTCCGCACGCTGCCCCGCCCTGGGATGCACGGACATCGACCACCTCTTCCGTAGGGTTTCCAGCGCAAGAAGCCACCGTATTCGACCTGCTGCCACGAAAGAAGGCGCTTGCCGTCATGCCGCCCGCGCGTGCTCTGCTGCTCCCTCCGCGTAGGAAATGTCCAGCTCGTCGTTGACAACGGTCACCCGAACGACTCCGCCCTCACGCGCTTCTCCGCGCAGCAGTGCGCGTCCGATCCGGGTTTCCACCTCGTGCGCGATGAACCGGCGCAACGGCCGGGCACCGTAGACCGGATCGAAACCCTGCTCGGCGATTAGCTGGCGGGCTTCGTCGGTCACCTCAAGCGTGATCCTCCGGTCGGCCAGGCGACCGCGCAGCTCGTCGAATTGCAGGTCCACGATCCGCTCGATCTCGGGCAAGGACAGCGGGCGGAACAGCACGATGTCGTCGATGCGGTTAAGGAACTCCGGGCGGAAGTGGCCGCGCAACTCCGCCATCACGCGCTCGCGCGCGTCGGGTTTGATCTCGCCGCCGGCGACGCCTTCGAGCAGGTATTCCGACCCGATGTTGGAGGTCATGATGATGACCGTGTTACGGAAGTCGACCGTGCGGCCCTGCGCATCGGTGATCCGGCCGTCGTCGAGCACCTGCAGCAAGGTGTTGAAGACCTCGGCGTGGGCCTTCTCGATCTCGTCGAACAGGACCACCGAGTAGGGCTTGCGCCGCACCGCCTCGGTGAGTTGCCCGCCTTCCTCGTACCCGACATAGCCGGGCGGCGCGCCAACGAGCCTGCTGACGGTGTGCCGCTCCTGGTACTCGCTCATGTCGAGCCGGATCATGTTCTCCTCGGCGTCGAACAGGGTGGCCGCCAAGGTCTTCGCCAGCTGGGTCTTGCCGACACCGGTGGGACCGAGGAACACGAACGACCCGATGGGCCGTCGCGGATCCCGGATACCCGACCGGGCGCGGATGATCGCGTCGGCGACGAGCGAAACCGCCTCGTCCTGACCGATAACCCGCTCACGCAGGATCTCGTCCAGGCGCAGCAGCTTTTCGCGTTCGCCCTCCTGCAGCCGCGCGACGGGGATGCCGGTCCACGCCGCGACGATCTCGGCGATCTCTTCGCCGGTCACGACTTCCCGGAGCAGCTGGTGATCACCCTGCTTGCCCGCAAGCTGCTCCTCCTCCGCGGCCAGCCGCCGTTCCAGCTCGGTGATCCTGCCGTACCGCAGCTCGGCCGCGCGGTTGAGATCGTAGTTTCGTTCGGCTTCCTCGGCTTCGCGCCGCAGCTGCTCCAGTTCCTGGCGCAGTTCCTGGACTCGTCGGATGGCCTGCCGTTCGGCTTCCCACTGCGCGTGCTTGGCGTCGGCCTCGGCGCGCAGATCCGCCAGCTCCCGGCGCAGTTCCGCCAGCCGGGCCTCGCTGGCGGGGTCGGATTCCTTGGACAGCGCGGCTTCCTCGATCTCCAGCCGCGTCACGCGCCGGGTGAGCTCGTCGAGTTCGGCGGGCATCGAGTCGATCTCGGTGCGCAACCGGGCGCAGGCCTCGTCGACGAGGTCGATCGCCTTGTCCGGCAGGAAGCGGTCGGTGATGTAGCGGTGGCTCAGCATGGCCGCCGTGACCAGCGCGCTGTCCTGGATCTTCACGCCGTGGAACACCTCAAGGCGTTCGCGCAGGCCGCGCAGGATCGAGATGGTGTCCGCCACGCTCGGTTCGTCGACGATGACCATCTGGAAACGGCGTTCCAGCGCGGCGTCCTTCTCGACGCGCTTGCGGTATTCGTCGAGCGTGGTCGCGCCGATCATGTGGAGTTCGCCGCGCGCGAGCATCGGCTTGAGCATGTTGCCGGCGTCCATCGCGCCCTCGGCCGCGCCCGCGCCCACGACGGTGTGCAGTTCGTCGACGAAGAGCAGGATGCGCCCTTCGGCGGACTTCACCTCGTTGAGCACGGCTTTGAGGCGTTCCTCGAACTCGCCCCGGTACTTCGCGCCCGCGACCAGCGACCCCATGTCGAGGGCGAAGACGGTCTTGTCCCGCAACCCCTCGGGAACGTCGCCGTGCACGATCCGCTGGGCCAGGCCTTCCACGATCGCGGTCTTGCCGACGCCGGGATCGCCGATGAGCACGGGGTTGTTCTTCGACTTGCGGCTGAGGATCTGGATCACCCGGCGGATCTCGGCGTCCCGGCCGATGACCGGGTCCAGGATCCCTCTGCGAGCCTCGTCCACCAGATCACGGCCGTACTTCTCCAGCGCTTCATACGAGCTCTCCGGTGTCGCCGAGGTGACCCGCTGACTTCCCCGGATGCGTGTCAGGGCGCTGAGGAACGACTCCCGGGTGATGCCGTGCTCGGCCAGCCGTCGACCGGAGTCGGTCGACGATCCCTCCTCGATCAGCGCAAGGGCCAAGTGCTCCACCGACACGTACTCGTCCTTGAGCCGCTTGGCCGCACGCTCGGCCGCGTCCAGCAACCGGGACAGGCGCTGCGTGACATACACCTGCCCCGGCGCGGCGCCCGGCCCGGTGACCTTAGGGCGTCGGGACAGCGCCTCTTGTGCGCTGCTGCGCAACGCGCTCAGATCGGCACCGGCTTGTTCGAGCACCCGCGGCACGATGCCCTCGGGCTGGTCGAGCAACGCCATGAGCAGATGCTCACCGTCGACCTCGGTGTGCCCCAGCTCGGTCGCCGCGCTCTGCGCATTCTGCAGCGCTTCTTGGGACTTCTGGGTCAAGCGGTTCATGTCCATGGTGGGTTACCTCCCGTACCGCTTCGACCGGCGGCCTGCAAGGCGGTTTCGAGTCGGCTGATCCGTTCGAGCAGGTCCAGCACGACGCCGATAGCGGCGTAGTTCAACGACAAGCCGCAGCGAAGGCGCTGGATCCGCGCTAGGGCGGCGGGCGCGTTCTCGTCGAACCACAACCGCCCCTGCACGTCGCGGGAGGCGTCCAGCAAGCCCAACGCCACGAAACGACGGACCAGATCCGGATGCAGACCGGCGCGCGCGGCCGCCGTCTCCAGGCTCAACCGATGTGGGCGGGCCAACTGGTACCGAACGGTCATCAGGACCTCCGCGGGTCGAAGGAGGATTGCGCCGCGAGCTGTTGGAGCAGTTCGCGCTCGCGGTCGGTCAGCTTCGGCGGCACCGCGATCCGGACTTCCGCGTAGAGGTCGCCGGGCGAGCCGCGCGGGTTGGGCATGCCCTCCCCGCGCAGCCGCAGCCGCCTGCCGCTGGAGGAGCCGGGTGGCACCCGTACCTTCGTCTCGCCGCCTGGCGTGGTGAGCGGGACCATCGCGCCCAGCGCCGCCTCCCACGGCGTGACCGGCAAGTCGACGTAGATGTCCCGCCCGGACACCCGGTAATGGCTGTGCGGCGCGAGGTGCACCACGAGGTACAGATCACCCGGCCGGACGTTGCCGCCGCCGCGACCGCCCTGCCCGGACAGCCGGATGCGCTGGCCATCCACCACCCCGCGGGGAATCGTCACCTCGAAGGTGCGGGGCCCGGATGGACCGGACAGGGTGACGTTCCGCTTGCCGCCGCGGTAGGCCTCCTCCACGGTCAGCTCCAGCTCGGCTTCCTGGTCCGCTCCCGGGATCGGCCCGGCCGCGCCCCGCGCTCCGAACAAGCTGCCGAACAGATCCTCGAAGCCGACCCCGCCGAAACCCTCGTCGGCCGAAACGCGCACGCCGCCGCGCCCGCCCGCGCCGGGCCGGCCTCCGCCGCGCCGGGCGCCCTGGCCGGCACCGACCCACTCCTCGTAGCCCTCCGGGATGGAGCGAAAGTCCGGGCCGAAGCGGTCGTAGCGCTTCCGGGTGTCGGGATCGGACAGCACGCTGTACGCCTCGTTGATCTCCTTGAAGCGTTCCTCGGATTCTGGATCGGAATTGACGTCGGGGTGGTAGCGGCGGGCGAGCTTGCGGTATGCCTGCTGCACTTCTTCGGAGCTGGCGTTGCGGGACACACCGAGCATTTCGTAGTAGTCGCGCGCCATGTCCGCTTCACCCCGGTTTCCGGCTCACGGCCACCGCAACGGGACGCAGCTGCTTGTCGGCGTCGCCGTAACCTGGACGCAGCACTCGTATGACCGTGCCCGGATCGGCGTCCGGGGTCTCGACGACGTTGACCACCTCGTGCTGGTTCGGGTCGAATGGGACCCCGACCTCGTCCCGGCGCGGGTATCCGAGCTGAGCCAGCAGGTTGACCGCCTGCTCGCGGATCGCTCGCACCCCGTCGAGCACCGAGCGCGGGTCGGCTTCGGCGTGCTCCAATGCCAGTTCCAGGTTGTCGATCAACGGCAACCAAGCGGCGGTCACACTGGCCCGCTCCTCCGCGCGCACCCGCTCCAGCTCGCGGGCGTGGCGCTTGCGCAGGTTGTCGAGGTCCGCGAGGGCACGGCGCCAGCGGTCCTCCAACTCCGCGACATCGGGCTCCTGCTGCTTCGCCTCGGGCTCGGCCGACTCGGCGTCGGATTCGACCTCGGGTTCCTGCTCGGGGCCGTCCGTGTCGGGTTCCCATGGTGCCGTCATCGCACGCCTCACATCCGCTCGAAGTCGGCGTCCACCACGTCGTCGGAGTCGGCACCGCCCGACCGCGACCCGCCACCGGAGGCGGCGCCCGCTGTCGCGGTGCGTGCGGCCAGGCCCTGGTAGATCTGCCGCAGATCGTCGGTCAGTGGACGGGCGCGGTCGGGCGGTGCCTCGTTCTGCACCGCTTCGCGCGCGTCGTTGATCAACATTTCCGCGCGGGCCCGCTCGTTCGACGGTGCCGCCTCGCCTAGTTCGGCTAGCTGTTTCTCGACCTGGTAGGCGGCCGCATCGAGCTCGTTTCGGGCGTCGATGGCATCGCGCAGGCGCTGGTCCTCGGACCGGTTGCGCTCGGCCTCCGACACCATCCGGTCGACCTCGCTCTTGTCGAGGTTGGAGCTGTCGCTGATGGTGATGCTCTGCTTCGCTCCGGTGTCCTTGTCCCGCGCGGTCACGCTGAGGATCCCGTTGGCGTCGACGTCGAAGGTGACCTCGATCTGGGGTTCCCCGCGCGGCGCGGGGCGGATGTTCTCCAGGCGGAACCGCCCGAGCACGCGGTTGTCGGCCGCGCGTTCGCGCTCGCCCTGCAGGACGACGATGTCCACGGCCGACTGGTTGTCCTCGGCGGTCGAGAACACCTCGGCGCGGCGAGCCGGGATCGTGGTGTTGCGCTCGATCAGCTTGGTCATCACGCCACCCCGGGTTTCCACGCCCAGCGACAGCGGAATCACGTCGAGCAGCAGGACGTCCTGCACGTCGCCCTTGAGCACCCCGGCCTGCACAGCGGCCCCGATCGCGACGACCTCGTCCGGGTTGACGCTCATGTTGGGGTCCTTGCCGCCGGTCAGCTTGCGCACCAGCGCCTGCACGGCCGGGATCCGGGTGGAGCCGCCGACCAGGATGACCTCGTCGATGTCGTTCTCGGTGACCTTCGCGTCGCCCATCGCCTGCTTGACCGGGTCCAGGCAACGGTCGATGAGATCGGCGGTCAGCTTCTCGAAGGTGGACCGCATGATCGAGCTCTGCAGGTGTTTGGGCCCGGCGGCGTCGGCGGTGATGAACGGCAGCGAAACCTGGGTCTGCGACACCGAGCTCAATTCGACCTTGGCCTTCTCGGCCGCCTCGAAGAGCCGTTGCAGGGCCTGCGGATCGTTGCGCAGGTCGATGCCGTTGTCCCGCTGGAACTCGTCGGCCAGGTGGTCGACCAGCCTGCGGTCGAAGTCGTCACCGCCCAGGTGGCCGTCACCGGCGGTGGCGCGAACCTCGACCACCCCGTCGCCGACGTCCAGGATGCTGACGTCGAAGGTGCCGCCACCGAGGTCGAACACCAGCACCGTTTCGTGCCCGCGCTTGTCCAGGCCGTAGGCCAGCGCCGCGGCGGTCGGTTCGTTGATGATCCGCAACACTTCGAGCCCGGCGATCCGCCCGGCGTCCTTGGTCGCGGTGCGTTGCGCGTCATTGAAGTAGGCGGGCACCGTGATGACGGCCTCGGTGACCCGTTCGCCGAGCGCCTTGCCCGCATCGTCGGCGAGCTTGCGCAACACCAGGGCGCTGATCTCCTCGGGCGCGTACTGCTTGCCCCGGACCTCGAACCGGGCCAGCCCGTTGTCGCCTTCGACGACGTCGAAGGCGACCGCCTCCGCTTCGCTGGCCACCTCGTCGTAGCGGCGGCCGACGAACCGCTTCGCCGAGTAGATGGTCCCCTTCGGGTTCAAGATCGCTTGGCGGCGCGCCAGTTGCCCCACCAACCGCTCCCCGGAATCGGTGAAGGCGACCACGGACGGCGTGGTCCGCGAGCCTTCGGCGTTCGGGATCACATCGGCTTCGCCGCCTTCCCAGGCCGCGATCACCGAGTTCGTCGTCCCCAGATCGATGCCGACTGCCTTAGCCATGAGTGAGCTCCTGTCCTAGGGCCGACTGCGTGCCAGCGTGCCGCTAGCGCTCCCTTGGCGCGTCCATCCCCGAGGACGAAATCTCCGCTTCGTTTCGGCCTGTCGAAGCAATCGGTCGGCCATGCACGCCACGCCCGGACGCCGACCGCGCCGGGTTGTCCGGCCCGCTTCACGGCGTAACGTTGCGAGGCGTACAGAGCATCGTCGGGGGAACCCCCATGGACGACCCGAACACCCTTGCGATACCGCGAAACACCGACGCGTGGGCGGCAGCGCCGGGATCCGATCTGCACCGCCTGTTCCAGCTGTCGATGACGATGTTCGAGCGCCGGGACCAGGAAAACATCCTGCGCCTGGCGATGTCCTCGGTGCCCGCTCTGGGGCCCTGCCAAGCGCGGTCCGGTTACCTGCTGCGCGATCGGGAGCTGATCGAGTTCCTGCCCGACGACCACGCTCCCGCGGCCGAGCTGGCCGATCGGCTCCGCGCACTGCAGGGCGAGGACGGCTTGATCGCGATACCGGGGGCGGCGTGGGCGCGGGCCTTCGGCTTGCGCCGTCCCGGTGGTTTGAGTGGCTATCTCGTCGTCACGGGAGAGGCCGAGCCGAGTCCGCACGAGCTGTTCCTGCTCAACGTGCTTGCCCAGCAGACGGCCGCAGCCGTGGCCAATGCCTCGCTGCACCAGGTCGAACGGGAGCACGCGCTCCAGCTGAGCCGGTTGAGCGACGAGCTCGCGATCATGAACCAGCGCCTCAAGGACACGGTCGAGGACCTGCAGCGCCGCCAGCTCATCCACGACGCCTTCACCCGGATCGTGGCCTCGGATGGCCACGAGAACGAGATCGCGGCCACCCTTCACGCGCTGACCGATCGGGCTGTCGCCGTCGAGGACCGCTTCGGCAACCTGCTGTCGTGGGCGGGTCCGGGTAGACCCGACCCGTACCCGGAACCGAACCTGCGCCGGGAAGAGACCCTCCAGCAAGCGGCGAACTGCAACGGATTGACGCGGGACCGGGACCGGCTCGTCATGGTCGCACAGCCGCGGCAGGAAATCCTCGGTGTCATCGTCCTGTTCGATCCGGGGCCCACGCTGCAACCGCAGGTGATCTACGCCCTGGAGCACGCGGCGATGGCCCTCGAATTGCGGTTGAGCCACGCCCGGAACCTGGCCGAGGTCGAGCTTCGGTTGCGCCGCGATCTCGTCGAGGACCTCCTCGCCGGCACCAGCGACCACAGCGTTTTCGCCCGCTCCGAAGCGGTCGGCCACAACCTGCACGGGCCGCACTACGCGGTTGCGCTTCAATGGCTCGGCGCGGGCACCGAGGACGCGCTCGCCATCGCGGCCTGGAAGGCCGCGAAGAAGGTGGGCATGTCGATCCTGCTGGCGCGCCGGTCGGGAATGGTGGTGCTGTTCAGCAGCGGCCGACCCGACGGAGCCGCCTTCTACCGTGCGGTGGCCGACGAAATGGGCAACGGCGGCGGAGCGATCGGGGTCGGCGGTCGCTGCGACTCGCCGGCGGACTTCGCGCGATCGTTCCAGGAGGCGTTGCGGTCCCTGCGGATCCGTCAGCAGTCGCGGCTGCGCAACGGAATCACCTTCTTCGATGAACTCGGCATCTACCGCATCCTCGGGCAGGGCGAGGGCGGCGCCGACATCGAGACGTTCGTCCAGGAGTGGCTCGGCTCCCTCCAGGATTACGACCGCAGGCACCACTCGAACCTGGTGCCAACGCTGTCGCAGTACCTCGAATGCGGCGGCAACTACAGCGCCACCGCCAGCGCACTGGTCATCCACCGCAGCACCCTCCGGTACCGCCTGCGCCGGATCAGGGAGATTTCGCATCTGGACATCAACGACGTCGACAGCCGGCTCAACCTGCACGTCGCGACCCGAGCGTGGCGAGTTCTCGGCGGGTGACATGAGCGGCGAAAATCAGTGGGATCGTCCCGATTCGGAGGTGCTGGCACCGATCCCCTGTTCGACCCACTCGCGCAGCGCGGGCGCGGGCAGCGCGCCGGCCTGTCGTGCGATGACCCGGCCCCGGTCCAACAGCAGGAGGGTCGGGACGGCCTGAACGGTGAACCGCTGCGAGGTTTTGGTCGCCGCGTCGACGTTGACCTTGACGAGCTTCACGCGGCCGGCGAGCTCCTTGGCCACCTGCTCCAAGGCCGGACTGACCATCCTGCAGGGGCCGCACCACGGGGCCCACAGGTCGACCAACACGAACAGGGACGATTTCTCGGCCACCGCGGCGAAATCATCGTCCCCGGCCGTCACGATCCACGGCATCGGTCGGTGGCAGTTGCCGCACATCGGGCGCCCCTCGCCCGCCGGCGGTATCCGGTTGACGCGTCCACAGTTTTCGCATCGGATCTTCTGCGGTTCCATGCCCTCTCCCACCCCCGGGCTCCGCGGCGGGCAGAAGTGCGCCGCCACCACAAGCTTGACGATCGCCGAACCGACATTCGTGCACTGACCGGGTCCAAATCCGCTGCGGCCATTCGGCCCCCCGGAGCGAACGCGGGCCTGCCCGGCCTCAGCGGCGCAGGAGCTATTCGCCGGTGTTATCCAGTTGTTCGCCGCGGTGAGCCAGCAGCTCCGTCAGTTGCCGCACTTCGTCCGCTATTTCCGGATCGTGGTCCAAAAGCCGGTCCGCGAGGTCACCAACGCGGTTCACCACCTCTCCGCAGCACCGCAGGATGTGCCCCCGCACTTCACGGGACGGCCACCACTCCTCGTGCTTCTGGCAATTGCCGACCAGCCAGCCGGCCAGGCTGAGCTCGTGGACAACCGGGTTGTGCAGTCCAGACACTTCTTCGTCGTACATGTCGTGAGGGTGCGGGATGTGACGGGCTTCGGCTCGTCGATATAGCACCAGCGCCAGTTCTCACCGGGGCCCACGGCGCCGGTCAGCTGACCGCCGCCTCGGAACGCGAGCAGCGCGATTCGCCCGCCGGGTCCCGCTGGGAGGGGATGAGGTCCCGGAGGTATTCGCGGTGCTGGGCGGGCAGCGCCTTGCCGCCTGGTCGTGGTCTTCGGTTGATGTCCACGGTGGGTGGTGGGATGAAGACGGGTCTGCCCTCGCGCATCTGGATTTCCCATCGGTGGTTGTGCACGGTGCGGTGGTGGTGGCCGCATAGCATTGTCATGTTGGCCAGTTCGGTGGGGCCGCCGTCGATCCAGCTCACGACGTGATGCGCGTCGGGGGTCCCCGGCGGCCGGTCGCAGCCGGGAAACGAACAGCTGCCGTCGCGCTGGAGTAGCGCGGCGCGAAGGTGCGCGGGTGCGGTTCGCCTGGCCCGGCCGAGGTCCAGGGGCAGGCCAGCTCCGTCGAGAACCATGGGCAGTACTTCGCTGTCGCAGGCGATGCGCCGCGCGTTCTCGGCGGTGATGGCACGCCCGGTGTTCAGCGTGCCGGGCATGCCCTGCTCATCGGGGAAACCCAGCCCGCGTTTGAGGTCTTCGAAGTCGATGGTGATCGTCAGGTGCGGCCGTTGCCCACCGGCACGCGGCATCCCGTCGGAGTCGGTGGCCAGATCGAGCAGCGCGGCGAAGCCGTCGGCGTTGCGCTGCCCGGCGCTGCGAGGGTCCTTCTCCCCGCCGGTTTGCGGGCACGGGGCGGCCAGCGGCTCGATGAGCGCAACGAATTTCGCCCCGGTCTCGCGGTCCAGCCGGGCCTTGATGACCGTCATCCCGTCCCGGGCGGTCCCGTAATGCAGCTCCCGCGCCTCGTGCTGGCCCTCCTCGTCCTGGTAGGCCCCGTCCTGGTCGAGCAGATACCTGATTCGTTCGGCGATTGTCTCCAGCTCACGCGGCGGCATCTGGCGGGCGTAGCCGGCCAGGGTCGCCTCGACCTCCCCCACCCGGTGACAACGGGCGTACTCCGGCAGCCGACGAATGCCCGCCACGATCACCCGCGCATGCTCAACACTGATCGCGCCTTGCGACAAGGCGGCGGCGGTCTGGGGAAGCTCGGCGGGCATCGTCTCGCCATACAGCGAGGCCCGGTCCTCGACGTTGCGGGCGACCGTCACCCGGGTCGTGGCGTCCCGGTGGTCGATGTTGAGCAGCTCCCGCAACCACACCTGCATCGACCTCGCACCACGCTCGGCATGCAGCCCCCGCCGGTCGGCCTCGGCGATAACCTGCAACTGCTCCATCATCACCACCCGCATGCTCTGCTCACAGCGCTGAATCCGGGCGATGAGCTCGGCATCCGAGCACGACACCACAGACGACCGTGAAGACATCATCTCCACGCTCGCGTCCCGGGTGTCCGTCAACGGTGCCATGCCTCCATTCTCCCAGATTCGAACACCCATTCGCACGCATTCCAGCATCGCTTGATCAGGTGAAACCCCCACCAAAACCCCGAAAACCCCCACCCAGCAACAAAAACCTCCACCACACGCCGAAGGCGCCCGCCAGCACGACCGATCAAAAACCCTTACGGAACAACCCCAAGCCGACCGGGCACCAGCCCCAGCCACGACCGAATCCGCCACCCCGGCAACGCAACCCGCCGGTTGCGCCAGCCCACTCCGGGGCCATCCCCGCGATACAAAGCCGAACCGGGGCTGTGGGCCGGATGTCAAGCCTGAAACCTCGAAGAGGCGGCCGCCAGGCCGGGCTTGACCTCCGGAACGCAGCCCCCACACTCCACCGATCGCGGGGATGGCCCACCCAACACCGAACCTCCCACAGCCCCAACCCCCCTCAAAAGGCGAGCAAATCACGCCAAGCCGCCCGCGAACCATGGCAACCCGGAACCTCCCCCAGCCCCAACCCCCTCAAAAGGCGAGCAAATCACGCCAAGGCGCCCCCAACCCATGTCAACACGGAACCTCCCACAGCCCCAACCCCCTCAAAAGGCGCCCATTCCTGCGGAAACCCGACCTTTGAGACAACTTATCTTGGTTCAGAGGAAAAGGCGGCCACGTTCGTGAAAAGTCAAGCCGTTCAACGGATTCTCCGGCGAGGATGCGGACCGGCACGGCGCGCTTGTTTCGTCCCGCAACGCGGGAGCTCAGGACAGGGGGACTCATCGATGGCGCCGATCCGTTCCGCGTGACGAGCGAGACTGCGGTCATCCAACTCACGCTGGTGTGCGAACAGTTCGTCAAGCCCAGAACCGCGTGTACTCCCGACCGGTCTCGCTGGCCAATGGCGTGGTAACGGCGCGCTTGGGCGAGATCGGCGCAGCCCTGCGCGATGCGGTACTCCCCGCGCCGACGGCCACCACCGCGAAGAGGATCGGCTGGTCGAGACCGTGATCTCCTACCTTCGGTCCGGATCGATCAGCACCGTCGCGGGCGTGGTGCCGCGTGCTGCAGCGCGCCTAAACCTACCTTCAGAATCGGTGCATCTCGCGGGCTTGTCCGCCTCGCGAGTCGCCGCCTAGAAATGCAAGAACGGTTCTCGCGGATTTTTGCACGGAGAGGGGCTGACGGTGGCAGCGCTGGCCGGCGGACGGGTCGTCATCATCGGCGGGGGCATCGTGGGCGCCTCCATCGCCTACAACCTGAGCATCCGCGGCTACCGAGACGTGACGGTCATCGAACGCAACCTGGTCGGCGAGGGCGCGACCGCGCGCGCCACCGGCGGCATCCGGCACCAGTTCTCCGCACGCGTGAACATCGAGCTGGTCCAGCGCTCGATGCCGTTCTGGACCGAGTTCGAGGAGCGCACCGGGAGTCGGTTGCAGTTCCGGCGGCACGGCTACCTTTTCCTGATCTCGGACCCGGCGGTGTTCGGCACGTTCCGCGCGAACGCGGAGCTACAGAAATCCCTTGGCGTGCAAGTGGAAATCCTCGATCCCGCCCATGTCTCGGGGGTGTTCCCGGGAATCCGCACCGACGATCTCGTCGGGGCGACCTACACGCCGGGCGACGGATCGGCCTCCCCCGCCGATGCCGTCGCCGGCTACCTCCGGGCCGCCCGCGCCAACGGCACGAACGTCCACCAGCAATCGCATTTCATCGGCCTGCGGACCGACCGCTACGGCGCGGTGCAGGCCGTTCAGACCTCCGACGGCATCGTCGAGGCGGAGCAGGTGATCATCGCCGCCGGGCCGCAGTCGCGGACCGTCGGCCGGCAATGCGGGGTCGACATCCCTGTTTTCCCGCACTCCCGGCAAGCCTTCACCACCGCCCCGATCGAGGCGCTCAACGGCTCGATGCCGCTGACGGTCGACATGGCCACCGGCGCCTACGTCCATCCCGAGGCCAACGGCGCGACCGCCGTGATCGGCGGCAACGACCGCGACGTCCCGAGCAGCGAGGTCGCCCAGGTCGACTGGTCCCGCGTCAGCGGTCTTGCCGAAGCGCTGAGCAACCGGTTCCCGGTGCTGGAGAACCTCGAAATCGTCCGAGGGTGGGCCGGCCTGCGGGAGATGACCCCGGACGATCACGCGATCGTCGGCCCGGTCGACGCCGTTCCCGGACTCTGGGTTGCGGCGGGCTTCTCCGGCCACGGCTTCATGCAGTCGCCCGCCGTGGGTGAAGCGCTCGCGCAGTGGCTCCTGGACGGCTCGCCGGATCTCGACCTGGATCCGCTGCGGCTGGAGCGGTTCGGCGGCCGCACCGCCGCCGCCCTTGAGACCGCCGTCTTCTGACTTCTCCGCGCCCCGCGTCCACTTTTTCGAGGAGAGCCATGGCACTCAGAAACGCCGCGCGCGAATCCCGTCGCAGCGGTTCCGAACTTCTCGTCGAGTCGCTCATCGGGCACGGCATCGACACCATCTTCGGCGTCCCAGGAGACACCGGCGTCGCCTTCTACGACGTGCTGGCCCGGCACACCGACGAGATCCGGCACGTTCTCGCCCGCGACGAGCGACACTGCGGCTACATGGCCGATGGGTTCGCTCGAACGTCCAGGCGCCTGGCGGTCTGCGAAGCGTCGAGTGGCGCGGGCGCGGTGTATCTGGCCAGCGGGCTGGGTGAGTCTTACGCGTCGAGCATTCCGGCCCTCGCCATCACGACCGACATCCACCGCGCCAGCCGGGGTTCCGGGGCGATCACCGAGATCGACCAGGTCGCGCTCTTCGGCGCGGTGACGAAGTGGCAGCGAGTGGCCCAGCGGGCCGAGGAGATCCCCGGCCTCGTCGCGGAGGCCGTCGGGGCCGCGCTCGGCGGCCGCCCGGCCCCTGTCGTCCTGATCTGCCCGGAAGACGTCCTCGACGAGCACGCCGATGTTCAGGCCAGCACTGGAACATCGACCTCGCCCGCGACCCGTCGGGCGGCATCGGCCGAGGGGGTCGCCGAAGCCGTCGGAGTGCTGGCTGCGGCAGAGCGCCCGGCCATCCTCGCCGGCGGTGGCGTGCACGCATCCGGAGCCTGGCGCTCGCTGCGTCGGTTGGCCGAGCACGCCGCGATTCCGGTCGCCACCACGATCCACGGCAAGAGCGCTTTCCCCGAGGACCATCCGCTGTCGCTGGGCGTCAACGGTGGCAACGGTTCGCGTGGCTATTCGAACGCACACCTGGCCGCCGCGGACGCGGTCCTGATCGTCGGCAGCCGGTCCAACTCGACCGACACCGACGGCTTCGTCGCACCGAAGCGCTCCGGTGCGAAGATCATCCAGATCGACATCGACGAGGCGCGCGCCGGCCGCAACTTCCCGGCGAGCGTCGGTCTGGTCGGCGACGCGGAGACCGTTCTCGACCAGCTGCGGGAAGCCCTCAGCCCGGCGCAGGCAGATGTTCGGGAGAAACGCCAGCACGCCATCGCCGAGGCTCGTCGCGGCTGGACCGCCGCCAACTCGTCGCCGCTACCTCCGGTCGGAATCGGCACACTACAACCGCGCGATGTCGTCTACGCACTGCACGGTGTCTTGGGCACCCGTAGTTGGGTTTGCGCCGATCCCGGCACCCCCACGCCCAACCTGTCCGCGTTCTGGGAAGCCGACGGGGCGGCTTGGCGCGTCGTCATTCCGCGCGGACACGGACCGATGGGCTACTCGATCTCGGCCGCGATCGGGATCTCTATCGCGCACCCGGGCCAGCGGGTGCTCTGCCTGACCACCGAGGGCAGCCTGGCGATGGGGATCGGCGACTGGGAGACCGCGGCTCGGCTCCGGCTCCCGATCACCTACGTGGTGCTCGACAACAGCTCGTTCTCCTGGATCAAGATGCTGCAACACCTGTACCTGGAAAAGCGGTACTTCCAGGTCGACCCGGGGCCGATCGATCCCGTGCTGCTCGCGCGCGGAATGGGTATCGAGGCCGCGCGCGCCACGGATCTCCACCACCTGGAGCTGCTGGTAAAGCAGTCCGCGAATGCCGAGGGGCCGACCGTGGTGCACGTTCTGGTGCCGGAGCACAAGGACTCCCCGCCACCGGTGTCGCCGTGGCAGGCTGCGCTCACGAACTCGTCAGCCGGCCGCCCCGTCTACTAGGCGCAGCGCTCCTTCCGGCCGTGCGGGTTCGCCCACACAGACCGGGAGCGTCGGGATCATGCTCAACTTCATCCACCTCCAGACACTGCAAGCCGTGCTTGCCACAGGCTCGTTGAGTGCGGCGGGCAAGAAGCTCGGGTACACGACGTCGGCCGTTTCGCAGCAGATCGCCGCTCTCGAACGGAGCCTGGGCGTCAAGCTGTTCGAACGGGGTCCCCGCAACCTGTGGCCCACCGCGGCTGCCCAGCAGGTCAGCGAAGTAGCAGCGGCGATCCTCGCCCGGCTGGACGAGTTTGAGACCGAGATGCGCGGCGCCGCCCGCGGTGACCGCGGGCGGCTCCGCCTCGGCTCCTTCCCCACGGTCGGGGCGCAACTGCTGCCGAAGGCGCTCGCGCGGCTCCTGGACCAGTACCCACACGCCGAGTTCACCGTCCACGACGAGGGGCAGTCCGCCGCAGTCGTCGACGCGGTGCGAGCGATGCGCGCGGATCTCGGGCTGGTATTCGAATACGACGCCGTGCCGGCGACATGGCCGGACGATCTGACGGTCCACCCCGTGCTCGACGAGGAGATGGTCGTGCTCGCCGGGGCGAATCGCGGCGATCCGTTGCCGGAGACCGTCGATCTGGCTTCCCTTTCGGACGAAATCTGGGCCGCCAACCGGCCGGATTCGACCGGACGGTCGAATCTCGAGCACTGGTGCGCGCTGAGCGGATTCGCCCCGGAGGTTCGATTCGAAACCAACGACTACGACGTGATCCGCGGCATCGTCCGGGAAAGTCTCGGCATCGCCCTGGTACCGGCGTTGGCCCTGGGGGTGGATCACACGATCACCATGCATCGCATCTCCGGGAACAAGCCGCGACGGAAAGTCCGGGCGATTCACCGCTCCGCGGACCCCAATCCCCTCCTGCCGCACGCGCTCGCGGCGATCGCCGCGGCGACCGACGCGTTCATCGCGTTCACCACCAGCGGATTCTCCACCGACACGGTACACGCGCCGCTGGCCACGAGGACTTACCAAACGCGTTGATGATCGAGGCGGCACCGGGTCGATCGATCGCGTGCTACCTGCGCGGTGCACTCGCCGCGAAGGGTTCTTTGCCTCGGGTTTCGCCGGTGTTTCCGGCCCGGCAAGCTGCAAATCTCCTGAAAGGCCGTACAGCAGAACTTTTCCAGGCGCCCTTGCTGTGACCTGGAACGCACGACTACAAAAAGCACACCGCGCGGCGGTCGCCGATCGACCCATCGGAAAAGATCGACCCCAGCCGCGACGACGCAGCCGAGCTAAGGATCCGATGCGATGACTTGTCGAGGCATTGCCAGACGTGCAACGAGCCGGGGACATCTGGCGCAAGGCGCGATCTCATGAGCCCGAAGATCGTCGGCTTCGACGTTTGGCACGTTCCGGTCCGGCTGCGCCGAGGACACGTGATGTCCTTTGGTACTGCGGTGACGGCGGACCTGATCGTCGTCCGCGCCGCCGCTGACGACGGAACCAGCGGGTGGGGTGAGGTTACCCTGCTCGGCGGGCCGCATTGGTCGGAGGAAAGCGCCGAGTCTGTCGTCGCGACGCTCACCCGGTACCTCTTGCCGGCTCTGGTCGGTCGTGCGATCCACGCGGTGTGCGGCTTGGTCGACGCTCACGCTGGCATCCGCCGCAACCGGTTCGCCAAGGCGGCGGTGGACATCGCCCTCGCGGACCTGCGCGCCCGCGTTCTCGGCATTCCCCTGGGCGCCCTCTGGGGCGGCCACCGTCCGGAGCCGGTACCGCTGAGCTGGAGCCTGGCCGGCGGCACGGTCGAGCAGGACATCGCCGAAGCGGCCGAGCGGCAGGCCGCCGGAATCGGCATCTTCAAGATCAAGGCCGGTGCGCTACCGCTTCGAGCCGAACTGGCTCGCATCACGGCCATCCGGGAAGCGCTGGGGCCCGACGTCTCGCTGCGCATCGACGCCAACCAGGGCTGGACCCGCGCGCAGGCCGGAAGTGCTCTGCCAGTCCTGGAGCAGCTCGACATCGCGTTCGTCGAGCAACCCGTCGCCGCCGACGACATGGCGGGGATGACCGCATTGCAGGCCGCGACCCGGATACCGATCGCCGCGGACGAGTCCCTGCAGACGCTCGCCGATGCGACGACCCTCGCCAACTCCGATGCGGCTCGCGTGTTCGTCTACAAGCCGGCCAAGCACGGCAGTCTTGAGCAGGCGCGCCACGTCGCTGCCGTGGCCGAGTCGTCGGGTATCGAGGGCTATCTCGGATGCATGATCGAGAGCAGCATCGGAACCGCCGCCTACCTGGCGTTCGCCGGTTCGGGAGTTTCGCTGTCCTACGGCTGCGAGCTGTTCGGCCCGCAACTCCTGGTCGATGATCTCGTGCACGTCGGCGTCCGGTACGAGCGCGGGACGGTCCTGCCCCCATCAGGCCCCGGGCTCGGTATCGAGGTGGACGCGGACAAGGTCCGCGCCCTCGCGCGCACCCACCACCACGTGACCGGAACGTCGTTCGATTAGTCCGGTCAGTACCCAGTCCAGGCAGCGCGAACGGCGTCGGCAGCGCACCCTTCGCCGCGGCCACTCCGGAAGACCACGACCGCCTCATCCCGACTCACCGAGAAGGACCGACGCCATGAACCAGAAGCCCGCGGACTTGCACGCGCCACCAGCGAACGCCGAGGCGGCCGGGATCTCCGCCGCCGAACAGCTCACGCAGGTCAAGCGGGCGGCCCGCGCGTCCTTCATCGGCACGACGATCGAATGGTATGACTACTTTCTCTACGGAACGGCGTCGGCGCTGATCTTCCCCCGGGTCTTCTTCAGCAATCTCTCGCCCGGCGTGGCCACCTTCGCGTCGCTGGCCAGCTTCTCGGTCTCCTGGGTCCTGCGACCCATCGGCGGCCTGATCTTCGGCCACTTCGGTGACCGGCTCAGCCGCAAGAAGATGCTGGTGATCACGCTCATCATGATGGGCGGCAGCACTTTCCTCATCGGAGCCCTGCCCTCCTACGCGGCGGCCGGGCTCATCGCGCCGATCCTGCTGATCCTGCTGCGGATGGTGCAGGGCCTGGCATTGGGCGGCGAATGGGGCGGGGCCGCCTTGATCGTCATCGAACACGCACCGCCGAGACGACGTGGCTTGTTCGGCTCTGCGGTCCAGATGGGCGTCCCGGCCGGGCTCTTGCTGTCCACCGGTGTCGTGGCGCTGGCCTCGACACTGCCGGACGAAGCCTTCTTCAGCTGGGGCTGGCGGATGCCGTTCCTGCTCAGCATCGCGTTGGTAGCCATCGGTTACTGGCTGCGCACCGCCCTGGAGGACCCGAAGGCATTCCGGCAGCAGGTGGAGGAAACCAGGGCCGCGCAGCTGCCGATCGCGGAAGTCCTCGCCACGGCCAAACGCAAGACCCTGCTCCTCGCGCTCGTCCAGTTCGCGTGCAACACGGGTTACTACGTGTTCACCGTCTACTCCGGCTCCTACGCGACCCAGCAGTTGGGAATGCCGCGTTCGTTCCTGCTGGAAGCCTTGATGATCGCGGCCGTGGTGGATCTGGTCATGCAGCCCGCCTTCGCCGCGCTGTCGGACCGCATCGGGCGGAAACCCGTTTACATCTTCGGTTCGCTGTTCATCGGCGCCTGGGCCTTCCCGTTCTTCGCCCTGCTCGACTCCGAAACCCAGCCGCTCGTGTGGCTCGCCATGATCGGCGCGCTCGGGATCGGACACGCCTCGACCGGCGGGATCAACGGCCCGCTCTACACCGAGCAGTACCCGTTGCGGATGCGGTACACCGGGGCGTCGATGGCCTTCCAGCTCTCCGGCATCGTGACCAGCACTCCGGCCCCGCTGGTGGCGGCCTGGGTAGTCGCCGCCACGGGAAGCACGAACTTCGTCTCGGTCTACGTCATCGCCGCCGCGGTCATCTCCGTGATAAGCGCACTGCTGCTGGAAGAAACCTACCGAAAGCGCATCGACGAATGACCTGCCGAGCCGACCGTCCGCAATTCGCACTGGCCGTTCGGACTGCTGCGAGTGGACTTTCTCCACCCGCTGTACTCGTTGGGCATGGCTGCCCCCTCGGCAGGCCGCGCAGGGGCGCGTCCGCCTGCACACCACCAAATACCCGCTGGACCGCTTCCAGGAAGCGCTGGACGATCTCGACGCCGGCCGGATCCGCGGCCGCGCGAGGCGACCACGGGATCGATCGGGCAAGGCATGGGCGGCTCGGAGGGGAGATCCATGGTGTAGCCGCCGCCCGCCGGGTCGCGCTCGACGAACAGCCATCCGCTGCGGGTCCAGAACTGCAACCGCGTCGCATCGGGGTGGCAGTCCTCGAACAGGTAAGAAGCGGATGCGAGGGTGGCGTGGCCGCACAAATCCACCTCGATCGCGGGCGTGAACCACCGCAAATGGTAGGCGGGATGCGCCGCGCCCCTCGCGGCTCAGCGGGCGTTCGTGTGGTCGGCGGCCGATGCGTGTTCGTGGTCGCTGGCGGAGGCAACGACCTCGGCGGCACCGGAATTCGCTTGTTGCAGTTCCAGCAGGGCGGCGGCCGGGTCGCGGAACAGCGCGGGGTTGCGTTCCCAGTACGCGAGTTCGACCTGGGTCAGGTTGCGCACCACGATCACGTCGTCCACCTTGACCAGGAGCACCGAGCCGACCTGCACAACCGCGCGCGGGGTGTGTTGCAACGACCGGATCAGTCCCGCCACGGCGGCCCCTTGCGCGGCGTCGACCTCGGCCTGCTGCCGGTCCAGCAGGCGCAGATCCAGGGCCCGGCTGAGCTTGACGAACTGCTCCTCCTTGGTCGGTAGCTGCCCCGAGTTCTTCAAGCGGATCAGGAACTCGCCGAACCACGAGCCGATCACCGGCGGGAACGAGTAAACGCACTCCAGGCCGAAGGCGTCGAGCAACCGCTGCGTCGCGTCCTCGACGCTCCGGCTGTCCCGCTCGTCGCTGAGGTAGATCCGGCCGGGAACCCAGTGCCAGCCAACGTTTTCGGCATCCGGGGTCGGCGGGGCGGCCAGGCCCTCGGGGTCGGCGAACAGGGCCCGGGCCGAGAGCACATCGGGCACGATCTGGAAGACCTTGGTCAGACCGGTGATCCGGAAGATCTTGAGCAGCCGCTCGGCACGGCATACCAAGACCAATGCACCGCCTTGCGCCCGGGTCCGTTTCAAGCCGCCGACCAGAACCCCGAGCCCGGTGCTGTCCATGAAATCCACTCCGGTCAGGTCCGCGATCAGCCGGAACTCACCGCCGTTGACGGCATCGATCAGCCGTTCCCGCAGGCTCGGCGCGGTGTAGACGTCAATCTCACCAGTCACCTCGATCAGGGTGATCCCATCAGGCAGTCCAACGTTGGTCAGTTCCAGATCCACGGCACCTCCTGCGTGTTCTCCCCAGTATGCCAACGGAGCCGGCCTTCTCACCGCAACACCCGAAATCCCGTTCAAGCCGATCTCGGGAGGGATTCCGGCTTTGCCTGCGCGGCGCAGTCCGCGATGCGGCGCGACGACCTCCGCGCCCACGGGCGTACCATTGCCTCCTCTTATGTCCACAATGGAACCGGCTGGCCAGCGTCGAACAGGTGCAGGAGATCGTGACACGCTCCGATCGGGTCAAAGGCCCTGGGCTCTCGGCACTGCTTCAACGGCATCGCGGACACCACCGCGGATCACATAGCGCTCGACGCCTCGACGCGAACATCGAGATCGAATGGCCGGACGGCGCCTCCACCGGAACGACTTGGGTGGCCGGCGGTTGAATCCAGCGGGGCAAAGACCACCGTTCTCGGGCGTATGCTGGCCACATGCCACCGGTGGAGGTGCTCGCGACAACCGAGTCCGTCGAGGAGGTGCGGCGGAGGCTCGAACACGCCGACATCACCGACCCACGTGAATGTGCGCTCCTGGCTCACGAAATCGAACTGCTTGAGCACTGGGCGAGTCTCCTGAAAGACAGCGACTACGCGGCGATGGGAGAGGGACTCGCCCACTTCGCCCGGCGCTGTGCCCATTGGCTGGCGCGCGCGGCGGAACACTGCCGCACCCCTGGCTAGGCCGTGTCCAGGTGCGTTGCATCAGGAGCTCGGTTTGGACGACCTGGCGTGCGCGATGATCGCATAGATGGTCAGCACGTCCAGAATCATGATCAACACCGACAGGGCCACCCCCACGGGCAGCGCGAGGTTGTTCAGGAAGCTCAACGCGAGCAGCACGATACCGACGATGCGAGCCCACAATTGACCGGCCCGCACCCCGAACGTGGTCGCGATCAGGACGATCCCGGTGAACAGGAAACCCCAGCCCAATGACCGGTAGTCCGCCAGGACGGGCGTGGTCGAAAGGTTTAGGCCGGCCGTGCGCGAGAGCGCCAGCGCCCCCAGGACGATGTGCAGGACCGCGGTGGCCAGCAGGAACAGTGTCGCGAAGGTCATCCAGCCGCCTTGTCCCACGTGGAGGCGACCGCGAGCCGCTCCGGAAGTTGCCATGCCCTCCCCCCTCGTGGCCGTGCCTGCGCTCAGCAGCGACTGTTGCCGGCGCCGCCGGCGACAGTTCAAGGGTGTGGTGACCGAACGCAATGCGCTCGGGTCGTTCGTCCTCTGCGTTGAAACCGGTGCCGCTGGCGAGCTGCGGTGCGGTACTGGTTACCCTGGTTGCGGCGGCGGTGCCCGTGCCGGGGTCGTCGCGCGGCGGTGGGGCCCGCCGTACCCGAACCGCGGTGCGTTCGCCGCCAACGGTCCCTACTCACCACCGACAGCGCCCTGGTGCGCGTCGGCTGACCACGTATGTGAGTAGGAGGAGTTCTGTTGTGAAGTCCCCAGAATCTGAGCGGGTGGATGAGCCCGCCGATTCCGATGTTGATTTGTCGGTGCCCGCGCGGCGTGCGGTGCGGGCGCATGGCCAGTTCGCGGTGGTGGCCGTGGTCGCGCTCGGCGGCGCTCTGGGTGCGACGGCCCGGTATGGCGCGTCGCTGTGGTGGCCGTCCCCGCCGGGCGGCTTCGGTTGGGTCACGTTGGGGATCAACGTGGCCGGGTGCGCGGCGATCGGGGTGTTCATGGTCCTGATCAGCGACGTGTGGACCGCGCACCGGCTGGTGCGGCCGTTGGTCGGCACTGGCGTGCTGGGCGGGTTCACCACCTTTTCCACCTACGCCGTCGAGGCCCAGCAGCTGGTGCAGACCGGGCAGGCCGGGCTGAGCCTGGCCTACCTGGCGACCACGCCGCTGGCCGCCCTCGCGGCGGTATGGGCTGCCGCGACGGCCACCCGCGCGGTGACCCGACGAGCGCGACGCGGGAGGCAGGCATGACACGACAGCACAGCCAGGCTTTGCGGGCGACGATCTTCGTCGGCGAGAACGATACGTGGCACCACAAGCCGTTGTTCAGCGAGATCGTGCACCGCGCGCACGCCTCGGGACTGGCCGGGGCAAGCGTGTTCCGGGGTGTCGAGGGCTACGGCGCGTCCTCGCTGATCCACACCACCCGGCTGCTGTCGCTGAGCGAAGACCTGCCGGTGGCGGTGGTCATCGTCGATCGCGCCGAGCGGGTACGGGCCTTCCTGCCCCAGCTGGACGAGCTGATCGGTGAGGGCCTGGTGATCCTGGAGCACGTCGAGGCGGTCCGGTACACCAAGGAGGAAAAGTGAACTGGCTGCTGGTGATCGCCGGGGCCGTGGTTGGGGCGCCGCTGCGGTACCTGACCGACCGGGCGGTGCAAGCCCGTCACGACACCGTGTTCCCGTGGGGCACGTTCACCGTCAACGTCACCGGCTGCCTGATCCTGGGGCTGCTCACCGGCGCGGCCGCCGCCGGGGCGGCCCCGGCGGCGGTGCAATTGCTGGTGGGCGCCGGATTGTGCGGGGCGCTGACGACCTACTCCACGTTCTCCTACGAGACGTTACGCCTGGCCGAGAACGGGGCGCGGTTCTTCGCGCTCGCCAATGTGGTGGCCAGCGTGATCGCGGGCCTGGGCGCGGTGACGTTGGGCGGGATGCTGGCGCAAGCGGTGTGGCAGTGAACCAGGTAGAGAGCGCATGCGGTGCCGACGGCGCTCCGCCAGCATAGGAGGGTACGGCCACCGGCCCGATCCACTGGGCACAGCGGCCGGTGCGCTCGCCGACGTCTCGGGGGCGAGGTCAGGATGATCGACGCGACCGAGGCCACCCGTCAGGGGGCAGACGCCGATGGCCCCTGACAGTCTCCTGCAGGCGCTCCGCGAAAAAGGCCGCATCGTGATCGTCGGTGCGTCGCTGGCCGGTCTGCGCGCTGCCGAGCAACTGCGCGAGGAGGGCTTCGCCGGTTCGCTCACCTTGATCGGGGATGAGCCCTACGAGCCGTATGACCGACCTCCGCTGTCCAAGCAGGTGCTGCTCGGCTGGACGCTGCCCGAGGACACCGGGCTTGGCCACCGGCGCGCGATCGATGCGCAGTGGCGGCTCGGCGTCGCCGCCACCGGGCTCGACCGGGACGGCAAGCGCGTCCTGCTGGCCGACGGGGACGAGGTGGAGTTCGACCGCCTGCTGATCGCCACCGGCGTGCGCTCCCGCCCGTGGCCGCACGAGACCGAGGCCGCGTTGGACGGCGTATGCGTGCTGCGCACCAGGGAGGACACCGCCGGACTCGGACGTCGGCTGACTCGACAACCAAACCAGGTGTTGATCATCTGGGCGTGCCGAGGCAGGACGAGCCGCGCTTCCGGGCCCTGGTCGACGCCGTGGTCGCCGGCCTCAGCCCGGGCCAGGACGCGGCCGAGCAGCGGCGCTCGGCGCAGCAGGCCCGCCTCGACCTGGGGCAGTACCTGGCCGGGCTGATCGAGGAGCACCGCCACCACCCCGGCGACGACATTCTCTCCGCGTGGATCACCGACGAGGGGCCGGAAGGACGGATGTCTCTGGTGGAGCTGATCACCACCGCAGTCCTGCTGCTGATCGCCGGCCATGAGACCACAGTCAACCTGATCACCAACGGGATGCTCACCCTCCTGCGCCGCCCCGAAGCGCTGGACCGCTTGGGCGACGCCCCGCACACCGCGCCCGAAACCGTCGAGGAGTTGCTGCGCTTCGAGCCCCCGGTGCATGACCGCCAGGTGGCGGGGACCGCGCAGGACCGGGCTCGGCCGGTCGTAGCCCAGTCTTGGTCGGCGCCGGGGTGTCGATGACGGTCGCGGACTGGGCGACCCCAACAGCGGCGACGTGATGGTGTGAAAGATGACTCTTGCCGAACCGGCGCCGTTGCGCGGATAGGCAAACCTAAGGGAGGAAAGTGCATTACCCGGTAATTTCCGTTGTTTACGCAGACGTAGTGCGGTGAGCTGCGTGCGGCCTGCCACAGCGCATCGTCACTATCGGCTGCCGCAACAGCGCCGACGACGACTTTGACGGCTGGGCCGGATAAACGGTGAGCGGCGGCACCGCCAGTGTCGACCGCGGCGGACGCGGCACGCCGTCCACACCACCAAACCCGAGCTCGATTGACCCTGACTCCCGATGCACTGCACCGAAGGAGCGCACCGATGCAACGGGTCAGGGTCATGTTGCTTTCGACGCACGGCCTGCGCCGATAGCTGGAAACACCAGGGAACAGTTGAGGATGACGAACACCGCCGAAGAAAAGCCATCGCGTTGGCAAGTCGGTTCGACGATCCAGCGATGGGGCGGGCACTTGGCCAGCATCGTGATGCCCAATATCGGGGCGTTCATCGCTTGGGGCCTGATGACCGCACTCTTCATTCCCGAGGGCTGGCTGCCCAACGCCACCTTGGCCGCCATCATCCAACCGATGATCAGGGTGCTGCTGCCCATTCTCATCGGTTACACCGGGGGCAGGGTGGTCCACGGGCAGCGCGGCGCGGTGGTGGGCGCGGTGGCGACCATCGGGCTCGTGGTCGGTGCCGACACCCCGATGCTGCTCGGCGCCATGTTCATCGGTCCGGCGGCGGCACTGCTCCAGAGGTGGTTCGATCTGAGCATCGGCGCCCGGGTGGCGCCGAGTTTCAAGATGCTGGTGGACAACTTCAGCGCGGGCATTCTCGGCGGCGCGGTTGCGATTCTGAGCATGATCGGGGTCCGGCCGATGATCGAGGTGATGACCAGGACGCTGGCCGACGGGGTGCAAGCGCTGATCGATCTCGGCCTGCTACCGCTGGCCGCGTTGATCATCGAACCGGCCAAGGTGCTGTTCCTCAACAACGCGATCAACCACGGCGTCCTGTCTCCGCTGGGTGTCACCGCATCCGCGGAGAGCGGCAAGGCGATCGAGTTCCTGCTGGAAACCAACCCCGGCCCCGGCCTCGGCATCCTGCTCGCCTGCACGTTTTTCGGAACGACGTCGATGCGGGCCAGCGCCCCGGGCGCGGTGTTGATCCAATTCTTCGGCGGTATTCACGAGATCTACTTCCCCTACGTCCTGGCGAAACCGCAGTTGATCCTCGCCGCGATGGGCGGCAGCGCGGTCGGGATCTTCATCTTCGCCGCCACTGGAGCGGGGCTGACGGCGACCCCCTCCCCCGGCAGCATCATCGCGTTGCTGGCTGTCACACCCCGGGGCAGCCATGTTGGCGTGCTCGCCGGCGTAGCGGCCTCGGCCGTGGTCTCATTCCTCCTCGCGGCCGTGTTGGTGCGGTTCGGCCCGGAGCGAGCGGTCGAGCGATGACGTCACGCCAGCTTGCGGAGCCCTTCGTACAGTTGCCACAAGACCTCCAGTGACGGGCGGTGTCCGCGGGTCGGCGCGATTTCGTGCACAACGACCAGCCGCGCGTTGATGGCGTCGGCCGACCCGGTGCGGCAAGATCGGGCACGTTATGGGGACGCCATTCCGGCACCGTCAACACGGCAAAGTGGAAAATGTTCGCCGCGCCGGACTTTGACGAAATAGGTGCAGGTTGATCGCGGTGGCGATGTTGCCCGTACACCTATTCACGGCCGACCAGGGCGACGCGCGAATTCGAGCTCAAGCGCTCCGTCGCGAATGGGTGATCGCGACCCCAGACTTTCGGCTGATAATCCCGGATTCGGGGGATCGCCCCGCTTCGGGAGACGATGGCAGGTGCAGCGCCGAACCGGCCATCGGTGCCTGAGATGCGTCGGTACTAGTCCACCGCGAGCTCTGCGTAGTCCCCAGTTGGTACGGTGTTGTTTTCCACGACGCTGGAGTAGAAGCGGGCGCTGTCCTTGATGGTGCGTTGCTGGGTGTCGAAGTCGACGTGGATCAGGCCGAAACGCTGGGTATAACCCATCGCCCACTCGAAGTTGTCCAGCAAGGACCACGCCAAATAACCACGGACATCGGCACCACGCTCGATAGCGGCATGCACGGCGCGAAGGTGATCTGCGAAATAGCGGACCCGCTGGGAATCACGAACCCGGCCATTGTCCAGCGTGTCCGGGAAAGCGGCCCCGTTCTCGGCGACCACGAGCGGAACCTCGGGACAGTGCTCGTGCAGCCAGACCAGCAGATCGGTCAGCGAACCCGGAGTCTGCTCCCAGCCGAACGACGTCAACGGACCCCGAGGCGGCAGCACATTGAAACCACGCATACCGGGCAGCCCGCAATTGCTGGGCACCGACACATCAGGCAACGGCGCCACCCGTGTCGGCGCGTAATAGTTGACCCCAAGCCAGTCCAGCGGCGTGGTGATCAACTCCATATCACCCTCCCGGATCGCCGGCTCCAGAGCGTTCAGGTGCTCAAGATCAGCCAGCACGTCCTGCGGATAACCCCGGCCGAGCACCGGGTCAAGAAACATCCTGTTGTGCATGCCATCGAACTTGCGCGCCGCCTCACGATGAGCCGCATCATCGGCATCGGTGAGCACCGGCGAAAAGTTCAGCACCAGCGAAAACCGCTGATCCGGACGAGCGAGGGCCCGCAACGCGGCCATCCCCTGCCCATGAGCCAGCAGATGATGATGCGCGGCCACCAACGCGGTCCCAGGCTCGGCGATACCCGGCGCGTGCACCCCGTTGCCATAACCCAGAAACGCCGAACAGAACGGCTCGTTCAACGTCGTCCAGTCCCGCACCCGGTCACCCAGCACACCGTGCACCGCCACGGCATAATCGGCGAACCGCGCGGCGGTATCCCGCACCCGCCAGCCGCCCGAGTCCTCCAGCGCCTGCGGCAGATCCCAGTGGTAAAGAGTGACCATCGGGGAAATACCGCGGCCCAGCAGCTCATCCACGAGCCGGTCATAGAACGCGATCCCGGAAGGATTCAGGGTGCGCCCATCGGGCATGACCCTGGGCCAGGACACCGAGAACCGGTACGCCGGCAGGCCCAGCTCGGCCATCAGCGCCACGTCTTCGGCATAACGATGGAAATGATCACACGCCACCTCACCGGTATCCCCGTTGAGGACCTTGCCTTCCTGGGCGGCGAAGGTGTCCCAGATCGACGGGCCGCGGCCATCTTCCTTGGCTCCGCCTTCGACCTGGTAAGAGGCCGTCGCCGCCCCCCATATGAAACCCTGCGGGAAACCGAGTACCTGTTCGTTGGTCATAACCACCTCATCCGTTAACCGACACGCGTGTGATTCCATTGACGATCTGCCTCGCCAACACGATGAAAACGATGATCACCGGCAACACCCCCAAAGTCGCACCGGTCAACATCAGGGAATAGTCCAGGAAATAGCCACTGGCCAGCCGCGACAAGGCCACCTGCACGGTCAGGCTCTCGTTGGGATCCAGCACGATCAATGGCCAGAAGAAATCGTTCCACGCCGCCATGAACGTCACCATGCCCAGCACCGCCGCCTGCGGGCGGATCGCGGGCACAGCCACGTGCCAGAACACCGCCCACAACGAGCACCCGTCCACCCGCGCGGCATCAACCAGCTCGGTCGGCACCGCCTCCTCACAGGCCTGCCGCATCCAGAACACCGCGAACGCGTTGATCAGACCGGGCACGATCACCGCCTCCAGCCGGCCGTACCAGCCCAGCTCACCCACCACCATGTAAAGCGGGATCACCCCCAGCTGTGCGGGCACCATCACCGTGCCGATCACCACCAGGAACAACGAGTTACGGCCCGGAAAACGCAACCGGGCGAAAGCGAACCCGGCCAGGCTGGACAACACCACGTTGGACAACGTGACCGTGCCCGACACGATCAACGAGTTCTGCAACGCCAGCCAGAAATCCACCGTGTCGAATACCCGGCGGACGTTGTCCAGCAAATACCCACCCGGAATCAGCGGCGGGCTCGCCTCACCGATCGCCGAGGAATCACTGGAGGACACCACAAACGACCAATACAGCGGAAACGCCGACGCGGCCACCACCCCCACCAGCAGCGCATAAACGAGCACCCCGGGCCGCCGCGCCCCCGCCGCCCGGCCATCCCCGGCCCCGCCATTCGTGGCCCCACTCGTTGCTCGCTCGTCCCGCCACGATGCGGGGTTCACGACACCGGCAGCCACCGGCCTCACCCTCCTGCTCGGATCCGGCGCGCCAGCCAGAAATTCACCAGCGCCGAAAGCACGCACACCACGAACAACACCCATGCGATCGCCGCGGCATACCCCGCATCGAAAAGACCGAACCCCTTCTCATACAAATACATCGTCACCGTCTGGAACTGCCGGTCACTGCCGCCCACACCGGCCGTGCCCGAGGCATCGAACAACTGCGGCTCGGCGAACAACTGCAACCCACCGATCGTGGACACCACGACCGTGAAAATGATG
This sequence comes from Saccharopolyspora phatthalungensis, assembly GCF_014203395.1. Classification (NCBI taxonomy): domain Bacteria; kingdom Bacillati; phylum Actinomycetota; class Actinomycetes; order Pseudonocardiales; family Pseudonocardiaceae; genus Saccharopolyspora; species Saccharopolyspora phatthalungensis. Next base: position 723,411 of record NZ_JACHIW010000002.1, read on the forward strand.
GTCGGCCGGATCCCCGGCACCGTCACCGACCAAAACGACCGCCACCGCGACGCCCCGTCCAGCGCCGCGGCCTCATACAACTCCCGCGGCACATTCCGCATCGCAGCCAGATACAGCAGCGAGTTATACCCCGTCCACCGCCAGATCACCATCGTCGCGATCGCCACATGCGAGGGCAACCGCTGCGCCCCCCAGTCCACCGGATCCACCCCCACCAGACCCAGCACCCAGTTCACCACGCCGAAATCACGCGCGAACAATTGCCCGAATACCAACGCCACCGCCACCACCGACACCACGTTCGGCAGCAACACACCCGCCCGCCACACCGTCCCGGCCCGCAACGGCCGGTCCAGCAGCGCCGCGATCCCCAACGCCGCCAGCAACTGCGGAACCGTCGAGAGCAGGAAAATACTCATCGTGTTGAACAACGCGTTGTAAAAATCTGGGTCGGCGAACAACTTGGCATAATTCGCCAACCCCACAAAGCCCTGATCACCATCGATCAACTGCCAGTCATGCAACGACACCCACGCGGTATACAGCAACGGGAAAACGCCGAACACCGTGAACAACACAAAGAACGGAGCGATGAACAAAAACGGCGTCACCCGGTTATCAAGTCGCGTCAGCACCCACCTCCGACGCGCCCCGTCAGCCGGCCCACGATCAGCGCGGGCCGGCTGACGGGAAGGCGCCGTCGACACCCGAAGCGGTGACATCTGCTTCCTTACTACTTCAGCGCGTCGCGTGCTTGCTGCACGGCCTCGGCCCACGCCTGGTCGACGGTCTGCTTACCCTCTTCCACCCGGCCCAGCGCCTGCCCGAACTTCGGCCGCACCACACTGTCCTTGGTTCCCCGGTAATTCGGCCGCAACGTATCCGCCGACGTCGCATAAATCTGCCCCACCGGTGCATTGCTGAAATACGGATCGGTCTTACCAATCACCGCCGGGTCCTTATACGCGGCCGGCGCGCTCGGCAGACTCCCACTCTGCAAGAAGATCCGCTTCTGCTGCTCCGGCGCAGTCAACCACTTCGCGACGTCGTAGGCCTCCCGCGGATGCGCACCCTGCTTGGGCACCGTCAAGAACGAACCACCCTGACTACCGCTGTTCCCCGGCACGGTGGTCACGTCCCACTTCCCCGCATTGGCATCGCCACCCGCCGACCGGATCTGCTCCAGCATCCACGCCGGGCAGTTCATCGTCGCAAACGTGCCCTGCTTCACCGCGACGTTCCACGCCTGCGTATACGTCGTCACCCGCGCCGTCTGGCCCTTCGCCGCGATTCCCCCCGCGATATCAAACGCCCGCCGCAGGTTCGGATTGTGATCCGCGATGAACGAATCATCCGCCTTCGCGAAGAAGTTTTCCTCGGACTGGTTCAGAATCGCGGTATAGATACTCCCCGCCGAGTCCGCGAACTTCACATCAGGCACCGCCGCACTGAACCGGTCGGCAACCCGCGCATAATCCTCCCACGTGGGCCACAACCGAGCCACCTCAGCGCGATCGGTCGGCAGCCCGGCCCGCGCGAACAGGTCACGCCGATAACACGTCGCCAGGCCCCCCATATCCGTCCCGAGCCCGAGAACGAAGCTACCGTCCTTGCTGACCCCCTGCGCCCACTTCCAGTCCGACCACTGACTCTTCAGATCCTGAGCCCCGAAATCGGCCAGATTCACGAACTTGTCTTTCGACTGCATAAACTGCGGCATATACTGCTCTTCCACCGCAACAACGTCCGCAGCTCCATGCCCACCCGCCAACGCGGTAGCCAACCCCTTGTGATGCGCCTCAAAGTCCGAGACCTGAGCCTCCAAATGAATATTCGGATGCTGCGCCTCGTACTCCGCGAACAACGGCTCGTAACCGAACTCACCGAACGTCGCGACCTTGATCACGATTTTGCCGCTGTCAGCGCCACCCCCAGCACAGCCGCCTAACACGACCGCTAGGGCCGTAGTCACGGCCAGTACAGACCACAACGAACGCCTTCGTGTCATTGCACTTCCTTGTCTCCGGGGTCGCGACGCACTGGGCAGTGTGCCCGTTGGTCTACCGCGTACCCGACGGGTGTGTCCAGAAGAGGAAGCATAGACTGCCTGTTGGGGTAACCATGCGGCTCAGTGCGAACCGGTTCAGGTTCGTGATCTGCTCCGCCGGGCCGCCACCCGAAACCATTCGGCCACAAGGGTATTGACCGCGGAACCGGCGGTTGCGGGCACTCCGGAGAAATCGATTGCGCCCCGCTTGTCCTGGTTCGGCGGCCGGCTCGTGGATCAGTTCCGGGACCCCGGGACGTCCACTGAGGACCCGGTTCCCCAGGCACACCGCGACGCACGAGTGCGCGTCGCTGAGCAACTGCGCGGGCGGCCCCACTCCCCTGGCGTTCTCGTCGTTCACCGCACGGACAAGTTTTCTTCATCGCCGGTGTCGAAATATGCCTATTTCGACACGACCGGCCTGCCATCAGTTGGCCGCACCCACGGACCGGACGACACCCCACGCACCGGACAACACCGCGGTCCGGGGTGCCGATCGGCTACATGTCGTGCGGGAGCAATCTGCTCAGCGCGTCGTCGATGCTCATCCACTTGTGCTCTTCGCCGGGTGCGACGACGTCGTAGGTATCGTTCAAGAATTCCATCAACTCATCGGCGTCGGCTTCGAAGGTGGCCTGGCCGGATGGCGAGCTCAACGCGATCACGACCAATCCCGACACGTCCCGTCTAGGCCGGATTCGCACATCGCCATGCCCGCTGTCGACGACAAGCCCGTCGGCCACCAGCTCGCGGGCGACCACCCAATCCACCTGGCCGGTCCTGCCCACGTTGAACTTGATGCCGACCTCGTACGGGTTGCGGCTGTCGTAGCGTAGTTCCACTCCAACCGGCGCGAGCACCCCTGCCGGGGCGACCAGGTTGAAGACCGTGGTGACGAGAACCGTCTGGTGATCATTGACCGTCATGGCGAACTCCCTAGCGTCGTTTCCTGACCGGGAACAAGCATGGCCGCCACGACCCCATATCTTCTTCACGAAATCTCCGCCCCGTGCGCACCGTCCGGTGCCCGCCCACCGAGCAGTGGATTCCCATTCGCGAATCTCCCTCGATACCTGCGGCAAAGCGCTCAATTGAGCAGACATTCGACGACGCTCCGCAAGCGTCCGACGAGCGCGAATTCACCCACTTGCCCGAATCTATCACCTCAGTTGCAGCCGAAAATCGCGTGCGACCGCAACCACATGTAAAAACAGGCAATCCTTCGGGCACACAGCCGGTCGGGCACGGATTCGTGCCCAAAAGTGCCCTAGTTTGGAGATGCCTCTGAATTTGCTCGAAACTGGGAATAGGGGGGTTATGCTGACGAGCGCGAGTGGCCCGCTCAAAGTCGAGTTGCTGGGACCGTCGCGCGCCTGGCTGGGGGAGAACGAGGTCGCTCTCGGTCCGGCCCGACAGCGAGCGGTGTTCGCGGTGCTGGCGTTGCATGCCAACCACGTCGTGTCCCGGCACGAACTCATCGACGCGCTGTGGGGTGAGTCGCCGCCGGCTAGCGCGGAAGGCAGCGTTTATACCTATGTTTCGGGGTTGCGACGCAGTCTGGAGCCGAATCGTTCGCGCCGGTCGACCGCGGGTGTCCTGATCTCGCAGCCCGCCGGTTACACGCTGCAGCTGGCGCCCGAAGCCCTGGATGTGCGCGTCTTCGACCGGCTGCGCGAGCAGGGACGACAACAGCTCACGGCCGGGGATCACGAGACGGCGGTGGAATCGCTGGATGCCGCGTTGGATTTGTGGCGCGGGGAGGCGCTTTCCGGTGTTCCGGGCCCCTTCGCACAACTCCAGCGCGAGCGTCTCGCGGAGTTGCGGCTGGCGACCATGGAACACCGGGCGACGGCGGTGCTCGCGTTGGGTGGCCATGTGGAGCTGGCGGCGGAGCTGGCCGGGCTGGTCCGCGAGTTCCCGCTGCGCGAGTCCCTGCGCGTGTTGCTGATGACCGCGCTCTATCGCAGCGGGCGGCCGGCGGAGGCATTGGAGGTCTTCCGGGAGACCCGCCAGGTCCTGGTCGAGGAACTCGGCATCGAACCCGGTCCCGAGCTCAGCCGGGTGCACGAGCGGATCCTGGCCAACGATCCCGCCTTGGACGCGACCCCGGCCAGGGCTGCCTCGGCCGGGGCGGCGCCGCTATCGATCGTGCCGGCCCATGTCACCCGCGCGCTCCAGCGCAACGCCGAAAGGCGCTTCGTCGGGCGTGCGGTGCCGACCGCGCGGCTGCGGGAGCTGGTGTCGGAGGTGTTGTCGGGCCGGGGCCGGTCGGTATGGATCGAGGGTGAGCCCGGCATCGGCAAGTCGGAGTTGCTCACGGTCGCTCTGGCCGACGCCGGGCGCCGTGGTTGCCAGCTCGCGTGGGCGGTCGCCGACGAGCTCAGCCAGCGATTCCCGCTCCAGGTCATGACCGAATGCCTAGGCATCGACGCGACCGCACCGGATACCCGGCGGACACGACTGGCCGCCACCCTGCACGGCGAGCACGCCGCGGAACCGGTGGACCAGCTGCTCGCGCTCGTCGACGAGTTGTGCGCGACCTCGCCGCTGCTGCTGGTCATCGACGACCTGCAATGGGCCGACGAAGCCAGCGTGCTGGTGTGGCATCGGCTCTGCGCGGCAACGCGCCAGCTGCCGCTGCTGCTGGTGGCGGCGACCCGTCCCGCTCCGGAACGGGTCGAGCTGCGGCAATTGCGCCGCGCCGTCGAATCACGAGACGGTGAAGTGTTCCACCTCGAACCGCTGACCGACCTGGAGACCGAGCAACTGCTCGGCGAGATCGTCGGCGCCAAACCCGGGCCCGTCCTGCGGGAAATAGCGGGCCGCGCCTCGGGAAACCCGCTGTACGTGCAAGAAATGACCGACGCTCTGATCCGCGCCAATGTCGTGGAGATCGCCAACGGCACCGCCGACGTCCCCGCCTCCTCGATCGCCGAAGCCCCCAAAACCCTCGTCGCCGCGATCGGCAGAAGGCTCGACTTCCTCTCCGCCCCCACCCGGGAAGTGCTCCGCTGGGGCGCGCTGCTCGGGCAGGAGTTCTCCGTCACCGACATCGCCGCCGCCACCGGCCGACAGGTCTTCGAACTGTTAGGGGCCTTCGAGGAAGCCGTCGCGGCCAACGTGCTCGTTGACGCGGAGACACAACTGGCGTTCCGGCACCCGCTATTGCGTCAGGCACTCTACGACGGAATTCCGAAAGCGGTGCGAGGTGCTCTGCACCGGCAGGCGGCCGAAGCACTCGCCAGCAACGGCGCCCCGGTCAAACAGGTCGCCGAACACCTCCTTGCCGCACCGGCCGCCGACGACCGGTGGGTGCTGGAATGGTTGAGCGACAACAACGTCGCGGTCTCCAACCGCGCGCCACTGATCGCCATCGACCTGTTCGAACGCGCGCTGCAAAGCTGCCCGGCCAACGACCCCAACCGAGAGGTGCTGCTCGTCGCGCTCGTCAAGGTGCTGTTCCGGGCGGGACGCGACCCGGAAACGGAAGCGCGCCAAGCCCTCGCAATCGCGACAGACCCGTACCGGTCGGCGGAGATGCGGCAACTGCTGGCGGCGATGCTGCATCGGCGAGGCATGACACCTGCGGCGATCGACACGCTGGGAAATGCGGCCAACGATCCGGCGGTCCCGGAGATCTGGCGCGCCAGGCACCGGTCGTTGCTGGCGAACTTCCGGCGTGGCGATCTCAGCGATCTCGACGCGACCGAGAAGAGCGCCGACGAGGCTTATGCGCAGGCGATGATCACCGATGAGCCCTACCCCATCGCGCACGCCTTGCAGACCATGTGGCTGGTGGATTCGGTGCGCAGGGACCACGCACGCGCGCTCGCGCACATCGACCAGGCGCTGGAGGTGGTCGGTCGAGATGCCGACCTTTCCGAGTTCCGCTTCGACCTGCTGGACAACCGCACGTTCACGTTGCAGAACCTGGATCGCCTCGACGAAGCGGAGACGACCATGCGCGCGGCCAGAGAGGTCGCGGCCCAACACATCCCGTCAAGCGGCCTGCAGGTGACCGAAGCGGTGCACTACTACTGGGTGGGCCGCTGGGACGACGCCATGCTGGCATTGCAGACCCTGACCGAGGACGGCCCGGCGATCTCCTTCTACGGGTTGCGTGAACCCGGGCCGGCGGCACTGCTTTCGCACGGCGTCGGCGCGCTGATCGCCGGACGGCGCGAAGACGTCAAGATGGCCGCGCGGCACCTCGACGCGGCCGAGGAGTATTCGCCATCCACCGGCGCGGAACGGGAAAGCTGCGACTTCCTGCTGGTCGCCCAGGCTCTCGTGGCCGAACAGCGCGGCGAGCAGGACAGATCGCTGTCCGTCCTCGATCCGGTCCTCAACCCCACCTTCGCGCCCCTGATGCTGCGGCACCAGTGGTTGCCCGACTTCGTCCGGCTGGCCGTCGAATTCGGCGACCACGACCGAGCGCACCAGGCATTGGAGGTCTGCCAGAACGAAGCGGCCAAGGAGAGCCAGCCGGCCCGGGCCTTCGCCGCGGCCGCCCGCTGCCAAGGGCTCATCGCGGGCGACCCCGAACCGATCATGGCCGCGGCACGGCACTACCGGGAGGTGGGACGTCGGGTCGAACTCGCCGCGGCGCTGGAGGACGCCGCCTTGCTGCTGGCGCAACGGGGTCTGCTTAAGGAGGCACAGCGCGCGCTCGACGAGGCCATCCGGCACTTCGCCGAGCTATCCGCCCGCTGGGACATCCGCCGGGCCGAATCCCGGCTGCGCAGGTTCGGGATCCGTTCGAACCCGCACACCGCACTCGTCCGCCCCGCCGACGGATGGGAAGCCCTCTCCCCCGACGAAATCCAGATCGCGATTCTCGTCGCAGAGGGCCGTTCCAACCCCGACATCGCGTCCGAATTGGCGGTGCCGCGGCGCGTGGTGCAAAGCCATGTCGCCCGCATACTGGGCAAGCTCAACGCGCACTCCCGGGTCGCAATCGTCGACGAAGTCGGCAGGCGCGTTCCGGTCAACTCCTGAGAGTGTTTCAAAGTGGTTTACGTAGCGGTGCGGGTAGCAGAACCTCAGACGACGCCTGGACTCCGCCGATCCCCGACTGATGTATGCCCAATACACGGCGCTGGGGCTGTCCTCGCCAGGCAACGCCTGAGAACCCGCAGCGGTGCAAGCTGAGTCCCACACCGCAAGCGGCTTACGCCGCTTACAAACAGACCGTAGCCCCAGCGTCAGAGGTAGTCGCTGGGGTCGACGTCCAGTAGCAGGTCGCGCAATGCCGCGCGCAACCGCTCGGCCTGCAAGGGAGTGAGGACCGCATCGGTTCCATCCGGTGCGGTCAACAGCAACTGCCTATCGGCGAATACCAGCGTCAATTCGGAGTCGCGGCCCTGCGCATCAGTGCAGGGCAGCACGCATCGGGCCGCTTTCGTGGCCATCGCATCCATGGTGAACATCGAGGTCCTCCCCCGTGCTATGCCGTTGCGAGGTTTTCGGGTTCCGGCGATTCCCCCCGGAGAGCGCGACAGAGCCGCCCCAGGTGCGGATGGCACGCTCTTAGAACCGTTTTCGGACGTGGTCAGATCGCCCCGGCCCGCATGGCATAAGCCACCGCGTGCGGCCGGTTGCGCAGGTTGAGGCGGCTGGTCACGCCGTAGATGACGTTCTTGACGGTCCGTTCGGAGTAGCACAGCTTCTGCGCGATCTCCGCGGTGTCCATGCCATCGGCCATCAACCGCAGCACGTCGACTTCCCGCGTGGTCAGGCCGGACGAGCTCAAACCGCGCGGCGTCAGCACCTCACGCTGCAGGTAGTCGATCTGCTTGAGCAGCTCGCCCAGCAGGTCGGGCGGCATCACGCCGCCGCCGTTGGCCGCCGCGAGGACGCTGTTGATCAGTCTCGCACCGGTCGCGGCCGTTCTCGGTAGCACCGCCACCACGCGGGATTCGACCGCACTGAGCACGTCGGCGGGGTTGAGTTCGTTGGTCACCAGCACGCGGGGCACGGAGACTTCTTGTGCCGACTGCCGCAAGTCGGCCAGGACCTGAGCGTTGATGCGGTCCGCGGCGAACACGATCACGTCGGCCTCGGCATGCGTCGGCACCACGAACAACTCGGGCCGCGACTTCAGGCAGCTGGTGAGGCCGGCGAGGGTGATGGGGTCTACAGCCTGCACAGCCACTCGCACTCGGTCCATCGGTGTCTCCCACACGTTGAGTGATGATGTGATCTCAGTGTGCGAAGCCCGTCTTCACGAATTCTCTATGTCATCTCTACACGGGTTTGCCCTGGTAAAGACTGTTGCGCGAGCGACTGGCGCCGGTTCCACTCATCCAGCAGGAGGTCGATCCAGACTACGTGGAGTTGGGCCGCCTGTTCGTCTCCCGAGGCACGGCACCGCAGAACGTACTCACGAGCGTCCGCCATCTCGGACTCCAACTGCTGCAACGGGGACCCGGTGCCCCCCGGCAGATCGGTCGTTACCAACGCACTCCTCCTCGATCCGGTGCCCCTCAATCAACCATGCCTGAAACTCGATACGCTAGCCGATTCCACGACCAGAACTGACCGTTCGGCTAACCCACTTTGCCTCGTCACGCACCCGCCGTGTGGCGAAACGCGTTTCGCCGAGACGGTCGTCACAGTGGCTGGTCAGCACGTCCCCCTGGGCTGCACTCCTGGGCAGACCGCGGCGACCCGGGTTCTCCTTCGTCCGGCCCAAGCCGACGATGGAGGACCCGGTAGACGGTCGAGGCGTACCACCCCGCCCGACCGCCGCCACATCTGCGGAACTCGCTGGTCAGCCGGTGATGCGTTGGGTGGTGTTGGGGTCGAAGGTGTGGATTTCGGTGGTGTTGCGGATGGTGACGCGGATTTTCTGGTTGATTTGGGGTGGGGTGCGGCCGTCGACGCGGACGACGATTTTGTGGTCGGTGTCGCCGATGAGGCCGTGTAGGTAGGCGTCGGAGCCGAGTTCTTCGACCAGGCGGATGGTGAGGTCGAAGCCGTTTTCGGTGTCGGTAGCCGGTCGCAGGGATTCGGGGCGGATGCCGAAGGTGACCTCGGCGAGTTGGTGGGTGGTGGCGTGGGTGAGCACGGTGCGGGGCAGGGGGATGCTCAGTCCGCCGATCTGCACGCCGGTGGCGTCGAGGGGCAGGGTGAGCAGGTTCATGGCGGGTGAGCCGATGAAGCCGGCGACGAAGGAGTTGGCGGGGTGGTCGTAGAGTTCGCGGGGGCTGGCGCATTGCTGGAGCACGCCGTCGGCGAGCACGGCGACGCGGTCGCCCATGGTCATGGCTTCGACCTGGTCGTGGGTGACGTAGAGGGTGGTGGTGCCCAGGCGTTGCTGGAGTGCGGCGATGTTGGCGCGGGTTTCCACGCGGAGTTTGGCGTCGAGGTTGGACAGGGGTTCGTCCATGAGGAACACGCTGGGTTCGCGCACGATGGCCCGGCCCATGGCCACTCGTTGGCGTTGGCCGCCGGAGAGGGCTTTGGGTTTGCGGTCGAGGTATTTGGTCAGATCCAGCATCGCGGCGGCTTCGGCGACTTTGTCTTTGATCTGGGCGGCGGGCATGCGGCGGAGTTTGAGGGCGAAGCCCATGTTCTCCCCGACACTCATGTGGGGGTAGAGGGCGTAGGACTGGAAGACCATCGCGATGTCGCGGTCTTTGGGTGCCAGGGTGCTCACCGCCCGGTGGCCGATGCGGATCTCTCCTTCGTCGACGGCTTCCAGCCCGGCCAGCATGCGCAGGGCGGTGGATTTACCCGATCCCGAGGGGCCGACCAGGACCAGGAACTCGCCGTCGTCGATGGAGAGGTTGAGGCGGTCGACCGCGCGCACGGCGTGGGTGCCGCTGTAGATGCGGGAAGCCTCCGCGTAGGCGACTTCTGCCATGATGTGCTGCCTCCAAGTCTGTGCCCGGGACGTTCGGCTGTCCCCGGGGCGTCCGGGAAAAAGCGTTTGGGGTGTGTGGGGGGTTATTTGACCGCGCCCATGGACAAGCCGCGCACGAGGTGGTTCTGGGCGATCCAGCCCACGATCATCACCGGCAGCGACGCCAGCAGCGCCGCAGCCGACAGTTGCGCCCAGTACAGGCCCTCGCTGGTGATGAACCCGACCAGAAACACCGGCACCGTGCCGGCCTGGGCGGCGGTGAGGTTGACCGAGTAGAAAAACTCGGTCCAGGAAAAGATCACACAGATCAACGCGGTCGCGGCGATACCGGGCGCGACCACCGGCAGGATCACCCGGTAGAGCATCACCGCCAGACCGGCCCCGTCGACCCGGGCGGCCTCGATGACTTCCCTGGGCATCTCCAGGAAAAACGACCGCATCATCCACACCGCCAGCGGCAGGTTCATCGCCGTGTAGAGAATGACCAGGATCCACACATTGTCCAGCAACGCCAGATTCTGCGAGATCACATACAACGGGATGATCGCGGCCACCACCGGCAGCATCTTGGTGGACAGGAAAAACCCCAGCACGTTCGGGGTGCCCGGCACCGCCGCGATCGACAGCGCATACGCCGCCGGCACCGCCAGCAGCAGCACGAACACCGTCGAGACCACCGTGGTGAACGCCGAGTTGGCCAGATACGGCACGAACCCCCGCTCCAGCACCCCCGCCAACTGCGTCAACGTCGGGGAGAAGATCACCCGCGGCGGATCGGTGTAGGCATCGGCCTCCTGCTTGAACGCCGTGATCACCATCCACAGCAACGGGAACACGAACAGCACCGCCACCAGCCAGGTCACCCCGGTCACCAACCCCCGCCCACCCCGGGCTCGGGCGATTGTTTGCGCGCTCATCGCTATTTCCCCCCGTCACTGATATCAAAGGCCCTAAACATCAACCGCAACGCGAACGTCGCCACCACCAGCGTGATCGCGACCACGATCACACCCATCGCCGAGGACTGCCCGACATCGAAACCCTCGAACGCCCGCTGATAGATGTAATACGGCAGATTCGTACTCGCGATCCCCGGCCCGCCCTGGGTCATCAAAAAGATCGCATCAAAACTGTTGACGATGTAAATCGCCCCCAACAACACCGCCAACTGCAGATACCGGGACAACTGCGGCAACGTGATCGAGACGAACGTCCGCCACCGCCCCGCACCATCGACCTGCGCGGCCTCCAGCACCTCCCGGGACTGACTCTGCAACCCGGCCAGCACCAGCAGCATCATAAACGGCGTCCACTGCCAGATCACCTGCGCCATCACCGAGGCCAGCGGGAACTCCGACAACCAGTCCACCTCACCGGCCCCGAACGGCTCCAGCACGAAATTGAGCAACCCGAACGTCGGATCGAACATCGTGGTCTTCCACAACAGGGCCCCCGCCGCCGGCAGAATCAGAAACGGAGTGATCAACAACGTGCGCACCACACCCCGCCCGGGAAACGACCGGTCCAGCAACAACGCCAGACCCAACCCCACAAGCAACGACACCAGCACACACACCACCGTCAACACCACCGTGTTGAGCATCGCGGTCCGGAACTGGGAATCGGCGAACACATCCAGATAGTTCCGCAACCACACGAAATGCCGCGAACCCGGCCGCACCAGATTCCACGACTGGAACGAATAGAACACCGTCACCACGAACGGGACCTGCGTGACCGCGATCGTGAACACCAACGCCGGCAACAACGGAAGCCTGCGCCGCCACACCGACCCGCCACCACCACGCGAACCCGCCGGGCGGCCCACCACCTGCGCAGCCCCCGCCGAGGGGCCCGACAACGTCGAAGTCATCGCGTCTCCTGATACGACTTACCAACCGTCTGGGCATACTCCTGGGACCGTTCCAGCGCCTCATCCACCGAAATCTGCCCCGCGATCGCAGCCGAAAGCTGCTGAGAAACCCGGGTCCCCAAATCCTGGAACTCCGGAATCCCCACGAACTGAATCCCCGGATACGGCACCGGCCCGGTCATCGTCGCCTGCTGATTCGCCGAATCGATCCCCTCCAGCGTCGCCCCGGCATAACCACCCGCGGCCGCCTGATACTCCGGGATCTGATACGTCGACACCCGGGAACCCGGCGGAACCTGACTCCACCCCAAAGACCGGCCCACCGTGCGGACATACTCCTTATCCGTCATCCAGCGCATAAAACGCCACGCCGCCTGCTTATCCGGCGCCACCCTCGGCATCGCCAACGCCCACGTATACAACCAGCCACTGGCCGGAGTCGATTCCACCGGCGCCGGGACATAACCAGACTTACCCACCACCGCACTATCCGACGGTTTCTCATTCGTGCTGGTCATCACCGTCGAGTCATACCACATCGCCGCCTGACCCTGCGCATACCGAGTGCCGCACTCCGAAAAACCCGCACTCGAAGCACCCACCTCACCATGCGCCCGAACCAGATCAACATAAAAACGCGCGGCAGCCCGAAACTCCGGCGAGGTCAACCGCGCATTCCAATCCCGGTCGAACCACCGCCCACCAAACGTGTTCACCACCGTATCGAACACCGCCAGGCTCTCCCCCCACCCCGGCTTACCACGCAAACAAATCCCGGCAACCCCGGCCGCCGGATCATCCAACCGAGCCGCCAACTCGGCAACCTGCCGCCACGTCGGCCGCTCCGGCATCGTCACCCCCGCCTTAGCGAACAAATCCTTCCGATACGCCAAAAACGACGACTCCCCATAAAACGGCACCGCATACATCGAACCCCGATACGACAACGAATCACGAATAGACGGAATAAAATTACCCGCATCATAACCCGGACTCGCATCCATAAACGGCCGCAAATTCTCCAACCAACCATTCGCAGCCCACTGCGGAGCCTCAAAATTACTGATCATCACCACATCAAACTCACCCCCCTCCGTCGCCGTCGACGCCGTAATCTTCGCCCGCGCCTGATTCTCCGGCAACTGCACGAACTTCAACCGAATCCCCGGATTATCCCGCTCAAACCCCCGCGACAACGCAATAGCATCCTTCATCTGCGGATTCGCCACAATCCCAACCACCAACACCCGATCACCCCCACCCAAAGCACCAGCACCCGCACACCCACTCAACCCAACCAACACCACCAACAACAACGACACCACACGCACACCACGCCTAAACATGCGCCTAAACATGCGACCACCCCACAACACCGGAGCGCACCGAATCGACCGTTTGCCCGATGCTCGGTCCCGCATCAGGGACCGAACTCAAGCTGATCGACCGCGACTGGCTGACGATCGCAGCCCGCATACGCAATACACCTTCCTCGACATCGTCGTCGGCGTGGCACCATCCAGGTTTTCGCTCGCCTGAGCACCGGTTTGGTACCCCATCTGAACCGATTGCCGGGTTATTCAAAACCCACGCGAGAGGTCCCGACAACAGGTGAGCGGATTCGGCCCCCAGGAACCCCGCTACTTTGCCCATTCGCGCAGCACCCGCGGAAGAGATGATGTGAACTCGCACACCTTTTGACAAGAGCGCGCAACCAACGTGCGACCGCACCGACGCCGTATCCGCCGCAATACGGCGACAGAAAATGCATAGGCGACCGGGACGCCGTGGCGTCCCGGCCGCCTATGCGGATCTACTTCAGCGCGAACAGCAGTGCTGATCACTTCGGAGCGCCGCACTCGGCGACGTCCGCATTGGCCTCCGTCAGGTTTCCACCCAGCCGTGGCGCTGCGCGAACGCCACGAGCTGCCTGCGCACCTGAAGGATCTGGCCGCCCGTCATGCTGGGCGCGGCCTCGATCAGCACGTCCGTGATCTTCTGCGCGAATTCCGTCGTCGAGAGGACGTCGCAAAGCTCATCATCGTCGCGCCTGTTGTATACCTCGGAGGTTTGCGCCGCCCCGGCGGACGACTCCACCGTCGACGCATGCGAAGGCGTACCAAGTAGGTGCACGGACATGGCCTTCGTACCCTGCGTACCGGGCGTCGCCTCGAACTCCACCCGCATGCCGCCCCGGAGAACCTCCTTGAGCGAATCGTCCAAAATGGACGCATGCAGGAACACGTCCTCACCGCCGGCATCCGGCGCGATGAAGCCGTAACCCTTGATCCCATCAAACCGAACTATCGTACCCGTTTCCACCGCTTCAGCCCCTCAACCCCGCTAGACCGCGACACAATAATTACGGTTAAAGCATAACATCGGGCATTCGAAAAGCAAGCGAATGCCCTGCGACCGACCCGCAGGGCCACATGCAATTCAGGAATCGAGGTGTGCGGGTACGCAAACTTCCGTCGCTTCCGTGCATAGGTCCGCCGGATCGTCAGCGCCGGTGCCGTCTTGGAGCGGGCGATGACTTTGCCGCCCGGACGAGGTCTACTTGTTGACCGGCCGGTCAGCGGGTCCCGAACAAGGAGTAGCGATGCAGATCATTCTCAGTGACTTCATGAGCCTGGACGGCGTGGTGCAGGCGCCCGGCGGCCGTGCGGAGGACACCGACGGCGGGTTCGCCCACGGCGGCTGGTCGATGCCGTACTTCGACCCGGAGGTCATGGGCTCGATGATCGACGAGACCATGCGGAAAACAGCGGCGCTGCTGTTCGGCCGGCGCACCTGGCAGACGATGGCCGCCGCCTGGCCCGGCCGCGCCGGAGACCCATTCGCCGACCGCATGAACGAGATCCCCAAGTACGTGGCATCCCGCACGCTCAGCCAGGACGATCTCACCTGGTCCGGTTCGATCTTGCTGCCCGCAGACGACGCGATCGGCGCGGTGCGCGAGCTGCGCGCACGAGACGGCGAGGCGCTGCAGGTCATGGGCAGCGCCTCGCTCGCGGCGCAGCTGGTCGAACACGACCTCGTCGACGAGTACCGCCTGATGATCCAGCCGATCCTGCTCGGCGGCGGCAAGCGGGTGTTTCCCGGCGATGGTCGGGCCCGCCCGCTCGAACTGATCTCGACCACGACCACCGGGACCGGCGTGCTCATCTGCACCTACCGGCCGGCAGGCCGCTGACCTGGAATCAGGAGACAACCACCCCCGGCGCGAGCCTCGCCAGCTCCCCCACCGCGGCCGCGAGTTCAAGTGCTTGGTCGCGATTCAGGCGCGGGTCGCACGCCGTCTCGTACCGCTGGTTCAGACTTTCCAAGGTCACCGCAGGCGTCCCACCGACGCACTCGGTGACGGCTTCACCGGTGAGCTCCAGATGCAGGCCGCCCGGGTGGGTTCCGAGCGCACGGTGCACTTCGAAAAAGCCCACGACCTCGTCAAGCACGTCGTCGAAACGACGAGTCTTGTAGCCGCTCGGCGAGGAGAACGTGTTGCCGTGCATGGGATCGCAAACCCAGGTCACCGGGCCCGCGCTCGCGGCGACCCGCTCCACGAGCGGCGGCAGCACATCGCGGACCCTGCCTGCGCCCATCCGTGTGATCAGGGTGAGTCGGCCTGGTTGGCGGTCCGGGTCCAGTCCGTCGATCAACGCCAACACGTCGGCCGGATCGGCGGTCGGCCCGAGCTTCACACCGACGGGATTGCAAATCCCAGCGGCGAATTCCACGTGCGCGCCGTCGGGCTGCCTGGTCCGCTCCCCGATCCAAAGCATGTGGCCCGACATGCCGAATCGCCGGCCCGTCAGCGGGTCAGTGCGGCTGAGACCGACTTCGTACGGCAGCAGCAGCGCCTCGTGGCTGGTGAAGAACTCCTGGCGGACCGGCGCGGGGTTTCCGGTCAGTTCCCGAACCCGCGCCAGGGTGTCGGCCGCAGTCCGGTATGCCTGGAGGAGTCTGCCCGGGTCCGGTGTCCGCTCCTCGGTGCTGAAGTCCATCCCGTTCACGGCGTCGCCCCGGTAACTCGGCAGGACCGTACCGTCTCTGGTTTCCATTGCCGAGGAACGGGGTTTTCCGTATTGACCCGCGATGCGGCCAACGGTCACCACGGGCAGGTCCATACCGGCGGCGAGGACCTCGGCCATCTGAAGGAGTGTGCGCACCTTCCGCTCGACGGCCCCGGGGGTGGCACCCGCGAAGGTTTCCGCGCAATCGCCTCCTTGGAGAAGGAATGCCTCGCCCGCGGCCACCGAGGCGAGTCTCGCCCGCAACCGATCACACTCTTGAGGCGAGACGAGTTGCGGCCGCGCGGCGAGTTCATCCACCACCTCCCGCAGTGCACACGGGTCCGGCCAGTCGGGTTGTTGCGCTGCGGGCCGATCGAGCAGGGCAGGCGGTTCGAGCAGGGCATGTGATTCGTTCATTTCAACCTTCAGCATTGTTCGCGCACCAGACCGCTGTTCCCTGGACGACTATTTCTCGATTGGCCGCTTCACGGCCGCGGCACCATGCGAGGTATTCGACAAGCAGATTCCTCCCATCCTGCGATGATTCGAGATGATTAACCGAATCACGACGCGATGGGCGATAGAACCCGGATCGCGGTGGCGAACTCGCTGTCCGAACGCCGATGCCAGGCGCAGTTCTCCCAACGGTGGTGCTTCAGCGGCACTTCGAGTGAAATCCTCCGGCTCGACCGGTAGCCGGACTCGACCGGTAGCCGGAAGAGTACAACTGCGAAATTCACCTGCACAAGGGCGGCGTTACCGCAAATTTGGGCGAAGTCACTCGTTCACCCGATCGGACGAGCGAATCCTGGCAATCCAAATAGCTTCCCCACGAGCGTGAATCACGACTCCATCCGGAAAGTCAAACGCCTCCCGATAATTGGCGCACGATGCCCCGACAACCCTGCCCTTTCGTACCAGCGACTCGCAAGCGAGTCAGGCACCGCGTCCCGAACACGCACGCGATTCGCGACCGCAAAACACTCTTCCTCGCCGGACCCCCAGGCCAGGCATCTTCGGGCAAAAATACCGGAGCCCCGGGAACAACGACGTGGTGACGGCTGGGATCATTTGGCGCGATCAGGCGTGCCGCGATCGGAAGTTCTGGCGTGTTCCTCGCGTGATCTATGCGCGGTTCCACCCCTGGCCCGCTCGGCGAGAATACCACCACCAGCGGATATCCAATTGGTCCACAATAGACTGTCATTCGGGTAAACCCGAGTGAATGCCGCGCAATTCGATCCGACCGCGCGCCGGCGCTCCCGACTTCCGGCAATAAAGAACCCCACCACGACCCCACCGGCCCCTGAAACCCCCAACTTCCGGCAAAACCGGAATCTCACGACGACCGGCACGGCGCAACCCGCTTCGTCGCTTGCCGAACCTCGTAGCGCGGTGGCAGCATAGGTGCATGCGCGGTGTGCAGCTTGAGCCGTTCTGGCCGAGCCGTCGAGTTCACGAGTTCGACGAGTTCTGTCGCTAGGCCGCGCGCGGTCGTTTCGACCCTCCCTTTTCGTCTCCGTTCTTCGGGTGTCATCGGCGTGCGCGGCCGTCTTGGTCAGTCATTCCCAATCCTGGACGGAAAGGTTATGCCATGTCCGCAACCGATGAGCTCGTCGCCAACAACGCCCGTTACAGCGAGGGCTTCGAGGGTCCGCTGCCGTTGCCTCCGGCCAAGAAGGTGGCCGTGGTGGCCTGCATGGACGCTCGCCTCAACGTCTACGGAGCGCTCGGTCTCCAGGAAGGCGAGGCACACGTGATCCGCAATGCCGGAGGCGTCGTCAGCGAGGACGTGATCCGATCCTTGACGATCAGCCAGCGGCTGCTCGGGACCGAGGAAATCGTGCTGATCCACCACACCGACTGCGGCATGCTCACCTTCACCGACGACGAGTTCAAACTGTCGATCCAGCAGGACACCGGCGTGAAGCCGACCTGGGCCGCCGAGGCGTTCGCCGATCCGCAAGAGGACGTGCGCCAGTCGATAGCGCGGATCCGGAACAGCCCGTTCGTGCCGAAGAAGGATTCAGTGCGCGGCTTCGTCTTCGACGTGGCGACGGGCCGGATCGACGAAGTCGTCTGACGCGGTAAGGCGCCGTGCGGTTCCGCCGCACCAATTCAGACACCTGTCGCCAGCGCCGGAAGCGCAGTGGAGAAGCAATCCAGTTGGCTCGCGAGCCCTGCCACGTCCAATGCCCGAAGAACCTCACCGGTGTCGGCGACCAGCCGAAGCACGACGCCCTGAGCTTCGGCCAGCAGCCGAGCGCGGTGCAACAACTCGAGTCCCGGTACGCCGAGGAAGTGAACCTGCTTCAAATCGACTACGACGAGCCGTACCGCAGCCGACAGCCGTGGCAGCAACGCTTCTTCGTAGCGGGCAACGGTAGCGGCGTCGATCTCACCGAACGCGGCAACGACGATTGACTCGGAGTTCGGGTACGACACCCGCACCCGCAAGGCTTTACCGGGCGCTGTGCGCTCGTTGGTGGCCGCCCGTGTGTTCGCACGAGCAGCTTGGAAGGTGATGGAATCGGCGGTCACAGCGCTAACCCCTTCTCGCTCCGCCGAGAGATGCGCAGTCGCGACACCCGACTTGCGCACTAACCTGCGGCAGGTCGAGGACTCCGGACCAGCACCTCGTCGGTACTCTGCTTGATCCGCGGCTGACTGCACAACCGCTGCCGATGCTACCCCATAACAACAATCTTGACGAGGAGGCGGCCGACGAGCAGCAGGGTGTGCTGTCATCCCTCCGTCCGGCGGGAACCTATTCGGCGGCGCTCGCGTAAACTGCGAGCGGAAGCGCGGCTTGCCAGGTCGGCGCTGAACCTCGTTCAGGCATGTGGTTCGAATGTGGCATTTTGATGCAGGGGTTGCATGAGTCGTGACGGATGAGGATCTTCTCGTGTGGTGCGCAGAGATCGCTCGTGATCTCGCGTCGCAACGCGCCGAACAAGACGTCTTGGACCGCGTGGTCGAGCTCGCATTGCAGTTCCTGGAGGGTTGCGATGACGGCGGCGTCATGTTGCTGGACCGAAAGCACGGGCTGCATACGGCGGCGTTGACGAGCGAACGTGTGCGTGAGTCGGACGAGGCGCAAGTGGAATTGCGCGAGGGCCCTTGCTTCGACGCGGCGCTGGGCAAGGTTCCCTGGGAGGAGCAGGTCTACCGATCCGAGGATCTAGCCAGTGAAACCCGGTGGCCCGCCTACGCACCGCGTGCTCGCGAACTCGGGTTCGCCAGCATGCTCGGATTCCAGCTCTTCTACACCGAGGAGCACTTCGGCGCGCTGAACCTCTACAGCAACACGCGAAACACCTTTGACCTGCGGAGCCAACGCAAGGGATGGGTACTCGCCTCGCACGCAGCGGTGGCGCTCAACAGTGCACGCACAGAAGATCAGCTTCGCACGGCGATGGAGACCCGCCAAGAGATCGGCCAAGCAATGGGCAGGTTGATGGAGCGATACCAGCTTTCCAGCGAGATGGCTTTCGCAGCGCTCAAGCGAGCATCGCAGAACACCAATGTCAAACTCGCCGAAGTGGCGCGCACCGTGGTGCGCACTGGCGTCCTTCCTGGAGCCGAGAAATAGGCCGAGCCGGCAAGCGCATCCCCTGCCGCCCGGACGGAATCAGTCCTGTCGGCTTCCGGCCGAGGTGCCCCGACGATTGATCTCTTCCCTGGTGCGCCCGCCGTAGAGCACCGACGCCGAGTTGATCAGGGCGAGATGGCTGAACGCCTGGGGGAAGTTGCCGGTGAACCGTCCGGTGTGGACATCGTACTCCTCGGCGTAGAGGCCCACGTCGTTCGCCAACCGCAGGAGCTCGGCGAACATGTCCTCCGCTTCCTTCCTCCTTCCGCACAGCGCCAGGGCATCGACCATCCAGAAAGAGCACGCCAGGAACGAACCTTCCCGGCCGGTCAGCCCATCGACCTCGTTCGTTTCCGCGCCGGTGGTGTAGCGATCGACGAGCACACCATGCTGAAGGTTCGCCTGCACGGCGTGCACGGTGCTGCGGACCCGCTCATCGTCACCGGAGAGGAACCCGACGGCGGGCAGCAGCAGCGTCGCCGCGTCGAGTGTGGTGCCACCGTAGTACTGGGTGAATGCTCCCAGGTCGTCGTTCCACGCCTTGGCCAGCACTTCCGTGTGCACAGCATGCCGGATCTCCCGCCAGCTCTCGACGGGGCCCGGCAAACCGTCCTCCTCGACGGCGCGGATCGCCCGGTCGAACGCGACCCACACCATGACCCGGGAATGGGTGAAATAGCGCTCGGGGCCACGAACTTCCCACAGGCCATTGTCCGGCTGGTCCCAGATCTTCTCGAGATGCCGCAACATGCCGCGCTGCAACGCCCAAGACTGGGCGGTCTCCGTCAGGCCGCGCTCCCGTGCGAGGTGCAGTGCATCCATGACCTCGCCGTACACGTCGAGTTGGCGCTGCCGGAACGCCGCATTGCCGATCCGCACCGGGCTGGCACCGTGGTATCCGGGCAGCCAGTCGGCCTCCCATTCGAGCAGATGCCGTTCCCCGTTGACGCCATACATGATCTGCAGATCCGCGGGATCTCCCGCCACGGCACGCACCAGCCACGAGCGCCAGGCCGCGGCCTCTTCGACGCACCCGTAGTTGTCCAAGGCCAAGAGGACGAGCGTGGCGTCGCGCAACCAGCAGTACCGGTAATCCCAGTTCCTGTTCCCGCTCAACACCTCCGGCAACGAGGTCGTCGGTGCGGCCACCATGCCACCGCTGGGTGCGTAGGTCAGCGCTTTCAGGGTCGCCAGCGACCGGTACACGGCTGACGCGTGCGGTCCGCGGTAATCGATTTTCCGGGTCCAGTCCCGCCAGAAGTCTTCGCTGTCCTTCGTTTCCTGCAACGGATCCATCGGCGCCGGCAACTCGTCCGGACTCGGCGACCACTGCATGACCCAGGCGTATTTTTCGCCGGCACGAACGGTGAATGCCAACTCGTGCGCGCGCCCCTTGGCCGTGCGCTGCGGCAGCAGGTCCCCCCGGAGGACCACGGTATGCGGGCCGGCAACTGCCACGATGCAGCGGTCGGGCACCGGCTCCGAGCGCTCGTCTTGGTACACCCACGGCACCGAATCGCCATAGGCGAACCGCACCACCCATCTCAGGTCGACCTCGACCGCACCCGAGACGCCCTCGACCACCCGTACCACGCACGGCTCGTCGTCCTGATTCTTCTCGTGCGGCGGCATGCTGTCGATCAGTCGCACGACTCCGGACGCGGTGTGGAACTCGGTTTCCACGATCAAGGAGTTGCCCCGGTAGCGCCGTTGCACCCGCTGCACCGGGCCGGACGGCGCGATCGTCCAATGACCGTCATCGTCGCCACCGAGAAGGCGGGCAAAGCAGGATGGCGAATCGAAGCGGGGCAGACACAGCCAGTCGATCGAGCCGTCCTTGCCGACCAGGGCGGCGGTGCGCAGGTCCGACAGCAACGCGTAATCCTCGATCGGCCCCGGGCGGCCGTTTTCTCGATCACCAGCCATGCTGATCGAGATTAGACCGTCGCCGCCCGGCTGACTACCGGGTGGGCGAGAGTGGCCGAGTGGCGTTTAACGCGTCAGGGTGCGGCTTCCGCCCAGCCCACCAGCTGTCCAGCAGCCGGGACCATTCGCCGGCGACGTCCGCAAAGAGCAAGGCGCTGCGGTGCGAGTAGTGGAAAATCAGACGCCGCCTGGACTCCCGGATCCCCGACTTATTGATGCGTAACTCAAATATTGGGGCCTGTCGCCGCAGAAGCCGAGAAAGTACAAAGCATCAGCGAGCTCGGGACTTTCGGCCCGTCGCAAGGAAGCACACCGCGCGTGCACCGCTACTGCGCCGCAGCGGTACGAATGCCTCCTGGCGGCTGGCTGCGGCCGTGGTAGCCGCAAAGCCCACGGCACCGGTCAGCTGAACGCCGCCTCCGAACGCGAGCGGCACGATTCGGCCGCCGGGTCCCGTTGGGTGGGGATGAGGTCCCGGAGGTGTTCGCGATGCTGGGCGGGCAGCGCCTTGCCGCCTGGTCGTGGTCTTCGGTTGATGTCCACGGTGGGTGGTGGGATGAAGACGGGTCTGCCGTCGCGTATCTGGATTTCCCATCGGTGGTTGTGCACGGTGCGGTGGTGGTGGCCGCATAGCATTGTCATGTTGGCCAGTTCGGTGGGGCCGCCGTCGATCCAGCTCACGACGTGATGCGCGTCGGGGGTCCCCGGCGGCCGGTCGCAGCCGGGAAACGAACAGCTGCCGTCGCGCTGGAGTAGCGCGGCGCGAAGGTGCGCGGGTGCGGTTCGCCTGGCCCGGCCGAGGTCCAGGGGCAGGCCAGCTCCGTTGAGAACCATGGGCAGTACTTCGCTGTCGCAGGCGATGCGCCGCGCGTTCTCGGCGGTGATGGCACGCCCGGTGTTGAGCGTGCCGGGCATGCCCTGCTCATCGGGGAAACCCAGCCCGCGTTTGAGGTCTTCGAAGTCGATGGTGATCGTCAGGTGCGGCCGTTGCCCACCGGCACGCGGCATCCCGTCGGAGTCGGTGGCCAGATCGAGCAGCGCGGCGAAGCCGTCGGCGTTGCGCTGCCCGGCGCTGCGAGGGTCCTTCTCCCCGCCGGTTTGCGGGCACGGGGCGGCCAGCGGCTCGATGAGCGCAACGAATTTCGCCCCGGTCTCGCGGTCCAGCCGGGCCTTGATGACCGTCATCCCGTCCCGGGCGGTCCCGTAATGCAGCTCCCGCGCCTCGTGCTGGCCCTCCTCGTCCTGGTAGGCCCCGTCCTGGTCGAGCAGATACCTGATTCGTTCGGCGATTGTCTCCAGCTCACGCGGCGGCATCTGGCGGGCGTAGCCGGCCAGGGTCGCCTCGACCTCCCCCACCCGGTGACAACGGGCGTACTCCGGCAGCCGACGAATGCCCGCCACGATCACCCGCGCATGCTCAACACTGATCGCGCCTTGCGACAAGGCGGCGGCGGTCTGGGGAAGCTCGGCGGGCATCGTCTCGCCATACAGCGAGGCCCGGTCCTCGACGTTACGGGCGACCGTCACCCGGGTCGTGGCGTCCCGGTGGTCGATGTTGAACAGCTCCCGCAACCACACCTGCATCGACCTCGCACCACGCTCGGCATGCAGCCCCCGCCGGTCGGCCTCGGCGATAACCTGCAACTGCTCCATCATCACCACCCGCATGCTCTGCTCACAGCGCTGAATCCGGGCGATGAGCTCGGCATCCGAGCACGACACCACAGACGACCGTGAAGACATCATCTCCACGCTCGCGTCCCGGGTGTCCGTCAACGGTGCCATGCCTCCATTCTCCCAGATTCGAACACCCATTCGCACGCATTCCAGCATCGCTTGATCAGGTGAAACCCCCACCAAAACCCCGAAAACCCCCACCCAGCAACAAAAACCTCCACCACACGCCGAAGGCGCCCGCCAGCACGACCGATCAAAAACCCTTACGGAACAACCCCAAGCCGACCGGGCACCAGCCCCAGCCACGACCGAATCCGCCACCCCGGCAACGCAACCCGCCGGTTGCGCCAGCCCACTCCGGGGCCATCCCCGCGATACAAAGCCGAACCGGGGCTGTGGGCCGGATGTCAAGCCTGAAACCTCGAAGAGGCGGCCGCCAGGCCGGGCTTGACCTCCGGAACACAGCCCCCGCGATCCACCGATCGCGGGGATGGCCCACCCAACACCGAACCTCCCACAGCCCCAACCCCCTCGAAAGGCGCGCGAATCATGTCAAGGTAAGCCGCTCAGAATCCCTCAGGCCGCGGACTCCACATCGTCCAACTTATTACTTATACGTATACCCAATACGCGGCGCTGGGCTGTCTTCGCCAGGCGACGCCTGAGAACCCGCAGCGGCACAAGCTGAGTCCCACACCGCAAGCGGCTTACGCCGCTTATAAGACCGACCCTAGCGGTCAATCCGAAGAACACCGGAATCTCGATGGCGCCATGTCCCGCCCGATGAGCTGCGAGACAGCGATGGAACCGCAGAACAGCAAATTCGCTGTCGTGCAGTCAGAGCGCGCCGCCGGCGTCGATGACCTGCATGGTGCCCGTGACGTACCTCGCGTCGTCGGACACGAGGTACAGGACCGCGTTGGAGACGTCGGACGGCTCCAACGCAGCGACCGGCATTCGGTTGAGCGTCCTGGCGGCCGCTTCGAAGTCGGCGCGGGAGGGGTTTTCGATGTCTGGTCGAAAGAGCCGGTAGGCGGCGTCGTTCAGGACCATTTTCGTGGCGACCGTAGTCGGGTGCACGGTGTTGACCCGGATGCTGTGCGGGGCCAGCTCTTTGGCCATCACCTTCATCAGCATCACCAGACCGGCCTTCGCCGCGCTGTAATGCGCGATGTTCTGGTTCGCGTGGATCGCCGCGATCGAACTGGTGATCACGACGGCACCGCCACGGCCGCCATCGATGATGTGTGGCACGGATGCCTTCAGCGTCTTCCATACCCCGGTCAGGTTGATGTCGATCATGTCCTGCCAGGTTTCGTCGCTCATCTCCAACGTCGGCGCCGGGCTGGAGATGCCGGCGTTGGCCAGCACGATGTCGAGTCGCCCGAACGCTGCGATCCCGTCGTTGACCGCCTTGGCCAGCGCCACCGAATCCCGCACATCCGCGTCGCGTGCGACGATTCGCCGGTCGAGTGCTTCGACCAAGCGCACCGTCTCGGAAAGATCCTCCGCCGAGGACAAGGCGTAAGGGACGGTCTCGACCTTCGCGGTGGTGTCGATCGCGATGATGTCCGCGCCTTCCCGAGCGAGCCGGACGGCATGGCTGCGTCCCTGGCCTCTGGCTGCTCCCGTGATGAACGCGACCTTGCCGGCCAGTTTGCCCATGCCCAGTCTCCATATCCGCACTGACTTCAGGCGCCCCTCAGCAAGATCAGGCTATGGCACCGCCGAGTGATGAGTCGAATGAAAATCCCGGGCCACCCTGCGCCGCCTCCCACGGATTTCGGCACCAGCTCCCGAGCGGTCCGGTAGCGGAACCTCAGACGCCGCAGATTCACCCGCGCGGCCGGTTGCGCGTCACTCTCATAGCGTGATCATCTGGGTACGCTACGTGAATGATCGACGACCTGACCGAACTATGGGGGCACCCGGACGCCCATGCGATCCTGGGACGTCGTGACATCTCCGCGCTCTACCGGTTGCTGAACTCGCGCGGCGTCTCGCAGAGCCGCATAGCGATGCGGACGGGCCAAAACCAGAGCGAAGTGCACGACATCATGCGGGGGCGGAAAGTCCTGTCGTATGCGCTCCTGGAACGCATCGCGGAGGGGCTATCGATCCCCCGCGGGCTGATGGGACTGCCATACGCAGGGACGGACAGACAACCTCCAAGCGAGGAGGACGAAGACGTGAAGCGACGCGCGTTCATGACGCTGGTGAGCAGTCTCGCGCTGGGCGGAACCGTCAGCGACGAACAGCGGCAGATGTTCGCCCCAGCAACGGACTATGAGCCCGAACCGCTCACGACGATGGTCCGTCCAAGCGATGTCCAAGCCCTTACCGCGCTGGTGGACGCCTTTCGCGCCACA
This sequence comes from Saccharopolyspora phatthalungensis, assembly GCF_014203395.1. NCBI lineage: Bacteria > Bacillati > Actinomycetota > Actinomycetes > Pseudonocardiales > Pseudonocardiaceae > Saccharopolyspora > Saccharopolyspora phatthalungensis. Next base: position 748,775 of record NZ_JACHIW010000002.1, read on the forward strand.
GACCGGCGGCACGGCGGATACGGCCAGTACCGGGCCGCGCTTTCCGCCGTCGAGTATGGAGAATCGCTGGATGCGGCCGAGGCCGACGAAAGGACGCGGCGGGCGATCTTCAGCGGACTCGCCTACTGCCACAGTGCGGCCGGGTGGTTCGCGACCGAAGAAGGCCACACCGAGACCGCCCGCGCACACTACGGACGAGGTTTGTCCTTTGCTGGCAAGGCAAGAGATGCGATGATGCGCGCTCGCCTGCTCTATTGCGCCGGTCGCACCGAACTCCACTTCGGAGACCCGGCAGCCGCGACGAAGCTCTTCCAGCTCGGCACCGTCGGTGTGGACCGTTCCCCACTGATGATGTCGATTCTCTGCGCCAACGCGGCGTGGTCCAGTGCGAAAGCCGGCTTCTCGGAATACGCAGCACGACAGATCAACGAGGCGCGAAGCCACCACGCCGACGTGGATTTCTCTCGCGATACCCCCACATTCCGGTGGTTTCGCGCTCCGGACCTCGCAGCCGTGACCGGCGCGGGACACATCGCACGTGGAGATTACGAAGCGGCTTTTGCGGATCTGGACGTTGCCGTTCGAGGGCGGCGGCCGTGGGAGCACCGATCCTTGGCCTTCGAAACCGCCAACCTCGCACGGGTGCATCTGGCCTTGGGCGACCCCGATCAAGCCGTGACAGTGGGACAGCAGACCATCGGCCACGCCGAGCACGTTCGCAGCGCCCGGCTCGCGGGACGCCTGGCGCCGTTGATCAAGGAATCCGCGAAGCGGCAGGGCAGCGACGTTCGGCAGCTCGGGAAGGAACTACAGCAGAGTATCCCGGCCCTCAGCGTGCAGGCGTAGGGCTTCCTCCGGGCTGATTTCGTCCCTGAGTACCGCGCGAGCGAGTGCGTGCGAGAATGGCCGATCGTCCCCTGTGCGCTCGCTCAGGACCGCTGCGGCGGCATCCAACATGGCGCGCACGTAGCCCTTGGCGCGCTGCTTGCCTCCTGGCGCGACGCCCAGCGCGTCACCGCCGATGGCCACGGTCCGCAACATGTGCGCGTTCAGCCGCTTGATCTCCTCCAAGGCGTCCACGCCGCCGAGCGTAGTAGAAGGCGGAAAAACCCGACTGTCACGAAATGGGGAAAGCGGAGCCGGAAGTGACTTGCCACGAACGAGCCCCGTTCTCCCATCTCGTTCGTCAGGCACGGCGACCATCCGCCGTCAGGGGCGTAGGTCCTGAACCGCCCCCGGCGGCTCCGCCTCACCTGACGCCCGCGCTGTTGCGCCTGGCAGCCTCTGGAGGCCGAACTGCTCCAGCCGGGATTCAGCCTGCTGGACGTTCCACACGGCACCCAATTCGGCGTAGGTAGACAGCGATGCTCCCAGCGCGGCTCTGGCGTCATCCAAACGACTTCGCTCGGCGAACAGGATCGCGGCGTCCTCCTCCGCTCCGGCGAGTTCGATCCGGCGGCCGGCGGACCGGTAGTGGTCGGCCGCCGTGAGCACCGCACCGAGGTCGCGATTGACGAGTCCCCGGCAATGCGCGGCGGCGGCCTCCCGTGCCGCCGTCCGGTCACGCCTCATCTCGGACTCGCACACTTCCAACGCCAGCCGCATCGCTTCGGAATCGCCCAGTTGCGCCGCTATCCGGGCCACGCCGGGCAACCACCGGTAGCGATGCGTCATCGGCGCGAAGTCCGATGTGAGGATGGGGACGCGCCGTTCCAGCGCCGCCTCCAGTCGGCCCTGCCCCTCGGCCAGGAGCGACCGCGCCATGAGCAGGAAATCGCTACCGGCCAGGAAACCGGTGGGGTTGCGCCGTGACCATTGCCCCGCGGAGTGCAGGTGTGCTCTCGCCGTGGCCTGTTCGTTGCGGTGCCCGGCGATCAACGCGGCTACCCCATGCAGGATCGCGGAAGCACCCGGGCGACCCAGCAAGTAGGACTCGGTCAACGAGTCCGCCAAGGTCATCGCGCTGACCTTGCCGAGTGCGTCCGGCCAAAGCCCCAGCCAGTAGTAATGCACTACGCCGGCAACGGATATCTCCCCGGGCAAGGTGTGCGAGGTCGCGTAGTGCTCGGCCGCCCGCAAGGCTCCCAGGGCGTCGTCGACGTGGTCGAGGTCCTGCAGCGCGAGCATGGTGTCGTCCAATGCAAGCATCCACAGGTCGGCCAGTTGGGGCACCGTCTCGAAGGCATCCGGTGCCCGGTCGGAGGTTTCGGGCGTCGAGCGGGAGTCGCGTCGTTGCGCTGTGACGGCCTGGCGGTTGCCTGGATCGCCGAATTCGGCCGACTCCAGGGCCGCCAGCAGGGGCGTGTACCGGCTCCGCCACGTCTCGGGAACGAGTTCGTCCCGCATCGCCGGACGAATCTCGTCGAGGGCTTTGCCGACACCACCCCTGCGGTAGTAGATGTAGGCGAGGATCAAGCGCATGTCCGCATCGAGCAGGCTGTCGGTGGTCCGCGCCACCACGAACTGCGCGGAGCTCGCCGGTTCCCGCCCCAGCCAGAACATCAGCCTGGCGAACGCCGCCGCGAATTTCTCGCGCACGGCACTGGATATCGATCCTCGGTTGAGCGCAGCGCGCAGCAGCGCCGCTGCGGAATGCGGTGCGTTGCTGCTCAGCACCCCGACGTTAGCCAGCAACCAGTCGATCAGCCAGGAATCCACCGTGACGGGTGCCGCGGTCAGCTGCGCCGCCACCCGGTCGGCGGGTGCACCTGCCTTGGCCAGCGCTTCCGCCAACTGCCGGTGCATCGCGAGCCGTACGGCATTGGGCATTTTCGCGTAGAAGACCTTGTGCACCAGCGGATGCCGAAAGGCGAGCAGATCGTGGGATTCCATCAGCAGCCCGGCCGCGCATGCTTCGTCGACCATCTCGATCAGATCCGATGCCGGCCTGTCCAGCGCGATAGCCGCCTCGGCCAGCGAGAACTGTTCGCCGAGCAAGGCGGCCCGGCGCAGGAGTTCGGTGGTCTGCCCGGACAGGAATCTGAGGTGGCCGGCAATCGCCGAGAGCGCGGCGTCCGGAACCGCGTCGTCCAACGATGGATCCGTGTCCGCGTAGCCCCCGGCGAAGACGATCGCGCCCTCTCGCAGCAGACCGTTGACGGTCTCCTCAACGTAGCGCGGGTTTCCGCGCGCGCCCTTGACCACCGCCCGTAACTTGGCGCTCACCGGCAAACCGACGATCGCGCTGACGAACTCGTGCACCGCTGACTCGGGCAGGGGGCCGAGCGGGAGCACCGTGGCATCGGCCTCGACGTTCGCGCGCACTTGATCCAGTTCGGCCCGGACGGGCACCGGTCGGCACGCCCCGATCAGCAACAACGGTAGCTCCCGGCGGAGCCGGCACAGGTGTTGCCAGACCAGCAGAGTCGCCGCATCCGCCCAGTGGAGGTCATCGATCACCAGTACCAGCGGTGCGTCCGCACACAGCTCGGCGACCAGGTTCAGGAGGTTGTGCACCACCGGCTGGACGTCTTCGTCGGAGGCGGAGGTGTCGGGCCTGTCGCGCAGGGCGGAGGCGAGTTCGGCACGCCTGGGGTCCGCCGAATCCGGCTTTACGCCGAGGCATTCCAACAGGACCCGCAGTGTGAACCGCTGACCGAGTTCATCGCTCACCCCCCACGCCACCTGGCAACCCGATGCGATGGCCTCCGCGAGTCCTTCCGCCAACAGACAGGATTTCCCGATGCCGGGTTCGCCCTCGATCCACACGGCTCGGCCATTTCCGGCGGCCACGTCCGACACCGCATCCCGGAGGAAGGACACCTCGGCGGATCGGCCGACGAACCTGGCCGGGCGGCTCGGCTGCCGAGACTCGACGCCCAGCAGCTTGGGAGGCGCCGGCTTCACCGGAGCCGGCTGCGACGGAGTCGGGTCCACCGGAGCCGCCTTCGGTGCGGTCGACTCGGACCGGCGCACCGGGACGCGGGCAAGCGAGGGATCATTGGCCAACATCTGCTCGTGCAGGTTGCGCAGGGGCGAGGCCGGTTCGATCCCCAACTCTTCGATCAGGGTCTGGCGGGTTTCCCGGAACACCGCCAGCGCTTCGCCCTTCCGGTCGGACCGGTACAACGCCAGCATCAACAGCGCGCGCAGCGCCTCGCGCATCGGATGCTCACGCACCAGCGCCGAAAGTTCCGCGACGATCTCGGCATGTCCGCCCTCGGCGATGACGATCTCGGCGCGTTGTTCCAGTGTCGCCAGGCGCAGTTCGGTCAGGCGTGGCCGCTGGACGCTGGCGAACGGACCGGGGATACCGGAAAGCGCCTCGCCCTTCCACAGGCGCAGGGCCGAATCCAGCGCCTCGATGGCACCGGTCGCATCCTGCCTGGCCCAGCATTGCTGGGCGCGTGACCGGTACTCCTGGAAGCGGTGCACATCGCAGGCATCCGGCGGAAGCCGCAGGCAATAGCCGGAGCTCACCGTGGTCAGGATCTGCCCGGCGTTGCGTCGGGAACGTTCCGGCTCCAGGGCACGTCGGATGTCGGAGACATACGTGTAGATGCTGCCCTCGGCGCTGGACGGCGGAGACTCACCCCACACCGCGTCGATGAGCTGCTGCCGCGAAACCGACTGGTTCGCCGACATCGCCAGCACGGCCAGGACCGTCCGGCGATGGGCGGAGCCCAATGCGAGCTCCTCGTTGCCCCGCCAAGCCCGCACCGGGCCGAGCAACTCAAGTGTGAGCGAGGTATCCCCAGGCGCGCTCGCCGGGATCCCCCGGGGGCCATCCTCGATTCCTTCAGCCGGGGGCGAGAAGGACAAAACAAACCCCCCTGTACAGCGGCCGACATACGAGTATGCATGCGTGACGAAGACGGCCGGGGCCATCGCTGCCCGCGACCACATCCCGCTGATACTCGCGCGGCAGCCCGATTCAATGTAATGAAACACTTACTTCACGTTCATGCCATTTTCCGGCACCGATACCACACCCAGTGAGAAGCACTTGCCGAGCCCGCGGCGTAGAATGCATTAGGGAAACCGCTGTTTCGGAAGTGTCATAGCCGAAGCTTAGGCCCAAGTCGGGTATGCGCGCAAGTGGCGGAATGTCGTTAGCCCGGACATCCGTGGACGGACGCCATCTTTTACCGGTAACGCGTCTTGCAAATGGAGTCGGCCGGATTTGCTGGAAACTTCAACAACCGGTGGCGTATTGTACCAAGTGTCCGGTTCTTTGCCTATCGTTCCGCCTTCACGCTGGACCAACGGGGCGCTGGCGACCTCGCCCCGGACACCCGCTCCGGCGCTGGGACAAATTCGCGTCAGCAAAGTCGACTTGGCGCCGGATTCGCATTTCCGGGTCGGCGCAACCAGGCCGCAACCTTTCGGACACCAGGCGTCGACCCGGAACCCCACGGGCCGGTATCGTTCGTCCACGTGGTGGACGAACAAAATCAACATCCGCTCATTGCCCGGAATGCGCGGCCATCGGCGCGTGCAATTCGCACGCGAACAATGCCACATATCGCGGACCCACGGAGAATTGCGTTTGAATTCACGAGCAGGCGCCGATCAATTCCGACGAGAAGAGATCCATCGCAATAGGATCGGTGCGCCCTGGGCAAGATGACCACGTGCCGCATCTTCACCCGGAAAACTCCGTACGCCGATTCGCCGGAAAGCAACGAAGGAAATTGCCGTAGGCATTCTGGAAAGGTGCGAAGATCAACGGCGAGTTCCGCTCGCAGGCCCGGCCGCAGTAGTACCGGCCGAGCACATCGCACACGGACTTGGCCGCACTTCGGACCTCGCCGAGGCGGTGGAGACGTAGCCGTCCACCGCCTCGGCGATCCCCTGACAGCCGACGCACTCCTGGCCCTTCTGCCTGGCAAAGACGTCGCAGCCCGCCCGGAGGGACGGCGGACACCGCGGACCACATCGGGGTCCGCGACGGCTCGGGGCTCCCGGGAACCGGCCCCGCCCGGACGGTCCGCGCATGCGCGGATGTCAAGATCGGCAACGAGTCGATGCAAACAGGGACGGTTGCCGAGTGCGCTATTTTCGGGCAACCGACGAGGGGCGACGCGGTCGGCAAGATTGATCCAGCGACGAGCAGAGGGCGGATAGCTCGTCCTGGCCGAGCAAATTTTCGTTTCCCATTCGGGGATGCACAAGACAAGGGCGGATTGTCCTTCGTGGATCAAGCCAGCACCCACAGATCGGAACCTTCGGGCAGGAAATCATGCCCGAACGACTCGTTCGCATCCACACTCCTTGCGGAAACGCACCGGGCAAAAACTCGATCGGTGCACAATGCGCAACACCGGCCGGGCAACTTCGCTCAAGCCCGCTGGTCGTCAGGTCCGTCCGCGAACGGGTCGTCGACCGAGGCCGTGAGGCGGTAATCGATCCGCACGTCGCGGTAGGTCACCCCGGCCGCCACGCGACGGGGAAGGCCTACTCGGTCGGCGGACGACTCGCCCTGCGCCGTGCCGAGGAATTCCACCCGAACGTCAGGTTCCGCCTGGAAGCGCAGTCGCCGCGCTCGCACGGTCGCGTGGAAGCCGATGTCGTGCGCACCGTCCGATGAGCTCATGACGACCGGCCCCTGTTGCCGCTCGGATCCGATCGGGGCGGCGGTTTGCGCCGGGGTTTGCCGTCGGCCGGACGTCGCCTCTCCTCCCGCTCGACGACGCGGCTGGGCCTCGGCCGTTCTTCCCCCGCGCCGCCGCGGTCCGCAGACTCGTCTTCGCCTTTGCGCCCGCCCACTGCTCTGCCCGCGCCATGTCCTACGTCCCGCGCTGCCTCGCCGACACCCCCCACGGCTCCGCCGGCACCCCGGCCGACTTCCTTCGCGGCTTCACCCGCACCACGCCCCACCTCGCCCACGGCGTCGCCGGCACCCCGCCCAACGGATTCAACGGACTTCGCCGCGCCAGTACCGACTTCCTCGACCGCCTCACCGACCCCGCCGCCGAGGTCTTCGACCGCCTCACGGGCTCCTCGCCCGACCTCGCTGACAGCCTCGCCGGCCCCCCGCAGGGCGGGCTCCACGCTGCGCACCGCCTGCTCGATGATCTGCGGGTTGCGGTCGATCGTGGTCAGCACGCGTTCCAGAATCCGGGCAACCGTGTCGAGCCGGACCTTGAGCAGCGCCTCGGCCTGCACGCCGGAAATGGTCAGCGATACCCGCCCCAGCGCAACGTCCGCCCCGACGTTGAGCTTGACCAGGTCCAGCACCTCGGCCTGCAACGACACCCGCGCCCGGAGATCTTCGACCTCGACCTTGATCTCTTCCACGGAAAGGTTCGGCACGTCCAGCAGCACATCGGGCTCGGCACCGGCCGCGGCTAGCTCTGCCTCGGAAATCTCGTCCTCAGCCACTTCTGCACTTTGAGGTGGCTCGTCGTCAGGCTCGCGCCGACCACCGACCTCGTCGCCGTCCGGTGCCCTCACACGATCACCTACTCCGTCCGGTGCGTGGCAGTCAGACCGTCTGGGGCTCACCCTCCGCCTCCGGCCGCGTCCCTGTCTTGGGCCTTTCGACTCCCCGACTTGCCGTTGAGCTGATCCGTGGGGGAGAAACCCGGTGCATGCAGCCGGCAGCGGAGACCAAGATCAGCCGCCGATGTAGGACATCTCCACCTTGCGGGCCCGGTTGGCTTCGGTGGTGCGCAACTCGGAGTACCTGTCGGTGCGGCGACCCCAGATCGCCTGGATGCGGCGTTCCAGTTCGGCGTCGTCGGCCCCGCCGCGCACCAATGCGCGCAGGTCGTGCCCGCGGGCGGCGAAAAGGCAGGTGAACAGCTCGCCCTGGGCGCTCAGCCGGGCCCGGGTGCAGGTCCGGCAGAACGGCTCGGTGACCGAGGCGATGATGCCGACCTCGCCGCGGCCGTCCCGGTAGCGGTAGCGCTGGGCCACCTCCCCGGGGTAGTCGGAGTCCACCGGTTCGACCGGCCATCTGGCGTGCAGACGGTCGACGATCTCGCGGGCGGGCACGACGTCGTCCATCCGCCATCCGTTGGTGGTGCCTACGTCCATGTACTCGATGAACCGCACCGTGTAGCCGTGCGCGCGACCGAACTCGGCCAGTTCGAGGAGGTCCGCACCGTCGTTCATGCCCCGCTTGACCACGGTGTTGATCTTGATCGGCGCCAGGCCCACTTCCTCGGCGGTGGCGATGCCCTGCAGGATCCGGGACAGCGGCACCCGCGTGTCGCTGATCCGCGCGAACCGGTCCGCATCCAGCGAGTCGAGGCTGACCGTCACCCGCGAAAGGCCCGCGTCGCGCAATGCCCGTGCCTGAGCGGCCAGCAGCGAGGCGTTCGTGGTGAGCGCGAGGTCGTCGATCCCGTCGACCTCCGTCAGCATCGCCACCAGCTTGTCGAGCTGGCGGCGCAGCAGGGGTTCCCCACCGGTCAGCCGGATCTTCCGCACGCCCTGGCGGGAAAAGGCCCGCACCAGCCTGGTGATCTCCTCGAAGGTCAGCAGCTCCGAGCGCGGCAGGAACACGTGATCCGGGCCGAAGACCTCCCTGGGCATGCAGTACCGGCAGCGGAAGTTGCACCGGTCGGTCACGGAGATCCGCAGATCCCGCAGCCACCGGCCGAATCGGTCCGGTGCTTGACTGTCGGCGTACCTGGCGTCGTGCATCCCGCCTCCAGGATGGAAGCTCAACCTTTGATGGTGCTCCCGCCACGGGTTCCCGGGCAACAGCGCCGCGATCGCGGAAACGGTAGCCCCCGGCGGCCGGGGTTACGAGAGTGTCAGCGGACCGCGGAAGGTCTGCGTGCCCGTTGTCAACGAAACGTTCTTAAGTGACGAGTGCGCACGGAGATAATTTAGTTCTCGGGCGAGGTCACCGGCATTGTTGCTGCCGGCGTTGGACGAGATGTTCAAAGTGGACAGGACGCCCACCGCGCGGCCTGCGGAATCCAGCACGGCGCTCCCGGAATCACCCGGGATACCTGGTGTGACGGTGACGATGGTGTGACTCCACCCGCCGCCGGTGTCGCCGAGGGACGTGCCCTGCTTGGCGTTCAGGTCACTGGCTCCGGCTCGCAACTGCGAGCTGCCGTAAGACACGACCACCTCGCCCTGCCGCAGCCCCTCGGTGTTCAGGCCGCTGGGACCGCCCCAGAACGCCAGGCTCGGGTTGACCTTCCCGACGTCGGCCGGATCGAGTTCGACCAGTGCGAAATCGTTGTAGGCGCAGGCGTTGGCGTCCTTCTCCTTGACCGCCTGCATGGTCAGCCACGAGCTGTAGGCCAGCACTCCCTGCTTGCTCGCCCCGGTGACCTTCACCTTGGTACCGATGGGCAGCGACGACGAGGTGCAACCGTTGACCTGATCGGCATTGGTGGCGGCGGCGGCGCAATGCGCGGCCTGCCCGAGATACACCTTCGACCCGCTCGTGAACACGAAGTTCGAGGTGCACTGCGCGGAGTTGGTCACGGTCTGCACACCGGGATGCACGGCCGCGCTGGACGCAGCCGCCCAGTCCGGGCCCGCCGATGCAGACCCGGCAACCGCCAGAAAGGCGACGCAGACCAACGAAGTCACCGGGCCGAGGCGCGTTCTCACGATCACGGCATCCTCCCGGAACAATTGAGAACCCATGCCGTAACTAAGGCTGGCAGCGAGGCGCGAACACCCCGACCGATCCCTGATACCACAAGCCGCCGCCCGGGGCGATGCCGATCACGACGCCGTGCCCGTCGCCGCGCAGGAAGACCGGCTTCGAGGCCGTCATGCGGGGCCGCGCGTGGTTATTCGTCCGCCAGGGCAGCTTCACCGGCAACTGGTGCGGGTCGGGCATGGCGGCGCGGCCCCACGACTGCTGCGGGCCATCGCGCGTCTCACCGAGCACACGGGTCGTCGGCCGGACCGCTCCTGCTGGTGCGGTCTTTTCGCTCCCCTGCAACGGAATCCGGCTTTTCCGGACATGCGGGGCGCGGGCGCCGCATGACCCCGCGCGCCTAAATGAGGCCGATGGCACACGGTGACCAACGATGCGAGAACGCGCGCATCACGACGCGATAACCAAACGCCGAAGGTGTCGTTGGTTGACTGAAAGCAACTTGACAAAGTCACTGACCGCCGCCCCTTTTCGACCGGAATTCATGTTTTCCGAAAGCTGGAGCGTGTCGGTTCTTCCGCGGATGCGGCGGATACACTCCCCGAGCCCTCAGCCCACCGGCGGGGTTTTGCACCGACAAGAACGAAAGACCGGACCATGCCGCCTTCCCGCGCCCAGGTGGTGTGCGCCGGTCAGATCGGAGCGACGTGGGCTGCTCCCACACCGATGGATGTCCTCTCTTTCCACTGCTCAATGCGAGCCTGCGCAACTGGCGCGACTACTACTGCGACACCGAGGACCGCTGGCTCGACTGTGCTCGATACCAGCTGGCAGTGACCGGCCGACCGGTACCGATCTCGCTACTGCCGAACGGCCGCGACGCTCAGCACCTCAAAGACGTCGCCGCCAACCGATCCGCCGCGGCCGCGAGCCGGACGCCGCGCCCGCCGCGGCCCGAGCCACCGCAGGCCACCGCCTGGTTCGATCCCGCACCGAAACCCGAACCGGCCCAGCCGTTCGCGCCGCCGCCCGCACCGGTTCCGAAGCCCCCGGGGAGCTCACCGGCCCGATCAACGCCGCTCGCGCGGCAAGCGCAGCGTTCGAGGCGCCGTTGGTGGAGGCGACTCGCCGATTGGATGAGAGGCCCCGCATGAGCGACTACTGGCCCTGGTGGCAAGGCGCCGTCGCGCTCGCCCTGGTCACCATCAACTACACCCTCACCACTGACCGATCGTTAGGGGTGTCCTCGGCGTGGGATCGCGTCTTGCACTGGCGCACCGAACGACGCATAGAACGGCTGGACGCACAGTTCACCGATGACCGTGCCCTCGCCAGGGCTCTCGCGGCGGCCACCGCCGAAGAGTTCGGCGAGCACCCGGGAGTGCCGACGGAGCCCGACGACGCGCAGGCACCTGAAAACGTTGGGCCCACGGCACGTGCACAAGCCGAGACCGCCGGCCTGCGACCGGCGCCGCTGATCACCCAGGCCGCCCTGCTCCTGTCGATTTTCGTCGGCGGATGGGCCGCGGCGGTCACCGCCGGCCGGTTCGAGCTCCGGTTCGACATGGGCCAGGGCTTCCGCGAACTCGTCACCGCCGACCCGGCCGTCATGATCGGCGTGTTGTTCGGGGGAGGCATACTCGTCGGTTTCGGCACCCGCCTCGCTGGCGGGTGCAGCTCCGGCCACGGCCTGAGCGGCTGCGGCCGACTGCGGCCGGTCAGCATCGTCGCCACCGCCGTCTTCTTCGGTACTGCGGTCCTCGTTTCGTTCCTGCTGTGGAAGGTGATCTGATGCGTACCCGCGGCGCGGTTCTCGTCACCAACATCATCACCGGGCTGGCCCTCGGCTACACCGTCACCAACATCGGATTCGGCGACTACGGCGAGCTCAACCGCATGTTCACCTTCCGGGATCCGCGCATGCTCCTTGCCTTCGCCGCCGCGGTCGCGATCATCGTGGTGGTCTTCGCCCTGGTGGGCGTCCGCCGCACACCGGGGCGCATCCACGCCGGCGTGATCCCCGGCGCGGTGCTCTTCGGCACCGGCTGGGCGATCTCGGGTGGCTGCCCGGCGATCCCGATCATCCAGCTCGCCAGCGGATACCTCCCCGCCCTCGTCACGATCGCCGGCGTCGTCGTCGGCATCTGGCTCTGCCGCTGGGCCAACGCCAGGTACTTCCGCCTGGACCGCGGATCCTGTGGGCTGTAGCGGTCTCCCGCCGGCGCGCTTGGCGCGGTCGCGGACCTTTTCGCGCTATTTGGCGGGACGGGACCTCTGAGCCGCCAGACGGATGGCAAGCAGGAACGCGATCCAGGCTCCGCCGAGGGCGTAGCCCGCCAGGACGTCGGTGAGCCAGTGAGCCCCGAGGTAGATCCGGGACACACCGACGACCAGCACGATGAGCGAGGCGGCGACGAGCGTGGCGGCGCGGGCGCGGGGTGGGTAAGTGCGCGTCAGCACGAGCGCCAGCATGCCCCAGGTCGCGATCGCCTGGGTGGCGTGGCCGGATGGGTAGGCGGCTCCGCCGGCTTGGGTGATCAGCTCGGCCACCGGCGGGCGAGGCCGGTCGATGACGGCCTTGATGGTCGTGTACAGGGCAACGCCTCCGAGGTAGGCGGCCCAGATCTCGACGGCCGCCCGCACCGCGCCTCGTGTCGCCAGGAGGAACGCGGTGGCCACCAACAGGATCGGGACGAGGACGACGCCGGATCCCAGCCAGGTCACGACCTGCATTCCCGCGGACAGCCAGTAGGTGCGGTGGGCCACCGCGAAACCCTCGACCACGGGGTCCAGCCGAGCGGTTCCCGCCCGTTCGACGACGTCGTCAGTCAGTCCGGCCAACAGCCATGCTCCGGTCCCGCCGAGCAGCACTGCGGCGCTGAACCCGGAGGAGGCATGCGGATCGGGCCGCCCCGTGCGCAAATCCACCTGAGCCGTGAGGTGTCGGCGGGGCGGCTGGGTCCAGCGGTGTCGTTCCGTCATCGTCTCCATCCCCGCATCGGCGATCGCGAACGCGCACGCAGACTGATCTCGACCGCGCGGTGCGGACGGCAGCAGCCCGGGCCCAGGGCTCGACAATGGCGGCGGCCACGCGGGCGAGGTAGATCAACCGTATCGCGAGCGCCGACAAGGACGTGCTGCTGGTCGGCACGGGACGACGTGCCCCGACCGACACGGAGAAGGCCGAACTGGACGAGCTGGCCGCGAGACTCCCGCTCGTCCTCGGGTGATCGGCTGGCCGCACGGGGCCTTCGGCGCGGGCTGATCCCGCTGTCCTGCTTCGATGTCAGGAGCGCGTGCTGATCCAGTGCCAGGCATGGCGCAGCAGGGCGCGGAAACGGCCTTCTCCTGTTCGCCGGGAGGAGGCCCTGTTGCGCTTGGCGACGGCCGTTTCGCTGTACTCCCGGAGATCTTCGCGGCCGACCGACAGCAGCGCGCCGCGTTCGTGCAACTCCGCGATCTGGTCCGCGTCGGCGAACAGGTGGCGACCGAAAAGTGGCATTTCTTGGATGATCAAGCCCTCGAAGATGTCCATCGGCAGGTCGGCGACCACGCGTTCCACGACACCCACCCGTGCACCGGTGTGATCGAAGACCGGCGTGCCTTCGTCGAGGGCAAGGTATGCGATGGGACGGCCCAGGTCCTCCACGGCTCTTTAGGCTACGCCCGAATCGCTCGTGCGCCCGAGGAGCGTCCGCCACGCGCTCGCGGGCCGTCGAGGGGCCGCCATCGCCCGGGAAGGAAGCAGTGCGTGCAGGTTCGTGCGCTTCGCACGGCAACCTAGACTTCGCGCAGCTGCTCAACATGCCGCCGCCCAGCGGGAGCGCATGATCACCGACGCGGATAATCCCCTTGCGAAGCTGGACAATAAGCTGGCGGCGAGGTGAGCTGATGAGATATCGGATGGACCGAAAAATTGTACGGTTATTCCCGCGACGTCCGATTCATGCGGTGGTTGCATTGGGAATCGTGGTCGGACTGAGCGCGTGCAGCCCGTCCGGCTTGCCGGGTTCGGGGGAAGAAAGACCCTCCACCCCCTCCCCTGTGGTGGACATCACGCCGGCGGCGGGCGACCAGATCAACCCCACTGCGCCGATCGTGGTTTCGGTGCGGGACGGCAGCCTCACGTCGGTCACCGTGACGAGCCCGGCCGGCCAGCAGGTGAAGGGCGCGATGGCCGACGACAAGTTGAGCTGGCGCACCACCGAGGTTCTCGGTTACGGCTCGAACTACGAGGTCACTGCCACCGTGACCGGCAAGGACGGGAAGGCCACCACGCAGCACGGCACGGTCCGCACCCTCACCCCGAAGGCGCAGGCGTATCCCAGCCTCATTCCGGCGCCGAGGGCGGGTAACGATGTCGGCGTCGGTCAGCCGATCGTCGTCCGGTTCGACCACGAGATCAAAGACCGCGCCGCCGCCGAGAAGGGGCTGCACGTCACCGCCACGCCGGACCAGCCCGGGATGTGGTCGTGGATCTCCGCCCAAGAGGTCCACTACCGGCCGCAGCAGTACTGGAAGCCCGGAACCAAGGTGTCCGTCAAGGTCAACCTCTACGGCGTCGACCTGGGCAACGGCGTGTACGGGAAGACCGATCGCACGCTCGACTTCCAGGTGCACGACTCGTGGGTGGCCAAGGCCGATGGCAACACGGAGCAGATGCAGATCTTCCACAACGACAAGCTGGTGAACACCATGCCGATCAGCATGGGCAAGGACATCACGCCCACGCACGTCGGCACGCACGTGATCTCGGACAAGCAGCAGAAGTACACAATGGACTCCTGCACCTACGGCGTGTGTCCCGGCAACCCGGATTACTACCGGTCGGACGAGTTCTTCGCCGAACGCATCTCCAACGACGGCGAATTCGTCCACGAAAACCCGGCCAGCACGCCCCAGCAGGGAAACTCGAACGTCTCGCACGGATGCATCAACCTCGACCAGGCCAATGCCGCGTGGTTCTTCCAGAACTTCGGACTCGGCGACGTCGTCGAAGTAACCAACTCGGGCGGGCCCGCGCTGCCGGTCTGGGACACCTACGGGGACTGGTCGTTGTCGTGGGACAAATGGAAGGCGGGTAGCGCGCTGTCTTGACGCCCGGACGGTGGTGATTTCAGTGGAAATCGACGTGGCGATTTCCACTGAAATCGCCACTGGTCAAGCCAGGCCGGGTAGCGGGGCAGCTGGTGCACCGCCTGGTCAAGGCCCGAGGAAAGCTGCCCGGAGCCGTCGCCAAGCCGGGTGTTTCGGCGGATGGCGCTGAGGGAATACCTCCACCGCAAGGCAGCCCAAGTTCAAAAGCTCCTCCTCGCCTCTGTTTGACCGGCTTGCGAGCCGGGTAATAACGATCTTGAGGGCCGATGCGAGGAGGACACCACAATGGGACGAAACCGAGTGGTGATCGTCGGCGGCGGATTCGCCGGCTATCACGCAGCGAAGCTCCTGTCGAGGCAAATGCTCCCGGAGGAAGCCGAAATCGTCCTGGTCAACCCCACGGACTACTTCCTGTACCTGCCGCTGCTGCCGGAGGTCGCCGCCGGGATACTGGACCCCCGCGCGATCTCGATCTCGCTGCCGGCGACTCTGCCGAGGGCCCACTTGGTGCTCGGCGAGGTCACCGCGATCGACTCGGACCGTCAGGAGCTGGTCTACGTCGACCCGGAGAACAACACCCGGGAACTGGGTTTCGACCGGCTCGTGCTGGCGGCGGGCAGCGTCAACAAGTTGCTTCCCATCCCGGGACTGGCCAGCCACGGGCACGGATTCCGCGGCATACCCGAGGCGCTGTACTTCCGCGACCACGTGACCCGCCAGGTGGAGCTCGCCGGGGCGACCGATGACCAGGACGAACGCGACGCGCGCTGCACCTTCGTCGTGGTCGGCGCGGGTTACACCGGCACCGAGGTCGCCGCGCAAGGACCCGGGTTCACCCGCATACTCGCCGAGCGCCACCCGGAGCTGGGTGAGCAGCCAATGCGCTGGATGCTGCTGGACATCGCGCCCCGCGTGCTGCCCAGCCTCGATCGGCGGCTGTCCCGTACGGCAGACCGGGTCCTGCGGGAGCGCGGTGTCGAAGTCTGCACCAAGACGTCGATCGACGAAGCGACGGAGGACGGCGTCACCCTGAGCACCGGGCGGTTCGTGCCCACCCGCTCGCTGATCTGGTGCGTAGGTGTGCGACCCGATCCGCTCGTCGACTCCCTAGGTCTGCGCACGGAGCAGGGCAGGCTGGCCGTCGACGAGACGCTCCAGGTCCCCGGCAAACCGCACGTGTTCGCGTGCGGGGACGCAGCCGCCGTCCCCGATCGCAGCCGTCCCGGGCAGCTCACGCCGATGACCGCACAGCACGCCGTCCGGCAGGGCAAGCTCGCCGCACACAACGTCGCCGCGTCGCTGCGGCACGGCCGGCTGTCCCGATACCGGCACCACGATCTCGGGTTCCTCGTCGACCTCGGTGCGGGCAAGGCGGCGGCCAACCCCTTGCACATTTCGCTGTCGGGTCTGCTCGCCAAGGTCGTCACCCGCGGGTATCACCTGTTCGCGATGCCTGCCAACCGGGTGCGAACCGCGCTCGATTGGGCGTTGGAAGCGCTCATGACCCGGCAAACCGTGCAGCTCGGCCTCGTCCGATCCGGCGCCGTGCCGCTGGACACGGCATCTCCCGAAGTCCCGCACATGCGCACGGACGGGCGCCGGAGCGAGGACCGTTCGCCCGCTCGCACGCCTATCGCCGAAAGGAGCTGACCGCGCCCGGCGCGCGGCCGAGTCCGGGTTCCCTAGATTTCCCAATATTAGGCAAAATCGGAATCGACGCCTTCCCGGTCCCGGCATATCGCTCATCGATCGCGAGGCAGCAGCGGGCCGAGCGGGCCGAGGTCGAGGTTGAGATCGTCGGGCGAAAACCCGAACCGATCGCGCAGTTCGGTCATCGCCTCTTCGAGCTTCATCAGGGCAAGTCCCAGTTCCTCGACCTGGTCGTCGCCGAGCGTGCCTTGGTCGACTCGGCGCAGCGCCTGACGTTCCATGAGCTGGCGCAGCAGCTCGACGATGGTCAGCACGAGCCGGACCAGATCGCGTTGCACCGAATCGGCATCGGTCTCGATCCGATGTTGCAGTCTCCCCGATCTGTCGATCCGGCGGTGCTCCGGCTGTTCACTCATCGCCGCCCCGCTCCCAAGAGTCGACGTCCGCCGTGCTCTCCTGGATCGATGTGATGATCGCACGCAACGACACCCGCACCAGGTCCACTCCGGCCAGCGAGATGGTCACATCCCCGGTGAGCACCACGCCCCCGGCCAACAACCGGTCCAGCAAGTCGACGAGCGCGATTTCACGCGTATCCCGAACGCTTCGCGGGCTCACGTCGTATCCTGCGGTCATCGTGCTCACGTTCGCTCCGTAGCCACCACGGCGAACGAGTACGGGGCCCACGGGCCGGTCAGCTCGGTCCGCAGCGGGCTTGTCCTCGCGATGTTGTCCACTGCGGAGGCGAATTCCGCGGATCGCTCGTCGTCCACCAGATAGGCACCGTTGAGCACCATCAAGCCGCGGTAGGCCGCGAGCTCGCGATTCTGCGGCGGGTGCAGTCGGCTCGCCTGGGCGAGCTCGCTCAGTGCATCGTGGATCTCGCCTGCCTGTTCCAACGCTTCTTGCTCCGCCTCGGCCTGTCCTTCCCGTCGTTCCCGGATCTTGCCGAGGTAAGCCTTCCCGGGGCGCTCGGCCGTGTCGGCCTCCGATTCAGCGGGTTGCGCTGCGCTCTTGCTGAGGTCGGCGTATGCCTTGACTCCCCACTCGGTGCGGCCAGTCATCAGCTCCAGGACATCGAGGAACGCGGGCTCTTGCTCGGCCAAAGCGGTCTGAACGCGGGCGTCGTTGTAGTAGACCGTGGCCAACGCCAGTGGCGCGACGGTCGAGTCGGCGGCTGCCGTATCGACGACGCGATTGTGCTCGCGCACCGTTGTTTCCAACCACCGCATGTCTTCCAGGTTCTTCCGGAGTCCGAGTTCGTCGAATTCGTCCGCCGGCACCGTGCTGACCAGCGCCGCGAGCGCACCAGAGGTCACCAGTCGAACCTCCGCACCGGCGATCCCCGCCACCTCCGGCCGCAGGTCGGCGTCCGCCCGCGAGATCGCGTACACATAGGACAGCGTCTCAGCCACGATCCCGCTCCTCGGCGGAACGACTTGGCGTGCTTCGACGAGCGCGTTGTTCTTCGTTGCTTTGCTCTATCGCGCCCCGAGACGGTTCGCGTTCGGATTCGAGCTCGCGGACCTGCGATCGCAGCTGTCGGTTCTCTTCGACCAGGTCGCGGTGTCCCGACGACAAGGTGGGGTCGTGTTCCCACCAATCGATCCCCATCTCGCGGGCGCGCTCGACGGAGGCGACCACGAGCCGGAGTTTGATGGTGAGCAGTTCGATGTCGAGCAAGTTCACCTGGATATCGCCTGCGATGACGATTCCCTTGTCCAGGACGCGCTCAAGGATGTCGGCGAGGTTGGCGGACTCCTGTCTGGCCGGGGCCGCCGCGCGTTGTCCATACCAGACCGGTGCGCGCGCGCCACCGCCTCCGGCCGCTGCGGAGGTCATCGGGCGCCCCTCGGCGTCGTGCTCGGTCATCGTTCGTCGCCTCGCCCCCTGGAATAGCGGTCGACCCGGCGGTAGGAAAGGAGGTCGCCGTCCTGGTCCAACTCCGCCTCGTACACGGCCAGGATGTCCGTGGTGTCCGGGACCCGATGGCTCTCGACCACCTCGATGCCCACGAGCCAGCCGGCACCCACGCGCTCGATGGAGGTGACGGTCTCCGGCTCCTTTCCCGTCAGTTCGTGCACCTGGCGAACGGCCAACTGGGCGGCCTGGGTCGCACTGAGCGACCGCTCCCTTTCCTGCCTGGCTCGCCCGTCCGCATCGCTGTCCGGTTCCGGTCGCGCTCGCTGCGGCTTGCGGTCCTTCTCCACTCGGCCACCGGCGGTGCCCGCGGGACCCGATCCCGTTTGCTGCGGCCGGATTCTGCGGGGCCGCTGCGCCGAAGGCTCGCGGTCCCTGGCATCGTCGCTGCGCGCGGTTGCCACCTAATCACATCTCCCCTGCTTGGCGTCGGCGCTGCGCTTCGAACAGTCGGGCCAGCAAGTCCTCGTGCAGTTCGTCGCGCTGCTGATCGGTCAACTCGCCGGCCGCATGCGCGTCATCGACGTCGGCGATCTGTCGCTGGATGAGCGCGGGGTCGTAGTATTGCCCCTCCGCCTGCCGCTTTATCTGCTCGGCGATCCATACGGCACTTCGGACCGGTGCCAGCGGGAGCGTGAACAGCCCAGAGAGAAGACCCATGTCAGACCTCCGGCAGGAAATCGTAGGGCGCGAGCGGACCGATCAAGCGCAGGTTGATCCGCCGGTCCCACCGCTCCCCCAGCTCGTCCACTGCTTGCTCGAATTGCGGCACCTGGTCCCGATCAACGAGGAAGGCGACGTCCACCGCATCGTCCTCGGCGGGGACCTGATGTGGATTGGTCGCCAGGACCGTGGATGAGACCGACGTGATCAGCTCTTCGGTGTCCGCTTCGCGCTTTCTCACCACCGCCTGGTTGACCAGCTCACCCAGCCTCAGGCGTTCGGCGTAGCCCGCTTCCTCAGGCACGCCGCGCAGCGTTTCGCGCAGTTCCTGGACCGCCGGCTCCTCGGCCACGACCTCACGAATGTGCGCGCTATCGGCGTAGCGGCCCCGAATGGTGTACTGCACCGACCCCGCGAGTTCGGACAGCATCGCCTCGAAATGGTCGTGGTGCGGCGCCAAAAGCTCGTCCACGACCGCATCGACGCTGCTCACGACGGCGCCGAAGCGCATCGGAATCACGGCCGTATCGGCTGCCAACGTGTCGAGCACACGCTCATGCGCGAGCAAGTCCTCACGGATACCGAGCGGACGAACGAGCTCGACCTCGCTGACCAATGCGGAGAGCTCGCCGTGCGACACCAGCTTCACCGCAGCCTCCTGGTCCCCGACCGAAGGCAGTTCTTCCGGCAGCCGCTGCCTCTGGTTGAGGATCCCGTAGACGTACACACCGTGATCGACCGGACCCGACCGTCCAGCTTGGACGTCGTTGTCCTTTTCCGCACGCGTGGTCATCATTCACGCCCCCGACCATCCGATTCCCGGCGCGGTGGACGACGGCGAACGGGTTGCTTCTCGCGCTTCTCTTCGCCCGCACCGCGAAACTCGTCGAACTTGTCCTTGGCGGCGTCGATCACCCCTTTGGTCTTGCCTTCGACGGCGCTTTTCGACATGCCCTCCATTAGTTCCGGGAGGTCCTTGCCGCCCTTCTGGTCCAAGTCGAGCCTGTTGGTGGCCTCGGCGAACCGCAGATACGTGTCCACGCTGGCGACGACGACGCGCGCATCGACCGTCAGCAACTCGATCCCCACGAGCGAAACTCGCACGAACGCATCGATGACCAAACCCTTGTCCAGAATGAGCTCGACAACATCCGCGAGGCTGCTCGCCGACCCCCGCTGCACGGGGGAGCCACCACCGCCGCCTTGCGTGCTCGCCACCGTCATGCGATCACCTTCTCCGACTGGATGTCACGGATTCACGGCGACTCCGGCTGCTCTCTTCCTCGTCGCCACGGCCCTCGTCTTCCTCGTAGTCCTCGCCGTCACGTTCCGCATAGCCCTCGTCTTCGTCGCCGTGGTCGTCCGCTTCCTCGTACTCTTCGTCGGATTCGGGGTAATCTTCGGCCCGCCCGGCCTCGTCTTCCTCGCCGTAATCCTCCTCGTCGCCGTATTCTTCGTCGTACTCTTCTTCCTCTTCGGCTTCCCCGCGCTCGCCCTCGTATTCCTCCTCTTCGGCAGGGGCTTCGCGGAGGCCGCCTTCCTCTTCCTCCTCGCGCATGGCTTCCTCGTGCGTCCTGACGACCTCCCGGTCGCGGATCTCGCCACGCCAGCCTTCGACCTGGTCCGGTTCCAAGATCGTCTGCGTCATCATGTGCCGCTTGATGTACTTGAAGTCCGCACGAACCCGGCGTCCCTGCGCCCGCCACAAGTTGGCGGTCTTCTCGAAGAAGCCCTGGGGGTAGTATTCGATGACGAGCAGGATTCTCGTCATGTCCGGCGCGAGTTCGTGGAACGTGACCGAACCGTCCACCGATCCTTTCGCGGCCTTCGAAGTCCAGATGATGCGGTCATCCGGAACCTGTTCGATGATCGAGGCTTCCCAGCTCCGCTTCGACAGGAAGATCTGCGCCTGCCAATTGACCTTCTCGTCGGCCTCCTGGTCCACGCTGAGGACTTTCTTCGTCATGCTCGGATAATCCTCGAACCTGGTCCACTGGTCGTACACGACCCGAAGCGGCAGTCCCACATCGTTGTGCTCGATGATGTTGACGACCTTGGCCTTGCCCTTCTTCCCCCCTTTGGCTCCGCCGCCTCCGCCCAGCCCTATTGCCTCCTTGGCCTTTACCGTCATGCCGGTCAAACCTGCCTTCAACGCCGACTTGACCGGCGAGCCTCCCGCGGCCAATTCCTTGCCCCCCGTCACTGCTGCCATCAGGCCGGCCCCGCCATTGGCTGCCGACGCCGTCAGTCGTTGGGTCATATCTTCGACTTTGTCGCTGACGTAACCCGCTGCCCGTTCCCCAACGGCGGTCAGCAGATCCTGGAAGCCGGCCTTCAAGGGCTCCAGTGGCAGCTCACTCAGAAACCCACCCGACCCGGCGGAACGACCCTCTTTGGACGGCTCTGCCATGGTCAATCACCTCAGCTCGCTCAGGACGACTTCCTCGTGGCGGAAGACTCAGAACTCTCACCCGACTTGCGCTGCCCCGCAGTTGCGGACCTGCTTTGACTCGGTGTCCGGCCAGTTGACCGACCTTCGGTTGCACCGTGGGACTGTCTGGGGGACCGTCTGGCCGTCTTGGACTCGTCCCGCCCGGCCGTCGCCGAGCCCGACTCGGAATGCTGCTTCGGGGCGGGACCGCCTTGCCGATCACTCGGCACAGAGTGACGTGTGCCGGTGCGGCGTGACGTTGGCCGTCCGGACGATCGAACGCGGGCACGGTCGGCGCCTCGCGATGATCGCTCCGGAGCCGCTTGTTCGGCGCTCTCCTCGGCTGCGGTTGCGTCCTCGTCCGGGAACTCCTCCGGCCCTTCCTCGGAGGTCCGCTGGGCCAGACCGGAGGCGCGCTTGACCCCACCGGAGGCCCGCTTGCCCAGGCCAGATGCCTGCTTCCCGGCACCGGCGGCCTGCTGCCCGACGACGGCGACTTGTTCCCCGGCACCGGCGGCCTGCTGCCCGAGCGCGGCGGCTTGTTCCCCGACCCCGCCGGCCCGCAAACCGGCCGCCCGCTTGGTCAAACTGTCACCGAGAGAATCGATCTTGCTCGACGCCGCCGCGATCGCCGCGGATTTAGCCGCATTAATCAGCTGCTCACGCGCCTCATTCGTCAACTTCTTCAACTCAGGTGACGCTTGCACCAACTTGCTCCCTTGCGCGAGCAGTTCCTTGGGCCCCCCGGCGTAACGCCGCCCTGCCACCATTCCGGCGGCGGCGATCGCGAGCTTCATCTTCCGGCTGCGCCCGAGGACGTAGCCGACAGCAACCGCCAAAGCGATTTGAGGTCCCGATTTCATGATCAACCCCTCAGCACGAGTCCCGGGCGGCCCGTTGCGCGAAAGCGCAAAACCCCACCGATCCCAATGTCGCCCTATCATCCAGCCGCCGCGGCGACCATCTGTAGGAGGGCTACCCTGCCGCTAGCGACACAACACACATCGCCGTGCGCAGCGCCATGATCAAACCCTGAAGATCTCGACAAGCACATGTCCTTCGGGGTACCTCGCTCACCTGGTCCCAAACATCTGTTCACCAGCGGGCGCGGAACGCCCCAAAAATCAGTTGTTGCGACCGCGCTCCGGCGGGCGTGCGGTTTTCGGTCGCCGGGACGGGGAAACCAACGGTTGTCGGTCCTGGTAGGCGATGGAGGGACATGACCACGCACAGCCACACGGCGCGGAATTCGCCGTGGACACAGGCTCAGCGGCCGGAATACCCCGTACTGCGCGGTCGGCGGTCTTTCGACGTCGCCGTCATCGGCGGCGGGATCACGGGGCTGACCACGGCTCTGCTGCTGAAACGGCAAGGTGCCCGGGTCGCGGTGGTGGAAGCCGACCGGGTCGCCTCGGGGGCGACCGGCAACAACACGGCGAAGGCCACCGCGTTGCAATCGACCATGTACACCACGATCCGCGAGCACCGCAGCAGGGATGCGGCGCAGGTGTACGCGGCGGCAAGCACCGCCGCGGTGGAGAAGATCGCGGAACTGGCCACTGAGGAGTCCATCGCCTGCGGGTTAGGGCGGCAGCCCGCGTACACCTATGCCGTGGACGATGCCGGGATGCGTGCCGTGGAGACCGAGGCCGAGGCGGCCAGGGAAGCGGGGCTTCCGGTCCTGGCGGACGAGACTCCGGATCTCCCGTTCCCGGTCATGGGCGCGCTGCGGCTGGACGGCCAGATCGAATTCGACCCGGTACGCTACGCGCTGGGTTTGGCGGAACTCGTGCACGGTGACGAGTCCGCGATCTTCGAGCAGAGCAGGGCGTTGCGGCTGACCGACGGTTCGCCATGCCGGATCAATACGGCCTTCGGGTCGCTCACGGCCGATCAGGTGGTCGTCGCGACCCACTCCCCGGTTTTGGACAGGGGACTGCACTTCGCGCGGTTGAAAGTCGAACGGTCCTATTGCATCGCCGCGCGGTTGCGCGGAGTTCCCCCACGGGGACTGTCGATCAACGCCGGGAGGCCGGTTCGGTCGCTGCGCTCCCACGGCAGTGAGCTGATCGTCTGCGGCGAGGGACACCCCACCGGTGCACGCGGAATCGCCGCCGCACAATACGGGCGTCTGGAGGAGTTCGCCCGAACCCATTGGGATGTCGAAGAAATCACCCACCGCTGGTCGGCGCAGGACCCCACCTCGTACGACCACTTCCCGATGGTGGGCGCCGCCGTCCCGTTCTCCTCCCGGCTCTTCGTGGCCACCGGGTTCATGAAGTGGGGGCTGACCGGCGGGACCTTCGCCGCGATGGTGCTGACGGACCTCCTCGACTCACGGGACAACCCGTGGGCGGCTTCGCTTTCGCCGAACCGGTTCTCGCCTGCTTCGTGGTGGGAGCTGGCCCAGATCAACTTCGGCGCGGGTGTGGACTTCGTCAGCGATCGGCTGACGACGGGAAACCACATCGCGACCAAGGACGTGGTTCCGGGCGTGGCGCGGGTGATTCGTCATGGGACCGATTTCACCGGCGTCTACCGCGACGAGGACGGCTTGCTGCACTGCGTCTCGCTGCGCTGCACCCATCTTGGTTGCCTGCTGCGCTTCAACGGTGCCGAACGGAGTTGGGACTGCCCCTGCCACGGTTCCCGGTTCGATGTCGACGGCGCCGTCCTGGAGGGCCCGGCCGTGCAGCCGTTGGAGGTCAAAACTCCACCGGAGTCGGAACATTGAGCCCAATACGCCGCGCCGGGGTGTCCTTACAAGACAGACCCCTGGACGCCATCGCCGAATCCGGCCACTACTTGGCCTCCGGAGGCCTTTGGACTCTTTCGTCAACGCCAGCCGGGGGTGACCGTTCAGTCCTGGCCGTGCAGTGCGTTCGGCGCGCACGGCCGTGCAGGACCAGCGGGGGGAGTGATGGAAGTGCCCAAGTACCTGGTGCAAGCGACCTACACCGACGAGGGTGTCAAGGGACTGCGCGAAAAAGGCGGCACGGCCCGGGTGGAGGCCGTGCGGGAGGCGGTTGCCCAGCTCGGTGGCGGGGTGGAATCGTTTTACTTCGCCTTCGGCGAGGTCGACACGTATGTCGTCGTCGATCTGCCGGACAACGCTTCGGCAGCATCGCTTGGGCTGGCTGTCAGCGGATCCGGGCGGGCACGCACCAAGACCGTCGTCCTGCTGAGTCCCGCCGAGGTCGACGATGCGGCGTCGAAGGAGTTCGACTACCGGCCGCCGGGCGGATGACGCCAAGAGACAACGTCGCTGCGGTCGCCGGGCGAGGACACCCGGCGGCGCGATGGCGTGTTCACGCCCGGCCGTAGAGGGGTGCCCGCGACGGGGGCGCCGCCGCAGCGGTCGCGGGTTGCGGGCTTGGCACGGCCTCCATGACTTCCCGGCCTCGGGCGTCGACGGCCTTGGTGAACAGGTGCTGTGCGGCTCCGAAGATGACGGCCCAGCCGACGATCTGCGCCGACGAATCGAGGGATGACAATCCTGGTACGAAATCGGCGCGCATGAGCAGGATGCCAAGCACGGCCGTCACCGCCCCGGCCGGAAGCTTGAGGCACGCGAGTGCAAGCGGCACATTGGACGGGGTCGGGCTGCCCTTGAGCTGGCGCAGCGCGGCAGCGGCGGTAACCGCTGCCGCGACGAATCCGGCCGCTTCGATGACGGCGTAGTCGAATGACGAAGCGGCGGCCTCGAAGCTTGCGTCCCGATTCTGCTTGAACGGAGCTTCGCCAAGGGGGCACACGACTATTTGTTCCGTTAGCGGTAGCGCGTTCGGGGTGGGACCGAAGCACATCGGCAGCAGTTTCTGATTGAGGAAGGAGACGACCGCGATCGCAACGGCCATGCACAGCAGGCCGCTGGTCCAATACCACACGAGATGCGAAAAGCTGCGCTCACGAACGATTTCGCGCTCCTGGACCCAGTAGGCCTCGCGTACGGCATCGATCACGGTCTGCTGCTGGGACGCGATAAGCCTCCCGTCCGCAGAACTCTTGAAGATCCTCTCCACGGACAACCGACGCCTGTCCTCGGGCGGCAGGGCATCCTCGATCAGCATGAGAAGGTCGGGCAGCATGCCGCGGAGATCTTCGAGCGAAACCATCCGAAGCACGAGGACGTGGGCGGCGTGGATGTGGGCGAGTGCACTGTCCACCCCGTGCGCCCGACGCGGCCACCACGTCCGGCGGAGAACTCGTTGAGCGCACTTGAGGTGCATGCGGGCACTTGCCGCCATCTTCTCGGTGCACAGCTCGTGCGGTGCGGAGCAATTCTCCGCCCATTCCACGACTGCCATCAGTTCGTCGATGCGGGCGAATGCCCTGTTCCCCCAAGGCCATCGTCGACCGTGGACTTTTCGTGACACGGCGTCCTGATCGCTTTCCCGCGCGGCGTTCACGTCGCTCACCCGCGCGGCGATCGAGCGGCCGAGACCGCGGCCCACGCCACCTCCGGATGCCGGATGTCGCTGTGTGCCTGGGCGAACCAGGACAGGTTCCGGTTGATGACGCCGTTTGCGTCGAGGCGGTAGAACACGCCCGGCTGGAACCCGTAGTCCGTGCCCTGCTCGGCCATCGTGGCGCTCCGGACGCCGGTCTGCTGGTAGCCGTCGTGGCCCATCGCTCCCCAGCGGTAGTTGATCTGGGCCACCAACTCGGCGTCCTGCCAGGCGAGTCTGCTGGCGTTGGGATACCACCAGCCGACCGCGCGGTCGGCGTCGCTGAACGTGCACACGAGTGGGCCGTCGACCCGGTCGGCGTACTCGGCCAACACGCCGGCGCCCTCCCGCACCGGGGCTCGCGGTGCGAAGGCGAAGTGGCTGAAAGCGCCCTGCATCAGGTACAGCGACTTGACCGGACTGTTCGTACCACGCCTCTCGGGCGCGAGACCTTCGAGGGCGAACGAGACGAGTCGGGCCCCGAAGCTGTGGCCGAGCAGGTGCACACGCGCGTCATGGACGGACTGCCCGCACTGTTCGAGCAGGGGGCCGAGACCATTGCGGCCGATCACCCCGGCGCGTTCCTTCATCTCGTAGTAGCTGAGCACCCGCAATGCCTCGCGTGCCCCCTGCCACATTCGTCCGAACGGATTGAGCTCCTGCTCGCTTCCACCATTCCCGGGTGAGAGTGCGGCCATCGCGTCGAACACCCGCCCCGGCGGTGCGTTCATCACCTCCACCTCTCCCGCGTCTTCCGGGGCGTTGCTGGGTGTGGTCACGAGTCCTTTCGCCAGGCGAAAAAACTCCACGAGCCGGTCCGGGTCCTGCGGCCGCCGGTCGAGCAGGTCGCCGATCCGCTTCAGCTGCGCTTGCTGGTCCGGGAAGGCGGGGGCGAGCGCTTCCGCGAGCTCTGCGCCTGTCGACACCTCTGCGGTGGCCTGTGGGGACGCCAACGCCCCCAGAGCCCGGGGCACCGATGCCTCCGGGACCTGCGGGCCGCTGGCGGCGGGGGCGTCTTCCGGAAACAGCAACGCAGGCCACAGCACTCCGACGAACCCGGTATTCGCCCGCTGCTCCGCGGGGAGCATCCCCGCGACGAGCCCGAACATCTCCGAGTACAGGTCACGCGCGCCGGCGAAGGAACTGTTCCAGCCGTGGCTGAGCACGAAGAGCTCCCGTGCCCCCGCACTCGCGATGATCTCGGGCAGTTTTCCGCCTTGGCGGAGCATGCCCGCCTCGTCGAACTCGACTTCCCAGTACGGCACACCACCGATCTGTTGCGTCATCTCTCCCCCTCCGAGTCGACGAGAAGCGGTCCGGCCGGCCACCGCCTGCTCGTGACCTTTCCCCAACGCTGCCCCGCGTCCCCTCGTTGGCCGGGAGGCTGGTAGACACGACCAGTAAGCCAAAGGTGCGCAGCCGGCGGCAATGAGCACACCGATCCATGCGGGATCCACATGTGCCCAATCCCCGCCACTCGTGTCCTGTTGCACGCGGGGATTCCTGCGCTTCGGTCGGACCGGTCAGTCGCTCGCAGGCGGCGTGCGCGTTGGATTGACTATGAACCCACTTTGGCCCCGCCGGGATCATTCTGCCGCCTGGACGGCAAAGCCATGATGTCCGGGAGGCGAGGAGGTTCTTATCATGAATGCCAGGATCTTCCTCATCGACATGCCACGCATGATGCGTGAGATCATTCAGGTCGTTGTCACGCAACGGCGCGGGATCGACATCGTTGGCAGTGCCGGAAACGCGGATAGCGCCCGACAGGTTGTACTGAGCATCAACAGCACACGAGCCGACCTGGTGGTCCTGACCACCGGGTACCACCAGCTTCCCGACCTGCTGATGCAGCTGCTCGTACAAGGTTCGCCCGTGCACCTCCTGATCATGACGGGCGACGGCCGCGAGGCGTTCCACTGCCGCCCGCTCGGAGAGATCTCGCCGGAAGCGCTGCTCAACATCGTGGACGGGATCATGCGCTGAGCGCACATCCGGCATGTCGAGCTAGAGCACCAGGTTGGAGAAGTCGCTGTGTAACGGCACCCTGCCGACACGCGCTTCGAGTCCATCCGACGTCAACGGGGTTTCGTGCGTCTCCAGGTACCGGAAATCAAGGCCCGTTTGTGCTCGCAGGTGCGCCAGCGAAATGCGGTAGGTACCGGCTTCGAAGACCGCCGCGAAGGGGAGCATGTCGTCGATCAGTCTCGTTTGGTCAAGCAGGTATGCCGAGACGCGAAGCGCACCACCGGGATCGCGGTAGCCGATGACTTTCCAGTACGCCAGGGGAAGCCGGACGCCCTTGTACAGCGGGTCGTCATCGGTCATGACCGGGCCCGTGAACACGGTTATCTTCTTGTCCGTGAGGTCGGCGTTCTCCAGGATGAAGTTCTCCAGCCCCAGCCAGAGCTCTGTTCCCTGGTTGAACTTCTCATGCTGCGGCGAACAGTTCGTGAAGTGAAACGTATCGTCGTTCGCTCGCGCCGGGTCGGCTCCCCAAACCGGATCCAGCCGCCGCACGAGGTGCCCCCGGTCCAGCGCGTTGCGCCGGTAAAGCGACTCGCCGATCTGCTCCGATTCCGCGATGCGCGGGTCGAAGTACCACTTGTCCGCCTGCCGGTCGAATTCGACGGTCTTAGCCCCGTCGATGTTCACCGCCGTGTAGTAGGCCAGTTGACGGCGCCGATTGACAACGATGCTGAAGTGCGTGTACGGCAGGACGGTGGGATCCTTGCCGGCGGGCGCATCATTGTTCTTCGCCGCATTGCGACGCTGTTCGTCGGAGAGTTCCGGTAACGACAAGTCGGTCCCGAGGAATCCCGGTTCGTATCCCGTGTAACCGTCGTAATAAGAGTGCGGGCGGGCGATTTCGGCCGGCGTGTAGGCAACCTGAGCGAGCTCCGCCGTCGCCGATTCTCCTATCTCTATTGCGATGTTGAGTGGAACAGTCAGCCTGGGCTGCGGACTTTGCATGATCGTGCCTTTCGTTTGGTCGAGGTCGACTCGTCGAGAGCTGCCAGGCGAATTCCACCCCGGCCTGCTGGAGGACCTGGTCACCGGCAAGCCGCCACGGCGGCACGGCCTCGTTGCCCTGGAGGTAGCTACCACATCGTCGGATGGCTTCGACGGCCTCGGTATGGGCCCGACGGTTCAAATGAGGCTCAACCCAGTCGCGGACCGGGTTCACGCGCCCATCCGGTTTCACCACGAACCAACGCACATTTGGTTGCAGCGGCCCAACTTCGAACCGCCCATCGGGCCATCGTGGCCGAGCGGCACGTTGAAGCCGGTGGGCCGAAGTGGATTCGGCTCCGCACGCCTGGCCCGCGTGAGCTATTCCGGGAGAGTCACGAGTGCGGGCGGTTACTCGGTGGAAGAGCCTGATGCAGCGTCGAACGAATGAGGACGGAGTGGTCCAAGCGTTGCTGCCGGGCCCAAGCGGCGGCCGCGGCCCGCCCCTGCAATCCGAGTTTGTCCAGGATGTTGTGCACGTGGTTCTTCACGGTAGCCAAGGCGATGCACAGCTGCCGGGAGATCTCCTGATTGGACAGACCCTGCTCCAGCAGCACGGCGACCTCCGCTTCCCGACGGCTCAAGAGCCCCGCGTTCGGACCGGGCTGCACCTCTGCGGACAGCTCGGCCACCCGGCGACTCAAGGCGGCCGCCACCCTCGGCGAGCAGCGCAACTCCCCGTGGGCAACGCTCTCGATCGTCCGAACCAGTTCAGAAATCGAATGATCCCGGGTCAGGTACCCGGCCGCGCCCAACTCGGCATATGCAATGATGTCATATTCCTGCGCAGACACCCCTAACGCGATGAGCCGCAGACCGGGATTTCTCGCGCGCAACGCGAGCACGACACTGGGACCGTCCGACAAGTCCGAAATATCAAGCAGGACCACTCCGTGAGTGCGCGCGGCGAGATCCGGTTCGAGTTCCTCCGGCCGCGCCAGGGTCGCGATGACTTCGAAGCCGTCGGCGTTCTGGAGGGCAAGGGCCAACCCCTCCCGATAGAACCTCGTCGCGGCAACGATAATGATCTCGATCATGCTGAATCACCCTGGCACCGCCCCAGCGGCGCTTCGCCAAGATCCCGTTTCACCGTCATCTGGAAGCGTCCTCCAGTTGCCAGGCGTCGCGTCGCACGGCCAGTTCAATGCCGACCCTATCAAGGCGTGACGGTGGCGGGTATGGCAAATGGTCCCGACTCTCCTGCGACTTCGCCTTTGCGAATCGCAGCAGCCCCGTGACCCCCGCGCCGAGAGGTGCCACGGACCGCTGGAAGGTTCAATATGGATCCGAAGGATCTAACTTGGGTTCAGTTTTTCCGCGTGGTTTCAGCAGGTTCAGCACGCTGCCGTGCTCGACCAGCAGTACGGCGGCATCGACGATGAACCCTCAATGAAGCGGACTGTTCATTGTCGCCGCACGGGCGTCGCGCATTCCATGGAAGGGGCGCTCCGAGCGATCCGGCGGGAGCGCAACCGAACAACCCGAGGAGTCTCCATGACTACTGCCCCCACTAATCAATGCAACGTCTACGAGGTGCAAAGCGGCGACACGCTCTCGGAGATCGCCGAATGGTTCCACGTTAAGCAGAAGGACCTCCAGCGGATCAACCACATCAAGAATCCGGACCTCATTTACCCCGGTGACAACCTAACCCTGTCGGAGGATCACAACGTGTGCATGGTCTACACGGTCCAGCCTGATGACAATCTCACGAAGATCTGCAGGGATCATGGCCTGAATCCTGATACGGATCCGCTGACCTTGGCGCGCTACAATCACATCAAAAATCCGAATCTCATCCACCCGGGCGAAAAGATCTGCATTCCGCAATCGTGACGCACGGCAGCGGAAGGAGCGGAGTGAGTCTCCGCCCTGTGGCGCTCGGGCACTCCGGGCATCCGCCGCACGCCGGAGTCGCCCTCGACGAGCCGCCCGTCGAGGGCGACTCTCGCTGAAATCCATCCTGCGGTAACCCGGTTCGGCCCTGACGGCCCGGTCGACCTCGCCGACTTCGCCCGGTCCGCGTGCTGTTTGCCCGGGGCTGAGCCAGGTCCCCGGCTTGGACGATCGTGTCGGTCTCGCGGCGGCCGAAGATCCAGGTTCGGGAGACGGCTGGAAGATTTCAATATGGATCCGAAGGATTTAATGGGGGTTCAGTGTTCTCCGTGTGGCTTCAGAAGATTCAGCACGCTGTCACGCTCGTTCAGCCGTAGCACGGCATCGGCGATGAACCCTCAATGAAGCGGACTGTTCATTGTCGCCGCACGGGTGTCGTGCTTTTCATGGAAGGGGCGCTCCGAGCGATCCGGCGGGAGCGCGACCGAACAACCCGAGGAGTCTCCATGACTACTGCCCCCACTAATCAATGCAACGTCTACGTGGTGCAAGAGGGCGACACGCTCTCGGAGATCGGCGAATGGTTCCACGTTCCGTGGCGGGAGCTGCAGCGGATCAACCACATCCAGAATCCGGACCTCATTCACCCCGGTGACAGGCTGCTCCTGTCCGAGGATCACAACGTATGCACGGTCTACACCGTGGTGAGGGGCGACACGCTCTCGGAGATCGGCGAGAAGTTCCACGTGGATTGGCGCCCGTTGGCGCGCTACAACCACATCCGCAATCCGGATCACATCGAGGTGGGGCAAAAGATCTGCATTCCGCAATCGTGACGCACCGCAACGGCGGAAACGGAGTGAGCCTGCGGCACTCGGGCACTCGCCGCAGGCCGGAGTCGCCCTTGACGAGCCGCCCGTCGAGGGCGACTCCTTGTCCAGCTTGGGAGAGCGCGGCCGGTCTTGCAGCGGCTGAAGATCCAGGCCGGGAGACAGACCGCGCATGTCGCTA
Organism: Saccharopolyspora phatthalungensis; assembly: GCF_014203395.1. Lineage (NCBI taxonomy): Bacteria > Bacillati > Actinomycetota > Actinomycetes > Pseudonocardiales > Pseudonocardiaceae > Saccharopolyspora > Saccharopolyspora phatthalungensis. Next base: position 780,360 of record NZ_JACHIW010000002.1, read on the forward strand.
GGAGTTTCCATGACTACCGCCCCGACTAATGAATGCAACACCTACGTTGTGCAAGAGGGCGACACGCTCTCGGAGATCGGCGAATGGTTCCACGTTCCGTGGCAGGAGCTCCAGCGGATCAACCACATCCAGAATCCGGACCTCATTCACCCCGGTGACAGGCTGCTCCTGTCCGAGGATCACAACGTATGCATGGTCTATCAGGTGCAGCAAGGTGACACTCTCACGAAGATCTGTAGGGATCACGGCCTGAATGACAAGGACGATCCGGGGAAGCTGGCCCGCTACAACCACATGCTCGACCCGAGCGTCGATCAATTAGCGGACAAGCTCTGCATTCCACAAGAACAACCCCCAGCGGCGACATGAACGGAGGGAACCTCCGCAGGACTCACACCCGCTTGATCCGCACCCCCTCACCGAGCCCGCCCAGTCCGCGTGCTCGTTGCCCGGGGCTGAGCCAAATTTCCAGCTTGGGAGATCGCGGCCGGTCTTGCAGCGGCCGAAGATCCAAATCGGGAGACAGACCGCGCATGTCGATGCGTCGCAGTCGCGGGAGACCGACGACGGGGCTGATGTCGGTGACCTCGGTCCAGTCGATGGCGAGGTCCCGCAGCTCGTTTGCCTCCCCGAGGGGCGCGAGATCGGTGACCGGGCAGTGTGCGAGCCACAGCGTGGAAATCCTTGTTCCGCGAAGCGGATTGAGGTCCGTCACCGTGGGACAGGCCGAGAGGGTGAGGAACTCCAGTCCGGAAATGAGCGTTTCCAACGCCCCGGCACCGCCATAGAGCGGGGCGGCGTGAATGCCGAGCGTCGTCAGCCGGGACGAGCCGGTCCAACCGGACAGGTCGTTCAATGCCTCGCATCCCCAAAGCTTGACCGACGCGGCCGGCAGGCCGTTCAGCGGCGATACGTCCCGGATGTTCCGGCAGTCGCCGAAAAAGAAGTGCTCGACCTGGGCAAGGTTGCTCGCGAACTCCAGATCGCTCACCTGCCGGGAAAGCCTGATGTGGAGGCCGACCAGGTGTCGCAGCTCCCCCAGCACATCCAGACCCCGGCACGGGCTGTTCACGATCTGGAGGTACTCCAGGTTCGGGTACCGGCGCAGCGGGCTCAGGTCGAGTGCTGGGCCCTCGGGATAGATCCGCAGTTCGGTGAGGTTCGGTACCTCGCTGAGGGCGCCGAGGTCTTCGGTCCGGTCGACCCGCAGATCAAGCTTTGTTGCCCGCAGCGCCCGGAGCTTCCCGAGGTGCGGCAGGTGTTCCGATCGCTCTACGGTGATACTGCCGTACCGCAGCGGTGCGTGGGCGAGCACCTTCTTCGCGAATTCCTCGGGGTTGAAGTACTTCCATGCCTGCGCAAGTTCGAGCTGGACCTGCTCCCGTGGATCGCTCGCGTACCGCGCCAGCGTGGACAACGCCTCCGGCCCGCTGATCAGCGTAGCCGCGTGCACGCATGCCGCAGCGGCCGATTCGCTGAGGTCGTCCAGCCGGCGCGGAAGGTGGCGAAGGAGTCGTTCTCCGACGAGCGCGAGGGAGCGCGCCTCCTGCTTCCGCCGAGGCGGAAGCAGTGCGTTGAGGGCGGCTGTAGTCCGTGCGGCAACCTCCGGCGAGACCGTGTGCGCGGTGTCGAGGCAGGAGGCGCTGATCAGGCGGAGCCGACGAGCGCGCCGGGGCTCCTCGTCTGCTCTGTCGAGCATTCCGGTCAGCAACTCGTCGCGGAGCCGCGCAGTCGCATGCCCGGCGGCCATCACCACGGTCTCGCGCCACTGGTCCAGATGAGCATTGCGAATCAAGACGTCGATGAGGTGTTCCTCGGCGGCTTGTTTGGCCGCAAGGTATTCCTGGAAGGTGCGGTGCACGAAATCGACGCGGCCGAGCCTGGGCTGGCGGAGGACACCGCTGCGCTCGACCAGGTAGCGCACGGCCGACTTGGCGTCGAGATCCAGGTTGGGCATGCGAGTGAGCGCGTAGTCGACCCGCTGGACGGCATCCTCGATCCCCAGCTCTGCCCGGCCGCACTGGGTCAGCCACCACGCGAGGTACTGGAGGAGCGCCACCTTCGACGCGACCTCCAATGCCGGATCGGTTGGTACCGCACGTTCGGCGTCACGGCGTTCGATGAGCATTTCCAGCGCGGCCGCGTAGAGCTGCATCCGGTCCGCCGGCAGATACTTGCGGCGGTCGAGGTTAAGCGCGCAGAGCATGGCGCACATCAGCGGGTTCGTGGCCAACGCCCGCAGGTGGCGCCTGGAATCCAGCTGCTGGGCCAGGCTTGCCTCGTACTCGGTCAGTTCCGCGATGGTGCACGGAAGTTCCGCGCCGTTTCGGGCGGTTTCCCGGACGGCGTCGTGCCACCTGCGGCAGAAGGCGTCGACGTCCGCCGGCGTCATCGGTTCCAGCAGCAGTGACTGGAATCCCTGGCCGTCGAGCCATCGCGCTTCCGCCGCTGCCGGGCGGGAGGTGATCACGATCTCGATCTCGGGGAAGGCCGCGACCAGTCGGGAAAGCCATCTGCGGACGGCCGCGCGGCGGCGACTCGTCAGCTCGTCCACGCCGTCGACCAACAACAGCGCCGCACCTGAGGAGAACTGCCGGTGCGCCCAGCCCGGGGGCATCTGGGCGGCGAACGGCCCCGCGCCGGCGGCGACCATGTCCTCCGGCCACGGAAGTTCCCCGTCGGCGTGCCCGCGCAGCCAGACGACGAACGGAATGGCACCGTTGCACCTGGCAAGCGAGCCGGTGAAGCCGTGCCGGGCGGCGTTGATGGCGATCCACTGAAGCAAGGTCGTCTTCCCGGATCCGGCGTCACCGCGCAGCAGCGTTCGCTTTCCCTCCCCGAGGGCCTCTTCGACCCGCAGACCGCGTTCGGACGGGATATCCCATTCCCCGCCGCGCCTGCCAGGCGGTACGTCGCGACGAGAACCGGTGACCGACAGGCTCAGGTACGCCAAGCTGACCGAAGTCCGGGGCCGAAACCGGTGGACGTCGACGCCGTAGAGCTCCAGCACGTCGAGCGTCTCGCTCAGATAGGCCAGATAGCGGTGGGTGAACTCGGCATCATGGTCGGTTCCTCGCGGCGCGTCGAGCGTGGCGCGAGGAAGACGCTCCAGCACCCGGCCGATCTGGTCCGCGGCATCGGAGACCCGGCGCAGCAGTTCGGTCAGCGCACGAGGTTCGAACGCCGGGAGCTGCTGGACGACGCTGACGATGCAGACGCAGCTCTCGTCGAGGACCCGCCGGTAGAGCAGTTCCCCGGCTTCGCTCAACCCGGCTCGGCGAGGAGCTTGGCTCATCCGCCGGCGGATGCTCCGCGCCAGCGTCATCGGGTCGACATCAGCGTCGAACAGCGCGTAATCGGACAGGTCGGCTTCGATCAGCGTTTCCACGACCGCGCCGAGGGCCGCCCGGCACTCGGCATCGGGTAACTTCGCTTCCCGTTCCAGCACCGGGAGCAGGCGCTGCGCCACTTGGTCACCGATCTCCTCCCACTGCCGGGCGAGCTTGCGGCGGTGGAACTGGTCCACCACGCCGACCGCGACCAAGTCGATCAATTCCGCGTTCCGGACCTCGACGGTAGTGCGATGCCCCACCCAGGCGCGTGCCGCGTACTTGACGATCTCCTGGCCGATCCGCAGCCCCGCTTCGCTAAGCACAATCCGATCTTCTCGAACCGCCCTTCGCTTAAACAGCGCGGATCGGACCATCGCGCGCTAGCGCGATTTCCGCACCGAACTTTCTCGCCGCCCTGCGGATGCGCGGACCCGATTTTGCCTAAAATTGGGAAATCCCGGCACCCGACCAACCCGCCCCAGCCGGTCATGACACCCAGCAAAAGAACAGAAACAGAAATTTTCTCGCCCTTGGCGATGAATCATCGGAATAGCGGAAACCGATCACCTCGGCGGCGGACGCGGCCATCCCCGTTCTTTTCCTTGCCACGTTAACCCGTTCGGGCTAGATGTCTGTCCGTCTCGTTGATCGGAAGCTAGCGTCCTAGCCCATGTTCGATCTGGCGTTGCTGACCGAAGAGAACGAGCGGTCAGTTCTCGGATTCGCCCAGGCCGCAGTGGACGCCTACGTGGGCGGCACACCATCAGCCGCGCGCGGACACCTGATGGACCTCAGGGACACCCACGGAGAATCCGGCCTGTACCTGGCCGCCGTCGTGCTGGCCTCGAACCTCGACCGCAAGCAGATCGAGGTCGACGATCCGAATGGGCACCGCGGGCCCCGGCAGGCCCTGTCCCACGACGAGCTCGATGCCTTGCGCTTCGCCGCCGCCGTCCAGGAGAAGGACCGCCCGGCGGCAGACGAGATCTGGAACAGGCTGGTTGCCGAGCAACGCCAGGAAGATCTCGCAATGTCGATGTTGAGCCTGTTCGCCACGATCTACGCGAAAGGCAAGCGAAGCGTCCAGACACCCTTCTACAAGAGGCGCCTGCGGGGTCGATGACCGCGCAGGCACTGCAACGCGCTCCGGATTGCCCACGACATTATGGAATGCCGTTCTATATAATGGGATGATGGACAGTACGTTGCTGAAAGGGCTCCGGGTGCTGGAGACACTCGCGCTGAGCCCCACCCCGCGCGGGGTTAGCGAACTGGCCCGCGAGCTGGGCCTTGCCCGGAGCAACGCGCACCGGACCCTGCAGACCCTTGCCGCGGCCGGCTACGTCCGAGCCGCCGACACGGCCGGAACCTACGAATGCACGCTCAAGTTGTTCGAGCTGTCGAGCGCGATCATGGACCGGGTGGACGTGCGCAGGCTGGCGACTCCGCACACCCAGCGGCTTGCTGACGTGACCCAGGAGACCGTGCACCTCGCCGCTCTTGAGGGGGCAGCCGTCGTTTACCTCGACAAGATCGAGAGCCCGCAGCCCGTACGGGCATACTCCTCCATCGGCGGACGCGCCCCCGCCCACTGCGTGGCCTCCGGGAAAGCCCTCCTGGCTCGGCTTTCCCACGACGACCTGGCTGCCGTCGTAGGTGAAGCCCTAGTCTCCTACACCGACCGCACGATCACCGACCCCGCGGCGCTCCGGCAGGAACTCGCGGAGGTTCGCGAACGCGGGTGGGCGGTCAACCGCGGCGAGTGGCGGAGCTCGGTCTCCGGGCTGGCCGCGGTCATCTTCAACGCACAGGACGAGCCCGAGGCCGCGGTCGGCGTGTCGGGGCCGACGGACCGGCTCCTGCCGAAGATCGAGTCGAGTTTCCGCGACGAGGTGCTGAAGGCGGCCGAAGGCATATCGCGGGAGCTAGGCTGCCGCGACTACTGGCGTGCGGCAGCCCGAGCGACCGACTAGTAATCGAGGGGCCTGCGCCGCAGGGGCGTTTCCCCAGGGCGATCCGGACCCACCCGCGAGGAGGCTCGTGCTGCCGTGCTCGACTACGCGCGGCGGATTTCCGTGGCCGGGGCCGGATCTCCCACGGGTCCGGGCGTCGCGGTGGCCGGGGCCGGATCTCCCACGAGTCCGGGTGTCGCGATGGTGCTGATCGCGAAACCGGTGGCACGCACGGTTTCCGGCATGATCTCGGGAGGGTGACGAGCCGCGAAGACCACGCTGATCTGCCGACTGGCCGACTGCCAGCTCACGTAAAGCCCGCGGTGGCCCGGTTTGGCGATCTCCGCGAGGTAAACCGACACCCCGCCGGACTCGGCGCCCGCCGAAAAAGCCTGCAAAAGCGGACTGATCACCACGAGTATCGGCGGCCATTGTGAGCGGCCTCTCCGTGCCTGTCAACGGATTGACGCAACGCGCGTCGGCGGCATATCGTTATATAGAACGCTGTTCCGCATAGTAGAACACAACTGGGACTCGACCCTGGTGAAACGGAAAAGCGAAGGTGATTGGTTGATGGTTACACCGTTGCGCGACATCAGTGTCGTCGAATTCTGCACAGTGGCGTCGGGGCCCTACTGCGGCATGCGGCACCTACATCGACGTGTCGATGTTCGGATCCTCGCTGCCATCGCCGCGTTGCAGACCAGCGAATATTTCGGAAAGGGTGCGGATCCGGGCAGGCTCGGTTCCGCTCATCCGCGCAACGCGCCGTACCAGGCTTTCCGCGCCGCGGACGGACATTTCGCCCTGGCCGCAGGAAACGACCGGCTGTGGCAGGCGACGTGCACCGCCCTCGGGCGGCCGGATCTGGCCGCCGACGAACGGTTCGTCTCCACGACCACACGCGCACGGCACCAGGACGAACTCAGGTGCTTGCTGGAGGAGGAGTTCGCCAACTACCCGACGGCCGAACTGCTCGACCTCTTCACACGTGCCGGTGTACCGTGCTCGCCGCTGAACAGCTACTCGCAAGCGCTCGCCGATCCGCAGGTCGAGCACATGCAATGGGTGGCCGATATAGAGCTGCCCGGCGGCAGGACCACGCGGACGTTCATTTCACCGCTGCGTTTCAACGGCGAGTCCCCCAAGGTATGGCGCCGTCCGCCGGCTCTCGGCGAGCACAACGCCGAAATCGTCGACGAGATGAGGAAGAGCCGATGATCGAGCTCGTGGCCGAGCGCACCGACCGCGCGCTCGTGCTGACGCTGAACCGGCCGGCCAAGCGCAATGCCCTCGCGGAATCCATTGTGGAGGATTTGATCGAATGCTTGCGGGATGCGCACCAGGAGCCCACCGATCTCGTGGTGCTGCGCGGCGAGGGAAAGACCTTCAGCGCGGGCTTCGACTTCGGCGGGTTGGCCGAGGCCAGCGACGGCGATCTGCTGCGGCGTTTCGTGCGCGTCGAGCAATTGCTCCAACTGGTCTTCCACGCACCGTTCGAGACGCTCGCGCTGGCGCACGGTCGGGTGTTCGGAGCGGCCGCCGACCTGGTCTGCGCCTGCACGCACCGGGTAGGGACGCCTGATTCCGCGTTCAGATTTCCCGGGCTGGCCTTCGGGATCGTGCTCGGCACGCGCAGACTCGCAGGCCGGATCGGGGAAACGGCCGCCCGAGACGTGCAGGGCCGGGGCTTGACGATGGACGCCGACCACGCATTGCGCACCGGTCTGCTGACCGAGGTCGCCGATACCAGCGAGTGGGACGAACTGCTGGCCCGCGTGGCCGAGGGGGCCGGCCGAGTCGAAGCGGACGCCCGCTCGGTGTTCCACCGAGCTCTCGCGGCCGATTCGGCAGATGCCGATCTCGCCGATCTCGTTCGCTCGGCCTCGGTTCCCGGGCTCCGGGACCGCCTCCAACGTTTCCGAGAAGAACAGAAACAATGACCCCAACCGACAAAATCGTATCCCTGGCGGAGCTCACCGACTACATCGGCGACGGCGACTCGGTCGCCCTCGGCGGGAGCTTCCTGCATCGCGGCTGCTGCACATCATGCCGGTTTATCACACGAACGGACTCAACAATCAGCTGATCGCCCCGCTGCTCGCAGGCGCGAGCATCGCGCTCGTCGAGCGCTTCGACGCGACCGCATTGGACCGGCAGATCACCGAGCACGACCCCACGATCGTGACCGGCGTGCCGACGATGTACTTGAGAGCACTGGAGCACCTGGCACCGGAACGCGGGCGAGGCAGGCTGCACCGGCACCCTCGGCACTGTCCTCAGCGGACAAGAAGTCGGGATCTAACGTCCCGGATCGGATTCACTACCTCGCCCGGCTGTCGATCAACCGGGGGGTCGGCAAGATCGACCGCAACGCTCCAGATCCCTCGCGGCGCAACACTGAGGCTGCACAGCGCGCCGCCCACGACCTATACCCGGCGCAGCCTCGGCCAACGAGCCGGCCGCTCAGGAGAGGTGGTGCACTTCTGGCACGCCGTACACCGGAGTCGGAATCCTCTCGTAGCGGGCCTTGAGCTGCAAGGCGAGATAGAGCGAGTAGTGCCGGGACTGATGCAGGTTCCCGCCGTGGAACCACAACCCTTGCTGCTGCGTGGGTTTCCACATGTTGCGCTGCTCGCCCTCCCACGGCCCGGGATCCTTCGTCGTGCCCGAACCCAGACCCCAGCACTTGCCCACCTTGTCGGCCATTTCCTGACCGGCCAGGTCCGCCACCCAGCCGTTCATCGAGCCGTACCCGGTCGCATAGACGACGAGATCGGCTGGCAATTCGGTGCCGTCGGCCAGCACCACGCTGTTCCTGGTGAGGTGGTCGACTTGGCCGTGGGCTAGCTTGATCTCGCCGTCGGCGACCAGTTCGGCGGCGCCGACGTCGATGTAGTAGCCAGAGCCGCGGCGGAGGTACTTCATGAACAGCCCGGACTCGTCGTCGCCCCACAGGTCCTCGCGGTGCCCGGTCTGGGCTCCTGCCTTCCCGAGCGGCTGGCCGATGGCTGGCTCATCCAACCGTCGAGCCGCGGCCGGACGTTGCGGCTCGATCTCGACCTGTCCCGCCCACCCGTGCTCCGGCTACGAGCCGGTGACACCGAATGGCACCATGCCCTCACCAAGCGACATGCTGAGATCTTCGCGCTGCTGCATTCCGCCGACCCCGACGGCCTCTCCGCCAAAGCGCTGAGTCTGGCCTTGTTCGGCGATGCCGAGCACCTCGTCACGGTGCGCGCGGAGGTGTCGAGGCTCCGCCGCTTGCACGGGGCCCTCGTGGACACCCAGCCCTACCGATTGGCCGACGTCGTCGAGCTGACCGTTCACCCCGCACCCGGGCGACCGAGCGAGGCGTAGCGGGGCGATTTCAATGGAAATCGACGTGCCGATTTCCATTGAAACCACCGCTATCCGGCCAACGTCCACTATGGACATTTGGTCCCCGGCCCACGAGCCGGTCAGTCGGTGCCGTACTCCATCGCGGCGCGGTCGAGCGTTTCGTCGTCGCCGGAGACCTCGCCGCGCGATGCGATGGCCTCGGCGCCGCCCTGCGGCATCGCCCCGATCAGGCCGGTCGACGCCGCCTGGGCGGCACCGATGAGCGCGGGATGGTTGGTGCCGACCATGCCGAGGCCAGCGTACTGCTCAAGCTTGGCCCGCGAGTCGGCGATGTCGAGGTTGCGCATGGTGAGCTGGCCGATCCGGTCCACCGGGCCGAAGGCCGAGTCCTCGGTGCGCTCCATCGACAGCTTGTCCGGGTGGTAGCTGAACGCGGGTCCGGAGGTGTCCAAGATCGAGTAATCCTCGCCGCGCCGCAACCGCAGCGTCACCTCGCCGGTGACCGCCGTGCCGACCCAACGCTGCAACGACTCCCGCAACATCAGCGCCTGCGGATCGAGCCAGCGGCCCTCGTACATCAGCCGGCCGAGCCGCCGTCCCTCGTTGTGGTAGCTCGCCAGCGTGTCCTCGTTGTGGATCGCGTTGACCAGTCGTTCGTACGCCGCGTGCAGCAACGCCATCCCGGGCGCCTCGTAGATGCCGCGACTCTTGGCCTCGATCACCCGGTTCTCGATCTGGTCCGACATGCCCATGCCGTGCCGTCCACCGACCGCGTTCGCCTCCAGCACCAGGTCGACCGGGGTGGCGAACTCCTTGCCGTTGATCGTCACCGGGCGGCCCTGTTCGAAGCCGATCGTCACGTCCTCGGCCTCGATCTCGACGTCGGGATCCCAGAACCGCACGCCCATGATCGGATTCACGGTCTCAATGCCGGTGTCGAGGTGTTCGAGGGTCTTGGCCTCATGGGTGGCGCCCCAGATGTTGGCGTCGGTCGAATAGGCCTTCTCGGCGCTGTCCCGGTAGGGCAGGCCGTGGGCGAGCAGCCACTCCGACATCTCCTTGCGCCCGCCGAGTTCGGACACGAAGTCCGCGTCGAGCCAGGGCTTGTAGATGCGCAGTTGGGGGTTCGCGAGCAGGCCGTACCGGTAGAACCGTTCGATGTCGTTGCCCTTGAACGTCGAGCCGTCGCCCCAGATCTGCACCTCGTCCTCAAGCATCGCCCGGACCAGCAGGGTCCCGGTGACGGCACGGCCCAGCGGCGTGGTGTTGAAGTAGGAGCGCCCGGCCGAGCGAATGTGGAACGCACCGCAGGTGAGCGCGGCCAAGCCCTCCTCGACCAACGCCGCGCGGCAGTCCACCAGCCGCGCGATCTCGGCACCGTAGGTCAACGCGCGGCCGGGCACCGAGGCGATGTCGGGCTCGTCGTACTGGCCGATGTCGGCGGTGTAGGTGCACGGGACGGCGCCCTTGTCGCGCATCCACGCGACCGCGACGGAAGTGTCGAGGCCGCCGGAGAAAGCGATGCCGACGCGCTCGCCGGTGGGCAGGGAGGTCAGAACCTTGGACATAGTACAAAATTATGCATGGTGGTGAATTACCATGCAAGTCCGGGTGACCGCCGGTCGGTGGAGTCGACGCTCCACGGGAGCGCCGGGCTTGATCGCGTGGCCGTCCGCACCAAACGATCAGATCCGGGGTCAGGACGCAAGCGGGTCGGACGGGTGCGGGTGCGAAGAGTGCGCTTGCGCTTCGATTCGGGTGTGGGTGAGGCGGTCGAACAGGCCGGTCAGGCGGGTGGCCAGTGGCCGGGCGAGACGGAGTATGAGGCGCTGCTCGTGTTCGCGCGCGTGGCGGTCCAGGGCCAGCAGTGCGCGGGGGTCGAGGATCTCCAGTCCTCGGTCGTTGATGAGCAGCTCTTCCTGCCGGTTGTGCCGCAGGGCGTGCACGAGCAGGTCAGCGCAGGGCAGGTCGACGCTCCCGGCGAGGCCGAGGTAGCGGCCGCCGGTGCCGTCGGGTGGTTCGCTGTACAACCGGAACGGGCTCGCGTGCGGGCTGGTCAACGGATGCAGGCAGGCGAGTTCGGCGATGGCCGAACTGCCGAGCTGCGTGACGTCGTAGGCGCACAGCCCGGTCACCGGCTGGGCGCTCATCGCATGATCGAAAAGATACTCGGAACGGGCGAACGCCTCGCGATGGGCGGGCGTGCGCACCATCGGGGTGCCGTCGCCGATCACGCGGTACCCGCTGTATCCGGCCGCAAGTGCCTCCTCGGCGGCGGCCAGGAAAGTGGCCGTCGTGGCCTCCGGCATGACGGCTCCGCTGTGGTCGACAGGATAGGAATCCGTCACCGAGGACACCGAGAGAGCGCCCGTTTCCAGCGCGGCGGCGAGCCTGTCGTCCAGGGCCAACTGCGTTCGCAGGTGCGAAGCAGGGGCGTTGCCGAGGTAGAGGACCTGCTGTCCCAGGCGGATACCGTCAAGGACGTACTCACGGGCACGGGTCTGGAATTCCTCGGGGTACTGGTATGCCCAGCACAGGTGTTCGCCGGGCACCATGCCGGTGGTTCCGGTCACCTTGCCCTGCCGGCGGGCGACCACAGGCGAGCAGCGGCTGCGGGGCGGCGGGACTTCGGTGCGTTCGGACCGAACGCGGACCGCGACCGGCGACCTTCGCTGCACGGAACCGTTGAGGGCGGGCGAGCAGTTGATGAGGGTGCGCAGTTCGGCCCCCGGTACAGCTGCGGAGAACAGAAAGCCTTGGTGCGTGTCGTAGCCGAGGGCCGCTAGCCGGTAGAGCTGGTCGGTGTTTTCCACGCCTTCGGCGATGCAGGAGATCCCGCGGGCCTGAGCGATGCTGAGGGCGGCGCCGGCGATGGCGGTGTCAACGGGATCGTCTCCGACCCCGGAGACGAATTTGCGGTCGAGTTTGATGACTTGCACGGGCAGGTCTTTGAGGCGTTCCAGGGAGGAATAGCCCGTGCCGAAGTCGTCCACGGCGAAACGCACCCCACGGGCGACCAGGTCGGTCATGGCCGCGAGGGTGCCCGGGGTGAGGTCGAGCAGGTCGGTTTCGGTGATTTCCAGGGTCACCCGGTCCCAGGCGATGCCGCAGTCGGTGACGATTCCGGCGAGATCATCCGCAAATTTCGGACTGTGCAGCAACTGGCTACCGAGATTGACCGCGATACCAACCGGTCGGCCGGCCTCGGTGTGCGGCCACTGCACGGCCTCGTGCAGCGCGGTGCGCAACACCCACCGGTCAAGCTCGGCCAGCAGGCCGGCGCGGCGGGCGGCGGGCAGGATCGCCTCTGCCGACAACAGGCCGTGCTCAGGGTGCGGCCAACGCAGCAACGCCTCGGCGCCGATCACGCGGCCGGCCTGGTCCACGATCGGCTGGTAGTGCAGGACGAGTTCGTCGCGGATGATCGCCAGGCGGAGCTGTCCCTCCAACTGCATCTCCTGCTCTAGTGAGTTGGTCAGATCGGGATCCGCGCGGACCACCCGCGCCCCACCCTGGTTCTTGGCGTGATACATCGCCGAATCGGCGAATCGCAGCAGATCTTGCGGGGTGTGCGACGGATCGCTGACCGTGGCCGCGCCGATCGAGGCGGACACCGCGATTTCGTATCCGCGGGGAACGATGGTCGTGGTCAGCAGCTCCGAGACGATGTCGGTGAGCGCGTCCAGGCCGCCGGCGGCGGCCAGATCGGCGCAGACGACGAGGAATTCATCTCCGGAATGCCGGGCCGGTGTGCAGCCCGGCGGCAGGCCATGCCGCAGGCGGGTCGCCAGCACCGACAGCAATTCGTCGCCCACCTCGTGGCCCAGCGAGTCGTTGATGCGTTTGAAGTTGTCGAGGTCGCAGAAGAGCACGGCCAGCTGCCCATCGGTATTCTCCGCCAACAACCGGCTCAGCAGTTGCCAGATGCCCCTGCGGTTGAGCAGCCCGGTCAGCTCGTCATAGATCAGTTCGTCGTGCAACTGGCCGATGTATCGACGCCGCTGACCGACATCCAGGACCGCGGTCAGCCATACCGACTCATCAGCGTGCTCGCTGCGGGTGGAATGCACATCGCAGAACACGCGCTGCCCGTGGGCGCCGACCAGGCTGCGCTGATGGCGCATGAGCTCGTGCCGCGCCGCCGGCTCGCCGTTCTGCGAGTCGAGCAAATCTGCCCAGGTCATCGTGGTGATCTCGGCGCGGGCGTAGCCCAGGAGCTCGCAAAGAGCCTCGTTGACCGCCAGGAGGTTTCCCTGGTCATCGTGCACGGCCATCGCCACCGGCAGGGCGTTGAACAATTCACCGTGATCGGCGTATGAAGCCGCGTTCTTGTTGTTCACTGCGGGTACCTCTGCAAGCCCGGAGCCACTCCAGGAGAGCACGTTCCGTAGTTTTGCCGTTACTGTCCGCATATTTGGGGCGAGAGACCTGCCCCGCATGGGCAGGTAACGAGCATTTATCGGTACGCTACCCCAAATTCTGATCGTTACCAATGCGGCGCCGAGACCGCCTTGGCATTGCGGTGGCGTATCCATTCGCTGAAATAGTGGATCAGCATGCGCACCGAAGCGCGCAACCGCCGCCGATGCGCCTTGGTGGCCAGCGCGGTCCTAAGCGTACGGAAGCGGCCACGGCCGGCGCGAGGCATTCCTATATTGAAATGGGCACGGGATCCGGCACAGAGGCACCCGGAAAGCAGGTGGCGACCGGCCACCGTGATTTTTTCACTAGCCAAGCAGAAATGCGCAAGAAAGCACCGTCCGTCGCAAGAGCTGACGGCCACCCCCTCGGCCCCAGGGTCAGTTGACCAGTCCGCGTGGTGAACGCTCAACGACGAACCCGGGCTCGCCCCATGCCGTTTCCTCGCGGATCTGTAGTCTTGGGCCTCCGGGCCGCCGCGGCGGCCCGGAGGCCCGCCAGCAACCAGAAAGGCTGCCCGCGCAATGCCCCTCGACAGCGACCTGTGGTTCCGCCGCTACCACAACGGACCCGACGCCGAGATCGGCTTGGTGTGCTTCCCGCACGCCGGAGGTGCGGCGAACTTCTACCTACCGATGTCGACCGCGCTGTCCACGACGACGCAGGTCCTGTCGGTGCAGTACCCCGGTCGGCAAGACCGCCACACCGAGCCGCTGATCGACGACATCCATCGTCTCGCCGACGAAGTCTTCGAGGCGTTCCGCCCGCTGGCCGACCGCAGGTGGGCGTTCTTCGGCCACAGCATGGGCGCCACCGTCGCGTTCGAGGTCGCCCGCCGGCTGGACGACGCGGGAATACCGCCGGTCATGCTGTTCGCTTCCGGCCGGCGCGCGCCGTCCAGCCACCGCGAGGAGCGCGTGCATCTGCTCGACGACCGCGGTGTGATCTCCGAGCTCAAGGCCCTGTCCGGCACCGATACCCGGGTGTTCGACAACCCGGAGCTGGTGGAACTGATCCTTCCCCTGGTGCGCAGCGACTACCGTGCGATCGAGACCTACCGCCCGCGGTCGAGCGTCCCGCTGTCGTGCCCGATCGTCACGCTGGTCGGGGACACCGACCCGCTGGCCACCCGCCAGGAGGCCGAGGCGTGGGAACAGCACACCACCGGGAAATTCGAACTCCACACCTACTCCGGCGGGCACTTCTACATCAACGATCACCGGCCTAAGGTGATCGAGGTGGTGTCGTCTGCGCTCGCGGCGCACACCAACGGCGATTTCAATGGAAATCAGCGCGTCGATTCCCATTGAAATCGCGACGTTGCGGTTAGCCGAGGCGCCTGCGCTATAGGGCGAGCTCGACGAGCACGTCGTCCGGGCACAGCTCCTGGATGCCCCCGGGCAATGAGCCGGGATTGAAGAAGTCCATCTGCGTCGCGGCCGAGCGCACGTGGCCGACCGGGGCGAGCTCGTCTTTGGGATGCGACAGCGAACCGGTCCACACGTAGCCGTTGCACATGTCGGTGATCCGGGAAACGTTGCCGTAGACGAACTTCGGGTCGAGCCGGGTGTTCGCGACCAGGTGCGCATCCGGGAAGGCCAGCCGCAGGTGGGCGCAGATTTCCAGATACCGGGACTCGGTCACCAGCAGCGGCGGATTGACATCGAAGTCCGCCGGAACCTCCGAGCCCTCCAGCAGCGTCAACGTCTGCTGGACCGGGGTGGCGACGAAGTCGAACCCGCCGACCTCACGGGACCACTCGACGAACTGCTCCAGCTCGGCCTTCCAATCGGCGGCCAGGCCCCACAGCAGCGCGTTGCCGACTTCGAGCCCCGCGTCCCGCATCCGTTGCGGCGCCTCAAGCCGCTGCTCGCGGTCGGCCTTCAGGCCGGACCGGTGCTTGGCGGCATAGATCTCCGGTGTCATCACCTCCATGAAGGTCCACACCGCGTCCGCCCCGGCGTCCTTGAGCCGCCGGTATCCGGCGGGTTGCAGGGTGTCGCAGTTGACGATGAGGTAACCGTCGGGATCGATCTCGCGTGCCCGCGAGACCCAGCGCGCGACCCTGGTAGCCAGCAGTTCCTGATCCTCGGCGACCGTGCCGAAGACCAGTTCGTGCACCCGGTAGCCGACATCGACCAGTTCGGTCAGCAGCCGCTTGAACGTCTCCGGCGGCATTCCGCCACGAATCCCATGCGCATTCTTGAGTAGCGTGCTCAGGCCGCAATAGGTGCATCCCGAGGTGCAGAAATCGAGCGGATAGATCACCGAGTGCAGGCGGAGCGCACTCCCAAAGTTCTTTCGTCTAACGGATTCGGCTTCCAGTAACATTTCGTCAGTGGCGTTCATCGCTTCCTCATCGTCATCCGACCTCCTGCGGTGCGCGGCGCATCTAGGAGCGGTCGGCCTGGGCACGGATCGTTAGCGAATTCCCGGACAAAACCCGGACTTTTGCAATGCAGAGCGCAGCATAGCGCTCCGTTCCGCTGCGGCGAGCCGATTTCCTTGATCAAGCCCGAACGGGAACGTTGAATGCCCGTTCACCCAAATCACTTTCAGTGTGCGCATCGGCGAACAAGCCGATGCCGCAATCTCCGGCAATGCCGATCTCGACCGGCGCGCGTCACGTGCCGATGCCAGCGATGATGCCGATGTGATTTCGATCCCGGATGTGCTGTCAACCCTGGGTCACCACGTGCATTCGGCGACGCCGGTATTTCGGCCCGCACGCGACACATCCCGAATCGGCATCCTTCGATCCGGCTTTGCCGCCACCGCCCGCAAAACCAGTGTGGGCAGCGCAGACCATGCGAGCCAGCACCGCGGCCGGAAGACGGTCGGCTGGACAGGTTACCGCCGCGCCAACTTCGCGTATCCGTCCTCACTGCGCCTTGACTCCCTCATCTCTACTGACGAAAATTCGACCATGCGGAGGAGCACAGTAGGCCGTCCGCATAAGCGACCAGAGGAGGCCCGTGAACCCGAGTGCTCCCGGGCGTACGGGCGCCGGGCGACGTACCGGAGCCGCCGGACCGCTCGGTTCGGCGAGCCAAGCGCACCGGTCACACGGTTTGCGCTGCTCCTGGGCTGAAGTCGCCCCGAAGGGAGGCCAACGGGGTCCTCGACCGTGCACGACCTAACGCATGCCGGCTTGCGGCGGTTCAAGCGGGTCGCCGATCAGCACGGCAAGCCCGCCGGTAGCGACGGCTCCTTGTCTTCGCTGCGGCCAAGGACAAACCCGCGCCTGATCAGCCGCCGACTAATACATCACACGGGGGAATCAACGTGCACGACACGGCCGTGGCGACAGTCCGCGTGGCCCTCCACGCCCCGGACCACCTCACCCGAGCCGGCCTGGCCAGCTGCATCGACCAGGATCGGCGACTCACCCAGACCGGGACGGCCGACGCCGATGTCGTCGTTTTAGCCCAGGAAACCGCTGACTCATACGTAATAAGGACATTATGCGAGCTGGCTTCCGAGACGGCCAAGAGCTTTCTGCTCATCGCCGACGGCGACTTACGACCATATATCTCCAAGGCCGTCGAGTGCGGCGTCCGCGCCATACTCTGGCGCTCCCGCTTCTCCCCCGCTTCCTTCCTGCACACCATCCACACCGTCGGCAACGGCGGCGGGGTCCTCCCACCGTCGCTCCTGGGCACGCTGATGGACGAACTCCAGCGCATCCAACGCGAAGTACTCGCTCCCCGCGACCTGACCATGTACGGGCTCGCCAGCCGCGAGGTCGATGTTCTCCGGCTTATCTCCGAGGGCTTCGACCTCAAGGAGATCGCGCAGAAACTGGCCTATTCGGAACGCAACATCAAAAACATCCTGCACCAGGTCACCAAGCGCCACGGACTCCGCAACCGCACACACGCCGTTTCCTTCGCGATTCGTTCGGGTCTCATCTGAAACCCACGATCGACCGCTGCCACGGTTCGGCGTTCCTCGACGCTCATCGTTGCCATTCAGGTAACCGTTTTGGCAACCGGACGCAGTAAAAGCGACCCCGGCGAGACGGGGGCACGCTACTCTGTGCCTGAGGGCAGTCCGCCGGCTGTGTTCAGGGGATAAGTCTTCCCTTGGCAGGCGCTCATTGGGCTCGTGTTCCGGATACCGTCGCCGGACGCCAGCGGGTTGCCCTTTCGTTCATATCCGGCTTGTGCAAACAGGCTACGGCTACTGACAAGCACCGTCCGAACTGCTACCCCTTCCCTTGCGGCGGCAGCACATCCATCGGCCACCCGGTTGCAGATCTCCCGGCTGGTGCTCGCGCCCGGCGCCGTGGCGATCGACAACTAGTCAGCCCGAGCCAGGACGTGCGGTTTCTGGTTTTGCCTTAACTTGGGAGAAACACCCAAGCGCATCCATTGCGCACATGACGGGACTCGATCCGTCCTGATTGATCTTGCATATCGCGCCGAGCCAGGAACATGATCGGTTGGTCGCGGGGTGTCCGGCTGCCCACCCGGTCTAGCTCGCGGTTTGCCTGTTCAGTCCCCCTCGGACCGTACGAATGGGCAGCGGATGCTGACAAACCCGGACGTGTGCGGCATATTTCAGACGTCCTGAACAACAAGCGAAAACCTCTGCGAGCTATAGCGCGTGAGGATACCAACCGTGACGACCGGTGGACACCGCTGTTCGACCAAGAAAGCAACGAGTCCGCCGGTGGAAAGCGGTGCGCGAATACGTCCCCGCTGCCGAGCACTGCTACGGCATCAAGCAAGAAGAGCTGGAGCAGTTCACCGCTGCCACGGAGCTGATGGTCCCGTCCCAGACCCAGCCGAGCCCAGCGTACACGCTCAGCCAGAACTAGTGCCGTGTCCAGGACCGTTGGCCGGTAATCGGGTGATGATCTACGGCAACGATCAGCTGACGAGAGCAATCGAGGGAAACATGAGCATCATTCGCGATATGGCCGAGCGTGATTTCGAGCAGCTGGTCGTTTGCCGGGACAGGGCTCGTGGACTCCGCAGCGTGATCGCAGTGCACAACACCGCGTTGGGGCCGGCTCTCGGTGGCATCCGCATCAAGCGATACCGCACCGATGTTGAAGCCGCGCAGGATGCGATGAACCTGGCGGAAGCCATGACCTACAAGGCCGCGCTGGCGGGCCTGCGCCTGGGTGGCGGCAAGAGCGTGATCAATGCGGATCCGGCTTCCCAGAAGACCCGTGACTTGCTCATCGCGCATGCCGAGTACATCAATACGCTGGGTGGGCGATACATCCCTGCCGTCGATTCCGGCACGACCGTCGCGGATCTCGCGCTCATCGCGGACCACGTGCCGCTGGTGTCAAGCCAGCAACGCGATCCGTCGTACTTCACGGCCATCGGCGTATTCAGCAGCATGCAGGCCGCGGTGCAGCAGGCGAACCTCGGCGAGCTGCGCGGAGCTCGCGTGGGGGTGCAAGGGGCCGGGCACGTGGGCATGTACCTCGTCGAGTTGCTCGCCGACGCCGGCGCGAAAGTCGTCGTCGCGGATCTGGATGCCGACCGAGTTCGCATGGCCTGCGAGAAGTACGGGGCGACAGCGGAAGATCCAGCCGAGATCTTGGCAGCCGACCTGGACATCGCGGCGCCCTGCGGGCTGGGCGGGACGGTCGACGAGCAGGCCGCCGAGACGATGAAAGCTCCCGTTATCGTCGGCGCGGCCAACAACATCCTCGCCGATGCGGGAGTTGCAGACGTGTTGACGCGACGCGGCATCGTCTACGTTCCGGACTTCATCGCCAACGCCGGCGGGCTGATGGCGTGCGAAGCCGAACTCCGTTGTGACGACGACGGTCTTGAGGACCGGGTCCGGCGCATCGGCGACACCGCCGCCCAGGTATTGCGCGAGGCGGCATCGACTCAATGCGACACCGTGTCCGTCGCCTTGCGCTTCGCCCGCGAACGAATCGCAGCCGCACCCGCACCCGCACCGGGACCGTACTTCCCACGCTAAGGCGCTCCTTAACCCGCCGGCGGCATCGAGGTGTCGGTCGCCGTGTTCGGCCTGCCAGCCACCGGCCGAGACGCTCCCTGACGTTCCAGCTCCACCGGACATCCCGCTGTGTCGCTGAGAAACGGCGCTTGATTGCACCCTCGTGCTTGCGCACGGTAATCGCCCGCTGGGTCTCCAAGACGTTCCATGTGGACGGTCCGCAGGGGCTAGGGGAAGCGACCTTTCCGTAGCTGATCATGCACGGGCATCGGGATGACTCGTAGCTGCCCGGCCAGTTCAGGAGAAGTTCACGGATCGCTACCGAGACCGCTACTGAGCCAGAAACTAAGCGTACCTAGGCTTTCCGCCGTCACGGATGGACCCGAAACCACAAAAACGCCGTATTTCGCGGTGGTCTTCACGGTGAGGTTCGCCGTGTGCCGTCGCCGGCTTGTCCGCGATCGACCGACGAAGAATTGTCGCGGACCGGTTCGACAGAAAATGCTTACAAGTAAAAAGGAAGCACCAGGATGCAGTTAACTCGCCGGAGCATCCGAGGTCTGATGGCCTCGGCCCTACTAGCATGCGCCGCCCTTGCGGGTACGGTCCCCTCGGCTGCGGCATCTCCGGATGCCGGAGCTTCGGATGCCGGGGCTTCAGTTGCCGGGTCTTCGGTTGTCACGGGATCCACCGCAGTTCCCCGGCCGGACCATGTGGTCATGGTGATGATGGAGAACAAGGGCTACGACGACGTCCTCCGAAACTCGTCCACCAGACCTCAGGACCAAGCGCCGTACATCAAGTCTCTCGTCAGCCAGGGTGTGTCGTTCACCAACTCGTATGGTGTTACGCACCCGAGCCTGCCGAATTACTACGCACTGCTGTCCGCATCGGACATCGTCAAGACCAGTGACTGGCCCGCCCCGGAGTCCGTCGACACCGACAACCTCCCCAATCAGCTCACCACCCACGGGTACAGCTTCGCCGACTACGCCGACCAGGGCCGCCCCACCCAGTGGCTCCGCTACAAGAACATTCCGGGCACCCCGGACAACCTGAACCCGATGGACAAGAGGCTGGCGGACTTCCCAAGCACTCCGGCCGGTTTCGACAAACTTCCCACCGTCTCCTTCGTCGTGGGCAACGGCGACCAGAGCATGCACGACGGCACCATCGCGCAGGGCGATGCCTGGGTCAAAGCCAAGTTCGACTCCTACATCACCTGGGCCAAGACGCACAACAGCCTCTTCGTGCTGACCTGGGACGAGGACGACTTCACGCCGGTCAACCGGATCCCGACGATCGTCGTGGGGCCGATGGCCAGGGCCGGCGAGGACGACCAGAAGATCAACCACTACAACGTGCTGCGCACGATCTTGGACATGTACGGCCTGCAGCACATCAACCACACGGCCGATGCCGACGTCTCGACGATCACCGGGCCGTGGGATCTGTCGAAGACGGAGCGCCTGCAGGGAATGGCCGGGCGATGCCTGGAGAACCACGAGACGAATCCGGCGGTTGGGGGCGCGCTCGGCCTGTGGCACTGCGAAGCCGCCGCCAACCAACAATGGATCAGGCATGCCGACGGCACGATCCGCCAGTCCGGCAAGTGCCTGGCCGCCACCCCGGATGAGAAGGCGACCGAACTCGCCGACTGCGACGGCACCCCGGCGCAAAACTGGCAGCCCAAGGACGACGGTTCCCTGCTCAATCCGGTATCCGGCCGCTGCCTGACCGTCCCCGGCGCCGACATCGCCATCGCAACCCCGGCGGAACTCCGGGATTGCGATGCCACGATCAACCAGAAATGGGAAGTGCCCAGCTACAACGCGCACCACTCGCTCACGGTCGACACGCCGTTGGTCAAGCCCGGCACCACCGCCACCGTGACGACCACCTACACCAACGACACCAGTCCGGAAGCGCTCTCGGACGCCTCCATCAAACTCACCGCGCCCGAGGGCTGGACGGCTGAAGCCACCTCGCCCACCGGGTTCACCACGGTCAACCCTGGCCAGTCGGTGAAGACCACCTGGGCGGTCACCGCCCCTGCGGACGCAAAGCCCGGTGCCTACGCACTGTCCGCTCGGGCCACCTACAAGAATGCGAAGAGCAGCGACGAGGGTACCGGCTCGGCCGACGTTCCGTATGCGTCGCTGTCGTCGGCGTTCAACAACGTTGGTATCAGCGACGATCAGAACGCGTCCACAGGAGCCTTCGACGTCAGTGGCCACAGCTACTCCGCGCAGGCGCTCGCGGCGCAGCACCTGAGCCCGGGAGCCACCGTCACGGCAGAGGGGGCCACGTTCACCTGGCCGAACGTGCCAGCCGGTGTCGCGGACAACGTCGTCTCCACCGGGCAGCACGTCGAGTTCTCCGGCAAGGGTTCGAAGCTCACATTTCTGGGTTCGGCCGTCTACGGGCCCCTGACCGGCACGGGCACTGTCACTTACACCGACGGCACGACGCAGGCATTCTCGGTGGAGTTCGGCGACTGGACGCTGAACGGCGGCGGCCGTTCCGTGCTGCCGACCAACAGCGTCGTGGCGAAGATGCCCTACCGCAACAGGGCATCGGGTCCGGAAAACGTCAACACCTACGTCTTCTCGACTTCGGTGCCCATCGACCCGAGCAAGACCGTCGGCATGGTCCAGCTGCCCAAGCCGAGCACGGGCTATCTCCATCTCTTCGGAATGGCAACGTCCGTCTGAGAATCGGGTCGCGGACGCTCAACGCGGAGACGCCGCACGAAAAGCCACGCCGACCGGGGGGCAACCGCGATCCCCTGGTCGGCGCTTCATACGCGGGGAGAGCGCCGGTGAGATGACGGGCGAGTCGGAGTTGGGTGTAGGCGGCCACTATGGGCCAGGTCCAGCGATCGGCGGCCCCGGCCGTACGGATCCGGGGCCGTGTCCAGCCGACAGTCTGTTTGGGGGAAGGGAAAATGTGCGCGAAATCGCTCGTTACCCCTACCCACACGGCGGCTCGTCGTGCGGGGCCCGTGGCGTGGCGATGGGCTGCAACGTCTTGATCCAGGCGTCCAGTTCTTTCGGCCGCGCGAGTCGACGGACGTTCGGTCCCGAGGGGTTCACGGCCCAGCCCCGCATGCGTCGGCGCTTGCGCCGGAATGACTTGAAGTGCCACACGATGATCGAGTCGCGGGCGAACATCGTCCGGAACGATTCCTGGTTGCCGTTGCAGATAAGGCGTTTGTCGATCGCGCGCCACGGTGCGCCGGTGCGGTGTCCAGGATCCACTCGTCGCGGTTGCAGATCGTCGTGATGCGGCGGCGTTGTTCTTCCGGCGGCACCTCGACCCAGCCCGGCTCCCAGGTGAGGTCGTCCACGGAGTACCACGGCAGGCCCGTCGCCCGGCTAATCCCTGCGCAGCGGCCGACTTGCCCGAACCCGTGACGCCGTACACCACGATCCGCCGGGCGGCGCCGTCAGTCATGGCGCACGACCTTAGCGCAGCGGTCGCGTTCAGGGCGTGGCGAGCAGTTCGTTGAGCGTTGCCGGGGTGAGGTTGCGCTGCCTGATCAGCTCGGTGATCTGGTCGAACAGGCCGAGGATCGCGGGGTGGTTGGCGTGGCCGAGCATGATGGTGCCGGGGCGCAGGTACTTGCGGGCCTGGGTCATCAGGTATGCCGGGGTGATCGGCTCGGAGTCGCCGTAGGTGCCGTTCCACAGCACGGTGTTGCGATAGCCGATCTCGTTCGCGACCCCGTCGATGTGCTCGTTGTGGAAACCGAAGGGCGGCCGGTAGTAGGGCTTGGTGCTGGTGCGGAAGGTTCTGGTGACCCAGTCCTCGTTGCGTTCGAGTTCGGCCCGGATCTGCGCGTCGGTCATCCGGCGCAGGTCGAGGTGGCTGAAGGTGTGGTTGATGATCTGCACCTGGCGTCGTTCGACGAGCGGCCTGAGCTGATCCGCGTGTGGTGCCCAGGCGTGCGCGTAGGTGCCGTTCGGGCCGAACGTCAGGTGGATTCCGGTACGCACCGCGAAGTCGACGTAGCCGGTGACGACCATGTCGTTATAGCCGTCGTCGACGGTGAGAGCGATCTTGTCGGTGCCGGGGGGACCGTGGCTGAGCACTCTGGTCGGCCCGCCTTCCGGCGCGGGTGGCACGGGGGTGTCCCAATTGTGCGGCGGGGCAGCGGCGGGTGTTTGGGGTGGTTGGTTGCCGGCGGGATTCGCGCAGCCCGCCACCACGCTCGCCAGGCCAATGGCGAGCAGGCCGAAGAACGTCCGGCGGTCGACCGGGTCGTGGATGCCGCCCATGCCGACGACAATGGCTGCTGAGCCGGCTTCGGTCAACCAGTACGGGGTAGTGCAGGCGGCCGCACGAGGCAGGCCAGGCGCGGAAGTTGCTGCCGGAGCAAGCGCGGTGCGTGGGAGAGCGCGGCCTTGGTCACCAGCGGCCCATGTCACAGGAACGGCGGCCGTATTTGGCGCGGGCTTAGCCGTGTGTGGGGCGGAATGTCGCATGGACGAGTTCGGGAACTGATCGTCGGATGCTGAGGGTGACATCGCCGTCTGGAAGGATGCCTTCTTGCTTGACCGCCGCCTCGGTGGCCTCTAGCCAGGGTGGCAGGCTTGATTCGAGAATGTCGCAGCGGGTCAGCAGTGGCGAGTAGTTGACGTTCGTGATGAAGCGGTCGTCGGCAACCTCGACTGCTACTTCCTGCCAGGCAGCCGGCCTGGGTTCGCTCGCGCTAATCGTGATCCCCCGGGCAAGCTGGTCCAGCATGCGACTAGTGATATCGGCAATCTGTTGTTGTGCGTGGGTGGTTGTGAAGACGAATGTGTTCGCAATTTGCGGCCCGGCTGCAAGGTAATCACCGAGATCATCTGCTTCGCTGGCCTGTGCGAGATCGACATCCCGGATCCATTCGGAACGCCGGATACACAGCCGCCGGGCATCCGCAGACGGCGCTTCCTCGTCGTCCTCAGCGCTGACGGGTTCGGTGCGGTAGACCCCTGCGAAGCGCATGGCGGTACCGTAGTCGATCAGTGTGGTTAGCCACGGCGCGAAAACGAAGCTCTCGCCGCCAAACGACGCGCTGAAGAACTCCACCGAGGACAGTTTGGCGAGCGCGACTCGCTTCAGCGTGGCGGGTGTGGGTCGCAGCGGAGCCGGATCGCGGACCCGGAACCCGGGGTATCCCTTCGGGACATTGTTGGCTTCGCTGCTCACCACGATCCTCCCTTGGTATTCATGCTACCCATCGTAATCCAACACGTTTCCGACGTACTGACCTGAGCGCGGATCCGCGCCCTTGCGGACCGCGAAGATGTTGCCCCCCGGTCCACATGGAGATCGAACCAACTCATCGGGCCGGGCAGGTCCGCCTTGACGTCATGCGGATCGATCCCCTGGCGCTTCAACCATTTCTCGTCCCGCTTCTTGGGAACTCCCTCCGGTTCAGGCGTCGACATGGCCTTGTTGTGCACCAGGATCGACAAGCCCGAGACGTGGTAGGTGTGCAGCTCAGCAATCTCAAGGTTGTAGACGGCGAACGTGCCTTGTCTTGCCGAGACGGCCTCGACCTTGCGCTCCATGCCATCGGCATCGAGCAGAACATCCCCGACAGTGAGGTCGCCTGCCTGCGTCCAGCCCATTCCACAGACCCAGAACGGGTGCTCCGGAGAACACGCGATCGCCTCGTCGGCGATGGTGAGATCGACAAGTCGGGTGACGTCGTGGCGTACCCATTCCTGAACGGAGCACCAGCGTCGTTCTCCAGTGCGCGGATCGACCGAGTACACCAGTTCGCCCACGGCCACGTTCTGGATCGGGGTGTTCCCTTGCTCGGTGAGTAACGCGGTTCCTTCGACAAAGCACCCCTTACGGCCGGTTGGGGTTTTCCGCAGGACGCCGAGGATTTTCTTACCTGTTCCCACACCTCCGGCAAGGCTCAGCAGCGCGTCGGGGAGAACGTGGCCTACCGCCCGGGCGGGGTTGGTGTGGAACTGTTCCCAGTTGACGACGCTCTTGGCGAACTCAACCGGTTGGGCAAAGGCTTGCACAACGTTGGCCGGGATGTCATCGAGATGGGAGAAAATCTCACCGAGATCGCCTACCCATTCTCCCACACCCGCGCCGAATTCCCACAAAGTAGAGCTTACTTGGCCCCAAAACCGAGGCCTGTTGGGAGCCCCCTGCGCGATCGCGTCGATGGCCGCGGCTGTCCGATCGCCGGCTGCTACCAGTTGCATTCGCGCGCGGTGCAGCATGTCCTGTGCGAGGGCACGCTTTTCCGCACCGGCATCAAAGAACGGCACCGCCGCCGGTACCGCGCCGGGTAGACCCGTCGCGGCGCGCTGGCGTTCGCGAGCGACCGCATCGGCGTGCTCGGCTTTGGCCCTTGCTGTCGCCGCTTGAGCTTCGTTCCACAATGCAATCGATTCGGCGGCCTGACCTTGCGCCCATTCCAGCATTTCAGCGAACGGAGTCACCGCATCAGCGGTGTCGGAGAAGGCATCACCGGCTTTGATCCACTCGATCGGATGTCCGTCGAAAGCCTCGTGGAAGGCGTCAGCCGCTTCGCCTTTCCACTGCCCTGTGTCAAGTTTCTTCAGCGCCTCACCGGCTGTCGTAAGATTTTCCGCGAATCGGTAGCACAGGGCGATCTCGCCGAACAACGCCTCGGGGTTGCCTGGGACCAGGGCCCTCGGGTCACCCGTGGCCCCTAGCTCGGCCATGCCAGTCACCGCCGCTTCATGAACTCTTCAACGCTGATGTGTTCGGCTTCGGCATAGGTTTCCGCCGACTCAGCAAGGGATTCGCTCAGACCGGTCGCGTCCCGAACCAGCACCGACAGGCCGTATGACCACCCTTCCGCGAACCCCCGTACTGCACCTGCTAACCGATCGTGCCCGTACGCGGCACTGTCGGAACCGAGGTCGTCCACGCCCTGGAGACCGTGATCCGACATGTCATCGATCACCGCGTTGAGCCCCTTAGCGGCATCGATCAACGCCTGCATCGTGACCTCGACCTGCTCGCGATCACTCATGCCGTTTCCTTCGCGTCCGGACCGTCGCGGCAGCGGGTGCGAGGATATCTGCCCTCAACGCCAGCGCGTAGCCCTCCCCAGGGTCGAATACCAGCCCTACCCCGCCAGGAGTCAACTCAAGAAAGTCTGCACCGGGCATGCCGATGTAGTCACACTCACCGACCGCGTTGGCCAGTCGCTGCGGCGAGCTGAATACACATGCCCACCGCCCGCGCATTCCCAAATCTGCAACGAAAAGCCGCGGCGCATCAGCAGGAGTCTTCGTGTAGAAGTAGCCACGGTCGAACCACTCAGCCACATCACTAAGCCTCGCCTGACCACCACGCAAACGAGACGCGGCCGACACAATTCGCGACTCTTCAGCCATGTCCACGTGATCTCACCTCCGGCCAGCGGCACCGAACCGAGATCACGCCGATCCGCGGCCAGGTGAGTAATTTCTCGATCCCAGCGCGGACGGGGGTCCGCCACGGCGGTAGTGAGGGCATCATGTCCAAAGCGTCGCAGGTGGTCAATGCCGCTAACTCGCTTCGTCGGCATCGCCTCGATGTCTCGTTCGCACCCCCCGGATGCTTGTGTCAAGGTGTGCAAGTCGACGGGAAACCGTCCGTCATACGGCTCCGTATCGTCTCGGCTCCAGTGCACGTCACATCCTAGGCAGGCCACCTGACCCGTTGGGCAGGACCCGAACACATCACCCAGATGGCCCTCTCCGAGCGCTCCCGCCGACGATTTCAATGGGAATCAACCCGGCGATTTCCATTGAAATCGCGCGTTGTCCAGCGCCGCCGGGCCCGACCCCATAGGTTCAACGGGTCCGGTGGTGACGGTGGCTAGTCTCGTTCGGCCCCGTCTGGCCAGATGACGGTGACCGGCACAGCACGGTCGCGGGCGGCGTTGACGACATCGGCCGTGCCGCCGTAGCCCCGAGCCGGCTTACCGTCCCACACCGCTACAAGCTTGTCCGCCATCTCGACCATCTTCACGCTGGCCACCATGTGCGACTCCGACGTGGAATCCGGAAAATCGAGCCGAACGACATCCGAGGCCCGGCCAAGCAGATCGTCGTACTCGGCATGGTGCTCTTCGGGCAGCTTGTCGCGGTAGTTGACGGCCGGAACGATGACCACCAGCGAACCACCCTGATCCAGAACTGCTCGCGCAAAAAGCGCATCCGCACCGTCGGCGATACAGCTCAACCCGACCAGGGAACCTTCGTACTGCCCCAGCTCCGTACGGAGTGCGGCCTGCACCAGCTCCACCGTCCGCTGCGCCAGCCCCCGATGTCCTGTCACCGCAAGTCGCATTACCACCGCTCCTTGGTATAGAGACCGATCAACATATGGTCCAGAAATTCGGCATCACGGCACGCTGCCGACATCCGAGAACGCAAGTCACGTACGGCAGTTACAGCAACCTACGTCACCCTGCGACTCCGACAAACTCCGAGAGCTCCCGCAGGTCATGCTTGATCGACCGGCGTTCCCGGCGGAGCATGCCGCTCAGCATCGTGTGCACGCGACCAGTAAAGATCAACTGCTCCGGTGCCGCCATCCGCGCCTCGGTCAGCGCGTCCAGCGCCTCTCTGTACCTCCGACGTAGGTAGTATGCCCACGCCACCGTGATCAGATGTGACACCCTGCGCTCTGCCAGCTCGGGCGGAAGTTGATCCAGCGGCACCGCGTCGGCGAGGTCAATCGCTTGGGACGGGTCACCCAATTCGAGTGCAAGCCAAACCCTGTGAATGCTGACGTTGGTCGGCCCGAACGCGAACCAGAAATCATTGCGGTCGCTGCCGAGGCGTTCGGCGGTCCGTTCGACTTCGCTCAGATAGTCGCGTACTGCCGAATGGTCATTAACGCTCGCTGCCCCTACTGCGCCCTTCAACATCAAAGAGCCGTAGACGCTGAGGTGTTCGGGCGTGGCATTCCGGTCATCCCTGCGCAGCGCATCGGCAGCTGCTGTCGGCACATCCGTAGATTCTGTGAGCCGGCCCGAGTGGCGGAGGACAACGGCGAGACGCCACGCGCCACCGGCGATCAGCAGCGGGTCCTCTGTCATCTCCGCTGCCGCCATAGACCGCTCAGCGGCGACCCACGGCAACCGTGGTTCACCCAGCCGGTCAAGCATCCCGCTCGTAACCCGGTAAACCAGCGCCTCAAGCGTCTTTGCCCGCCGTTTCTCCGCATCAGTTACCGCCTGCCGCGAGGCGTGGTAGCTATCCGCGATCATGCCCGGCACGAGCGGGGCCATGCGAGACCACTGCTCGGTCTGGGAACACACGAAAGACAACTCGACCTGACGCTCCAGATGTCCCAGATTGACCGGGCCAGGGTCGGTAATACCAACCAAACCGGCGATCCCGTCATAGCGGAGCATCGCTGTTTCGATATCCGGTACGACATCAGGGGCCGTTCCAATCGTGCCCGACTGCTGCGTCTGTCGTGGGGTTGTGTGGAACGGCCCCGGTAGGAGACGCTGGGGCACGATCCGAAGCGCTTTCGCGACCTCCAGGATCGTAGACAACCGATCGATATCACGTGCCCCACGCTCGATCTGTGAAAGCCATTCCTCGGAGCGGCCAACGAGACCGGACAGAACAGCTTGGCTGTAGCCGCGCCGACGCCGGTAGTACGCCACTCGCTGACCCACTGTCGCCTCATCGTGCAACCGCATGGTGATCAGGGTACGGAAATCCGATCGTGTGCCCCAGCAAATGCGTCCCGGACTTCATCGCCAACGCCAGCGGTCTGATGGCATGCGAAGGCGAACTCCGCAGTGACGACGGCGGTCTTATCGCGCGTTGTCCACCGCCGCCGGACCCGACCCCATATGTTCAACGGGTCCGGTGGTGACGGTGGCTAGTCTCGTTCGGCCCCGTCTGGCCAGATGACGGTGACCGGCACAGCACGGTCGCGGGCGGCGTTGACGACATCGGCCGTGCCGCCGTAGCCCCGAGCCGGCTTACCGTCCCACACCGCTACAAGCTTGTCCGCCATCTCGACCATCTTCACGCTGGCCACCATGTGCGACTCCGACGTGGAATCCGGAAAATCGAGCCGAACGACATCCGAGGCCCGGCCAAGCAGATCGTCGTACTCGGCATGGTGCTCTTCGGGCAGCTTGTCGCGGTAGTTGACGGCCGGAACGATGACCACCAGCGAACCACCCTGATCCAGAACTGCTCGCGCAAAAAGCGCATCCGCACCGTCGGCGATACAGCTCAACCCGACCAGGGAACCTTCGTACTGCCCCAGCTCCGTACGGAGTGCGGCCTGCACCAGCTCCACCGTCCGCTGCGCCAGCCCCCGATGTCCTGTCACCGCAAGTCGCATTACCACCGCTCCTTGGTATAGAGACCGATCAACATATGGTCCAGAAATTCGGCATCACGGCACGCTGCCGACATCCGAGAACGCAAGTCACGTACGGCAGTTACAGCAACCTACGTCACCCTGCGACTCCGACAAACTCCGAGAGCTCCCGCAGGTCATGCTTGATCGACCGGCGTTCCCGGCGGAGCATGCCGCTCAGCATCGTGTGCACGCGACCAGTAAAGATCAACTGCTCCGGTGCCGCCATCCGCGCCTCGGTCAGCGCGTCCAGCGCCTCTCTGTACCTCCGACGTAGGTAGTATGCCCACGCCACCGTGATCAGATGTGACACCCTGCGCTCTGCCAGCTCGGGCGGAAGTTGATCCAGCGGCACCGCGTCGGCGAGGTCAATCGCTTGGGACGGGTCACCCAATTCGAGTGCAAGCCAAACCCTGTGAATGCTGACGTTGGTCGGCCCGAACGCGAACCAGAAATCATTGCGGTCGCTGCCGAGGCGTTCGGCGGTCCGTTCGACTTCGCTCAGATAGTCGCGTACTGCCGAATGGTCATTAACGCTCGCTGCCCCTACTGCGCCCTTCAACATCAAAGAGCCGTAGACGCTGAGGTGTTCGGGCGTGGCATTCCGGTCATCCCTGCGCAGCGCATCGGCAGCTGCTGTCGGCACATCCGTAGATTCTGTGAGCCGGCCCGAGTGGCGGAGGACAACGGCGAGACGCCACGCGCCACCGGCGATCAGCAGCGGGTCCTCTGTCATCTCCGCTGCCGCCATAGACCGCTCAGCGGCGACCCACGGCAACCGTGGTTCACCCAGCCGGTCAAGCATCCCGCTCGTAACCCGGTAAACCAGCGCCTCAAGCGTCTTTGCCCGCCGTTTCTCCGCATCAGTTACCGCCTGCCGCGAGGCGTGGTAGCTATCCGCGATCATGCCCGGCACGAGCGGGGCCATGCGAGACCACTGCTCGGTCTGGGAACACACGAAAGACAACTCGACCTGACGCTCCAGATGTCCCAGATTGACCGGGCCAGGGTCGGTAATACCAACCAAACCGGCGATCCCGTCATAGCGGAGCATCGCTGTTTCGATATCCGGTACGACATCAGGGGCCGTTCCAATCGTGCCCGACTGCTGCGTCTGTCGTGGGGTTGTGTGGAACGGCCCCGGTAGGAGACGCTGGGGCACGATCCGAAGCGCTTTCGCGACCTCCAGGATCGTAGACAACCGATCGATATCACGTGCCCCACGCTCGATCTGTGAAAGCCATTCCTCGGAGCGGCCAACGAGACCGGACAGAACAGCTTGGCTGTAGCCGCGCCGACGCCGGTAGTACGCCACTCGCTGACCCACTGTCGCCTCATCGTGCAACCGCATGGTGATCAGGGTACGGAAATCCGATCGTGTGCCCCAGCAAATGCGTCCCGGACTTCATCGCCAACGCCAGCGGTCTGATGGCATGCGAAGGCGAACTCCGCAGTGACGACGGCGGTCTTATCGCGCGTTGTCCACCGCCGCCGGACCCGACCCCATATGTTCAACGGGTCCGGTGGTGACGGTGGCTAGTCTCGTTCGGCCCCGTCTGGCCAGATGACGGTGACCGGCACAGCACGGTCGCGGGCGGCGTTGACGACATCGGCCGTGCCGCCGTAGCCCCGAGCCGGCTTACCGTCCCACACCGCTACAAGCTTGTCCGCCATCTCGACCATCTTCACGCTGGCCACCATGTGCGACTCCGACGTGGAATCCGGAAAATCGAGCCGAACGACATCCGAGGCCCGGCCAAGCAGATCGTCGTACTCGGCATGGTGCTCTTCGGGCAGCTTGTCGCGGTAGTTGACGGCCGGAACGATGACCACCAGCGAACCACCCTGATCCAGAACTGCTCGCGCAAAAAGCGCATCCGCACCGTCGGCGATACAGCTCAACCCGACCAGGGAACCTTCGTACTGCCCCAGCTCCGTACGGAGTGCGGCCTGCACCAGCTCCACCGTCCGCTGCGCCAGCCCCCGATGTCCTGTCACCGCAAGTCGCATTACCACCGCTCCTTGGTATAGAGACCGATCAACATATGGTCCAGAAGTTCGGCATCACGGCACGCCGTAGACATCCGGGAACGCAGATCACGCACGCGCTCCACGATTCTTTCGGAACCGTACTGCTGGCCGGCCTGAAGTGCCTCTACCGCGAGTCGGCATGCCTCTTCCTCCTGCCTCATCGTTACCAGGAGGTTCGCATACTCGACCTTCGCGAGCGAGCGGGGTTTCGGTGCCGTGATAGCGGGAATCGCAGTCGCATACGCTGTGCACGAACCTGAGTAGTCGCCCAATGCGGCGAGCGCGCTCGACTGGTAGCGAGCTGCCTTTGCCGACGTGAACGCAAACATCCACGGCCACTGAGCGTCGCTTGTCTGGCGATCGGCGTTGCGCTGCGCCGTCCTGAGCGCGTCCAAGGTCTGCGCTCGATCACCTATCGCCCCGTAGGCGACCGCGCGCAGGCACGCCAGCCAAGCGCGAGCTGCGGCCGGAGTCCGACTGTCCTGATACTGTGCAGCGCGATCGAGAAAGTACAAGCCACGGCGGGGATCGCCCGTCTCCACGGCGTAGTGCCCGAGACTGGCTGTCATGTAGGAGACGAGCAACGGGATTCGAGACGATTCCGCGTAGTGAATGCTCTCCTTGTAGCGAGCGCGAGCGGTCGCCGAGTCGCCTCTATCGGCCGCAAGCCAGGCAGCAAGGCCGGCAACTTCACTCAAGATCGCGAAGCCCTTACTGCTGCGCAGCTTGTCTTGCACGATCTGCTTGGCAAGTTGCAGATGCCCTTCGGCTGCTGGGGCAAGGTATTGCGACGACACGCTTGATTCCATGCGCCGGTAGTACTGGGTCGGACCAGACACAGCCGAAACGAGATCGTCCTGGCTACCCACCAGACCGGTAGCGCCTGTTATCGCGACACCGGCACCCACGCCAAGAGTGCTTCGTAAAAACGTCTTGCGGTCCACGTTCTCAGTGGTACACCCGCGACCCGGTTTTCTAAACCCAGATCAGCGTCGGTTGCGATGTCAAGCACTGCTCGCAGCGCTGCCCGATAGTGCGCCGCCGGCCAGGTGATCACGCCGCGCTCCCACTTCCCGATGTGGTTGGCGTCGATTGCGGTGATCTTCTCGGTCGAGCGGTAGACCTGCGCATTCAACGCTTCGGCCAGCTCTTGGCGAGTTAACGGGTGCCCCGGGGAGGCTAGCGACTCGATACTTTCACGAGCGGCACGCAGCGCGTCGTTCGGCTCGGACACGTCGACTCCTTGGGACCGGGTGTTGCTGAGTGTAATGGGTCGACAACGGACCGTAGGAATCGACTCTCGCCAAACTCTCCCCGTGCACTCCCCGCAACTCTCCCTCTTTCCAGCCGCTCGCCGCGAGCACGCTTTTGCTCATGTTCTCGATCAGCGGGGGATGAGGGTGGCATGTCGATGATCCAGCGCACCGCCAGTTGCGACTTGACGGGCACGCGCGCAGCGGCGCAAGACGAGCTGCCGGGAGGCTTGTACGGGATGCAGATGACGCTGTCTCCTGAGCCGCCCGAACGGCTCGAAGCACGCAGGCATGAGTTCTGCGTGGATTGCGCGAGTCGCTTCCTGACCCGTCCATTCGATGAATGGGAATCGGTGGAATCGAGGACTATCGCCCCGGAAACGCAAACGCAGGCCCGTCGGAAGAACCAGCGCAGAAAGGGAAATAGGCCCGCGAGACGGGGCTGTGGGGAGGCCTGTGTGGGTCGGCTGGCCCCGCCATAGGCCCCGGAGGCGGGTGCAGGGATGAACTCCGGCACGAAAGAGGTTTACCCGCGCTGGCTTCCCGGCCCCAGCCTGCGTGACACGGAAACCCACCTGGTCGCCCAGCAGAGGAACTCCTACGGTGCATGCGGCGGTCTGGTGATGTGGGCCGAACCCGGCCATCCCACCACCATGCGTCCCCGATGCCCCGACTGCCTCGCCAAAGCCAAAGAGAACATCCCCAACCCTGGGCGCCGCTGAAACTGCCTCCACGAGAACGGTGGGGCGGCCGGTTATCGGCCATTGCGCGCCTCGAACTGCGGTGCCCAGCACACCGGTTCAAGGGCGATCACGTTGTAGCGCAAGGAGCTTCACCATTCTCAATCCAGATCAGTGGCGAAGTCGTGGCGTGTACTGGCTTGCCTACGTCGGCATCAGCAGCGACGAAACAGGTTCCTCGCGTGCCGAGCGGCTCGACCGTGAACCGGAGCGAGTTCTGCGCACGCCGGTGGAGGCCGTCAGCTGGATCGCGCATATGACCGCCAAGCACGCACACTGCACGACCGTGCTTCTGCTCGGACCACGCGACGGCACCGGTCACGTCGGCGACGACAGGCACATTGCGCACGATGCGATCAATAACCTCGATGCCCTGCGCCAGGGCGACAGTGTCTACCAGGACTTCGCGCGCGAGAACGACCGCATGCACCTATGGGTTGAAGCGGTTACTACAAATGGCGGCTCGGAGGTGCATCACGACAAGGAAAACCGAAAAGCCCGCCCGGACTGGGATTCATGGTAACCTCGCCGCGCGGACGTAGTACCTCTACACCCCAGCTATCGCGGACAACGGCAGTGGGACGGTCGGGTTTTCCACCGACGCAACTTGCGACGACCGGCTCCTGTGCGAACCGCAGCGTTCGGAGCAGCTGACGGCCACAGGGAAGCGTCCGGACGTCCCACCCGCATTTGCCGCAGGGTCCGGGCAACGAGGTCGCGCGAACGATCAGCCATCGATAGCGTTCTCTGGCGCCGCTGGGGCCCAAGGCGAATCCTCCCGAATCGTTCTTGCCCGGCAGTTGCCGCCGAGACAACCCGAATGCAGCCAACATAAGGTGACTACCAGCGAATGAATGAGCTAGTGCAGGCGATCACGGACACCGCTGCCGCCGAGGACTTCGCGACCATGCAGGTTCCCGACACGTATCGTGGCGCGGTCCTGCTCGCCGACGAGGTCGACATGTTCGAAGGGCTCGCCTCCGCGGACAAAGACCCGGCCAAGTCGATACACCTCGCGGAAGTTCCGACTCCCGAACCCGGGCCGGGCGAGGTTCTGGTCGCCGTCATGGCGAGTGCGGTGAACTACAACACCGTATGGAGCGCCATCTTCGAGCCGATTCCGACGTTCGCGTTCCTCAAGCGCTACGGTCGCTCGGGAGACGAGGGAAAGCGGCATGATCTGCCCTACCACGTGGTCGGCTCCGACCTTTCCGGTGTCGTCCTGCGGACCGGCGCCGGAGTGAACCGCTGGCGGCCAGGCGACAAGGTGGTCGCGCACTGCCTGTCCACCGACCTGGGATCGCCGGACGGCCACGACGACTCGATGCTCGATCCCCAGCAGCGAATCTGGGGGTATGAAACCAATTTCGGCGGTTTGGCCGAACTGTCGTTGGTGCGGGCGAACCAGCTCATGCCCAAGCCCCCGCACCTCACCTGGGAAG
The DNA here is from genome assembly GCF_014203395.1 of Saccharopolyspora phatthalungensis. Classification (NCBI taxonomy): domain Bacteria; kingdom Bacillati; phylum Actinomycetota; class Actinomycetes; order Pseudonocardiales; family Pseudonocardiaceae; genus Saccharopolyspora; species Saccharopolyspora phatthalungensis. The sequence goes on from NZ_JACHIW010000002.1 coordinate 815,173, forward strand.
AGGCCGCCTGCTCCGGACTCGTGAACTCCACCGCGTACCGCCAATTGGTCTCCCGCAATGGCGCCCGAATGAAGCAAGGCGACAACGTCCTCATCTGGGGTGCGGCCGGCGGCTTGGGGTCCTACGCCGTCCAGCTGGTCCGCAACGGAGGAGGCATTCCGGTATGCGTTGTCTCCAGCCAGGAACGGGTTGAGCTCGTTCGCTCAATGGGTACCGACCTGGTGATCGATCGCGACGCCGAGGGGTACCGGTTCTGGAAGGACGAAGCCACACCGGACCCCTCGGAATGGAAGCGATTCGGCACGCACATCCGCGAGCTGACCGGCGGTGAAGACGTCGACATCGTCCTGGAACACCCTGGTAGGCAAACGTTCGGCGCGAGCGTGTACGTGACCCGCCGCGGCGGCACCGTCGTCACCTGCGCCTCGACCTCCGGATATCAGCACCTGTACGACAATCGATACCTGTGGATGTCGCTGAAGCGGATCATCGGCAGCCACTTCGCCAACTATCGCGAGGCTTGGGAAGCCAACCGCTTGATCTGCAAGGGCATGATTCACCCGACGCTCTCCAAGGTGTACCGGTTACCCGAGGCCGGCGTGGCGGCGGCCGGTGTGCACCGCAACTGCCACAGTGGAAAGGTCGGCGTGCTCTGCCTAGCCCCCAAAACGGGACTCGGCGTGGACGATCAGGAGCTCCGGGAACGCAGCGCGACGAAAATCAACAGGTTCCGCCAGGCCGACGACCCAACCGAAATGACTGGCCTGGAATGACAGGCGATGGCGGTGTCCGGCACTGCGGGACACCGCCATCGAGCGAGCCGAAGGACGACCGCTGGAAGTTCCTACCCGTCCGCCTTGCCGACCGGCGATCGCTCGTCGTCGTCAACGGCATCGAGCCTGCGGTGGCGTGTTTCCGGCAGCAGGAAGATGAACAGGATCGCGGCGGCCGCCTCCAGCGCCATGACGTAGTAGGCCAACGCCATGTTGTGCTTGGCCGCGAGAGTCGCGGTGGCGATCAGCGGAGTCGCACCACCGAACAATTGGTTGGCCAGCTGGTAGGGCACTCCGACGCCGGACGCGCGGACCCTGGTCGGGAACAGTTCGCAGAACAACGCGGCGGAGCTGCCGTGGGACAGCGCGAGCAGCAGGTTCCCGACCAGCGCCACGAGGAGGTAGCGCGTGGGCGTGACTTCCTGCATCAGCACGAACATCGGGTACGCGACCAGCGCGAGGCCCACCGCGCCTGCGATGACCAGCGGTCTCCTGCCGACCCGGTCGGAGAGCATGCCGGCCAGCGGCACCAGGATCACGAAAATCAACAGCGCTACGGCATTGAGGCCAAGCCCGAGGGCCAGCGGGAAGCCTGCCACCAGATGCGCGTAGGTCGGCAGGAACACCTGCCACACGAAGAAGGAAGCCGCGTTGAACTGCTGCACGGCGACCAGCAGCAAACCCCGCTTGTGACCGCGCATGGTGCTGCGCAGCGGGGTCTTGTCGAGTTCTTCCTGGCGATCGAGCTTTTCGAACAGCGGGCTCTCCGGCACGTTTCGTCGCAAATAGACACCGTAGAGGCACAGGCAGGCGGCGAACACGAACGGCAGCCGCCAACCCCACGCCTCCAGCGCATCGCGCGGGAAGACGGCCGTCACCACGCTCGCGGTGAACGTCGCGATGAGAACGCCGACGACCGCGGCCGCGGACTGGAAGGCCCCCATCGTGGCCCGCCGGTGCGGTGGGGCGTGTTCCACCACGAATGCGGCGGCCGCCTGGTATTCGCCGGAGTTGGACACGTTCTGCGCCGCGCGGGCGATGATCAGCAGAATCGGAGCGAAGATGCCGATCGTCTGGTAGTTCGGGATGATCGCCACCAGCAACACGCCGCCGCCCATGATGAGCAGCGTGAGCGAGAGCATCTGACGGCGCCCCAGCCGGTCGGCGAGCGGGGAGAGCAGCACGGAGGAGATCGGACGCACCACGAAGCCGACGCCGACCACGACGGCATAGGTGTAGAGCAGCGAGATCGCCGGGTTGCCGGTCGGGAAGAACTGTCCGGAAAAGACCGGCGCGAGAAGCGAATGCAGGGTGGCGTCGAAGAACTCGATGCAGTTGCCGATCATTCCAGCCGCGAGGGCTTTTCTCGATGCTTTCACCGCAGGCCACCAGTCGGCCGACCGTGCACAGACATTGCGAAGTAAGGCATCCTAGTCCTCCCCCATCCGACGCCGAACTCTGGTCTTGTGATGGATCCGGTTGGTCATCCCTGGGCCGAATGCGGCTCTCGTCCTGGCAGCCAGCGCTCAAGGTACCGCGCGCGCCGACAGGCGTGGATTGGACTTTCGTTCACAACACCGAGGGCAGCGCCACCCGCGGCGGCCGCGGCACTGTCCACGACGGCCAGTGCCTACGGACGAGTTTTGGGAAAGCACTACCGCGGGCGGGTCGGTCTCACTACATTGGCCTGACTTGAACGTGTTCAACATCGGGATCCGATCGCACGGACTTTGGGGGCATCATGACAAGCGAAGTGACGCAGGTAGATCTCGTCCCGGAACCGATGTTCGGGACCACGCTCTTAGGAGCCACCGCCGCGGAGGTGGCGTCGGTTGGCGACGTGCACGGAGTCTGGCGGTCTACGTGGCAGTACGTCAGCGGCAGCGGTGTCGCGCAAGGAAAGCCCTTCCTGAGCGAGGCGCACAGTGGCACCGGGGTAAGGATGACCGTGGGCGCCGACTCGGTCGAAATCGATTTCCGCGACGCCAAGAAAGAAGTGCACGCCCTGGTCGGGCAACGGGTCAACTCCTGGATTCAGTTTCGCGGGAGTATTCGGTGCAATGCCACCGTGACGGGTGCGATCACCGGCGCCATCACGATGGACACGGCCACCGCGACCGGCGACGCCACCGCCGAGAACGTCTTCCTCGGCCCAAGAAAGCCGGTGGGCTGGGGCTTGGCGGAATCTCTGCGGCTGGGCGGCCCAGACGGCAACGTCATGGGCTTGATCCCGGTCAAGGCGACCTTCATCTGCGCCGGCTCGGCGCTGGTCGTCTACGGCGAGGGCGGGGGCACGAACCAGGACGGACAGGGCGGGCACTGGCAGATCCGGTCCACCGTGGTCTACGAACGGGCCGGTCAGTCTCGCAGGTGACGGCCGGTCAGCTTGACGAACACGTCCTCCAGGGTGGCCTGCCTCGTGGTGAGGTCGACGACCCGGAACCCGGCGGTCGAGGCACGGGCGAACAGTGCCTCGACCATCGGGTGTAGTTCGGAACCGGCCAGCCGGAAACGGTCGGCGTCGAGGCGTTCGGCGCAGCGCACACCGGGCAGTTCGGCGATGTCGGCCACGCCCTCGACGCGGAACTCGACCAGGCTCGTGCTGTCCAGCCGCGCGATCAGTTCGCCGGGTGCGCCGACGGCGATCACCCGTCCGTGGTCGACCACCGCGACGCGGTCGCACACCCGTTCCGCCTCGTCGATGTGGTGGGTGCTGAGCAGCACCGTCCGGCCCTCGGTGCGCAACTTGCCCAGCACGTCCCAGATTCGCCGCCGCGCCTGCGGGTCCAGACCCGCCGTGGGCTCGTCCAGCAGCACCAGCTCCGGATCCCCCACCAGCGCGCATCCCACCGCGACGCGCTGTTTCTGCCCGCCGGACAGATTCAGGAACAAGGTGTCCCGCTTGTCGGCCAAGCCCAACTGCTCGATCAGCGAGCTCACCGTCGGGCCGTCGCGGTAGAACGAGCGGAACAGCGCCAGGAGTTCCCGCACCGTCAGGTGATCCGGCAGGTGCGTTTCCTGCAACGCGATGCCAACTCGCGTTCGCAGTTCCTTGTCCGCGCGCCAATTGCCGCCCAGCACCTCGATATCGCCGGCACCGGGATCCAGCAGGCCGGCGACGATCTCCATCGTGGTAGTTTTGCCGGCGCCGTTCGGACCGAGAAGCCCGAAGCACTCCCCTTGCCGCACGTCCAGGTCGAGGCCGTCCAACGCGGTCACAGCCCCGTAGCGCTTCACCAGTTTCCGGCAACGTAGTGCCCAGGCCGACATCGTTGAGGAACCTATCACGCGCATGACCCAACTCTGGCAACTGATCCTGGCCCGGCTGCGCACCTACTACCGCGAGCCGGGCAGCGTGTTCTGGACCTTCGCCTCTCCGGTGCTGCTCGCCCTCGTGCTCGGCGTCGCGTTCCGGGGCGTTCCCGCCGGCGGCGGTCGCGACGAGGAGTACGTGCATTTCCTCATCCCCGGTCTGATCGGCATGGGGCTGATGTCCAGCGGCTTGTGGGGTGTCGGCTACTCCATCGCGGACATGCGCATCCGCAAGCTGGTGAAGCGGATGGTCGCCACTCCGATGAGCAGGGCGTACTTCCTGTTCAGCTTCGTGGTGGTGCGGGTCGTCGTGATCCTGCCGGAGCTGCCGATCCTGCTGGTGTTCGGCGCTCTCGTGTTCGGGGCGCCCGTGCGCGGATCGCTCGTTCTCCTGGTGGTGGTCGTGGTACTGGGAGCACTTGTCTTCGCCGGGCTCGGCCTGCTCGTCGCCGCGCGAACCCCGAACCTGCAGACGGCGAGCGGCCTGCTGAGCGCCGCGACCCTGCCCATGTACGTCGGCTCCGGGATTTTCTTCCCGGTGTCGCGCTTCCCCGACGCGCTGCAACCTGTCGTCAAAGCGCTGCCGCTCACCACGGCCAATGACACGATCCGCGCCGTCATGCTCGACGGCGCGGGACTGGTCGCGGTATCCGGCAACCTGCTGATCCTGCTGGCGTGGGCGGCCGGCAGCTTCCTCATCGCGGTCCGGATCTTTCGCTGGTCCGGCTGATCAGCCGTGCGGCTTGAGGTGGCAGCCCCGGTCCACGTGCACGGTCTCGCCGGTGCGATCCAGTGCCAGCATCGTCGAGTGATAGGCCAGCACCCGTTCGTAGTCGACGCCGACGAGCGGGCCGTGTCCCGTCGCCCGCACCTCTTCGGCGCTCCACGACCGGTAGTTGTGCGGATCGCGCAGCAGCCCTTGTGCCAGGCACCGGTCGTACATGTCGGTACCGGGCAACGGGGTCAGGACGTTCGGGTTCGGGCTGTAGGGCCGTGTGGTGCCGAGGAAATCCATCGTGGCCTCGTAGTCTTCGGTGGTCTCGCCGGGGACGCCCAGCAGGAGGTTCGCGCCGAACCGGATGCCGTGCTCGTTGCACAGCTGTGCCGCCCGGTACTGGGTCCGCACGCTGCCCGGCTTGCGCAGCACCCGCAGCATTGTTTTCGACGCGGTCTCGAACCCGAACCACACCAGGCAGTTCGCTCCTTCGAGGGCCTTCGCCACGGCCGGGGTGAAGTGCGTGGCAGTGGCGTTGAAGCTGAACTCCACGTCGGGGAAGTCCGTCTTCATCAGCTCAACGAACCGCCCGAATTCGGCGGCGGCGGGCGCGATCGAGTCGACGAGGATCACATAGTTCGTGCCGTAGTTCTCGACGAAGTACCGCAGCTCGCGCTCCACCGAGTCGAACGGCCTCGCCCTGGCGCGCTTCGGCGCGAACCAGTCGTTCTGGATGGTGCAGTAGAGGCAGGTGAACGGGCAGCCCCTGCCCAGCTCCAAGTAGATCGAGCGAAAATCCCGGCTGGCCGGGAAGTCCTGCGGGGACAGCGTGTGCAGCGAGCTGACATCGACGGCGTCCTCCCCCGGCCGGGCGTATTCCCGCAGCGTTTCCGGGCGCATTCCGGTCAGGCTCTTGGCTTTGGCCACCGACACCGCCGTCGGCGGCCGGTAGACCTCCGCGTAGGCGTCGAAGCCGGTCAGCGGCGAATAATCCCCGAGGTCGAAAGGCTCGCCGTCGAGAACCTGCTGGGCCGGCCTGCCGCCGCGAGCCAGTTCGTCCACGAGCGCGATCAGGGTTCGCTCCCCCTCACCGCGCACGACGTAGTCGAAAAGCCCGCTGTCGAGGAGTTCCTGCGGTCGCACGGTGGGATGCGCCCCGCCGCCCACCGTGATCCGCTCCGCCGCCCGGCACAGCTCGGCGACGTGGAACGCCTCGTCACGCGAGTGCGACATGAAGCTGATCGCCACCAGGTCTCCGCTGGTCGATGCCAGCACGTCGGCCAGCCCCTCATCGATCAACCGGGTATCCAGCAGCTCGACCTCGTGGCCGGCCCGCAGCAGGCAGGTCGCCAGCAACGGCGTGGTCAGCGGAGCGGTCCACACCGGGAAGCCGACCCGTTCGGCCTCCGCGACGAACACCAACGTCACCTTCACGATTCCCCCTGGGCGGGTGGTGCGAATTGATCAGTAGACGCCCTCGATGACCTTCTCGCCGTCGAACGTGTCGACCGGCGCGGGCGCCGACACCGAGTCGCCCACCTGTCCCGGCAATCCGGCGACGCGGATGGCGGTGTCTCGCTCAAGGTTGTTCGGCAGGAACATTCCCTTGCTGACGTGGTTCATGACGACCTGACCGCGCTGGCCGTGGCCGACCGGTTCGCCCGTGGCGGGCTCGACGACCTGGAAGGTCACGACCGGGCTGCGGGGGTCGTAGATGATGTCGTCGTCCTGACTCAGGCCGGGCCGCTCACCGGCACTTTCGAGGATCATCAGGCTGCCGTACCGGCTGAGCATCCGCACGTCGGGGAAGAACTCGTGCTGGAGCTCGAAACGCTCGTCCACGGTCAGGTGCGCGCCACCCCAGAAGATCAGCTCGACCTTGGAGTTGATCAGCTCGGTCAGGCGGGGTCGCCGGGTGCAGGCCCGCAGCATCGGCGGCGTGGTGACCAGCAGACCCACCCGCTGCGTGCTCATGATGTGCTCGGCCTGGTCGAGCAGGTGCTCCACGTATGCCTCGACCTCGTCGGTCAGGCCGCGGCTGACCAGTTTCTTGACCCAGCGCGGGTCCATGTCGACGCAGAACTTGATGGTGTTCTGCCGCTCGACGATGTAGTCGTACATGCAGCCGATCTTGTGCGGACCCGTCGGCGTGAAGACCAGGATGTTGCCGGGCTCGCGCCCGGCGAACTGGGGCCCGCGCACCATCCGGTCGACCGCGGCCTCGATCCAGTCCGGCATCAGGATCGCCCGCTTCGGTGCTCCGGTGGTGCCGCCGCTCTCGAACACCCTGGGGGCGGGGGCCTTCGGTCCGTAGCCGCGCGGAATCAGGTCCTCCACCGGCACGGTGCGCAGCTCGTCGACGACGTTGGGAAACATCCGCAGGTCGGCGAACGTGTGCACGTCGCGCATCGGATCGAAATCCAGGCGCTTGGCCCGGCGCAGCCAGAATGGCGATCCCGTCCGCTCGTCGAAATGCCAGCGCAGCGCGGCGCGCAGGTACTCGTCGGGATCGGCCGGGTCGATCGCGGGGTCCAGCAGCTCCCAGCGCTGCTTTTCGACTGCCATGCTCATTCGGCGCCTCCTCCGGCTTCCTCGCCTGACTGGTCGGTGCGGCCGATCGGGTTCTCGATGGCCGCAAGGACTTCGTCGGTGTGCTCGCCCAAGCTCGGACCGGCCCACCGGATGCGTCCGGGTGTCGCGGAGAGCCGAAAGGGCACGTTCGGCATGCACACGGTGTCCAACTCGTCGTCGGCCACCCGGACCGCGACCTCGCGCGCCTGGAAATGCGGATCGCTCAGCACATCGTCGACCTCGTAGATGGGCGCGACGGCGGCCTCCACCTTTTCGAAGGCGGCGACGACCGCGGGGCGATCGCGGATGGCGATCCAGCGGGCGACCGCATCGTCGATCATGGCCCGGTGCGCCACCCGGCCGGCGCCGGTGGAGAACCATGGCTCATCGACGAGTTCCGGTCTTCCGACCAGCCGGATGACGCGCTCGGCCACCGACTGCGCCGGCGCGGACACCGCCACCCAGCGACCGTCCGCGCAGCGGTACACGTTGCGCGGAGCGTTGTTGTTGGAAAGGTTGCCCACCCGCTCCGGCTTCAGCCCGAGCTTGTCGTAGGCGGTCAGCTGCGCGCCGAGGGCCCCGATGATGGACTCGGTGATCGCGACGTCGGCGATCTGCCCCTTGCCCAGCCGGTGGCGCGCGTGCAGCGCGACCAGCGTCGCGCAGGCGGCTTGCACGCCCGCGAAAGCGTCGGCCAGGGGGAAGGCCGGCAGCATCGGGGGGCCTCCCGGTTCGCCGGACATCGCGGCGAGGCCGCTCATGGCTTCGGCCAGCGTGCCGAAGCCCGGCCTGCCCGCGTAGGGCCCGTCCTGGCCGAAGCCGGTCACCCTCGTGACGACCAGCGCCGGGTTGAGCCGCTGAAGCACCTCCGGCCCGATGCCCCACCGCTCCAAGGTGCCCGGCCGGAAATTCTCGATGACGACGTCCGCATCGGCGGCCATCCGGAGGAAGCTGTCGCGTCCCTGCGGTTGCTTGAGGTCGAGCACGACGCTCTTCTTGTTGCGGTTGACCACCTTCCACATTAGCGGCACGGTGTCGCGCGCCGGGCCGTAGCGGCGCAGCGGATCGCCTTTCGGGTGCTCGACCTTGACCACGTCGGCACCGAAGTCGGCCAGCAACTGCGCGGCGAACGGCCCGGCGAACAGCGTCGCGATGTCGATGACCTTGATGTCGGCCAGCGGCGGCGTTGGGGCGCCGTCGAATGTTTCGTCCACCAAGGCGCTCACACCACTGTGCGGCGGTCGGCCGGGCGCGGCAGACCCAGTCTGGCCCGCAAGGTCTGCCCCGGCTCCGGTGACCGGCTGACGTTGCGACGTAGGTCGGCGGCTAGCCGGAGCATCGCGTCCTCGGATGCCTCGATCGGCCCGCGCGGCGGCAGCAGTGCGAAGCCGTCGACGGCGCCTGCCTCGACGAGATCGGACAGGTGGTCCGGCCGGTCCTCATCCCGGACCCGCCATTCGAGCAGGATCAGCACGTCTTCCGGGGCGCGATCGGCGCCGGACGCGGAGGCTCGCACCCCTTGCCGGATCTCCGCCACGTCCCGGGCACTGTCGGTCGGCACGATGAGAACATCGGCGAGGCGGCCGGCGAGTGTCTGGCTGGTTGGGCCGGTCAGCCGGTGCACCAAGACCGGATGTCCTTGCGGCGGACGGGCGATGTTCAGCGGCCCGGCCACGTCGAAGTACTCCCCTTCGTGGTCGAGTGCGTGCAGCCGTTCCGGGACGAAGTAGGAACCCGACGCGCGATCACGGTCGAACGCGTCGTCGTCGAAGCTGTCCCAGAGGCCGGTGACCACCCGGATGAACTCCGCCGCGCGGGCCGACCGTTGAGCGGGATCCGTGGCCGGACCGCGACGATAGTTGGCCACCTCGTTGTCGTCACTGGCCGAACGCACCTCCCAGCCCGCGCGTCCGCCGCTGAGGTGGTCGACGGTGGCCACCGCTCGTGCCACGTGATAGGGCGCCAGCTGCTCGGTCGCGATCGCCGTCACGAGCCCGATGCCTTCGCTCGCCACCGCCAGCGCGGCGGCGATGGTGCCTGCCTCGTACATCGTGCTCCCGGCCGGGTCCCCCATCGACTGCCGGTCGTCGATCAGCAGTGCATCCATGCCGACCTGGTGGGCGGCGCGGGCGCGCTCGCGAGTGCGCAGAAAGGCCGTTCGTCCGGTCGCGCCGTCGTCCTGCGCCGTGCTCAACGGTGCGAAAAGCACCATGCCGCGCCCCGTCATATCGCACTCACCAAGGGCGTCTCCCGCGGTTGGGTCAGGCCAAGGTTCTCCCGCAACGTCCCGTCCGAGTAAGAGGTGCGCACCAACCCTCGGCGGCGCAACTCGGGAATGACCCGATCGACGAAGGACTCCAACGATCCCGGTAGATAGGGGAAGTCGACGATGAAACCGTCGGCGGCCCCCTGCTTGAACATCGTTTCCATGTGGTCGGCGAGCTGGCGCGGCGTGCCCGCGACGATGTCTCCCGTCTGCCGCAAGGAAAGCTGGCGCAGGGTCAGATTCTCCCGTCTGGCCAGCGAGATCCAACGCTCGGCCGTGCTGTGCGAGTGATTGGCGACCGGCAGGTCCGGGACCGGGCCGTCCAGCGGATACCCGGTCAGGTCGACGTCGCCCAACTGATCCTGCAAGGCGCGCAACGCGACGATGTCGGGCATGAGCTCTTGCAGTTCGCGCAGTCGGTCCCGCGCCTGCGCTTCGGTGTCCGCGACGATCGGTTGCAGGCCGGGCCAGATCTGGACGCGGTCCGGACTTCTTCGGTGCCGCGCCGCGCGGCTCTTGAGGTCGGCGTAGAAGTCCTGGGCATCGGACAGCCTCGTATGGCGGGTGAAGATCACCTCGGCGTGGCGCGCGGCGAAGTCCCGGCCCACCGGCGACGCGCCCGCCTGGAAAATGACCGGACGACCCTGCGGTGTGGGCGGCACGTTCAGCGGGCCTCGGACGCTGAAGAACTCTCCCTCGTGCTCGATCGGCGACAGTTCGCGCCACAGCCGGTCGGCTACCGACAGGAACTCCTCCGCGCGCGTGTATCGCCGATCGTGTTCCATGTGCTCGGGGAAACCGAAGTTCCGCGACTCCCACGGCGCGGCGGAAGTGACGACGTTCCAGCCCGCCCGGCCGCCGCTGATGTGGTCCAGGGAGGCGAACTTGCGAGCGATGTCATAAGGCTCGTTGTACGTGGTGGTCGCCGTCGCCGCGAGCCCGATGTGCTCGGTCGTCGCGGCGTAGGCCGCCAGCAGGCCGAGCGGCTCGAAATGCTCGTTGCGGGCGGTCCGGCTCAGATGCTCCACGTCCGTACCCCACAGGGCCACCACATCGGGCACGAAAATGCAGTCGAACACGCCATGTTCGAGGATTTCGGCGTTGCGGCGGTGGAAGGCGAAGTCGAGTTGGGCGTCGGCTCGGGTCAACGGGTGCCGCCATGCGGCGACGTGGCCCCCCGGGCCGTCGACGATGGCCCCGAGCCTGAGCACCTTCTGCTGCACCATTTCGTCCCGCACTCCCCGAAATCAGTCCGACAGCGACGGCAGTTCCGAGACCGTGGCCACTGCCGGCCCACGCCGCGATCCCGGTGTGAAGCGGGCGGGCATCTTCACGAAGCCGTTGATCTGCCCGAGCGTCGAGTACCGTTCGGCGCCCTCGACGATGCGGTAGTCGGGCAGCCGGTGCAGTACCTCGCCGACCATCACCTCGAAGTCCATCCGCGCGATGTGCCGCCCGATGCACCGGTGCAAGCCGACGCCGAACGCGGTCTGCCGTCCCGCATCGCGGTCCAGGTCGATCCGCGCCGGCCGCGGGAAGACCTTCGCGTCGAGATTGCCAGCCGCCCACGAGAGCAGGACGCGGTCACCCTGCTTCACCGGGACACCGCCGATCGTGGTGTCCCGCATGACGGTCCGGCCCGCTCCCATCACCGGCGTGAAGTAGCGCAGGAATTCGTCGCAAGTGTCCGCAATGGACTCCGGCGCGTCGATCAAGTGCCGGCGCGCGGCGCGATCGCGGTCGAGGTAGTCGAAGGTGTTGGCGAGCAACGCGGTGGTCGTGTCGACCCCACCGGGGATGACCGCGTTGCAGACCGCCGCGATGTCCTCGTCGGAAATCGTCGCGCCGCCGATCTCAACCTGGGTGAGGAAGCTGATGAGGTCGTCGCCCGGATCGGCGCGCCGCTTCGGGATCAGCTCCCGGACTGTCTCGATCAGCCGCGCGAATCCCGCCTCGGCGCGGTCGAATTCCGGCGTCCCGGGGTGCGTGTAGACGAGCGCGTGCACGACGTCGGCGTAGAGCCGCCAGTCGTCCAGCGGCAGCCCGACGATGTCGAGCGTGATCAGCGCGGGCACCGGGTTGGACAGGTCCAAGACGAGGTCCATCGCGCCGCTTTCGATGCACTGATCGACGCACCACGTCGCGAACTGGGCGATGCGCGGCCGCAGTTTCCGGGCCGCTGCCGGCGAGAAGAATACGTTCAGCGCTTTGCGCCACTCCAGGTACTCCGGCGGATCGATCTCCAGCGGAATCCCGCGGAAGGAGGAGGGCGGTACCACGGTGCCCTGCGGTCTGCCCGGCTTGTTGGGCAGTTCATGCTCGGAGGAGAACAGTTGTGGTTGATGCGCGACCTCGGAAATCTGGTCGAATCCGGTGACCAGCCAGAAGCCGCCGTGGCGGCGGCTGTAGGCGACCGGACAGCGGGAGTTCATCCCGATGTTCGCGGCCACCGGATCGCGGGCGTAGTCCGCCGAGTGGTGGTCAAAGTCGACTTCCGGCACGTCATCGGACATTCTCATCCTCGGGTCCCGCGGGCAACGGCACTGAGCCTCACACCGTTCCTACCCACGAGGCGCCGGAGGGTAAATTGGACCTTCGTACACCCGAACGTCGTACCAACAGTCAATTTGCGCGCCACCGGCACGGCCGGATCGACAATCGAGCCGTACGTCCAGAACGGCGAGCTCGCGGGTTACCCACCGGTGCCGGCGCGGCCGTTCTCCGGATGGCGACTTCTGGCCGATCCGGGCCGCGTTGAACGTTCCCGCCAACATTTTCCGGTATCCGCGCGAAATCCTCGCACCGCCCTTTGCGCTGCGGTAGCCTGCCCGCATGTCGTCTTTCAGCAAACGTCACCTGGAACGCGCTCGCGCCGGGTCGTTCGGATCGGTGGCCGAACAATACAATCGGTTCCGCCCGAGCTATCCCGACGCACTCATCGACAGTCTGCTGGCCTTGCAGCCAAAGGACGTGCTCGATGTGGGGTGCGGGACCGGGAAAGCCGCCACCGCCCTGCTCAAGCGCGGCCTTGACGTGCTCGGTGTCGAACTCGACGAACGCATGGCCGAGGTGGCCGCGCGCGAGGGCGTCGTGGTCGAGGTGGCGAGCTTCGAGACCTGGGACGATGCGGGACGCCAGTTCGACCTGATCATCTCGGGTGACGCGTGGCACTGGATCAACCCCGATACGGGTATCCGCCGAGCGGCCGATTTGCTTCGTCCGGGCGGAACTATCGCGCGGTTCTGGAACGTCCACGAGCTCGAAGAACCCGTCTTGGCCGCGTTCGAAGACGTCTATCGCGAGCACGCGCCGGGCACGCGAGTCGGGGGAAGCGTCCCGAGAAGCACCGAAGGCGTCGCCGACCCGTTCGCGGGCGAGGAGGCCTTCACCGCATTCGACGCGCAAACCCACCATTGGCAGCTCACCCTGAGCGCCGACGAGTGGATTGGGCTCGTGACGACCTTCAGCGATCACCAGCAGCTCGAATCCGAGCGCCGCAGCGCTTTGCTGGCGGCGCTGCACGCCACGATCGAGGAAAAGTTCGGCGGTACCGTGCGAACCCGCTCCGAAACGTTCGTCCAGCTGGCCCGCCGCGTCGAGACATGACGCGCAGCCGCGACGCGACCCTGGTCATCGAAACCGCATCCGGGCGCGTTCGTGGGTTCGTCGACCGCGGCGTGCCCAACTGGCGGGGGATCCCCTATGGCCGTGTGACACAACGGTTTCGCCCGGCACACGAGCGGCATTCCGTGGATCTGGTCGATGCGAGGGCGTGGGGCGCGGTCAGCTGGCAAGTGCAGATGGGGGCCTCGCCGGAGAGGTGGACGCCGCTCTACCCGGACGCGGTGAAGAGCGAGCAGTGCCTCAACCTGAACGTTTGGACGCGCCAGCCCGACCGCGCCGATCCGCAGCCCGTCCTGGTGTGGTTGCATCCGGGTCGGCACATGGTCGGCGGCAACATGCCGACCGTGGATCCGTGGGTGTTCGCGGCACACCACGACGTCGTCATCGTGTCGGCCAATTACCGGCTCGGCCCGTGGGGGTGGCTCTACCTGGGCGCGCTGGACCCGGACTTCGCGGACGGGTCGAACCTCGCCGTCCGCGACCAGCTTCTGCTGCTGCGGTGGGTGCGGGACAACATCGCGCGGTTCGGCGGCGATCCCGGCAACGTCACGCTTTTCGGCTTGTCGACCGGAGCCTCCGATGTGGCCACCTTGCTGGGGGTACCGGCCGCACGCGGGCTTTTCCACCAGGCGGCGATCTACAGCGGCAGCGCCGACCAGGTCGGTGAACTGTCCGAAGCCGCCCGCTTCGCGGAACGGTTCATCGCGGCTGCGGAGTCGCTGGCACAGACGCCCTCGGAGCTCGTCAACCTCAGCAACACCGCACTGCGATACATCCATCGCAGAACGATCCAGGGTGGACCGGCCCGCTACGACCCGGTGGTCGACGGCGATGTGCTCCACCAACCGCCGCTTCGGTCCATTGCGGATGGTTCGGTGTCCGAAGTGCCGCTGCTGGTGTCGGTGACTTCCGACGAGGCGCGGATCCTCGACCTGGTCCGGGGCAACGCCGTCGACGAGCGGTATGCGCGCCTCGTCGAGGACGATGGGCATTCCGGCGGAAGCCGGCACGGTGTCGGTCATGACGACAAGATCAGCCTGTTGTCGCGGAAGCTTTATGTTGAGCCGGCCGAACGGTTGCTGGCCGCCGCGACGGGTGCGGGCGGACACTGCTGGGCGCAGGTGTTCGACTATCACCCCACCACCTCGCATCTGGCGGGAAACCCGCTGGTGAGCGGCAAACCCGTGCACGGTGCCGACACCTCCGCGCTGTTCTGCGATGTGCACGGTTGCGCAGGCACCGACGAAGACCGGGCGGTCGGCGCCGAGGAACAACGTGCGCTCATCGACCTGGCCAGGAACGGACGACCGGACTGGCAACGCTACACTGTGGACAGACCGGTCGCGAAATGGCTCAACCCGGACAGCACGGACACGCAGACCCTGGGCGCACTTCCGGGCGAGCCATGACGATGATACGAAGCGCATCGCTTTTTGCGTAGTCCGGCCTCCGGCCGCGCGTTTTCCGCTGGCACCACACGATCAGCCCATTGCGTAGAGCGGCCACGCAGTGCTGGCATGAGCAAGGGACAATCGGGCCCGCTGGAGGCGACCACATGCCCCAATAACGACAAGCGCTTCCACATCCCTACGGTCCGCATTGACCGTTACGCCCACTACCATTTTCCAGTCATGACCCACGCCGAACCCAACTCCCCGCACTGCGCTCCGCCGTTTGACACAAAGCCGACATCCGAACGCCGGAATGAATTCGTAGCCAGCCGAATACATCGGCGCGGCCGGCATTCCGGTGCATGGCGAAGAAACAGCCAAGGTGGCAACGGAACGGAGCACAACGGGTGTACGGTCGGGTTCCTGGGCGCCTGGATTCTGCACGCAAGCCGGACAAACGGCGGAGACCATCCCGCCGTTCGCCACCAATGACACTGGGGACACAGGTATGATAAATCCTGTCAAGTGCGTCGGTCCGAAGGCCCTTGAGCTGGTCGATGACGCGGTCGACGGCGATGTCGAGCCGCGCATGTGGCGCGATGAACTCGCCCGGGCGGCCCTGTTGTCGTCTCGCGAGACCCAGGTTTTCCTCCAGCTGGGCAGCGGCAACTCCAATCGCGCCATCAGCCTCAAGCTGCACATCACCGAACGGACCGTCAAGGCCCACGTCGCGCGAATAATGGCGAAACTCGGCGTGGAATCAAGGCTCCAGGCGGGCCTCGTTTCCTACGCCTACCAGCTCGGCATCTGGCGGTGCGCGCCGCCCCGGGACGTTGCCTGCCGGGCCCCCGTCTGCGCGCAAACACCGCTGGCCCTGAGTATTCACTGCGGCCTGGGCGCCCGGCGTACGCTGGCCAGAAAAAACGCTCCCGACCCGGGAAGATAGGAATTTCCGACTCACCAAACCCGTGATTGATCAAGGTGGGCAGGACGATCGGAGACAGGCATTCGGGCCAAGCGAATGCGGACGAAAGGACGATGCACCGTCGGTAGCCACCTCTCAAAATGGGTACCGCAGCAGCAGAATCGCCAGGGGGACTTAACATGCCAGGGGACCTAGCATGATTGCACCGGAACTTTGACCACCCGCAGCCGGTGGATCGATTTGGCGGGCGCGGTCAACGTTCGCGATCTCGGCGGGCTGGCGACCGTGGACGGCCGCACTACCCGATTCGGACAGATCCTCAGATCCGACGACCTGCAAGACCTCACGGCGGCCGACGTGACCTACCTGATCGACTCCGTCGGCCTGCGGGACGTGATCGACCTCCGCACCGACGCGGAGGTGCGGCTGGAAGGCCCGGGCCCGCTTACCCGGGTCGATGCCGTCACGATCCACCACCTCTCGCTGTTCACCGAAGTCACCCGTGCCGGCGCGGACGCCAAGGCAACCGTGGATGTGGACAAAGTTCTTCCCTGGCACACCAAACGCGACGACGAACACGCCCCGGCGGAAGACAAGCTGCTCGCCAACTACCTCGACTACTTCACCCAACGCCCCGACTCGGTCGTGACCGCGCTTCGTCTCATCGCGCACGGCAACGGAGCGACCGTGGTGCACTGCGCCGCCGGCAAGGACCGCACCGGCGTGATCTGTGCGCTCGTCATGGAGGCGGTCGGCGTCGTGCGGGAGGAGATCGTCGCCGACTACATCCAGACCGGCGAGCGGATCGAGCCGATTCTGGCGCGGCTGCGCTCCCGCGAGACCTACGCCGCGGACCTCAATGGCCGACCGGTCGCGAGTTCGCTGCCCCGGCCGTACTTCATGCAACGACTCCTGGCCACCATCGAGGAACGATTCGGCGGGGCACTCGGCTGGCTCACGGCACACGGCTGGACCAGCGCCGACCAGAAGGCGCTGCGACGGCGGCTGACCGAATAAGGCCCGCTTCCCCGGGTATCGGCCAGCCGCCCGCCGGCCGCTACGCGGGCCCAACTGCGGTTCCCGATTCGTCAGGTTCCTTTGCGGCCGCGGGCGCACTCGTTCGCAACGGCAACTCCTTCGTGACGATCGCCAAGACGAAAGCGGCCACCAGCACCACGGCGGCGACCAGGAACGCGATCGCCAGCGCGCCGGTGAACCCGCTCTTGAACGGCGCGGCCAGCACCGGGTCCATGCCGTTGAGGAACGAGGTGTCGTCGAGCACTGCCGCGCCACCCGAGGACGTCGACGTCGCCATCTCGAACTGGTCGGGATGAGCGGTCGCGGCGGCCTGGAACGCGGGTGTGTCCCGGGCGGCCGTGAACGCCGCGCTGATCTTGCCGCCCGCCGTGGAGTACACGATGGACAGCAGAACCGCGATACCCGCCGTGCCTCCCATCTGCCGGAAGAAGGTCGCCGACGCGGTCGCCACGCCGATATCCCGGGCCGGCACCGCATTCTGCATTGCCACGACGATCGTTTGCAGGTTCATGCCGAGTCCCGCGCCGAGCACGAACAGCGCGCAGCTGACATAGACCATGTCGGTGTCGGCGGTTAGTCGCCAGAGCATGAGCATGCCGACAACGAGCGGAACGGACCCGATCACCGGCAGCGCCTTGTACCGACCGGTCTTGGAGGTCACCTGGCCGGCGGCGTAGGACAACGCCAGCATGCCCACCAGCAGCGGCAGCATGAGCAGCCCCGCATCGATCGGCGAATATCCTTTGACCTGCTGGAAGTAGAGCGGCAGCAGCACGATTCCGCCGAACATGCCGATGCCGATCACGGTGGACTGCGCTGCCCCCACGGCGAACACCCGGTTGCGGAACAACCTGAGCGGCAGCAAGGCCTCGTCGCCCGCTCGCCGCTCGGCGAGCAGGAACCCGGCGATGCCGAGCACACCGATGGCGAAGCACCCGGTCGACCTGCCCGAGCCCCATCCCCATTGCTGTCCCCACTGGGCGACGAGCAGCAGCGGTACCACCGCGACGATCAGGGCCGCGGCGCCGGGGTAGTCGACCGGGTGCCGGCGCGGTTCGTGGTCGATGTGCAGAACCTTGAACACGACAAGCGCCGCGACAACGCCGATGGGGATGTTGATCAGGAAGATCCACCGCCAGCCGACGACCCCCAACAACGCTTCCTGGCCCGCGAGCAGGCCGCCGACGAGCGGCCCGAGCACGCTGGCGGCGGTGAGCACGGCGATGAGGTAGCCGCCGTACTTGGCCCGGTCGCGTGGCGCGATGAGCTCGGCGATGATCGTCGAGGCGAGGGAGAACAGCCCGCCCGCTCCGATGCCCTGGAATGCCCGGAACACGGCGAGCCAGTAGATCGAGGTGGCCATCGCGCACAGTCCGGAGCCGACGACGAACAGCCCGATCGCGATGAGGAACAGCGGCTTTCGACCGTACTGGTCCGACAGCTTGCCGTACAGCGGCGTCGTGATCGTCGAGGTGATCAAGAAAGCGGTGGTCACCCACGCCTGGCCGGTCAGGCCGTCGAGACTCTGCCCGATCGCGTAGATCGCCGTGGCGACCACGTTCTGATCCATCGCCGCCAGGAAGATGACCAGCATCAGCCCCAGCAGGACCAGCATGATCTGCCGATGGCTGAAGCCAGCCTGTTTCTCTTCCGCGCCGAGGCTCATGAGCGGGTTTTCGCCAGCAGCTCGATGATCTCGGCGGTGGTGCCGCATTCGCCCAGCTTGGGGAAGATCCGCTCGATGCTGTTGCGGTGCGCTTCCGGATCGAGATCGGACATCGCATCGGTCGCCAGCGTGACGTGGTAACCGCGTTCGTGGGCCGAACGCGCGGTGGACTCCACGCCGATGCTGGTGGCGATGCCCGCCAGCACGATCTGGGTAACGCCACGGCGGCGCAACTGCAGGTCGAGGTCCGTGCCGTAGAAGGCACCCCAGTTGCGCTTGGTCACGATGATGTCGCCCGGATGACCGCTGAGGTCTTCGACGATCTCGTCCCAGGCTTCCGGCAGGACGCCGGCCGGGCTAGGCAGGTCGCAGCGACCGGGTACCGCGTCCGATCCGTCCGCAGCCGCGGTGACCCGGACCATGACGACCGGGGCGCCGTGCTCACGGAAGTTCTCCGCCAGCTCCGCGGCCCGCACCACCACGTCCTGCCCCCCGCGCGGGGCGGTGGGAGCGGCGACGATGGCGTTCTGCAGGTCGACGAGCACGAGCGCGGTACCCGCATCGAGCGTGGTGATTGCCACGAGAATGCCTTTCTACAGAGGGATTTCGGTTTCCATTAGACCCACCAGCGATGCGGCGGATCAAACAACTCGACGGCCGACAGAACAACCAGCGGTTGTACGGTGCCGTAGAGAGTGTTTCAAAAGTGGTTTGCGTAGCGGTGCGGGTAGCGGCCCCCCTGCGGGAGTTACGGTCGCCGCCTGGCGGTCCAGACGTGACAGGGGATCCCCGACTGATGTAGGCCCAGGCGGGTCGCTGCGCTACTGGATCGAACGACTTCGTTGCATTGCACCGAAAGCACCGTAGGGGTATCCGGCGGGACACGGGTCGCTCGCCTCGTTCAGCCGGGTGATCTCCTCGGCGTCCAGGGTGAGATCCCGTGCCGCGAGGTTGGCCGCGAGCTGCGCACTGGTGCGCGCGCCGAGTATCACCGAGCTCACTCCGGGGCGGGCGGCGACCCAGGCCAGCGCGACAGCGGCCGGCGTGACGCCTCTCGTGACGGCGATATCGCGGAGGATCTTCAGTACTGCCCACGTGCGCTCGTTCGTGACGTGCGCTTGGTAGAGCGCGGCGACGTAGTTGTCGTGCATCTTGCCGCGCTCCATTTGCTCGGTGAACCGCGAATCACCGTCCGGGCGGGCATGTGCGGAGTACTTGTCGGTCAGCAACCCGCCCGACAGCGGCGACCATGCCAGCAGCCCGAGGCCGTTGGCCGTCCCGGCCGGGATGATCTCCCATTCGATTTCGCGGCACAGCAGGTTGTACTGGGCCTGATAGACCACCGGTGCCGTCAGGCCGAGGCGCCGGGCGGTGTCGACGGCCTTCTGCAGCTGCCAGCCGGTGAAATTGGACAGTCCGAGGTACTGGATCTTGCCCTGCCGGACCGCGTCGTCGGCGAAGGACAGCGTCTCTTCCAGCGGTGTCAACGGATCCCAGGTGTGCACCTGGTAGAGCGTGATGGAGTCGACGCCGAGGCTGCGCAGCGATGTGTTCAGCGCGCGGGTCAGATTGTGCCGGGTGTTGCCCCATTCGTTCATCGCCGCGCTGGTCGTGTACCCGCCGCCCTTGGTCGACAGCAGCACGCGACTGCGCACCTCGGCGGGCTGGCGGGCCAACCAGCGTCCGACGATCTCCTCCGCGCGGCCGTCGGCATAGCCGTCGGCGGTGTCGACGAGCAGACCGCCTGCGTCCACGAAAACCTCCAGCACCCGGCTGGCTTCCTCCTCGTCGGTGTGCTCGCCGAAGGTGGCCGTGCCGAGCGCGTAGACGGACGTGCCGACGCCGCTGGCTCCGAGCAGTGCGTGTTTCATCTTCTTCCTGGCCTCACTGGGTTTCGAAAACGTTCCGGGGGCCTCGTCAGCGACGTGCTCGGTGCTGGGCCCATCGCACGGCTGCGTCGCGAAGGCTGTGCGTCATCGTGTTCGGGTGGTGGTCGGCGATGTACTGCCAGTGCCGGGCCTGCACCTCGGCGAAAATGTCCACCGCGTCGTCCGGCGCCGCGCGGAAAGCCGGGACCTCGGTCGCCCACTGCTCGGCGTCGGCGATGGGGTGGCCGGCGAAGGCGAGCCAGACGATCCAGCAGGCCGGGTCGATCCAGGCCGCGCCGCGCGTGGCCATCGCCCAGTCGACGACGTGCACGGCGCTCGCGTCGGTGACCAGCAGGTTGGTGTGGTGCCAGTCGGTATGTAGCAGCGTGTCGCCGGTGAGCGCGGCGGCATCCGCCGGATCGCCCAGGTGGTCGCGCCACCGCTCGGCCACCGGCGTCAGCTCAAGGCCGGTCGCCGTGACCTCGTTCAGTGCCGCGATGGTCCCGGCCACCAGCGGCAGGTCCGGCGACCCCGGGCGGTAGTCGGCGATGCGGCCCGCGATGTGCTCGAAGCCGAGCAGATCCCAGTCGTCGGTGATGACGTGCCAGCACAGCCGCGGCCCCATCGGCACGACGCGCGGGTTGACGGCGACCTCGCGTTGTTGGGTCCTCGCCATCCCGTTCTCGCGCCGCAGCCCCTTGACGAAAAACCGTCCGCTCGCGGTGTCCAGCGTCCCGGCGACGTGGCTGCTGTAGCCGTGCTCGGCGGGCTCGATCCCGTTGATGGGGCCGGTGACCTCACGGATCGCGGCGACGACAGCGGCGGGCAGGTCGTCCCAGCTGCCCCGCAACGAGACGGCCCCGGCAGACAGGGCCGCGAGGTCGACGTCGGCCGGCGCCGGCTCCCGGGCTTCTCGTTGTGCGTCCGTGCTCATGCCCGAACTAGTCCGAATCCAGCGAAATGGCGCGCGCCGGACACGTGAACACCGCCTGCCGCACCGGCTCGGCCTCCTGATCCGGCACATCCTCGGCCAACACGACCGCGATGCCGTCCGCGTCCTGGTCGAACCACTCCGGAGCGGCCAGCGCGCACTGCCCCGACCCGATGCACCTTTCCCTGTCCAGCCGAATTCGCACGTTGGATCTCCTCGTCCGGGGTGCTACCACGTCACGGGCAGTTCGTTGACGCCATAAATCGCCAGGCCAAGTTTGTAGGAGAGCTGCTCCACCGCAACGGCCAGGGCGAGGGTGGGAATTCGCCGGTAAAGGGTGCCGTAGACCACCTGCAGGAGCACGCGGGAGAGCTGCTGGCCGAGGCACTGGTGCACGCCGAACCCGAATGCGAAGTGGTGGCAGGCGTTGCGCCGCAGGTCTAGTTCGTCCGGATCACCCTCGAACGCGTGCGGGTCGTGGTTGGCGGTGTCGGTCGCGACGATGATGCCCTCGCCCGCCCGGATCAGCACCCCACCCACGTCGATGTCCTCGATCGCCACCCGGCGCCTGCCCAGGTGGGCGACGCTGAGATAGCGCAGCAACTCCTCGACCGCGTTGGCGATGAACGCGGGATCGCGGGAGTCGCGAATCAGGGCCAGTTGGTCCGGATTGGCCAGCAGGGCCATGGTGCCCAACGTCGTCATGTGCGCCGTGGCGCCATGCCCGGCGGCCATGAGCAGCAGCGCGGTGGCGACGATCTCGTCGTCGGGCAACTCGCCCGCGCCGACCAGGTGGCCGATGACCCCGTCACCGGGCTCGGTCTTGCTCTGGACGACCAGCGAGCGCAGCAGGGCCCGCATGCCCTCCACCGCTTTGACGTGGTCTTCATTGGTCGAGGCGGGCGAAGCCATGGTCTTGCCCAGCGCGGCGAACCGCACGCCCTCCTCGTTGTGCACCCCGAGTATCGCGCAGATCGCCTTGGAGGACATCGGCACTGCCAGCTGGGAGAACAGGTCGGCGCGGTTTCCCGAAGCGAGCATCTCGTCGATCAGCTCGTCGACCTGCTCTTGGAACTTCGGCCGGAGCGCTTCCATCTTCTTGTTGGTGAAGTCACCGGCGACCATGCGTCGCAGCACCGCGTGTTCCGGGTCGTCCATTGTGGGCATTGACCGGTTGCGGTTGTGGAAGACTTTCGCCTGCGGAGCCGCGAAGGTATATCCGGGCCGGGACTGATCGGAGCTCACCCGAGGGTCGGTCAACAACTCCCGGGCCTCGTCGTACCCGGTGATCAGCCACGCTTGGCTGCCGTCCCAGATCCGCACCCGGGACACCGGGCGGTCACGCGCGATCTCCCGCAGCTGGGGAGGCAGATCGAGTGGACACGCAGCCGAGCGTTCCATCGGATAGAACGGGACTTCAGCCGAGGAGGACATCTTTATCAGAATCTCCGTCCACCGCAATCGATACGTCGGACATCACGACTCGGACCGGCGCGGACCGGCACCTCAACAGTCGTACTCAGGTCGCGGCGCACCGTAAATTGAACCTTCGTACACCCCAAGCGCGCTGCTTTGTACGAAGGTTCCATTTACCGCCGGGCCAAAGCGACGTAGAAATGGCCCAGCCGAGCGGTTTTCCGCATGTCGTGTTTCGTTCCAGTGCTGGTGATCAGGGGGGTTCGATCGATGCGGTGTGTGGCACGACGGAGACTGCTATTGAGCTATCTCTACGTTCCGGGTCATCAACCGGACCGAATCGAGCGCGCGTACTCGTCCGAAGCGGACGCCGTCATTCTCGATCTGGAAGATGGCGTGCCGGCGCCAAAGAAAACGTATGCGCGCGAAGTGGTCTCGCGGCTCACCGCGGAACCGATGCCGAAGCCCACTTTTGTCCGGGTCAATTCGATGGCCTCCGGGCGCTGCAAGGACGATGTGCTGGCGGTGGCCGGCGCCGGACTCGACGGCCTGCGGCTGCCGAAGGTAGGGCACACCGCGGACGTCGTCCAGGTCGCGGGGTTGCTCAAGGAAGCGGGCAGCGCCGCCGCGATCCATCTGCTGCTGGAGTCCGCCTACGCGCTGGAGTTCGCCTACGCCTTCGCCACGGCCGCGCCGGCGGTGGAGATGCTGGGACTCGGCGAGTCCGACCTGCGGGTGGATCTGGGGTGCGACCTCGACGGCATGACGATGGACGCCGGCCGGATCCGGGTCATTTCCGCCTCCCGCGCCGCCCGCCTGGCCAGTCCGTGCCAAAGCGTGTTCGCCGAGGTGCGCGAGCCCGATTCGCTGCGCAGCAGTTGCGAGCACGGCAAGCGCCTCGGCTTCCTGGGCCGCATGGCGATCCATCCGGCGCAGTTGCCGATCATCCACGAGGTTTACCGGCCCTCACCCGAGGAAATCGCCACGGCGCGCGAGATCTGCGCGGCGGCGGACGCGCAGCGCGAGGACACCTCGGTCGTGGTCTCGGCGAAACGGAAACTGGTGGCCCCGCCGATTCTCGCCAACGCCAGGCGGGTGCTGGAGCTCGCCCGAGCGCTCGACCTGCTCGAACCCGACCTGCCCGATTCCGGCCAGCCCGAACCCGAGCTGACCGGTTCCGGCCTGACCGAACCGGACCTGACCGAACCGGACCTGACCGAACCGGACCTGACCGGGACCGCGTCATGAACCGGTCCAAGGCGAGAAACGATGACGCGCTGCTGGCCGCGGTGGGGCGCGGCGTCGACGTGCTCGACCTCGCGCAGCCGCTTGCCAACGGGATTCCCTGTTCGCCGAACCATCCGGGGTTCCGGATGGCGCTGGCCCGGCGGCACGGCGACATGGTCAGGGCCGACGGGGGTTCCTCGGCCAACGAGATCATCATGACCGGCGGCCACGTCGGAACCCACATCGACGCCCTCGCGCACGTGTCCCAGGACGGCCGGTTGCACGGCGGATGGGACAGCGCGCAGGCCCAGCAGGGCGGATTGTTCACGGTCCACGGCGTCGAAACGATCGAGCCGATGGTGTGCCACGGCGTGTACCTGGACATCGCAAGGCTGCACGACGTCGACTGCCTGCCCGCCGGCTACGGCATCACCGCGCAAGACCTGGCCGCGGCCGCCGACCGGGCTAGTGCCGAGCCGGTCGGCGGCGGCGTGTGCCTCATCAACACCGGGTGGAGCCGGTGGTGGCCGGAGCCGGAAACCTACCTCGGGTTCGCCACGGGCGTGCCGGGGGTGACCGCCGAGGCCGCGCGGTGGCTCGCGGATCGGGGAATCCGGGCGGCCGGAACCGATACCACGGCGTTCGAGCAGATACCGCCCGGGCGGGGCCACGCGATCATGCCCGTGCACCGGATTCTGCTAGTGGAACACGGAATCCACCTCATCGAGAACATGCGGTTCGACGAGCTGTCCGGCCGCGAAAGCACCGAATTCACGTTCGTGCTCGCCCCGCTGAAGATCGTCGGGGCCAGCGGTTGCCCGGTTCGCCCTCTCGCGCTGGTAGGCAGGTGAGCAAGCGTGACTCAAGCCGAGAACCGCGATGCGGATTTCGACCTGTTCTCCCCGCCCGCCGCGGACAATCCCTTCACCGTCTACGACGACATGCGCAGCGCGTGTCCGGTGGCACGCAGCGAAAAACTCGGCGGCTACTGGATCGCCACCAGCTACCGGTCCGTCGACGACGTCGCGAAGGACCCCGAGCTGTTCTCCTCGGTGTCGATCAGCGTGCCCAAGGACGCGTTCGGCGACGAGCTGGCCGAACGCCCGCCGATCACGCTCGACCCGCCGCAGCACGGGCCGTTCCGGCGCATCCTCTTGCCGGCCTTCGGCCCGCGGAGGATCAAGTCGCTGGAGCCGTTCGTCCGCGAACACGCCCGCGAACTGCTGGCACAGATCGTGGCGCTCGACCACTGCGATGCCGCCGCCGCATACGCGAAGAAGATCCCGTCCCGGTTCATGGCCCGGATGATGGGTTGTCCCGACGACCGGCAGGAAGAGTTCGGCGAGCGGATGCGCGTCATCCTCGACTCCAACGAGATGGACGAGATCAGGGATGCCATGACCGAGACCCAGGCGTTTCTGACCGAGCTGATGGCCGAGCGCCGCCTGCGCCCGGGCGAGGATCTGGTGAGCTGCATTCTCGGCGCGGACATCGGCGGTCGCGAGCTCACGCCCGCGGAGCTGATCGGCGCGCTCGTGTTGATCATTACCGCCGGTATCGACACAACCTGGAGCGCCCTCGGCAGCAGCCTGTGGCACCTCGCCCGGCATCCCGAGGACCGAGCGCGACTGGCGGCGAGCCCCGAGCTCATCCCGACGGCGGTGGAAGAGTTCCTTCGGGCGTTCTCTCCGGTGCAGATCGCCCGGGTCGTCACCCGCGACACGGAGTTCCACGGGGTGCGGCTGGAGGCGGGCGACTCGATCCTGATGGGCCTGCCCTCCGCCAACCGCGACGCCGCGGAGTTCCCGGAGCCCGAACGCGTCGACCTGGACCGGCAGGTGAACCGGCACCTAGCGTTCGGCGTCGGGATCCACCGCTGCATCGGCTCCTCGATCGCGCGCATGGAAATGCGGATCGCGCTGGAGGAATGGCTTCGCGTCATCCCGGACTTCGAACTCGCCCCGGGGGACGCGGTCACCTGGTCGACCGGGCATGTGTGGGGTCCCCGCACACTCGAACTGCGGTGGGGAGGCACGGATGCGGGTCCACTTGGACACTGAGAAATGCCAGGGACACCTGCGGTGCATGGACATCGCCCCGGACGTCTTCGATTGCGACGAGCTCGGCTTCGGCGTCGTGACCTTGAGCGGACCGGTCCCGCCGGCGCTGGAACAGGCCGTGCGGCGTTGTGCCGCGAACTGCCCGGAAAACGCCATCAGCCTTCGATGACGGCGCCGCTGTCTGCTGTCGGAGAACAGATCGACGAAAAAGAGGGGGAACGAGGTGTCGGTCTGGAGCGAGGATTGCGCCGTTCCCGCGTCGCGGGGGCCAGCGCACCCGTCCGAGGGTGATATCGCCGTCGTCGGATTGTCCTGCCGCTTCCCGGGCGCGGACGGTCCGACGGCGCTGTGGTCGTTGCTGACCTCGGGTGCCACGGTTGATTCGCCGGTCCCGGAAGGGCGCTGGGACCGGTCGCTGCTGGACGCCCTGAGCCCGGATGAGGCCAGCATCATCCGGCAGGGCGCGTTCCTGGGCGATGTCGCCGGCTTCGACGCCGCCTTCTTCGGCATCTCGCCGCACGAGGCCGCGATGATGGACCCGCAGCAACGGCTCCTGCTGGAGCTCGGCTGGGAAGCGCTTGAGGATGCCGGAATCCCCGGCAAGTCCGTCGCGGGCAGCGCGCTCGGCGTCTTCGTCGGCGTGGCGGGCGACGACTACGGCATGCTGATCCGCGAGCGGGGCCCGGATTCGATCACGCCACACACGTTCACCGGCTCCTTGCGCGGCATCGTCGCCAACCGCGTTTCGTACTTCCTGCGGGCGAATGGCCCCAGTCTTGTCGTCGATGCCGGGCAGGCGTCCTCGCTCGTGGCTGTCCACGTCGCCGCGGAAAGCCTCCGCAGAGGTGATTGTGCCGTCGCGATCGCGGGTGGCGTCGCTCTCCGGCTGGCGCCGCACCATTCGATCGCCGCCCACCGCTTCGGCGCTTTGTCCCCCGACGGGCGGTGCCACGTCTTCGACGCACGGGCGAACGGTTTCGGCCAGGGCGAAGGCGGCGGTGCCGTCGTGCTCAAACCACTGGCGTCCGCCATCGCCGATGGGGATGAGGTCTACTGCGTGTTTCGCGGCAGCGCGGTGAACAATGACGGGGGCGGTGACCAGCTGTCGACGCCCACGCAGCGGGCGCAGGCCGAGGTGATCCGGGCCGCCCACCGGCGTGCGCGCACCGACCCGGGCAATGTCGCCTATGTCGAGTTGCACGGCACGGGCACGAGCGTCGGAGACCCGGTCGAGGCCGCCGCGCTGGGCGAGGCGATCGGTGCCGCCGGTGGGCCCGCGAGCCCACTGCGGGTGGGGTCGATCAAGTCGAACATCGGCCATCTGGAGGCGGCCGCGGGCATCGCCGGATTCATCAAGACCGCGCTGTGCATTCGCGCGGGCATCCTCGTGCCGACCGCGGGGTTCGGCACACCCAATCCGCAGATTCCGTTGCGGGAGCTCAATCTTCGGGTGCAGAGCACGGTGGAGCCGGTAGCCGACCGCTCCGCGTTGTTCGGCGTGAGTTCCTTCGGGGTCGGTGGCACGAACTGCCACGTCGTGCTGTCCGCGCCGCCGCTTTCGGCATCGCGCCAGGCCCCGGAAACGAGCACCAAAGCCCCGGTGGTAGCCGATTCCGACGCCACGCCGGTGCCGCTGGTGCTGTCCGGGGCCAGCGCGGCGGCGTTGCGCGCGCAGGCCACCCGCCTCGCACCCGCGCTCGACGACAACTCGCCGGTGGACGTGGGGTGGTCGCTGGTCACCTCGCGGTCTGGTTTGGCGCACCGCGCCGTGGTGCTGGGCGCGGACCGGACGGCCACGGGAGCCGCGCCGGCAGGTCTCTCGGCGCTGGCCGCCGGGGAGCCCGCCGAGCTGGTCCGTTCGGGGCGAGCCACGGGCCACCGGGTCGGAGTTTTCGTGTTTCCCGGGCAAGGTTCGCAGTGGGTGGGCATGGCCGCCGGGCTCCTGGACTCCTCCCCGGTGTTCGCCGAATCCATCCACCGCTGCGAACAGGCTCTCGCGCCATTCGTTGACTGGACACTGACCGAGGTGTTGCGCGGCGCCGGCGCCGCGGCGGAACTGGATCGGGTCGATGTGGTGCAGCCGGCGCTGTGGGCGGTCATGATCGGTCTTGCCGACGTCTGGCAGGCGCTCGGCGTTCGCCCCGCCGCCGTCGTCGGCCATTCCCAGGGCGAGATCGCCGCCGCGTGTGTCGCCGGCATCCTTGGCCTCGACGACGGCGCCCGCATCGTCGCGTTGCGCAGCCAGATCATCGCCGAGCACTTGGCCGGCAAGGGCGGCATGGCCTCGGTCGCCCTGCCTGCGGATGCCCTGCGCGAGATACTCGTCGACCATCCCGAGATCAGCGTGGCCGCACTCAACGGCCCTCGGTCCACAGTGGTCAGTGGCGCGTCGGATCCGCTGGAGCGACTGCTCAAGGTACTGGAGAACCGAAACATCCGAGTGCGGGTCCGCCGCGTGCCGGTCGACTACGCCTCGCACTCCCCCCACGTCGACGCGATCGAAGACGATCTCCGGCGGGCTCTGGCGCCGATCACGCCGCCCGTCGGCGAGATCGCGTTCCACTCCACCGTTACCGGAACCCCGGTGTCCGGCACCGAACTCACCCCCGACTACTGGTTCCGCAATCTCCGCAACACCGTGCTGTTCCACCCCACGATCGAGAGCCTGATCCGGGACAGCACCGCGTTCATCGAACCCAGCCCGCACCCGGTGCTCACGGTCCGCATCGAGGAGACAGCGCAGGAATCGGGCATTCCGGCCGGGGTCATCGGCACCCTCCACCGCGGCGACGGCACGCTCACCCGCCTGCTCGCCTCCGCCGGCGAAGCGTGGATTCATGGTCTGCCGGTCGACTGGACGGCCGTGTTCGGTGGCTCCGGCGCACGGCGGATTCCGCTGCCGAGCTACCCGTTCCAGCGCACCCGCCACTGGTTCGACGGCGTGTCCGAGCAATCCGACGAGGACCTCACGGCGCTCGAACTCAAGCTCCGCGAGACGGGCTCGGAGGGGATGCCGGACGTCCTGTTCGACCTGGTTCGCCGCCACACGGCCGTGGCCTTGGGGTACGGGGATCCCGCGCAGGTGAGTGCCGAGGTCACATTCCGGGATCAGGGGCTGACTTCGGCGGTCGGGGCGGGTATGTGCGCCGAGTTGGCCAAGGCCACCGGCGTGGCGCTGCCGCCGACCGCGGTCTTCGACCACCCCACGCCGACGGCGCTGGCGCGGCATCTTGAGCAGCAGCTGCGAGGCGGCGCGCGGACGACTGCCGCAACGGTGCGTGGGAGCTCTGTGGTGGGCGGCGACGATCCGGTGGCGATCGTCGGCATGGCTTGCCGCTATCCGGGTGAGGTGGCCTCGCCCGAGGATCTGTGGCAGCTCGTCGCCGACCACCGGGACGTGATCGGCGACTTCCCGGCGGACCGGGGCTGGGACCTGGACCGGTTGCTGGGCGGCGGACCGGACGGCTCGGTCGCCCGTGGCGGCGGTTTCCTGCACGGCATCGCCGGTTTCGACGCCGAGTTCTTCGGGATCTCGCCGCGCGAGGCGCTGGCGATGGATCCGCAGCAGCGGCATTTGCTGGAGATCGCGTGGGAGGCCGTCGAACGCGCGGCGATCAACCCGCAGCAGTTGCGCGGCAGCGACACCGGGGTATTCGTCGGTCTTATGGCCCAGGACTATGGCCCTCGGCTGCATGAGCCCGCGGACGGGACCGACGGCTACCGGTTGACGGGCAGCACGACGAGCGTGGCCTCCGGGCGGATCTCCTATCTACTCGGCCTGGAAGGCCCGGCGGTCACCGTCGACACGGCGTGTTCCTCGTCGCTGGTCGCGCTGCACCTGGCCGCGCAGGCACTCCGCAATGGCGAATGCTCGCTGGCGCTGGCGGGCGGTGCGACCATCATGTCCACGCCGGGCATCTTGACGGAGTTCAGTCGGCAGGGCGGACTGTCCGTCGATGGCCGGTGCAAGGCGTTTTCCAGCATGGCCGACGGCACCGGCTGGGGCGAAGGCGTCGGCATCGTCGTGCTGGAGCGGCTTTCGGACGCCCGCCGCAACGGTCACCCGGTGCAGGCGATCGTTCGGGGCTCCGCGATCAACCAGGACGGCGCCTCCAACGGACTGACCGCCCCCCACGGACCCTCCCAGCAGCGAGTGATCCGCCAAGCCCTCACCAACGCTGGACTGACACCGTCCGAAGTAGACGCTGTCGAGGCACACGGAACCGGAACCCGGCTCGGCGACCCCATCGAAGCACAAGCACTCCTAGCCACCTACGGCCAGGACCGCGAAATCCCGCTGTGGCTAGGCTCGGTGAAATCCAACATCGGCCACACCCAAGCCGCCGCAGGCATCGCCGGCGTCATCAAAATGGTGCAGGCCATGCGGCACGGCACGCTCCCCTCAACCCTCCACATCGATGAGCCCACGCCCTACGTGGACTGGAGTTCCGGCGCGGTTGCGCTGCTAACCGAAGACCAGCAATGGCCGGACACCGGCCGACCCCGCCGCGCCGCCATCTCCTCGTTCGGCATCAGCGGGACCAACGCCCACCTCATCCTCGAACAACCACCACGGCCGCCTGTCGAGGCAGCACCGCCGTCTGCTGGGCCGCGCATCTGCGCTGACTCCTCGGTGGCCGAATCCGCCGTGCCGTGGCTGCTCTCCGCGCACAGTGAGACCGCGATGCGCGCTCAGGCGGAACGGTTGCAGAGTCGGCTGAGCGCGGACCCGGTCGAAGTCGCGATGGCACTCGCGACCACGCGTCCGGAATTCGACTACCGGGCCGCCGTTTTCGGCCCCGACCGAGCCGGCGCGTTGGCCGCACTGAGCGCTGGGCGGCAGGTCGACGGGCTTGTCCGGGGCGTTGCGGAGCCGGTGGACAAGGTCGTGTTCGTCTACCCGGGCCAAGGCGCCCAATGGATCGGCATGGGCGCAACACTCCTCGACACCGCACCAGCCTTCGCCAAAGCCATCCACGACTGCGAACAAGCCCTCAACCCCCACGTCGACTGGTCCCTCACCCACATCCTCCGCGACACCACCAACCCCACCCACCTCGACCGAGTCGACATCCTTCAACCCGCCCTCTGGGCCATCATGATCGCCCTCACCAAACTCTGGGCCACCCTCGGCATCACCCCCGACGCCGTCATCGGCCACTCCCAAGGCGAAATCGCCGCCGCATGCGTCGCCGGCATCCTCACCCTCGAAGACGCCGCCCGCATCACCGCACTCCGCAGCAAACTCATCGCCGAGCACTTGGCCGGCCACGGCGGCATGGCCACCATTGCCCAACCCGCCGACACCCTCCACGACCTCCTCGCCGACCACCCCCACATCAGCATCGCCGCCCTCAACAGCCCCCACTCCACCGTCATCAGCGGACCCACCGAACCCCTCGAACGACTGCTCACAATGCTGGAACAAAGGGGTATCCGCACCCGCCGCATCCCCGTCGACTACGCCTCCCACTCCACCCAGGTCGACACCATCAAAAACGAACTCCGCCAAGCCCTACAACCCATATCGCCACGCCACGGCACCATCCCCTTCCACTCCACGGTCACCACCACACCACTACCCGGTACTCACCTCACCCCCGACTACTGGCACCAAAATCTCCGCAACACCGTCCAATTCCACCCCACCGTCGAAAAGCTCGTCTTCCCCCGTACCACCTTCATCGAACCCAGCCCACACCCCGTACTCACCCTCCCCATCCAAGAAATCAACGACACCGCCAACACCATCGCCACCCTCCACCGCGACAAAGACACCCTCACCCACTTCCTCACCAACGCCGCCACCGCCTGGACCCAGGGCCTCCCGACCGCCTGGACCGCCCTCCACCCCACTCCACCACCACACACCCCCCTCCCCACCTACCCCTTCCAACACACCCACTACTGGCCCGAAAAACCGGACAAGGCCATCGAGCAGTCCGACGACTTCGGGTTCTGGAACGCGGTGGAGACCCAGGACACCGCCGCATTCGCCGACGTGCTCGGCCTCCCCAGCCGCGAAAACCCCAGTCACGAAAACCCCAGTCGCGAAAACCCCAGTGGCGAAAACGCGGCGGAGCCCGGCCCGTCATGGCTCGATGAGGCTCTGCCGGCAATGGCTCAGTGGCGTCGGCGCAATCGTGAAAGCACGGCGCTGCGCGCACTTCGCTATGCGGTCGAATGGAAACCGTTGACGACGCTGGGCACCTCGACGCCCACCGGCTCCTGGCTGGTCGTGCTGCCGGAGAGCCGCCGCGAAACCCCGTGGGCACGTGCATTACCGAAGGCGTTGCGGGCCAGTGGTTCCGAGGTCACCGAGCTGTGGCTGGACACCGACAGCGAGTCCGACCGGCACATCCTCGGCGCACGGTTGCAGGACATGGACGGCATCAACGGCATCGTGTCGCTGCTCGCCTTCGACGACGCGCCACAGCCGGAATCTCCCGCGCTCCCGCGCTGCCTCGCAGCCAAACTGGCTTTGATCCAAGCGCTTGCCGATGTTGATCTGAAAGTGCCGCTGTGGAACGTGACGTGCGGTGCGGTGGGTGTCGGGCGTTCGGACGCGCCGCGCCGACCGGTGCAGAACCAGATCTGGGGGTTCGGCCGGGTGGTGGCGCTGGAGCAGCCCGAGCGCTGGGGCGGCCTCATCGACGTGGCCGAGGAGCCGGATCAGCGCTCGCTGTCCCGGTTGCTGGCGGCCCTCGCGCAGTCCGTTGAAGACCAGGTCGCTATCCGCGCGTCCGGGACGTTTGCACGCCGCGTGCTCCCCGCTTCTTCCCCGCCGGTCGCGCGCACGAGCTGCCCGCCGCGCGGCACCGTTCTGATCACCGGCGGCACCGGCGCGCTAGGGGCCCAGGTCGCCCGCCGCCTGGCGCAGGACGGGGCGGCTCACCTGGTGCTCGCCTCGCTGCGGGGGCCGGACGCCCCCGGTGCCGAAGCGCTCGCCGACGAACTCCGGTCGCTGGGCAGCCAGGTCAGCATCGTGGCATGCGACATCGGTGATCGTGCGGCCGTGGCCGCCCTGCTCGCGGGACTACCCGACGCGGTCCCGTTGACCACGGTAATCCACGCGGCGGGCACCCTCGACGACGCCGTCATCGACGCACTCACCCCCGCCCAACTCGACCGGGTGCTGCGCGTGAAGGCCGAAGGCGCCCGGCACCTGCACGAACTCACCCTCGATCTGGATCTGGACGATTTCGTTCTCTTCTCGTCGATCTCCGGTGTGCTCGGCATTCCCGGCCAGGGAAACTACGCGCCCGGCAACGCATACCTGGACGCCCTGGCCGAACACCGCCGCGCGCTCGGCCTACCGGCCACCGCCTACGCCTGGGGACCGTGGGCCGGGGATGGGATGGCGGGGGCCTCGGTGGCCGACCGGCTCCGCCGCCACGGGGTTCCCACCCTGTCTCCGGACCAGGCGTTGACGATCCTGTCCGGGGGCTCGGCCGAGCCACGCGCCGCCGTCATGGTCGCCGACATACGCTGGGAACGCTTTTTCCTCGCCTACTCCGAGGCACGCCGGCGCCCGCTCATCGAGGACCTGCCGCAAGTTCGGGCGTTGATCGACGCGGGCGCGGGCGGCCGGACGAAAGCCGATGACCAGCCGCTAACCGACCGGCTGCGGTCGATGCCGCCGCAGCGACGTTCGGCGACCCTGCTCGACCTCGTGCGCACCCAGGTCGCGGCCGTGCTCGGCCACGCCGACGCGCATGGCATCGACACCGAACGTCCCTTCCAAGCAACCGGTTTCGATTCGCTGACCGGTGTGGAACTGCGCAACCGGCTCAGCGCGGAGGTCGGCGTACGGCTGCCGTCCAGCCTCGTTTTCGATCACCCGACACCGGGCGCGGTGGCACGCTTTCTCGAAGCGGAGTTGGTGGGTTCGGAAGTCGCGGACGAGCACTCCACGGTGACGGCGTCCGGTGCCGAGGAACCCGTGGTGATCGTCGGTATGGCGTGCCGGTATCCGGGGCAGGTGACCTCACCCGAGGAGTTGTGGCGGCTCGTTTCGGCAGGCGGGGACGCGATCGGCGACTTCCCGGCCGACCGCGGTTGGGATCCCGAACGGCTCGCCGCCTCGGTCACCCGTCGTGGCGGATTCCTCCACGACATGGCCGGTTTCGACGCCGGTTTCTTCGGGATTTCGCCCCGCGAAGCGCTGGCGATGGACCCGCAGCAGCGGCTGCTGCTGGAAACGTCCTGGGAGACCTTCGAGCGCAGCGGGATCGACCCGCACAGCCTGCGCGGCACGGACACCGGGGTGTTCGTCGGTCTTTCCTACCAGGACTATCAGTCCCGGGTCGTCGATACCGCGCCGGAGCTGGAGGGTTATTTGCTCACCGGCACGACCGCGAGTGTCGCCTCCGGCCGGGTGGCCTACACCTTCGGGCTGGAAGGGCCTGCCGTCACCGTAGACACGGCATGCTCGTCGTCGCTGGTCGCGCTGCACTTGGCCGCGGAGGCGGTGCGCCGGGGCGAGTGTTCGATGGCGCTCGCCGGGGGTGTCGCGCTGATGGCGACGCCGCACATGTTCATCGAGTTCAGTCGGCAGGGCGGACTGTCTCCGGACGGCCGCTGCAAGGCGTTTTCCAGTGACGCCGACGGCTTCGGTTCCGGGGAGGGAGTCGGCCTGCTGCTCGTGGAGCGGCTTTCGGATGCCCGCCGCAACGGTCACCCGGTGCTGGCGATCGTCCGCGGCTCCGCGGTCAACCAGGACGGCGCCTCCAACGGGCTCACCGCCCCCCACGGACCCTCCCAGCAGCGAGTGATCCGCCAAGCCCTGGCCAACGCCGGACTGTCACCGTCCGAAGTGGACGCCGTCGAAGCGCACGGAACCGGAACCCGGCTCGGCGACCCCATTGAAGCACAAGCACTCCTGGCCACCTACGGCCACGACCGCGAAAACTCGCTGTGGCTGGGCTCGGTGAAATCCAACATCGGCCACACCCAAGCCGCCGCAGGCATCGCGAGCGTCATCAAAATGACGCTCGCCATGCAGCACGGCATCCTCCCGCAAACCCTCCACATCACGGAGCCGACACCCGAGGTCGACTGGGGTTCCGGCGCGGTCGCACTGCTGACCGAGAACCGGCAATGGCCCGAGACCGGCCGACCCCGCCGCGCCGCCATTTCCTCGTTCGGCATCAGCGGGACCAACGCCCACCTCATCCTCGAACAACCATCGCAGCCGGCTGCCGAGGCCGCACCGCAAGACACCGAAACCTTGGACGCTCCCGCCGATGAGCCGGTGGTGCCCTGGGTGCTGTCGGCCAAAAGCCCGGAAGCGTTGCGGGCCCAGGCTTCCCGACTGGCCGAGCATGTGACCGACGAGCACTCCATCCACGACGTCGCCTATTCGCTGGCCACCACCCGAGCCGTGCTGGACCACCGCGCCGTCGTCCTGGGCCACACCCGGGACGAGCTGCGGGCAAGACTGACCGAACTCGCCCACGGAACCGACCCGATCGAGGCTGCGGGGCCGGTGGACAAGGTCGTGTTCGTCTACCCGGGCCAAGGCGCCCAATGGATCGGCATGGGCGCACAACTCCTCGACACCGCACCAGCCTTCGCCAAAGCCATCCACGACTGCGAACACGCCCTCAACCCCCACGTCGACTGGTCCCTCACCCACATCCTCCGCGACACCACCAACCCCACCCACCTCGACCGAGTCGACATCCTCCAACCCACCCTCTGGGCCATCATGATCGCCCTCACCAAACTCTGGGCCACCCTCGGCATCACCCCCGACGCCGTCATCGGCCACTCCCAAGGCGAAATCGCCGCCGCATGCGTCGCCGGCATCCTCACCCTCCAAGACGCCGCCCGCATCACCGCACTCCGCAGCAAACTCATCGCCCACCACCTCGCCGGCAAGGGCGGTATGGCGTCGGTCGCACTGCCCGCAGATGCCCTCCACGACCTCCTCGCCGACCACCCCCACATCAGCATCGCCGCCCTCAACAGCCCCCACTCCACCGTCATCAGCGGACCCACCGAACCCCTCAACACACTCTTGACCACACTCGAAAACAACAACATCCACATCCACCGCATCCCCGTCGACTATGCCTCCCACTCTGCCCACGTCGACACCATCCACACCGCACTCCGCCACGCCCTCCAACCCATCACCCCCCAACCCGCCACCATCCCCTTCCACTCCACCGTCACCGGAACCCTGGCGTCGGGCAGCGAACTCACCCCCGACTACTGGTACCGCAACCTCCGCGACACCGTCCAATTCCACCCCACCATCCACACTCTCCACACCCCCCACACCATCTACCTCGAACCCAGCCCACACCCCGTCCTCACTCACCCCATCCAACAAACCACCGACACCACCCACACCATCCCCACTCTCCACCGCGACAACGACACCCTCACCCACTTCCTCACCAACGCCGCCACCGCCTGGACCCATGGCCTCCCCACCACCTGGACCACCCCCCACACCACCCCACCACCGCACACCGCTCTCCCCACCTACCCCTTCCAGCACACCCACTACTGGCCCAAGGCACGCGTCGGCGGTGCGCTGGATCTTGCGGCGGCCGGCCAGAATGCGCTGCGGCACCCTCTGCTTACCGCGTGCGTACCACTGGCCGACGGCGGTGTGCTGTGCACCGGCAGGATTTCGCTCGAAACCGACCCCTGGCTCGCCGACCACGTGGTGGCGGGTGTCGTGTTGCTGCCCGGCACGGCCTTCGTGGAGATGGCCGTGCGCGCCGGCGACGAGGTCGACTGCGATGTCGTCGAAGACCTGACGCTCACTGCCCCGCTGCCGCTTCCCGACGAAGGCGGCATCCACGTCCAGGTTCACCTAGTGCCGGAGGGCACCGGCAGTTACGCGCTGAATATCCATGCCCGACCGGAGAATGCGCTTGACAGCGACCCGTGGACGTCGCACGCCACCGGCACTCTCACTCGCGCCCGAGCCGAAGACTCAGTGGCCGACGCACCGTGGCCGCCGATCGGCGCTGCACCACTGCCACTCGATGAACTTTATGACCGTCTCGCCGGGCACGGATACGCGTACGGGCCGACTTTCCAAGGGCTGCGGGTTGCTTGGGCGTCGGCGGACGAGGTTTTCGCGGAGGTCGTGCTCCCAGAAGAAGCGCGCGCGGATGCGAAGCAGTTCTCGCTGCATCCTGCGTTGCTGGACGCGGCGTCCCAGACAGTGCTGCTGCCGATGCTGTCCCGGGGCGAAGCGCCCTCCGTCCTCCCGTTCGCATGGCGGAACTTCACCGTGCACGCCACGGGAGCCGACACGGTACGGGTCCACCTGTCCGCACAACACCGGCTGGTGATCACCGACCCCGCCGACGCACTGGTGGCCGAAGCCGAGGCCCTCTCCTTGCGACCGGTGGACCTCACGGCGATTGCCCGGGCCGGCGGGCGTGACGGGCTCTTCCGGATCGAATGGAGCGAATTCACCCCCCAGTCCGGATTGCGCGCGGACGCACATGTGGACGTGGCCAGCGCCGCGGATCTCCCGGTACTCGCCGCCGCGAACGTTCCGCCCCTGGTTTTCGCGCGCCTCGACAGGCAGCGCGACGACTACGAGACGCCGTCGGCCGCGGCTGCGCACGCCGAGACCCAGCATGCGCTGGGTCTGCTGCAAGCCTGGCTCGCCGAGCCCCGGTTTTCCGACTCGCGGCTCGTGCTGGTGACGCGCGGCGCGGTCCAGGTAGCGGACGCGGTCCCCGCCCACACCCGGCACGCCGCGGTCTGGGGCTTGGTACGCAGCGCGCAAACCGAGAACCCGGGCCGGTTCGTGCTGGTGGACGTCGATGGCACCGACGACTCCTACCGGATGCTGCCGGTGGCAGTCGCCGACGGCGAACCGCAGATCGCGCTGCGTGCGGGCCGCGCACTCCTGCCCAGGCTGGTCCGCGTCGACGCTCCGCAAGTGCCCGCGCCGAGGTTCGATCCGGACGGCACCGTTCTGCTCACCGGTGGCAGCGGGACGCTTGGCGGCTTGCTGGCACGGCATCTCGTGGCACAGCACGGCGTGCGGCGTCTGCTGCTTGTAAGCAGGCAGGGGCCGCAGGCCGAGGGCACTGACCAGCTACTCGCGGAGCTGCGGGCCGCGGGTGCCCAGGTGGAGGCCGTCGCATGTGACGTGGCGGACCGGCGTGAGCTGAAAACCCTGCTCGAACAGGTGCCTTCCACGCATCCGCTGACGGCTGTGATCCATGCCGCCGGCGTGCTCGCCGACGGCGTCGTCGAATCGCTCACTCCGGAACTGGTCGACGAGGTCTGCAAACCGAAGATCGACGCGGCGGTCAACCTGCACGAACTGACCGACGATCTGGATGCCTTCGTCCTGTTCTCGTCGGCGGCTGGTGTGGTGGGTTCCGCCGGGCAGGCGAATTACGCGGCGGCCAACTCCTTCCTCGACGCGCTGGCCCGCTATCGCAGACACCGCGGTTCACCGGCCGTGTCGCTGGCTTGGGGGCTGTGGTCGGAGCGAAGCGCCCTGACCGGAGACCTCGACGAAACCGCGCTGCACCGCCTGTCCAGTCTCGGGATCGGCGCGCTACCGACGGAAAGCGCACTCGCGCTGTTCGACGCGGCGTTCGCCGGAGCGGAAGCGGCGGTAGTACCTCTGCGCCTCGACACCACGGCGCTGGTCGCCGGAACGTCGCCGGTTCCGCCGCTGCTGCGCGATCTCGTCCGGGCGCCCGTTCGGCGTTCGGCCGCACGCGAAAAAACACACCTGCTGGACGACATCCCGGCTGATCGGCGACCAGCGGTCCTGCTCGACCTGGTCCGGGAGCGGGCGGCCGGTGTGCTCGGTCTCGCTTCGTCCGAGGCGGTGTCGGCGACCAGGGCGTTCCGCGAGCTGGGTTTCGACTCGCTCGCCGCGGTCGAGCTGCGGAACCGGCTGAACCTGGCCACCGGCCTGCGGTTGCCCGCGACTCTCGTATTCGACCAGCCCAATCCCACTGCGCTGGCCCGCTACCTCGACGAACAACTCTCCGGGATGTCGCGGGCCGGTGCTAGCGCCCCCGCCGCCGCGCCGATCGACGACGATCCGGTGGTCATCGTCGGCATGGCGTGCCGTTACCCCGGTGGCAGCGATTCGCCCGATGCTCTCTGGCGGCTGGTTGAGAACGCCGGCGACGCGGTGGCGCATTTACCCACCGATCGCGGCTGGGACATCACCGCCGAGGGAGCTTTCCTTTACGACGCGGCCGAGTTCGATGCGGACTTCTTCGGGATCTCGCCGCGCGAGGCGTTGGCGATGGACCCGCAGCAGCGGCTGTTACTGGAGACCTCGTGGGAGGCGTTCGAACGCGCCGGTTTCGACGTGACGTCGTTGCGCGGGAGCCGAACCGGCGTCTTCGCGGGCGTCATGTACCACGATTACGGCGCACGGCTCACCAACGTCCCGCCCGATGTCGAGGGTTACCTGGTCAACGGCAGCGCTGGGAGCGTGGTTTCCGGAAGGGTGGCCTACTCCTTCGGATTGGAGGGCCCGGCAGTCACCGTCGACACGGCGTGTTCCTCGTCGCTGGTCGCGCTGCATCTGGCCGCGCAGGCACTCCGCAACGGGGAATGCTCGCTGGCGCTAGCAGGCGGCGTCACCGTCATGGCTACACCGGCTCCGTTTGTGGAGTTCAGCAGGCAGGGCGGGCTTTCCGCCGATGGCCGCTGCAAGGCGTTTTCCAGCACCGCCGACGGCACCGGCTGGGGCGAAGGCGTCGGCATCGTAGTGCTGGAGCGACTTTCCGACGCCCACCGCAACCGCCACCCCGTGCTGGCCGTCGTCCGCGGCTCCGCCATCAACCAGGACGGCGCCTCCAACGGACTCACCGCCCCCAACGGACCCTCCCAGCAACGAGTCATCCGCCAAGCCCTCACCAACGCCGGACTAACACCGTCCGAAGTGGACGCCGTCGAAGCCCACGGAACCGGAACCCGGCTCGGCGACCCCATCGAAGCACAAGCACTCCTCGCCACCTACGGCCAGGACCGTCAAGCACCGCTATGGCTGGGATCCATCAAATCCAATATCGGCCACACCCAAGCCGCCGCCGGCATCGCCGGCATCATCAAGATGACGCTCGCCATGCAGCACGGCACCCTCCCCCAAACCCTCCACATCGACCAACCCACACCCGAGGTCGACTGGAAATCGGGCGCAGTCGCACTGCTCACCGAGAACCGGCGATGGCCCGACACCGGCCGACCCCGCCGCGCCGCCGTCTCCTCCTTCGGCGTCAGCGGCACCAATGCCCACGTCATCCTCGAACAAGCACCCGATACGCCACCAGCCGAACCTCATGCCGCTGTACCGGTGGTGCCGTGGGTGCTGTCCGCGAAAACCCCCGAAGCCCTTCGCGCTCAGGCCGCGCAGCTGGCCGACCACCTCACCGACGAGACATCGGTACCCGACATCGGCTACTCGCTGGCCACCACGCGAGCCGCGTTCGAGGAACGCGCCGTCGTCGTCGCTGGTGACCTCGATGAACGCGCCCAGGCACTTGCCGCGCTCGCGCAGGGGGTGAGCAACCCCGACGTCATCACCGGCCGCGCCGCCGAGAACAGCCTGGCAATGGTCTTCTCCGGCCAAGGTTCCCAACGACACCGCATGGGACACCAGCTCTACGAGACCTATCCCGCCTTCGCCGACGCCTTCGACACCGCCTGCACCGCAATCGACCCACACCTACCCCGTCCCCTACGCGACGCAGTGTTCGGCGAAGACCCCGAACTGATCAACCAGACCCAGTACGCGCAACCCGCGCTGTTCGCGTTCCAGGTCGCCCTGTACCGACTATGGGAATACTGGGGCATCCGGCCATCGGTCCTCGCCGGCCACTCCATCGGCGAAATCACCGCCGCCCACATCGCCGGGCTCCTCTCCCTCCCCGACGCGGCAACCATGATCTGCACGCGCGGCCGCCTCATGCAATCCCTGCCCGACCACGGCGCCATGGCAGCCGTCGCCGCAGCAGAAAACGACGTCCTGCCGCACCTCACCGGACACGAGCACGAAGTCGGCGTCGCCGCCATCAACAGCCCCACCTCACTCGTCCTCTCCGGAAACCGCACCACACTCAACGAAATCACCCGATCACTGCAAGAAAACGGCTACCGCGTGACCGAACTACGCGTCTCCCACGCCTTCCATTCCCCGCTCATCCAACCCATCCTGGCCCAGTTCCGCGAAGCCCTGGCCGGCCTGCGCTTCCAGGCCCCGGCTCTGCCGCTGGTCTCCACCCGCACCGGTCGGCTCATCGACAACGACACCCTGAGCGACCCCGACCACTGGATCCACCACGCGCGTCACACCGTCCAATTCGCCCGCGCCGTCACGACACTCGGCCAGCACGCCACCACCTACCTCGAAATCGGACCCGCCGCCACCCTCACCCCGCACCTGCCCAACACCGCAATCCCCTCACTGCATCACAACCAACCCGAACCCCAAGCCCTCAACACCGCACTCGCCACACTCCTCACCCACGGACTCGAACCAAACTGGCACAACTACTTCACCCACACCGGAGCACACACCACCGAACTGCCCACCTACCCCTTCCAACGCAAGCGCTACTGGCTCGACGACCAGCCCACCGACGCCGACCTCAACACCGCAGGACTCGACCCGGTCCACCACCCACTGCTGAAGGCTTCCGTGGCTTCCCCCTCTTCGGATGGGGTGCTGTTGGCCGGACGGGTCTCGCTGCGCACGCATCCCTGGCTCGCCGACCACGCCGCCTTCGGCTCGGTACTCCTGCCCGGTACCGCGTTCGTCGAGCTCGCGCTCCACGCCGGCTCGCAGTCGGGCCACCCGCATTTGGCCGAGCTCACGATCGACACTCCCCTTGTCCTTCCCGAGGATGGGGCGGTGCAACTGCGCGTCGAGGCCGGGGAATCCGACGCCGGACGGCGTCTCCTCGGGGTCTACTCCCGGCCCGAGGGAGCCGAGGAACCGTGGACGCGGCACGGCACAGGCGTGCTCACGACAGGCTCCGATCGTGTTCCCGCCGAACTGACGCAGTGGCCTCCAAAGGATGCAGAGTCGATCGACGTCGAGGGTCTTTACCGGCGGCTGGTCGAGTCGGGCGTGGCATACGGTTCGGGGTTCCGCGGCCTGCGGGCGGCGTGGGCGCGGGGCGACGAGATCTATGCCGAGGTCCGCGTGGACGACACGACCGAGGGCTTTCACCTCCACCCCGCACTGTTCGACGCCGCGCTCCACGCAAGCGCAGGTGGCGACTCGCCGAGCTTGCCGTTCTCGTGGACCGGTGTCACGGTCCACCGCGCGGGCGTTGACGAACTGCGCGTGCGCCTCGTCCGCCGCGGCTCCGGCGAATTCTCGCTCGATCTGGCGGATTCCTCCGGCGCGCCGGTCGCCACCGTCGATTCGCTCGTGGGTCGCCCGGTGACGAGCGACCAACTGCACCAGGCGCGGAGCGCACCCTCATTCCTGCTCGACTGGCAGCCTTTCGAGCCACAGACCGAGATCGGTGACCAGCAATGGGCCGTCGTGGGCGGTGCCGCCGACGTTCCCGCCGACGTCGCAGGGCTTCGCGTGACAGTGCACGGCGACATCGATGAAGCGCTGACCGCCGCGCCATCGGATGCGATCGTGCTGACCGACGCGGTGGAACCGGCGGTGAACGGTGACCTCGCCCGGGCCGCCCGCACCACGGCGGAGCGTGTGCTGGCTGCGTTGCAGAAATGGTTGGCGGACAAGGGTTCGACGCGTCTGGTGATCCTGACGCGTGGCGCCACCGACAGCACCGAGGACCACCCCCGACTGCCGGGGGCGGCGGTGTGGGGGCTTGTGCGGTCCGCGCAGCTGGAACATCCGGGCCGCCTCGTGCTCGTGGACACGGATGGCCACCCTGACTCCTGGCCCGCACTGCCCGCCGCGGTGCGGTCCGGCGAGCCCCAGATCGCATTGCGCGCCGGTCAGATGCACGTGCCGCGCCTCGTGGCTACGACTGCGGGGGATGCCGAGGTGTCCTGGGGTCCGGGCACCGTCCTGCTGACCGGCGCCTCGGGCGCGCTCGGCGGTGTATTCGCTCGTCATCTAGTGGAGTCGTGCGGCGTGCGCAGGCTGCTGCTCGTCAGCCGACGGGGCGCCGATGCCCCGGGGGCGGCCGATCTGGAAGCCCGGCTGCACGAGCTCGGCGCGGTCGTCGACTTCGCCGCGTGCGATGTCTCCGACCGGCGCGCGCTGTCGAAAGTCATCGCGTCGGTGCCGCCGCAGTGGCCGCTTTCCGCCGTGGTGCACTGCGCGGGAGCACTGGACGACGCCGCATTGACCGCGCAGTCGGGCGATCGCCTGGCGGCCGTGTTCGCACCGAAGGCGGATGCCGCTTGCCATCTGCACGAACTGACCAAGGATATGGACCTGTCCGCGTTCGTCCTGTTTTCTTCGGCGGCGGGCGTGCTGGGCGCGGCGGGCCAGGCGAATTACGCGGCGGCGAACGCGTTCGTCGACGCGCTGGCCGAGGTGCGGCGGGCTGCCGGGTTACCGGCGGTCTCCCTGGCGTGGGGTTTGTGGGACGCCGACGGCGGTATGGCGGGGCGGCTGGGCCAAACGGATCGTCGCCGGCTGGCACGCATCGGGATCACGCCGCTCGACGAGTCACGGGGTCGCGCGATGTTCGATGAGGCCCTTGCCACCGGCGAGCCGGTGGTCGCCCCGCTCATCCTCAACAAGGCGGCGCTGCGGTCCGCTTCGCGGGAGTCAGTTCCCGCAGTTCTGCACGGGTTTGTGCCGGTACCGAACACCGCGCCCCGCTCCCCGTCGCAGGCATCGGCTCCGCTCCAGGACCGGCTCGACGGGCTCGACGGCGCGCAGCGCAGAGCAGTCCTGCTCGACGTGGTGCGCACCGAAGTCGCCGGCACGCTCGGTCACGCCTCCGCCGCCGCGCTCGACCCGCACCGAAGCTTCGCCGAGCTCGGGTTCGATTCGCTTACGGCGGTCGAGCTGCGCAACCGGCTCGCGGCATTGAGCGGCCTGGCGCTGCCCGCGAACCTCGCCTTCGACCACCCCTCGCCGGACGCGCTCGCCGCTCACCTCGACGCGGCGCTGCCGGGCGCGCCCGGTTCCCTGCTCGACGAACTGGACCGGCTGGAGGCGGCGCTTACCGCCGTCGAAGGCCAGGTTTCGTCCGACCACGAGCAGGTGGCCAGGCGTCTCGCCGACCTGCTCGCCGGCTGGAAACGGCGCGGGGGCGCGAACCAAGCGGGACCAACGGCCGCCGACACCACCACAC
This sequence comes from Saccharopolyspora phatthalungensis, assembly GCF_014203395.1. NCBI lineage: Bacteria > Bacillati > Actinomycetota > Actinomycetes > Pseudonocardiales > Pseudonocardiaceae > Saccharopolyspora > Saccharopolyspora phatthalungensis. The sequence goes on from NZ_JACHIW010000002.1 coordinate 859,213, forward strand.
CGGAGGAATTGATGAGTTTCATCGACCAGAACCTCTGACTGCCCCGCCCCGGTCCGGCTTCGCTCGATTCACAGGTGGTGTTAGCGCATGGCGCAGGAGGAAAAGCTCTTCGGCTATCTCAAGCGGGTCACCACCGACCTGCAGCAGACGCGCGAGCGCCTCGCGGAGCTGGAAAGCCGGGACAGCGAGCCGATCGCGATCGTGAGCATGGCGTGCCGTTACCCCGGCGGTGTCAGCTCCCCGGAAGAACTATGGGAACTGGTGCGCACCGGCACCGACGCGATCTCGGGGTTCCCGGACGATCGGGGATGGCCGCTGGAAACACTCTTCGATGACGACCCCGATGCGCCCGGCACGAGTTACGTGCGTGCGGGTGGTTTCCTCCACGACGCGGCCGAATTCGACCCCACCCTCTTCGGCATCTCGCCGCGCGAGGCGCTGGCGATGGACCCGCAACAGCGACTGCTGCTGGAAACCACCTGGGAAACCGTCGAACGCGCGAACATCGACCCCACCGCGCTGCGCGGCAGCAGAACCGGCGTCTACACCGGCGTCATGTACCACGACTACGCCACGCGCCTCGCCGACATCCCCGACCAGACAGCCGGTCATCTCGGCAACGGAAGCGCCCCCAGCATCGCCACCGGACGCATCGCCTACACCTTCGGCCTCCAAGGCCCTGCCGTCACCATTGACACGGCGTGTTCGTCCTCGCTGGTCGCGCTGCACCTGGCCGCGCAAGCGCTCCGCAACAACGAATGCGACATGGCACTGGCCGGCGGCGTCACCATCATGTCCACCCCCACCACCTTCATAGAATTCAGCCGCCAACGCGGACTCTCCCCCGACGGCCGGTGCAAGGCGTTTTCCAGCACCGCCGACGGCACCGGCTGGGGCGAAGGCATCGGCATCGTCCTACTAGAACGACTCTCCGACGCCCACCGCAACCGCCACCCCGTACTGGCCGTCGTCCGCGGCTCCGCCATCAACCAAGACGGCGCCTCCAACGGACTCACCGCCCCCAACGGACCCTCCCAGCAACGAGTCATCCGCCAAGCCCTGGCCAACGCCGGACTAACACCGTCCGAAGTGGACGCCGTCGAAGCACACGGAACCGGAACCCGACTCGGCGACCCCATCGAAGCACAAGCACTCCTCGCCACCTACGGCCACAACCGCCAAAACCCCCTGTGGCTCGGATCGATCAAATCCAACATCGGCCACACCCAAGCCGCCGCCGGCATCGCCGGCATCATCAAAATGATCCAAGCCATGCACCACGGCACCCTCCCCCAAACCCTCCACATCGACCAACCCACACCCGAAGTCGACTGGACCTCCGGCGCAATCGCACTGCTGACCCAAAACCAGCAATGGCCCGACACCGGCCGACCCCGCCGCGCCGCCATCTCCTCCTTCGGCATCAGCGGCACCAACGCCCACGTCATCCTCGAACAAGCGCCCGCTGCCGCTCACGAGAATCCGGATACGCACCACACCCTGTCGGTGGTGCCGTGGGTGCTATCCGCCAAAACTCCCGAAGCCCTCCGCGCCCAGGCTCGGCGGCTCGCCGAGCACATCACCGACGAGACATCGATTGTTGACGTCGGCTACTCGCTGGCCACCACGCGAGCCCGGCTCGACCACCGCGCCGTGGTGGTCGGCGGGGACCACGGCGAGCTCCGAACGGCCCTGACCGGCCTCGCCAACGCAACCGTGCCCCGCGACCCGGCCGAACCACCGGGCAAAGTCGTTTTCGTCTACCCCGGGCAAGGCTCGCAATGGGTCGGCATGGGCACCGAACTACTCGACTCTTCAACGGTTTTCGCGCACACCATCCGCGACTGCGAACAAGCCCTCGCACCATACGTGGACTGGTCACTCACAGACGTCCTACGCGGAACCGGCCCAGCAGCGCAACTCGACCGGGTCGACGTCGTCCAACCCGCCCTGTGGGCGGTGATGATCGCCCTCACCCACGCCTGGCAAGCACTCGGCATCCGTCCCGACGCCGTCATCGGCCACTCCCAGGGCGAAATCGCCGCGGCCTACGCCGCAGGCATCCTCACCCTCGACGACGCCGCCCGCATCGTCACCCTGCGCAGCCAGATCATCGCCCGGCACTTGGCCGGCAAGGGCGGCATGGCCTCGGTCTCATTGTCCGCAGACGCCCTGCGGCACAACCTCACGGAGCACCCCGACATCAGCATCGCCGCACTCAACGCGCCGCACACCACGGTCGTCAGCGGACCCACCATAGCGCTCGAAAGTCTCCTCACGACCCTGGACGAGCGCGACATCCGCACCCGCCGCATCCCCGTCGACTACGCCTCCCACTCCCCCCACGTCGACGCCATCCGGGACGAGCTCCGGCAAGCCCTGGAACCCATTTCGCCACGCAACGGCAATATCCCCTTCCACTCCACCGTCACCGGCACGCCACTGCCCGGCACCGACCTCACCCCGCACTACTGGCATCAGAACCTCCGGCAGACCGTCCTGCTCCGCCCCGTCGTCGAAGACCTGCTCGCCGACCACCACACCTTCATCGAACCCAGCCCCCACCCGGTACTCACCGTCGGTGTCCAGGAAATCGCCGAAGCAGCCGGCACACCCGCCACCGCCATCGGCACCCTCCACCGCAACAACGGCACCCGCACCCAACTCCTCACCTCGGCAGGCCAAGCGTGGACCCACGGCCTCCCCGTCGACTGGACAGCCGTTTACGCCGACGCCAATCCGCGACAAACCGGACTCCCCACCTATCCCTTCCAACGCGCCCGATACTGGCTCGAAGCCAAGCAAGCGCCGACGGCACAGCACGCGGCGGACAAGGCTGAGCGGGACTTCTGGGGCGCGGTCGAGAGCGAGGATCTGACGACGCTGTCCGAAATGCTGTCGGTCGGAGACCGTTGCTCGAAAGACTCGCAGGAATTGCTGCGCCCGGCGCTTCCCCTGCTGTCGGACTGGCGCCGCGAGCAGGTCGCGACCTCCACAGTGGACTCGTGGCGTTACCAGGTCACCTGGCGTCCGCAGGGTTCTCGGCAGGAAACGACACGGATCTCCGGGCGCTGGCTGCTGCTCGTCCCTACCGAGTGCGTGGAGCACGCGTGGGTGGTGGCGGCGCATCGGGCGCTGGAAGACGCGGGCGCGGAGGTCGCGATTATCGAGCCTGGCACCCGGGACGTCCTCGCTGGCCTGCTGACCGAAAAGGCGCCTGCTGGCGTCCTCTCGTTCCTCACCCTTTCCGACCTGGAGCCCGTTGGGCCCGCGACCACGCTCGCGCTCCTCCAAGCGGCGGCCGATGCCGACGTGCGCTGCCCGGTCTGGTGCGTGACTTCCGGCGCGGTTTCCGTCGGCCGTTCCGACCGCATTCGCCATCCGGAACAGGCCCAGGTGTGGGGTCTCGGCCAGGTGGCGGGCCTTGAGCACCCGGGATGGTGGGGCGGTCTCGTCGACCTGCCGGAGCAGCCCGACGAGCGAGCGACGGCGCGGCTGGTGGCGGCCGTCGCCGGCACGGCCGGTGAGGATCAACTCGCGGTGCGCGCCTCGGGGGTGTTCGCGCGGCGACTCACCCGCAACGCGACGTCTGTCGGGCGGGAGCGGACCTGGCGAACCGAAGGTCCGGTCCTCGTGACGGGCGGGACCGGGAATATCGGCGCACATGTCGCCCGCTGGCTGGCCCGCTCCGGCGTCCGCCACCTGGTGCTCACGAGCCGCCGCGGCGCCGCGGCCGAGGGGGCGACCGAACTGCAGGCCGAGCTGGAAGCGCTCGGCGATTCCGGCATTCGGGTCGATATCGCGTCGTGCGACGTGGCCGACCGCGCGGCGCTCGACGCGCTGCTGGATGGCCTCGACGATCCGGTGACCGCCGTGTTCCACACCGCAGGGGTCGGTACCGCCGCGTCGCTCGTGGACACCGACGCCGACGTGATGGCGGACGCGTTCGCCGCGAAGGCCTTGGGGGCCCGGAACCTGGACGAGGCGTTCCACGATCACGCGTTGGACGCCTTCGTTCTGTTCTCGTCCGGGGCCAGCGTGTGGGGCGGCAGCGGCCAGGGCGCGTACGCGGCCGCCAACTCCTACCTCGACGCGCTCGCCCAGCATCGCCGCGCACGCGGCGTGCACGCGCTCTCCGTGGCGTGGGGGTCGTGGGGTGGCGGCGGCATGATCGCGCGGGACGGGGCCGGGGAGGCGCTGCGCAGGCTCGGGCTACGCGTTATGGAGCCCGAACTCGCCGTCGAGGCGCTGCGCCGGTCGCTCGCCCGTGATGACGCGGTGATCGCCATCGCCGACATCGACTGGGGGCGTTTCGCGCCGACGTTGAGCGCGGCCCGCCGTCGTCCGCTGATCGGCGACCTGGCCGAAGCACGGGCGGCGCTGGACGGCCCGGGCGACCAGCCGGTCGGGGCCGCCGAGGACGGTGGCTGGCGGCAGCGCCTCGCCGCGCTGACACCTGGCGAGCGGGATCAAGCCCTGCTCGATCTAGTGCGCTCGGAGACGGCCTCCGTGCTCGGCCATTCCGCCCCCGACGACGTGGCACCGCGCAGCGCGTTCCGGGATCTCGGTTTCGACTCGCTGACCGCCGTCCAGTTCCGCAACCGGCTACGTTCGGTCACGGGACTTGCGCTGCCGACGACGCTGGTCTTCGATCATCCCTCACCGGTGGCCGTAGTCTCCTACCTCAAGCGCGAGTTGCTGGGTGACGATGTCGCGGTGGCGCGCACGACGGCCGTTCGAGCCGCCGACGACGATCCCGTGGTCATCGTCTCGATGAGCTGCCGGTTCCCGGGCGACGCCGACTCGCCTGCCGGGCTGTGGAACCTGGTCATCGATGGGCGGGACGCCGTCTCGGACTTTCCCGCCGACCGCGGCTGGGATCTCGACGGGATCTACGACCCGTCGCTCAGCAGGCCGGGGACCTCCTACGCGCGCCAGGGCGCGTTCGTCGCCGACGTGGCCGAGTTCGACGCCGGGCTGTTCGGGATCTCGCCGCGCGAGGCGCTGGCGATGGACCCGCAGCAACGCCTGCTGCTGGAGAGTTCATGGGAGGCGTTCGAACGGGCCGGGATAGCGCTCGAAGCGCTGCGCGGGAGCCCGACCGGCGTGTTCGTCGGGGCCGCCACCTCCCATTACGGGACCGGCTGGGCGGCGGAGAACGCCGCGGGCTACCTCCTCACCGGCACCGCGACCGCCGTCATTTCCGGCCGGGTGGCCTATGTTTTCGGGCTGGAGGGACCGGCGGTCACGGTCGATACGGCGTGTTCGTCGTCCTTGGTCGCGCTGCACCTGGCCGCGCAGGCACTCCGCAACGGGGAATGCTCGCTGGCGCTGGCGGGCGGCGTGACCGTCATGTCCACCCCGGCGGCTTTCGTGGAGTTCAGCAGGCAACGCGGGCTCGCCGTTGACGGCCGCTGCAAGTCGTTCGCGGCGGCTGCCGACGGCACCGGCTGGGGCGAAGGCTGCGGGGTCGTCCTGCTGGAGCGACTTTCCGACGCCCGCCGCAACGGCCACCCCGTGCTCGCCGTCGTCCGTGGCTCCGCGGTCAACCAGGACGGCTCCTCGAATGGGCTGAGCGCCCCGAACGGCCCCTCCCAGCAGCGGGTGATCCGCCAAGCCCTGGCCAACGCGGGTCTATCACCGTCCGAAGTGGACGCGGTCGAAGCACACGGAACCGGAACCCGGCTCGGCGATCCCATCGAAGCGCAAGCACTCCTGGCCACCTACGGCCACGACCGCCAAACACCGCTATGGCTCGGATCCATCAAATCCAACATCGGCCATACCCAAGCCGCCGCCGGGGCCGCAGGCGTCCTCAAAATGACGCTCGCCATGCACCACGGCACCCTCCCGCGAACCCTCCACATCGACCAACCCACACCCGAAGTCGACTGGAGCACCGGCGCGGTCACGCTGCTGACCGAGAACCGGCAATGGCCCGACACCGGCCGACCCCGCCGCGCCGCGATCTCCGCTTTCGGCGTCAGCGGCACCAACGCCCACGTCATCCTCGAACAGGCACCGGAATCCGATAAAACACCGGTCAAGCCTCCCGTCGCCGTACCGGTAGTGCCGTGGGTGCTGTCCGCGAAGACCCCCGAAGCCCTCCGCGCCCAAGCCAAGCAGTTGGCCGACCACCTCTCAGACGAGGCATCCGTGCTCGACGTCGGCTACTCACTGGCCACCACACGAGCCGCCCTCGAACACCGCGCCGTCCTGCTCACCGGAGACATCACCCAACGACGCAAAGCCCTGACCACCCTGGCAACAGGCAACACACCCACCGAGATCATCACCGGCCACGCCACCGAAAACAGCCTGGCCATGATCTTCTCCGGCCAAGGCACCCAACGACACCACATGGGACAACAGCTCTACAACACCTATCCCGCCTTCGCCGACGCCTACGACACCGCCTGCGCCCAACTCGACCTCCACCTACCCCGCCCACTCCACGAGGTCGTATTCGGCGACAACCCACACCTGATCAACCAAACTCAATACGCACAACCAGCACTCTTCGCATTCCAACTCGCCCTCTACCAACTATGGCACCACTGGGGCATCCACCCCTCCATCATCACCGGACACTCCATCGGCGAAATCACCGCCGCCCACATCACCGGCGTCCTCTCCCTCCCCGACGCGGCAACCCTGATCTGCACACGCGGCCGCCTCATGCAAACACTGCCCGAGCACGGCACCATGATCGCCGTCACCGCCACCGAAACCGACATCCAACCCCACCTCACCGGCCACGAGGAGACCGTAGCCGTCGCCGCCATCAACAGCCCCACCTCGCTGGTACTCTCCGGCCACCGCACCACTCTTGAAGAGATCACCGAAAACCTGCGCGCCGACGGCTTCTCGGTGACCCAACTGCGCGTCTCCCACGCCTTCCACTCACCACTAATCGACCCCATCCTCACCGAATTCCACGACACCATCACCAACCTCAACTTCCGGCCCCCCACCCTGCCGATGATCTCCACCCTCACCGGCCAACCAATCGACCACACCACCCTCGCCACCCCCGACCACTGGACCCGCCACGCCCGCCACACCGTCCGCTTCGCCGACGCCATCACCGCGATCAATGCTGATGCCTATCTCGAAATCGGACCCACCGCCACACTCACCCCACACCTGCCCAACACCGCAATCCCCTCACTCCACCACAACCAACCCGAACCCCAAGCCCTCAACACCGCACTCGCCCGACTCATCGCCAACGGCACCGACCCCCGCTGGCACGACTACTTCGCCGCCACCGGGGCGCGCACCACCGAACTCCCCACCTACCCCTTCCAACGAGATCGCTACTGGCTCGAACCCGAGCTTCCGGAAGTCCCGGTCACGAAGTCGGAATCGCGGTTCTGGGATGCAGTCGAGCGGGAAGATCTGGAGGCACTGTCCCGCACCTTGGGCGAGGCCGACGAGGCCGCGCTGACGACCACGCTGCCAGCACTTGCCCGGTGGCGGCGTCGCGAACGCGCGGAATCCATTGTGGATTCTCTTTGCTACGACGTCTCCTGGGCTCCGCTGAAGTCGGCTCCGCCGCGAACACCGGACGGCACATGGTTGGTCGTCCTGCCGCCGGGGCACAGCGAAGACGCGGAGTTGCGTTCGGTACTCGACGCGCTGCGCGACGGCGGAGCCGATGTCCGGGTCGTGCACGATATCACCGCGCTCGGCGACTGCTCGATGCTCTCGGGCGTGCTGTCCTTCCTTGCCTTCGACGACATTCCCGACGAGACACACCCGATGCTGCCGCGCGGGCTCACGGCCACGGTCGCACTGCTCAAGACGCTCCACGAAATCGGGGCAAATGCGCCGCTGTGGTGCATCACCCGAGGGGCGGTCGCGGCCGTGCCCTCCGACGAGCTGAGCCACCTATCACAGGCATCCATCTGGGGCATGGGCCGTGCGGTGGCACTGGAGTGGCCAGGCCTGTGGGGCGGGCTCATCGACCTGTCCGCCGCACTCGACGACCGTGCCATCGCTCGGCTGTTGTCGGTGCTGGCCGACTCCGCAGGCGAAGATCAGCTCGCGGTGCGAACCTCCGGGGTCTACACCCGTCGATTGATCCGCGATTCGCACACCGGGCCGCAAAGTCCGGAGTGGACACCGCGCGGCACCGTGCTCGTGACCGGCGGCACCGGGGCGCTGGGCGCGCACGTCGCTCGCTGGCTCGCGCGCAAGGGGGCGCAACACCTGCTGCTGGTGAGTCGCCGCGGCCCGGACGCGCCGGGGGCGGCTGAGCTGGACGCCGAACTCACTGGACTGGGCGCGGCAGTCACCATCACGGCGTGTGACGTAACGGATCGCTCGGCGCTGTCGAACCTGCTCGCCACCGTTCCGGCGGACCTGCCGTTGACCGGGGTCGTGCACACGGCGGGCGTGGGACAGCTGGCGCCGTTGGCCGAGACCAGCAACGAGGAGTTCGCGCGGGTGACGGGGGCGAAGATCGCCGGTGCCGCACATCTCGACGAACTCCTTGGTGAGCGGCAGCTTGACGCATTCGTGCTGTTCTCCTCGATCTCCGGCGTCTGGGGAAGCGGCGGGCAGGCCGCCTACGGCGCGGCCAACGCCTATCTGGATGCGTTGGCGCAGCGGCGTCGCGAACGGGGCCTGACCGCTACCTCGGTCGCGTGGGGACCGTGGGCCGACGGCGGCATGGCCGACGGCGCGGCGGGCGAGCATGCCCGACGTCGCGGGCTGGCCCCGCTCCGGCCGGATCGCGCGATGGCCGCGCTGGAGCGGGCCGTGCGGCGGGCCGGCGCCTGTCTCACCGTCGCCGACGTTCAATGGGACGTCTTCCTGCCCGCGTTCGTCTCCGCCCGGCCCAGTCCGTTCCTGTCCGCACTCCCCGAGGCGTGCGTCCTCCTCGACGCGTCGGAGACCGGGCCCAGCGCCCGGCTTGCCGCGCTCAGCCCTAGCGAGCGGAGGTCCTGGCTGCGGTCGACCGTAACGTCGGCGGTCGCGTCGGTGCTCGGCTACGCCGAAGCCGGGGACATCGATGGCGAACGTCCCTTCAAGGAGCTCGGATTCGACTCGCTCACCGGCGTCGAGTTGCGCAATCGGCTCGGCGCGGCGCTCGGCGTCGCCCTCCCCGCCACGCTCGTCTTCGACCACCCCACCGCCAACCGCCTCGTCTCGCACCTCGCGGGGCTACTCACCGACGAGCGACCGGAGCCTGCTGCCACGGCCGCCGCCGGGACCGACGAGCCGTTGGCTATCGTCGGCATGGCCTGCCGCTTTCCGGGCGGGGTGCGCAGCCCGGAGGAACTGTGGGAACTCGTGCTCGGCGGGCGAGATGCCGTCTCGCCGTTCCCGACCGATCGCGGCTGGGATCTCGGCGCGCTGTTCGACGCGGCGCCGGATGAGTCCGGCAGCAGTGTCGCCACTGCCGGTGGATTCCTCCATGATGCGGCCGAGTTCGACGCGGAGTTCTTCGGGATCTCGCCGCGCGAGGCGCTGGCGATGGACCCGCAGCAGCGGCTGTTGCTGGAGACCTCGTGGGAGGCGTTCGAACGCGGCGGCATCGACGTGACATCGTTGCGCGGCAGCCGAACCGGCGTGTTCATGGGTGTCAACGGGCAGGATTACGTCTCGCTCCTGCGCGAGGACGCCCAGGGAACGGCGGGCCACCTGCTGACGGGCAACACGACCAGCGTGGCGTCCGGACGGATTTCCTACACGTTCGGTCTGGAAGGGCCCGCCGTCACCGTCGATACGGCGTGTTCGTCCTCGCTCGTCGCGCTGCACCTGGCGGGACAAGCGCTCCGCAACAACGAATGCGACATGGCACTGGCCGGCGGCGTCACCATCATGTCCACCCCCACCACCTTCGTAGAATTCAGCCGCCAACGCGGACTCTCCCCCGACGGCCGGTGCAAGGCGTTTTCCGGCACGGCCGACGGCACCGGCTGGGGCGAAGGCATCGGCATCGTCCTACTAGAACGACTCTCCGACGCCCACCGCAACCACCACCCCGTACTGGCCGTCGTCCGCGGCTCCGCCATCAACCAGGACGGCGCCTCCAACGGACTCACCGCACCCAACGGACCCTCCCAGCAACGAGTCATCCGCCAAGCCCTCACCAACGCCGGACTAGCACCGTCCGAAGTAGACGCCGTCGAAGCCCACGGAACCGGAACCCGACTCGGCGACCCCATCGAAGCACAAGCACTCCAAGCCACCTACGGCCACAACCGCCAAACACCACTATGGCTCGGATCCATCAAATCCAACATCGGCCACACCCAAGCCGCCGCCGGCATCGCAGGCATCATCAAAATGATCCAAGCCATGCACCACGGCACCCTCCCCCAAACCCTCCACATCGACCAACCCACACCCGAAGTCGACTGGACCTCCGGCGCGATAGAACTCCTGACCCAAAACCAGCAATGGCCCGACACCGGCCGACCCCGCCGCGCCGCCATCTCCTCCTTCGGCGTCAGCGGCACCAACGCCCACGTCGTATTGGAGCAGGCGCCCGTTTCGACGCAGGAGCAAGCGGCTTCCCGCGTTCCTCCGGTCGTGCCGTGGGTGCTGTCCGCGAAAACTCCCGAAGCCCTCCGCGTCCAAGCCAAGCAGTTGGCCGACCACCTCTCAGACGAGGCATCCGTGCTCGACGTCGGCTACTCACTGGCCACCACACGAGCCGCCCTCGAACACCGCGCCGTCCTGCTCACCGGAGACATCACCCAACGACGCAAAGCCCTGACCACCCTGGCAACAGGCAACACACCCACCGAGATCATCACCGGCCACGCCACCGAAAACAGCCTGGCCATGATCTTCTCCGGCCAAGGCACCCAACGACACCGAATGGGACAACAGCTCTACAACACCTATCCCGCCTTCGCCGACGCCTACGACACCGCCTGCGCCCAACTCGACCTCCACCTACCACGCCCACTCCACGAGGTCGTATTCGGCGACGACCCACACCTGATCAACCAAACCCAATACGCACAACCAGCACTGTTCGCATTCCAAGTCGCCCTCTACCGGCTATGGCAGCACTGGGGCATCCAGCCATCGGTCATCACCGGACACTCCATCGGCGAAATCACCGCCGCCCACATCACCGGCGTCCTCGCCCTCCCCGACGCGGCAACCCTGATCTGCACACGCGGCCGCCTCATGCAAACACTGCCCGAGCACGGCACCATGATCGCCGTCACCGCCACCGAAACCGACATCCAACCCCACCTCACCGGCCACGAGGAGACCGTAGCCGTCGCCGCCATCAACAGCCCCACCTCACTCGTCCTCTCCGGCAACCGCACCACACTCAACGAAATCGCCCGATCACTGCAAGACAACGGCTACCGCGTGACCCAACTACGCGTCTCCCACGCCTTCCACTCACCACTCATCGACCCCATCCTCACCGAATTCCACGACACCATCTCCAACCTCAACTTCCGGCCCCCCACCCTGCCGATGATCTCCACCCTCACCGGCCAACCAATCGACCACACAACTCTGGCAGCTCCCGAGCACTGGACCCGCCACGCCCGCCACACCGTCCGCTTCGCCGACGCCATCACCGCGATCAACGCCACCACCTACCTCGAAATCGGACCCGCCGCCACACTCACCCCACACCTGCCCAACACCGCAATCCCCTCACTCCACCACAACCAACCCGAACCCCAAGCCCTCAACACCGCACTCGCCACACTCCTCACCCACGGACTCGAACCAAACTGGCACACCTACTTCGCCGCCACCGGAGCACACACCACCGAACTCCCCACCTACCCCTTCCAGCGCAAGCGCTACTGGCCGCGCCCTGGTGCCGCGTCGCGGCCCGACGCGGACGGGGCCGGACACCCGCTGCTGACCAGTGCGGTGGAGCTCGCGCACAGCGACGGGCTCCTCCTGGCGGGCAGCCTCTCCCTGGCCACGCATCCCTGGCTCGCCGACCACAGCGTGCTGGGTTCGGTGCTGCTGCCCGGTACCGCGTTCGTGGATCTCGTCCTGCACGCGGCGCGGCTCACCGGCGGGCAAGGATTCGAGGAACTGACCCTGGAAACCCCGTTGGCAGTGCCGGAAAGCGGCGCTGTGCGGATTCAGGTGGCCGTGGCGGAGCGCGACGCCGAGGGGCGCCGCCAGGTGACCGTCCACTCAATGCTCGACGGCGAAACGTCCTGGCGAAGGCACGCCTCGGCCGTCCTGGGTGCCGAAGCGGCGCAACCCGCGGGGAGCCCGATTGTGATGGCGCCGGGCGCGGAGGAGTTGCCGATCGACGATGCGTACGCGGAGTTCTCGGCGGCCGGCCTGGACTATGGCCCGGCATTCCGTGGGTTGCGTGCGGTGTGGCGGGCCGGCGAGCGCATCGTGGTCGAAACGGCGCTGCCCGACGGTGAGGACGCACAGGGGTTCGGCATCCATCCCGCCCTGCTCGACTGCGTGCTGCATGGGGTCGCCGTGGCCGGGATGTTCGGCGCGGACAGGCAGGCGCGACTGCCGTTCTCCTGGTCCGGCGTCAGGTTGCATGCCACCGGGTCCGCAGTGCTGCGGGCTCAGATCTCCCGGGCGGGCGAGGACTGCATCGCGGTGCACGTTGCCGACGGCACCGGTCAGCCCGTGGCCACGATCGAACGTCTCGTGTTGCGCAAGATCTCGCCCGAGCAGATCGCGAGCACGGACGCCGAACTGCTGCGGTCGCTGTTCGAGCTGGCCTGGTTGCCGCGCGAGATTCCACCGGGTGCGGGGGAAATCGCGGTGGCGGGCGATGATCTGCCCGCCGCGCTCGCCAACCGCACGGGAGGGTCGGATCCGGGCACGCACTTGCTGTTCCGGCCGAAGAACGTCCAGAGCCGCGATCCCGAGGTGGCGCTGGCCGCCGCGACGGAAGTGCTGGAACAACTACAGAACTGGACCGATGACCGGACCCTGGTGATCGTCACCCAAGGTGCCGTCGCCTGCGGCGGGACCGTCCCCGACCCGGCCGGTGCCGCCGTGTGGGGACTGGTGCGATCCGCTCAGTCCGAGATGCCGGGTCGTGTGATCCTGCTGGACATCGACGGTGCCGACGAGTCGTGGGCCGCCGTACCGGCGGCGTTGGCGTGTGGTGAACCACAAATCGCACTCCGCAACGGCACAACCCACACACCCCGACTCACCCACACCACACCACCACACCCCACCCCACCCAACTGGACCCACGACACCATCCTCATCACCGGCGCCACCGGAGCACTCGGCACCCTCATCACCCACCACCTCATCCACACCCACCAACCCCACCACCTCCACCTCCTCAGCCGAAACCCACCCCACAACCCACCCACCACCATCAACAACACCCACCTCACCCACCACACCTGCGACCTCACCAACCCCCACCACATCACCCACACCCTCAACACCATCCCACCCCCCACCATCATCATCCACTGCGCAGGCACCCTCCACGACGCCACCCTCACCCACCAAACCCCCCACCACCTCCACCACACCTTCACCCCCAAAACCACCGCCGCACACCACCTCCACACCCACACCCACCCCAACACCACCCACATCCACTTCTCCAGCGCCGCCGCCACCCTCGGCACCCCAGGCCAAGCCAACTACGCCGCCGCCAACGCCTACCTCGACGCACTCGCCCACCACCACCCCAACACCACCACCATCGCCTGGGGCCCCTGGAACACCGGCATGACCGGCACCAACCTGGGGCGCATCGCGCGAACCGGTCTCACGCCCATCACCGCGGCGGAAGGACTCAAGCTCTTCGACGCCGCGCTCGCCACTGGCGCGAGCGTCGTCCTGCCCATGCGGCTGAACATCCCGGCGTTGCGGCGTCGAGCGGCCGAGAGCGGAATCCCGCACGTGCTCCACGACCTGGTCCGCCCGGTCGCGAAGATGCGCGTCGCCGCTGATGCGCCCGGCCCCGAGAACCGGTCGTTTGCCGAGACACTGCGCGCCCTCCCGCCGCACGAACGGCAGGAACGGCTCGCGCAGCTGGTTCGCGGCCGTGTCGCTGAGGTCGTGGGGCAAGAGTCGGGCGACGCGATCGCCATGGACCGACCGTTCGCCGACCTCGGGTTCGACTCGCTGATGGCGGTCGAGTTGCGCGGCGCGTTGGAGACCGCGACCCGGCTGCGACTGCCCGCGACGTTGATCTTCGACCGGCCCAGTCCGGCGGCACTATGTGACTACCTCGCGGCCGAGTTGCTACCCGACGACGTGTCCGGGCCTGATGTGGTCTTCGCCGAGATCGACCGCTTGGAAGCCGTACTCACCCAGATCGGTCCGCAACACGCGCATGGTGCGCAGATCAGGAGCCGGCTGCGCGCCCTGCTGGGTTCCTGGGAGCTCTCCCCTCGCGGCGACGACGCCGCCGAGGAAGCCCTGGCGGCGGCCGATTTCGAGGAAGTTTTCTCGATCATCGATGACGAACTCGGCTCGTCCTGACCTCTCGAACGCCGGACCGGAACGGAAGTGACGTGAACGAGGAGAAGACGCTCCAGTACCTCAAGCGGCTCACCACCGAACTGCGGGACACCAAGCAACGGCTGCGCTGCGCCGAGGAACGTGACCGCGAGCCGATCGCCGTCATCGGCATGGCGTGCCGGTTTCCGGGCGGCGTGCGCGCTCCCGAACAGCTGTGGCGGCTGGTCGCCGCGGAGCAGGACGCAATCGACGAATTCCCGCGCGACCGCGGCTGGGATCTCGCCTCGATCACCAGCGACACCCACGAGGGCGGATTCCTCTACGATGCGGCGGAATTCGATGCGGACTTCTTCGGGATCTCGCCGCGGGAGGCGCTGGCGATGGATCCGCAGCAGCGGTTGCTGCTGGAGACCTCGTGGGAGGCGGTGGAGCGTTCCGGAATCGTCCCTGGATCGTTGCGCGGCAGCCGGACCGGCGTGTTCGTCGGGGTCATGTACCACGACTACGCGTCACGTCTTCCCGCGATCCCGGAGGTGGTCCAGGGCTATCTGGGCACGGGCAACTCGGGCAGCATCGCCTCCGGCAGGCTCGCCTACACCCTGGGGCTGGAGGGGCCCGCCGTCACCATCGACACGGCGTGTTCGTCATCGCTGGTCGCCCTGCACCTGGCCTGCCGGGCATTGCGCCGATCGGAGTGTTCGGCCGCGCTGGTCGGCGGCGCGACGGTGATGGCGAGCCCGGCCCCGTTCGTCGACTTCAGCCGGCAGCAGGGCCTCGCCCCGGATGGCCGCTGTAAGGCGTTTTCCAGCACCGCCGACGGGACCGGGTGGGCGGAGGGCGCCGGAATGCTGCTCGTAGAGCGCCTTTCGGATGCCCAGCGCAACGGACACCCGGTGCTCGCGATCATCCGCGGCAGCGCAGTCAACCAGGACGGCGCGTCCAACGGGTTGACCGCGCCTAACGGGCCATCCCAACAACGCGTGATCCGTGACGCGCTCGTCGACGCGGGACTGCGCGCCGACCAGGTGGACGCCGTCGAGGCCCACGGCACGGGCACTCGCCTCGGCGATCCCATCGAAGCACAAGCACTCCTGGCCACCTACGGCCAGAACCGCGAAACACCCCTGTGGCTGGGATCCATCAAGTCCAACCTCGGCCACACCCAGGCCGCCGCCGGCATCGCAGGCATCATCAAAATGGTCCAGGCCATGCACCAGGGCATCCTGCCCCGCACCCTCCACATAGCGGAGCCCACGCCCGAGGTCGACTGGGAGTCCGGTGCCGTTTCGCTGCTCACCGAAAAGGTGCCCTGGCCGCAGCGCGTGCCACGACGCGCCGCCGTGTCGTCCTTCGGTTTCAGCGGCACCAACGCACACGTGATTCTGGAACAGGCACCGGATGCGGCTGATTCCCCGGCCGAGCCGGTGGTCACCCCGCCTGTCGTGCCGTGGGTGTTGTCCGCGCGCACCGAGACCGATTTGCGCGCCCAGGCCGCGCAGCTGGCCGAGCACCTTACCGATGAGGCGCCGGTGCTGGACGTCGGCTACTCGCTGGGCACGGCCCGCACCGCATTCGACGAACGTGCCGTACTCCTGGCCGGAAGCACCGCCGAGCGCAGGCGGGCGTTGAGCGCCTTCGCAGCCGGTGAGGCACCCGCCGCCGTCCTCACCGGACGGGCCGGCGAGGGTGGTCTGGCGATGGTGTTCTCCGGCCAAGGCTCCCAGCGCCTGGGCATGGGACGAGAGCTCTACGAAACCTTTCCGGTGTTCGCCGACGCCTTCGACGCCGTCTGCGCCGAGATCGACCCGCATCTGCCGCACCCGCTGGCGAACGTCGTGTTCGGCACCGACGGCGAGCCGATCAATCGAACCCAGTACGCGCAGCCGGCGCTGTTCGCCATCGAGGTGGCCATCTGCCGCCTGTGGCAGCACTGGGGAATCCAGCCGTCGATCGTCGCCGGGCACTCTGTCGGCGAAATCGCCGCCGCCCACATTGCCGGTGTGCTGTCGCTTACCGACGCGGCGACGCTGGTGTGCGCGCGCGGTCGCCTCATGCAATCCCTTCCCCCCGGTGGCGCGATGGTGGCCATCGACGCCACCGAAGACGACGTCCTCAAGCTTCTGGCCGGAAATGCGGACAAAGTTGGTATCGCCGCGATCAACGGTCCGAATTCCCTCGTCCTCTCCGGCGACCACGCCACGCTGACCTCGATCGCCGGATCGCTGCGTGCCGCAGGAAACCGGGTCACCTGGCTGCGGGTGTCACATGCATTCCACTCGCCACTGATCGATCCCGTCCTCCCCGAATTCCGCGACATCGCGGCAGCCTTGAACTATTCATCCCCCACGCTGCCGATGGTCTCCACCGTCACCGGACAACTCGTCGACGACGACACCCTCTCCCAGCCCGAATACTGGGTCCGCCACGCCCGGCACACCGTCCGTTTCGCCGAGGCCATCACCGCCCTCAGCCACCACGCCACCACCTTTCTCGAAGTGGGCCCCAGCGCCAGCCTCACCCCTCATCTGCCCGACGACGCACTCTCCTCGCTCCGCCACAACGACGCCGAATCAGCGGCCCTCGCAACCGCTCTCGGGAAACTCATCACCCGCGCAAGCTTGCCCGACTGGCGAAACCTCTACGCGAACTCCGGAGCCTGCACGACCGCGCTGCCGACCTATCCGTTCGCCCGCAAACGCTACTGGCTGGAATCGGCCGAGAGCGCGGCGACCGATGTGTCGGCGGCCGGCCTGCTGGGATCGGATCACCCGCTGCTCACCGCCGCGGTCGGTCTCGCCGAGGGCGACCGGATGCTGCTCACCGGCAGCCTTTCGCTTACCTCGCACCCGTGGCTTGCCGATCACACCGTGCTGGACCGGGTGGTGGTGCCCGGCGCCGCATTGGTCGAACTCGCGCTCCACGCCGGGCAGCAGGCCGGACACCCGCACCTGGCCGAACTCACGCTCGGCGCCCCACTCGTGCTCACGGACAGCGCACTCCACGTCCAGACCTTGCTCGGGGAACCCGACGGGGACGGCGGGCGGCCGGTCAGCATCTTCACGCGCGAGGCCGACGCGTCCTTCGACCAGCCGTGGACGAAGCATGCCGAAGGACGGCTCACCGGCCAGACCCCGCAGCCCGCCGAAATGCTCACCCAGTGGCCGCCGACCGGGACGGTTCCCCTTGACATCAACGGATTCTACGGGTCTGACGGCCCGGCCGATCTCCGGTACGGTCCGGCGTTCCAAGGACTGCGCGGGGCTTGGCAACGAGACGGGGAGATCTTCGCCGACGTCGCGCTAGGAGACGATCAGCTGGCGGACGCCGATCGCTTCGCGCTGCACCCCGCCCTGCTGGACTCGGCCCTGCACGCGATCGGCCTCAGCACGCAGCCCGGCGAGCACTCGTCCATACCGTTCTCGTGGACGGACGTCTCCCTGCATGCGGTCAATGCCCGGGAGCTGCGAGTCCGGATTTCCCCAGCGGGGCCCGATGCCGTGTCGCTCGTGCTCGCGGATCAGACCGGGCGCCCCGTGCTCACCGTGGCCCGTCTGCATCTTCGCCCGATTCCCGAGGAGGGACTGCCTTCGGCCGCGACGCGTTCGCTGTATCGCGTGTCGTGGGTGCCGCTGCCCGACCTCGACCGGCCCACACCGCCCGGAAGATGGGCGGCCATCACCACCGATGCGCAGTTCGCCGGCCAGGCGGACGAGTATGGAGATCTGAGCGAGCTCGGCCGCGCCATCGACGACGGTAAGCCGGTCCCGGAGGTCGTGCTGGTTCCGTTCGTTCCGCCAGAAGGCGACACCGAGGACAAAGCGGAACGGGCCGCGGTCAAGGCCCTGGAGTTGGCTCAGCAGTGGCTCGCCGACGACAGGTTCGCCGCGTCGCGACTGGCCCTCATCACCCGAAGCGCCCTGCTGCTTGATTCGGACACCGCGGCGGACGTGCCGGCCGCATTGGCCAACGCCGCCGTCTGGGGGTTGATGCGTTCCGCCCAGTCCGAGCACCCCGATCGGTTCCTCTTGGTCGACCTGGACGACACCGATGCCTCGCCACTTCGGCCGATCGCTACGGCGTTGGCGTGTGGTGAACCACAAATCGCACTCCGCAACGGCACAACCCACACACCCCGACTCACCCACACCACACCACCACACCACACCCCACCCAACTGGACCCACGACACCATCCTCATCACCGGCGCCACCGGAGCACTCGGCACCCTCATCACCCACCACCTCATCCACACCCACCAACCCCACCACCTCCACCTCCTCAGCCGAAACCCACCCCACAACCCACCCACCACCATCAACAACACCCACCTCACCCACCACACCTGCGACCTCACCAACCCCCACCACATCACCCACACCCTCAACACCATCCCACCCCCCACCATCATCATCCACTGCGCAGGCACCCTCCACGACGCCACCCTCACCCACCAAACCCCCCACCACCTCCACCACACCTTCACCCCCAAAACCACCGCCGCACACCACCTCCACACCCACACCCACCCCAACACCACCCACATCCACTTCTCCAGCGCCGCCGCCACCCTCGGCACCCCAGGCCAAGCCAACTACGCCGCCGCCAACGCCTACCTCGACGCACTCGCCCACCACCACCCCAACACCACCACCATCGCCTGGGGCCCCTGGAACACCGGCATGACCGGCGACCTCGACGCATTGCCCGCAGGCATTAGGGCGTTGACGGAGGAGGAAGGTCTACGCCTCTTCGACGCCGCACTCGCGAGCGGCGAGAGCGTTGTACTGCCCATGCATCTGGATGCGCGAGCGCTCGCCGCCAGCCGGGGAGGCGCGGTTCCCGCGCTGCTCCGGAAGCTGGTTCCGACGACTCCGCGCCGTGCGGCGCAAGGGGAACCAGACGCTTCCACCCTGGCCGACCGGCTGCACCGGATGTCCGAAGTGGAACAGGATGACACCCTCCTCGGCTTGGTTCGCGGCCAGGTTGCGGGGGTCCTCGGGCACACGGATCCGGATTCGGTCGAGCCCGCCCGGGCTTTCGGGGATTTCGGGTTCGATTCGCTGACGTCCGTGGAGTTCCGCAACCGCCTGAACTCCGCGACGGGATTACGGCTGCCCGCGACGCTGGTGTTCGACCACCCGACCCCGATCGCGCTCGCCCGGCACCTGCGCACTCAGCTGCTCGGCGCACCGGAGCGAGCCGTCGAATCGATCTCGGTGCGATCGGCCGACGACGACCCGATCGTCATCATCGGCATGGCTTGCCGCTATCCCGGCGGCGTCGATAACCCGGAAGAGCTGTGGCGGCTGGTGGCGACGGGCGCGGACGCGATCTCGCCGTTTCCCACCGATCGCGGCTGGGACGAGGCGAGGATCTACGACCCGGACGGGGAGTCGCCCGGGTCGAGTTATGTGCGGGAGGGTGGTTTCCTGCACAACGCCGCGGAGTTCGACCCCGCACTCTTCGGGATCTCTCCCCGCGAAGCGCACGCCATGGACCCGCAGCAACGGCTCCTGCTCGAAACCACCTGGGAAGCCCTCGAACGCGCCACCATCGACCCAACATCGCTGCACGGCACCCGCACCGGCGTGTTCGCCGGAGTCATGTACAGCGACTACGCCACCCGCTTCAGCGACGACACGACCCACTCCAGCGGGAACCTCGGCAATGGCAGCGCCCCCAGCATCGCCTCCGGTCGCATTTCCTACGCCTTCGGCCTCCAAGGTCCGGCAATCACCATCGACACCGCATGTTCCTCGTCCCTGGTCGCGCTGCATCTGGCGGCGCAATCGCTGCGCAACGGCGAATGCGACCTGGCGTTGGCCGGCGGGGTGACCGTGATGGCCACGCCGGCGGCGTTCATCGAGTTCAGCCGCCAGCGCGGGCTTTCCGCCGATGGCCGGTGCAAGGCGTTTTCCAGCACCGCCGACGGCACCGGCTGGGGCGAAGGCATCGGCATCGTCCTACTAGAACGACTCTCCGACGCCCACCGCAACCACCACCCCGTACTGGCCGTCGTCCGCGGCTCCGCCATCAACCAGGACGGCGCCTCCAACGGACTCACCGCCCCCAACGGACCCTCCCAGCAACGAGTCATCCGGCAAGCCCTGGCCAACGCCGGACTAGCACCGTCCGAAGTAGACGCCGTCGAAGCACACGGAACCGGAACCCGACTCGGCGACCCCATCGAAGCACAAGCACTCCTAGCCACCTACGGCCACAACCGCCAAACACCACTATGGCTCGGATCCATCAAATCCAACATCGGCCACACCCAAGCCGCCGCCGGCATCGCCGGCATCATCAAAATGATCCAAGCCATGCACCACGGCACCCTCCCCCAAACCCTCCACATCGACCAACCCACACCCGAAGTCGACTGGAACACCGGCGCGATAGAACTCCTGACCCAAAACCAGCAATGGCCCGACACCGGCCGACCCCGCCGCGCCGCCATCTCCTCCTTCGGCATCAGCGGCACCAACGCCCACGTCATCCTCGAACAACCACCGGCAGAAACGGCTCCGGCGCAACCACCAAGAAGCGAAAACCCGGTCGCACACCCGGCTGCGGTGCCGTGGTTGCTGTCCGCGCACACAAAGTCCGCGTTGCGCGCCCAGGCCGCCCGGCTGGCCGAACGTCTCACCGACGACGACTCGATCCTCGACGTGGGCTACTCGCTGGCCACCACCCGAGCCGCGTTAGCGGAACGTGCCGTGATCGTCACCAGCGATCTCGCCCAAGGCGCCCAAGCGCTTGCCGCGCTGGCCCAAGGCACCGACCACCCCGACCTGCACACCGGGCGGGCCGCCGAGAACAGCCTGGCAATGGTCTTCTCCGGCCAAGGTTCCCAACGACACCGCATGGGACACCAACTCTACGAGACCTATCCCGCCTTCGCCGACGCCTTCGACACCGCCTGCGCCGCAATCGACCCACACCTACCCCGCCCCCTGCGCGACGCAGTGTTCGGCGAAGACCCCGAACTGATCAACCAGACCCAGTACGCACAACCCGCGCTCTTCGCATACCAAACCGCCCTCTACCAACTCTGGCGGTACTGGGGCGTCCAACCGACGATCCTCGCCGGTCATTCCATCGGCGAAATCACCGCCGCGCACACCGCCGGAGCGCTCTCCCTGTCCGATGCGGCCGCACTCATCTGCGCACGCGGCCGACTCATGCAATCCCTCCCGCCCGGTGGCGCGATGGTAGCGATCACCGCATCCGAGAACGCCATCGCCGCCTACCACACCGGGCACGAGAACGCAGTCTCCGTTGCCGCCATCAACAGCCCCACTTCGCTGGTCCTCTCCGGCGACCGCAGCGCCCTCGCGACGATCACCGAATCACTGCGCGACAACGGCCACCGAACTACCTGGCTCCGCGTCTCGCACGCCTTCCACTCACCGCTGATGGAGTCCATCCTCGCCGAATTCCGCGACACCGCGGCGAAACTGAAGGCCCAGCCCGCCACGGTGCCGATCGTCTCGACCCGCACCGGGCAACTCATCGACGACACCACGCTGGCCAACCCCGACCACTGGGTCCAGCACGCCCGGCACACCGTGCAATTCGCCCGCGCCGCCAGCACGCTCAACACCCACGCCACCACCTTCCTCGAAATCGGCCCAGCCAACACCCTGACCCCGCACCTGCCCAACACCGCCGTCGCCTCCCAACGCCACGACCAACCCGAAGCAGCGGCTCTCACCACCGCACTCGGCCAGCTCGTGGCGCACGGAATCAGCCCCGATTGGCAAAACCACTACGCGCAATCCGGGGCTCGCGCGACCCCGCTGCCCACCTACCCCTTCCAACACGCCCGCTACTGGCTGCACCACCACCCCACCCCCGCTGACCCTCACACGATCGGGCTCGACCGCACCCATCACCCGCTGCTCGACGCGGTGGCAGGCACCCCGGATGCGGACGCCGTGGTCTTCTCCGGCCGGGTCTCTCTCGCGGCACATCCGTGGCTCGCCGACCACGCCGTGGGCGATCAAATCCTGTTGCCCGGCACGGCCTTCGTCGATCTGGCTCTCCATGCGGGCGCGCACCTCGGAAACGACGTGCTCGATGATCTGACATTGGAAACGCCACTGGTCATCCCCGAACGAGGCGCGGTGGACATTCAGCTCACCGTCGGAGCCGCGGACACGGCAGGACGGCGAACGGCACGCATTCATTCCCGAGAATCTCATGGGCGAGCATCCGATGAACACCCCTGGGTCCGGAACGCGACCGCGGTGCTCAGACACGCCGAGGAGGATGTGTCCGAGGAGTCCGCCGAGCACTGGCCGCCGCCCGGCGCCGTGCCGCTCGGCCTCGATGCGGTATATGAAGAGCTGGCAGAAAAGGGTCTGCGCTACGGCCCGGCTTTCCGCGGGCTGCGTGCCGCGTGGCGGCGCGCGGACGACCTTTACGTCGAGGTGTCCTTGCCGGAAGACCTGGCGGACACGGGTGGCCGGCACGTCGTGCATCCCGCGCTGCTCGATTCGGTGCTGCATGCAGTGGGGCTCGGTGACTTCGCCGAAACGGGCGCCGCACTGCCATTCGCGTGGCGCGGCGTGCGCGTAGCCACCCCCGGTGCGCACGCCCTCCGAGGACGACTGGAGTCCACCGGCGGGAGCGGTATCTCCCTTCACTTGTCCGGTGTGGACGGACGATCGGTCGGCAGGGTGGCGGAGCTGACCCTTCGACCGGTGGAGGCAATGGCAACGGTCCATCGTTCGCTGTTCGCCGTGGAATGGCGGAAACTCGGAGCGGCTGGCGCGGTCACACCCGCCGCCGGCTGGGCAGTGGTCGGCGAGGGCGAAACCAGCTTGTCCCGCGCGTTGCGCGACAGCGGCACCCCCGTGGAGTCCTATCCAGACCTGGCAAAGCTCAGCGAGACAGTCGCGGAGTCTGGGGCGGCCGTGGAACGGGTCTTCGTGCCCCGCACCGAGCCCCATACGGTAGGGGGCATACCTGCCCTGGCCAACCGGCTGGTCACCGGCACCGTCGAGCTGCTGCGGGACTGGCTTGCGAACGAACACTTCAGGTCCGCACAACTGGTCCTGGTGACCCGTGGTGCCACCGGCCCGCACCCGCACCCTGCCTACGCATCGATCTGGGGCCTGGTCCGTGCCGCACAGGCCGAGCACCCCGGGCGTCTGACGCTGATCGATCTCGATCCCGAAGCACCGGAGATCAGCTGGCCCGAGCTCGCCGCTGTGCTCGCTTCCGGCGAGCCGGAGGCGGCGCTGCAACAGGGCGCGGTGCGGGTGCCCAGGCTGGTTCCCGCTGCGGCCGCCGAAACCTCGGCGGTGGACCTCACCGACGGCACTGTGCTGATCACTGGCGCCTCCGGCGCGCTCGGCCGGACGGTGGCACGCCACCTGGTGCTCACTCGCGGCGTCCGGGATCTCCTGCTCATCAGCCGCAGCGGAAACGCGGGCCTCGGCATGACGACGTTCGTCGATGAACTGGCAAGCGCCGGGGCCCATGTCACTTCCGCCGCGTGCGACGCCGCCGATCGTTGCGCTGTCGCGTCGCTGCTCGACACCATCCCCGAGGATCGGCCACTGCGCGCCGTTGTGCATTGCGCGGGTGTGCTCGACGACGGGGTGCTCGGGTCACTCACCGCAGAGCGCCTGGCCCGGGTCCTGCGACCGAAGGTCGACGCGGCTTGGCATCTTCACGAGCTGACCGAAGACCTGGACCTCGCGGCATTCGTCCTGTTCTCGTCCGCGGCGGGCACGCTCGGCTCGGCGGGCCAGGGCGCCTATGCCGCGGGCAACACCTTCCTCGACGCGCTGGCCGCGCACCGCAGGGCCAAGGGACTCGCGGGCCTGTCGCTCGCGTGGGGACCGTGGGACGTCGAAGGCGGCATGGCGGCCGATCGCCACCGGCTCGAACGCGGTGGTGTGGTTCCGTTTTCGCCCGCCGAGGGGCTTGCCCTGTTGGATGTCGCGCTGGCCAGGCCGGAACCGGTGCTCGTGCCGGTCCGAGTCGACACCTCGGTGCTGCGTGCCGCGGCCGACCGGGAAGCGCTTCCGCGCATCTGGCATGGCCTGGTGCGGCCGAAACCGCGAACGTCACGGAGGCATGAGGCCACCGAGAACCGAGACCCGCGCGAATTGCGCACGCGGCTGGCCGACCTAGCCGTCGACGAGCGGGAGGAAGCGCTGCTCGACCTGCTCCGGGGGGAGGTCGCTGCCGTGCTCGGCTACCGCGACGCCGAGGAGGTCGGCGTCGACCGCGCGTTCACCGAGCTCGGCTTCGATTCGCTGACCGCGGTCGAGCTGCGCAACCGCCTGGAACGGGTCACCGGGCTGCGGCTGCCGGGCACGGTCGTGTTCGACCACCCGACGCCACCCGCGCTCGCCCGGTTCCTGTGGAACGAGCTGGACGACGGGGCGCGGGCCGAGCATTCCACGGCAGTGGACACCCTCGGCGCGTATTTCCGGCAGGCGTGCGAGCAAGGACGGATCGAGGAGGGCATGGAGCTCGTCCGGCACGCGGCGCGGTTGCGCGCCGCCTTCCACTCGCCCGACGAATTGCGCCAGCGCCCGCACCCGGTTCCGCTGGCACGCGGACCGCGCACTCCCACGCTGCTCTGCTTCCCCGCGGTGGTGGCGATGTCCGGTGCCCACCAATACGCACGCTTCGCCGCGGCACTCCAGGACTCCCGCGACACCGTGGTACTGCCCGAACCTGGCTTCCTCGCTGGGGAACAGCTGCCCGGCAGCGTCGACGCACTGGTCGAGTCGCAGGCGCAAGCCGCACTCGACCACGCAAACGGAGCGCCGGTCGCCCTGCTCGGCTACTCCTCCGGCGGCTGGATCGCGCACGCGGTCGCCGAACGGCTGGAACGGTGGGGCCAGCCCGCGAACGCTGTGATCCTGGTGGACACTTACCTGCCGCTCGAAATGAACCCCCGCCTGCAGAAGGCGTTCACCGGTGGGCTGTTCTCCCGGCGCGAGCAGTTCGTGTCCATGGACCACGTGTCGCTGACCGCGATGGGCGGCTACTTCGAGGTGTTCGGCGACTGGGAACCGCGCTCGATCAACACCCCCGCGTTGTTCGTTCGCGCCAGGGATCCCCTGCCGGACGAGACCGGGGCCCCGCTCGCGGAATCGGATTGGGGGCCGACCTGGTCGCTGTGCGACGCGCGAGCCGAGGCCCCCGGAGATCACTTCACGATCATGGAGGAACACGCCGGAACCACCGCGCGGACGGTCGACGCATGGCTCACCGACCTCCCCGCACCCGATGGCCCTCACCCGATGGCCCATGACCGGACAGCCCGACGAGAAGGAGAACGCGAATGACGGAAATAACCCCTGAGTTGGTCGCCGCCGCCTATGCGGCGGTGAGCTCCGGGAACCGGGAGAAGACGGCGCTGTACTGGTCGGAAGACCTGCGCTTCCTCGCGCCGGGCAACCATGCCCAGGCAGGCTGGCGCGTGGGAATCGACGACTTCATGGCCTACGTCCAAGGCATGCTGGAGGCATCCGGCGGGTCGTGGCACATGCGGCCGATCACCTTGCTCATCAACAACGAGGACGGCTATTCCATCGACGCCAACAGGATTCACGCCGTGCGCGACGGAGCGCCGGAGGGCAGCGCCTCCCCCTTCGACGTGCTCGACATCTCCGGGGTGCAAATGCTCAAGTGGGACAACGGCAAGGTCGTCGAGGGATACGGCGGCATTTTCGGCGACGGTGCCACGAACTACAACCAGTGGTGGTCGCCAATCAACGCCGACGGCGAGCGCCGCTACTGATCGGCGACTCTGCGGGAGTTACCGTCGCCGCCTGGCGGTCCAGACGTGACAGGGGGATCCCCGACTGATGTATGCCCAAATACACGGCGCTGGGGCTGTCCTCGCCAGGCGACGCCTGGACGGTTTGGGACCCTGTGGGCAGGCGGTGCGAGCTGAGTCCCACACCGCAAGCGGCTTTCGCCGCTTATAAAACAGACCCAAGGAAGGCCACGATGGCCGCGGCGAGTTCGGGCGCGGCGGTGGCGGTCGTATGGTCCCCGGGCACCACGGCGTGGCTGCCGCGCGGCAAAGCGGCGGCCAGCGCCGGTGTCGACCCGTCGCGGTCATCATCGGCTCCCGCCACCACCAGCGTCGGCACCTGAATCCGCGCGACGGCATCGGGCGTCGTGTTGACGACGGTGTCCAGCACGTGCTGGAGCGCCACCGGATCGCCGTCGACGGACCTGAGCCACCGCTCGGCCTTCCACTCCGGCGAGCCGGGCGCGAACGTGCCGAGGCCACCGAACACGCGGCGGAGGAACGTCCCGACACCGCCGCCCAGGCCGGTAATCTCGTGCATGCCCTGCCCCGCCACGATCGCGCGCTCGGGCATCGCGCCGCGCGCCAGCATCCTGATCACGGTCCGTCCGCCCAACGAATAGCCGCCGAGGTCGTAGCCGTCGAGCCCGAGGTGCTCGACCAACGCGAAACCGTCGTCGGCCAGCACGTCGCGAGGATAGGAGGAGATCTCGTGTGGCTTCGCACTGTCACCGTGCCCCCGGAGGTCCGGCATGATCACGCGATGACTGCGCGCCGCGATCGTTTCGGCGTGGCCGGGGCGCACCCAATTCTGCGTCGCGAGCGAGAAGAAACCATGCAGCAGCACGAGCGGGCGCCCCTGGCCGAGCTCCCGGTAGGCCAGGCGCGTGCCGTCGCGACCGGGGAAGTAGTGCACTGGAAGATCGAGCACCCGGCGAACCGTACTCCTGCTCGCCGATCGGTGGGTGCGCGATGATCGAACTTACCCGCAGCTGGCTGTACGTCCCAGCGCACAAGACCGAATTGCTGGCCAAGGCGATGGCCGGAGCGGCTGACGCCGTCGTGCTCGACCTGGAGGATGCGGTCCCGGCCGATGCGAAGGACGTCGCGCGGGACAACGCCGTGGCGGCGCTGGGGATCCGGCACCCCAAGCCGGTCTGGGTGCGAATCAACGCGCTGGAATCGCCGTGGGGCAAAGCGGACCTTGCCGCGTTCGCCGGCACGGACGCGGGCGGGCTGCGGTTGCCCAAGGCGGAGGAACCCGACCTGGTCCGGATGGCCGCCGACGATACCGGGCTGCCGGTGCACGCGATCATCGAATCCGCGCTCGGCGTCGAAAACGCCTTCCGACTGGCCACCGCGCACCCGTTGGTCGCGGTTCTTTCCCTGGGCGAAGCCGATCTCATGGCGGATCTGAGGGTGCGTGACCGCGCAGCCCTGGACTGGGTGCGACAGCGGGTGGTCAACGGCAGTCGCGCCGCGGGCCTGCCCAGCCCGCCGCTGGCAGCGTGGACCGACGTCGCGGACCTGGCCGGGCTCGCCGAGGACACCGCGGCCGCCAAGACCCGGGGTTTCTTCGGCCGGTCCGTGCTGCACCCCAAGCAGATCGACGTGGTCAACCGCCTCTTCACCCCCGACGCCGACGAGGTGGCCGACGCACGCACGCGGCTGGAGCGGTCGCGTCACCGGCGGGACGCGGCCTGGATGGATGATCAGGGCAGGTTCGTCGACCCGGCGCTGATCGCCAATGCGCGCTGGCTGGTCGAGTTGGCCGACGCGCTTAAGCAGAGGGGATCCGCGAAGTGACGAGAACTCCGGCGCAGCAAATGGCCGCTCTGGCGGCCGAGGTCACCCGGACCGGTCTGCCCGACGAGTTGCGCGAGGACATGGCGGGGCGTGTGGTGGACGTGATCGGCAACAGCCTCGCCGCCGTGGGTGCCGAACCGGCCCGGATCGTTTCGGCGACAGTCGGTGCGTGGGGCGGTAATCCGGCGGCGACCGCAATCGGTCTGACGCAGCGTTTGCCCACCCCGTCGGCGGCTTTGGTCAACGGCACCCTCGCCCACAGCCTGGATTTCGACGACACGCATCTACCATCGGTGTTGCACCCGTCCGCGTCGGTGATCCCGGCCGCGTTGGCGGTGGCCGAAGAGGTGGACGCGGCTGGTCCGGCACTGCTCGATGCGGCGACCGTCGGCGTGGAAATCGCTTGCCGGCTCGGCATGGCCGGATACGATCCGGCCGCGAACAACTCGGTGTTCTTCGACCGTGGCCAGCACGCCACCGCTATCTGCGGCACGGTCGGCGCCGCCGTGGCCGCTGGCATGCTGCGGGGTCTGGCCGGGGATGCACTGACCTCGGTGATCGGCATCGCGTGCAGCATGGGTGCCGGGGTGATCGAGGCCAACCGCACGGGCGGCACGGTCAAGCGGGTGCACTGCGGCTGGGCGGCGCATGCCGGTGTGGTGGCCGCCGACCTGGCCGCGCGGGGGCTCACCGGTCCGCCAACCGTGTTGGAGGGCAGGTTCGGGTTCTTCCAGGCATTCTGCGGTGACCGGGCCGATCTCGGCCCGCTCACCGATGGGCTCGGCGACCGCTGGGAGACTCCGGGGATTTTCTTCAAACCCTATCCCTGCAACCACTTCACCCACGCCGGCATCGACGGGGCCTTGCGGCTGCGGGAATCCGGGGTGACTCCGGAGTCGATCGTCGCGGTGACCCTCGGCGTGCCGGGCCCCGTGGTGCACACGATCGCGGAGCCGCGGGCGGAGAAGATCTGCCCGAGGTCGGGCTACCACGCGGCGTTCAGCGGCCCGTTCGCCGTGGCCTCGGCGCTGCTGGGCGGCGGCGGTCTGGGAGTGTTCCACGAGGACTTCACCGACGCCGCCGCGAAAGACCCGGTTCGGCTCGCGCTCGCCGCGAATGTCCAGGTGGTCGAGGACCCCCGCTGCAGCGAGATCTTCCCGCGCCAGTTCCCCGCGATCCTCACCGCCGAGCTGGCCGACGGATCCCGTCGGGAGGAGGCGGTACTGAGCAACCGCGGCGGACCGGACAACCCGCTGTCGGCTGCCGAACTGACCACCAAGTTCATGCTCAACTCGACGCGCTCGACGAGCCGTGAACAGGCCGAGCGCCTCGCCGAGCTGGCGTGGGGATTGCGCACAGCCGCGAAAGTGACCGACCTGACCCGATCGCTGGGCGGCCTGGAGCCCGCACACAACCGCTAGCTGCCCGCTTGATGTGTCTGCTTGCGACCGGAGCCGATGCCGGCTCCCGGCATGGCCGCACCGAGGTGTTCCCCGGCCGTCGTTTCTGCTCGTCGAGCGCCTTGAGGCGGTGAACGCGAAGTTCACGAGAACACCTCTGACCACAGTGCACGTCTCCGAGCCGAGGGCAGACTTCGTCAGACGGCTCGCGGTGGGCCGACCAGTTCGATGCCGATGGCGACGACGGACAACGCTTGGCACCTCTGGCAAAACAGTCCGACACCGCGCAGTTCGGTCGGTGCATCGCTACCCGCCATCATCCGAGATGCCATACACACCGCCCGGACTTTGGACGGGAACCACGGCGAAGCGTCTACGCGACGCTCACCAGTGCTTACGGCTTCGCCCACCAAGTGCTCGCATGGGTATCGGACACACCATTGTTGTGGTTGGTTGCCGACAGAGCCATGAACGCTGCTGAACACGCTGGAGAGCCCGAGTCGCTGGCTTTGGGTGCGTGGTGCTTGGCAACGTCTGGCGCACAACCGAACGAGAAGGAGACGCTTACCAGCTTGTGACCGAAGCTCAGACGCTGCTGGAGCCCCGCCTCAACAACGGTGACTACACCACACGCGCCCTTTGGGGCGCTCTTCACCTGCACGGCGCGATCAGGGATTCTCGACAGCGACGCCCCCAGCTACGCCCGCATTTCCGCAGTGGGCTGCCACGCCTGCGCTGTCGCACGCCTCCACGCCGACGCCGCCTAGAAAACGCCGGTGGCCGTGTCGTGGTACCCGATCTGCGCCCCGAGCGGCACGGCCACCGGACTCCACCCGCGTTGAGAGCCACAAACACCCCACCTGGCCCGAAGAACACGAAAAAGGGATACAAAGGAACGTATGAGCCTTGATGACGTAGCGAGGGGATTAGATAGGGCCACTGAACTTCTACTGGTATCAGCACTTACCGAAGCGCAGAGCTTGCTGGAAGAGGCCGCCGAAACCCTCCACGCCGTGGTAGCAGAGAGCAACGACCCTGAAATCGCAGAGGCTTTCGCGAGCTTGCAGCACTCCACCACGGAGATTGAGCGAGCATTCCAGCTCGGCACTAAAGTAAAGAACCGGATCGCCACCTACCGTGCTCAGGTTGTTGGCACTAGTGAGCATCAAAACGGCCGATCCGGAGCCCCGTCATCAGAAAGTACGTCCAGGCCAGCGATGCGCATCCAGGCTAGTATGCGGCCATACGACTGCCTACCGAGCCCGAGATATCTACGCCCAAGTCAACGCCCGAGGGCGTCACCGATGACCCGGCAACGTGGCCAGGCGCAGTCGAGGATGACGGAGAAACGAACGAAGAGAGGTTCAGCTCCGACGAAGAATCTATTGCTAAACGGCTTGCGCAGACCGGGCAGAACATCGTACGCAGATTGCCGACGCGCGATCATGCCCGTACGGCTGACTCCACGGTCAACGGTGATCCCGTAGAATTCAAGACGCTGCAACAGAAGGACAACCAGCCGCCGACACACAAAACCGTCAAAAACGCGCTCAGCAAGTCACAAGCCAAAGGGGTCAGAGTTCCGACGTTATCGTCGACGCGAGACGAACAGATCTGACAGAAGGGCAAGCAGTCAACGGATTAAAAGCCTATCTGAACGCCCCTGGAAACGCCTATAAACTCGCCCGAGTAAGAATATGGGGAAAGACTTTTGACTTCGACTGGAAGAGGAACAGCTAGTGCCCGCCTACTTTGATGTGTACTTCGGTAGCCACAGTGGTCGCCAAGGCTCTATAACTGAAGACCTAGAGCGCATTATTGGATTGAAATTCGAGCCGATCGAGGAAATATACGCGGATCATATTGCGGTTCGCAACCCCGGCACCAACCATTTCATTTCTTACGAACTGCTTCTCAAGCAAAGTCTTAGCGAAGATCTAGACGAAGACATGGGTATACCGTTTACGCAAATGCCTCATAGTGTGACTGTCCGGGGGCCTCGCGGCGACGAAGAGCAACACAAGGCGCTCGCACAGGGTATTTTCACCCAACTCAAGGAAAATGGCTACAAGCCCATCTATTTCGTCTACGACCTCGACGACGTGATCGACTTTTGGGACCCCGACCAGAAGGGCGAGCACAGCAAAGACTTTTAAGCTCAGCCGCCCAAAGGTCCCGTTTCGGCCGCAACTGTCCGAAGCGGGGCTTTCGACTGTCAGAGCCCACCGTGGAACGGGACAGCACGCAAGCGCAGGCAAGCATGGTCGCAGCAGCATGTCCCGTCTCAGCGGATGTGTTGCCGAATTTTTCGCTATCAGATCAAGGGTGCCGCCAAGGCGGCCCCGCCGGGGACCCGCGTGGGCTTGCGCCTGCGGCCTGGCGGCCGACCGCGCCCGCGCACCCCGGCGACCACCATTGGACGGACGCCGGGAAGGCGCACTCGCCACCCCCAGTGCGGAACCCGACCGTCAGCGCTGTCCGGGCCCGCCGGGGTCGTGGACGTGGAAGCCTCGGCCGGTTTTGTATCCGAGGTGCCCGGCCATGACCAGCTCCCGGAGATGCTTGGCGGGAAACAGCTCCGGCTCGCCGAAGGTGTCGTAAAGCCGCTCCAGGATCTCCAGGGAGACGTCGAGACCGATCATGTCGAGCAGGCGGAGCGGACCCATCGGGTAGCCGTGCGCCCCGACCATGATCGTGTCGAGCTCATCGGTCGTGGCACACCCTTGCCCGATCATGTTCACCGCGCGGTTGAGGTACGGGAACAGCAGTGCGTTGACGATGAATCCGGTCCGGTCCTGGCAGCAGACCGGATGCTTGCCCAGCGCCGACACCAGGCGCAGCGCGGTCGCAGCGGTCTTGTCGGATGTCAGCGGGGTACGGGTTACCTCAACCAGCCGCATGGCCGGCGCCGGGTTGAAAAAGTGCAGCCCGATCACATCCTCGGGCCGGCCGGTAGCGTCCGCGCACCGGCCGACCGGCAAGCTGGAGGTCGTGGTAGCGAGCACCGTTCCTGGCCGGGTGGCCTGGTCGAGTTGCGCGAACACGTCCTGCTTGGCACGGAGATCCTCGCGCACCGCCTCGATGACCACGTCGCAAGCCGCGATCGCGCCTAACTCGGTCGTGGCGTTGAACCGGGTGACGATCGCGGCCAGTTGGTCATCGGTGATCCGGCCGCGACGCACGCCGCGCTGAAGCGACCGTTCGATCGCCGCTGTCGCTTCCTTTGCGCGCACAGCGGTCCGCGCCACGAGCGTGGTAGGGAAACCGGCTGCCGCGCACACTTCCGCGATACCGGTGGCCATGGTGCCCGAGCCGAGCAGCCCGATCCGCCGGATCGCGGCGCCACGACGACGTGGGGCCGGGGTCGGCGCGCTTGCATCATCACTGCCGTAGCGGTAGAAGCCACGGCCGGACTTGCGACCCAGCAATCCTGCTCCCACCATCGACGACAGGACCGGAGCCGGCCGAAAGCCCCGGTCGCCGGTGCGGGCGGCCAGCGCGGTGAGGCTGTCCACCACCATGTCGATGCCGAGCGCATCCAAATGGGCCAACGGCCCGATCGGCATCCGGCAACCCAGGGTCATCGCCGAGTCGATGTCGTCACGTGTCGCATATCCCTGGCCCAGCATGACCGCCGCACTGTTCAAATAGGACAGTGTGAGAGCGCCGCCGAGGAATCCGGGGTTGTCGCCGACGGCCACCGTAGTCAGCCCGAGATCTGCCACGAACTCGGCGACGTCGTGGCGGACCGAGGAGCCGGTGAGCGGGGTGTGCACCACCTCGACCACCGAAGTCTCGGCGACGGCACCCGGATTGCCGACATGCAGGCCGACGGTACGGTCCACCCGGCCGCAGCGCGCCGCGATCTCGGTGACGGCGAAGCCCGTCGTGGTCGTCGCTAACACCGCGTCCGGCCGGCAACATGCATTCGCCCTCCGCAGCACGTCGACCTTGAGGTCCAGGTTCTCCGGCAATGCCTCGATGACGAGGTGCGCCTGCGCGAAAGCGGCCGGGGCGATCGTGTACGCGACGAGATTCCCGGCGTCGGGCGTGCCCAGTTGGTCCAACGCCTGTGCGACCCTCGCCCTGCCTTCGGCGAGCGCGTAGCCATCCGCCTCGGCACACAGCACTCGCCTACCGCTGCGAGCGATCATCGCGGCGAGCGCCGAACCGACGGCGCCGAGGCCGACCACGCCCACTACGGGGAAAGACTTGGATGGCATCAAGAAATCCCTTCGGTCACCGGGGCACCGGCGAAGGTGTCCACCGGTGCGGGTGACGAGACGGCGTCGCCGATCTCCGCCTCACGGCCGGGCAGGTGGATCACCGACGTCACCGGGCCGTGGAGTATTGCCCGGCCGGTCCGTCGACGATCCGGTGGTCGGGCCTTCGCCGCAGCACCTCGCCGAGCGCGACCTCGGAGCCTGCTTGCGGTGCTTGAGTCGACATTCCCATCCTCGGATCCGGCGGGCAGGAGCACTGCACGTCAAGTCCTTCGTACCCGACCGATATCCGATTGTGAAGTGAACCTTCGTACACGGGCGGAAATTTGTGTACGAAGGTTCACTTCACACTCTTGCGCGCGGTGACGTAGATATTTGTTGGCGCTGGGCCTATTTGTTGGCGCTGGGCCTATTTGTTGACGCTGGCCGGGGTAGGCAAGCGAGCGTTCGGTGAAGGGCGGTCATGGGACAGCTACAGCAGGAGACCGAGCCGACCGCGGTCGGCCTGGATCCGGCACGCATGGCACGGCTGGACCGCCACTTCGACCGCTACATCGACGACGGCCGGCTGCCCGGCTACCTGCTCGTCGTAGCCCGGAAGGGCCGGATCGCGCACCTGGCCACCCGTGGCCTGCGCAACCGGGAAGAAGGGCTCCCGGTCGAGCCGGACACGCTGTGGCGGATGTATTCGATGACCAAACCGGTCACCTCGGTCGCCGCGATGCTCCTGTACGAGGAGGGCCTGTTCTCCCTCAACGATCCCATCGCCGATCACCTGCCCGCGTTCGCGGACGCGAGGGTGTACGTGGCCGGCATGGGAACCAACCTCGCGACCCGGCCGGCTGTCGAGCCGGTCCGCATCTGGCATCTGCTGACCCACACGGCGGGAATGACTTACGGTGCGTTCCACACCCATCCCATCCATGCCGCCTACTGCGCGGCGGGGCTGGAGTCCGGACCGCCGCCGGGCATGGACCTCGCCGCGGTGTGCGACCGCTATGCGGGCCTGCCGTTGCAGTTCGAGCCGGGAACGGCGTGGAATTACGGGGTCGGCACCGACGTCATCGCCCGGCTGATCGAGGTGCTCTCCGGAATGCCGTTCGACGAGTTCGTCGCCGAACGCCTCTTCCGCCCGCTCGGGATGGACGACGCCGGGTTCTTCGTCGGATCCGAGCGAACCGACCGCCTCGCCGTTGTCTACCGGCCGGATGCGAACGGGCGGGCAACGCCGCTTCCCGGTGCGCCACCGCTCACGCGCCCGGATTGCGTGTCGGCCGGCGGCGGGCTGGTCGCCAGCGCGCTCGACTACTACCGCTTCACCGAGATGCTGCGCAGGGGCGGTGAACTGGACGGCATCCGGTTGCTCGGCCCGCGCACCGTCGAGCTCATGGTCACCAACCACCTCCCCGACTGCGGAGATCTCCGGACGTTGTCTCCCCCGGAACTCGATCCGGGGGTTTACGGATTCGGTTTCGGGCTCGGCTTCCAGGTGACCGTGGACCCGATCACGGCGAAGGTTCCGTCCCGCGTCGGCGAGTACGGCTGGGTGGGCAAGGCCAGCACGTTCTTCTGGGTCGATCCGCAGGAGGAGCTGACCGTCCTGTTCCTGACCCAGCTTCAGCCGCAAACCGCACACCCGATCCTGCCGCAGCTGAAACAGCTGGTGTACCAGGCGATAGTCAGCTGAGACGGCCGAAGGAAGCGCTCAGCGACGGTGGTGCCGTGTCCAGGAGTGTTGTCGGGCAATCGATGGGCCCACGCAGGGGGTGGGCGTCTTCCCTATGCAACCCGTTGCCGGAGCAGGGAATGTGGCTGCCGTTCGACTGGGGCGAAGGCCCGCCGCCCGTGACACCACCCCTCAACCCCGCCGCCGCGCTGCAGGTGGACGAAGGTGGGCAGCGGGGGCGCGCCTACTGGAGTCCATAAATCGTCTTGACCGCCCTCACCTCGGCAGCGGTGGGTGAGGTCGCAAGAAAACCCTCTTGCTTAAGCCGCGCCAACATGAGCTCGTCGCGTTGCAGGGGGTCAACGGAATGATTCAACCCCAGCGCGTGGCCGATTTCATGAGCGACAGTACCGATCTGGAGATCCTTTTTGTCCGGTTGGTTATCCCAGCCACTCCCGGTGAAGTATTCCGGGTTCAATTTGATTGTCGCGGCTTCAATGGCATGGCAACCCCCGTGCTCAGGTGGAACGCATTGCCCCCTGCCGGAAGTCCACACTCCGGGAACCACCTGCCCAGGGCGGCTCTGCCAGTTTTCATTGTGGCCGATCTTGATGATGATCGACGCCTGGCGACGATTCGTGAACTGCCAGCTGTTACCTTTCCACTCCCGCCAGCGCTGCTCCCCCTCTTCCAGCAGCATGCGGGCGCCGGGGCCGAAAAGCGCGGTATTCCAGTTCCGGACAGCGGTGTCGACAACGTCTTTCATGGCTGGGTTGTTTCGAAGTTCTGGTGACATTTCCCAGGAGACGTAAGGTAACGCGTTCTCCGGGTTGACCTCGGCACACTCACAGTCGGCGCTGGGGCGTGGGTTGGGGTCGGCCGCGCTCGGCGGGAGAGCTGTCAGCGCGAGCCCGCATGTCAGCACCGGCAGGGCGAGGGCAATCGCGAGTAGGGAACGCTTGATCCTCATGAACATGATGTCCTCCGACGTGATCGACCAAGCGATCTTGACTGTCGAGATTCCACGGAATGTGTCGGTGTGTGGTGCGCCGGTAGCGCGGTGGCCTCGGCGGAGCTACGCCAAGGGAATGCACGCGGGGCCACCGGCGCTGTGGCTCGGTCGTGCACGGCGGCGCCACACGGCCCAGAGGTGATGGCGCATCGCTGTCGACGGTCGCGTCCGCGGTAAGGGGCACTCCCTTACTACGCGAACGGGATCTGAGTCGGCCTCGTCCACCTCTGGTTGTCCCCCGCAGTGCAGTCCCAGATTTGCAGCAGGGTCCCGTTTTCCGTGCTCGCGCCGGTCGCGTCGAGACACTTGTGGGATTGTGGGTTGATCAACTCTCCGAACGGGCCGTTCTCCCATTCCTGCGCGCCTGACCCATTGCAGGTCCACAACTGCACCCGCGTGCCGTTGTCCATGCCGCCGCCGCTGACGTCCAGGCACTTACCCAGGGCCTGCAAAGTGCCGTCGGGGCTGACGGTCCACCACTGATTGGCCTGCCCGACGTTGCAGTCCCACAGCCCCGCCGCAGCGCCGTCATCGGCGCTGCCGCCCAGGACGTCCACGCACTTGGCGCCGACGTTGGCGGGCTCGGTGAGCACGCCCGTCTGAGGGGGCAGCCACTCTTGGTTGATGCCCCAGTGGCAGTCCCAGATTTCCAGCAGGGTGCCGTTGTTCGAGCTTCCGCCGGTCGCGTCCAGACACCTGCCGGACTGTGGGTTGTACACCGTTCCGTCCGTGCCTACCACCCACTTCTGCGCACCTGACCCGTTGCATTCCCAGATCTGCACTCGCGTGCCGTTGCCCGTGCCGCCGCCGCTGACGTCCAGGCACTTACCCAAGGCATACACGGAGCCGGCTGGATCGCTGCCGCCCGCAAGGACGGTCCACCGCTGGTTGGGCTGCCCGTCGCCGCAGTCCCACAACTCCACTGCGGTGCCGTTATCGGCGCTGCCCCCTGTGACATCCATGCACTTGCCGCCGATCCCTAGGACCGGTCCGATCCCGAACGTGACGGGAAGCGTCACATCCGCCGCTTGCGCCGACGGGGCGGCCGTGGCCAGCCCCGCCAACGTTAGCGCGCATGTTACCGCGCACGCGCCAATCCGCGCTGCGCATCGTCGGAAAATGCGACGCCATGGCGCACGAGAGGTGCTCGATGACGCGCTTTGATCGAGTGTGATCCTCATGAACCGTCACTCCTGCTGCGATTGCCGATGAAGACCGAAACAATGCCCTAGGCATGGTCGCCGATGAAGAAGAGGAAGAATGAGCCGCCATCGTCGCGACTTCCGGTACGGACGTCAGTTCCCGTCGGGCCTGTCGCCGTCACGTTCGTCGTCGGTCGCGCACGGTCGCGCCCTGACTGCCAAATGTCGCAATGGCAAGAAGACGAGCGTTCATGACAAGCACTCCATGATCCGCTCTCGTCGCGAGCACTTCCGCGTGCGTGCAACATTACAAGGCCGTAGTTGAGCACGGAATCGGCTATTTGGTCTCAACGAAGACCCTTGGCCTCGATCCTGCATCGATGGTTTTGGGTAACGGTTCGGCGGCAAAAAGGCGAGATGTCCGTTGACACCGAGGTGATCCAAGGTCCCTGGCGGGCGCGGCAGTTCCTGGGTTTTCCGGTTTTGCTTTCAAGATGGGGAAATCCCGCGTGGCGGGACGCAAAGCATGACCTTATATCCGGCGGCGTCCGCGGGTTCGCCTACCCGGCGGCCGTCCGCCTCGACCCAGGCGTGCGCCGCAAACGGCGCCATCATGACCCCGGTGCACCAGGTGGGCCAGTTGCCATAGAGGCGGCACAGCAGTGCAGTCGCGATCGAACGGTTCAGGCAATAGCGTCCGGCGCAACGCCTGCTGACCGCGACAACGTTTTGGCGAGCGCGTAAGGCCGATTCGTAATCGGCGGCCTTCGCACCGCGACTGATGAACTTCAGCACCGCGCATAATCGATGGGGTCGCAGCCTCGCCAAGATCCGTGAGCCTGTGACGGCGACGATGACGAGCACGCGTCTGCCTGGTGGCGGTTTGCAGGAATCGCTGTCGAGCGTCTGGCTATGGCTCATGAAACCCTCACGAGTCCGGCTTTGACCAGTTGATCCAGCAGCGCCGCGACGTCGGCAGCGGCTCGTTGTTCATCCACCGCTCGGCTGGCGGCGAGCCGCGCGGCCACCTCTTGTGGGGTGGCTCCGGAAAGCAAGGCGGACAGCACTTCGGCGCCGGTAACGTTCAGCTGCCAGTAACGGCCGCTGCGTTCATCCAAGAGAACCATACCGTCATCCGCGGAGCAGACGGAGACATCGTCGCGAAGTGAAGTCACTGTGTCGCCTCCTCGGCGGCAGCGCTGAGATATCGCGGGGTGGGGTAAGCCGACAGGTCTCGCAACCACTCTTCCGCGCCCAACGTGTTAGCCAACTGAGCTGCCCCGCCACATAACACGTACGGGTTGAGCATGGCGTTGCGCAGCATCGCCTCATCGGCGATTCCCAGCTCAACCAGCAGCGAGCTATCGGACCAGTCGGCGAGATCTCGCTGATTGGCGCGCAAGCCGGCGAACCACTCCTGTCCACAGTGGTCTTTCGTCTCCCTTCGCAGATGCGCCTCGGGAACAATTCCACTCATTGCCTCGGCCAGCAGCGGCTTGTACGACCACGGTGCACGTGCTTGATCCGGACGGACCGACAAACACGCGTTGACCACCGCATCGTCGCAGTAAGGGCTCTCGATCCTCAGCCCTTCATCATCCGAGGTGTGGGCAAGGAGTCTGGCGACGCTTCCCGCCTCCTGCACGTGATGTATCCAGACGTGCCGGCATGCGTCCGGGCCAAGCGGGCCAACCCGTTCAGAAGCGGATCTCAGCAGGTCCCGGAGAAGTTCGATGGCCATATCGCTCGCCCACGGCGGAAGCTGCGGGCGGCACCCCCAGGGCTCCGGGTTCGTATCGAGAACATCGATCTCCCGTAATCGTCCGGCCGTGGTCGCCAGCCAAGCCGGATATGTGCTGCGATCCAGGAGCAGGTTGCCAGTCGCTTTCCAATCCCATCGATCCCGCGCGCGCCAGCCGGCGAGCTGGCGCAGGGCCGACAGCGGTCGATGACGCAACATCCGCCGCAGATACAACACCGGTGGCTGCACGACGTGGTCTCCGCCGTGCCCACTCAGACGACGCGACGCGCCAAAGGCACGTACCACATCGGACACATGCATCGAAGCGGCTCGATCCCACTTGAGGGCATGCGGTTCGTCCGCCGGTTCACGGCGCCTGTCCAGCCCGGTGAAGAACGCCGGCAGTTCCGCCGAGCTGAATACCAGATTCTCGGCATTGGCCAGCCGCTCATGAGATTGCAGCGCGTAGGCGTGATCTTCGTTTCCCGGATCGCTCCACCGCACGGTTGAGGTCACCAGTCGCGCGCCAGCCTCGGCGGCTAGAAAACACAATGACGTTGAGTCCATACCGGACAAGTCAGCGCCGACGACCTCGCCGGGACGAACGCGGACCGCCACAGCGGCACGCAACGCCTCGCGTAGCGGAACCGCGCCCTGCCCGAGGGACAGCTCGGCAGGTGGAGCGTGCCACCAGGTGACGGTGCGGTGACTTCCGTCTGCCGCGAGCTGAAGCGCTTCGGCCGGCTCAAGAGCGTGGACTCCGGCCCACATCGCCCGCTTCGCGATCGGATGCGGCAAGACCGGGAATGCGATGCGGGCCGCGAGTTGGCTCAGATCGATATCGGCCCGGGACAACCAGGCCAGCGTGCGCGCCCGGTCCGCGCCGAACGTCACGCCGTCTATTGACGCGTGGTAAATCCTGCGTGCTCCCGAGGCATTCCCGCGCAAGTAGCATCTTCCGTTGACCGATCCAACCACCGCGAAACTGCCGTGCGCGCCGCTGATCGCTCGCTCGATATCGCCGATATCGGTTACGCTCTTGAGGCGGACGGCGAGTTCGGCCGACGACAAGGAACATGTCCCCACCGTTGCCAGCGACTTACTCCCGCTGGCGCAAACCGTCAGCTCGTTCTCGCCCCAGCTGCCCAGCAGCCACGGCCGGTTCGAAGGATAAGACACCACCCGCTCGGCCCGATCCCGCAGCCGGTGCATGATCTCCGACGACACGACCCGGTCGGGAACGACCACGAACCACGGCAGCCGCCCGTTGTCCTTTTCCACTATGTCCGCCACCCCGACGTGTAAAGAATGCGGCCCGCGACATAACCCCACCTAAACGATCGCGACAGAGAGGCGCCGAACCGGTTTGTCCGCAAACCGGCGAAGACATCCTCTCTGCCGCTGGTCAGCGCACGTTACTCAGGCGCCGGTCGGCTGTCAGATCGTGCCGAGGTAAGAGAAGAAACCTTCGACGTAGAGGTACTGATTTCCCTGCGTCTGCTCGGCGAAATCCCCGACTTCTTCCAGTAACGGTGCGACATA
This sequence comes from Saccharopolyspora phatthalungensis, assembly GCF_014203395.1. Classification (NCBI taxonomy): domain Bacteria; kingdom Bacillati; phylum Actinomycetota; class Actinomycetes; order Pseudonocardiales; family Pseudonocardiaceae; genus Saccharopolyspora; species Saccharopolyspora phatthalungensis. The sequence continues at coordinate 899,954 of NZ_JACHIW010000002.1, forward strand.
GATGGCCTTGTCGTTATCAAGCTCCGTCGATTCGACCATGCGCTCCTCCTTTCCGATCATCAGTAGTCCGGGTTGCGCCATCGCAGCCCGGAAAATCGGGGCGCCGTCGGTCGACGGCGGCAAGGTGGCCATCTCGATGAATCCATCGGCCGCGTGGCCGTGGCGCGAGTCAGGGATCCTCTTGTAGCGTGATGGCGGCGTTCGGGCAGAGGCCGACGACGTCGCGCAGGATGTCGGCGCGCGACGGGTCGGGGTCCGGATTCGACACCGTCACCAGCCCGTCCTCGTCGGCGTCGAACAGGTCGGGCGCTGCGCGCACGCAGTGACCCGCGCCGATGCATCGGGTCTTCTCCGCGGAGATGCGCATGGCGGCTCCTACCAAGCGACGGGAAACTCGTACATCCCGAAGATCGCGGTGTCGTATTTGAACGGCAGGTCATCCACCTCGACCGCCGCGCGCAGTCCCGGAACGCGCCGGAACAGCGTCTCGTAGGCGATCTCCAGCCAGGCACGGCCGAGATTTTGCCCGAGGCACTGGTGGACGCCGTACCCGAATGCCAGGTGGTTGCGGGCGCCGCGGTGGATGTCGAGGTCGTCGGGGCGCTCGAAGGACCGCTCGTCGTGGTTGGCCGAGGCCGTGAGCACGAAAACACCGTCTCCGGCCCGAATGAGCTGCCCGCCGATCTCGATGTCCTCGATGGCCACCCGAGCGAAGCCCGCACCGTCCACAATAGAGTGATACCGCAGCAGTTCGTCGACCGCTCCCGGCCACAGCGCGGGATCGGCGCGCAGCTCGGCGAGTTGTCCCGGGTGCCGGAGCAGGGTGAGTACGCCGAGCGGGATCATGTTGTGCGTGGTCTCGTGTGCGGCGATCAACAGTTGGTGGATCATGCCGACGAGGGCGTTGTGGGACAGCTCCCCCGTCGCGAGCCGTTCGGTGACCAGCCGCCCGACGAGATTGTCGCCGGGCTCCTGCTCGGCCCGCGTGACCACGTCGTCGAGGTACGCCCGGATCTCCGCGATCGCCGCCCTGGCCAGGGCGGTTTCGCCGGCAACCGTCACCATCTTCCGGTTTCGGATCCGCGATTGGAAGAAAACGTGGTCCTCGTACGCAACGCCGAGGAGCTGGCAGATGACCATCGAGGGGACCGGCTGCCCGAACGATTCGATCAGGTCCGCCGGGGGACCACCCGAGAGCATTTCGTCGATCAGCCGGTCGACCACGGTCTGGATGCCGGGGCGCATGGCCTTGACGCGTTTGACGCTGAACTCGGGGATCAGCATCCGCCGGTACACGTCATGCTCGGGAGGGTCCACGTTGAAGAATTCGCCCTCGTGGAGCCGGCCGCGTTTCCTGGCGGACTCGGGCGTCTCGGGCGTCAGGGCGGGAAAGCCCGGCCGCGTGATGTCGGTACTGATTCGCGGATCGGCGAGCACCTGCTGGGCCTCGGCGTGCCGCGTCACGACCCACGCCGTCCGTCCGCTGGGCAGCATCACGCGGGCGAGCGGCGCCTCCTCGCGTAGCTGCGCGTATTCCGCCGGCGGAGCGAACGGGCATTGACGCCGCATCGGAAAGCTTTGAATTGCGGCCTGGTTTTCGTCGAGCATGGTCATAGTGGTGGTGTCTCTCGTGACGGCCTGTCGCACCGAATCTTCAGCCCGTCCCGGATGTGTTGGCTACCCGGGGTGGGCGCGGGACAGGGGTGACCAAGTTTTGTACATCGACGCACCGTGAGAGCCTCGTCGTATCCGATGATCGGCTGGCCCAAGTCCGTGCGCTGGACCTTGGCGTGTTCCGGGCGAATCCTGAGCCTTGGGGACAGAATGCGAGACAGGTAGCTGCACGCTCCATCGGCAGAAGCGACCTTCAGCCGATGTCGACATGCTCGCAGTCTTGCCCATGCCGATGCCGTGCTCAATTGAACCTTCGTACATGAACTTTTGTTGCATGCACGATTGTTCAATTTACGCCAAACGCGCACCATGTCTAGAAATGATCGTGCACCATGCCTGGAAACGCGTGCACCATGCCTAGAAATGATGGGACGAGTGACGTGACCGACACGACAGCCCAGACCAAGTCCGACGCAGTCGCGGAGCGATTCGTCACCGCGTTCCGGGAGGACGGCTTCACGCATATCCCGAGCCTGCTCACCGCCGAGGAAGTAGCGCGATACCGAGAAGCCGCGTTGGACGCCATCGAGCGGCACGGCAAGACGGCCGGCATGGGCGGCGGTGGCACGGCACTCGTGCAAACCAAGGGCGCGTGGTGGAAGCACGAAACCCTGCGCAACCTCTCCCGCCACCCCAGGATCGGCGCGGTCGCCGAGCAATTGGCCGGCATGCCGCTGCGCGTGTGGGGCGGCGAGGCGTTCGCCAAGCATCCGCACGACGAGGTACCCACCATTTGGCACGACGACCTGACGTTCGCGCCGCTGGACTCCCGGATGACGATGAACGCGTGGATCGCGCTCGTCGACGTGCCGGTCGAGCGTGGCTGCCTGACCTTCCTGCCAGAGTCGCATCGCCGCGCCGATCCGTACCGAGGTGAGCTGTCCGCAGCGCGGGAAAACCCGGATTCCTACCTGTTCACCCAGTGGCCGCAGCTCGGTTGGAGCCCCCGGGTCACCGTGCCGCTGCGGGCCGGAGACGCCACCTTCCACCAGAGCCGCGTGGGACACATGGCCGGTGGCAACACCTCCGAGGAGACCCGCGAGGCATTCATCATCACCTACACCGACGCGGAGGCGACCTACCAGCCACTTCCCGGCCAAAGCCCGCTGGAGGACCTGGAGCCCGGCCAGCTGCCGCCCGACGACCGCTACCCCCGAGTCTCCGACTTCGGCTAGAGAGCGTTGCACAAGTGGTTTGCGTAGCATTTGGCCTCCTGGGCTGGTGCCGGTAGCGAAACCTCAGACGCCGCCTGGGCTCAAACAGACGCTAGGAGTAGCCGGGGATGAGTGCCGTGAGTTGCCACCTCGGGATGTCCCTCGATGGCTTCGCCGCCGGTCCGAACCAGAGCCCGAAGGATCCGGTCGGCGTGGGCGGCATGCGGCTACACCAGTGGGTGTTTCCCACCCGCGCCTGGCACGAACACCGGGGCCTGGAGGGCGGTGCGCGCTCGGTCGACTCCGAAGTGCTCGCCGAGGTCATCCAGGGGATCGGCGCCTACATCATGGGTCGCAGGATGTTCGGGGGCGGCGACGGTCCGTGGGATGAGTCCTGGCGCGGCTGGTGGGGCGAGGAGCCCTCGTTCCACGCGCCGGTTTTCGTGCTCACCCACCACCCGCGGGAGCCATTGGAAATGCGGGGCGGCACCACCTTCACCTTCGTCACCGACGGGATCGAGTCCGCGCTCCGGCAGGCCCGCAAGGCGGCCGGTGACCGGGATGTCTCGATCGCCGGCGGGGCCCAGACCGTGCAGCAGTTCCTCGCCGCGGGCCTGCTCGACGAGCTTTTCATCCATCTCGTCCCGATCGTGCTGGGTGCCGGCGAGCGCCTGCTGGATAACGTCGGCAACCCGACCCTTGAACCGGTCACGGTAGTGCCATCCGAGGCGGTCACCCACATCAAATACCGGGTCGTCCACTGAAACATCGCGGACATAGCGTTACGGAATGCGTGAATCGGGCGCCCGCTGCGGCACACTGTCGCAAACACGCTGACGGCGTGTCCTGTTTGCCGGAAAGGGAGCCGAGATTACGCGGAAAGCCTCCGCAGGTGGTGGCGGCACGCCACACCACCGATGCCTGAAACGGGGAAACATCGATGCACGCGGTCGTCACGGGCGCCACCAACGGGATCGGCGCGGCGATTGCCCGGCGGCTCGCCGGCGAAGGACTGACGGTCACCCTGGTCGGCCGCAGCGACCAGCGCCTCCGGGCGGCGCGGGAGCGGATCGCCGCCGCGGTGCCTGGCGCCGAGCTCGTTCTGGAGCGGGCCGATCTCGCCGAGCTCGCCCAGGTGCGCGACCTCGCCGAGAGGCTGCTGAGCGGTTCGGCACCGGATGTGGTCATCAGCAACGCCGCCCTGGTCACCCCGCTGGACCGGCGGACCTCCGACGGCCTGCCGCGGGTGCTGGCCGTCAACCACTTGGCGCCTTACCTGCTGCTGCGTGCCCTCGCGGCGGCCTTGGACCGTGCCAGGCTGATCGTGGTCGGCTCGGATCCGGTATCGCTGGCCCTGGAACCGGTCGATCTCGACGATTTCCCCCTTGCCCACCCGGAACGACTGGGCGAGCCCGCCGGGCTGCGGCCGTATTACGCCTACGCTCGCACCAAGAACATGAACACGATGTTCGTCTATGCGCTTGCCCGCCGCCTGGCCGGGACCGCCATCACCGTCAACGCTTGCCACCCCGGTCTTATCTCCGGCACCGGACTGAGCCGGGAGGTACCCGGGCTCGGCGAGCTGATCAAGCAGGCATACCGGGACGGCATTTTTCCCCAACCCGGCCCACAACCCGGCGGCGGGAGGTGGGCGCCCGGCTCGTCCGGGCCCAAGGATCGTCCCGGCCCGGACATCGGAGCCGACACGCCCGCGTGGCTCGCCACCTCGCCCACGGTCGAAGGCGTAACCGGCAGCTTCTTCGTCGACCGCATCGCCGTCCAGACCGCGCCGCACACCACCGACCCCGAACGCTGCGAGCGCGTGTGGCACGACAGCGCCGCGCTAGTCGGACTCTCCCCCTGAGCGCACAACGTCCACCACTGCTGCGCGCGGCGCGTCGGTCGCTCCTTCGTCAAGCCCCACGCGGGTGACCGTCGCTGAGCTTTTTCGGATGTGGTCGAGCGCACCGATACCGTCACACAACGCATGGTTGTGACTCGCCGACTCGGCGGTTGTTTGATCCGCTGGCTACTGCTCGCTTTGATCTGAGCGATCATCGTGAGGTTGTTAAGGCGAGACAGCGAGGGACGCACTGGGCATGGTTGGTAGGCGGTCGCTGGGGCGGCAATTCGGGTATCTCTGGGCGGCCTTTTCGGTCAGCACGCTGGGCACGTGGCTCGCGTTCGACGCGTTTCCCCTGGTCGCGATCCTGGTGCTGCACGCCGGGGAGACCGAGGTGTCCGCGCTGAAGGCGGCGAGCTTGGCGGTGGGAGCGGCGGTCGCGGTGCCGCTGGGCCCGTGGGTGGAATTCCGCCGCAAGCAGCCGGTGATGGTCGCGATGGACCTGATCCGGTTCGCGGCGGTGATGACCGTTCCCGCCGCATTCGTGCTCGGCCTGCTCAGCTTCGCGCAACTCCTGGTCGTCTCGGTCATCGTCGCCGCGGCCGACATCGCCTTCAACGCGGCCAGCGGGGCCTGCCTGAAAACGCTCGTGCGGCCCGAGGACCTGCTCATCGCCAACGGGCGGTTCGAGTCCACGACCTGGACCGCCACCGTGCTCGGACCACCGCTGGGCACGGCCGCGATCGGGCTGTTCGGCCCGCTGACGACAGTGCTGGCCGATGCGGTCAGCTACCTGCTCTCGGCACTGGGGATCCGCGCGATCGGCGGGACGGAGCCGCGCCCGGCCCGGACCGACCGACCACGGCTGCGAGCCGGCGACCTGGTCGAAGGATGGCGCTACATCTTGACGCACCCGGCGCTGCGCCCGCTTTTCTTCAACACGATCCTCGTCAGCAGCCTGATCATGGCGACCTCGCCGCTGCTGGCCGTCCTGATGCTCGGCCGCCTCGGTTTCGCGCCGTGGGAATACGGCCTGGCATTCGGGGTCTCCTGCGTCGGCGGCCTCATCGGCTCCCGGCTGGCCGCCCCGCTCGTTGCACGATTCGGGCGCCACAAGATCATGCTCGGCGCCGGGGCACTGCGCGCGTGCTGGTCCATCGGGTTGGTCTTCATCTGCCCCGGCCCGGCCGGGCTCGCGCTCGTCATCGCCGTCGAGTTCGCCTTGATCACCTGCATGGGCGTGTTCAACCCGGTGTTCGCCACCTTCCGGCTCGATCAGGTTCCGACGGACCGAGTCGCCCGCACCCTGTCCGCATGGTCGGTCACCGGAAAGGCCACCAACGCGGTCATGGTCGCCCTGTGGGGCCTGTTGGCGGCTTTCACCGGCGCCCACACCGCGATCTTGATCGCCGGTCTGCTTATGCTCGCAACGCCGCTCCTGCTCCCCCGGCACGACCATGCGCCACTGCACGATCGCGAACCGGCCGCCAGCCGCACATGACACACCACCACTGGTCTCCTGTGGTGATTTCCGTGGAACGAACGCGAACGAAACCTGTTTCATCGGGAGTTGGAAGGGGTCATCGGGCGTCGGAAGGGGCTACCTCGCGAATGGAGCCGACGTCCTCGGCGGCCCGTTCATAGGCGGCAGCGATGGCTTGGTGGCGTTGCTCGACCATGCCGTACGACTCCGGGTGGGTGAGGGCATACAGGTCACCGCGTTTGACGGCGCGGACCACCACCTCGCCCGCCTCGCGGGAGGTGATCCAGCGGTAGGCCGGGTTGTCCACCCGGGAGACGTCGAAGTCCGCGAGCCCGCCTCCCGCGTGGCGCCTCGGACGGTTGCGCGAGCTTTTGTGGATGTTCGTTCGTACCGCTCCAGGACACAGCACGGTGGCACCGACCTTGGAGCCTGCCTGCTCAAGTTCGGCGGCGAGCGTCTCGGTGAGCGCGACCACTCCGGACTTGGTGACGGAGTAGGCGCCGAGGCGCGGTTGCGCGACCAGGCCGGCTATCGACGAGGTGTTCACGATGTGGCCGCCGTCGTCGTTGGCCGCAAGGATGGGCAGGAATGTCTGCACACCGTGGACCACTCCGTACAGGTTCACGCCGATCATCCAGTGCCAGTCCTCGATCGTCATGTCGGCGATCCGCGCGATCGGCCCGATTCCGGCGTTGTTGCAGATCACGTGCACGGTGCCGAACCGCTCGGTCGCCGACCGCGCGAGCGCCCGTACGCTTTCCAGATCGCTGACGTCGGTGTGAATTCCCACCGCGTCGATCTCGGCGGCCGTATTCCGCAGGGTTTCCGGCTCGATATCGGCGATGACCACCCGCATGCCTTCGGCACGGAATTGTTCGGCGATGCCCCTGCCGATACCGGTGGCGCCCCCGGTGACCACGGCGACCTTTTCACGCAAGTCTGGGAGTGCGCTCATCTGTCGTCGTTCCCTGCCTTCCATCGCCGGCCTGGGCGGGTTTCGAGGCACTTGAACTTCCGGTAGATCGTCGCCGGTGGCCGGGAGGTAATCGTGTCGGCGAGCCCGTCGGCGGCCTCGCCACCGTAACAGCGTCGGCCCGGCCCCTAGAAGACCGCAAACGGTCGGTCCATTACGCGGCCGTCCGGCACAACGCAACGGGCCTTTCGGAAGCCAACATTAGGATCTCTTTTAAGAGCACGAAAAGGCTTACCGGCCAAGCGGCCCAGTCTCCGGCAGCAGCATCAGACAAGGTGGTAGGCGCTATCGTCTGATCATGAACTTCGAGGCCGTGCGGGCATTCGTGGCGGTGGCCGAAGACGGGCAGTTCCAGATCGCGGCCGACCAGCTGGGCATCAGCCAGCAGGCCGTATCCAAACGGATCGCCGCGCTCGAATCCTTCCTCGGCACCAAGTTGTTCGAGCGCGTCGCCTCCGGTGCCGTGCTGACCGCGGACGGCGTCCGGTTCTTGCCCAGAGCAAAGGCGGTGCTGGTGGCGGTAAAACACGCCGTGGAGTCGGTGCGGCGGGAGTCGCGGCCATTGCGCGTCGACGTGCTGAGCCGCCGTCTCGCTTCGGCGGAGATCCTTCGGGAATTCCACCTGGGCCACCAGGCGATCTCCATCGAGATACTGACCACGAGCGGCGTGGATGCGACGATCCGCGGACTGCTCGACGGCGACATCGACGCGGGTTTCTGCTACCTGCGTGAGCCCATCGACCGGACCGATCCCCAGCTCGCGCAGTCCTTCGCCTATTTCGAGCCGGTGCAGATCGTGGTGAGTGACCGGCATCCGCTCGCCGGACATGCCGCGGTCCGGCCGGATGAGCTGACCCCGTTCACGGCTTGGGTCCCGGGGATCGTGACCGGCACGGAGTGGGCGGGATTCTACGAAGAGTTCGCCAGGGCGTTCCGGATCGACATCGACTCGACCGGCCCGAATTTCGGCTTCGAGTCGTTACTCGACACCATTGCCGACTCGCCGGCGTTGCTCACCTTCGTCGGCGAGAAGACCCGAGGCTCATGGCCGGAGCACCAGCGGCTCACCCGCATCCCGTTGGCGAGGCCGAAGCCTCTCTATCCGTGGTCGCTCATCTGGCACGCTGGAAATCAGCATCCCGGACTAGGCGAACTCGTCCGGCACGTGCGCCGTTCGTTCGCCCCCGTGGCGGTGCGCGAGGAAGTGTGGCTGCCCGATCTCGTGGCTCCGACGCGACGATGATCCGCCGCGTCGGGCCGGGATTCCCCAAATTTAGGCACAATCGGGAACCACGGCCGCCGGACGAGGACGCATGCTGGCCCGGCGATGAGATCGCCGGGCCGAGCATTCGCCGTGTTCAAATTGGACCGCTGGCGGTTCGACCGCCGTCAGTCTTCCTGCTGCTGCCAGCCCGCCTGGGTCTGGTCCGTGTCGGCGTCGGTGGCCTGGTGGTTCCAGCTCACCACGTTCTGGTCGCCCTTGCCCACGTTGAACACGTACATGACGGGCCGGTTGCTGTTGCTCTGCGCGGTGCTGGCGTCCTGGTCCTGGCTCAGGTCCTGGTCCTGGCTAATGCTCGGCGACGGTTTGCCGTGGCCGCAGGCAAACGCCATTCCCGGAGCACCGAACAGCAGGGGGAGCCCCAGAACAGATACAGCGACGATGCGCTTGACAGAACGCATAACAATAATCCCCTTCGTACTGACCTCAGTGAATGACGCCGCAGGGAATCCGCCACCGCTTGTCAGGATGAATGGCAGTGGATTCCCGTCGGGGTTGGGAAACCCCGCCGCAGCGGGGCCATCTAAAACATATCGCCGCTAGATCGCCGGGCAACTCGAAATATCGTTGATCACCTCATCTGATGATCTTGGGTGGAATGACCTCGGCCAATGCAATGGCGGGAAACCCCTCCTGCGGAACCCGCATCACCCACCCGGAACTCCCGCCCACCCCCCAGCAACGAACCCACCTCATTACGTCACCTGCCGCGCCGGACCCAACGACGCGAAACCCACCAGAGCCACCCGACTCACCCGTACCAGCCTTGCCCAACACCTCCCCAAAACCATTCAGCATGTCACTCTCAGACATACTCCACGACTCCGACAAACCCCCTACTCCGACCACACATCCGACTCCACCCACTCCGACGACTCACCCTGACTCACCCCACTACCAGGCCAGAACAAACGACGACGCCCACCACCCCCACCGCCCGACCCGCGCCCCGCATCCCCCACCGAAAGCCGCCTCGCCCCCCACCTCGACTCCCCCACCACACGATCCCGCACACCACCACCGCCAGACCCACCATCACCCGCGCACGCCCACCGGTACAACCGCTCCAACAACACACGCCGCTCCCGCTCCATCCCCTCATTCGCGTCCGTACTCCCCTCCTCCCGCACGGGCTCCCGCACCGACAACTCATCACTCGGCCGCGGCAGAAAACCACCACCAGCCTCCCCACTCGCACTCAGACTCGCACCCGCCAACCCCCGCAACCGCTCCCGCAACGCCTCCGCAGCCACCCGATCATCCGGAGCCCGCAACACCTGATACGCCATTACCAACCGCACCGAATCCACCGCCCCAGCACCCAACACCGCATCCGCAGCAGCAAGCAGCCCTGCCACGGCGTCAGCACCCTGCAAGCCCATCACCTCCCGCAACGCCGCATCAGCCGCCACCACCAACCCATTCAACTCCCACACCGCCGCATCGCGCCGCGCCCCCCGCACCACCCCCACCGCAGCCCCAGCAGCCCTCGCCTCATTCCGCAATACCCCAACATCCACACCACCCAACACCCCCCGCCGCGCAATGTCCGACCAGCACTCCACCCGCGCCCGCAACTCAGGCACATACGACGCCGAACCATCAACCAAAAGCCGACGCAACGAAGTCACCGACGCCAACAACTCAGCAACCAACCGCGACCGCTCACCCGCATCCCCATCCGCCAAGGACCCGCCCACCGACCCACACACCGAGGACGCTGGCTTGCCAAGAGCACTCGTCCCTGGCTCCCGCACGTCCCACCCCTGGCCCAACGCCGGCGCAACGGTCATCGGATCAGACAGCTGCGCGGGCGACGGCTCACCCTCCGTCGGCACGCCACCGGAACCCGACGCCTCGCCGACCGAATCATCCTCATTCCTGATCTCCTCAAGCCGCGACCGACCCCAATCCTTGCCCTTGCCGAACATCCTCCCCAGCGCCGCGCCGGTATACGGTTTGCCCGCGTCACGACTGCGACGCGCCTCCGCACGCGCCGCCTCCCGCACCGATTCCTGATCCTGCTCACGCAAAGCCGACCGCGTCACGCCACCCTCATCCCTGATTTCCGCAAGCCGCCGCCGGCCCCACGCCTCTGACTTTCCGAATCTCGTCCCCAACTCCGGACCGTTGTAGGGATTGCCCGCATCACGGGCACGACGTGCCTCCGCACGCGCCGCCTCCCGCTCCGACTCCTGATCCTGCTCACGCAAAGCCGACCGCGTCACGCCACCCTCATCCCTGATTTCCGCAAGCCGCAACCGACCCCAGTCGTCGCTCTTTCCGAACGTCCTGCCCAGCGCCCCGCCGGTGTAGGGCTTGCCCGCGTCACGAGCCCGACGCGCCTCCGCACGCGCCGCCTCCCGCGCTTGCTCCGCTACATCGTGCCGACTGCTCACACCCGCATCGCCTCTGATTTCCTCAAGTCTGGCCTTACCCCACGACGCGCTCTTTCCGTATTTCCTTCCCAACGCCGCACCGGTATAGTGCACACCCGCATCACAAGCAAGACGCGCATCCGCCCGCGCCGCCTCGCGCTCCTGCTCCTCCAAAAGGGGTCGGCCCACACCACCCTCCGCGGCGATTTCGGTAAGCCGTAGCCGACCCCATTCCTTGTGCTTATCGAACTTCCTCCCCAACTCCTCACTGGTATAGGGCTCACCCGCGTCACTAGCACGACGCGCCTCCGCCCGCGCCGCCTCCCGCACCTGCTCCGCACCGTCAAGATCGTCGGCCTCGGGCACCACCCCCGGCGCCGGACCAGGCCCCGCAGGCATCCGCGCGGCAGCTTCGTCAAGCGACCCCACAGCGCCCACAGGTACCGATGCATCAACCAACCCATCGCTGCGCAGCCGGGTCACCAGCGCCCCGGCATCGCGCACGCGCTTCCGCAATTCCGCCACATCCACGCCATCAAGAGCTCTCCGACCTAACGTCCCCCACCAATGCTCAACGCGCTGCCGCAACCCAGGCAGATAACCCTGCGGCGCACCAACCAAAAGCCGCCGCAATGTGTCAACCAAGCTCCGCAATTCAGCAACCAACCGGGACCGCTCATCTCCATCCGTACTTGCCGCCAACGCGCCCGCCGACCAACCCGCGGCCGTCCCAGTGTCTTCGACGTGGGGACGTCCCGAACCCTCAGACAACCCCGCGGCGAACGACTCAGCAGCCCTTTCGTTGGGCTTACCGCTGCCCGTGAAGTCCTGTCCAGAACGCGGCGTTTCGCCAGCTGATTCCGCGACCTCAGCTCCGATCTCCCGAAGCCGCGACAAACCCCAATCCTTGCCCTTTCCGAACTTCTTCGCCAGCCTCTCACCGCTGTATGGCGTGCCCGCGTCACGAGCACGACGCGCCTCCACGCGCCCGGCCTCCCGCAACTGCTTCTCCCGTAGCGAACGGGTCACGCCGGCCTCATTCTCGACTTCCGCTATCCGGGCCCGACCCCACGCGTCGCTCTTTCCGAACAGGTCCCCCAACGTCTTACCGCTGTGGGAAGTCCCCGCGTCACGAGCACTTCGCACCTCTACCCGCGCCGCCTCCCGTTTCTGCTCCTCCAATGCCGACCTGGACACACCACCCTCGTTGTCGACTTCCGCGAGCCGCATCCGCCCCCAGTCTTTCCCCTTCCCGAACTTGTCCGCCAACGCGGCGCCGGTCCAAGACTCGCCCGCGCCGCGAGCACGACGCACCTCAGCCCGCGCCGCCTCCCTTTTCTGCTCCTCCAATGCCGACCTGGACACGCCACCGTCGTTGTCGACTTCCGCGATCTGCAGCGCCGCCCAGCCTTTGCCCCTCCCGAACTTCTTTCCCAATGCCGTCGCGGTGTAGTGCTCCCCCGCATCACGGGCGCGACGTACCTCCCTACGCGCCACCTCCCGCAATTGGTCCTCCAGTGCCGGCTGGGAACCACCAACCTCTTGCTTGACTTCGGCGATCCGCGAGGCACCCCATTTCATGCCTCGGTGGAACTTCTCCCCCAACTCCTTACCGGTGTAGGAATCGCCCGCCGCAAGGGCCCGGCGCACCTCCGCACGAGCGGCCTCTCGCTCCTGCTCGTCCAATGCCGGCTTGCCCACACCAGTCTCATTGCTGATTTCGACTAGCCGCCGGTGCCCCCACGTGTCGCTCTTTCCGTACTTGTCCGCCAACGTCTTAGCGGTGCAGGGTTCCCCCGCGTCACGGGCACGACGCGCCTCCGCACGCGCCGCCTCCCGCTCCTGCTCCGCCTCGTCGATTGCCAGCCGACCCGCACCAACCTCATTGCTGATTTCCGCGATCCGCAGCCGCCCCCAATCTTTGCCCTTGCCAAATTTCGCCCCCAACGTCTTACCCGTGTAGGGCTTGCCCGCGTCCCGGGCACGACGCGCCTCCGCACGCGCCGCCACCCGCTCCTCCTCCTCCAAATTGTGCCGAGGTACCACACCCTCTTCCCTGATCTCCGCAAGCCGCGACCGAGCCCACACAAAGCTCTTCCCGAATTTCGTCGCCAATGCCATTTGGCTGTAGGGCTGACCGGCGGCATAGGCTCGACGCGCCTCCGCACGCGCCGCCACCCGCTCCCGCTCCTCCAGGTCCTGCCGAGTCACCCCACCCTCATCCTTGATTTCCAACAGCCGTTGCCGCCCCCATTCCTTGTTCTTCCCGAACCTTTCTCCCAACTCCCCGGCGGTGTAGGGCTTGCCCGCATCACGGGCAAGGCGTGCGTCCGCACGCGCCGCCTCCCGCATCTGCTCGTTCGACAACTCCGCCCGGTCAAGCGTTTCGGCATCGTGATCACGCCCGTAAGGCAACCGCGCCGCACCTTCGTCGACGGAGTCATCGGCAAGACGCCGCTTACGGCCGCTGCTTTCACCGGTCAAATCCGTTCCGGTGCCGCCATGATCGGCTGCGTTCTCGCCAAAGGCCATCAGCGGCAACTCATCCGGGTCATGAAACCCGCCGCCCGCTCCCAGATCCAGACCGGCATCAGGCACCCGCGCGCCTACCTGCTGCGGGCGCCCATGCGGCTCCGAAAGCTCGACCAACCCATCAGTGCGCAACCGCGCCACCAACGCCTTTGCATCACGCGCGCGTTTGCGCAACCGCTCCAGCTCCACAGCATCAAACCCGCCCCTGTTCAACGTCCCCGACCAGTGCTCAACCCGCTCCCGCAGCCCAGGCAGATAATCCTCCCGCGCACCGACCAAAAGCCGCCGCAACGAACCGACAGATCCGGCCAACTCGGCAAGCAGCCGCGACCGCTCAGCCATTTCCGCCTCTGACACGCCCCGCAAGGACCCCGCACCCGTCGCATGACTCCAGCCGGCGATGCTGGCAAACACATCACTGCCCGCAGAACTCTCGAACATCGTTGTGCCCGCGGGAAAATCCGGCCCCGCCCCGGCCCGGATGGCCAACCCCGACCCCTCGGAGCCCAACCTGACCGCCAGTTCACGGGAGAAGCGCACCGCCTCGTCATGGCCGTATCCACCGTCTCTCGCCGCGACCAGGGTCACCACATCGTCCAGCGAGACACCCACATCCCGACGCACCAGCTTCATGGCATCATGCGTGCCCTGCACGATCCGCACCGCCTGATCACGGGACCCGGCCACCGACTTGGCCCGCTCAATCTCCCGGCGAAGATCCGACTCCGTCCACTCCGCCAGAGCGACCGACTCGGGAACGTGCTGCGCTTCCTCGGTCGCAGCCACATCCGCCGAGGAAGCGCCTTCAATCGACGCACTACCCCCAAAACCCGACGTCCCGACCGAATCACCATCCTCGTTGCTGATCTCACGAAGCCTCGCCACACCCCAGTCCTTGCCCCTCCCGAACTTGGCTCCCAGCGCCGCGCCGGAATAAGGCGCACCCGCGTCACGAGCCCGACGTGCCTCCGCCCGGCCCGCCTCACGCTGCCGTTCCGTCAACGCCGTCCGGCTCAGAACAACCTCACCCCGGACCTCCGCAAGGCGCGCCCGGCCCCACCCCTTGCTCATTCCGTACTTCTTCCCCAACGTCTTACCGTTGTAGGGCTTGCCGGCGTCACGAGCACGACGTGCCTCGGCCCGTGCCAACTCTCTCAACCGCTCCAGGTCGCGAGGCCCCTCGGCGTCACCCAACCCTTCCGACGCCTGGCCGGGCCCCGCCGGTCTCCGCGCCGCACCCTCATCGGTCACATCATCGGCACGCCTGCGCTTCCGACCATGACCGATCGAAACCGTTTCGCCAACACCGCCGTCAGTGTCCGCAACGGACACCGACCGGCCTCCCGCATTCCACCCGGGTTCCGACGACGGCTCACCGGACACCGTATCGAACAACCACGCCCCCGCATCATCCCCAGAGTCAACAACTCCGGACTCAGGCGATACCGACATCGCGTCATCACCGGACTCGGAATCCACCTGCGCACGACGCGCCTCCCGCAACCGCTCCTGGTCCACCTCCGCCGACTGGATCGCCCGGGTCTCATTCTTGATTTCTGTCAGCACCCGCCAGCCCCAGTCCTTGCTCTTCCCGAACTTCGCCCCCAGCGCCGCGCCAGAGTAAGGATTGCCCTCGTCACGAGCCCGACGCGCCTCCGCCCGCGCTGCCTCCCGCAGCCGCTCCCGCTCCCGCTCAGCCTCGGACAACCGGGACACGGCATCCTCATCCCGGATTCCCGCAGGCCGCGCCCGCCGCCGCACCGTGCCCTTTCCGGACTTCAACGTCTCACCGGTGTAGGGCTCCGGCCGCCCCGTGTCGCGGGCAAGACGCGCCTGCGCAGGTACCACCTGATCCGCCGATTCCGCCCGGGTCGCATCGTCCTGCTCGTGGACTTCCTCAAGCCTCCGCCTACCCCACATAGAAGTCTTTCCGTACTTCTTCCCCAACGCCGCGGCGCTAAAGCGCAGGCCTTTAGCATGAGCACGGCGCAGGTCCGCCCGCGCCGACTCCCGCGCCTGCTCGTCCAACACCGCCCGGCTCACACCGCCGTCGTCCTTGATCTCCCCGAGCCGACGCCAGCCCCACGCCGAGCTTCGTCCGAACTTCTTCCCCAACTCCTCACCGTTGTAGGGTTCACCCGCATCACCCGCACGACGCGCCTCCACCCGCCCCGCCTCCCGCAATTTCTCCTCCAGATCCCGCCGACTCACGCCGCCCTCATTGCCGATTTCCGCAAGCCGCGCCCGACCCCAGTCCTTGCCCTTCCCGTACTTCTTCCCCAGCGCCGCCCCCGTGTAGGGCTTGCCCTCGTCACGAGCCCGGCGCGCCTCCTCCCGCGCCGCTTCCCGCACCTGCTCCGTATTGCCAAGACCGACGGACCCATCCACTGCCCCCGACGCCGGATCAGGCTCGCCCCGGCTCGGCACCCTGCCGGCATCAGACGCTTCCTCGGTACCGCTGCGCTCACCGCCACTGTTTTCACCGCGAGAATGCGTTCCTACAGCGGCACTATCATCAGTGTCCGCAACAGACATCGACGGCCTTGTCTCATCCAGGCTCGAATACTCGCCACCGAACCCGCCAGCCGCACCCTGTGACCGCTCGGCCGCGAAGAAAGATCCCAGCTCGCTGCGCACCCGCTCGACCAACGTTTTCGCATCACTCGCCCGCTTCCGCAAACCGGCCAGCTCCGCGCCATCGAACCCGCCCCGATCCAACATCCCCGACCACAGCCCAACCCGCTCGATCAACTCAGGCATATAGTCAAGCGGCGCATCCACCAACAGCCCGCGCAAAGCATCCACCGACACCCTCAACTCAGAGACCAGCCGTGCCCGCTCGCCCCCATCCGCGCTCACCGACGTCTCGCCCCGGTCAGCCGCGTCCCATCCAAGGTCCAATGTCGGCTCGGCGGTCACCGGATCGAACAGCCACGAAGCCGAATCGGCAGCAGGCCCGACAGGGCTCGGGTCAAACGCCCACGACCGCGCGCCATCCGCCGAGTCGGCAAAACCCGGATCGAACCACCACGAGTCCACGCCATCCCCAAACCCAGCGGTCACATCAACCACCTGACCACTGCCCGCTGATTCACCGAAACTCGGCGCATCCGCCTGCTGATCCGGTCCCACCCCAGCACTGGCGGTCAACGCCGAACCCGCAAAACCCAGTCTGGCCGCCAATTCTCGGGAAAACCGCACCGCCGCATCAGGTCCATTTTCGGCAAACCTCGCCGCGACCAGAGCCACCACATCATCCAGAGACGCCTTCGCGTCCCCCAGAGCCAGCGCCACTACGTCCTGCGTGTCCTGCACAATCGGCATCGCCGCGTCGTACGGTTCAGCAACCGCCAGCGCCCGCGCAATCTCCGCACGGAGATCCGACTCGGTCCACTCCGCCACCGCAAGCGGCACAGAAGCGCCCTGCTCAACCGCCGCCACATCCGGTGACGAGACGCGCTCCCTTGCCACATCACCCCCCGAACCCGATGCTGGGACGGCTGAACCACCAACCTCATTCCGGATCTCGGCAAGCCGTTGCCGCCCCCAGTCCTTGCTCTTGCCAAATCTCTTCGCCAACGCCTCACTGGTGTAGGGCTTGCCCTCGTCACGGGCACGACGCGCCTCCGCACGCGCCGCCTCCCACTCCCGCTCGCGACCTTGCTCGATCAAATCCGACCGGCTCGTTCCGCCCGCATTCCTGACTTCCGTGATCCGCTCCCAACCCCACGCCGAACCCTTTCCGAACCTCTTGCCCAGCTGCTCAGCGGTGTAGGGCTGCCCCGCATCACAAGCACGACGCGCCTCCACCCGCGCCGCCTCCCGCAACTGCTCCAGTTCCCGCTGCGTCAATTCCGCCCTGGTCAAACCGCCCTCATCCCGGATTTCCGCAAGCCGCTCCGCGCCCCACTCCCGGCCCTTTCCGAACTTCTTGCCCAGCTGCTCAGCGGTGTAGGGCTGCCCCGCATCACAAGCACGACGCGCCTCCACCCGCGCCGCCTCCCGCAACTGCTCCAGTTCCCGCTGCGTCAATTCCGCCCTGGTCAAACCGCCCTCATCCCGGATTTCCGCAAGCCGGGCTTTGCCCCACGACGCGCTCTTTCCGAACTTCGTCCCCAACGTGTCACCGGTATGGGGCTCACCCGCGTCACGAGCACGACGTGCCTCCGCACGCGCTGCCTCTCGCACCCTCTTCCCCCGCTGTCCGCCCAAACGGCGCCGGGGCGTATCCGCCTCGCTAGGCCCTCGCTCCGCCCCCTCGGCACGGCCTCGGCTACTGCTACTGCTCGCACCGACCGATTCCGTCGCACCAAAACCGCTATCAGTGTCGGCAAGAGACACCGACGGCCACACCACTGCCGGATTCACATACTCGTGCTCCGCCGCGAACCCGAAATCGGCTCTCTGGAAGAACTCGGGCCCGAGACGGTCCTCCGACGTCCCTGCCCCGCCAGCGGCGCCCCACACCGGCTCGTCCATGTCCCATCCAGGCCCCAATGCCTGCTCGGCCACCACCTGATCAAACGCCCACGCCCCCAGACCGAAGCCGGACTCGACAAAGCCCGGATTGACGGCCCACGACGTCACCTCATCCGCCGACCCGACAGGTCCCGGATCGAACGACCACGAGCCCGCATCGTGCCAAGACTCAGTAGTGACACCACCAAACTCACTACTGCCGACAGAATCCTCCAACACCGAGGCGTCCGCTCGCGGATCCGGCCCCGCGCCAGCCTGGATGGCCAGACCCGTGCGCCGCGTGCCCAGCTTCGCCGCCAACTCCCGGGAAAACCGCACCGCCTCGGCACGGCCGTGCTCACGGACACTCGCCGCAACCAGAGCGACCACATCATCCAACGACACATCCGACTGCCCACGGGCCAGCGTCACCACATCATGCGTGCCCTGCACGATCCGCTTTGCCATGGCACCCGGCCCACCCAGAGCCCTGGCGCGCTCGACTTCCCGACGCAGAACCGACTCCGTCCACTCCCTCACACCGGCCGAATCCGCTTGTTCCACGGCGGGCCCCTGCAAACCCGCCTCGGACCCCGCCGTCTCGTCTGCGCGCCGCGACTCGGGTGAGGGCGAACCCCCCGTCTCCGCTGTGTCCGCCGGAACTGCCAACGATGACTCCGGCTCATTACCGCTGCCCGGTCGAGACGAATACCCGTTCCCGACAGCAGAATCCGTACCGGGCTCCACTGCTGCGGGCACACCGGGACGTGTCGCACCGCCCCCGGCAGACACCTGTCCCGCCCTGCCATCGACCTCCGGAACCACCGTGGCCGCCGAAGAATTCGTCGCCGAGAGCGCGACTTCCGAGGACATGTCGAGCACATCGGTGGCATCTGTCACCGGCTTTCCCATTGGCGAATCCGCCACCGGGACCGTGGGCTCCAGCACCCGCGCACCGCCGGCATGGACGCTCAGCTCGTTCGCACCGAACATGGTCGTAGTGGGATGCTCAACACGATGCAGCGAATCGGCATTTCCGGTATGGAAAGCATCCGCCACCCCGCCATCGGACACGAGCGAGCCACCGGGGCTGGAAGAACCCGACCCCGGCGCCGGCACCTGCGTCGAGCCCGCCGCCGAATCGGCCGGATCGTCTACAGCAGACGATGAAACAGCGGAGTAGCCGTTGTCGGAGGCCGGTCCGTAGGCCGGCGGCGCATCGACACTCGAATCCCGCACCGTGAACCCGCTGGGAACCAGTGAATCGTTACTAGCGAGGCCATTACCGTGAGCAGGGCTGTAGGGTGGCGGCGGTGTGCCCGGCCTGTGCTGGCCTCGCAGCGCATCCGGGGCCGTTGCATCGCCCTCATGCCACGACACCGGCCCGGTATCGCTCGGCTTCCCAGGCTCACCGATCTCGGCGTGACCTCCCACCGAGACACCGGTATCCACATCCCGCAACCCACCCGCCGACGGGGTAACCGTGAGCTTCGGCACCGATGTCTTTTGAGCCGCGCGACCCGGCGATTTCGTACCTGCGGCCCGGGACAAGTCGGCCGAATTCTCCTTGCCAGTCTGGAAAGCCGACGTGGCCGTAATATTCGCCCCCACCAGACCCGGTACTGGGTCGGTGACCACCGTTGCGAAACCGGCGGCCGTCACCCCAGAGTTCTCCCCAGACCCAGAGCCCGCCCAAGACCCAGAGTCAGCCCCAGACCCAGAGTCAGCGCCGGGCAGGCCGTTCCGCGACAGGTGCTTGTCGCTGACGGTCTCCGCGAAGCCGGGCTTCTCGCCCGCCTGCGACCCGAAGTCCACCTTCAAATCCGCTGAAGTGCCGGTGTCGGTGTCCGTACCGCTGGAATCCTTCTCCCCGCCGGCGGCGTCCCGCGCCCCGCCCGCCGGAATCAACTGCCCCCGCAACGCCAACCCCGCCAGATTCCCGATACCCGAACCCACCGCCTCCGACAACCCCGCCGTGAACGAGAACGGATTCCACTGCGCCCCCTGACCACTCAACGCCCCATACCCCGCCTCGCCGAACATCTCGGTCAACCCCTCTTCCAACGACTCCCCCAGCCCGTGACCAAACCGGGCCGCCCACATCGCCCGCACCGACATCCCCGTGAAATCCTCAATATTCTTCGACACCACATCAGCAAAGCGCGCCATCGACGACAACGAATACTGCTCCGCGTGCTCCTCCACAGCATGCTTGGCAGCCGCGGCCAACACCTCAGCATCGATCTTGTCGCCCAAACCCCGCACCAACACTTTGGTAATCGCATTACCCACCACATTGCCCAACGCCGAGAGCGGCACCGCCAGCAACGCGCTGAACGACCCCACCCCCACCGCCATCGTCGTCAGCTGGCCATCCCACTTCTTCCGCGTCCCCAACGCGAATTGCGCACCCTGCGCGCCGACCTCCACCAACAGCTGCAACCCGATCCCCACCACCTGGGCCACCGCCAGCCGCACGAACAACTGCCCCCACCACCGCGTCAGCAGAAACCGCATCACCGCGAAACGTGCCGCCAACCACGCCATACTCGCCCCACCCGTCAGCCCCGCCATCGCCACCGCCCACGCCACCTCCCCCAACAGCAACACCAACCCGCCCACCGTCGCGAACTTCAAATACTGCACCTGCAACGCCAGATTCCGCACAAACCCCGCCAACTCCCGCAACCCCACACCACCCGCCTCCAACACCGGAGAAAACGCCTCCAACCGGTCCGCGAACCGGTCCGCCGCCTTGCCCGAGAACCCGCCCCGTACCCGACCCACCACCTCCCGCACCACCGGACCCAGCTCCTCCACCGTCGCCGCGCCCGACTCCAACGCCCCCGCCACCGCGAACAAAGCATCCTCATCCGCATCCGTCATGTCCTCACCGGTCAGCACCTGAAAAAGCCGTCTCACCTCCTCCGGCACCAGCAAGGACATTCGCAATCACCTCATCAGCTCACACTCGAAATAGTTCATGCCGCGCCTCCGGCGCAGTCGCTTGGGGACGCACCGGGCAACCGTCGACTGCCTCATGGTCGCCCGCCGCCACGACCGCACCCGCATGTCATGCTCTTGGCTTAGTGACCTCGCCGGCGCGTGGCCAAGCGGCACGACGCTGGTGCGCCAGGAACCGGATGACCCGCAGCTCGAACGGAGTCGGGTCGATCAACGGCTTACCACGCCACTCCGTCGGATCGACAAGCCGAACCCCGCCATCGTCGCGCACCACCGCCAACAGGTGGGCAACGCTTTGCCTTACCCGGCAATCCTTCCTACCTATCCAGATCAGGGCAACCGAGCCTACGGGAAAGGTCTCGACCTTCCGCAACACCCCAGCCCAATGCCGGTGCGCCCGGACACCGGCGACCGTGGCCGGAACACCGTCGAGGAAAACAACATCGCCGTCGGCGTAGTCGGCGTACGACAGGTGGCCGGTCAGCTCACGCCCACCGAGCTGACGACGCAACCACACCATCACACGGGTACCCTCTCCGCCCTCCACAATGAACTCCGCCACCTCGCCGCATGCCGAGCCGCTCACCACTTCGGCACCGGGAAAATGATCCGCCGACATCCGGTCCCACCAACCCGGCACCTCGGTTACCGGATCCCGCGGCAAAGCCGAAGGCGGCCAACCGTTCACTGCGGCATCTGTCGCGACAAGGCATTTACGCGCGCTGACCCGCCAAACCCACAGACGCCACTCAGACCGCGACAGGTTGAGCTCCTCATCAACCGGACCGGCGTCCCGAAAGCTATCTCCGCCATCCCTGGGTGCACAGATCGTCGCGACCGGCATCGGCTCAAGGGACCCGGCATAACGGCGCCCGAACAGCACCGCCCGCTCAGTCGTGAGGGCCGGTGCCTCATCGCTGAGCACCACACGAGACCCACGGGTTTCGTGCAGCCAAACACGCGCGCGCTCGGCAAGATCCCTCATGGCTCCCCGTCGCCCGTGCCCACAACTAGTCCACCGAGTATGCGTTTCCCGACACTGACACTCAAAGCCGGTTTCCCCAACGCCGCCACGATCTTGCCCGCATGTACCCAACCGCACCGTGATCAGTCCGCCGAAGACCCAACCGACGATCCCGTTCACCACGGGTTTCGGGCATCGCGCGGAGCACCCATGCCCGCGAACACCCGAACATCAGGAAAATCCGCCGGATCCCGGACGACGGCGGCTACCGTTCGCATGTCCGCAACACCGAGCATGATGGCCCGCGAGGCCGGCGTCGGCGTCCGGGCAGTACCATGCCCTCGCGTCAGGCGCCTACAGCCGGTCCGGTGCCGAGGCCGCGCAGTCCCGGTTGACCTGGGCCGACCGGCAATCCACCACCGGCAAGGCCCCAATCAGCCAACGGGTATACGGTAAACGGCGATTGCAGGCTCGGCGGGACCGGGATCCGTTTGTCCTTCGCCCCTGCCGTGCCCGTGGCCGTGATCTCACGCGCTGCCGCCAGGTCGGCTCGCCGGGCCCGCACGTCGATCCAGATCTCGACCCGGGTGGGTCCCTCGGCGGGCAGGAACTGCGGCGTCGCGACGAGTCCGACATCGCTGGGCCCGAACCGGTTGTCCTCCGGGATGTTCCACTGCGCGATGCGGAGCTTGTCCTTCAGTTCATTCGCGACGTAGGAGAAGTCTTTCTTGGCTTGCGATTCGTTGTCGTCGCGTGCGTTGAGATCGCCGTGCACGACGTAACGCACGCGAGGCTGGTAGCCCTGTCGTCTCGCCTCTAGGACCTTGTCCATTACCGGGTACAAGGCGTGGCGGGCGCGCACCCTCGACGGAGCGTCCTCGCCGACTGTCACGCGCGCGTCAGCGGGGGCACCTGCGAGAGTGGGTTCGGTGCGGGCGATGGCGAGCTCTAGTTCATAGGTCCGCTTGGCCTGCCACCACGCCCGCTGCGCGGCCTGCTCCCGCGCCATCGCCTCACTCCAGCGTTGTTTCGCTACCAGTTTCCGCGCCGTCGCCTCGCGCCGCTCCTGTTCGGCGACCGCGACCTTCGCCTGCAATTCGGCTGCCGTTGCCTGCGACAGGGTGACGCGAGCGGCGCGCTCCTGATCGATGGCATCGGTCCACTTCGCTCCCCGTTCGGCGAATTCCTTCGTGGCGGACACCAGCGCGGCGGGCAGCTCGATGCCGCGGTCACCGCGGCGGATCACGTAGCCTGCCTCGAACCCGGCATCGACGACTGCGGTCTGCTTGCCGACGCTGTACTTACCCGGGCTGGCGACGATGCGGAACTCCGCGCCGTGCATCCAGGTGCTCGTAATGCCCTTAAGCGGAGAATCCGCGGTCTTGTCCGGAAGCTTCTTGCCGGCGCTTTCGCTCCAGAGCGACTGCCCGCCCTCGTACTCGCGCGTACCCAGGGCAAACAGCGGAAGGTTCCACCCACCAGCCGACGCGAACGCCTTATCGCTCTTCTCGTGGTCATCGGATGCCTTCGGATGCGACACGCCGCCGGCGATCAGGGGCACCATCGAAAGAACATGCCGACCACCCGTA
Source organism: Saccharopolyspora phatthalungensis (assembly GCF_014203395.1). NCBI lineage: Bacteria > Bacillati > Actinomycetota > Actinomycetes > Pseudonocardiales > Pseudonocardiaceae > Saccharopolyspora > Saccharopolyspora phatthalungensis. The sequence continues at coordinate 923,248 of NZ_JACHIW010000002.1, forward strand.
CTGACCTCGTCATATTCGGTCTCCGGAGTCGCCATCGACCCGCCCATGCTGATGCGCCCGCTGGTCGAGGTGAGTGTGCCCCGGTCGGGGATCCGGAGGTGCACGGCCACGTCGACGCCGAGTTGGGGTGGCAGGTCGACCAGCAAAGCCTGCGCGTGCGGGTCGGCCAGCCTGCCCAGCAGCGCCTCCAACCGGTGCGGGGAGAACCACGCTCGCAGCGCCCGGCGCACATCCGCGTTCACCCCGCCCCCGGCGGCGGTGATGGCCCGTTCGGCCGCAGCGACCAGGTCCTCAACCTTGCCGGTGAACTCCACCGCCCGGAACTGCCCGGGAGCGGGCAACTTCTCGGCGTTGCCGCCGGAGCGCCAGCGCCGCACCGCCTCATCCGCAGCCTCCGACACCGGGCGGTCGGCGAGCGTGGCGGTGCGGGGCCGCGCAGCGACCTCGGCGGGCACTGTGTCCTCCACCGCGGTGCGCACCCCGACGGTGCGCACGTCCGGGGCCTCCGCTATCCGCTGCCCATGCCGCTCGAGACGCACGTCGAACAACACCTCGGCACGATGCGACGCCAACGCTCCCGACACCCGCTCCGAGTTCGTGTAGTTCTCGGCGGCAGTACGCGTCCGGGTGCGGACTTGCTTCAACCATGCGGCGCCGTATGCGATTCCCAGGCCCGCCTTGACATAGAGGGGTCCGTGGAACGGGCCTGGTTCGCCGCTGTCCGAAACGGGCCCCGAGGGTCCGGATCCGTCGATGTGAACCGCGGGGATCAGCGCGCCGAACGTTTCGAGGAGCACCCGGCGGGCCCGTCGGGTGCTGCTTGACAGGATGGACGCCGCACTTCCTGTGACCAGTTCGCCGTGCGTGATCCCCTCGGCGACCGGCTCCGAGCGCAGCTTGGCGCCCACGTGGAGCTCGTAGGTGCGTCCGCTGAACCTGTCCTCCAACCGCAACGGCGTGCTGGCCCCGCCGTTGGCCGCATCGCCCATCTTGGCCTGCACATTGGACAGGAAGCGCTCCACCTCGCGGTAATTGTCGTGCGCGGTATCCCGTGCGGAACTCGGCAGCAACCGATCGGCCTGCTCCGCGCCGAGACTGCGGGACACTTTCTCGTGCAACAGCGGAATTCGGTCGGTCAAGTCGACCGCCTCGGTGACCCCACCACTCCACGACGGCGCGGCCAGCGCGTGCCCGGCCGGCACCGGCACCACATCCGCCGACGGGCTGGGAGGTTTCACCGGGCTCGCCCATCCTCCGGCGGCGTTGCGGGCGCGCTGCGCGTCCACCTCGGCTTGCTTGGTCCTGATCTCCTGCAACTGCTCGTCGGTGACCAGGACCGTGCCTGCCCGTGGCAGCGTGAATCGCTCCGCCGACCGGACCGCCGGTTTCGGTGCGAGCAGTCCCACTCGGTCGATCTTGCCCACCGTGCGGACCTCGGTGGCGACGGTGGCCTCGACGTTCACCTCGACCAGATGCAGTTCACGCGGCTTGCCCGTCACCGAACGCGTGTGGCTGCTGCTGACCACCTGCCCGCGCTTGCGTGACGAACTGCCCGCCCACAGCGTGGTGTCGGCGAAGCCCAGCGCGGTGAGACTGCTGGTGTTCGGGCCGTGCTGGGCGGAAAAGTCGCTGATCGGGATCATCGCGGGTTCGATGGAGTTGCCGAAGGTGACGGTGCTGGTCGTCCCGCTGTAGGTGCTGCGCCCGCCGGTCACCGAGTGCGTCGGCTGCTGCCACACCTTGACCGGTTTGCCCTCGGCGTCCAGCACCGGCGTGGGGTCGCGCAGCAGGAGCGAATATTCGACCGCACCGTGCTGGTCCCGGCGGCGCCGAGGCGAGAACAGCCCGTCGAGCCGGAACTTCTTGCTGAGGCTGCGCGGATTCCCTCGCACCGTGGCCAACGACATCCCGGAATCAACCAGGCGCCCGTTGTCCCCGAGCTGCCAGCTTGAGTGCCCGGAGAGTTCCCTGAGCTGCTTGAACGCCGATTCACGGAGGTGTTTCATGCCGTGCAAGGACACGATCGGCATACCGTCGAAGACCCGCGAGAACCCGCGCCGCGTCGTCTCGTCGTCGTGGGGGACCTGGGATCGCCCGACGGGTTCGACGGCGGCCTTCTTTATTTCGATCAACTCGGTTTTCAGTTTTTCCGCCTGCCATGCGGGCAGATCGACGACGATGTCGACATCGACGACGCCCGGCTCACGGCCCTCGGCGGCAGCCGTGCGGTCCACGATCCGCAGGTCCCGCACCGGTGGCGTGTGCATGCCCGGCCTACCGATGGTCACGCCCTTCGCGAGCGTGTTCCACTCCTGCCAATGCGTTCCCGACGCCTTGTACCTGACCCGGTAAGCTAAGCGCTTGCGCGGTTCGGGTCCCACCCTGCCCGTGGCCGTCGGTTCGTTCCCGCGAGCGCCGCCGAAGGACAGTTCGGTGTTCTCCCCGGTGGCCGAGGACTTTCCCCGCGCGAAATTGACCTTGTGGTAGCTGGTGAGGACCGCCGTTTCCCCGGCCAGCACCGAGTAGATGCGCGCCACGAAGCCGGCCTCGGCCGACCAGGTCACACCGGTGCTGTGCTGCACGGTTTCGGAATCGGTCAGGGTCGCCGTCGCGGCCGCCTCGTCGATCGGGCCCAGATCCTTGACATCACGCACCTCCGCCGCCAGCGCCAGCGAAGCGTGGTAGTCGTGCCCTCGGCCGTGTTCGACCAACTCGACCACGGTGGCCTGATCGGCAAGCATCTCCTCGGCAACCCGCGGTGACGACAACCGGTCACTGGAAGTAGCGGTGTCGATCTGCTCGCCGCGCGCCAACTGCCGGGCCTTCTTGGCCTTGATTCCCCCGGCCAGCTTCGGATCGTCGAAATCGGCGACGAATGCGGTGTCCCGCCATGCCCACCGGTGATGCCCCGGGATCGTGCGCGCCGAATCGCGCAGGATCTGGGCGAGTTTGGCTCCCGCCCCGCTGGCCGCCAACGCCGCGCCGGTAATGCCCGCCACACGGTGCGGATGCGGCTGGTTGTCGTCGTTGATCAGACCGGCTTCGCGGGCGAACTGCGATACTGTCCAGTGGATGGCATCCACCGCCTCGGGGAATGTGATCGGCGGGCGGCCGGGCGTGCGGACCTGCAAGTCGTAAACAGTGCGGTAGCGCACCACCGTGACGTTGCTCGCCGCGGCATCGCTGCGTCCCGACGCATGGGCGAACTGCTGGTCGTGGCTGCGTCCCACGCTGCCCCCGACGTAAGGAGCCGCCGAGGCGATCACCGGTCCAACCGCGACACCGGGCCCCCCGGCCACCGATCCACTTACCTCGCGACCCGCACCGTGCTGACTCGTCGCCGTCGCGCCCCCCTTGCTGGAGGACACCAACGAGGCATTGTCGATCTTCTCCAGGTAAGCGACTTCCCGTGCTACGGCACGCATCTGCACGAAACGCACGCGAGTGGACAACATCCGTTTCAACGGATTGCCAGAAGGCAGCAATGGCTCCGACGACACCCACCCACGCCCAGCAGCCGCTTCCTGCTGGCTCACCGCCATCCGCGGCAAAAGATGTTCAATGCCGGACTGGCTGAGGAAGTGTCGCAGGACATCGCGCGCCAGGCCGCCAAGCGCGCCGAATTGCGCGGCCACCTGGTCATAGATGGCCGGTACTTGACCCGGCGCCGTCTTGATCCGCACGGGCTTGCCCTGGTACTGGCCATGGATCAAGTGCCGGACGTCGGTTCCTTCCAGCACCGAAGGTGGCAGCTCAGCCGGCACCGGCACGGCACGACCGCGATCGACCGACCGCAACCCGGTGGGCACGCTCAACTCGACGCCGACCGGGCCGGCGCCGGGATGACCTTCTCCACCAACGATCGTGGCACCAGTGCTGCTACGTCCCTCGTCATCCAGCCGGGAAATGTGGAACCGCACCGGCACGCGCACCGCGCGTGTCCCGGCGTACTCGGTGTCGCCGCCGGAAACATGCTTGTCCGGCAAGGCGATGGTCATCGACTCCTTGTTGGTATCGACACGATCGGTGGCTCTGTTCACCGCCGTCCCGGTCGGCAGGTTGACCGCACCGAAAGCCATCATCCCCGGGACCGCTGGGATGAAGAAAATCTGCCGGTAGTTCGGTTTTCCGGCGGACTTGGTGCCGGCTCCCGTGGCGCTTTCGGTCATCGTGGTGGCCGACTGCTCGGCGCCGGGCCCGTCCGCGGCGACCCGGTGCGTCCAGTCGAACTCGGCGCGTACCCAGAGCTTCGCATCACCGACCCGGAACTCGCGGCCATAGCCGAGCAAGGTTCCGACTTCGTTGCTCACGGCTTGTTTCAACGCGTCAAGGCCGTCCTTGTCGCTGTCGTCGGGCAACAGTCTTCCCGCTGCCGCGACGACCTGGTCGGTCCCCACGGTCCTGCTGAGCTGCCGCGCCGGGCCCAACGATGCGCTGCGACGGAGATACCCGGGCAACCGCAACCGGGGTCTGCCTGGGTCGTCGCCGTCTGGCTTGGTCCGAGCACCGGCGGTTTCGCCGGGCGCATCTTTGCCGATGGTGGGATTTTCGCTGGTCCTCCCCGACGGCTCGGCCGACTTTGTCTTTGTCATCGGGCCGGTCTCGGCTACGGGCGTGGCGGACTCCGAAGTCGTTTGCTTCGACAGGAGACCACCAACCCCAGAGGGCCCGCTCTTTTTCGGCCATAAGATGGGCCAAGACCGACGGCGTTGTGCACCCCTCGCGTCAACAGAGCCGGGGCTTGGGCCTTGCGCCGGTCGCTTTCCCGCATCCGCGCGGTCCCGGGCACCGTGACCGCTTGCCCGGTCATCATCACCCGCATCCATCAACATGTAGAGGCGCTCCAACAGCTCACGCCGCTCCTGCCCCAGGGCGTCGCCGGCATCCATGCTGTTGACGTCGCGCACCGTTTCAACCGCCGGCACCTCATCGCGCGGCTGCGGAGGGAACACGCCGCCACCGCCACCCGCCTCCGGGCCGGCACCCGCACTCACGCTCATGCTCGCGGCCAGGTATTCGTGCAACCGCTGCCGCATCGCCTCGGCAGCTGCCCGATCATCGGGTGCCCGCAACACCTGATGCGCCATCACAAGCCGGAGCGGCTCCGCCGCCCGACCACCCAGTAGCTCATCGGCAATGGCGAACAAACCCAAGAGAGCTTCAGGCCCCTGCCGATCCGTCACTTCCAGCAACGCCGCATCAGCCGCCTCGATCAACGCATTCATCTCCCGCACCGCGGCGTCACGCCGGGCCCGTCGCACCATCCCGACAGCGGCGGCAGCAGCCTGCGTCTCGTTCCGCAACGCCCCTACCTCCATGCGCTGAAGTGAGGGCTGCTGCGCGATATCCGACCACCACTCCATCCGCGCACGTAATTCAGGCGCATAAGGCGCCGAAGCGTCAACCACAAGCTGCCGCAACGACTCCACCGAAGCCATCAATTCGGAAACCAACTGCGACCGCTCCGGCGCGGCCACATCGGCCGACGCGGCAACCTCCGTCGGCACACCACCCGCAGAATCCACTGCCCCGCTGGTTGAATCACCATTCTCGGCACTGATCTCGCGAAGCCGCGGCTTGTTCGCCGCCAACTCGTTTCGCACCCGCTCGACCGACATCCTCAACTCAGAAACCAACCGCGCCCGCTCAGACACCTCCACGACGGGCGCACGCCCCTCCGGCACCGAAGCATCCGCCTGCGGATACGGCCCCGCGCCGCCCTGGATCGCCAGACCCGTCCCCCGCGTACCAAGCTTGGCCGCCAGCTCCCGAGAAAACCGCTCCGCCTCGGCACGGCCAACCGCAGCGGCCCTTGCGGCGACCAATGCCACCACTTCATCCAGTGAAATGCCCGACTCGCCCCGGGCCAGGTACACCACATCGTGCGTGCCCTGCACGATCCGCACCGCCGCCGCACGCGGCCCGCCCACCGACTGGGCCAACTCAACCTCCCTGCGGAGATCCGACTCCGTCCACTCCGCCACGGCCGTCGATCCAGGTCTTTCCCCGGCATGCCCCGCCTCGGACACCACCGTGCCGGTAGCCGTAAAGTCAGCGTCCGCCGACGCCGTCTCCGGACCCGACTGCGCACCCGGAACCGCCTTCTGCGCCGCACCCTCAGGAATAACAGTCGACGAGTTCGCCACAACATGCAGCCCGCCGGCCTGCTTCGGCGCCTCAATCGAACCCGCCCCGCCCACCGGACGGGGGCTGGACCCATCCGCACCAAACCGCACCCACTGTGGACCACTCCGATCACGCCCCGGCATCAGCGCAACGACATCACGCCCCGCACTCCGGGCCGCCTCCGCGGCCTGCCCCGGCGACACCACCACACCCGCACCCGCACGATCTCCGGACACCAACACCACCGGACCCGCATTCACATCACCGGCCCGGCCACGCACGAACTCCGCAACCCCACCGTCCGACAGCCCCTCCGCCGGCACCGTCACCAGCACGGCGTCCTCCGGCAACCCCACCGGAAGGCCGGCGCGACCAGTAATCGGGGCACTCGAAGAGGCCATTCGCGACGAGGTATCCATCGGCATCGACGAATCCGGCAGACCACCGCTCGGGCGAGCCGAGATCGTTTCCCCCGCAACAGAACTCGCGTGGGGATCCACCCCTACGGACGCCCCAGGAACGGTTGCGCTACCCCGCGCAAATCCCTGCACGTTGGTCCCGCCGTCGGGGTGCGGAACCGTCCCAGCCACCGGAGAAGACGTCTCCGAGACGACGGCGACCGAAGACGAATCGGGCTCATCAGTGCTACCCGGCAACGGCTTTTCCAGCTGCGAGTCGACCACTTGTGTCGTGGTCTCCACCCGCACACCATCCGCAGGCGCGGCCGGACTGTCCATGCCAGACTCCGCAGCGTCGGCGTGACCGTCACGCTGCGGTGAATCGCTAACCGTCACCCGGTCTTCAGAACCCGTTAAAGCACTCGGGTAATCGCCGTGATTATCCACATTAGACGATGCGATCTCTCCATGGCCGTCACCGACGGCACGGCTGTACGCCAGCGGCGGCGTTACGGCGTCGGAATCGCCACCGATGACACGTCCGCCGGGAACCGGTGAACCACTGCGGACAAGGTCGTCACCGCGAGGCGGGCTATAGGGTGGCGGCGTGTCCTGTCCCCGCAGCGCGCCCGGAGCCGTTGCATCACCAGCACGCCACGACACCACCACCCCGGTATCGTCCGTCCTCTCGGACATACTGGCCGGAGAGTCCTGCCCCGCTCCGGCACCCGCGTCCACACCCCTCGGCTCATCACCGGGCGTCGCCACCCCGTCGACAGACCGGGCAACCCTGGGTTCCGGTATCGAAGCTCCATGAACCAGGCCACCCAACGAAGGCACACCCCAGGACGGAGACAAGTCGGGCACATCCTTCTTGGCCGCCCCACTTTCTTCACCTTCTGCCACAACGGACGGTTTACCCAGTGCCACTTTTTCGGTATCGGGCGCTTTTTCGGTATCGGGCACGCCGCCCGTCGAGCCGGACCTTTCGCTGAGGGCTTCCCGGAAGCTGGGCTTCTCGCCCGCCTGCGACCCGAAGTCCACCTTCAAATCCGCTGAAGTGTCGGTGTCGGTGTCGGTGTCCGTCCCGCTGGAATCCTTCTCCCCGCCGGCGGCGTCCCGCGCCCGGCCCGCCGGAATCAACTGCCCCCGCAACGCCAACCCCGCCAGATTCCCGATACCCGAACCCACCGCCTCCGACAACCCCGCCGTGAACGAGAACGGATTCCACTGCGCCCCCTGACCACTCAACGCCCCATACCCCGCCTCGCCGAACATCTCGGTCAACCCCTCTTCCAACGACTCCCCCAGCCCGTGACCAAACCGGGCCGCCCACATCGCCCGCACCGACATCCCCGTGAAATCCTCAATATTCTTCGACACCACATCAGCAAAGCGCGCCATCGACGACAACGGATACTGCTCCGCGTGCTCCTCCACAGCATGCTTGGCAGCCGCGGCCAACACCTCAGCATCGATCTTGTCGCCCAAACCCCGCACCAACACTTTGGTAATCGCATTACCCACCACATTGCCCAACGCCGAGAGCGGCACCGCCAGCAACGCACTGAACGACCCCACCCCCACCGCCATCGTCGTCAGCTGGCCATCCCACTTCTTCCGCGTCCCCAACGCAAACTGCGCACCCTGCGCACCCACCTCCACCAACAGCTGCAACCCCATCCCCACCACCTGGGCCACCGCCAGCCGCACGAACAACTGCCCCCACCACCGCGTCAGCAGAAACCGCATCACCGCGAAACGTGCCGCCAACCACGCCATACTCGCCCCAGCCGTGGGCCCTGCCATCGCCACCGCCCAGGCGATCTCCGCAAGCAACAGCAGCAATCCACCCACCGTCACGAACTTCAGATACTGCACCTGTAACGCCAGGTTCTCCACGAAGCCCGCCAACTCCCGCAACCCCACGCTCCCGGCCTCCAGCGCCGGAACAAATCTGTCCAACCGCGCGGTGAACCGGTCCGCCGCCTTCCCCGAAAACTCCACCCGCACCCGCCCGACCACATCCCGCACCACCGGACCCAGCACCTCCACCGTCGCCGCGCCCGACTCCAACGCCCCCACAACCGCGAATAACGCATCCTCGTCCGCATCCGTCATGTCCTCACCGGTCAGCACCTGAAAAAGCCGTCTCACCTCCCCGGGCACCATCACAGACACGCAAACCACCCACTCAGACCACAGAGCCAGCGGCCGAGGAATCAACGGCCGAGTTGGACGAAGCCCTTCCAGCGGCGCTGGAGGCCGGTCGAAGCCTCAAAGGACACCACGACGCACCAAGAGGAGGATCATTGACCTCCGCCGACCGGAGTACAAGCTGCGCCCGTTCACCCACGCCAAGTACACGTCTCGTAACAGTCGTAACGTTCAATTCACCGGGCAACATGTTCAGGCATTCACCCGGATGCCTCTTATCGGCATAGGACAGCGGGATAAGCGCAGGTGACGAGCGGCCCGCGGCGGGCTGTGGATCAAGAGCCCATCCGGCATCCGGCGCAGCCGCCGCTGACTAGGGAGACGAGCCGGTTAGTTTCCGCACCTAACCAAGATCGTGCGCGATGTTCGGATGCCGAAGCGGCCTCACCGAAACCGTGATGCGGTCCGCCTTAGGCGACGTTTTCTCATCACGGCGATTGCACTGGAGATCGGCACCCACTCGCAGCCACTAAGGAGGCCGCCACGACGTGGTCCCGCGATTGCCTGTTCATGCAGGTTTCGAATGCTTTTTCGGGCAGTCGCAGGGAAAGGCGTCGCTGACCGTGTTTCTCTAGACGGCGGCTGGATCTCGTGCCAGCTGCTTCGCTGGCGTGGCCCGAGACCGGAACGGAGGCGCCGTATGCTCACCTATCGCGGTAGTTGGCGGCCGAGCTGGCCGGTTGCGGGGTGCTGGTTCAGGACGAGTGGCGACCGGCGGTGCTCCCGGCGACGGGTCACGAGGTGTTCGAAGGGGCCGTATCCCTTCCGCCCTTGGAGGTCGGCGAGACCGCGACGGTCTGGTACACCGTCGGTTGAGTTCGAGCTATGTCGCCGATCGGACGGTCGAAGCCTGAAAAGTTACAGTACGGCATCGATCAAAGTGGAGGGTCTTGCAACGGCGCGCAAGGACGAGGGCGCTGCGAATCCCGCTGCTCAGCCCGGCGCCGTTGGGACCCCGGTAACCGTCGATTTCAATGGAGATCTGCTCGCCGATTTCCATTGAAATCGCGGTAAGTCAGGCCGCCGTCGTCGCGATGGCGAGACGGTTGTAGGCGTTGATGACGGTAATTGTCCACAGTAGATGCGCGAGCCGCGTTTCGCCGAACCGATGCCGAGCCGCTCGGTAGACCTCGTCCTCGTCCGGCCGGGTGTGCACCAGCGTCACACGTTCGGCCAGCGCCAGTGCGGCACGCTCGTCCTCATCGAAGAGCGGGGAATCACGCCAGTCGGCGAGCGATCGCAGCCGAGCGTCGTCCTCGCCGCCGGCCAGCGCCTGCCGCGAGTGCAGTTCGATGCAGAACCGGCAGCCATTGATCTGCGATGCGCGTAGCCGGACCAGTTCCAGCAAACGGCCATCCAGCCCCGATTCCAGGGCCTTGGCCGCGCTGCTCGACGCCAGGTCGTGCAGCGCGCCGAAGGCCTCGGGTGTCACGCGGCCGAAATCGAGCCGCGGAGTAGGTTGAACCGTCACGTTCTGCTCACCTCAAGTAGTTCGGTCGGATTGGGGTATCGCTCGGTTGCGAGCTTGGTCAGCGTCCGTCGGCAGATCTTGCCCGTGGGCCCCAGCGGCATCTCCGCCACGCACACGAGCAGTTCGGGAAGCTTCCGTCGCTCCAGTCCCCGTTCTTGCTCCAGGAACGTCGTGATGTCCACTAGCGTCAGCGCACGGGAGCCCGGTACCTCGCGGACGCATGCGCACAGGCGCTCACCGAGGTCGGCATCCGGTACGGCCACGCAGGCGACCTCGGCGACACGAGGATGCGCACCGAGTTCCTGCTCGACCTCGGCCGGGCTGATGTTGTACCCGCCGCGGACGACGACCTGCTTGAGACGACCGAGAACGTGCAGCCGCCCGTGTCCGTCCAGCAACCCGCGGTCGCCGGTTCGCACCCAGCCGGTTGCGGTCCGATAGCGTGCATCGAGCTCCGGACTCCCGACGTAACACTGCGGACTCATCGGCCCTCGGGCACAGATCTCGCCGGCTTCGCCGGCCGGTACCGGCTCGCCGTCAGTGCCGAGGATGCGGATGTCGGCCACCGCCGGATCCGGCAGGCCGGTACCGGTTTCCTTGGCGAGGCCGGTGGCCGCGGTGTGGCAGTTGACGCCATCGGACGAGCCGTACACGGTGATGACGGGCCGGTCGAAGCGCCGACGGCACGCCTCGGCGGTGACCTCCGGGAGCGCCGCTCCGCTGGACACCACGGCCCGCAGGCAGCTGAGGTCTTCGCCCGGTATCGGCTGCTGGTCGGCGATGCGCCGGAGCATCGTCGGCACCCCGAAGACGTGGGTCGGGCGGTGCTCGCTGATCATGCGCAGCGCCACGCGCGGGTCGGTGGTGTCGGCCACCAGCAGGGTGCCGCCGAGGGCAGCCACGGTGACCGACGTTGCCAGCGATCCGAACGACGACCCCAGCGGCACCAGGGCGAGGTTGCGCATGGGCGTCTCGCCGCCGTTCCGGTGCAATGCGCGCACGTAATTGGCTCGGCCACCGGCCATCGCATTGTGCGAGTACGCGATCATTTTCGGTTCGGACTCGGACCCGGAGGACACCAGGATCCGGGCAGGTGCCTCCGGGGCCACCGGCCTCGCAACCCAGTGCCCCGGGCCTGGCTCGTCGAGCGTCAGCGCGCCCGCCTGCCGCGCACCGAAGGTGAAAACCGCGCTCAGGTCGGGCAAGTCCGCCTGCAACGCGATGTCGGAGGGAGCCGCGAAGATCGCGCCGCGGGCGCGAGACCGGCCTAGCAGGCTCAGCGTGTCGCGACTGCCCCGCCCCGGCGGGTACGGCAGCGCCACCGCCCCGACCGCTGCGACCGCGAGTTCGGCCGCCACCGCTTTGCGGTCGTTGGGCAGCCGGATCGCGATGATATCGCGCTCGCCCAGGCCGGCGTCCGCGAGCCGAGCCGCGATGCGCCGCACCTCCTCGTCGAGCGAGGCGTAATCCACCGGCCCGGCCGTGTCGATTACTGCCTCCCGGTCCGGGTGGCTCCGGGTGTGCTCCACGAACAGCGAATAGAGATCCCGGTTCGGACAGTGGCCTCGTTCGACCCAGAGACGCCGCGCCTCGGCCGACACCAGGTCGCGGATCTCGATTCCGTTGCTCGACTGCCAACCAGAATTCACCAGAACTCCCACGGTGTGCGGGCGAATGCGTGCTCGTCGACGGCGATCGCCCGGCCGAAACGCGGATCCATCGCGAGCTCGCGGAGATCGGTGCACACGGGCATCGCCGAGACGCCCGAGTCGCGCAACCGGTCCAGCCACCAGCCGGTCGGCTTCGTGCCGATCCGCGAGATGATCTCGTGGTGACCGACCGAAGCGCCCAGTCCCAGCACCCTCGCGAGCCGGTCCGGGCACGCGTCCTGACCCAATGCGAGATACCCGTCCTCGGTGCGGACGGGACGGTGCAGCGGGGTCCACTCGACCCGCCTGGCTCGGCGGGGAATGGCGGTCGCTGCGGAGAACAGGGACGAATCCACCCGGCCGCCCTGTCCGGTGCGGATCCGGTCGAGCAATGCGGCCAACACACCCTGCGCGCAGATCAGGCCGCCGAAGACGTCGGTGAGCGTCATCAGCGACGGCAATGGTGGCTCGTCGGCAGGGCACACCGCCGCCGCAAGGCCGGTGTAGGCCTGCACCAGGAAGTCGGTCCCCACCGGGGACGCTGCCCCGAACGCATCGCCCCACCCCGATGACCACGCGTACACCAGTCCGGGGCTGGTGCGGCGCAGGTCATCGGCGTCCAGCTGCAATTGTGCCGCTTTGCCCGGAGCCCAGTTGTGCAGGAAGACGTCCGCTCCGGCCACCAGCTCGTGGACGGCTCGGCGTCCCGGAGCCGACTTGATGTCGATCTCCGCGACTGTTTTGCCCGCGTTGAGCGCGCTGAACCGCGCCGAACACGTGCCCGCGATCGGGGGGATGCCGCGCATCGGGTCGCCGCCCGGCGGCTCGATGCGCACGACGTCGGCGCCGAGCAGGCGGAGGATGTGTCCGGCCATCGGCCCCTGCACCCGACGGGTCGATTCGACGACCCGCACGCCGGAGAGCGGCTTGTCCGCAGTGGGCCCGAGTCCGGTGGAGACTGTGTCCGGGAAGGGGGCGAGCGTCCACGGCCGGGCCGTCGTCGGCGGGTCTGGCTCGTCTCGGATGCCCATCAGGTCAACCCCGGCCGCGTCGGCCGCGCCATGCACCACCGCGAAGGGCCTCCGCCGAACCTCCGCACGCAGCGCGTCGGGCATGGGGCAGGTCGCCGTGGCGAAGCGCTGCTGGAATGCCCGCCACCCGCGACCGACGGCGGCGGGCTCTGCCCCGAGCCGGGTCCAGAAGTCCAGCCACCGGATGGGTTCCAGGGTCTCCAGCTCGAATCGGCGCCCGTCCGCGCAAGTAAAGGCAGACGTGCCGGGTTCGATGGGTTCCGGCGGGTCGTCGGCGGTCGCGGCCGCGAGGTACTGCGCGAGGGCGAGCAGTGCCGCCTGGCTCACCGAAGTGCGGACACCGGTCACGGCCATGCCCCGGTACCGTGCGATCAGCGTGGCGAGAACTCCTTGCGCGCAAAGGACTCCTGCGGTCGCGGACGCGTAGTCCACGGCCAGCGCTACGGGTGCCCCGCTCGCCCGCCCGTGGACGTGCATGATGCCGCACGCCGCCTGGACGGTGTGCTCGTCGGACAGCGGGAGGTCGACCGGGCCGGCCCAGTCGATCTCGCGACCGACGCCGTGCACGGCGGGATCGTCCACCTGATCCAGTGCTCGGGCCGCGACCTGGGCCGCGACCGCGGATTCGACGCGTGCAACCGAAAGCGTCACCGGCTCGGGTCCTCCTGCCGACGGCGGCCCTGGATGGAGTACATGATGCTGGACGTCGCGCGGAACGACGGATCCCGCATCAGGGCCCGGACATCGTCGAGTTGCTGGTCGGTCATGCCGGCGGCGATCAGCTTGTCCCGCAGGTGGTAGGTGTGGTGTAGCTGAAGTTGGAGACCGGCCGACGCCGCGTGCCGCAGCTGGATGCGCGGTCGCGGGTCGATGTCGACGAGTCCCGCCGCCCGCATGGCCGCCGGGGCTCGCCGTCCCCACTCGGGATCGCCGCCGCCAGCCCGCATGACGGCCGATTTCGTGGCCAGGAACGTCCGGTACAGCTCCTCGGCTCGCGCGTCCGGGGCGAGCAGCGGCGGTTCGTAGGAGGTGTCGAACTCGTCGATCTGCAGCCAGCCGCCCGGTTTGAGCGCCCGCACCAGCTTGTCGAGGACCGCGAGCCGTTCCGGCACGTGCTGGAGCACGAGGCGGGCGACGATCAGGTCGAAGGCGTTGTCGGGCAACGGATCGGTGACCACGTCGTGCTCGACGACGACCAGTCCCGGACGCTCGGCGATGTGCGCGGGCTTGACGTCGGTGGCCACCACTTCACCGGTCGGGCCCACGCGCTCGGCCAGCCACCGAGCCACGGTGCCCCCGCCGGAGCCGATCTCCAGGCACCGCCATCCGGTGGTCACACCGGTCTCCGCGAGCCGTTCGAGGGTCATCGGGTCATAAGCCGCGGCGAGGCAGCGGTGCTGTTCACGGCTGTGCACATTGTGGTTGTCGAAGACGTAACCGATGTCCTCGACCGTGGGCTGTCCCATTGCATGTTCCTTCTTCGTTAAAGTCTGTTTTATCAGCGGCGTAAGCACTCGCTAGGTCCAGCGGCCGGATCCGCTGGTTTTGGTGCGACCGGTGAGCTGTTCCAGTAGGGCAGCGCGCCGCACCTTCCCGGTTCCCGTGCGCGGAACCTGGTCCCAGGTCAGGACCACCGGCGACTTGAGCCGCGGAAGTCCTCGGACCGCTTGCTCCCAGCAGTCCTGCTCCAGTTCGCCATCCGCGGTGACGACGACCGGTAGCGGCTCCTCACCCGCGCAGCCGAGCACGATGCACTCGACGGCCTGCGGAAGGCGGTCTTCGAGAAGGTCCTCCGTCGCCAGACAACTCAGCTGCGGTGTCCGGTCCACCTCACGGTCCAGCAGTTGCACGCTCCCGTTGCGGTTGCGGATCCCGATGTCTCCGGTGTTCCACCAGCTGCCCACCTGCTTGGCCGCCCACCGGTCCGGTTCTCCGACGTAGGTGAGCGCGCGGGCCCCGGTCTTCGCCAGGACCAGACCGGCCCGTCCCGGCGGCAGCGGGTCGAAGGTGTCGGGATCGACCACCCGCAGCCGCGTCTTGATGGGCACCGGGTTCCCGAGGTGGCGGGTGTCGGACTGCGGCAACGCCGCGGACACCGACCGGCGGGTGTGGAAACGGAAGGTCAACGGTCCGGTTTCGGTCTGCCCCCACCCCTGCATCCACAACGGGCTGCGGTGCCGGCTCGCGCTCAGATAGGCCCGGATGGTGGGCGGATGCATGGCGTCGTAGGTGCTGACGAACAAGCGAACCTGCCGGAACGGGTTGTCCAGTCGGTCGGTCAGCGGCCGGAAGCGGACGAACGAAGCGGGCATCGCTTCGATGATGGTCGGCGGGTGCGCCCGCAGCACCGGGTCCACGACGTCCGGGTCCTGCTGGGTGATGATCGAGACTTCCTTCGGCGCCAGGCACATCACGCTCGCTGTCCAGCAGAACGTACGGCCGTGTGCGAACGCGCTGGCGTTGACGACTGTGTCGGTCCGCCGCACCCCGATTCGCGGGTAGCGAATGGTCTCGAACCGCGCGAGTTTGCCGATTATCGTGCGGGTCGAATGCACCACGAGCTTGGGCACCCCGGTGGTGCCCGAGGTGTGGTTGATTACCAGTGGCTGGTCGTCGTGCCGCCGCACCGGGGCGGGGGCACGATGCCCGCGCAGATCGTCCAACGCGACGCTGCCCGGCGCGGCCCAGTCCAACACCGCGGCGGAGTCCAACGTCACGGCCGTGTCAGCGAACGACGCGAGGTCCACCCCAACCTGTCGGCAACGCTCCAGTAGCCCGGCGGTGCTGACGAGGAGCTTGGGTTCCAGACGCTTGAGCAGGATCTCCAGCGCGTCCCCGGAGAGGTGGGCGGAAAGCTGCGCGGGAACGGCACCGATGCGCACCGCCGCGCAGGCCAGCAGGTCGTAGTCCCAGTGGTTGTCCTTCACGATCGCCACGCGATCACCGGGACCGGCGCCTGCGGCGGCCAGCCAGCCCGCGGCATCCTGGACCAGCACGGCCAGCTCGGCAACGCTGTAGTCGGTCTTGGCGTCCGCGGCGATGTCGAACGGCCGGTCCAGATAGACCCGCGTCGCGGCGCCCAGCTCGGCGCACTCGTCGAACAGAACACCCATGTCATGCGGTTTCAAAAGAAAATCTCCTAGGGTTTGTGCCTACGTAAGTCGGGGATCCCCCATCGCGTCTGGACCGCCAGGCGGCGACGGCAACTCCCGCAGGGGGCCGCTACCCGCACCGCTACGCAAAGCACTCTTGAAGCACTCTCTACGCGACGATGGGCTGGGAGGCCCGGAGTCGGCTGCGGACGCGTGCTGCGGCGAGTGCGCCCGAGCGCACCGCGCCCTCGCTCGCCGGGCGCAGCATCACCCAGTCGCCCGCGTACTCCACGGGCCCAACGGGGCGCGCCATGAAACGCGCGCGTCGGTGCAGCGCCTCTGGGGTGGCTTCGGGCAGGCCGTGGACGAAGGAATGCACGAAATGCTCTCGGCAGGCCGATTCCAGGCCGGGCACGTAACGCCGCGCCGCCGTGGTGAGCCGCTCGACGACTTGTTGCTCCGGTGCTTGCAGCAGCTCCGGGATGGTCCGGGCGTTGGCCATCAGGCTCAGCAAGCCCTTGCCCGCCGGAGCTCGCCCGGGATGCTTGGCATGGTCCACGATGATGCCGGACAGCGCGTCGTCCTCCGCTTCGGGCGTGAGCAGCACGTACAACGGCTTGCTGGACTCCGGTGCGAGCGGCCGGTCCAGCAGGCAGCTCACCTTCAATGTCGGCGTGAAGGTGCACGCCGACAGGAACGCGGAGTCTTCACCGGAGGGGTTGGCGTAGAGCCGGGCCGCGATCGGGGCGGGCACGCACAGCACCACGGATCGCGCCGTGACGACGTCGCCGCCGACGAACAGCCGGACGACACCACGGTCGCTGACGACCTGGCGAACCACACTGCCGGTGACGACGTCGAGCCCGTCGGCGAGCCGGCGGGCGAGCAGGTCCATGCCGTCCCGGTAGGTTCGCCAGGTTCCCACGTCACCCACCGCGAGCAACAGGCTCACCATCGGCGCCGCCGTGGAGCGCGCGGTGTTCCAGCCGAAGAAACTGCCGGCGACCGGTTGCAGGAGATAGTCGTGCAGATCCCGGTGGTAGCGTGCGGCGAACTCCTTGACGGTAGCGGTTCCCAGCGGGCTGCGCTCCGGGTGGTCACAGTCGAACTCGTCGCGGTGGCGCGCCGACCAGGCCAGGAACCGGACGAGGTCGAGCCGGGCGCGTGGCGAGAGCCCGGCCCCGGAGAACGCAGCGGATTTCTCCGCCACACCGGCATGGGCACGGCCGTCGCGCCACATCCCGATGGACTTGCCGATCAACGGCACGTCGGTGATCGGCACCCGCAGCCGGTTGAGCAGTTCCCACGTCGCGCGGTAGCCGTGCAGCGGGATCTGCTCGGCACCCTCGTCGATGGTGTAGCCGTCGTGCCGGAGGCTGTGCATCCGGCCACCAACGTGGTCCTGCTGTTCGAAAACTCGGACTTGCAACCCGGCGCGGTGCAGCTCGTGCGCGGTGGTCAGCCCGGCGACGCCGGCACCCACCACCGCGACATCGAGATCGGTACTCATGCGGCGGCACCCCAACCGGCGAGCAGGTTCGCGGCGATCAGCAGCACCACGGACACCCGGTGCACGACGAACCCGAGCTTGCGGGCGCGCATGATGTCGTCCCGCCGGAATCCGAGGAAGTACTGGCGCGCTCGAAGGACCGTGGCCGGCAGCATCAGGAACACGAACCACCAGGGCGCGATCCCGGACGCGGAAGCGACCGCGCCGATCAGGAATTCTGCCGCGGACAGCGACCCGACGAAGATCGCGTTGCCCCTCGGCGACACCAGGGCCGCAACCGTGGGGCGACCGACGGCGCGATCGCCCTCGACGTCATTGGTGTTGGAATACACGCCGAACATCAGCGGGCCCGCCCCGAACAGCAGTGCCTGAACGAACACGAACCAGGAGAACGTCCCCGTCGCCAGGCCGTAGGGCGCCACGACCAGCGCCACTCCGAGTGCGGCGATAAAGGCTTCCTGAAAACCGTGGTAACTGATCTTGATTCCGTAGGAATACTGCAGGGAGATCACGTACAACACCGCGATCAGCAGCACCGTCCACATGGCTCGGTGCGGCCCGAGCGCGATCGCGCCGACCCACAACGCCCCGCCGATGGCCGCGGTGACCCAGCCGAAGCCGAGGGCTTCGCGAGCCGTCAACGTGCCGGCGACCAGCGGCTTGCGCAGCTTCATCCGCAACGGGTTGTCCGGGCCGTAGTTCGCGATGTCACTGCCGTCCCGGAAGCCGGTCAGGTCGTCGAAGGCGACCAGCGCCATGATCACGAAGATCTCGCCGAGCAGGAACGCGACGAGCATCGCGGCGGTGGCGGGCCCGAACCGCCCTGCGGGCACGATGACCGCGGAGAGGACCACGAGGATGCTGAGGTAGTAGTCGTAGACGTCGAGCTTGCCCAGCCTGGTGTAGCTGCGGAACTTGCTCTCCGGCCGAACTGCCGTCGGCGTTAGGGTATCGGTGCTGCTCGTCATCGCGGCGCTCCTTCGGCTCTGCGGGCGGTCATGCGTGATCCGGGAAGCGGATCAGCGCCGCGGTCGATGCGTCGCCGCCGTAGTCCAGGGATCGTTCCTGGAGGACCTGTGCACCGGGCAACACTGCGAGGTAGTCCTCCAGCGTGCGCAGCCGCGACCACCGGCTGACCGGAATCTGGGCGCCGCTGTACTCGATCAGCACGAGATACCGGAGCGACTCGGCCAGCGACGTGCACACCTTCGCCAACTGCTCATCGTCCAGCAGGTGCATCAGCACCCACACCGAGACGCCGACGTCGAACATGCTTGCCTGCCAGGTAATATCTTCCGCCCGGGCCAACATGAAGTCCACATTGGTCAGGTCAGCGCAGTTTCGCCGGGCGTTGTCGAGCATCTGCGGCGTCATGTCGATCGCGGTGACGCGGTCCGCGTGGGTGGCCAGGGTGGGGGTCAACCTGCCGACTCCGCAACCGACCTCCAGCGCGGTGGCCACCGGCCGCCGCAGGTCCGCGGCCACGAGTCGCAGGTATTCGTCGACGATGCCGCGGGTCACACCGGTGGTCCCGGCGTTGAGCTCGGCAGGCTGCGAAGCGCGCATCACGCGCGCCAGACCGTTGCGCTCAGCCCGGCGAGCCCATTCCGCCGCGACCTCCTCATCGGTCGGACAGGCCGCTTCCCCAGTCATGGCTTGCACACAGTCTCCTTCGGATTAATTGGCACCGCGGGCCCGATCGGCTTCGGGCCCCGGCGACTAGCTGCGGGCGAATTCGCCAACGGCAGCCGTGATGTACTCGACTTGCGAGTCGGTCAGATGCGGGTAAATCGGCAACGCGAGGATCCGGCCGCTGGCCCGCTCCGCGTTCGGCCACCGATCACCCGGCCCCGCGAACCGGGCGAACGCGCGCTGCGCCGGCAGCGGCGACGGGTAGTAGACATGGGTGCTGATGCCGCGCTCCAGCAGGTGTTGCCGCAACTCGTCGCGCCGCTCGACCTGCAACGAATACACGTAGTAGCAGCGGCCATCCCGGTCCGGTGGCGGCGGCACCACACCTCGTTCGGCCAGCGGTGCGAATCGCTCGGTGTAGTAATCGGCGATTGCCGCGCGCCGCTGCAACCGCTCGGCGAAACCGTCGAAGCGGTAGGTCTGGAACGCCGCCTGGATCTCGTCAAACCTGCTGTTGTGCCCCACGACGTGGTGCACGAAGCGCTGCTTGCCGTCCTGCCCGTGATTGCGCAGCATCCGCACCCGCCGCCCGATTTCGGGGTCACGCGTGACGATCGCACCGCCTTCGCCCGGCATCCCGAACGACTTCACCTGCACGAACGAGAAGACGCCCGCCTCGCCCCACATGCCCGCCGGTGTGCCGCCGAGCACCGCGCCCTGCGCGACCGCGGAGTCCTCGACGAGCCGGACGCCGCGGCGCTGCGCGAGTTCGGTGAACCGCGGCATGTCGGCCATGATCGAGAACATGTGCGCGGGTAGGATCGCCTTGGTCCGGTCGGTGATCCGCCGGTCCACCTCGTCCGGGTCGACGACCATCTTGTGCGGGTGGATGTCGGCGAACACCGGTGTCGCCCCGAGGTTCACCACGGAGGCGGCCAAGGGCGCGCACCCGAAGGCGGGCACCACCACTTCGTCGCCCCCGCGCACCCCCATCGCCGCCAGCACCAGTCCGAGTGCGGAGGTCCCGCTGCCGCACGCGACGACGTCGGCCGCACCGAGGGAATCGCGCAGCAACTGCTCGAAACGCGCGGTGTGGTCGCCGAGGATGAACCGCTGCGCGGGTCCGGTGCCGATCTCCCGGATCAGGTCGATCATGACCTTGCGGTCGCCCTCGAACAGATCCGGTGGGAAGAACGGGATCTGGTGTCCGGAACTCACTTCGCCCTCCCCAGGTAGAACTCGCGGATCGCTTCGCAGACCCGATCGAGCTCCGTGACGTCGAGGTCCGGGTAGAGGGGCAGGGCGACGGCGCGTTGGCTGGCCGCCTCGGCGTTCGGGAAATCGCCCCGGCGGTAGCCGAGTTCGGCGAAGCAGGGCTGCAGGTGCAGCGGCGTCGGATAGTAGACCTCGGTGCCGACACCTTGTCGCGCAAGGTGTTCGACTAGTTCATCGCGGCGGTCGACCTCGACGAGGTAGACGTAGAAGACGTCCGCCGCATCCGATCGCCGGTCCACCGTCTCGGGCAGGCGCACGATGCCGGGCACGCCCCGAAGCCGCTCCTGGTATGCCTTGGCCAGTTCCGCGCGCCGCGCGATGTCGCGGTCCAGTTCGGTCAGCTTGGCGAGCAGGACGGCGGCCTGGATGTCGTCCATCTTGCTGTTGGTCCCGCACATCCCGGTCTCGGTGGAAATGCCGGGGAAGTTGTCGAGCGTAGGAGCGAACCTGCCGTGGTGGCGTAGACCGGAGACCAGTTCCGCGACCGTCGGGTCGTTGGTCAGCACGGCGCCGGCATCGCCGATGGCGCCCAGGGTCTTGCTGGGGAAGAACGACAGCACGCCGCCCACACCGTGCAGCCCGGCGTGAGCACCTTTCTGCCACATGCCTATTCCCTCGGCGCTGTCCTCGACCAGCGTCAGTTGATGCCGGTCGGCCACCGCGGAGATCGCCGTCATGTCGGCCATCCGGCAGAACAGGTGCACCGGCATGACGAAACGGCTGCCGGCGGTGACGGCGGAGGCCAGCGCGTCCGGATGCAACGCATAGCTCACGGGATCGATGTCGACGAACTGCGGCCGACCGCCCGCGAGCACCACGGACGTGGCCGTGGCCACAAATGAATAGGCCGGGACGAGAACGCCGTCACCTGGCCGAATCCCGCTGGCTCGGAGCAACAACACCAGCGCGTCAGTGCCGCTGTTCACGCCAATGACATGGGCGGCGCCGGTGTATTCGGCGAGCGCTCGTTCTAACTCGGCGACCTGCCGACCATGCGAGAACTTCCCGTTGTCGAAGACGGCCGTCAGGTTGGCCTCGATCACCGGCCACAGCCGCTCGAAGGTCGCCGCCTGGGAAAAGAACGGAACCTCCCCGGATCTCCCCTCTCGGGTGAATCCTGGTATTGCCGCCCCTGTCCCGCCAGGCACTCGTTCGAGCGACACTGCTGCCACACCCCCAAATTCCGTTGGCCGGAGTTCACGCTGCGCGAAGTTAGCCGACGACGACTCGATTGCGAAAGCCAGGAGGCCGTACATGATCTTTTTTCACTCTTTGCGGTTATAACCCGTTCGGATCACTTGACGCGCTCTCCCCCGCCCCCGATAGGTTGTCGCCGATTAGGATGATCTTTTGCTGAAGTCGTCCCCTTTGGACCACACCGTGGACCACACCGTGGACCACGCCCGGCGTCGGCGCACGGCGACGGCCGCACGACCCGCTGACGGAGAAAAATTGCTGCAACCCCTCGTGATCGGCTTAGGCCGATCCGGCGCAGGGCTCCACCTGAAAGTCCTCTCGCGAATGGCCAGCGCACCGGAGGGCCCGCTGTTGAGCGGCACACCCGTCGCCTGCGATCCGCGGCCAGAAGCGGGCCACGGCCTCGCCGGCGTCACGATCGCCGACTCGATCAGCGACGCGTCGTTGTTGGTCCCGTTGTCGTCCACCGTGGTCCACATCTGCACTCCGCCGTCGTCGCGGACATCCGTGCTCCGCGAGTTGGTCGAGCACGGGTTCCGCCGGTTCCTCGTCGAGAAGCCGCTGGCAGTCGACCGCGGGCAACTCGATGAGATCCTGTGGTTGTGCCGGCGGCACGAACTCGACCTCGCGGTGGTCTCACACTGGTTGACCGCGCGGCTGACCGGCGAGTTGCGCACCCTGATGCAGGGCCGGGAGCTCGGAGCGCTGCGCTCGATCCGGGCCGTCCAGCACAAGCCACGCTTCTTGCGGTCATCGACCACCCAGGGACATCCGACTGCCTTCGACGTGGAGGTACCGCACTCCCTCGGCGTCGCGATCGACCTGGCCGGCCCCGCCGAACTCCTCGACGCGCGATGCACCGACATGCGTTGTACCGACGTCATTCGCCCGCGACTCGGCAGTGCACATTTGGCACTGCGACACGGCTCCGGCGTGCGAACCGAGATCACCTCCGATCTCACCTCACCCGTCCAGCAACGCAGCATCACCCTGGAATTCGAGAACGGCCGGGTAACCGGCCACTACCCGTTGAGCGAGAACGATGACCACGCACAGCTGATCGTCGAAGGCGATCGGCCTCGGTACGAGGTTTTCCGGGACGACGCGCTAACCGCCTTCATGCGGCGCACGTACCAGGACTTTCATCGCGGCCGGCGATCCGACCTCGCGTTGCACTGCGAGGTGGTCCGCCTGTTGTGCGAGGCCAAGGAGCACTGCGGTGCCGCACCGCGATCGCCCGGAGAGGTTGAGCATGCACAGTGAACTGCGCTTCCCGGTGAGGCGGCTCGCCGGAATCGGCGATGAGGCGGCCGTCGACTTCGAAGGACAGGTGGCCGCGATCCGCGCCCTTGATTGGCGCGCGGTGGAACTTCGCGCCGTGGACGCCACGGCGATGGGCGACCTCGATCCCGATGCCTTCCGGAGGGTCGCCGACCGGCTGCGGGCGGAACAGATCGAGGTGGTGGGCCTGGCTTCCCGGATCGGTAACTGGGCCCGGCCGATCAGCGTGCCGTTCGACGAGGAGCTGGCCGAGCTGGACACGCTTGCCGACCAGTGCGCCGCGCTGGATTGCCGGTACATCAGGATCATGTCCTATCCGAATGACGGCCTGACGGAGGCTGACTGGGCCGGGCGAGTGCTCGAAAGGATCGCCGCGCTGTCCCGCCGCGCCGAGCAGTTGGGCGTCACGCTGCTGCACGAGAACTGCGCCGGGTGGGCCGGCCATAGCGCCGACCGGATGCTGCGCCTGCTCGATGAAGTCGGCAGTCCCGCGCTGAAGTTGTTGTTCGACACGGGCAACGGGGTGCCACACGGCTACGACGCATCCGATCTGCTGGTGAAGATTCTTCCGCACGTGGCTCACGTGCACGTCAAGGATGCCGTGTCCACACCGGAAGGAACCGCGTACACGCTGCCCGGTGACGGCGACGCTCGGGTAGCCGAATGCCTTCGACTCCTGCTGGCCGCCGGATACTCGGGCGTGCTGTCCCTGGAACCCCACCTGGCGACACGGCCCCATGAGAACCTGCAAGCCGTCGGCGATGCGGCAACGCTGTTCATCCGAGCCGGTCAACGGCTGAGCCGCCTGCTGGACCATGCGGTGCTGCCCAAGCTGTCCGGTTGCGGTACCGGCCGATGAGGCACCCCGCCCTACTGCGCGAAACTGACCACGAACTCCTGCTGCGACTGCTGCGGACTCCGACCGTCGGTCCGCTGGAGGCGGGACCGGACGATGGCCCCCCGCAGCTGTGGCAGGCACAGCGCGCTTACGCGGCTGCCGCCGGGGCGTTCGGCATGCGGGTCGTGCACCATGCTGCTCCCGCTGTCGATTCGATGCTTCGCGACGATGTGCCGACGGCGGTGCGCGTCGCCGCTGAAGAACGCGAGTTCCTGGCACAGCAGCCGAGCCTGGTGCTTCGCCTGGGCCCGGAACTGCCGCGTGAGTCGACGGTGATGTTCAACGTGCATCTCGACACGGTTGCCGGGCTCGAATCCGTCGGTTTCGACGGCTCCCGATTCACCGGGCGCGGGGCGGTGGATGCCAAGGGGCCCGCGGTGGCTCTGCTGGCCGGGGTGCGAGCGGCCGCAACGGCGAACAGCGCGATCGGCCGCGAGGTAGCGGTGCTGATCCAGGCCGTGTCGGGTGAGGAAGGCGGCGCGCTGGGGACGTACGGGACACGGCCACTGGTCGAGGCCGGTTTCTTCGGCCGCGTCAACGTTTTCTGCGAGCCGACCGGGTTGCGGTACCTTCCGCGGTCCACCGCCTCGATGACCGCGTGCATCGCCGTGGACGGCGAGGGCTCGATCGACGACCGGCCAGACGCCGGGCACAACGCCACCGTACTGCTGGGTTTCCTCGCGCAACACCTGGCCAAGGAGCTGGATTCCGCTGTGCGCGATGGCCGGGTATGTGTCGCCGGACTGCACACCGGCGACATGCACAACCGGGTTTACGGTCGAGGACGACTGCTGCTCAATCTCTCGTACGCGTCATCGGCAGCGGGCGCGGCGCTGGAGAAAGCGGTGGCCGAAGCGGTCGACTCCGGTGTCCGCGAATTCGCCGACCGGTTCGGCAACACCAGGGAGTTCGCGCGCACCGCCGCCGACGCGGCTGCCATCACCCAGCTCTCCTGGACCAAGCGCGGCATGCCCTGCTTGCACAATCACGACCCGTGGGCCGAAGAGATCCTGCGGTCGGTCGGGGTTGTCCGGTGGCCCGCCGAGGAACCCGCGTTCACCTGCGACGCGATCTGGATGGACGGCATTGCCGATACCTTCACCGCGGTGCTCGGACCTGGCTGCCTGGAGAACAACAACGCCCACGCGTCGGGCGAGTTCGTCGACCTGGTGGATCTGGAGGCATTCGCCGCCACCGTGGCCGAACTGCTCACCACCTTTTCCGAAATGGGGAGACCTGCATGACAGTCCAGCGAACCGATGTCGCGGCGGCGGAGGCGGTGGTCGTCGGCTACCACGACCTCCTCTCCGCAGTAGCCGAATTATTCGTCCGCCGCGGGGTTCCGCGAGCACGCGCCGCCACCGCTGCGACCGCCCTCTGCTACGGCGATCTGGCCGGGATGGAGTCGCACGGCGTGTTCAACCTCGGAAGGCTGTACCTGCCACTGTTCGACTCCGGGCGGGTCGACCCGGTCGCGGAACCCCGGATCGTCACGGATCTGGGTGCCTGTGCGGTCATCGACTCGAATCGCGCGCTCGGGCTGTGGTCGGCCGCCGAGGCGATGGACTCCGCGGTCGAGCGCGCCCGGCAACACGGCATCGGGCTGGTCTCGGTCCGCAACGCGACGCATTTCGGCTGCGCCGGGTTCCATGCGGCCCGCGCCGCGGAGCAAGGCATGATCGGTGTGGTGGCGAGCAACTGCGGCGGCCAGCGGATCGCCCGGCCGCCCCGAGGTGCCGTCACCATGCTCGGCACCAACCCGCTCAGCGTCGCGGCACCCGCTCTCGACGGCTACCCGTTCGTCCTGGACATGAGCACGACGGTGGTCCCAACCGGGCGGATCCGCCTTTACGCGCATCGCGGCGAGCGCATTCCCGAGGGGTGGCTCCAGGACGACGCCGGAAATGCGGTGACCGACCCGACCGCGTTCGACGGCGGCGACGCCCACCTGCGCTGGCTCGGTGGCGACCCGAGCACCGGCGCCGACAAGGGGTTCGGCCTGGGACTGGCCGTCGAACTGCTCGCCGCCGCACTATCGGGAGCGGCACTCGGCCCCGCCCCCGAAGCGCTTAATGGCGACGGTCGCCCACATGGCCGCGACGACGACATTGGATTCTTCCTCCTCGCCATCGCACCTGAAAAGTTGCGGCCCGAGGACGATTTCCACGACATAGTGCGCTCGCTGTTCGGCACCCTGCTGGCCTGCCCCGCGGGCGACGACGGGGCCCCGGTGCGCTATCCGGGCTGGCACGAGGCAGAACGCGCCCGGACTCGGCTGCGCGACGGCATCCAGATCCCGATTCGCCTCTACCAAGAACTCTGCGACCTCGGGGTCGTCGGCCCGGCCAACGGAGCCATCTGATGTCGGCACGCCGCATCGGCATCGTCGGGCTCGGAGTCATCTCGAAGTTCTACCTCGCCGCATTGACCCGGTTGCCGCACTGGGAGTTGGCCGCGGTGTGTGATGTGCGCGATTCCGCACTGGCGCCGCACCGCGAACACGCCCCCTGCTACCGCGACCACCGGTCGATGCTGGCAGCGGCGGACCTCGACGCCGTCGTTGTCACGGTTCCCAATGACGCGCATGCCGAGGTCTGCCGGGACGCGCTGCTTGCCGGGATCCCGGTCTGCGTGGAGAAGCCACTGGCCATCTCCGGCATCGAAGGGCGTGAGCTGGACGCCTTGGCTCGCGAACGAGGAATCCCACTTTTCACCGCGTTTCACCGGCGCTACAACGACAATGTGCTCGCCCTGCGACGGGAGCTGCCCGCTGATGCTCGCATCGAATCCTTGCGTGTCCGGTATCTCGAACGCATCGAGGAACATATCGGTTCGGATACCTGGTACCTCGATCCGCAGCGCTGCGGTGGCGGATGCGTAGCGGACAACGGTCCGAACGCATTCGACCTCGTCCGCCAGTTTCTCGGCGACGTCGAGGTGTCCGGCGCGGATGTCCGGCACGACGAGGCGGGGATCGACCGCCATGCTCTCATCGAGCTGCGGTCGGCGGAAGGCAACGCCGCCACGGTCGAACTCGACTGGTCGTACCCCGGCGAAATTAAGGACGTCGAAGTGCGGCTGGACAACGGAACCGTGCTGCGGGCCGACATGCTGGCACACCACTCGGGGTTCAAATCCTCACTGTGGCACGAGTACGTCGGCATCCTCGAAGACTTCGCCGACACCGTCTCGACCGGGTCCACCACGAGCGACGGGCTCGCCGCCTTGGAGCTGGTGGAGGCGAGCTATCGCAAACAACGGTCCACAACGATAGTCCAGGAGTGATCGTGACAAACTACGACGAGGACGGCGCCAAGCGAGCGGTGCGAGGGACCCTCGTCAAAGTCCTGCTGCACCGGCGGACCGAGCGCGGCATGTCGCTCGAACCGCATGCGAGCCGCTGTGTGCGCCGCGGCGAAGTCCACGAGCTGGTCACGACCGATCACCGGGAGACCGCACCGGGTTCTCGCATCGACCGCGTCGGCTTCCTCGGCTTCGCCGAACTCGGCTGCGCGGGAGTCATCGATCGCGGCGACGAGTTCTGGATCGACGACAGCTTGATCGGCACCGTGCTGGGTTTCGACGCCTGCCACTTCCCCAACCACTACAACATCCTCATCCGGACCGAACGCCTTCTCACCGGTGGCGAGCTGGGCCTGCGCCCGGAGATGCGGGTCGGCTTCAACCCGGCTCTGGTCGCCGCCTCCTGATCACCCAAAACCCAACAGACGGGCGATTTCAATGGAAATCAGCACGTTGATTTCCAATCTCCAACCCAGTGTTGGGTTATACCCGGGTCTCGTGCACGGCGGCGTGAACTTCCGTGCGCAATTGCGCCATGTCTGATGATTTCGCGGCAAACGGCTCGGCGGCGTCGGCAATGGCCTGCAGACGGTTCCGGCTCCGGCGTGACGAAAGCCCGTTGACCGCCGCGATCGCTTCCTGGCCGATCCGCATGCCGGCGTCGAGGTCTCCGCCGCGGATGTAGAGCTCGGACAGGTTCGTCAGTTGGACCGCGCGCGTTCGAGCGTAGGTGAGATCGGAATCGTTGACAACGACGTCCAGCTGTTCGACCGCTGTCGGCACGAACTCGGGCTGGGTGCGGGCCAGCAGATGCATCGAATACGCCCGGTGCGACGCGATTTCGGCTTCGGTGATGTGGCGGAGCCAGGGCGGCACGGTGTCCGGCTGGATCGTCGCGAACGTCTCGCCCTCCATGTTCAACGAGTCGTGGCACTGGTCAGCATTGCCGAGCGTAGCGTGGCAGAAAGCCCGATTGGTGTAGAGATCGGCGCGTACGCTCGTGCTCGCGCCGTGGAGGCTGGTGTTAGCGACGTTGAAGCCGTGTTCGACCAGGCGCAGCGCCGAGCGCCCTTGGTGGCTGGGGTCGTGGCCCTCTCGCAGGGCATGGTACGAGGCGTCGAGTAGCACCGCGATCGTCAGGTCGGTGCTGCGAGGGTGTTGTTCGGCGCGCTTGGCGCGGTTGAGGGCGAAAAGCAACAGCTGCTTGGTCTGATCGAGCGCTTCGATGTCCCAAGATGCCTTGCCCGCGATCCACGCCAGGTACCCGATCGCCAGGTCGACCCGTGCCCGGACCTCCTCTGTGCAGAGTGCGTCGTCGAAGGAACGGACCGCTTGCAGCTGTGCCAGGGCGGCCGAATGGATCAACCCGCCGCCCTGTGCACCGACGGTTTGGCGGAACCAGTCGGCCGTGTTCTCGATTGCTTCGGCATCGGCTACCCCGATGCGGCGTCGCGGTACCGATTCGGCCTGAGAGGGCAGCATCTCACTCAGACGGGCGATATCGGGATGGAGCGTGGAGCTCATCGTGATCCCGAGGACGATCGAGAGGAAATCTCTGCGTTCCACTCGGCTCACCTCCCTATTGAGGTCCAGGTTGCCAGATTCGGTGCCAAAACCCAACAGATGAGGCGGTATCCGTAGCGTGTTGGCGAGTCGTGCGACAAGTAGTACGTCCCGCAGATTTCGCTTGCCTCGTTCAACCAGCGAGACCATCTGCTGGGTGAGGCCGGTGAGTTCGGCGAACCGCTGCTGCGACAGCCCTGCGGCCTTGCGCACGGCCCGAAACACCTGGCAGAACTCGTAATTCCCGAGAGCGCGCTGGAGCTCGGGCGCGTCGTAGAAGCCCGCCGGAACCACCGGCTTTGTCCGGCTGCACGGGGCACATGTCGAATCGGAATTGCCTGCGCGCAAACACGAACCACACTCGGTGCACCGACGCCGCATTCGAGAGTTCCTCACAATTTGGGAAAACAGGTGGATTCTGGAAACCATCACACCTGTAACGCACCCAAGCGTGTCGCGCAACAACGACAGTTGTACCACCGCGGTTGTGGGACGACGGACGCCAGAAGCGTCGTACCGTGCCGTACTGGCCCGTGTCCGTGAACCCCCTACACCACCAGGCATATGCGTCGCGGCCGGTGACCCCCGCTGGGGGCCACCGGCCGCTTAATCACGCATGTCAGCCCAGCAGCTCGACGTCCAGCTGACCGAAGTGGTACTTTCGCACCGCGGCGAGCAACTCGTCGACCGACAGCTCACCGTTGCCGTTCGTGTCTACCTTGGCGAAAGCGTCCTGCGCCTCGGCACGGCTCATGCCGACCCCGGAAAGCCAGGAGGCGAACTCCTCCGCGTTGATCTGGCCGTCGTCGTTCTTGTCACAGAGACCAACGATGGCCTGCACCACGGGGCCCAGGACGCGGTTGAAGCTCGCCTCGCCCTGCTCGAAGATCAGGTTCTCGTTGACGCGGACGAAGTCGCCCCGGGAGATCGAGTCTGCGGTGCCCGCCTCTTGCGCCAGGTAGTCGAACAGCCCGGTGAAGGCATCCGTCAGCGCCCTCGCCTCGGCCGAGGCGAGGTCCTTGCCGAAGGCACGGGCGACCTTGATGGCCTCCATCTCGAAGTCACCGCGCTCGAGAGTCCCGCTGGCGTCGGAGTCCCACTTCTCGAAGCGCTTGAGCAGGCGGTCGTTGGCGATGGCAGTAGTCATCGTCGCGATTTCCTTCCCTATCAGAATTCAACTACTCAACACGACGCCAAGGATGTCTTGGACGTCGTCCCACGCGAGCTCGGTCGAGCTCGTCGCAAGATCGGAATTTCCCCGAATTGATTTGTACTTCCGGGGCATACATTTAAAGCAGCGTGACCCGTGCGCCGGCCACTTTTCCGCGGGTGTCCAGCAGCGTGCAATCCGCTCGCGCCAGCAACGACATATCAAAACAGCTATGGTCTTGCAGCAAGATCGCCAGGTCCGCGCCGGCCAACGCCGCGACCAGGCTGGCCACGCGGCTCATTGGCAGGCCGTCCACCCCGAACTCCGGCACGTGCGGGTCGTGGTAGACGACCTCGACGCCTCGTTCCCGGAGTCCCCTCGCCACCGGTGCGGCAGGTGATTCCCTGGTGTCGGCGACGTCCGGCTTGTAAGAGACACCGAGCAATACGACCCTGGCTCCGGGCAACGGTTTTCCGAGCTCGGAGAGCAGCGCCGTAGCGCGGCCGACGACGTGCTCCGGCATTCGGGACAGCACGTCCTGGGCCGCCGAGAGCATCCGGAACGAGAAGCCCTCGACATCGGCTTTGGCCGCGAGGTACCGAGGATCGACCGGGATGCAGTGACCGCCCACCCCGGCGCCCGGACTGAACGGAGCGAACCCGAACGGCTTCGTGGCGGCGCAGTGCAGGACATCCCACACGTCGATCCCGATCTGATCGCAGAACAGGGCGACCTCGTTGACCAGGGCGATGTTCACGTACCGGTAGGTGTTCTCCAGCAGCTTCGCCATCTCGGCTTCACGAGTTCCCCGCGACACCACCAGCGTTTCCACCAGCCGACCATAAAAAGCGACGGCGTGCTTGGCGCACAGCGGTGTGCAGCCGCTCACCACCTTCGGAGTGTTGTGGATTCCGAAGTGCGCATTGCCCGGATCGATCCGTTCCGGGGAGAACGCGAGGTGGAAATCCTCGCCGACCCGCAGTCCGCTCTCCCGCTCCAGGATCGGGCGCACGATTTCTTCAGTGGTACCAGGGTAACTGGTCGACTCCAGCACCACGAGGGTGCCCGCCCGCAGGTGGGCAGCCACGCTGCGAGACGCCGCCCGCACCGCCCCAAGGTCCGGTTGACCGTCCGCCGAAAGCCCGGTGGGCACGCAGATCACGACCGTTTCGGCACCGTGGATGGCCGAGGGATCCGAGGTGGCGCGAAAGCCCGCCGATCGCATTTCGGCGATATCCGCTTCGCTGATGTCGCTGATGTGCGAACGACCGGCGTTCAGGCCGTCCACCACCGAGGCGGAAACGTCGTAACCCACGGTCGACAATCCCGCCGAGCAGGACCGCCGCGCAAGCGGAAGCCCGACGTAGCCTAACCCGACCACGACGAGATCAACAGGCATTGAATACTCCTCGCGGGAAGATCGTTCCCGCCTTACCGAACGAAAAGGGGCCGACTCCCGGCGACGCCGGCGAAACGCCGCCAGGAATCGTGGTGGTGGTCAGCCGAATCAGGCGGAGAAACTGCCGCTACCGGCTGCGACGTGCGAACCCATGCCGGGCGGGACCGTCAGACTGGGGCCAAGGCAGAACGGATCCCCGTAGATCTTGACGGGCTGGTCAGTCTCGTTGTTCAGCACGTGCGCCGCCGCGGGCAATTTCTTGCATCCGTCGGGGTTCTGGTACCTCGTCAGCTTGGTGAATTCGTTCTCGAATACGACGACTTCGCCGGTGGCCGCCGCGGCCGGAATTGCGGTGGCAACAATCGCGAGGACCGCAACGCAACCAGCGATCAAGGCAGAACCGACTCTACGCATCGTGACTTCCTCCCAAGATTGAATAACTAAACTGTATGCTATCTAGCGGGTAAGGGTTTGGCGATGGTCTGGATCAAGGTCACCCGAACAGGTCACGCTCGGTGATTTTCCTTGTTGGTACGTATTTTCTTCGGTACGTCGCAAACCATTGGCATGCGCGGATTTCATTGTCCCCGCGCGTTCCTCGCGGACAACACATCAACACTCACCAGCGCCACCAAGGCAGCCAGGATCGAGATCAAAACCTGCGGCTTGCCTTGCCCGAATACCACGATTCGCTATCCACCACGGGCGCATGATTCACGTCCTGGAGCCCGGCTCCGGACGCCCCGATGTTCCCGATCAGCGCCAAGGTCGCGTGGTACAGGCCGCAGCCTGCGCACACGAAGGATTCGCATTGCCCTCCCCCTGAACTTGAACCGGACCCCGAACTTGAGCCGATCCCCTAATCCTCCGACGGCCGGCCCACCGCACTCGGGGTGCCGTCTGTGAGGACGATAGCGCCCCAGCGAAACCTCCGGACCCGCTACCCGAAGCCGGATGCGATGGCGCGCATTTCACCCATGACCTGCGAAAAACCGACCGAAAGTGGCTCAGGTTCCGCATTCAGCCCGCTCCGATCACCCCATCGCAACGCTCATGATCACCCGATTTGATTAAGTAGGGAAGGAACCCGACTTCGCGCTGGATTCATGCGCGCAAGATCGGTACCCTCCCGCCACCGTCCGGATCGCTCGTCGAACCATGTGGTCAACGGGCAGGATCGGCTCAGGCGAACGCCATGGAGAGGCCGACCGAGATCGAGGATGGCCAGTCGCCAACGACCGCGCGCATCGTCTGTACACAGTAGACTTTTTCCGGTCGTGTGAACGTCGCCGCATGGGTGGATTTCGGCTTCCCGGAGAGCGAATCGAATGTCGCCCGGCCACGGTGAACGAAAGGGCCACCACACCGGACTTCCCGCGGAGGGCACCGTGGACTACGCAAAACTTGCTCCGTCACTTGCGCGCGCTTACGACACGTACGTGGAATCCGGCCGAGAGGGCCTCGCCGACCGCGTCGACAAGCACGACCTCGCGGGATTCGAGACGGCGGTGCGGGCGTGATCGTGTGCTGCTCCACGGGCAACGACGGTTCGAACCCCATCCGGGCGGAAGCCGAGGTGAGCAAGGACGAGACGTCGATTCCCTGCAACTACGGCTTCGACAAGAAGTACGGCTCGTTCGGCGTGTTCGGCTGGTATGCCGGCAAGGACGAGATCGAGATCGCGTTCGAGGCACCCAGCGGGAAGCGGACACCGCTCCAATCCGTGATCACGCGGGAAAGCAGTACACGACGAACGAACTGGACGGGTGGGAGATCGACCTCTACCACCTCATGGACAAGCGCAACGGGCGTGGTCGCGCTGCTGCTCCAGAAGGAACCCACGCTGGACCCCGTCAAGGTCAAGTCGAAACTCGCCTACCGCCCGGCGAGCGACGAGAAGCACGACCAAAACGTCTGGGGTGCCGGGCCGATCGACCTCGACGAGATGTGAACCCGTGCAGGGTTGGCGTTTCCCTGCTGGGACGATCAGGTAGCGACGGCGTCGGCGCGTTCACGTTTCCCTTGCCGGATCAACAACGGCACCACGAAGATCCCGATGACAACCACGAGTAGCCAGCTATTGCCATTGATTACGGCGAAAATGTCGTCCTGCACGAGAACTTCGTCCCACGCCATCGGCCGTAGCATCAGCAGGAGCGTCATCGCCCCGATTAGGCGCAACAGGCTTCGATATTTCAGCACGAGCCAGCCCCCGAGCAGGACGACCCAGTACATGTGATGCACCCACGTGATGGGCGAGAGCAGCAATGACACGCATCCCGTGACCATCGCCGACAACACCGGATCACGCGTGAGAAGGCGCCGCGTCTGGGTCGCCCAGAAAGCCAGTACGCCAACCGCCAGAACACCGAACACGGCACTGGTGACGGACGCATCGAGGCCAACTCTGGACACGAGCCCGTAGAGCGACTGATTCTCAAGATGCCCGATGTCCCACACCCGACTGGTCATATGCGTCAACTCATACGACCAGAAGCGCCATGAATCATCCGGGAACACGCCCCAGGCGACCACGGCGGCAGCGACGAATACCAACGATGCCCGGAAGGCGTCTTGATACCGCCGGCAGACAAGCAGGTAAGGGACGAACAGCAGCGCCGTGAGCTTGACGGCGGCGGCAAGGCCGACGAGCCCGCCGGTGAGCGATCTCGGCAGGAGCCCGAGCACGTCCACGAGCACGAGCACCGTTAGCAGGGCACCCAGTTGGCCCCAGAGCAGGTTCGACAGGCTTGCGGAGCTGACCAGCAACAGCGCCAGCAGTATCGCGAACGCGGGGAACTTCTGGCGGATCGAGTTCCCATTGAACCTCCAGGGACCGCGCGCCGCACGCTCAAGCAGCACGGCCATGAGCGTGGTCGCGGCCAGCGTGATGATCGTCCACACGATGGCGCTCGGGTGCTTCCCGAGCCAGTAGAGCGGCCACAGCACCAGCGCGGCGAACGGCGGATAGTTGAAGGAGTCGTGCACGGCATTGGCATAGTCGTAAAGGGAGTTGCCAGCCGCTCGTTCGGCGATCGCCGAACGGTAGATGTCCAGGTCGTACTGGAGTGGTTCATCGATACCCACGCCCTGGACGAAGGCCCAGCACAGGGAATACCCATACGCGACAACGAGAAGCGCACCGGAGAGGATAAGCGCCAACCATGCCGGCGCTGCGTGGCGATGGGACTTCTCATCAGATCCTGAGGCCGGCATCGATCCTCCTTGGAATCACCACCGGAGCATAGTCATCGCAGACATTGTCGGGGGATCCGCCGAATGGTGAATGAAAAGCGCGCGGCAACCGATGTTTTCGGCTCTACTCAAGGAAAATTCCTAAAACCTTCGGGAAGCGTGAAAACGGTTGCGGCGCTTGGTGATCGCTGTCCAAGCCATCAAGTGGCCCCATTAAGTGGCCGCGGTGTGTGGCCGTCGGCGAAAAGCCGACGGCCACACACCGCGGTTGAGGGTCGGGGCGGCGTTCAGCCGACGCTCAGCGCGGTCTCATCGAGCAACCGGCGGATGGGGACCCGGCGCCGGTCACCGACCTCTTTGACGCAGCGAGCCAGCACGCTCTCCTGACGGTCGGTGTGTCCGAATGGCACCACTTCGAGGTCGGCGACGAGGGCGGACAGTGTTGTCGCGTCCAGGCGGTCGGCATAGCGGTGGACCAGGTATTGCTTGGCCCTTCGGTGTGCCTTGGGTGCGGCCAGCAGTTCACGGCCGGTGGCCTCGGCGTTGCGCGCCTCCAGTACCAGGTGCGGCGTGTGCCGCAGGGCGACTCGCCGCAGCGCGGGGTCGCTCGCGATCCGGTCGCGCAAGTCCCGTCGGCGCAGCACGGTCGCCGCGAGCTCGTCGACTCCGGGGTGATCCCGCACCGCGGCCAAGGCTTCGACGGGCCACAGCGCGGCGATGGCCACACCGAGGTGCCCCACGCCGAAGTGGTCGACCGCCCAGGTCTCCGGGTCGGTCTGCACATCCAACTCCCGGCGGAGCCGGAGAAATTCGTCCACCGCCGCGGCCGGGCCGGCGTCCACGGCGGCTAGGACGGCGGCCCGGGTGCGCGGGTGCAGGCACAGCCCGGTGAAGAACGTGCCGAGCGGCAGGACCTCGACCATCTCGTACTGGTCGGTGTCATCGGTCTCGGCCCGCAGGTCGAACAGCGCGCTGAACACCGTGCGCCAGCGCGGATCGGCGAAGGTCAGGTCGGCGATGTCGTCGTTGGGGATGTAGGCGAAGTCGAAGGACGTGTCGAACAGGGTGCGCAGCCGGACGAGCGCGGCGGTCATCCCGTCGATGCCCAGCCGGCCACCGTCGCCGGGCCTGCGGGCCCGGATACGCAGCGTCCACGTTCCGGCCTGGCAGGCGCGATCCGCCGCGAACTCCACATCGGGGAACCACTGCGTGAAGCGGCTCAGGATCAACTCGAACGCCGCCAGCCGGGCGAGTTCGTCGTCGGGCACACCCGGCTGCTCCGCCCACTCGACCTCGACCACGGCGGGCCGGAACACCAGGCTCGCCTTGTGCACCGAGAGCGGGATCTCGATCTCGAACCCCTCGCCCCCGAACCGCAGCAGCTTCGGCCCGCCCTGGCAGAATCGATCGGCGAATTCGTGCAGCGCCGCCAGTCGCGATGGCGCGCGATCGACCGGGAACCGGGAGACCCTGGCCAGCAGCCATTGGTGGAGGGTGTTGTGCAGGTGGTGCGGATTGGGCGGGCGGTAAGTGCCGGCATCGTCGAGGACGACCTGCCAGGGCACGTGTTCCTCGATCAGGTAATCGGTCGCCGGAGGCTCGGACCGCCAGCAGGCTATCAAACCATTAAAGGCCGCTACCGCGCTGCGCTCGCGGGCATCCAGCTCGAACCGCTCGGCGAGATCCAGCCACGCGGACAGGCCGTCGAGGTAGATGCGGTGGCGGACCGGGTCCGGGTCGTCGACCAGAGTCAACAGCACCGCCTTGGCCGCGGCGTCGTAGACCTCGACGAGGTCGCAGCGCACCAAGTCGAGCACG
The DNA here is from genome assembly GCF_014203395.1 of Saccharopolyspora phatthalungensis. Taxonomy (NCBI): domain Bacteria; kingdom Bacillati; phylum Actinomycetota; class Actinomycetes; order Pseudonocardiales; family Pseudonocardiaceae; genus Saccharopolyspora; species Saccharopolyspora phatthalungensis. The sequence goes on from NZ_JACHIW010000002.1 coordinate 959,453, forward strand.
GGCTGGAGCTCTGGTTTTCCCCGTCCGATGGCGATTACCGCGTCGTAGGCGCGGTTGAGCGTCTGCCCTGCGGCGGCCACGCTGGACAACGTGGCGCGAGCCGAGAACTGGTGCATGGCGGTACGGAGCGCGTCGTAGGCAGCCGCCAGCTCGGGATCGTCGACGGTCGCCAGCGCCAGGTCCACCGTCTCGGCCGGGGCCAGCGAGGACCGCAGTACCAGCCCGCACACCGGTCTCGGATCGGCGGGTAGCGATCGGACGAACCGCTCGATGATCGCGTCGCGCTCCTGGTCTTCGTAGACGGCCAGGTCGTCGGCCAGTCGTGCCAGGTGCGCGACCGCCGACAGCACCTCGACCGGCGCGGCGAGCGCGGCTTGCGCCACCACGCCCAAGACGGATCCGGTCACCGGCCCCGCCTCTGCCTCGACCAACGCGAGCGCGATCCGCAAGTCGGGCTCGGTCAGCAGAGACGCGACGGCATCGGGCGCGGCAGCCGCTATGCGTGGCAGCACTCTCGCCGGGTCGAGCCCACCGCGGGCCGCCAGGACCGCGCGGGCGTAGGGCATCGCGTGGGCGGGCAGGACGACGGCGAGCGCATGCTCGTCCGCCCCCTTGGCCACGAGTTCCTCGGCGAGCCGGGCAGTGAACGCGGGCGAGGTGACTCCACTGGCGTCGCGCACATAGCCCGCACCAGGAAGCGTGCTGCGGCGAAGGATTCCGGCCAGTGCCAACGGCGGAAGTCCGGGCAGCGCACGAAGCCCGGCGACGCCCGGAAGGTCCGATTCGTCCACCGGATGCCCGTTAGCGGTGCTGCGGACATCGGCGCGCTCGATGAGCAGCCGGGCACCAGCGGGCACCGTCAGCACCTCGCGGATTTCGGTCCGCACCCGGTCGGCCGCCGCGGCGGGGGCGCCATCGCCGAAGTAGCAGGTCTGGGTCCACGGGTCGACGAAGGTGAAGCCCGCCGCGGTGGGGATGTCGGCGAGGCGGGTGCGCAGGACGGCCACCTCGCACTGGCGGAACATCAACCCCGCGTGCTCCTCGGCGCTACCACGCTCGACGAAGACGTACCGCACCCGCTCGCGCTCGTCCGGACCCAGTGCGAGGTAGGCAGACCACGCGTCGTCCACCGTGACGGCGGACAGGAAATCGCCCGGCACGACCGCCGAAGGCGAGACCACGACCTCTACCGGCAATGGGTCGGCGCGCCGCCACTGCGCGCGGCTGTCCTCGGTCAGGACTTCCACCCGCTGACGTGGCTCGAACCCGGGCGCGGGCCTGGCCTGCACGGTCCACATTCGATCGACCGTGACCCGTCGCAGCAGATCCCCCTCCCACAGCGGCAGGACGGCGCCGTCCGAATCCTGCGTGAGCAGCACGACACTGTTGCCCGTGCCGACCACCTTCTGCGCTCCTCCGAAGCCGAAGCCGAGCGCGAGTCGGCCGGCGACCGAGCCGTTGGCCAGGCGCGTGAGCGAAGTACCCGAGACCAGGCCCGCATCCGTCCGCAGGACCCATTCAACATCCATAGTGGACATTCCAAGCCGCCGGTGCAGCAGCCGAATCCACCGAACGATCTCCGCCACGTCCCGGGATGCGAGCAGCGGGCTCTCACCCGGGTCGGCGCTGCCTTCGGCGGTGACCAGCGGCTGGACGAACGCGGCGATCGGATGCGGCCGGCATGCCGGGTCGATCAACCGCTGCTGCGCCAGCGCCGCGGGCGAGTAGCCGCTGAACACCACGGCCGCGACGGCATCCGCCAGCAGGTCCGGGTCCTGGCAGACCAGGCTGCTGTACCCACCCGCGTTGACGTTGGTGTCGGTGTCTTCGTCGCCGGAACTGCGGACGATCCACGGCGCGGGCCCGCATTCGGCCGCTACTTGCGCCGCAAGGTCGGGTTCACGCTGACGCAAGTCCTTTGCATATTCCCGCACGAGATCGGCGTGTTCCCGTTCCTCACTCTCCCGCGCGAACCGCCGCGCCGGGTCCGGGCTCACCGGAAAGACCGGCAGTGCGATGGCACCGATCTCGGTGTCTGAGGCAATTGCGAGCAGACGTGCGCACTTGACTCCGTAGGCCGATTCCCACTCCGCCCCAAGGTTCACTTCTGGCCTTCTCCCAGTCATCTCTTCGGCTACATAGCACGCATAGGTGCCCTGGGCGCGCGGCTTCCGTGCAGGCGACGCGCGGCGCGGGCAGCGCCATCATGCCCCATCCGAAGCTCCGGATGCACTGGTCCACTCGTCCGGTCGAAAGACCGCCACTTCACCGGAAAGTTGATCAACTCCCTGGTCGCCGATCGCATACCCACGGCCCGCGAACCGCTTTTCCTTTCCACTTCAACAAAAACCCTCGGTGAGTTTCACTCGATCGGTAGCTTCTGCGTGATCGGCAACGATCACTAAGGTACAACGAACACATCGATACTATTGACAATTACTAAACATCTTCGCATTCCAGCTGTGAACCAAGGCCAAAGACTGGGGGTCTGGTGAAAGCAATCGTCTTCGAGGCTCCGGAGCACGCCCGCCTGACGACCAAGGACATCCCCTGCCCCGGGGCGGGAGAGGCGCTGATCCGCGTTGCCTACAACTCGTTGTGCGGCAGCGATCTGTCGTTCTACCGCGGCGTGTGGCACGGCTTCACCTATCCCGTCGTGCCCGGCCACGAGTGGAGCGGCACCGTCGTCGATGTCGCCGACTCCGGCCACGCCGACCTGATCGGTGCCCGGGTGGTCGGCGACCTGACCGTGCCGTGCGGTGCCTGTCCGCCCTGCGCGCGCAGCAGCCCATCGCTGTGCGCCAACCTGCAGGAGTTGGGGTTCACTCGGGACGGGGGCTGCGCGGAATACCTCACCATCCCAGCCGGAAATCTGCACCGGCTGCCGGACTCGGTGTCACTGCGTGCGGGGTGCCAGGTGGAACCCCTGGCGGTCGCGCTGCATGCCGCGGCCACGATCAACATTTGCCCCGGCGACCGGGTGGCCGTACTGGGAGCGGGCGGGATCGGCCTGCTGCTGGGGGAAGTGGCCAGATATCTGGGCGCGACGGTCACGCTCGCGTCGGACCCGGTGCCGGAGCGCCGCGCCGTCGCGAAGGAAATGGGCGCCATCGCCGTCGCGGACGGATCGGCGGGCTCGCTGGCTGCCCTGGTACGTAAGCGCCCGGAGCTGGAGCCCGACGTGGTGCTGGAGGCTTCCGGTTACCCCGTCGCGGTGCAGGAAGCGATGGAGATCGCCCGGCCCACCGGCCGAGTCGGTCTGGTCGGCTACCGCATCGAGGAGACCAGTCCGATGACCCCCTGCCACGCCGTGCTGAAGGGCCTCACCTTACGCGGACTCATGGGCCCCGGCGGCCGGTTCGCCGAGGCGATCGACGTGATCGCCCTGGGAGCCGTGCGCGTCGAACCGTTGCTCAGTCACGAGTTCGGCCTCGATGACTTCGACTCCGCGCTCGACGTCGCGCTGCGCCGGGCGGATGCGAACACGCGCTCGGTGTTCAACATCGGCGACTGAAACAGGCACCTTCGACACTCCACTATAGACAGTGCAGCGCCGGCCGTCCGCCGCCCGCGAGCAGCTGCACACCGCCGCCGCTTACCCAGCGGCCACGAATGTGAACCGGGAGTTCATCATGCCCGCAACCAACTCCGTCGACACGGCGCTGGCTGTGCACGGCGGGCCCGCGCTCCGCACCCGACCATGGCCGGTATGGCCCCGATCCGCCCCGGGCACGGCGGCGGCGTTGGACACCGTCCTGGGCTCCGGCCGGTGGGCGATCAGCGGCCCGTACCGCGGCGTGGACTCCTTCGAGCGACGGTTCGCCGCCGAGTTCGCCGCCTACCACGGGGTCGAGTACTGCGTCCCGGCCGCGAGCGGGACCGCGAGTCTGATGCTGGCCCTTGAGGCGTGTGGCGTCGGCGCGGGCGACGAGGTGATCGTTCCCGGAGTCTCCTGGGTGGCGTCGGCGTCCACGGTGGTGGGCGTCAACGCGGTCCCGGTTTTCGCCGACATCGAGCCCGACACGCTGTGCCTGGACCCCGCCGCGGCCGAGGACGCGGTTACCGAGCGCACGAAGGCGATCTGCATCGTCCATCTGTACTCGGCCGTAGCCGACCTGTCCGGGTTGCTCTCGGTGGCGCGACGGCGGGGCATTCCGATCATCGAAGACTGCGCGCAGGCCCACGGCGCGTCATACGCCGGCCGAAAGGTTGGCGCCTTCGGCGATGTCGGCACGTTCAGCATGCAGAACAGCAAGGTACTCACCAGCGGTGAGGGCGGTGCGGCGATCACCTCCGATGCCGCGCTGGCTCGTCGGATGGAGCACCTTCGGGCGGACGGGCGCTGCTATTCCGCGCGCCCGCCGGCACCGGGAGCCATGGAGCTGGTCGAAACCGGCGAGCTGATGGGCAGCAACCGTTGCCTGTCGGAGTTCCAGGCGGCCGTCCTGCTTACCCAACTGCCCGAACTCGACGGGGAGAACGCGTTGCGCGCGGCCAATGCGGCCCTGCTGGACCGGCGCCTGTCCGCGCTGGGCCTGCGGCCGCAGAGCACGTCCTCCCCCACCACGGAACGCACCTACTACACCTATGCTGTAGAGATCCCCCAGGAACTGCTCGCGGGAGCGGACATCGCCGCGGTGACCGCCGCGATCACCGCGGAGCTGGGATTCCCGGCGAGCCCGGCGTATGCGCCGCTACCCGCCAACCGACTCTACGCACCGGAGGGCCGGCCTCGCTACTCCCTCGGTGAAGAGCACCGGCGCAAGCTCGACCGGTCCCGCTTCCGGCTCCCCGTCTGCGATCGGGTGTGCCGCGGCCTGGTCACCCTCCATCACGCGGCGTTGCTCGGTGACGAGTCCGATGTGGACGATATCGCCGCCGCATTCGACAAGGTTCTGCGGCACACTCCCGCACTCGTGGGGTGAGACACCGCTTCGCCACCCAGACCTCGACAGGGGAAACAATGCAAGTCACCACCATCTCGCTAGGCGATGTCGATTACCCGTTCCGGCTCGGCACCGACTGCATGGACCGGATCATCGAGCACATCGCCGCGCTGCTGCCCAGCCGCGTGCTGCTGATGGCCGACACCACCGTCACCGAACTGTACGGGCACGACCTGGCCGCGCGGCTCGACCGGGCGGCGGCACCCACCCATCTGCTCACCCACCCGTGCGGGGAGGCGGGAAAGAACCTGACCACGCTGACCGCGCTCGCCGAGCAGGCGCTGCGGTACGGGCTCGACCGGCGCAGCGTGGTGGTCGCGCTGGGCGGCGGCGTCACCGGCAACATGGCCGGCCTGCTGGCCGCGCTGATGTTCCGGGGACTGCGGCTGGTGCAGGTTCCCACCACGGTCGTGGCGATGCTCGACTCGGTGCTCTCGCTCAAACAGACGGTCAACGCGGGGGTGGGCAAGAACCTCATCGGCACCTTCTACGCGCCGGTGGAGGTCCTCGCCGACACCGCGCTGCTGCGCACCCTGCCCGCCAGGGAAGTCCGCTCCGGCGCGGCCGAGGTGGTCAAGAACGCCCTCGCCATCCGCCCGGCGATGATCGACTACCTGGCCGACAACCTGCGCCCCGACGGTCGCTATCCCGACGAGGTCATGGCTTGGCTGATCGGGGAGAGCATCGCCGCCAAGGCCCAGGTGACCGTGGCGGACAAGTTCGAGCGCGGCACCGGGCTCGTGCTGGAGTACGGGCACACCATCGGGCATGCAATCGAGCACGCCGCCGCCGGGACCGTCGCCCACGGCGCGGGTGTGGCGCTGGGAATGCTCGCCGCCGCCGGGATATCGCGCGATCTGGGAGGCGCGGGCGATGACCTGGTGGATCTGCATCACGATCTGATCGGCCGCATCGGCGTGCCGACGACGATCACGTCCGATGTGGACATTGCGAACGTGAAGCGCTGGCTCCGGTTCGACAACAAGCGCGGCTACCTCTCCTTGGCCGCGGACACGTGCGCCATGGTGCTGCTGTCCGCCCCCGGCAAGCCACTGTGGACGGAGGGCCACCCGCTGACCGAGGTCCCCGTGGGTCTCGCCGACGCGGCGGTGGACGGCATCGCCTCCCGGACCGCGACGCCGGCCTCGGCGGCTGGAGTCTAATCCCGATGCGCGTGCTCCGGCTGACCCCGTTCTTCCACCACGACTGCGTCGACAGCTGGCCCGCCGAGTTCGACTCGGTGGGCGGCATGCAGGTGCAGATCCTACGGCTGTCGCGGGCACTGGCGGAGCGCGGCGTGCGCCAGCAGGTCCTCACCGTCGGTTTTCCCGGGTTGCCCCGGGTCCGGGAGGACCGCCCCGGGCTCACCGTGCGGATCACCCGGGCGCCGCTGCCGCGGATCCGTTCCGAGCTGACCGGGCTGGTCGGGCTCAACCAGGCGTGGTTGGCCGCCGCCCTGGCCGAGTGCGTGCGATTGCGCCGAACCTGGCGGCCCGACCTGATCCAGGTGCACGCCGACGGGCAGCTGTGGGCCTTGCTGGCCGGGCCGCTGGCTTCTCGTGTCCTCGGCGTGCCGTACTCCGTCGCGCTGCATTGCTCGCGTCTTGCGGTCTACCAACCGATGTCGGCGATGGACCGGTGGCAGCACGGCATCATCCGGGAGGTCGAGCGGCGGACGCTGCGCGGCGCGGCCGGAGTGTGCACGCTGACCGAGCGCACCGCGGACCTGGTCGCCAGCCGTTCCGGCCTCGCCCGCGACTGGCTGGACGTGGTGCCCGACGCCGTGGACCTCGCCGAGGCGACGCCGGATCCACTTGCGGCGGCGGCCTTCCGCGCCAGGACGAGTGCGGGCTCCTCTGGCAGGGTGGTGGCGTTCGTCGGTCGCATCGCGCACGAGAAGGGCTGGTCGGACTTCGTGCGCGTGGCCACGATGATCGACGCTTCGTCGACCGCCGACGCCCGGGTGGTGTTCGCGGTCGTGGGCGACGGGCCGCAGCGGGACCGCATGCGTCGCATGGTCGCCGACCACGGCTTGTCCGAGCGGTTCATCTTCACCGGTTTCCTGCCCAACCAGAAAATTCCGGCGGTCATGGCGGCGGCCGACGTGGTGGTCATGCCGTCGCGGCACGAGGAACTGGGCGGTAGCGCCATCGAAGCCATGCTCGCGGGCACCCCGGTCGCCTGCTACGCCGTTGGCGGCCTGTGCGACACCGTCGGCCGAGTGACCCCGGACCTCGCGGTGCCCAACGGTGACGTCGCGGCGCTGGCGCAGGCCGTCGGCCGAGTCTTCTCCGACACCGATGCCGTGCGCGCCGAGGTGCGCGCGGGACGGCCGTGGTTGGCGGAGTCCTTCGGCCTGCGAGGCAGCGTCGAGCGCGCACTGGAGCACTACGAACGCGTGCTAGGTGGCTGGTGTCGAACGGGGTTTTGAGGTGTTTGCTCTGGTCTTAGCGTGGCGGGCGGTGGGTGTGATTGCCGATCGTTTTCGAGTGTGGTCGGTGGGTTTGTGTGTCGCGTGTGCCGGTTATCGGTGGGGAGGACGTGTGGTGTTGGTGATGGGCTGGGCGTTGGTCTGGTCAGGCGGTCGTCACGGCCCATCCGCCTGCCTTGCGGGTTATCCCGAGCACGCCCAGTCGAGCGAGGTTGACCGCGGCGGCCAGCAGCGAGAAATCAGCGGCCACTTTCCGCAGTCCTCGGACACGGGCCCGTCGTCCGCCGTGGCGGTGGCGCATCAGGTGGCCGATCTTGCGTTCGACTTTGGGCCTGGTGGCGCGGTAGTCAGCCTTCCAGGCGGGGTCGGTCTGGCGGGCACGACCGGCGGCCAGTGCGGCTTCGTGGGGGCTGATGGTGATGGTGCGGCCGGTCTTGGCGGTGGTGCACTGTGCGGCCAGCGGGCAGGTGGCGCACACGACGCCGAAGTTGGCCGCCCCAGCGTGACGCTCACGGGCGCGAATGGGTGCGGTATGCCCGGCCGGGCAGGTCACGGTCTGCTGCTCAAGGTCGATATCGAAACGGTCCTTGGGAAAATGGCCTTTCACCGCAGCCGGCGGTTGCACCTTGAGCCCATTGTGGATCCCATTCTCGTCCAGCCTTTCCAGCAATTCCCCCGCCCCATAGGCCGCATCCCCATATACCGCGGCCTGACCCTCATCCCCGGCTTCGGCTTCGGCTTCGGCTTCGGCTTCGGCTTCGGCTTCGGAGGGCAGGATGTCGGACAGGAGGGTCTCGGCGGTCTCGGCGTCGCCGCTGTTGCCGGGGGTGACTTCGGTGGCGGTGACGATCTCACTGTCGGGGTCGATGGCGAGATGTCCTTTGTAGCCGTCGAAACCGCGGGCCTGCGTTTTGTGGCCATGGCGGGTTTCGGGATCGACGGTGGAGATGACCCGGTCCGGGGCGACCCGGCGGGCGATCCGGAACACCCCGTCGCTGTCTTCGGTCAGGTCCTGGCCCAGCACCGTGGCCAGCAGGCGCGCGGCCTCATCCACGCACTTGGTCCACTTCTGGCCTTCCATCAGGGTCAGCATCGCGAACCCGTCCCGGGCCCGGGAGTCGATCAACGCCTCCCGGGCGGCCTGGTCGTCCCAGTCGATCAGGGGTTTGCCCGCTCCGGCGTAGTCATCTCCGGAGGTGAGCACCGCCCGCAACCGGGCGGCCAGTCCGGCCTCAGCGGTGGCCAGCAGACCACGGATCGCCGAGCGGATCAGGGTGATGGTGTCCATCGTCGCGACCGCGTCATACAACGGGGTCGAGTCCAGCACCCTCCTGCACCCGACCAGACCCGCCTGACGCGCGACATCCAGCACCGTCTCGAAGATCCGGTCCGGCCGAGCCGAGCGGGCCAACCGGGCCCGCATGTCCACCAGCACGGTGTGCACGAACCCCGGATAGTCGAAATCCAGGCCACCGGCGGCGTACTTCCAGCGCGTGTCAAATGCGAACCGCTCCACCGCCTCCCGATCCGACAGGCCCTCGACACGCTGCAACACCATCACCACCGCCACGATCATCGGCGGCACCGACCGGCGACCCACATCGGTGAACAGATCCGCGAACATCTCATCCGGGAACAGACTGAAGCACTCCCGATGCAACACCCCATAAATCGAACCCGCCGCGACCCGGCCCTCACAGTAATCCACCGTCGATCGCAGCAGATCACCCTGCCGCGGCGCGCGTCCCAACGTCACCCCCGACATCCTGCCAAACGATCACCCCGACGGAACACCGACACACCCCGATCCTTAGCAACCCAAAACACCAGCCACCTAGGCCGGGAGAAGTCCGATGCCTGAAGGCAGGCGAACCACCAGCACCGCCGCCGTGCTGTGGCGTTGCGCCCACTACCTGCGGCCCAATCGAGTCCGCATGATCGCGGCGGGACTGGCGGCGGCGAGTGCCACAGCGGCGGGCCTCACGCTGCCGCTGCTGCTGCGGCAGGCCATCGACGGTCCGCTCGCCGACGGCGACTGGTCCGGTCTTGTCTGGGTGGTCGCGGCGATGGCGGTCGTCGGTGTCGGCGAGGGCCTGCTCGTGGCCGCGCGCAGGCGGCTGGTCGTGCGCCCGGCGACCGAGCTGGAAACCGGGATGCGTGCGGATCTGCTACGCCATCTGCACCGGCTTCCGATGTCCTTCCACGAGCGCCACAGCGGCGGACAACTGATCTCTCGTGCGGTCGGTGACATCGCCGAAATCGGCCGCTTTGCCGCGTTTTCGGCGATCTACCTGGTGGTCAACGTGTTCGCCCTGGTCGTCGGTGTGGTGCTGCTGGTCGTGCTGTCGCCGCGGCTGGCGCTGGTCGTGCTGATCGCCTTCGGCCCGATGGTCGTGGTGACCGTGATCTGCGAATCCCGGCTGCGTGCGGCCGCCGGCTCCGCGCAGTACCTCGACGGCGAGGTGGCCACCGCGGTCGAGGAGTCGGTGCTGGGAGCGCGGCTGATCAGGGCGTTCGGCCGGGGCCCGGCGATGGCAGCCAGGTTCGACGCGCTGGCGCGTGCGCTGCGGGGCGCAGAGGTTCGCAAGCTCGACCAGATGGCGCTGCTGTGGGCTGTCATCGTTGCGCTGCCCGAACTCGCCGTCGCCGGTCTGCTGGCTGTCGGGGCGCACGGCGTGGTCAGTGGAACCCTGAGCATGGGCACCCTGGTCGCCGCGATCACGGCCACCACCTACCTGCGCTGGCCCGCCGATACCCTCGGTTGGCTCATCGCCGACGCCAACACCGCAGCGGCGGCAGGCGACCGGTACTGGAAGATCCGCGATGTCCGGAATTCGATTCCCGCGCCGGATCCCGGGGCTGCGCTGCCGGGTCCGCCACGGGGCGAGTTGCGCTTCACCGCCGTGCGCTACCGGCCGGAGGGACAGGACGCGGAGGTGTTGTGCGGGGTAGACCTGCACCTGCGTCCCGGCGAGACGGTGGCGTTGACCGGCCCGACCGGCTCCGGCAAGTCGACGCTGACCGCGCTGGCCTCGCGGCTGGCCGACCCCACCGCGGGGCGGGTGACTCTCGACGGGGTCGACCTGCGCGCACTCGACGAGGACACGCTGCGGTCAACGGTGATCCACGTCTTCGACGAGCCGCTGTTGTTCGATGCCTCGGTGCGGGACAACGTGGGCCTGGGCGCCCGCCAGCCGCTCGGCGATGACCAGGTGTGGGCCGCGCTGCGGGTGGTCCGCGCCGATGACTTCGTCCGCGATCTGCCCGGAGGACTCGATGCTCCCCTCGGCGAGCAGGGCGGCAATTTGTCCGGCGGCCAGCGGCAGCGACTCGCCATGGCCCGTGCGCTGCTGGCCGACCCGGTAGTGCTCGTCCTCGACATGCCGCTCTCCGCGCTGGACGCAACCACGGCGCACGAAGTGGCGAGCGCGTGGGACGCGGCCACCGCAGGCGTGACCACTCTCGTCGTGACCGACAGGCCGGGTTCGGCCATGCGCGCCGACCGGGTGGCGCTCCTGGACGGCGGCCGGATCGTGGCCTGCGCCCCGCACGAGGAACTGCTGAGCACCCAGCCGCTTTACCGGAAGCTGTTCGCCGAGACGAGCACGCCGGGGGTGGTCGCTTGAGCACCCCCGAGCGCGGCTCACGGGATCTGCTCGTCCGCTTGGTCCGGCCCTACCGGGGCCGCGTCGCGGCGGCTATGACGCTGGCCCTGGTGGAGAACGCCCTGGGCGTTATCACTCCCCTGCTCATCGCCGCCGGCATCGACATCGGCCTGCCGGCGGCACACGCCGGTGACTGGGCACCCCTGGCATGGATCATCGCCGGCTACGCGGGCGCAGGCGTGCTGAGCGCGCTTACCAAGCACGCGTTCCTGCGCTACTCCGGCCGCATCGCCCAGAGGATGCTGCTGGACCTGCGGCGCCTGTTGTTCGGCCGGATCCTGGGCTCTTCGCAATCCTTCCACGAGTCCTACGGCTCCGGGCCGCTGGTCTCGCGCATGACCAACGACATCGAAGCGCTCAACGACCTGCTGGAAATGGGACTGGACGGGTTGTTCTCCGCGCTGCTCTCGACCGTGGCGTGCGTGGCGGCCATGTTGTGGCTCGATCTGCCGCTCGGCCTGGTCGTGCTGGCCTGCCTCGCGCCGATGTGGCCGCTGGTGCGCTGGTTCTTGCGCTGGTCGCGGCACAACTACCGGCGGGTGCGTGCGGTCAAGTCCACCCTTACCGGCGAGCTGATGTCCACCTTGGACAACATGCGGGCCGTCAAGTCGTTCCGCGTGCAGGACCGCAGCGAGTCCGCGGTCGCGGCGGCGGACCGGGAGTATCTGTCGGCCAAGTCGGCGACGGGATCGGTCAACGGGCGCTTCACCGGAAGCGTCGTCCTGCTCGGCAACCTGACGCTGGTGCTGGTAATCGGGATCGGCGCTGCCCGCATCGCCGCCGGCATGCTGCCGCTGGGCGAACTCGCGGCGTTTCTGCTGTACGTGCAGCGTCTTTTCGACCCCATCGATGAACTGGCGTCCTTCGCCAACGCTTACTCGTCTGCCTCGACAGCGCTGGAGAAAGTCGCGGAACTCCTACGCTCTCCGGTCAGCCTGCCCGCCACCGACCGTCCGGTACCGTTGCCCACTGTCGCCGGCAAGACGATGCGGTTGAATTCGGTGCGGTTCCGCTACCGGCGCGAGGGCCCTTGGGTGCTCGACGGCTTGACTCTCGACCTGGCTCCCGGCCACAGCGTCGCCCTCGTCGGCCCCACCGGGGCGGGAAAGTCCACCATCGCCAAGCTGCTGGCCCGGTTCTACGACCCCGACGAAGGTGCGGTGACGATGGACGGAATCGACCTGCGCTCGGTCGCGGACCCGGAGCTGCGCCGCGCGGTAGTGCTCGTTCCGCAGGAGCCCTTCCTGTTCTCCGGCACCGTCGCGGACAACATTGGTTTCGGCGATCCCGCCGCGGATCGGGACGCCATCATCAGGGCGGCGCGCACGGTGGGCGCGCACGAATTCATCGCCGCTCTGCCCGAGGGATACGACACCGACCTGCATCGGCGGGGAGCGCGATTGTCGGCGGGGCAACGCCAACTCGTCTCACTGGCCCGCGTGGTGCTTGCCGACCCCCCGGTCCTGATTCTGGACGAGGCCACCGCCGCGCTCGACGCCGCCGCCGAGCGCACCGTTCGCGCCGCCACGGCGACGGTCCTGAGTGGACGGACCGCGCTTGTCATAGCGCACCGGCTGTCCACCGTCGCGGAGACGGACCGGGTCGTGGTGCTGGACGGTGGCCGGGTCGTGGAGGACGGCCCACCCGCGCAACTGGCCGCCGAAGACGGCCGTTTCGCCATGCTGCTGCGGTCCGCCTCAACCGGGGCGGCGGACGCGACCCCCTTGATCGCGCCGAGGAACGAGCCCGTGCGAACCGAACAGGAGACGGCACCATGAGCAGGCTCCGGGCGGCGCTGCCTCGCGACAACTCCCACGCCTGGCATCCGCAGGCGCTGGGCTCCGCCCATCGCGACGGTTTGGCCGGCGAGGACACCCGCAGGGTGTACGACGCGTGCGTGATCGGCAGCGGCGCGGGCGGTTCGGTCGCAGCCGACCATCTGGTGCGTGCCGGTCTGGACGTGCTGCTGATCGAGGAGGGCTTCCGGCTCGCGCCCGGTATCACCAACGGGCAACTGGACAAGCTGTGCCGGCGGGCGGAGATCCCGGGCGACGACGGCGACTGGATCGAGCGCGGTTGGCCGTGGACGACCAGCAACCTGGGTGGCGGCACCGTCTTCTACGGCGGCGCCTCCTTCCGCTACCACGACTTCGACTTCGACCCGTCCGACCTGATCCGGGTGCGCGGCCTGGACGTGCGCTGGCCCTATACCCTGGCCGATCTCGCCCCGTACTACACCGAGATGGAACAACGGCTCGGCGTCTGCGGCGGAGACAACGGCCCGAGCGGGCACGGACGCGGCCCGGGGCACCCGCGAAGCGCAGCGGGTCGGCGGCTCTGGGCCGGAGGCGAGACGCTCGGCTACCGCCCGTTCCCGACTCCACTAGCGATCAACCGTGATGCCCGCCTCGGTCGGCCGGGCTGCTCGGCGGCATCGCTGTGCATCAGCTTTCAGTGCCCCACGGCGGCCAAGAGCGATGTCGTCTCGGTTTTCCTGCGCCCGCTCGCCGACCATCCCGGGCTGACCCTGCGTACCGGAGTCCGGGCGCTCGCGCTCGACCAGCGGGCTCGCGGACGGGTCGATGAGGTCGTTGTCCTGGACCGGCTTTCCCGCCAGCTCCACCGGGTCCGAGCTCGCGCGATCGTGCTGGCGTGCAACGCGGTCCAGACCGCGGCGCTGCTGCTGCGCTCACGCACCCGCTACGCGCCCGGCGGGGTGGGCAACGAGTCGGACATGGTGGGCCGCGGCCTGTGCATGAAACTCAGCGAGTACGTCGTAGGCGAGGTGGACCCGCTCACCGGCAGTGCGGACGGACGACCGCTGCCCGGCCCGTTCTCCACGGTTTCCTTCACCGACCACTATGTCGACGAGGACTGCCCAACCGGGGTCGGTGGCCTGCTCTACGAGGCCAAACCCGATGAACCGGACGCAACGGGTGCGGACTCGGTCCTGCGCGTGGAGACCATCCTGGCCGACCACCCCTCCCCCGAGAACCGTGTGACCCTCGGCGAGCAGGTCGATGAGGACGGCGTTCCCGTCATCCGCATGCACTACCGGCCCGACCCCCGCGACCTCGCCAGGCTGGCGTACATGGTCGACCGTGGCCGGAGGCTGCTGCACCAGTGCGGCGCGCGAACCGTCCGCACCGAGCCCAGCGACTTCATCGAAGGCAGCACCCACCTGCACGGCACCTGCCGCGCGGGCCTCGACCCGACCACCTCCGTCACCGATCCCTGGGGCCGCGTTCACAGCACCGACAACGTCTACGTCGCCGACGGCTCGGTCATGCCCTATCCCGGTGGACTGAGCCCGACGCTGACCATCCAGGCCCACGCACTGCGCACGGCCGAAGCCATCGCACGGCGGACGAAGACCTCGACCGTCGCCTGAGTTCACATCCGCACCGCACCCGAGGAGCCACCATGAGCGACACCGTGAACTGGCCGCCGCAAGTCAACCAGGTCCGCAAGTACCGCAACATCGTCCTCGACGGCGCGTGCAACATCCGCTGCCAGTACTGCGAGGTCAAGAAGGCCAAGGTCGACCAGGCCGCGACGATCGCCTCGCTGGAGCGCATCTTCGCCCGCTACTCCGCCGATTCGGTGCTATTCCGGGTCGAATGCGACGGGGAGATCACCCTCTACCCCAAAATCCTCGACCACCTGCAGCGACGCGCCGCTGACGACGGCTACGTCGTGGAGGTCCTGTCCAACGGCACGAAGCTGCCCAGGTGCCTGCAGGGCAGAAACGACCTGCTGTGGGTGTTCTCCGTTGACGGGCACACGGCGCGGATGAACGCCCAACGGGGCCTGAAACAGGAGCAGGTCGACCGGATCATGGACGCCGCGGTCGAACTCGACGCCGAGTTGCAGCTGGTCTACCACGACCAAACGATCGACGAGATGAACGAATTCATCGACTACCTCAACGGCCGCGGCTACGGCGGCCTGCTGCACATCATGCCGCTCCTGGCGTTCAAGGGGCAGCCGCTGACCGTGTACCTCGATTACACGAAGCTGCACAAGGCGGCATTTCTGCCTCCCGCCGAGTATTTCCGGCGGTGGCGCTACATCTATGACAACGGAACCAGGGACGCGGTGTGCGACCAGATCACCAACGGCTATAACTTCCAGGTGTCCAACGGCGAAATCAACATGGTCAAGTGCGACTGCTACTCGGTTCCCAAGCACCTGTTCCACGGCTTCGGCGAGGAGCGCGAGTACGACCAGTGGCCGTGCGGCACATGCATCGCCAACCAGGAGTTCAACAACTCCCGTCCGAGGATGCAGGTACCGCAGCACCGGCTGCTGCCGGTCGTGTGAACGGGCGGCGATTCGTCCTGGCCCGACACGGCGAGGCCGAACTGAACCTGATCGCCGACGACGCGGAGATGGCGGGCTTCGACGCGGACTCGCCGCTGACCGCGCTGGGTGTGCGGCAGGCGGCGCTGCTCGCCGCCGCGTTGCCGACCGTGGTCGAGCGGCCCACGGTGTTCGCCAGTCCTCAGCTCAGGGCGGCGGCCACCGCCGCCGAGTTGGGGATGGCCCTGCGGGTACGGGTGACGACCGACGCGCGGTTGGCCGAGGTCGGCGCCCCCGCCCGGTTCGCGACCCCGATGTCGGGGCGGCAGTGGGAGGAGGTGCTGGACGCACGGATGCTGCGTCCCGACGAGGAAGTCGCGCCTGGCGTGGAAAGCCTGGCCGCGCAACGCCATCGGGTGCGATCTTTCCTGCATGAGCGGTGCTCGGCGGACGGCGAGTACGTCATGGTCTCCCACGCCGAAACGACCCAGGCACTGCTGCTGGTACTACTCGGGCTGGAGTCCTGCGTGTACTCCGCGTTCCGTTTCAAGGTGAGCCGGACCGGTGTGTTCGTCATCGACGTCCCCCGCGACGGCCCGCCGACCCTGGTCACTGCCAACACCAAAGCACATCTGGGCGGCCTGGTGTAACCGCCCGATTAAGGAGAGTGTTTCAAAGTGGTTTGCATAGCGGTGCCGGTCGCGGAACCTCACACGCCGCCTGGACTCCGGGATCCCCGACTTATGTATGCCCAACACGGCGCTGGGGCTGTCCTCGCCAGACGACGTCTGAGAACCCGCAGCGGTGCAAGCTGAGTCCCACACCGCAAGCGGCTTACGCCGCTTATACAACAGACCGAAGGAGAGGAACGATCATGACCGACCTGTTCACCGATCAGCTGGTGCTCAAGTGCGTCTGCGAGGAAACCGGCGAGGAGCCCGCGGATGTCCTCGCCGACGGTTACGTCGACGTCGACCCGCGCGACTATGTCGGCGTCGTGCACCGCCTGGAGGCGGTGTTCGACCGGACGCTGGATCTGCTGGACACCAACGAACGCAGGCTCGTCCTGGCCGACCTCCGCCAGCGGGTCCGTGACGCGCACCCCGATGCCTGACCGGCCGCGGGTGCTGATCGAGGTCTACGACGACGGGTTCGACACCACCCGATCCTGGGGCGGGGTCGAAACCGCGTTGTGGCACCTCATCGCGGGGCTGCGCGGCGCAGGCGTGGAAGTCGACTGCTACCCGGCTCGGGAGGGCGATCCGGAGACCGTCGCCGCGCGGGTGCGCCGCGAGCGGGTGGACGCGGTGTTCCCCTTGGTGGAAAGCGAAATCTTCACCGGGTCGGGCGAGCCCGGACTGTCCGCGCGGGTGGTGCGGATCTGGCACGACGTCAGCCGCATCGCCCCCGACCTGTCCACCCCGCCGCCCTGCCCCGCGCATACGACCGGGGCTGCCGGGCGGTGCATCGCGGCCCGAGCGCGCCCGGACGGCCCGATGACCGAGGTGTTCCTGAGACCCGCGGCGTGGACCCGCTGCTTCCATCGGGCTCACGTGATCCCGTGGGCCGCCGATCACCTGCCGCGCGTGGACGCGGGCGACCCGCGCGGCCCGCTGGTGCTGCAACTGGGCAAGATCGACAACGACGCCGCCGAGCGCTGCGTGCGAAAGCTGCTGGCGCACGGCAGGCCGCTGCGGCTGATCTTCTCCGGCTGGTCGCGCACCGGCCGGGAGGCGCGCGTTCGTTTCGCCCGCTTCGCCTACCACGACCTCGTCGATCTGGTCGACTTCTACGACATTCGCGCGGATTGGACCAGGGTGTTCGCGGGCGCGAGCGTCCTGGTGCTGCCGTCGCGGTTCCACGAGACCTTCAACTTCTTGGCCGCCGAATCGGTGCAGGTCGGCGTCCCGGTCGTGGCGCTGGGCGGCGCGGGCGAGCTCGGCCGCTTCGCTTCCTGGCAGGCGCCCGATCTCGACGCGCTCACCGAGCGGTTGCTGGCCGAACCGGGTACGCCAAGCCCGCGGCCGCGCGCCGAGGCGGGCTGGGCCGAGATCGCCCGCCGTTACGCCACCGTCATCGCCGAGCTGCCCTGAGGAGGACCCGTGACATTTCCGTTCGGACCAACGGGGCGGCGTGTCCTGCTGGTCGCGCCGCATCCGGACGACATCGCCTACTCCTGCGGCGGCTTGGTCGAGCGCCATCTGCGCGACTGCGGCGCGACGCTGGTGACCGTGTTCGGCCGGTCGACGTGGGCGCTGCCCAGGGAGTTGCGCGCCCAGGGGCCGGACGCGGTGTCCAGCGCACGCGCCGAAGAGGACCGGCGCTACGGCAGCGACCGGGGAATCCGGACACTGAGCTGGGATCTCCGCGACGCGAGTCTGCGCGGCTACGACGACGACACCGAGCTCGATGCGGATGCCGCAGCGGATCCGGTCGCCGACGAGGTCGCCGACCGGATCCGCACGCTGGTGCGGCGACTCCGGCCGGAGGTGGTCGTGGCTCCCGGCGCCGTCGGCAACCACGTCGACCATCGCATCGTCCACGACGCGGTGCGCGAAATAGCCCCCGATGCCGTGTTTTACGAGGACATCCCCTACGCCGCACACCATCCGCTATCCACAGTGGAGGATTCGATGCGAACCCGGGGGCTGCGGCCGGTGTGCACGGTGGAGTTCGGTGAGCTCGCCACGGCGAAGATCGCCGGGATGTGCTGCTATGGCAGCCAGACCGACCAGGAGAACATCGACGAAATGCTGGCCCACGCGGGCCGGATCTCCCCCACCGGCCTGGGCGAACGCTACTGGAGCGCGTCATGACAGGGCGAGCACCGCGTCCCGCAGACGCTCCAGGTCCGCGATGATCCGCTCGGTGGCGGCCCCGGAAAGTACCGGGCGGCGACGGTTCCACGTCTTGAGGTTCCACAGCAGCGCCTCGCCTATCCGGCCGAGCGCGCCCGTCACCACGCCGGGCGGCAGCAGTTCGTCCAGCACCGCACAGGTTCGCTCCGACACAGCCCGGTCGGTGTGGTTCTCCACGAGGAATGCCGATACCTCCGCGTCCACGCACAGCGTCCCTCCCCATATCGAGTCGATGCCGAACCGCCGCAGTTGCTCACCGGCCACCTGCCAGTGCCATCGCTGGTGGGCGTATGGCAGCGAGGAACGCACGAGCAAACCCTCCGCCCCGCCGCGCGGTACGGACTCGGGGACATGCCGGTCGATCCACACGCCGTCCACCGGCAGCGGGCCACCGATCCGTTCGCGCAGCCGGTCGAGGGCATGCCGCAGCGGTGCGCGCAACTGCTTCGTGAGCGTGGCGGGAACCCGGCACACCGAGCTCGTCGCGGCCAGGATGCGCCAGTACCGCGCGACCTCGCCCAACCGCACGTGGCCGTCGGATTCCGACAGCACTGTGGTGAGGGGGCGCAGGCTGTGATCGAACGGGGTGACCAGGTAACCATCGACGAACGCGGTCGACACAGGCGTCAGACCGGCGAATCGGTCGAGCTGGGCAGCGCTCCATCTCCCGTGCGGGCCCTCGCCGATGAAGCGTGCGACGTAGGCGGGCCGAGCGTCGCGGCAGAGTACGAACGGCGCGTGCCGGGGGTCGATGCGCAAGGGCTTGGTGCTGGCGCGGTCGGTCCATGGCAGCCACTGCTGCGCGGCGGGGTATCGCCGGTCGAACGGACCGCTGAAGGGCTCGACGGTGAGCCCGTCGGGAAGCCCGGCCTCGGCGAGGCGGGCGAGCAGCCGCGGCCGGTCGCGGGAGCCGAGCAGCTCCCACACGCGTGGGCGGGCCGAGCACAGCGGCAGCGTGTCGACCGTCGCCACCAACTCGTCCCCTCGGCGCTCGTACTGCCGCCCGGGAGAGGTGAGGACGACTCGCGCATCGGGGTACCGCGCGGCCAGCAAGTCGCACACCTCGACGAGAGTCCGTCCGGTATCAGGCTGATCGTCCACGACCACCACGGTCGTGCCCGGGACAAGCCGCGCAGGCAATTCGCCGGGCGCGAAGACGATACCGCCGTGCTCCCGCAGCGGACGCATCGTCGTGTATGCGGCGTTCGGCCGGTCGAGGCCCGCCACCCACAGGGGGGCCAGATAGGACCCGCCTGTGCGCACGCCCACCACGAGCACCGGCCCCGGTGGCCATTGCGCGGCTTGTGCATGGCACACCTCGGGATCGCTGAGGTCATAGGCGAAGCTCTCCGGTGTCTTCCAGTCCGCGGCGTGCTCCAACACCGGTGTCCGGACGCCCCAGAGCCCTTCGATCCCCGCAGTCGCGCATGCCATGACGGCGCCGAGCGCGCGGACGTTGTCGGGGTCCGGTGGACTCCCCGCGACCATGTCGGCGGCCAGGCGCGCACATCGCGTGCGCACGTCGCGAAGATGCCGATTCCAGGTCACGTTGACGTGCCCCGCTGCCGCACAGGTGTCAGCGAGTACCTGCTCGGTCCAGCAGGCGAAAGCCCACAACGAACGAGCATCGCCGCAGCGGGCGGCGGTCTCCAGCATTCCGCGGTGCAGCGGGGGCAATCCGACAGCTGGCCCGGCCGGAGCCCGGCGACTCGTCTCGACGTCCATGGTTCCCACACATACCGGCAAAACCGTTGCATCACAAGGAGTTCATCGCATGTCTAACCGAGTCGGCCTGGCCGAGCACCCCACCTGTCCCCGGCACATCGACGGCACGCCAAGGACGTTCGTGGCGGCTTCCGGAGCATATGTGACCGATGTGGACGGTGACACCTGGATCGACTTCGACAACGCCAGGGGTTCGGTGACGCTGGGACACGGTGATGACGAGGTCGCCAAGGCGGTCGCGGAAGCAGCCGCCGGCAAGCGGGGCGCCGCGACCGGATGGAGTCCGGCGCTGGACACGGTGCTGGACATGTTGCGCGAGCTCTGCGGCGGCGAAGCCGTCGCCCTGTTCCGCACCGGCACCTCGGCCTTGCGGGCTGCGGCGCTGTCGGTGCGGGAGGCCGTCGGCAAGCCACTACTGCTGAGCGCGGGCTACCACGGCTACGATCCGATGTGGTTCCCCGCCCCGGAACCGTTCACGCCGAACGAATCGGGCGTGGTGGACTTCTTCTTCGACCTCGACGTCCTGGCCGACCTGCTACGCACCCCGGACCGGGTGGCAGCGGTCGTCGTGTCGCCTGATCACCTGCACTTGTCGGAATCCTGGTACCGGACGGCGGGCCGGCTCGCGGCGGAGGCGGGGGTGCCGGTGATCGTCGACGAGGTCAAGGTCGGCCTGCGCTACCGGTCGGGGCTGTCCACCGCACATCTACTGGAACCGGCAGTGTGGACAGTCGCGAAAGGCATGGCCAACGGGGCGGCGGTGGCCGCCGTCGGAGGACGCGCGGCTCTTCTTGCCCCGATGGAGGACATCTCGTTCACCTCTTTCTTCGAGCCCGCCATTCTCGCCGCCGCGGAGGCGACCCTGACCCGCGTCGCAACGGGTGTTCCCACGGCGGTCATCGGCGACGCCGGCGCCACGTTCGTCGCGGAAGCCCGCCGCGCGCTCGTCGAGTCCGGAGTTCCGGTCAAGATCGTCGGTTCCGGTCCGCTTTTCCAGTTCGTGCCGGCGAACAAGGAGGTCAAACGGGAGTTCTACCAGGCCGCCGCCGCGGAGCGGCTGCTGTTCTATCGGGGCGACAACCAGGCTCCGTCCGCGGCCTTTACTACAGCGGTCATCGACGATGCGGTGGCCCGTTTCAAGAAGGTGTGCGCCGAACTGTCGGGCCGCTGGCCCGCGACCGAGGTGGACGACGAGGCCCGTTACACCTCGGCCTGGGCCGTCATGGACGGCTTGGCCGAAGGCCCCCGCACTCGCGCGACAACGGCCGCACTGGTCGCGAAGTATCTCGACGACTGACCCGGACGGCGGCGCGCCGCCCCCTCGCGCTTTGCCCCCTAAACAGCCGACCGTGTCCTACGACATTTGGGCGCATGTGTCAAAAAGTCGCATCCTGTTGCCATTTTTCTTCCCTCGGTGACTTCATGCTTACCTCCCGGCAGGTATCCTGCTGGCGCTGGCCCGCCCATTCAAGAGCCCACCTGGAATTCGCTGTCCCAGCAGGGAGAACCTCGTCGGAGCACCGATCTGGCCCACAACTCGGGAGTGGCTACCGTGGCCTCTGTTGAAGTCGCACCACTGCTTTTCGCGCTCGCGTTCATCTTGGTCCTCACCCAGCTGCTGGGCGCGCTGGCGCGGCGCCTTGGGCAGCCCCCGGTAATCGGTGAGATCGGCGCCGGGATACTCGTCGGACCGCTCTTCTTTCACGGGGTCGTCGGCACCGCCTTGATCCCAGAGGCCGTCCGCCCGCACCTCGGCGCGCTGGCCGACGTCGGGTTGGCGTTGTTCATGTTCCTGGTCGGGATGGGACTCAACGACAACCCGATGCGGGGAAAGGGGCGCACCGCCGTCACCGTGTCGCTGGCCTCGATGCTGCTGCCGTTCGGGCTCGGCTGCCTGCTGGCCCTGCATCTGGTCACCAGGTACCCCGCCGTCCATCATCTCGGCTTCGTCCTGTTCATGGGCGCGGCCATGTCGGTGACGGCTTTCCCGGTCTTGGCAAGAATTCTTTCCGACCACGGGCTGATCCGGACACCTTTGGGGGAGCTTTCCCTGTCGTGCGCCGCGATTTCCGATGTCATCGCCTGGGCGACACTGGCCGTGGTCGTCACGTTGCTCGGTGGCAACGGCAGGCCGCAGTGGCTCATCGTCTTCGTCATTCCCTTTGTCCTCGTCATGTTCTTGGTGGTGCGGCCGTTTCTGGAACGCTGGTTCCGCGCGTCGCGGGGCGACGGTCAGCGCCGAATCTTCCCCGTCGCGCTGACCGGTCTGCTCGTCTCGGGCGCGCTGACCGAATGGATGGGGCTGCACTTCATCTTCGGCGCGTTCCTGTTCGGCGTCATCATGCCGGGTGAAGGCACCGGGAGCGCTCCGGCCAAGCTCCGGGAGAGCATGGAACGGATCGGCGGGGTCCTGCTCCTGCCGGTTTACTTTGTTATTGCTGGCCTGAAGGTAGATCTGTCGGCGATGAACCTCGCCAGCGTTGGCGATCTGGTGTTGATCCTCCTCGTCGCGGTCGGCGGGAAGTTCGGCGGTACCTACCTCGCGGCACGGGCGAGCAAAGTAGACAGTCGCGATGCCACCGCGTTGGCCATCCTGATGAACACCCGAGGGCTCACCGAACTGGTCATTCTCACCGTCGGGCTGCAGTTGGGCGTGCTGAATCGCGAACTCTATTCGCTGATGGTGGTCATGGCCTTGCTGACCACCGCAATGGCGGGGCCGCTGCTGCGCAGGCTGTACCCGTCGAAGCGGATCCACGAGGTTATTCTGCAAACCGCCGGAAAAGCGGGGACCGTGGTGGCCGAAGGAGGGCCGGACAACGCCTCGCACGACGGGAGCGACAACGGTACGACGATGCCGGACGCACCGGGCCCTGCACGCCGTCCGGACCCCGGCGGGTCCGGAATTTCCCAATTTTAGGCAAAATCGGGATCCCCCGCCCCGGAGTCATGTGAACCGTCAGCGTCGCCCGTGAAGCTCGATCAACATAAAGGTTCGGCCGGGTGATTCCTCCGTGACTTCGGGCTCCACGTCGGTTGTGAGGCCGGTCCACCACGTGGTTGCTGACGGCATGGTGAGCCCGAAGCCGAAGCCTGCCATGCTGCCATCCGAGCCGGTGGCGACGATCAGTCCCACACCTGGCCGTTGGTGCTGGATCGCGAAACGGTCCTTGAACAAGCGGACGTGTTCGTCTCCGTACTCGTAGCGCGCGAAGACCTCGCGGTAAACCTCCGCAGTGGGCACCCGATGGAACTCGACATCACTCACGCGGGACGGTCTCTCTAGGCAGAATTGTGTTGTGGCAAACCGAATCACGTCGATACCGCTGGCTGCTCCATTCTGGGGATTGGGTCGTCCGCCATCGAGGTGATCGGTCCAAGTCTGTTACCGGCCGCGTTCGCACCGATACTCTGATCAGCACGTCGCCCGAGGAAACACACCCACAGGGACGACTAAAGGTACCGGGCGGTGACCACCGCCCGGGGAAGAGGGGACTCACAATGAACCCTGATCTGCCGTTCGGTGAACGGCTCAAGCGACTGAGAAACCGCGAGGGCATGTCCCGTCCTGTTCTCGCCGGTCTCGTCGGCCGCAGCGCGGAATGGCTCAAAAGGCTGGAAAAGGGCGATTATCTGATGCCCCGTCCGTCGATGCTGTTCGCCCTCGCCGATCGACTCGGTGTGGAACTCGTAGAACTCATCGGAGACCCCAGGATAGCGGGTACGCACTATGGCAAGATCGCGCACGATCGACTGCCCGATATTGCGCGGGCTCTCGCGAGCTATCCGATCAGCACGGAGCCGGGGCCGGTCGACGTTGCCGGTCTTGTTGCGAAAGTCGGGCAGTTATGGGACTTATGGCACGGAAGCGCTCGACACCGAACAGCCGTCGCTGGACTGCTCCCATCCCTACTTCACGACGTTCGCACTGCGGTTCCCCGCGTCGACGACCGGGACCGGCGGACCATGCTGGCAACAGAGGCCCAGACCTACCACCTCGTGCAGTTGTTCCTGTCGTTCCAGCCAGCGCCCGAGCTAGTGCACCTGTGCGGAGACCGCGCTATGACCGCCGCCCAGGGCACGGATGACCCGCTGGCGATGAGCGCGGCGGCCTGGTACATGAACCACGTTTTCCGAGACGCCGGCCAGCAGCACGAGGCTCGCGTACAACTCGCGCTCGACACTGCCGGCTTGCTTAACCCTGAGCGTTCCGACGATGAGCGGGCGTTCTGGGGTTTGCTGCGCCTCGCGTGCGCGCTTTCCTTCGCCAAAGTCGGTCGCGACGGCGATGCCTGGCGGTACTGGGACGATGCAGACCGAGCGGCGAAGGCACTTCCCGGCGGCTACGAGCACCCCTGGCTACGGTTCGGCCGATCAATGGTCGACGCCTACGCCGTGACCATGCTCGTGGACCTGATGCGCCCGCACGAGGCCATCCGGCAGGCCGACCGACTCGACCTCGACGGCATGACCTCACAGACTCGGCGGTCGTTCCACACGATCGAAACCGCGAGGGCCTACCACCAGGCGCGTGAGCACGTTGCGGCCGTGCACCTATTGGCCAGGGCGCAACAAATCAGCCCGGAAACCGTAAGGTTCAACCTCTTCACCCGCGCCGCGATCAAGGACCTGTCCGAGCATGGCGGTCACACCGTCCGCGCCGACGCACAGGGCCTTGGGCGTCACCTCGACCTCGTTTAGGGCGTCGCCGGGTACAGCCTGTACCCGAACCACACTGGGTACAGGTTGTACCCCGCGATCGATCACTCTCCGTCTATGTTCGGTCACATGTCGCAATGGCGGGTACTCCAAAATACGGCGCAGGGTCTGAGCACCCCCGACCGGCGCGGCTGGGCTGTAGCGGCCCCAACGGCCGATCTCGCTACGGCCGACGTGGGATCGGCCGGGGAACACGAACAGGATCACGACTCGGCCGGTTCCACCCCTGACGTCGAGGACTGGGGAGGACACCACCGATGCCGGAGAAGGTCACCAAACCCACGCCCCTGCTGTGGGCCTACCGCTGCCCGGCCCGAGACTGCCGGTTCGAAGATCGTTATGCCGACGTCGTCGCCCAGCATGAGGCCGACGCCCACCACGGCAACCTTCGCGCCTCGGCCGGTGTCAGCCACAATCCGGGTGGTGCGGCCGGGTGAGCGGCACGTCCCCGTGGTTCACCTCTGACGACGCTGGTGCGGAACTCGCTGATATCTGGGTGGACCACCACCGCCAAGCCCACGAGCGGGAACACGCCCGGCGTAGCTGGACCCTGTGCGAGATGCGGGTGATCGGTGGCAATGCACCGACTCTCGCACACGTCAGCGTGGTCGGTTGCCGGAATTGTGCCGCCCGCCGCGCCGCCCACAGACCGCCCGCTGCGGTCGCCTAGACGCTGATGCGGGTGCCGCACGTTCGCCCCCCGACCGGCACCCGCATCGGCACCACTTCAACGGAGAGGACACCGAGCACCGTGGCGCGCCATCGACGAGGCGCGAAACGGCTCGATGGCCTCGATCGGGCGGGCAGGAAGCCGACAAGTGCCACCCGTCCGGTGACTACAGCTCTCGAACCGATCCACACGATGAAACTGGAAAAGGAAGGGAGCACATCACCGATGAGACCGGCTCACGTCCTGACAGCCAAACACGAGGACAAGACCGAACAAGACTCGCAGGATCCGCCGCACAAGCCACAGGGCAACGGCCCGCAGGGACCGCCCGACCCGGACACGGGCAACAGGCACTGATGAGCACGAATTCCGCCGCGACGCCCGGAACGGCGTGGGATGCGCCGTTCCGGGCGGTGGACCGCGCCTCCTTCATCCCCGCCCGTGCTTGGGCCAACGACGATTCGGGGCGTCTGCGGCCGATCGACCGCGACACCGATCCCGAGACATGGTCGAACGTGGTTGCCTCGGATCTTCCGATCGTTACCCAGATCGACGACGGGGCCACGCCGTGGCCCGAGGTTCGGGGTCAGGTGTCGAGTTCGGCTTCACAGCCGAGCGTCGTGCGAACCATGTTGGAAGCCCTCGATGTGCGCGATGGGCAGCGGGTGTTGGAAGTGGGCACCGGCACCGGCTACAACGCCGCACTCCTTGCCGAACGTCTCGGCAGCGCAAACGTCACCACGGTTGATGTGGACCCAGCGCTCGTCGCCGACGCTAGGGCGAGCCTCACCCGCGTGGGGTATCGGCCAACCGTAGCTTGCGCCGATGGGCTGAATGGTTTCCCCGCGCGGGCACCGTATGACCGACTGATCTGCACCGCGTCGATCAACGTCGCGGGCATACCGCCCGCGTGGCTGGAGCAGGTCGCGCCCGGCGGGATCATCCTCACCCCCTGGGGGACCGACTACCACAACGGTGTCCTCGTCCGACTCACCGTCCACAATGGTCACTCCGCATCCGGATCGGTCGTGGGAGACGCCGCGTTCATGCGTCTGCGCGCCCAGCGCTACCCGTTCGGGCAAGCCGCGGACATGGGCGAGATCATCGAGGCCAGCACCGAAGCACGGGAATCCAGCACCACCATCACCCCGACCGAAGTCGCCTTCGGCGATGGCTCATTTGCCGTCGGAATGCGGATTCCGGACGTGCAAAAGAGTATCGCTTACGACGACCCGGACACCTTCGAGCTGCTGGTGTACCACGTAGACAGCCGCTCGATCGCGACCGTGAACGTCTCGCCGGAGGCCACCGCTCACGGTGTCTACCCGGTACGGGAAATCGGCCCGCGTTCGCTGTGGTCCGAGGTCACCGCCGCACACGATTGGTGGGCATCGCTGAACCGTCCGGCGCGAACTCGCTTCGGTCTCACCGTCGATGGCGGGCAACACTACGTGTGGCTGGACGTCGATGATCGGCGATTTCAATGGAAATCACCGTAGAGATTTCCGTAGGCGTCAGGAGGTGCGGAGGGCGTAGCGGCGCTCGGCGTAGGCCAGGTCGTCGCGCCAGAGCCGTGCGGCGGCTCGCGCCATGACCGGGCGGAGCAGGGCCGCTGAGGCACGCGCGAGCGCGAATCCGGGTCTGGTGGAGTCGGCGACGACGGCCTCGATGACCGCTGTTCTCGGGCGCCCGTCGCGGCCGTTGCCCAGTGGAGTGGCATGTGTTTCGACCACGCTGCCGACGCCTTCTCCGGCGACGATCCGCATCACCACGGTGCGCGGTTCGGGGCAGGTGAACTCGGCGTGGACGGGAACTCCAAGGCGGCCGGCCACCCGGAAGGTCACCGCGACCAGGAACCTGTCCTGCTCCGGCGGCACATCGACCTTGCCCGGGGCGCTGAGCACTCGCAGCCTGGTGAAGGAATAAGGGTGGAACCACCCGCCGTGCCAGGGGTCGAGCCGGTTGGCGACGATGTCGGACGGTTCGCAGACGCCCACCACTTCGGCCACAGAGTCCACAGCGGACTCTTCCGGCGGTCTGGCGGGGACGACCGGCGCGGGCAGCGGTTTCTCGCCGCCGACGGTGTCCAGCCGGACCCAGGCGAGCACGCCGTCATCGTGGCTAGGCATCGGCGACCAACCGTGGCAGCCACCCGTGCCGATGCGCAGGCCGTGCCACCGGCACACCAACTCGCCACCGTCCACAGTGGCCTGATCGAGTGGGCCGCCGAGGTGCGGGCAGGCCCCGGGGCCGACCACCAGGCGGCCTGCGGCAGCGCGCCAGGCGACCAACTCCACCCCGGCGACCCGGCACCCGAGCGGCCGTCCGGCGCGGATGCCGCGGCTGGCGGCGAAGACGAACCAGTTCCCGGCGGGTCTGGCCTCGGCCCGCTTGAGTGCGGCGCCGATCACCTGCGGATCGGCGTCCCGGTAGGTCGGTTCCTGCCGCGCCCAGCGGGTCCGGGGAACCGGTTGCAGCGGCCAGTTTTGGGGCCACTTGGGCAGCAGGGCGGACAACCTGGTCACCGTTCGGCCTCCCTTGCCAGTTCGGCGAGTCGGCGCAGCGGCGCCAGGCGGCCCCTGGTCGGCACCGACCGCAGTTCGTGTCCACGCACGCCGAAGCGGGCGAGCAGGCAGTTGGCCGCGTGCCAGCCCGTGGTCGCGGCGCGCTCCATCAGCGCCGCCGGGACGTCGATCCTGATCCCGTCCCCGGCGAGCACGAGCCCCGGATGCGGGGTGCGCACCCCCGGGCGGCGGGCGAAGTCACCGACGCCGAACAGCGGGCAGTCCGCGCGCCACAGCACCGATTCCTCCAGCACGCCCGCCCGCCGTGTCTCCGGATACAGCTGGTGCAAGCGACCCACAAGCTCCCGGCGCAGACGGTCGATGTGCTTGCGCTCCGGGCTCCCGTTCGAGGGGACCGAATAGGCGTGCAGCTCCACGACCGAGCCGCCGTGCCGGGCCGCCCAGTCACGGGCATCGCGGTCGTACCGGTTCAGCACGCTGACGTTGTCCATCGGCGCCAACCCGCCCGCTGCCAGGAACGCCGGGCGGTGGGCTGCCACGGGCCGGTCCAGCCAGAGCCGCTGGACCAGGAACGGCGGTGCGTTGCGCAACCCGCGCACCGAATCAGCCCATTCGGCGGCCTTGGCGAGCCCGGGCGAGGCGTCCAGGAGTCGGCGCAGCCCCGCCACGTCCGTGGCCAGCACCACGCCGTCGGCATCAATGCCGCGTCCGGTGTCGAGCAGCACCCGGAACCTGCGGCTGCCGGCGAGCTCGACACTCCGCGCGGTGGTGGCGAGGCGAAAATCGACGCCGAGCGCGGTGAGGTGCTTTCCCAACGGCGACCACAAGCTCCGGTCGAATCCGGCTTCGGGGACGTCGAACACCAGTCCTTCGCTCGACCCCAGGAAGTAGATGTGGAACATGGTGGCCAGCTCGGCGGCCGAAAGCTGCGCCGGCGGGGCGAAGAAGCTGCGGGAGAACACCTCCAGCGCCAAATGCCGCGCCGCCGCGGGGAACCGGATGCGATCGAGGAAGGTATCGACGTCGATGTGGTCGAGCCGGCGGTAGATTTCGGGCACCGACACCGCGGCCAGCGGTGCGGCGGCGCGCGGGTTCAGCCGGAGGAGGTCGGCGAACCGGAAGGTGGGGCTGCGCAGGGCGAACAGCAGCGCGTTCCACGGTGGGGTGCGGGGCAGGCCCCGGAAGGTGTCCCACCTGCCCGCGCCGTCAACCAGCGGGTAATCATCCAGGGGAGTCAGGCAGTTCAGCCGCGCGTCGGCGCGACGCAGCAGCGCGCGGAGGTTGTAGTACTGCCGGAAGAAGGCGTGGAAACCGCGGCTCATCGCCACATTGCTGCCATCGGGGCGCTGTTCGGTCCACCCTCCGACGCGTCCGCCAAGGCGGTCCTCCCGCTCGATGACCTCGACGCCCACCCCGCGCTCGGCCAGCCCGGTGGCGGCGCACAGCCCGGCGATGCCGCCGCCGACCACGACAACATGCGGCCGCCGTCCCAGCGTCCGGGCGTCCGCCACCCCGTCCGGAGCGCGGTGGCGGACGACGCGACGATCGGTTTCACCACGCATGCCGCGGCTCCTCTCCGCAGCCCTCGGCGGGCGCGCTGGCCAGGAAGGTATGCACCACCCCACGCTGCCAGCCGGTCATGGTCTCGTCGTGCACGGCGGTATACCCGCAGTCGGTGAGCCGCCGGCGAAACCGGGCGACCCCGTCGAAAGCCCGCACGCTGCGCCACAGGTGCCGGAACAGCGCGGTTCGCCCCGTGGTCACCAGCCCGGCCGGGATGATGACGCTCCAGCACACGGCGTGCCACACCGCCCTGGCCCGCAGCGAGTCGCGCACCGAGTACTCGTGCACCGCGAGCGTCCCGCCCGGTCGCAGCAGCCGCCGGAAGGCCCGCAGTTGGGTGTCCAGCTGGGCCAGATTTCGCACTAGGTACGCCGCGAAGATCCCGTCGAACGGCCCACGCACCCCGGACTCGGACAGGTCCTCGATGCGGGCGTGGACGAACCGCACCGAAGACGGCCACGGCTTGCGCCTGGCCTGCTGAAGCATCCCTTCCGAGGCGTCCACGGCCACGATCTCGGCGCGCCCGGCCACGGCGAGCAGCGCAGCGGTCGATGCCCCGGTGCCGCACCCGGCGTCCAGAAGCCGCAGGCCCGCGCCCTCGTCCGGCAACCGCATGCGACGCGCGGAGATGCGGAGGTGGTCGTGGTAGCCGGGGTTAACGGCCACGAGCCGGTCGTAGGCCGCGGCTCCGGTGTCGAACGCGGCGGGCACGGCATCCCGGCGCAGACCCGTCCTGTCGAGTTTCACGACACCACCCCATCCGCTGGCCGACGCAGGCGCTCCCAGAGCAACAACACCGCGGTGATCAGCGAGAAGCAGTAGAGGAAGTCCTCGACGGGAATGTCCCACGGAAACCGCAACCCGCTGACGTGCTCCGGGCTGTACAACACGATGGGCGCATCGAGCTTGGTCAGCCAACCGTCGACGGGTACCTGAAACCCGAGCACTATCGCGACCGAGATCCAGTAGCCCGGCTTGGTGAGCAGACCGGTGCGCAGGTATGCGAACTCCCACGCCAGCACCGCGCACACCGACAGCAGCGCGGGCAGGGTGTACCCAAGCCCGATCATCGCGCCCCGCCACCAGAGGGCTGACCGCTGCGGCGCGCCCGCCGCAGCAGCGCTTCCACGCAGCCGTAGGTCAGCAGGGCGCACGCGGGGACGACCAGGAAGAAGACCAGTTCCTCCAGCGGCACGCCGAAGGCCAGCTCGATCCCGGTGACGTAGCGCGGGTTGAACATCCACACCCGCGCGGCGATCGCCACCGCGTCCCACAGGAGGAACCCCGCGGCCACCGGCAGCACCGCCCTGGCCAGCCGCACGGGGTGGCGGTAGACCCGCGCGCCGAGGAACTCCAGCGGCATGGTCACCAGCAGACATGCGGCCATCACCAGCAGGTACTGCCACCGGTCGGTCATCTGCCACCACCCCGGGAGCTGTCGCGGTGGGCGATGCCGTGCTGCGGCGGGTTAGCGGTGCGAACCGTGGCCGGTCGGGTGCGGGGGCGATGCGCACCGGTGGGACCGTCTACCCGATCAACGCGACGCGCCCACGCCGCACGTCCCAGCCCGACGCCGGCCACGCGGAACCGTCGCCACCTGCCGACGACCGCTCGGCGGGTGAACACGGCGAAATCCGCCGCCTCGATGCGGTCAAGGATCTCCTGGTAGAGCACCGCCGCGGTTTCCACGCAGGGCCGGGAGATCGGATCCAGCAGCGGGATGCCGGCACGGGCGAACCGGTAGATGCGGCGGGTGGTGGCGTGCTGCTCGGCCAGCGCCTCGCGCACCCGCAGGTCGGTGCAGCCGCGCCGCCGGCACCACTGCAGCAGGTCTCGATCCACACCGTGGGCGGCCAGTTCGTCGGCGGGCAGGTAGATCCGCCCGCGATCGAGATCTTCGGCCACGTCGCGCAAGAAGTTGGTCAGCTGGAACGCCTTGCCCAGCGCGGCGGCGTGCGGGGCGGCCATCTCCACGGCCCCCACCGTGCGCAGCACCGGGAGCACCTCCAGCCCGATCACCTCCGCGGAGCCGCGGACGTAGCGGTCCAGCGCGGCCCGGTCCGGATAATGGGTCACCTCCAGATCCATCCGCATGGAGCGCAGGAAGTCCTGGAACAGGCCCCGGTCGAGGCCGTAACGGAACGCGGTGTCGATCACGGCGGCCAGCACCGGCACCGTGCTGCCGCCCCGGTCCAGACCCGCGAACAGCTCCCGGGCGACCGCGTCCAAGCGAGCGGCCCGGTCCGCATCGCACTCCCCCGGTCGCGCCACGTCGACGATGTCGTCGGCCCACCTGGCGAACCCGTACAGCGCGTGGACTGCGGGCCGCTGGGCCCGGGAAAGCAGCCTGGTCGCGAGGAAGTAGGTGCGGCCGTGCAGGGCGTTGAGCTCCCGGCAGCACGCGTAGGCCAGTCTCAGTTCTGGATCGGTGATGCCCGCGGCGTCCAGCTCCGCGCCACTCATCGCGGGATCCTTGCGCATCGGACTGACCGACTGCCTCGTCGGTCGCCCGGAGGTCCGGGGAGGCTGTCCGTCCGCGCACCCGGCGCCGGCTCGCGTTCGAGCAGCACGACCCGCCGACCGCGGCCCGTCAAGTGCAGCCCGGCCTGGACTACTTGATGACTCGCGCCGTTCACCACACGCAATCGTCGGTCCCCCCTCGGCCGGTGGTCGGCGCCCCCAGGTGCACCACATGCCCAAACCCGACGGCGCCGCAGCGCCAGCACGACAATGCTCGTGGCCTTGCGGTGCCGCAAGTCGTCGCCCGGCTTCCGTGGTGGTGGACCGCGATTTCAAGGGAAATCGCAACATCCCCACGGGGCTGGGCCCCGGTTCCGAAACCAAACCACCCGTCCGGGTGAATTTGGAAGTGGGGTCGCCGGGCCGGCGACCCGCCGGCATGGCCCGTCACTACCGAGGCATTTCGGGAAAGAACGACAAACTTTCCACCGGCGCTTCCCCAGCTGCGGGGGGAACTCATCGGCTGGTGACGAAAGTCCTGCCACATCAGGGACTAAATCCCCGGATGTCGATCGCATCCGTCCTTGATGGACAGTACTTCGATCACAGCCTGGTGTATGCCTCGATGTCCTGCTCGAACTCGGTGATCGCTTCGGCGGTCAGCGTCGGCCGAGCGTCGGAGATCGCTCGCAGGTAGTCCTTCGTCGTGGCCCGCTGGTCGTCGTTGTGCAGGACGTCACGCTCGAAGGCCGCCTGAGCGCCTTGGCGCGCGGCGAACTCGATATCGGCCGGGGTGAACAGGTCGGAACGCTCCACGAGCAGGTCCAGGTCGACGTTGTCGCGCGCCGGACCGAGGTAGCGCGACCAGATCGCCCGCCGGGCGGGCGGGTCCGGCGGGCCCACCGGGATGACGTAGTCGAACCGGCCCGGCCGCAGGAACGCCGAATCCAGGGAGCTCACCGAGTTCGTGGCGCACACCAGCAGGCGGTGGTCGTGCTCGCGGAAGCCGGGGATCAGCTTGAGCAGTTCGTTGGTCACCCCGTGCGCGGGACCGGCCGCGGGCGTGGAGCGGGTCCCGGCGATCTCCTCGACCTCGTCGATGAACAGCACCAGATCGTCCAGCTCCTCCAGCTCGGCGAACACCGCCCGCAGCGAGGCCGCTAACCCGTCCGAGGGCGACGCGGCCAGGCGCGATGGGAACAGCTCCACGAACGGCCAGTTCAGGCGGGAGGCGACCGCCTTGGCGAAGCTGG
Organism: Saccharopolyspora phatthalungensis; assembly: GCF_014203395.1. Lineage (NCBI taxonomy): Bacteria > Bacillati > Actinomycetota > Actinomycetes > Pseudonocardiales > Pseudonocardiaceae > Saccharopolyspora > Saccharopolyspora phatthalungensis. The sequence goes on from NZ_JACHIW010000002.1 coordinate 992,570, forward strand.
TCTTGCCGGTGCCCGGCGGCCCGAACAGCACGATCGCCTTCGGCGGCAGTACCCCGTGGCGTTCGGCCTGCTCGGAATGCGAGATCGGGAGCACGACCCGTCGTTCGATCACGTCCTTCTCGCGCTGCATGCCCGCCAATGCGTCCCACTGCCCGGGGGGCAACAGCCTGCCGCCGAGCTCTTCCAGCACGTCGAAGTCGGCCGGGTCGAGCTCCTCAACCTTTTCGAAGTAGGTCAGGTCGGTGCGCGGCCGGTAGCCGGAGTTGACCATCGCCCGGAACCCCGGGGCCCCCTCGGGGACCAGACTCGCGATGCGATGCACCCCCTGGCTGCGCAGCTTCTTCTCCAGCTCGGTCAGCAGCGCGCTGCCGATGCCGCGGTTGCGCCACCGGGTGTGGAGGGCGAACAGCGCCAGCCAGGCCCGCTCTCCTTCCACCTTCGCTGCCGCCATGCCCACGACGTCCTGCCCCACCACGGCGACCATCGCCGGGTGACCGGCCCCCGCGATGGAGATCACCTCGGCGGCGGAGAACGCCGGCTCCCCGTCCTCCCTGCTTTGGTCCCAGATTCGGATCGCCTGGTCCAGATCGTCATCGTGAAAATCGCGCACCCGCCACGACGGCATGGCTCACCTCCCGGATTTCGTACCGCACGGCGGGAAATCGCCCGCGAGCTGGTTACTGCGGAAACTAACCGCCGCGCCCGGAGCCCGCAATGAGCCAGCGCACACTCGAATCGTTCTCGGAATCGATGCCGAGATCGTCCACACCGGATTTCCGCGATCTCCGGGGCCAGCGGCGCGGGCTCGCGGTGCCCACCCGGTAGGCGAGGGTGTCGAGCCCGCGCAGCGCGGCGAAGGTGATCGGATCCACCCGAACCGCGCGGCCGCACTCACCAATACGTCCACAGTAGATTCGAAGATCCGCGATCGGGCCGGCTTGCCTGCGGATCGACAGCGCGAGCGGCTAGTAGCGCCGGAGGCCGCCGCGCGGCAGTTGTTCCGCAGTGAAGCGAGGTTCATGGTCGACTCAAGCCGCTTTCCGGCAGGTACCCGCGCTCACGGAGGTAACCGAGCAGTTCGTCGACGGCCTCTGGCGCGGGGAGCGGGCCCACAACGCGCGCGGAGGTGCGCGCCTTGAACGCGCCGGTGAGTTCCACCAGCCGCTCCTGCGGCTCCCGGCCGGCGGCGCGATCGCATGCGCGGGCGGAGCGGACCACTCCTCGCGGGTTCCGCCGCTCGCGCTTCGGTGGTGACGGGGGTACCACCGAAGCGCACGGCTGTCCGACGGCCTTCCAGCACCGCTTCGAGGACCGTTCGCGGCGCAACGCAGTCGCCGGCCCGGGGCATGCTCGGCCGGTACAGCGACTCCTCCGGCAACCGATGCCCGCAATGGATCAGCACGGCGCATTCGGCGGTGCGCTTCTCGGCGGTCGAGCTCACGTCGGCATCAAGGTCCGGCTCGGGGACTTCGGGGTCTGGTCGGACATGACGACTTCCCTTCTGCGACGGCAGTCTTTGCGGTGGTCGAACCGAAGCTAGCCCCCGGCGCCCGGCCGGTTCGCCGTGCTGGCGGTCCTTCCCGGCCTGTCCGATCGGACAGGTGCCGCACCGCCTGAGTGGCCGGTCTTGGGTGTCCACAGCGGCGGTTTGCCGCTCGGCGTCTACCGGCCGGCCGCCGCGGCGGCCTAGCGTCCCCACCAATCCGCGCCGTGACCCACGTCACGAGTGGAAGTCAGCAGGAGAGGAGACGTCGGATGAAGGTCGAGGAGCTGCTCAAGCCGTTCCCGCTCAAGGAGTTCCACCCATTCCCGCGGGCCCTGATGGGGCCCGGGGCGCACGAGATGATCGGTCCGGAGGCGATCAAGCTCGGTTTCACCAAGCCGCTGGTGATGACCTCCGGCCTGCGGGGCACCGACATCGTGCACAACATCGTGGAGTCGCTGAGGTACCACGGACTGGAGCCGGTGCTCTACGACCAGGTCGAGTCCAACCCCAAGGACTACAACGTCATGGACTCGGTGACGCTGTACCAGGAGAGCCGCTGCGACAGCTTCATCTCCATCGGCGGCGGCTCCTCGCACGACGCCTGCAAGGGGGCCCGGGTGTCGGTGGCCCACGACGGCCGCAACGTCAACGACTTCGAGGGCTTCAACAAGTCGGAAAACCCGAACAACCCGCCGCACATCGCGGTGTCCACGACCGCGGGAACCGGTTCGGAGACCTCGTGGGCCTACGTCATCACCGACACCACCACCGATCCGGAGAACCCGCACAAATACGTCGCCTTCGACGACGCTTCGGTCGCCAGCCTCGCGATCGACGACCCGGTGCTGTACTACGACTGCCCGGTCGACTACACGGCGCAGTGCGGTTTCGACGTCCTCGCGCACGCCTCCGAGCCCTACGTCTCGCGGCTGAACTTCCAGCCGTCGCTGGGCAACGCGCTGCACGCGATCAAGCTGACCGCGCAGCACCTGCGGGAGGCGACCTGGAACGGCCAGGACCTGGCCGGGCGCGAAGGCATGATGTACGCGCAGTACATCGCCGCGCAGGCGTTCAACTCCGGTGGCCTCGGGATCATCCACTCGATCTCGCACGCCGTGAGCGCGTTCTACGACACCCACCACGGGCTCAACAACGCGATCGCGCTGCCCCGCGTGTGGGCATTCAACATGCCGGTCGCCTACCAGCGCTTCGCCGACATCGCCAGGGCGATGGGCATCGACACCCACGGGATGACCGACGTGCAGGCCGCGGACGCGGCGCTGGCAGCGTCGGTCCGGCTGCTGCGCGATGTCGGCATCACGGAGCGCTTCGTGGACGTCAAGAAGGACACCTATTCCAAGAACCGGCTCGGTGAAGGGCCGACGAAGTACTACGAGCGCCGCAAGGAGATCAAGGGCGATGCCGAAGACGTCGACGCCATCACCCGGCACGTGCTCGGTGACGCCTGCACTCCGGGCAACGCCAAGGAATGCACGTTCGACACGGTCCGCCCGGTCGTCGAGCACTGCATGACCGGCGACCTGGACGACCTGCTCAGCTGAACCGGCGGGCGGGGTGGCGGGCCGGGCCCGCCACCCCGCCCAGAAGCGGAGGAACCGTGCACGACACCACCGATGCCCCGTTCGAGTCGGTGCAGGAGGTCCTGGACCGGTTCGCCGAGGGCGGCTACCTCGCCGATCAGCGCCTGGCGACCACCGTCTTCCTCAGCACCCGGCTGGAGAAACCGCTGCTGCTCGAAGGACCCGCCGGAGTCGGCAAAACCGAGCTGGCCAAGGCGCTGGCGACCGCGACCGGCAGGCGGCTGCTGCGGCTCCAATGCTACGAGGGGCAGGACGAGACCAAGGCCCTCTACGAATGGGACTACGGAAAGCAACTGCTCTACACCCAGATGCTGCGGGACAAGATCGGCGAGCTCGTCGCCGACGCGCCCGACCTGCACACGGCGGTCGACGCGATCGGCGACCAGGACAGCGCCTTCTTCTCCGAGCGGTTCCTGGCCAGCCGGCCGCTGCTGGACGCGGTGCGCGGTGAGCAGCCCGCCGTGCTGCTCATCGACGAGGTTGACCGGGCCGACGAGGCGCTCGAAGCGGTGCTGCTGGAATGCCTCGGCGAATACCAGGTCTCGGTGCCCGAAATCGGCACCTACCGCGCCGCGACGCCCCCGTACGTCGTGCTGACCTCGAACAACACCCGCGATCTGTCGGCGGCGCTCAAACGCAGGTGCCTGCACCTGTTCCTGGACTACCCCGACGTCCAGCGGGAGCTGGAGATCATCCGCTCCAAGCGCACCGGGCTGCCCGACGCCTTGGCCGCCCAACTGGCCGAGGTCGTGCGCGACATCCGCGGGCTACCGCTGCGCAAGGCACCGAGCATCTCGGAGACGATCGACTGGGCGCGCACGCTGGCCGTGCTCGGCGTCGACGAGCTGGGGCCCGCCCTGCTGTCGGACACGGCGAACGTCGTCCTCAAGTACGAACGGGACCTCGACCGCGCGCGGGAACTGATTCCCCAGCTGCGGGACCCTAATCGCGACGTTCCCGAGCACCTGCACGGCCATGGTCATGGGCACGGTCATGGGCACGACGGCGCGGAGGTGGAGCACTACGAGGAAGGCAAGCGAGTCCGGGCCGCAATGGACCGGCCGGGCAGGCACGACAACGGCTACTACGGCGCGCGGACCAGCGGGCCGTTGCAGCGCTCCGGTGCCAACCGCTCGCCCGACACCCGCAGACTTCCCTTCTGAGGGGACGATATGGAAACGAGCTTGCACCGTTTCGTCCGCCTGCTGCGCCTGCACGGGGTGCGGGTGTCGGGAGCCGAGGCGACCGACGCCATGCGGTGCGCATCGCAGCCCGGTATGCTGTCGTCCAGGTCCGTGCTGCGCGACGCTCTCCGGATCGCGCTGATCAAGGACCGCCGGGACGACGAGGTGTTCGACGAGGTCTTCGACGCCTTTTTCCGCCTGCGGCGGGTGGTCGAAGCCACCGACGGAGACGGACACGACCACACCCACGACGACCTGTCCGACACGGGTGAACTCGAACGCTTCACCGCCTCCGAGGAGCCCTCCAGCACACCGCAGGACGGCCACAGCCACGACGCCCCGAAGGACCTGCGGGACTTCTTCGACCCGGAAGACCTGGCCCAGCAGTACAACCTGCACCAGGAGGCCAACAAGATCGACCTCGCGTCGATCACCGACGAGGTAGTCCTCGCCCGGGACCAGTCCGGGGCGGGACGCGTCGACAGCGCCGGCGTGCAGCTGGAGACCTCCCGGCTGCACAACGCGGGCACGCCCGGACAGCTGTCGCAGCAAACGGGGCAGCAGATCGACACCGATCTGACCATCGCCGAGGAACGGCTTTTGCTGGACTGGCTGGCGGATTCGGGCTCCGACCCGGAATTGCCCCGCAACCGGCTGTCCGGGGTACTCGACGATCTGCCCGCGCTTCTGAAGGAACACCTGCGCAAGCTCGCCGGGCTGGAACACCGGTCGGTCGAATCGGTCACGCCCGCCGGCGTCACGGACCGGATCGACGAACGGGAGCGCCAGGAGCTGGAGGGCTCACTGCGCAGGCTGGCCCGGAGCCTGCGCGGGGCGCGCACCAGCAAGCAGGTGACCAGCCCGCACGGGAGGGTCCACTCTGGACGGACAATGCGCCGGAACATGCGCTATGACGCGGTCCCTTTCCGGCCGGTCACGACCAAGCGCGCCGAGGACAAGCCGCGGCTGGTGGTGCTGGCCGACGTGTCGCTGTCGGTGCGCAGCACCGCCCGCTTCACGCTGCACCTCGTGCACGGCCTCCAAGCGCTGTTCAGCCGGGTGCGCACGTTCGCCTTCGTCGCCGACATCGTCGAAATCACCGACCTGTTCGAGCAACACCCGCCGGAGAAGGCACTCGGGCTGGTCTTCGACGGGCTGCCGACGGGCGGAGTCCTCGACGTCGACGTCAACTCCGACTACGGCGCGACGCTGCGGGATTTCCTCGACGAGCACGGATCATCGCTGACCCGGCGGACGACCCTGCTGGTGCTCGGCGACGGCCGGGGCAACGGTAATGATCCGGCCGTGACGGCCTTCGCGGAGATGGCGCGACGGGTGCGCGAAACCATCTGGCTCACCCCGGAACCCCGCTACTCCTGGGGTCTGGGCCGGTGCGATCTGCCGCGCTACGCCGAGCACTGCGATCGCGTCGAAGTGGTGCGCGATCTGGCCGGCCTGGCCCGCACGTCGGATGCGTTGTCCGCGGAGGCGGTGGGGCGGTGAGTGATGCACGGCAGTTCTCCGGCAGCGCCACGATCAATCCGCTGGGCGAGGGCAGTCCTGGCTGCTACCGCGCCGAGGCGGTGGTCGTGGTGCACGAGCGGCACGACCCGCCGCCGGACCGGGTCCCGATCACCCGCACCCGGCACTTCGGCCTGCACCGCGACGGGCACCGGGTACTGGTCAGCCACCGGTTCGGCCCGCACGAGCTGGACAACGACGTGGCGGGCAAGCTGGCCGACGAGCTGTTCGCGCCGGGCTGGCTGACCGGGGCGGAGGTCTTCGAACGGGTCTTCACCGGCATCGTGAGGTCCACTGTGGATGGTTCGGTCGACGCCTGGTCCACCTTCTACCGCAACACCCTCGACCGGATCCGGCTCACCCGGGACGCCCCCGACACCCCGCACTCGTCGATCTCGGCGATGGTGCCGGTCTACTCACGGGTGCTGGAGCTGGTACCGCCGGGTCGGGTCCTCGACGTGGGTTCCTGCTTCGGTTTCCTGGCCCTGCTGCTGGCCGAACGCCCCGGCACCTCGGTCGTCGCCTCCGACATCGCCAGTGGCACCGTCACATTGCTGCGGACAATCGCGCGCGAACTGGGCCTACAACTGGGCACGCTGGTCTGCGACGGCGCACGGGTGCCGCTACCGGACCAGGCCGTCGACACGGTGACGGTCATCCACCTGCTGGAGCACCTCGAACCCGAGCACGGCGAAGCCGTTCTCGCCGAAGCGCTCCGGTTGGCGCGGCGACGGGTCGTCGTAGCGGTCCCGTTCGAGCCGGAACCAACAGCCGCCTACGGGCATGTGCGCACCTTCGACACCGCCGAACTGCACCGGCTCGGCAACGGCACCGGACTACCGTACGAAGTCGACGTACACCACGGCGGCTGGCTCATCGTCGACCACGCCTAATCGAGGACCCGGGCGGCCAATCGGGGTCTCGGGGCGTTTCCCCAAGGCGCTGGGGAAACGCCGTTTTCGCGCGTGCGGTCTCAGGGGTGGTTGCAACACCGAGTGCTTTGGCCAGTGTTTGTGATGGTGTCACCCAGTCGAGGGTTTGGCAGGGGCGGGTGTTGAACGAAACGAACCCTCCAGCCGAATTTCCCTAATTTGCCACACGTTCCGGACGACGCGCCCTAACATCAACAGTGCCACGTCGAACGTCGGCCCGGTTCTCCCGGAACCGGTTGCCGCTCGGGCGGCTCCGTGATGCCCTGTCGAGAAATTTGGGGGCCATTATGCCACTTGACAACGTTGTGCTTGCAACACTGGAGGTACCCGACAAAGCGCAACTGCGGGCTCGTCTGGCCGAACTCACCTGTCCAGACGGCGTAGAACCGCAGCCGGCCAACACGTACGAGGCCCGCGACCCGAGCGGGTTCATCATTGTCACCGTTGACAAGTTCTGGATGGTGACAAATGTTCAGATTCGGTCGCGGTGGAACGACCACATCCGGCCGGACGCATTCCCGGCCGCGCTCTACAACACATATGTGACCGCGGTTCAGCGTGCGCTTGCCGTGGAGCTCACCCATCGTCCCGCGAGTCCGCCGAGTGCGCCCGCGCCGGACGACACCTACGTGGACCCCACAGAGCTGTCGCTCGAGGAGTGGGTGGCCCAGACCCGGTCTCGGCTCAACGCCATCGATGACGAGTACGACGCGATCCGCCGCCGACAGCAAGCTCCACAAGAGGGCGTCACCGAGATCCGCAGCCCGCTCGGTTACCTCACCATGCAAATGCGCGGCGGGGGTCCGATCGCGATCAACGGCAACCCCCAGGCCCTGGACCACCCGTCGGACACTGTCCTGTCCGAGGACATCCTGCAGTTGTTCGTCCGGGCGAGTCTCGGGGCCGCACCAGGGGAACGTTCTCGTTCGGCGCAGCTGCACAGCAACAGCAGCAGCGACGCGGACGACGAGTACTTCGCGGATTTCAATATTTTCGAGGACTGGCATGACTGACTACAAAGTTGTTACCTCAAAGCTGCGAGAAGAAGCCAAGCGCTGGCAGACAAAGGCCGACGATACCGAGCCGATCCTGCAAGCGGTGAAGAACGCGTACCTGTCACCTCCCGCGTTCTTCGTCGGCGACCTCACTACCCTCATCCCGGGGGGCGTCAACGCCACCCTTGAGGCCGAGCAGTACGAAGAATTCCGGGCATTCATGGAGCGAATGCTTCAGGGCGCGATCACCGAGTTCAATCAGATCGACCGCGCTCTGTGGAAGATCGCCGACGAATACGACAGAACCGATAGCATCAACGAGATCGACATCGACAAGGCTTACCACGTGTAGGAGCTGACGATCCACATGACCGGTTCTGACGAACTGACCAGCCTGCTGAACCAAGGGTTCAATGGCCTGGAGAAAAAAGCGCAGGAGAGCATCGACAAGTTCAACGCCGCCGTCCACCACATCAATGACTGGCAATTCGTACTCGGTCCGGTGATGCTCGCTATCAACCCGACTCTTGACGCCATACGCGAGGGTCTCGACAAGCTGGTGAAGCTGATCAAGACCGCCGTGGAACATCACCTGCCCGTCGTGTCACTGATTGTGCAGTCCTTCAACTGGACCGACAACGTTCAGGCGCCCGTGAACGGACTCACCCATACGAAGAACCACCTCTCCTATTACTGGGAAGGCAAAGCAAGCGACGCATATAACGAGAAGGTTACGGCGCAGAACGATGCGATCGGCGCTCTCGCGAGCAAGGCGGACCAAGGCAGCAAGTGGCTCATGGACATCGCCAAATACAACGTCGAGTACATGACCGAGCTGGCCAAGATGGCGACCGGTTTCCTGGGCGCCCTCGTCGCCGCCTCGGTCGAAGCGGCGACGGTCGTTGAGATCCCGTTCGCGATCAACGATCTCGCAGGTGCCATCGGAACCCTTGTCACCCAAGCCTTGGACAACCTGGTGGGCATCGCCAAGAGGTTCATGGAGGCGCTCAGCAAGGTGCGGGACCTCAAGAGCATGATGACTGACCAAAAACTTCCCCAAGGACAATGGCCGCAGGCAGTCAACGGCTGAGTCTTTGCCCATCACGAAAAGGGACCATGAGCACAAATCTCCACCGCACCTGGAATCGGCCGGTTGCTCTGCTGACCGCGGCGATGATGTTCACCGGCGGCTGCGGCGTTCCCAGCGCCAAGCCTTACACGACGCCCACATCGCCGTACCCGACGCCCACATCCAGCGCTGGCACGATGTCGAGCAGCCCACCGCCGGGGCCAGTCAAGTACGCCTTCGCCACCTTCAAAAGCTGCCCGGAAATCCGGCAGAAGGTGCCCGATCTGCCGCCACCGTTGAAGCCAGAGCGCGCTGAGGGTCCAGATCGGTTCTCACAGACTTGCACTTTTACAACCTCGAAAGACGATGGCCCGTTCATCACCTTCCGAGTTGAGCTCTATGGAAACCAGCAAGACGTGTACGGCTTCCACTCCGGCGCCGAGCTCGCGAAAACGGGTTTCAACGTCAACGTGCCGTCAGGCACAGAAAAGGAGAGCAGCCTGGGCATCGGCTCGGAAGCCCGCTGGGCGGATCCTGGAGTAGGCGACAGCTGCAAATTGGAAGTTCTCGACGAGAACGCGGCGATGATCACGTCTTACAATTCTGGCAAGGAGGACAACGACCCACGAAGCGAGCAGTGCCGCGATGGCGCGCGCGACGTCGCTAAACAGATCTACGTTGCCGTACAGCCACAGTGATCCGTGCGAAATCGCCGCCAGCTCCAGACCAGGCGGCGAGGGCCGATCTCGTCCGTCGCTCACGGCTCGCTGCGGCGGGCCGAGAGCGCGACGGATGCTCAGATCAGTCCGCCCTTGCTGGCTTCGTAGACGGCTTCCGCGCGGGTGGAGACGCCGAGCTTGCGCATGATGTTGCGCACGTGGAACTTCACCGTCGTCTCGGAGATGTAGAGCTGGCCGCCGATGTGCCGGTTACTGGACCCGGTGGCCAGCAGGCGGAGCACACCCAGCTCGCGTTCGGTCAGTTCCGGTGCGGCGGACCGGTTGCTCATCGACTGCACCATCGCCGCGGCCGAGCGCGAATCGAACGCGCTCTCCTGCCGGGCCACCGCGCGGATCGCCCGGACCAGCTCGGTGGTGTCAACGTCTTTGACCACGTAGCCCCGTGCACCGCGGTGCACGGCGTCGACCACAAGCTTCTCGTCCAGGAAGGTCGTCAGCACCAGAACACCTAGGTCCTCGTGCTCCCCGGTCAACCGCTCGCACAGCGCCAGGCCCTCGGTGTCCTCGCCGGAGGACAGCTTCAGGTCCAGCAGCACCACCGCGGGCCGCGTCCGGCCGACCACCGCGATCGCCTCCGCCGCGGTGGTTGCCTCCCCCACCACTTCGAGGTCCTGCTCCCGTTCCAGCAGCGACCGCAACCCCTGCCGGACGATGGAGTGGTCGTCGACGATCACGATTCGGACCGGCCCCGGCGGCGCGCTGGCCGCGCCCTCGGACTGCCACCCGGCTTCCTCAGACATCGGCGTCCCCTTCCGCCAGCGGCATCGGCACCTCCAGCCTGATGAGCACCCCGCCCATCTGCGCCCTGCCGATGCTGAGCTCACCACCGAGTTCTTCGGCTCGGGCGGCCATATTCGCCAACCCCCGGTGGTGCCCGTTGAGATCGTTCGTGCGCGCCGCCCGCAGCGTTCGCCGCAGCTGCGCGGGATCCCCGGTGCCGTCGTCGGCGATCGACAGCACGATCCGGTCGGCCTCGTACTTCAGGTGCACCGACGCGCGGTCCGCGCCCGAGTGGGTCGCCGTGTTGAACAGGGCCTCCCCGGTCAGCCGCAGCAACGAATGCTCGGCCTCCCCCGGCAGCGGCACCGGCTTGCCTTCGATCCGCACCGCGACGTCGACGTAGGTGGGCAGGTGCACGTTGGACAGCCGTTCCAGCAGCACAGGCAGCGAGCCCGGGCCCTCGTCGGCGCCCCGGTGCAGCGCGTAGATCGACGACCGCAGCTGGGCGACCGCCTGCTGGGTAAGGTCCTTGGCCGCCTGGAGCCGCTCGGCGACCTGCCGCCCGTCGGCGCCCATTGCCGCCAGCTCCGCCCGGCACACCTCCACGGTCATGCCCGCGCTGAGCACGGCCTGGGTCACGCTGTCGTGCAGCTCCCGCGCGATGCGGTGCCGTTCCTCGTCGATAACCTGGCGCTGCATCGCCTCGGTCAGCCGGCGCTGGACCTCCTGCAGCTCGGCGTTGCGCTCGACGAGGTCCTTGGCTTGCCGGGAAGCCTCCTCGTTCAACTGTTCGGCGCGCCCCTTCAGCTGGGCGGCGGTGTGGAACAGGTAGGAGTTGTACAGCGCCACCGCGGCCTGGTTGGCCAACACCCGCAGGACCGCGAGGTCGGTCTCGGTGACCTCCACTCCCGCACCGGGCCGACCCACGACGCCGCCGACCGGTTCCTCGTCGAGCAGCATCGGCGCGCGCACCCGGCCCGGCCCGGCCTCGCCCGGCTCAAGCTCCCACGGGCGCTTGCGGATCACCTCCAGCTGCTCGCGGACCTCGCCGGGCAGATCGTCCTCCTGGTCGATCAGCTCGCCGTCGCGGGCGAACAGGAAACCCGGACGTATCCCGCGCAACGCCCCGTCGGCGACGGCCAGCAGCACCCACTCGGCTTGCAGGTGCTCGACGGCGGCCAGGACGACCGCCTCCACCAACGCGCGCGGTCCCTCCGCCGAGCGCACGACGGCGCGGGAGATCTCATCGAGCGCCTGCACGGCCACGGCCAGCCGCTCGGTGGAACGCCGATACTCGGGGTAGAACGACCGCTTGCTCGACCGCACCCCGGTGAGCTCACCGAGCGTCGTTTCCCCCGCGCGGACGCGGCCACTACCGGACACCGACCTCACATGGCCTTTCGGAACAGCGACTCGATCTCCTCCTGGGTGACCTGGCGCGGGTTGGTCGCGAGGCACGCGTCCTTCATCGTGGTCCTGGCCAGGTGTGCGACGTTGTGCTCGCCGACCCCGAGACAGGACAACCCGCGCGGGACGCCGACGGAGTCGGCCAGCTCGCGGACCCGATCGGCCAGCACCTCGGCGACCTCCGCCGCGGGTACGCGGTCGATGTCGATGCCCGCGGCGGCGGCCAGCGGCACGTAGCGGGTCGGGCTCTGTTCGGCGTTGAACCGGATCACGTGCGGCAGCAGGACCCCGTTGATCACGCCGTGCGGCGCATCGAGCAGCCCACCGACCTGGTGGCTCATGGCGTGGGTGGCGCCGAGAATCGCGTTGGTGAACGCCATCCCGGCCGCCAGCGATCCCTGCGCCATCGCGGTTCGCGGCTCCTGATCGGCCGGATCCAGCAGGGTCGGCAGCAGGTTTCTGGTCACCAGGTGCACGGCGTGCAGCGAGTGCTGATCGGTCAGGACGTTGTGCGCTAGCGAGACGTAGGACTCCATCGCGTGGGTGAGCGCGTCGAGACCGGTCGCCGCGTTCAGCCAGTCGGGCATGGTCGTCAGCAGCCGTGGATCGATGATCGAGATCTCGGGGACCAGCGTCCGGCTGATGATGGTCACCTTCGTCGCGCTAGTGGTGTCGGTGACCACGCAGAACTGGGACACATCTGCCCCGGTCCCCGAGGTCGACGGCACCATGACCAGCGGCGGGATGGGGCTCACGACCCGGTCGACGCCCTCGAAGTCCAGGATGTGCCCGCCGTTGGCGGACACGATGGCCACGCCCTTGGCCGCGTCGATGCAGGAGCCGCCGCCGACGGCGATGATCACGTCCGCGCCGGTCTGGACGTATTCGCAGTAGGCGGCCTGTATCTCGTGATCCTTCGGGTTCGGCGTCAGCTCGTGCCAGACGACCGGGTGCAGCCCCACCTCGCGCAGGTGACCCACTGCCTCGTGCACCCAGCCCGCCTCCACGATGCCCGGGTCGGTCACCAGGAAGGGACGACGCGCGCCGAGCCGCCGAGCCGAGTGACCCAGCTCGGCCAGGGAATCGTGGCCGAACACGATCTCCGGCGCGTGGAACTTCGCCAGGGCCGGACGCGGTGCGCCGACTTCGCTGCGGGTGGGTTGGCGTGGCACGCCCACATGTTCGAATGCGATTTCCAGCTCCGGCATTCTCGTGGTCCTCCCGACTCACCATTGAGCCTCGCCCGCGAACGAGCCCGGCCGGTGTGCCGCGGCGGCTGCAAGCAGACCAGAAGCATGACTGTGGCGTAAACCACAGGTGAACCTACAGCCGGGGACTCTACCTCGGAACTGCCCAGATGAGCACCCCTGACCTGGCCGATCGGACAGGTACGTTAACCCACTTCTTCCAGCAGCAGGCGCAGCCGGGTTTCGAGCACGTTGCGCTGCGGAGCCTCCGGCGGCAGCAGATCCCGTGCTCTTTCCAGCACTTCCAGATCCACACGCCCCGCATCGGTGTTGGCGAAGCGCCAGAGCAGTTCTGGGTCCCCGGTGCCCAGTGCGCAGCCGCGCAGCGACGCCGAGAGCTCGTCGCGTTCGGCGCGGATCGCGGGGGACTCCGAGTGCGGCAGCAGAAGTCCGGCGCGGTCCACGGCGGCGTCGGCGTCGCTTCGGCGCAGCGCCTCGCGGACGGCGTGCAGGTCGCTGTCCACGTCCGCGGCGATGCGGTACGGCCTGGTTTTGACCACGTTCTGGCCGAGGGCATTGCGGATGCGGTGGATCTCCACCCGGACCGTGGTGGGGTTTCCCTGCTCCCCGTGCAGCAACAGCGCGAGCCGTTCCGCGGTCAGGCCGCCGGGGTTCATCGCCAGCAGCGCGAGGATCTCGGCGTGCCGCAGGCTCAGCTCATGCCGCACACCGTCCACTGTGGCCGTTGGGACCACGTCGCCGAGCAGGTGCAACGACAACTGCGGCTTGCGAAGGGGCCGGGGTGGTGCCACGCGCAGCAGATAGCCGCCGTCGAGCGGTTCGAGCTCGGCGTGTTCACCGCCGTCCAACCGGACCGTTCCGCTCTCGTCGAGGCCGATCCGCTGCCCCGGCACGAACCCGGTCGAGGCGGCGCTCGCGATGACCCGCCCGCTGGAGCTCAGCAGCGCCGCAGCCCGGCCGGACCCGGCGAGATGGTGCGCGTTGCGCCCCCGGAATAAGTCGTCCGAGGCGGCCAGGCGCCAGCGAAGTTCGCTTTCGACCAGCCGCGCACTGGCCACCACGAGCGCGAGCAGCGCCGGGTGCATCGTGTGTAGCGGGCCGCTGAGGTCGACCGCGCCGAGCAGCGCGCCCGTATCGGGATCGCGGACCGGACAGGCGGCGCAGGTCCAGGAGTGGTAGTTCCGCACGAGGTGCTCGGCGGAGTGGATCTGCACGGGAGCTCCGGTGGCGAGCGTGGTGCCCATCGCGTTGGTGCCGACCGCGCTTTCGGCCCACCGGGTGCCTTCGGCGAGCTGGACCCGGTCGGCGTCGCGGCAGACCTGGGGATGTCCCTGTCGCCAGAGTATGTTGCCGTCGGCATCGGTGACGATCATGACGTGGCTGGTGCCGTCGGCCGCCTCGAGCAGCGTCTGGCGCAGCATCGGCACCCAGCGCGCCAGCGGGTGCGCCTGCCGGACGTCGTCGAGCCGGTCGTGGTCGAATGCCAGCGGCGGTTGCCGGAGATCGGGGTCGATCCGGGCCTCCAGGCAACGTCGCCAGGATTCGAAGACGACGGGACGCGGCTCGTGCGAGACCCGGTCGCCGGACAGCACGGCAGCATGCGTCCGCTCAAGGAGCCGGGCTCGCTCGAGCGGGTCAACCGAGGTGTCGTAGCTGGTGCCCATTCGCCTGCGCAGGAGTGTCGAGAACGCGGGAACATCCGGTCGCCGAAAGGTTCATAGTGCGGGGTAACTCGGTTACAGGCAAGTGTCTCCCCGGTGCGGATCGTCCCCGTTGCAACGTCGTTGCAACGTCGCTGCTCCTAGCTTCTCGCCACACCAGAGCATGCTCGGCCCAGGTCACGACGGTCCGGGAAGGGCCGCACCAGCGCGAACGATGGTTCTGCAAGCGGCGCGGCTCCCGCGTGCTCACCGAAGAGAAACGGAAACGATTGGCTGGCGCGGGTCGAGGCGATCGGTCCGGTCGATGCTGTCGGCCAGCGGGTTGCCGCCGCGCTCGGAGCGAACAACGGCGCAACGTCGCCGCAACGTTGACCGCCATACGTTCGTCTAACCGGCTGACGGATCCGGGAAAGCCGCAAGCGAAGAAGGCGATCACGCCGTCGTACGATCGCGTCGAGAGGTCGGAAGTGGGCAAGCACTCGCATAGCACGTTGGACAATCTGCTCACCGAAAGCAGGACATTCCCGCCGTCTCAGGAGTTCTCGGCGCAGGCCAACGCCACGTCGGCGTTGTACACCGAGGCCGCGGCGGACCGGGAGGCGTTTTGGGCCAAGCAGGCCGAGCGGCTGGACTGGGACACCAAATGGGATCAGGTCCTGGACTGGTCGGACGCGCCGTTCGCGAAATGGTTCGTGGGCGGACGGCTCAACGTCGCCTACAACTGCGTGGACCGGCACGTGCAAGCCGGACATGGGGACCGGGTCGCCATCCACTGGGAAGGCGAACCAGGCGATTCACAGACGATCACCTACGCACAACTACAGCGAGAGGTCTGCCGCACCGCCAACGCACTGGCGGCACTGGGCGTGGGCGCCGGTGACCGGGTAGCCATCTACCTGCCGATGCTGCCCGAAGCGGTCTACTCGATGCTGGCCTGCGCCCGCCTGGGAGCACTGCACAGCGTGGTCTTCGGCGGATTCTCCGCCGAAGCCCTACGCACCAGGATCAACGACGCCGCCGCCAAGGTCGTCATCACCTGCGACGGGCAATACCGGCGCGGCAAAGCCATGCCACTCAAAGCCAATGTGGACGAAGCAGTCGCCCAGACCCCCAGCGTGGAACACGTCATCGTGGTCAAACGCACCAACACCGACGTCGCCTTCGACCACACCCGGGACAAATGGTGGGACGAGGCCAGGGCCGGCCAGCCCGACACCCACACCCCCCAGGCCTTCGACTCCGAACACCCCCTGTTCATCCTCTACACCTCGGGCACCACCGGCAAACCCAAAGGCATCCTGCACACCTCCGGCGGATACCTCACCCAGGCCGCCTACACCCACCACACCGTCTTCGACCTCAAACCCGACTCCGACACCTACTGGTGCACCGCCGACATCGGCTGGGTCACCGGCCACACCTACATCGTCTACGGCCCCCTGGCCAACGGCGCCACCCAAGTGATCTACGAAGGCACCCCCAACACCCCACACGAAGGCCGCCACTGGGAAATCGTCCAGAAATACGGGGTCACGATCTACTACACCGCACCCACCACCATCCGCACCTTCATGAAATGGGGCTCCCAGATCCCCGCCCACTACGACCTGTCCTCACTACGGCTGCTGGGCAGCGTGGGCGAACCCATCAACCCCGAAGCCTGGATCTGGTACCGCCACAACATCGGCGGCGACCGCACCCCCGTCGTGGACACCTGGTGGCAGACCGAGACCGGCTCCATCATGATCTCCCCCCTACCCGGCGTCACCCCCACCAAACCCGGCTCCGCCCAACAACCCCTACCGGGAATCTCGGCCAAGATCGTCGACGAGACCGGCACCCCGGTCGGCCATGGCAACGGCGGCCTGCTGGTACTCGACGAGCCCTGGCCGGCGATGCTGCGCGGCATCTGGGGCGACCAGCAACGCTACCGGGACACCTACTGGTCGAAATTCGCCGACCTGGGCTTCTACTTCGCCGGCGACGGCGCCAAATACGACGACGACGGCGACATCTGGCTCCTGGGCCGGGTCGATGACGTCATGAACATCTCCGGACACCGCATCTCCACCACCGAGGTCGAATCCGCCCTGGTCTCCCACCCCAACGTCGCCGAGGCCGCCGTGGTCGGCGCCTCCGACCCCACCACCGGCCAGGGCATCGTCGCCTTCGTCATCCTGCGCGGCGGCACCGACGACACCGCCTCCGGCCAGACCGCCCTCAAACAACTACGCGAACACGTCTCCCACGAAATCGGGCCCATCGCCAAACCCCGCCAGATCATGGTCGTGCCCGAACTACCCAAGACCCGCTCCGGCAAGATCATGCGACGACTGCTGCGCGACGTCGCCGAAAACCGCGAAATCGGCGACGTCACCACCCTCGCCGACTCCTCGGTCATGGACCTCATCTCCAAAGGCCTCAGCAAAACCACCGAAGACTGAGCAGAGCCGACCAGACCCCGGCAAGCCGACGCATCCCATCGCCGTCCGCGACCTGCCGGGCGGTAACCACGCGCCCGCTGTGTGCCGTTTTCGCTCGTGCAACAGCGGATTCAGGCTTTCTCCTCGGTCCCGCCAGCACCCATCCCGTTGACAGCGCGGAACTGACCGTTCGGAGAGCTCCCCCCGGCGTCGCCGACGGTTACAAAGGATTCCTGGTTCCGCAGCGCCAAGCCAGGAAGAACGTCCAACGGATCGCTAGCCGATTCGCGAATCTACAAGCACCACTAGGAGTTTCCATGAAAGCCGCAGTCGTCCACGACTTCGCGAAGGAGCTGACCATCAAGGACGTTCCCAAGCCCGAGCCGGGGCCGGGAGAGGTCCTGGTGAAGATCGAAACGTCCGGCCTGTGCCACACCGACATCCACGCGGCGCACGGGGACTGGCCGGTCAAGCCCAAGCTCCCGCTCATCCCCGGGCACGAGGGCGTCGGTATCGTGGCGGGCGTCGGCCCGGAGGTCACCGAAGTGGCCGAGGGCGATCGGGTGGCGATTCCGTGGCTGGGGATCGCCTGCGGCGTCTGCGGCTACTGCACCAGCGGCTGGGAAACCCTGTGCGAGACGCAACTCAACACCGGCTACTCCATCGACGGCGGGTACGCCGAGTACGCCAAGGCGTCGGCGAAGTACGTCGCCAAGGTCCCGGAAGGGGTGGACCCGCTGGATGCGGCGCCGCTGACCTGCGCCGGGGTGACGACCTACAAGGCCGTGAAGCTCTCCGGAGCCCGTCCCGCGTCCACGGTCGCCGTGTTCGGCATCGGCGGGCTCGGGCACCTGGCGCTGCAATACGCCAAGATCTTCGGCGCACGGGTAGTGGCGGTGGACGTGGTCGACGAAAAGCTCGAACTCGCTCGGGAACTCGGGGCCGACCACACCGTCAACGCGCTCACCGAGGATCCCGTGCAGGCGATCAAGGACCTCGGCGGCGCCGACGCCGCGATCTCGGTCGCAGTGGCGCCGTCCGCGTTCGAGCAGGCGTACCGCTCACTGCGCCGAGGCGGCAAGCTGGTCTTCGTCGCGCTGCCGGCGGACAACCACGTGCAGCTGCCGATCTTCGAGACCGTGCTCAACGGCATCACCATCGTCGGCTCGATCGTGGGCACCCGAGGTGACCTGGACGAGGTGTTCCGACTCCACCAGCAGGGCCGCACCAAGGTGATCCGGGAGGCCCGCGGCCTCGACGAGGTCAACGCCTGCTTCGAGGAGGTCAAGAAGGGCCAGGTCAAGGCCCGCCTGGTGTTCGACCTCCGCAGCTGACCCAAAGATCTACCGTGTTGGGGAGTCAAGCTCCCGACCAAAGCGGCGATTTCCATTGAAACCGCTACACGGTGCCCCGGTACGGCGTACCGGGGCATCGCTGTGTTCGCCGTCAGCAGTCGAAGTTCCCAGCCTTCACCGAGTATCGGAGAGCGGTAATGCCTGGTCAGGACATCTTTCCAGGAGCACCCCACGGGCCTTTGCGGGGGCTCGATGAGCGCGAAGGGGAGACGAACGTGTCATGTCGCCCATCGAGGGCGGGAAGCGCTATTCGGCCCAGGCTGAACTGACCTTCCTGCTTCGGGTGACCGAGGGGTGCATCAGGAAGTCCGCCCATCAGCTCATCACGGGAACCGTGACGGACGCTGATCTTCAGCTGCTCGTCAGCGACATGGAACGCATGATGCGGATACTCAAGGGCTACCTGGACGCGAAGAATCCCGCTGGGGGTTCGCAGTGATCGAAGCCTGTTCACACCGGGACCTAGCCACCACGGAGATCACCGAGACGTTCGCGTCCGTTCGGTGCACTGACTGCCTGGCCGGTCACCACCGCTGGACCTCAGTGCGAGCCGAGGCGTACGCCGCAATTCTCACGCGGTGGCATTGCGCCTGTTGGCACTGCCACTGCGACGCCAGGGAAGTCACCGTCGGCGTGAACGAACGTTACCGAAGCTGGCGGCTCCTCCGCCGAGTCCAACACGGGCTGGATCCGCTCTAAGGCACGGGCCGTTGTCGGTCGCGCTCCGGGCCGGAGCACCCCTCCCCCGACCCGGCACCGGTTCGTTCGCGGCCGGTTGGCATCTTGTCCTGTCACGCCAACCGGCCGCTTCCAAACCACGGCGCGTTTCGCACGAGATCGCCTATGCAGTCGGTGTGGACGGCGGGACCCGTAACAGGAACCACGCCACGCGACGACGCCGGAGCCACACGGCACCGAAGTACAAATCCGGTGCCACAAGGCGGATTTCGTCACGCACGGCCCGTGCGACGAACGATGTCCTAGAGTAGTCGATGACGATGCATTCCCGTCCATCCAGCCAGCTCAACCCGGGACCGACCGTGGCACGAACGGCGCGCAGGTCGAAGGGGCCGACACGGTTGGTCAACGCTCTGCCGTCCCGATCGAAAACCTTGCCCTGCCACGCGAACAGGTGGACCAGCCGTGCGAGGACGATGGTTGCGCGAGTCCCCGGCGTGATGATGGCGGTTCCCCGGGTCGGCCCGCGGGGGATGTCTCCAGGAGGGCTCGCCCGGAACAGGGCCTCCAGTTGGGTATTTCCCGCACCGAGCAAGTCGGTTTCGGTGAGATCTCGCCGCACCGTCATCCCACCTCTCCTGTGCGGTCGCCCGGCGCTCTCGGTTCGGCGATTTCAATCGACCGGGAGTCGCCACGGCTCGAAGGCGTTGTCGACCGAAGCCAGCGAGCTGCGCAGCTGCGGGTGGTGCCGGAGCAGGACGGTCTGCATCGAGTTGTCCGCGATCCAGTCCAGACCGGCCTGAGTGTAGACGGCCGGGGTGTAGTGCTCGGTGAGGAAGCGATCGCTGTTGAGGCGACGCGACGCCATCAGCACGAAGATGCGGAAAGCCGTGTCGCTGAAGGCGAAACCCGTGGGTCGTGGCTCGGCGAACATGCCGACGCTCAGGTCGA
The DNA here is from genome assembly GCF_014203395.1 of Saccharopolyspora phatthalungensis. Classification (NCBI taxonomy): domain Bacteria; kingdom Bacillati; phylum Actinomycetota; class Actinomycetes; order Pseudonocardiales; family Pseudonocardiaceae; genus Saccharopolyspora; species Saccharopolyspora phatthalungensis. Next base: position 1,012,501 of record NZ_JACHIW010000002.1, read on the forward strand.
CCTGCTCGACGTCTCCGCCGTAGACATCGCGGATTTCTGCTGCCCATTCCGGATTGTCGGTCAGTGCCTCGAAGTTCGAGGCCGGTGCCAGGTGCAGCAGCCTGCGGAAATCGTTGTAGCGCGGCACGCCGAGTTCTCGGGAGCGCAGGATGTCGGTGGCCCCGAGGTCCTGCAGGTGTCCGTCCGGCCTTTCGAACTCCTGGAGGAACCTGGGGAAGTTGTGCAGCGTCACCAGTCCCGGCGATAGCGTGCCGAAAGAGTAGAGCAGGTCGGCCATCGGTATGCTCTGCAAGATCTCCAGTGCGCGCGGCCCCGCCAGCTCGCCGAAGTCGCAATCGCGCACTCCCGAATCGTCCGCCGCCGAGCGCAACGCCCAGTGATCGCGGATCATCGGGTGCATCCGGTACACGGCGACGAACTCCTCGGTGAGGGCGTAGGGCACGCCGTAGTGGTCGGTTTTTCCGCCGGGAATTCCGCTGAGGACCTCGCTGTCGCCGAATCGTCCGAAGGCGCGGTGCAGGTGCTCCCCGGCGATCCCGAACCAGTTGGCCCGCAGTGCGGCCTTGGTCGTCGGGTGGCTGATCACCGCCGGAGTCCATTCCACGGTATGGATCTTCGCGAGCAGCGCGGCGTTGATAAGCCGGGCACGCTGGAAAAGCTCCTCGTCGTCCCAGAAGGGGTACTCGGCGTGCAACCGATCGCAAATCGCGTTGTGCTCGTGGGTGAAAAGGGTCCGCATCATTTCGGTGCCGAGCCAGAATCCCGGTACCCGAGACGGATCCTTGGCTGGATCTTCCGGCAGCGGAAGCAGCCCGTTGTCGAGCACGTGCAGCCGGCCGCCCACGCCGGTGCGGAGGAACTTCTGGTCGTCGATGTTCGTGCCGTAGACCTGCGAGCCGTCCCACCAGTGGGAAAGGACATTGACGCGCGTCTGCGGCAGATCTGGTCGGTCCGGTGGCCGAGTCGGGTCGTCCGGTGTTCGCATGATGCGCATGGGCCGTTCCGGCCACGGGTCGTCTTCGGCCAGCGTCACCGTCCACGGGTTCTCCGTGGGGCTTGTCCCGTGACTGAACCAGTCCCGGATCATGAACTGCAGCCAGGCCGCGACGAGTGAATTCACCGATGTGGCGGGGCTGAATTCGGTCCGGGTCAGCAGCGCACGGCTGACCTCGCGCGGATTCGGTGTCATGATCGCGGATTCGGTGGCCGCCGGGATGCGGTCCAGCGGGATGTTGCGGCCGAACCGCGATCCGGCCATGCCCATGTCGGGCTGGTGCAGGTCGTTGTAGCTGCCGTCCGCGGTGCGGTTGACCTTATGGCGTGGTCTTGGAGGCTCCAGCTGCGGCTTGTTCACCGCCGGCAGGTGCGAGGTGTCATGGAGATTCTGTTGCCGGAGCTTGGTGCGCAATCCGATGAGATCCAGGAGGCCCAACGGGACAGGCAGCCTGTCCCAGCCGATCATCCGATCGACGACTTGGGCCACTGCTGTGTAGAACCGCCACAATGGCGTCCTGCGGTAGCTTGCCGCGTGCGGGTGCGTCGGTCCGGATGTGGACGGCGCGACGTCCTCGGTCCTCGGCTCGCTGTGCGTGCGTTTGGCCATCGTTTTCCCCGTAATGTGCCGTTTGTTTGCCGTCGAGCGGGCACTCCGTTCACCGGCGGCGTCATGGCTTCGACCGGAGCGCGCTGAGCGCCAGAGCGACGTTTCCGGTCGAGATCAACGCCAGCAGGGCGGCGGTTCGCCTCGATATCCGGCGTTGAATGGCCAGCAGCGTCACGGTCGCCACATCGCAGGAGTGGATGACGACACCCTCGCGGAGCGACTGTTGCGCTTCGTCCCCGTGGCTCAGGAACAGGTCAAGACCCAGCAGCACGGTCCGGATCCCAAAGAGCCGGAACGCGTAGATCGCCGCCGGGCTCGGCTCGCGTTTGCCCTCGATTCGCCTGATCAACACCTGCGGAGCAACCAGACCGGCAACGCCGTTCGCCAGCCGCACACTCGCGAGCAGGTAGCGCGCATTGTCGCGACATCTCCGGTACCGAACCATCGTCCCCCCGCTTGCCCCGCACGATGACCGCACAGCCATCGTCCGGGAGCCTCGGCGCGGGTGAAATAGACCTCGGGGTTCAAATCCGGTTCAGCTCCCCCGACCACATGGCGCACCCCGGGTAGCCCGCGACCGGTGACTACCGGTACTCGTGAGTGCTATAACGCGTTGCGGTCTCCGTCGAGCCATTGTGGTCCGCTGTCGGCAAATGGCGATGGCGGCTGGCTGTCTCGCCAGCGGTGGACCGTGCCCACGTCGATGTCGAACTGGTCCAGGACCCGGCCGACCGTGTGGTCGACCAGTTCGTCCAGCGTCTTCGGCTTGGCGTAGAACGCGGGCACCGGTGGTGCGATCACGGCGCCGAGTTCGCTGAGTTCGGTCATGGTCCGCAGGTGGTTGCGATGCAGTGGCGTTTCCCGCACCATCAGCACCAGCTTGCGCCGTTCCTTGAGCACCACGTCGGCCGCCCGGGCCAGCAGGCTACCGGTGGTGCCCGAGGCTATCTCGGACATCGACTTGACCGAGCATGGCGCCACGATCATGCCCATCGTGCGCAACGATCCGCTCGCGATGGCCGCGCCGACATCGTTGTTGGGGTAGCAGACATCCGCGAGCGCTTGCACCGCGGCGAAAGATAAGTCCGTCTCGTAGGCCAAGGTCATCCGGGCGGCTTTCGAGACGACGAGGTGCGTCTCCACTGGCGTGTCCCGCAATAGCTCCAGCAACCGGACGCCGTACACCACGCCGGAAGCACCGGAGATCCCCACGACAAGCCTTGGCTTGTGCTCATAGTTCGACATTGGTGCCCTTCACGACAGGCTCTTCCGAATAGGACATCGCGGCGTTGCGCAGCGCGGTGAGTTTGCGGCTGAGCACGTCGATGAACAGGAACTCGGCGGCGGACATCGGTCGACGCCGATCCCGCACGCAGATCATCCTGCGGTGGATTCCGGGCGCGGCCAGCGAGTGAACGCGCAGTCCCCCGTCGGCCACGCCCCGCTGGACCAGCGTCACGGGCAGGATCGACACCCAGTCGGTACGCCGCAGGAAGTTCTCGATCACCGACAGGTCGTCCAGCTCAAGTCGCGGACGCAGTTCGATCGAGTGGCCGCGCAGCACGTCCTCGATGACGATGCGAAGCCCGTGTCTGCGGGACGGCAGCACCAGCTTGAGTCCGCTGAGCGCATAGAGCGGCACGGGGTTCTCGGTCGGCAGCCGCGTCTGTGCCCCGAGGGCGACCATCAGTTCCTCGTTGACGATCTCCCGGCAATGCAGATCGTCCTGGCTGAAGTTCTGGTTGATGACCGCGCAGTCCAGTGCGCCGCTGCGCACCGCGTTGACCAGTTCCATGCTGAAGCCCGAGGTCACGTGGATCTCGACCTCCGGATGCTGGTCGACGAAGTACGCGAGCGTGCTGGACAGCGCATCGTTGGTCGCCGACGCGATGAGTCCCACCCGGACCTGGCCGCTGATCTGGCCGCGGTTGCCCATCAGCGCCTGTCGCGCGTCGGCGATCTGGTCGAGCAGCGGGGCGAAGAGCTGGTATGCCTCCTCCCCCGCCTGCGTCGGTGTCATGCCCTTGGGGCCGCGCTCGAACAGCGTCTGGCCGAGCTCGCTTTCCAGCTTGGCGATCTGGGACGACACCGCGGGCTGGACGATGTTGAGCCGCTGCGCGGCGCGGGTCATCGTGCCCTCGCGGTAGAGGCAGACGAAGTACGTCAGTTGGCGCAGTTCGACGATGGCCTCCCTTCGGTCGGCGCCGGAGCCACTCGGCTCACCGGCACGCTGCCTGCCAGTCCACTGGTGCCGGACCGGTCAATTCCTCGATGTCGAGGTCCGTCTCGCCGGGCACCCGGATTCTGGTGAACCGCATGCCGGTCGCCCCGGGCGGGACGGTCGCATCGAGCCCCATCTTCGCCCCGATACCGTCCGTGGTGGAAGGATCGAGTTTGGAACCCTGCGTGCCGGGCACCACCACCAGGTCGCGGTCGGCCTGGAACCGGGTGGCGACCGCCCACTCGACCTCCGCCGGGTCGAACACGTCGACGTCGGAGTCGACCACCGTCACGTGTTTGATGTCGTAGTGCGTCCCCAGCGCACCGAGGATGACATTCTTGACCTCGCCCGGTGCGGGCCGATGCACCTGCACGTACAAGTGGTAACGGCAGACGCCACCCTGCGGCAGATGCACGGCCCGCACGCACGGGAAGGTGCTTCGCAGGTGCGACAGGAAGGAGCCTTCCCGTGGGATGCAGCCAAGCAGCAGGTGTTCCAGTCCGCCGCCGACGATCGTGTGGTAGAGCGGCGATTGCCGATGAGTCACGGCGGAGAGCTCGATGACGTGCCGTTCGGCTCGTTCGCCGTAGTACTGCGGGAATTCGCCGAACGGGCCCTCCGGTTCACGCACCCTGGCCAGCAACCGGCCCTCCAGGACGATCTCGGCGTTGGCCGGGACGCGCACGTCATTCGTCACGCACTTGACCACCGGCAACGGGGCGCCGCGCAGGGCGCCGGCGATCTCCAGTTCGTCGTGGTCGATCGGCACCGCGGCCTGCGACGCCATCAGGGTGAGCGGGTCGACGCCGATGACGATCGCGATGTCGAGGTCCGCGCCCGCGGCCTCGTTCTCCTGGAAGAACGCGAGGGTGTGCCGGGGAAGCAGCAGTGCGCCCAGTCGGTTCGGGCCGCTGATCTGCAAGCGATGGATCGACACGTTCTGCACGCCGGTGTCCCGGCGCCTGGCGATCAGCAGTCCGGCGGTGATGTAGGCGCCGTGATCGTGTTCGTTGTGGGTGGGTATCGGCAGCAGTTCCGCCAGGTCCACCTCGTGGTGCATCACCTCTTGACATGACGCGTCCGCAGTGGATTCGACGGTAGGGATCGGATTCCGGCACGCGTCCTGGAACCGCTCCACGAGTTCGCCCTCGCCGACGCCCAGGGCCTCGGCCATCCACGCCCGCTGCGACAGCAGCCCGGACACGACCGGTACCGGGTGCCCGTCCGGTTTCGGGAACAGCGACGCGCTGGTGCCATCGAGCCGGTTGGCGATACCGGCGACTTCGAAGCGCAACCGGGCACCCGGCCGCGCCAGCGAAAGCCGCCCGGTGGCCTGCAATCGGGCCAGCCACGTCCTGAGGTCCGCACCGACCGGCAGCGCCGCGTCTGTAGATCCCATCGTTCTCCTTCAGTTCCACGCCGTCGGGTGCCGGACATCGAGTCCACGCAATGCCTTCAAGGAGGGCGCGCCGAGCTGCCCCATCGCCGTCTTCAACTCCTCCGACAGCATCGACGCGACGTAGTCCGAGCCGGACGCTCCCGCGGCGGCCAGCCCAAGCAGGTACGCCCGCCCGCAGAACGTGCCGTCCGCGCCGAGGGCGAGAGCACGTGCCGCGTCGAGCCCGGAGCGGATGCCGCTGTCGAACAGCACCGTCGCGGCCCCGTCGACCCGCCGCGCGATGGCCGGTAGGACATCGACCGCCGGCGGCACCGCATCGGACTGCCGACCACCGTGGTTGGACACCAACACCCCGTCCGCACCCAGCTCGACGGCCCGCTCCGCATCCGCCGGATGCAGAATGCCTTTCACCACAAGCGATCTCGGCCAAGCCTGCCGCAGCGCAGCGATATCTTCCCAGCTGAACCCGCCGCGCAGCTCGTTCTGGACGAAGCCGGCGACTTCGGACAGCGTCGGCTCGGCGCCGAGGTAACGACCGATGTTGCCGAACACCGGGATGCGGGTGCGAGCCGCCTCCAGCGCCCACGCGGGAGCCGTGGCCACCTGGAACGCGGTGCGCACCGAGGGCCGGAACGGCACCACCAGTCCGTGCCGCAGGTCCCGGGGCCGCTTTGACCGCACTGGTGCGTCGACCGCCACGACGAGCGCCTTGGCCCCGGCCTCGTCGGCACGGCGCACCAGGTCGAAGGTCACCCGGTGTTCGTCGCGTGGCATCCCGTAGAGCTGGAACCACACCTGACCCGGGCACAACTGTGCGACCTCTTCGATGGACGCCGATGCCAACGTTCCCGCGATGTAGGGAATGTTGGCCGCGCGGGCGGTGGTCGCCAGCCGGCGGGTGGCGTCGGGCCAGGCCAGCCCGTCCAGGCCGGTGGGCGCGATGCCGGTGGGGCTGGCGTAGGTGTCGCCGAACAGCGTCACTTCGGTCTTCGGCGGGGTGATCTCGCCGTAGCGGGGCAGGATCTCGATTCCGTCGAGCGCCGCCCGGTTGCGCCGGACGCCCAGGTCCTCGCCGGTACCGCCGTCGACGAAGTCGAAGGCGAACCCCGGCACCCGCCGCCGGGCGCGGCGCTCGACGTCGGTCAGCGTGGGCATCCACCGCTTCCGGCGCGCTTCCGGACCGACCCGACTGCCCGGCCCCCAGCCGCCCGCGCCGCCGCGCGGCCGGAAGCTCAGCGCGAAGGGGCCTCGGTCGCTCAACGCCCCTCCCGGAGTTGGGTGATCGTCTGCCACACGGAGATCTGCTCCGGATCGGTGCGGATCTCGATCACGGCGGGGCGGTATTCGGCGAGCGCGGCCTGCAGGGCCGGCGCGAATTCGGCGTCGGCCGTGACGCGCACGCCGAAGGCGCCGAAGGACTTCGCGAGCGCGACGAGGTCCGGATTGCCCAGTGCGGAGCCGATCTCGCGGGCCGGGTACTGCCGTTCCTGGTGCATCCGGATCGAGCCGTACATGTTGTTGTTGAACACCAGCGAGATGATTGGGACACCGAGCCGGACCGCGGTTTCCAGTTCCTGGACGGTCATCATGAAACCGCCGTCGCCGGACAGCGAGACCACGACTTGATCCGGCCGCGCCAGCGCCGCACCGATGGCGGCGGGCAACGCATAGCCCATCGCCCCGGACGCCGCTCCGACGTAGGTGTGTGGTCGCCGGAAGCGGAAGAACGTGTGCATCCAGCCCGCGAAGTTGCCGGCGTCGTTGGTCAACACGGCGTCGTCGCGCAGGTTCTCTTGCAATACTCGGATGATCTGCCGGTTGTCCACCCGGTCCTCGTGAAGATCGACCTCCACCGATGTCACCCGCTCGTACACGGCGCGGCGCCGCCGGGCCCACTGCGCCGCCCGGGGCGCTTCCGGACCGGCGAAGGTCTCCAGCGCGGTCGCCACATCCGCCACGATCGCCAGTTCGACCGGATGGGTCTTGCCGATCATGGACGGTTCGATGTCGACCTGCACGATCCGCTGCGACGGCGAGATCGCGGTGTAGCCCTGGGTGGTGATCTCGTTGAGCCGCGCGCCCAGCGCCACGATCATGTCGGCCTGCCGCACCGTGTCCACCAACTCGGGATGCGTGCCCATCTGCAGGTGGCCGACGTAGAGCGGATGTTCGTTGGGGAAGGCGTCGTGGCGTCGCCACGCGGCCATCACCGGCACGTTCCACCTCTCGGCGAACGCCAGCAGCGCTGCCTCGGCGCCACTGCGCTGCACGCCCGCTCCGGCGATGATCAGCGGCCGTTGCGCGGCGGCGAACGCTTCGTGAAACGCCTGTGCCTCGCCCGGAGCGGGTGCGGGGCGCGGGATCGGCGCGGGGCGGCACGGCGGCGCGTCGACCTCGGCGGCGAACACATCTTCCGGCAGCGACACGACGACCGGACCAGGTCGCCCGCTGCGCGCGATGGTCAGCGCCCGCCCCACGGCCGCCGGGACCCGCCGCGGATCGGATTCCTCCACCGCATGTTTTGCCAGTGGCGCGAGGAAATCGGCCAGATCTGTCTCCTGGAACCCTTCGCGGCCCCGGTGCGCCGAGTTCATCTGGCCGACCAGCACCAGCAGCGGCGTCGAATTCTCTCGCGCCGTGTGCACCCCGATCGACAGGTTCGCCGCTCCGACCGCCCGGCCGCCCATGACGACGCCGACACCACCACCGGCCACGGCGTGGGCCTCGGCCATGAACGCCGCGCCGCCCTCGTGGCGCGCCGCGACGAATTCGAGTCCGGGGTCGTCGAGCATGGCGTCCATGAACGTCGTAAAGCTCTCCGAAGGCACCCCGAACACTCGGCGAACGCCGTGTTCGCGCAGGGTGCCGACGAGGTTGGCGGCAACGGTGGTTCCCATCAGCTTTTCTCCTCGCTCACCACGGCCGGCCGCGCAATCGTGGGTGCATCGCGCGCTTCATCGGATGTGCGCCGCTTGCCGAAGAAGTGGCTCAGGGTCATGACGACCAGTGGGGTCGCGACCGCGATGTAGGCGTTGTCGATCCCGAAGGGGTTGCCCGCCAGGAACCAGCCGATGGTCGCCGGCAACGCCAGGATGATCGTCCAGAAGGCACCACTCTTGGTGCCGTAGCGGGGCGCGTAGAACATCAGCAGCACCAGGACGGCCAGGGCCGCACGCAACGACTTCGCCAGGAACGTCACGGTCAGCACGTCCGAGGCGAACAGCGCCAGCGAGATCGGGATCAGGCCGCTGATCAACGTGGCCAGCCGGAGGAACACCACATTCTTGCGGTCGTTACCTTCGCGGTTGAAGTACGGCTGGTAAAAGTCCTTGAGCAGCAAGGTAGAAGAGCCGATGGTCAAGGCCGCGATGGTGCCGAACATCGCGCCGCACAGGCCCGCGACGACGACACCGGCGAGCAGCGGATCGATGTCGACGACGAACGCGGGCAACGCCTGAATGCTCTTGATGTGTGGGTAGAGCACCGAACTGCACATGCCGATGAAGGCCGCGAGGATGCCGTAGGGCACCAGGATCAGCGCGGAATAGAAACCCGCTCGCCGTGCCTTCTGGTCGTCACCGACGGTCGTGACCGCCTGCACGACGTACTGGGTCGCGAAGATCGCGCCGACGCCGGCGATCATCCACGCCATGATCTGGCTCCAGCCGACGCCGTGCCAGGCGAACATCTCGGGCGGCACGGCGGCACGCAGCTTGTCCATGCCACCAACCCGCTGGTAGCCGATCACCGCCACGATGATGATGCCGACCATTTTGATCACGGCGTGCACGAAGTTCGTGTAGACGACCGACCGCATCCCGCCGATGCTGACGTAAATGGTGGCCAGGACCCCGACCAGGACGATCGCCCAGTAACGGTTGATGTCGAGCAGGCTGGCCAGGACGGCGCCGCCGCTGGCGTAGACCGAGACCGCCACGATCAGCAGGGCGCACACCATGATCACCGAGGTGGCGGTGCGGACCCTGGATCCGTAGGTGCGGGCGAGCGCACCGGAGATCGTGTTCTCACCGAGTGCGCTGTAGCGGCGCGCCGCCAGGAAGGCGAAGAGGATGAAGCCGACCCCGAGCGAGACGATGTTCCAGGCCGCCGAAATACCGACCGAATACGCCTCCTGCGCCGTGCCGATACTGGCCGTCGTGCCGATGAACTCCGAGGCGAGCAGGAATCCGATGAGAATCGCCGGAAATACCTTGCCGCCACTGGTGAAACCGTTCGATGTTCGGGATGAACGGCCCGCCAGAAAACTGATCACCGCAAGTATCGCGATGTATGCCGCTACTATGAGCACGATCAGCCACGCTGATTCCATCGGAGCCTCCTGCGTCGCCTCGCTGCGACACGTCTCAGGTGAATTGCGCCACGCTCAAACTATGTTTCGGCCGGTCAGCTGTCCAGAACCAGTTCACAATGAGAGCCATAGCGAACCCTGATAACACCGGACAGAATGCCCCAAAAGCCGGTTGAACAGCGAAAACGCCAAGCACTCCGGATGCGAATTCAACGCAGCGAAAAATGGACGTGCTTTAGTTCGGTAAATTGTTCAACGCCTTCCACTCCCCGCGTCCGGCCAAGGCCGGACATGCGCACACCGCCGGATGGCATTTCCGCGTAGGAATGGTTGTAGCCGTTGATCCACACCGTGCCGGCCTGCAGGGATCTTGCGACCGCGAACCCACGCGAGAGATCCCGGCTCCAGACCGACGCGGCCAGCCCGAACGGGGTGGCGTTGGCCCGCGCGACGGCCTCCGCGTCGTCGCCGACGACTTCCAGCGACAGCACCGGACCGAAGATGTCCTCCTGAATCACCGGAGACGTCACGTCGAGGTCGGCGACCAGCGCGGGAGTGAGGAAGTGGCCCGGGAGCGCGTCCGGGCGCACCTGCTCGCCGCCGATGACCACCCGGCCGTCCGCGCGCGCTCGATCCACCATCGCGCCCACCTTGTTCATGGCGGCCTCGGAGATCAACGGTCCGAGCCTGGTGTCGGCCGAACGCGGATCGCCGGGGTGGGTGGCCCCGAGCAGCGATCGCAGCATGTCCTCCGCTTCGGCAGCGTGGTCGGCGTGGACCAGAATCCTGGTGCATGCCATGCACATTTGGCCGCTCGTGATCACCGCTGCCCGCGCGGCGGTCTCGACCGCGGCACGCAGATCGCCGTCGGCGAGCACGACCAGGGTCGCCTTGCCGCCGAGTTCCAGCAGCGGCCGGGTCATGGTCTCGGACGCGTCACGCATCACGGCCTGCCCGGCCGTCGTGGACCCGGTGATCGCGACCGCTCTTGTGTCCGGATGCCGCACCAGTGCGGAGCCCACCTCCACGCCTCCGGGCAGAACGTGCAGCACGTCGCGTGGCACGCCTGCCTGGTGACCGATCTCGATGATCCGCCGGGTGACGTGCACGGTCTGCGGCGCGGGCTTGACCAACGCGGTCACCCCTGCGGCGAAGGCCGGCGCGATGTCGCGCAGGAGCAGCAGCACCGGCCAATTCCACGGCGTGATGAACACGGTCGGCCCCACGGGCTCGCGGACCAGGTGGGCCTCGGAACCGTCCGGCAGGCTTCCCGCGCGGCCAAGCGGCAGCCGCGCGAGGCCGGCGTTGAACCGCAGTGCATCGACCGCCCCGGCCACCTCGATTCGCGCTTCACCGATCGGCTTCCCGGTCTCCCGGACCAGGTCGGCGGCGAGTTCGGTGGCGTGGTCTTGCAGCAGCTGGGCCCAGGTGTGCAGAACCTCCGCGCGGCGGCGGTGATCCCGAGGCCAGGAACCCGCCATCGCCGCGGTCGCCGCGCCCACGGCGGCCTCGATCTCGGCAGGGGTCGCCGGCGGTACCGGCTCCAACTGCCGCAAGGTGCTTGGATCAACGGGCAGTGAAAGTCCAGGTTCTGCTGTCAGCATCGTTGCCTTCCGAAGAGACATTCAGACGAACACGCCGCCACCGTCGACGACCAGCGTCTGGCCGGTGATGAACGCACTTTCCGGACCGCTCAGCCACAACACGGCACCGACCAGGTCCTCCGGGCACATGCTTCGCGGCAGGCTGCGCGTCCGGGCCATCTGCGCGACGTAGGTCTCGTCGTTGATCGCGCGGGTCGCCGCGTCGTCGACGAGGCCCGGCGAGACGGCATTGACGGTGATGCCCACCTGGCCGAGCTCACGCGCCGCCGCCCGGGTCAGTCCCTCGACGGCGGCCTTCGAGGCGACGTAGTGCGCGAACCCGGCCGCGCCGGTCCTTGACACCACGGAGGCGATGTTGACGATGCGACCGCCGCCGCGCTCCCGCATCACCGGCACGACGGCGCGAATCGCTTGCCACGAGCCGCGAACGTTGACCCTGAGCACGGTGTCCCAGTCGTCATTGGTCAGCTCCGAAAGGCCGCGCTTCGCGCCGAGTCCCTGGTAGATAGCCGCGTTGTTGACCAGCACATCGACCCCACCGAACCGTTCGGTGCCCAGTTCGACGGCGGCGTGGAGATCGTCGTCGGAAGTGATGTCGCACGGGACGAACACGGCGCTGCCGGGTCCTGCCGAGGTGGCCTGCTCCGCCAAGCGGGTTCCGGTGTCGGTGAACCGCGGCAGGTCCGCCGCGATGACGTGGGCACCCAGCGCGGCGAACGCGGTCGTGTAGGCGGCCCCGATGTCACCGGCCGCTCCGGTCAGCAGGACCGTCTTCGCGTTCAGCGCTGCGGTGTTCATCCGTCAGCCTCCACAGTGGTCGTCCGGTCCGTGGGCACGGGCGCGGCAGCGCAATCCCGTCGGTCCAACGCGCCGCGCGTTTCCGGGCTCGCCAGCGCGGCGACGACGAACACGAGGCAAGCCACGACGAGGAACACCATCAGCCGGGATGGGACGTCGCTCAGCTCTGGGCTGAGCAGGTTGACGAAGGTCGGCGTGAGCCCGCCGAGCATGAAACCCACGTTCCAGCACACGGCCGTGCCCCGGGAACGCAGCGCGGTCGGGTACCGCTCGTTGAGGAAGATCATCACCGGTGCGTACGCCGCGTTTGCGAGGAAGGCCAAAAGCATGCACAGCAACGCGATCAGCGACACGCCATCCGCGCCGGTAGCTGCGATCGCCCACAACACCGCCGGCAACGCGATCACGTTGAGACAGCCGATCGCCAGCATGGTGCGGCGCCGCCCGATGTGTTCGCTGAGTTCCCCCGCGGCGACGGCCGCGATGACCACGATCAGGCTCGACGCCAACAGGATCGCGCCACGCGCGGCCGGTTCGACGGGCACGACCTCGCCGAGCAGCGTAGGCATGAAGCCCGACGTCAGGTAGTACTGCGCTCCGGCGCCCGCCGCGACCGCGACGTTGATCGCGAAGACTTTCCGCCGCGGCCCCGCGATCAGCTCGCGGAACGGCACGCGCTTGGCCGATCCGGCGCTCCCGCCGGACTGCCACATCGGCGATTCCTCGACGTTGCGCAGCACGAACAGGCTCAGCGCCGCGCCCAGCAGGCCGGTGAAGAACAGCACCCGCCAGCCCCACTCGCCGAACGCGGCGCCGGGGAAGAACCGGTTGATGACGATGTAGTCGAGACTGGCCAGCGCCGCACCGATACCAGCGCCCCCACCACCGATCAACCCGCTCATCAGGCCGCGCCAGCGAGCCCCGATGCTCTCGGTGCCCAGCGTGTGCGTCGTCGCGGTGACGCCGCCGACGAACAAGCCCTGAATGATCCGGAGAGCCAGGAAGATAATGGGCGATGCCGCACCGATCGCGGCATAAGTGGGGACCAGGCCCATCGCGGCGGTGGAGATGCCGACCCCGGCCATCACGAACACCATGATGTTCTTGCGTCCCTTGCGGTCCGCGAGTTCACCGAAGATCGCCGCACCCGCCGGCCGCATGACGATGCTGACCGCGAACGACCCGAAAACCGCCGCGATGCTCAACGTCGGGCTGGTCGCCGGGAAGATCATCTTGCCGACCGGGCCGGCCACGTACAGCAGCAGGAACAGGTCGAAAAGATCGAACGACCACCCCGCGACGGAGGCGAAGGCCGCGGCCCGCGCCGACCGGGCCGAAGGTGACTTGGAAACAGGTGTAGTAAACGGACTGCTCATCGCTCGTCGCCTTCAACGTTGGAGTGCCGAGAGATCATTTCGTTGTGGTCGCGCCCCCGCGTGTTGGTTCGGGGCGTGCCGGGGCGCTCGGCAACCAAGACCAGAACTGTCCCGAGATCCATTCCCGTCCTTCCGCAGCAGCAATGGCGTGGAAGAAATCATCCGTTAGGGACCATCCGTTTCGGACGGTCGAAACCGTACGGTAGGCGCCGGGGCGTGTCAACGGTTCGACCTCGACGACCTCGCACGTCGCGCTCGGGATGATCGCGATGCGCGGCACCGCACCGCGACGGGATTTCCACATTCAGGGCAGGATCGGGAACAACAGCCGCCGCCCACTAGCCTCGTCCGGGAACCTTCGTCGGGGTACAGGATCACCTCGGGCACGAAACCCACCGTAGTGCCCCGGTTACCCCGCGAAAACGCAAACCTCGATACCGCGCCCGGCCCGGTACCGCAGCCCCATCACTCGCTTCCTGGCCGGGCGGTCCGTCTTGCACTACGCCGACCTACCCGCGATCAGCCCGCCACACCGCCTCTGGGAACGATTCACTCCCCCGCCCGGCTCGTGAACTCGACCAGATCTATCGGCCAATTTTGGGGACTTTTGCAGGTTGCCATCGGCGCCACCAACCGTTGGTGGCGAGCTTGTCGCTGAAGCATCCATCCTCGATTTGCACGGGCTGCGTACCGAGCCTACGTTGGCGTTGCGGGGCTGTTGACCGCGAATTCGGTCCCCCCGCCTGGAAAACTCCACACTCATGGCATATTCCTGCGGCCGAGCCTAGCCAAGACTGAGCGAGGGGCCGCGCAATCTCGGTCGGATCATCAAGCCTGGAACCGATATTGCGCTCGCAGTCGATATCTATGCCGTTACTACGCGTCACCTGGCGCAAGTATTCAGGCGCGACGACGTGCTGAGACTCGGGCGGCTTCTTCCGACACCGGGTGGATGCTTCTCGAAGATCGGCGCTCTGCAACTGGGAAAGATCGGATTCCTGTGATTGGAGGACGCTGTGACTACATTTGCCAAGGCAACGCCCAAAGTTGTCGCCACCGGCCTCGACCGCCCTTACGGGCTAGTCATCGACAGCAAAGCGAACGTAGCCTATGTGTGCACGCAAGATTCCCTGACCAAGGTGTCGCTCAAAGATGGGACGAAGACACCTGTCGTAGGATCAGGGATGGGTGACATCCACACGATCGCTCTTTATGATCAAACAACCGCCTTCACGCCGGATGACACCCCAAACACCGGCGCTTTGTACAAGGTCGATCTTTCCAAGGGTACGAAAGTGTCGATCGGCCCGACGATGCAGGAACCGCTCGGCGTCGCACTGAACTCGGCGAAGGACACCATCTACGTCCTGACCTGGAGGAGCAACACCCTGTACGCGCTCAAGACTAACGGCGATCTCATCCACCAATACTCGCTTCCTGCTGGCAAGTACCACAGCGTGACGGTCGGAGATGACGGATACGCGTACGTGGTACGCGACTACACGACCATCACGCGGGTCAAACTGACGGACGGTACGTACTCCGATCTCGCAACCGGATTCAACAAGCTGTTCGACTTCGCCCTCGACAATGCCGGTTCGCTCTACGCCCCTGACGCGGACACCGGGGTTCTCTGGCATGTCGATCTGAAGACCGGAGACAAGGAACAGGTCGCCGCGGGACTCGGCCGCACGCACGGAATGGCATCCGACGGCAGCCAGAACGCCTACGTCACCAATGAAGACGAGGGAGAACTCCTCTTCGTCGAGCATGCGCTCAAGCCACCGGTCAAGTCCCCGGTCATCACAGAACCAACGAACGGAGCCGAGGTCACCCCGCGTCAGGTGATCAAGGGCACTGTGGACGATGCCGACAAGGTCGTCATGCTCTCGGGGTCCGGCAGTGAACTGGGCGATGCCAACCTCGTCGGTCACGACTGGACGTTCACCCCCAGCACGGACTGGCCCCTCGGAAAGGCCAGCGTCCAGGCCGTGGCCCATAAGGGCAACGACGAGTCCGTCCCTGCCGTCGTCAATTTCCTGGTCGTGGACCACAACCTGAAGGTGGATCAGGCGTTACGAGGCCACTGGCAAAAGAAGGCGCCCGAACCACCGCGCATCTATTCCTTCCGTCTGACCTTGCACGCCAAAGACACGGATGTGCATCTGTGGACCATAAGTTTCGACGCGCCGGAACGCGTCATCCCGGACCCAGACTGGGCCAAGACCTTCTGGGGTAAAATCGAACAGAAGGGCGGGACGATCTTCCTCCACAACCCTGACCCAAAGCATGTCGTTCTAGCCGGGAAGGAACTGCTGGTCGACATCGAACTCCTCTGCCCCTGCGAGGATTCGTCCTACGAGAAACTCCAGCACCTCATCGCGCACCAGGACCAATAGCGGCGACGAGAAGAGCTGCGACATCGACCGCCGGGACGTTGGCCGCCCTGGCCCGCACGGGCCAGGGCGGGGTTGGCGTTTTCGCGCGAAAACGGCGGTCACTCAGCGGATCGACGGCGATCGACTTCGGCTGTCAGCGCGAAACGGATCGCCAGCGTCGCGGCCCGGACCGCGCGCAATGCCTCCTGGAATGCCTCGTCCGCAACGGTTTCGCCGGACTGCCGCCGCTCGGCGAGGACACCGCTGATGCAGTCGGCGGCCTCCAGACATGCAACGCCGGCTTCGGCAAGCGGGTCAGGCGGTCTTTGCGCGACGACGAACGCGTCGATCAGCCGACGGATCTCGCGGCGCACATCCGAAGCGGCGACCTGCGGGGAGGTCGGCGTAGCAGCCTGGAGTGATGCATGGTTCGAGTCCACAGCCGTCCTCGCTTTCCATCAGCGGAGCCCTACATTCATGAGGCCGAGGCAGTGCGCTCGCGGAGGCACTCGATGACCTCGGGCCAGTGGTCGTTCAGGTAGAAGTGCCCGCCCTCGAAAACGTGGAGGTCGAACCCGGCCTTGGTGTGGGCCGCCCATTCCTTGGCCTCGTCCACCGTGACCTGCGGGTCGTGGTCGCCGAGCAACGCGGTGATCGGGCAGCTCACATCGGGGCCCGGCTGGTAACGGTAGGTTTCCGCGGCCTTGTAGTCGTTGCGGATGACCGGGAGGACCATGCGCACGATCTCGGGATCGTCCAGGACCCCGGCCTTGGTGCCGTCCAGCGAACGCACGTGCTCCACGAGCGCCGTGTTACCGAGCTTGTGCACCCACTCCTGGCGTTGGGCCGTGGGGCCGCGGCGGCCCGAGACGACCAGATCGGCGAGCGTGATCCCGCGAGCTTCGAGTCGTCTCGCGACTTCGAAGGCGACCGTGGCGCCCATGCTGTGCCCGAAGAAGACCATCGGAAGATCGTCCCGATCCGCCTCCAGCGCCACGGCGATCCGATCCGCCAGCACCGCGATGTCGTCGACTGGTTTTTCGAAGCGGCGATCCTGTCGACCCGGATACTGGACCGCGAGCAGATCGATGCTGGGCGGCATCACCTTGGACAGGGGGAAGAAGAAACTCGCGCTGCCGCCGGCGTGCGGAAAGCACACCAGGCGACTGGTGGCCCCGGACGCCGACCGGAAACGCTGCGTCCACACACTGTTCTCATCACTGACCATGATCACCTCACTGCGGAGCGGGCAAGCTCACGAATATCACTTGGTCTCGTCGTACCACGAACATCCGACCCTGAACGGCACGGTCTGGGGGACTACCCTGCCGCCGCCCCCGATACCCGTGGAGCAGCCGGGTTCGCGAACCAGCGCATGAAAGGAAGCTCCACGATGTGGTAGAGCACGATGGAAGCGAGCACGGACACCGGAACGAGCACGAACATGACGACCACGCCGCCCGGCAGATTGTCCAGCGGTTTCCCGGGCGCGATTGCGGCATGGTAGCAGAACAAGATCACCGGATAATGCACCATGTAGAGCGCATACGAGCACTTACCGAGATAAACGACGACTCGGCTACTCATCACCGACCGGGCCCGCCGCACGTCACGGCTGGCCATGACTCCGATCAGAACGGCGCACGGAGCGGCAAGAAAGGGCCCCATGGAAAAAACCGGTGGCAGCACACCCGAAAGCAAGGTCGCGGCGACCAGCAGGGCAACCGCCTGATATGGCCGTATGCGGACCGACCCGCCCGCACGCACGATGTGGGCAACGAGCATCCCCAGAACGAACTCGGGAAGCCGGCACAGCGGGAGGGCATATCCGAGCCAGACCTGGCCGACCGGCACGGGTATCGCACTATTGAAAGGAGGCCCGCCAGGAACAAGCAGCACCAGGCAGGGAATCAGCAGAGTGACGAGAAAGGTCAGCAGGGTCCAGCGTCGCAGGCTTTCCCCGGTGAGACGTTGCGTGAACGCGTACAGCAAGGGGAAGGCCAGATAGAAGAACGCCTCGCAGGCCAGCGACCACGTCACGATATTCACCGAGTTGATGTATTTCGGGTCGGGGGCCCAGACATGCACGAGAAACAGGTTGGCGATCGCGGGTCCCGACTGGATCGAACCGGGCGAGGACAATTCGTCCTGGACGTAGCTGCCGATGAGTATCATCATCGCCCAGGTCGCAACGTGATTCGGGTATACCCGGACCAGACGTCGACGCCAGAACCGGGCCGTGGTGTCCCCTGGTTGACCCGCCCTGGTCCAGGTCAGGATGAATCCGCTGAGCACGAAGAAGAAGCCGACCGCGCGCAGGGCCAGCAGTGACGTGACGGCTGTCAGGCTCCACAGGCTGGGGTCCTTGTTCGCCGCGATGATCAGGGCATGGACGAGAAGCACCACGAAAGAGGCGACGAACCGCATTCCGGTGAGGGACCGCAGATCTCTCGGCAGGTCGCGCTGGGCGATATCCATTGATACTCCTACCAGATCGCGATGTCGGCGAGCAAGGGGGTGAAACACACAGCGGCGCGACCCACCTATCCGGATTTCGTGGCGGGCATGAAGTGTTTTGCACCTGTCGCGAGTTCTTCCAGGATGGTGGACGCCGCGTCGACTAGGTTGTTGCGGTCGAGGACCGCGTGGGTGTTGGCGGCGTTGGCGTTTTTCCAGACGCGGCCGATGGTTCCGCGGCGAAGCGCGGACGAGCCTGCCCACTCGTGTGCGAAGTTGACGCACCGGATGGCGACATCATGCAGATGGCGGGCCACCTGCGTGCACCGGTCACTGCGTACCGCGTCGAGCGGCCCAGGCTTGTCACCCGTCACGGACTCTTCGGCGTCCGTCATGCGGACGTAGAAGAGCTCCCGCACGGCCGTCAGCTCGGCATGGCGGAGCACGAGGTCGTGTCGGAACAGTGATTGGTCGGACAGCGCGGAGGGCATGCCGAGACGTCTGCGGGACGGCGCGAGGAGCGCGACTTCTTCCAGCGCTCGCTGGGCCAGACCGAGCATGATCGCCGAATGACCGGTCGGCAACGCGATCTTCGGGCCGAGCTTGAAAGACGGGGATCCTTCACGCGCCAACCGGGTGGGGAACGGCGTCAGCGGTACGACGAAGTCATCGCTGACGAACAGCGGACCGATCTCGTAGTCAATGCTGGCGGTGGCCTCCATTCCGTAGACCTCCCAGTTGCCCAGTTCTCGCACGTCCTCGCGCGGGATGACGGCGCAGACAGCCAGGGGTTCGCCGTTGTCGGCGAGAACCGGCTCGCCACCCTCAACGACGAGAGCGCCGGCGGTGAAGTGGGTGGCGCAGGTGGAACCGGACGCGAATCCGTATCTTCCCACCCATTCGTACCCGCCTTCGACTCGCTCGGCCTTGCCAAGGGGAGCCGGCATGCCGGCAATGGCCGGCGTTTTCGCCGGTTCCGCGAACAGGGCTTTCGCGCCGCTGTCCGGAAGCAGCGTGGAGAACAATCCGGCATGCTGAACGAGGGCTCGCAGTAACCAAGCGACGGAACCGTCGGCTCGGGCGAGTTCCTCGAAAATCTTCAACACGGCGACGTAGGCGAGTTGGTCACCACCGAAAGACTTCGGAACCTGAATCCGCAGGAAACCCGCGTTGGACAGCGCCTCGGCCGCTTTTGCCGTCACGGCGGCCTCAAGCTCCCCTTGCCGCGCCTCCCCGTCGAGAAGGGGCCCGAGCTGCCTTGCCAGTGCGAGCATCTCGGCCGCCGTGCGTCCCGCGCTGATGCCCATGACTCCCGTTCCACCACCCAGCGTTGTTGGTTCTCGCGGTCTTCGCCTGCGCGCCTCACGGCGTGTGTTCTGTATTCGGCGGGCCAGACGTCTTCTCGAACAGTCGCTCTTCCTGGGTCGAGGGGTCATTCGGTGTCTCGTTCTGGCTGCGATGCACCCAGCTGCTGGACCGTTGATCGGCGCGGCGCGCGGGCGACCCGATGACTTTGACCGAATCGGCGCGCCCAGCCTGCGAATCGACCATCGGCCAGCCCTGTTCGATCAGCTGGCGCCGACGCCTCCGATATGCGACCTGGAGCGCGTCCGCCCTGATGTGCAACTCGTCCGCGAGGTCGAATGGCAGCAACTGCGGGCGCTGGTTCTCCACGATCCGCGCGTCCTGGTCGCTGAAATTCTTCATCGTGCGTTGGAACACCCAGTCCAGTACCCGATCGACGACGGGAGCTACCGGCTTGCGCAGTGCGATCCAGTTCGTATGGGTCACCTCTTCGGATACCGGAACGTGCGCCTGGAAAATGATCAAGGTATGCCGGACTTTTCCTTCGGCGATGTCCGACTCCCGGCCGTAGGGCACGACGACCCGATTCATGCAGGGCAGGTGCCAGGAGAATCTCCCGTAACCGTCCTGCCACGCATCCGCCTCGCCGCTCCACTCCGTCAGCTCCACATCGGACACCTTGGCGTCGATGCTTTCCTTGAGTGACGCACCGTGCACGAACGGAATGTGCGCGAAGTCGATGCTGGATTCCACGACCCGGTCATAGTTGGCTTGCCAGCGGTACTCGCCACGGATGCTCCGGTACTTCGGATCCTCGCATTCGGGCCAGTTCGGCAGGGGCGGTCGCTGGTCTTCGGGTAGGTCACCGAGGAAAACCCAGACCAGTCCGTAACGTTCCTGGACAGGATAGGAGTCCACCTTCGCCTTCGCCGGGATTCTCGCGTCGGCCTGCGCCGGTATGCGCGTGCAGACCCCGTCCCGCCCGTACGTCCAGCCGTGGAACGGGCACACGATGGAATCGCCCTCGACCCGTCCCAGCGACAGCGCACCGCCGCGATGGACGCACAGGTCGCTCATCGCCACCGCCGCACCATCCTGTGCGCGGTACAGCACGATCTGCTGGTCAAGTGCTTGGACCCGCAGCGGCGAGCGCGAGACCCGGTCCGAAAAGGCCAGCGCATACCAGAAGTTGAGTAACATGTCGGGCGGTTCCCTTCCTTTGCCTGAAGGGGCTTCCTAGCCTGCCGACCCGAGCAATCCCAGGCCGGCGGGCTCGGTCACCGCTACACATCTGAACTGCTGTCCAGGTATTCGAAAATTTCGTTCGCGGTAGCGGACTCGAACTCGTCATCGACGTCTGCATCCGGGACTTCGGCGCGCCCGTCATCGAGCGTCGCGAGCAGAGCACGCAGGCGCCGCCTGATCTTGACGCGTCCGACGTCGTCCAATGCGGACAGTGCGGTCTCGACCTTGTCCAGTTCCGCGTATGCCTCCTGGTGTTTCTCCTGCGGTCGCGCAAGCAGGATTTCCTGGAGGTGCTGGGCGAGCGCGAGAGGATTGGGCTGGTCGAAGATGACGGTGGTCGGCAGGCTCGTGCCGGTGATCGCGCCGAGCCTGTTTCGCAGTTCCACTGCCGTGAGCGAGTCGAAGCCCTGGTCGAGGAATCCTCGCCCCGGGTCCACCATGCGCGCGTTGGTGTGGCCAAGCACAAGTGCCGCGTTGGCGCGCACCAGCTCCAGTAGTGCCTGTCGCTGCTCCTCGGAAGACATCCCCGCGAGACGCTTTGTGAGGTCCTCCTCTCGTTTGGTGTGCCCGTTCCGGCGCGTCGAGGTTGGAGCCAGTTGCCGCAGCAGCGAGGGCAAAAGCTCCGGGGCAGCGTGGGTCCGCAGCGCTGCGGTGTCCACGCCCAGCGGGAGCAGAACGGGGGCGTCGAGAGCAGTGGCGGTGTCGAGCAGGGCCAGGCCCTGTTCTGTGCTCAGCGGCCGAATGCCTGCTCGGTCGAAGCGGTTCCGGTCGGCATCGCCAAGTCCGCCGCTGATCCCGCCGGCGGGTTCCCACAGTCCCCACGCCAGGGCCTGGCCCGGCAACCCGTGGCACCGCCGGTACTGAGCGAGCGCGTCAAGGAACGCGTTCGCGGCCGCGTAGTTGCCCTGGCCTGGGTTGCCCAGCACTCCCGCCGCCGAGGAGAACATGACGAACGCCGACACATCGCGATCCGCGGTGAGCTCGTGCAGGTGCCACGCGGCCTCGGCCTTGGTCCGCAACACGGTGGCACATCGCTGCGGTGTCAGCGACGCGACCACCCCGTCGTCAACCGTCCCCGCGGCGTGGATTACCGCCAGCCTTGCCTGGGCGTCGATGCCGTTCAGCAGCTCGGCCACCGCGTCCCGATCCGCCACGTCGCAAGCCACCACATCCACCTGAGCGCCGTGCCCAAACAGCTCCGCGACCAGCTCCAGCGCACCTTCGGCCGCCATCCCGCTTCGAGAGGCCAACACCAGTCGGCGCACACCATGAGCGCTCACCATGTGGCGAGCCACCAACCGACCCAACAAGCCCGTGCCGCCCGTGATCAACACGGTGTCCTCCGGGCCCCAGGGCGACGCAACCGGCTCGGACGCATCGGACACTCGCGACAGGCGCGGCACGCGGACCGTCCCCTGGCGCACCGCCGCTTCCGTCGCCCCCGAGGCCAGCACACCGGACAGCACGCCCAGGTCCGGTCCACTGTCATCCGCATCGACCAACACGAATCGGCCCGGATGTTCCGACTGCGCCGACCGCACCAACCCCCACACGACGGCGGACGACGCGTCCGGAATCTCACCCGCAGAAGCCGAGACGGCACCTCGAGTAAGGATGACGAGTTGCGACCGGGCGAACCTCTCCTCTCCTAACCACGCCTGCACGTGCTCCAGTACCCATTGCGTCCGCTCCCGAGCGCCGGCCACGACACCGGAATCCGCATCGCCGGCGGGCACGCACAGCAGGACCCGGTCCGGAACCGAGTCGGCGTGTTCGACCGCCGCACGCAAGCTCGCGACATCGGAGTGGCGCTGCGCTGAACCCGCCCAGACCGCCGCGACGGCTTTCTCCGAACCGACCAGTGCCCAGTCGTCTTCAGCCAGCATCGACGACGGCGTGGACGACGAAACCCAGTCGAGCCGGAACAGCGAATCATGGCGTCGTCGACCGGCGCCGGGCATTTGGTCAGCGGAAATCGGCCGCGTCAGCAATGACTTGACCATGCCCACGCGGGAACCGGAATCGTCCGCGAACTCCAAGGAGACCGCGCTTTCGCCCGACGTCATCAGCCGCACGCGCAGCGCGGAGGTCTCCGTGGGCACGATTGATACTCCGCTCCACGAGAACGGCAGACGCGGCGTATCCGACCTTTCCGCCAGCGCCCCAGCGTGCAGCGCCATGTCCAACAGTGCCGGATGGATCACGAAGCCTGCGCCGGAAGCCGATGCATCCGCCGACACATCGACCTCGGCGAAGACCTCCTCGCCGCGTTTCCACGCGCACCGCAGACCCGCGAACGCCTTGCCGTACACCAAGCCCGTCTCCGCGAGCCCGTCATACACGTCGTCGACCGACGTCGGCGTCGCGTTCTGCGGAGGCCACGCCGAGAAGTCGAACTCGCCCACCGCGGCGACATCACTCACCACGCCGCTGGCATGACGGGTCCAGGCATCGTCGGGGGCGGAACCTTCAAGACGCGAGTACACGGTCACCGTGCGAGAGCCCGATTCCTCCGCGCCGCCAATGACGACCTGCAACGCCACCCCTTGCCGCTCAGCGAGAGCAAGCGGCGCCTGCAAAGTCAGCTCCGCCACGTGTCCACATCCCGACCGGTCACCCGCGAATGCGACGAGTTCCACGAATGCGGTGCCCGGCAGCACGGGTGTGTCGAAGAGCGTGTGGTCGGCCAGCCAGGGGTGGGTTTCCAGGGAGACGCGGCCGGTGAGCAGGAGTCCATCGGTGTCGGGGAGGGGGATTTCGGCGGTGAGGATGGGGTGGTGCAGCGTGCCGAGTCCGGCGGTGGTCAGGTCGGCTGGTGTGGTGGTGGGGGAAAGCCAGAACCGTTCGTGCTGGAAGGCATAGGTGGGCAGCTCGACACGGTCAGCGCTGTCTTGTGGGTACAGCGGTGTCCAGTCCACCGGTGCGCCGTGTGCCCACAGGCGGGCCAGTGCGGTCAGGGTGGTCTGGGTCTCCGGCTGATCCTTGCGCAGGGTGGGCACCGCGATGTGGATGTCCCCTGGGAGGGTTTCGCCGATCATGCCGGACAGGGTCGTGCCGGGGCCGAGTTCGACGAACGTGGTCACACCCTGGTCGTGGAGAGTGCGCACGCCCTCGGCAAAGCGGACGGGCTGGCGTACGTGCTCGACCCAGTAGCCCGGGGTGCACAGCTGCTCGGGTTCGGCGAGGTGTCCGGTCAGGTTGGACACGACCGGCAGCACCGGCGTGTGGTAGTCGACCTGGTCGAGTAGGGCCCGGAATTCCTCCAGCATGGGCTCGACCAGCGGGGAGTGAAACGCCCGGTTGACCGCCAAAGCCTTGGTCTTCAACCCCTGCCGCCGTGCTTGCTCGGTGATCTGGCTGATGGCGGTGTCGGTGCCGGAGAGCACCACCGAGCCCGGGGTGTTGACCGCCGCGATCCCCACCTCGGCCTCCCGGCCCTCCACCAAAACACGCACCCGGTCCTCGCCGGCGCGGACCGACACCATCTTCCCGGCCGGCAGGTGCTGCATCAGCCGCGCCCGGGCGGCCACCACCCGACAGGCATCCGGCAACGACCACACCCCCGCCACATACGCAGCAGTGATCTCCCCGACCGAATGCCCGGCCACCACCTCCGGCCGCACCCCGAAAGACTCCAGCAACCGCGACAACGCCACACCCAGCGCGAACAACCCCGCCTGACCGAACCCCGTCTCCCCCAACAAAGAAACCAAGGTCGAACCGGGCTCGGCCCACACCACCTCCCGCACCCCATGCTCGGCCCGCATCAAAGAATCCAGCTCGGCACAGACCTCCTCGAACGCCTCCGCGAACACCGGGAAACGCGCAGACAGCTCCCGGCCCATGGCGGGCCACTGGGTGCCCTGACCGGAAAACACCCACCCCACCCGACCCACACCCGCACCGCCACGCACCACGCCCGGGGTCTGCTCGTCCCGGGCCAGGGCCCGCAGACCGGCCACCAGCTCTTCCCGGGACGTGCCCAGCACGACCGCCCGGTGTTCCAGCGCGGCCCGGGTCACCGCCAACGACCACCCCACCCGCGACAGCACCAACTCCACACCGTGCTCGGCGAAATCAGCCAACCGCCCCGCCTGGGCCCGCAGACCCTCCGCAGACCGACCCGACACCACCCACGGGACACAACCCGGCGCACCGTCCTCCGCGGGCGGTTCGCAGGATTCCGCCTGTGCGGTCAGTTCCCGGACATTTTCCGGGGACCGCAGCGCCGATCCGTCGATGTAACGCGGCGGATCAGCCGGCGCTTGTTCGAGAATCACGTGTGCGTTAGTGCCCGAGACGCCGAAGGAGGACACGGCCGCGCGGCGTGGTTGTCCCGTCTCCGGCCAGGGGCGGGCCTCGGTCAGTAGCGACACCGCACCAGAGGACCAATCCACATGCGGCGTCGGCTCATCCACATGCAGGGTCCGGGGCAACTGGCCGTGCCGCAGGGCCATCACCATCTTGATCACACCCGCCACACCCGCCGCCGCCTGCGCATGACCGATGTTGGACTTCAACGACCCCAACCACAACGGACCATCCGCGCCACGATCCTGCCCATAAGTCGCCAACAACGCCTGAGCCTCGATCGGGTCCCCCAGCGTGGTACCCGTGCCGTGAGCCTCCACCGCATCCACCTCACCCGCCGACAACCCCGCATTCGCCAATGCCTGCCGGATCACCCGCTGCTGCGAGGGACCGTTCGGCGCGGTCAACCCGTTCGACGCGCCATCCTGGTTCACCGCCGAACCCCGCACCAGGGCCAGCACCCGATGCCCGTTGCGACGGGCATCGGACAAGCGCTCCAAGACGAGTACGCCCACGCCCTCGGACCAGGCAGTGCCGTCCGCCGCCGCCGCGAACGACTTGCACCGCCCATCGGGAGCCAACCCCCGCTGCCGCGAGAACTGCACAAACGAGCCCGGGTTCGCCATGACCGTCACGCCGCTGGCCAACGCGACAGAACACTCCCCCTGCCGCAACGACTGACTAGCCCAGTGCAGCGCCACCAGCGAGGACGAACAAGCGGTGTCCACGGTGACCGCGGGGCCCTCCAGGCCCAACGTGTAAGCCAACCTACCGGACAAGATCGAACCGGCATTGCCGCTCCCGAAATGTCCTTCGAGCGCGGCCGGGATCTTGGTCAGCCCGCCCCCGTAGTCGTGGTACATCGCCCCGGCGAACACGCCGGACTCACTGCCACGCAACGACAACGGATCAATACCCGCGTGCTCCAACGCCTCCCACGCCACCTCCAGCAACAACCGCTGCTGCGGATCCATCGCCACCGCCTCACGCGGCGAAACCCCAAAGAACCCCGCATCAAACTCCGCCGCCTCGTACAAGAAACCGCCATGCCGCACATACGACGTTCCGGCATGATCGGGATCCGCATCGTAGAGACCACCCAAATCCCAACCACGATCGGCCGGGAACTCGCCGATCCCCTCCCGCTCCGACATCACCAAATCCCACAACCCTTGAGCAGAACTCACCGCACCCGGGAAGCGGCACGCCATACCTACGATCGCCACCGGCTCATCCACCGCAACCGCCACGGCACGACCCACCGAGACCGGCTCCTCCGCACCCACCAGCCGCTCCCGCAAAAACCGCGCCACCGCCTCAGGAGTCGGATAATCAAACACCAACGTCGCCGGCAACCCCACACCCGTCGCCGCCCGCAACCGATTCCGAAACTCCACACCCGTCAACGAATCAAACCCGAGATCCTTGAACGCACGCCCAGCCGTCACCGTCTCGGACGCATCATGCCCCAACACCACCGCGACATGACCCCGAACCAACTCCACCAAAACCTGCTCCTGCTCCGACACCGACAACCCCGCAAGACGCCGAGACAGGCCGGAATCTTCGCTCCGCTGAGCGAGCTCGCGACGGCGGGTTCGTTTGGGCAGGAGCCCACGAAGCACCGGGGATGCCGATACAGAGGTTTGGTTCGCGCGTAGTGCCGCGAGTTCCAGTCGGATCGGAACTAAGGCGGGCCGGTCCAAGGTCATTGCGGTGTCGAACAGTGCAAGTCCCTGCTCAACCGTCAACGCGGGCAATCCCATGCGCGCAATACGGTCCCGATCACTGTCGGTAAGTCCGGCGCTCATGCCGCGCGCCGGTTCCCATAGGCCCCAGGCCAGCGACTGCCCCGGCAAACCACACCCACGCCGATACACCGCCAACGCATCAAGAAACGCATTAGCAGCCGCATAATTCCCCTGACCAGGACTACCCAACACCCCAGACGCCGACGAAAACAACACAAACGCCGTCACCCGATGCCCACCAGACAACTCATGCAAATTCCACGCACCCCGAGCCTTACCCTCCAACACCGCGGCACACCGCTCCGGCGACAACGACTCCACCAACCCATCATCAAGAACCCCCGCAGCATGAACCACCGCCAACGGCACCTCCGAACCAATCTCCCCCAACAACTCAGCCACCGCCCCACCATCGGCCACATCACACGCCACCACCCGCACCCGCGCCCCCAACTCGGACAACTCCGCCACCAACCCCTCGGCCCCCTGGGATTGCGATCCGCTGCGCGAAACCAGAACCAGCTCCCGCACCCCATGCGCACTCACCACATGACGCGCCACCGCACCACCCAACAAACCCGTACCACCCGTGATCAACACAGTCACATCCTCACCCCACGGCGACGACACCCGCTCCGCAACCGGCGTCCGCGACAACCGCGGCACCCACACCCGCCCACCCCGCACCACAAACTGCGACTCCCCAGAACCCACCCCCGCCAACACCACACCAACCGGAACCTCACCACCATCAACATCCACCAACACAAACCGCCCCGGATGCTCCGACTGCGCCGACCGCACCAACCCCCACACCGCAGCCAACCCCACATCCACACCCTCACCCACACCCACCGACACAGCACCCCGCGTCACCACCACCAACCGCGACCCACCAAACCGCCCCTCCCCCAACCACTCCTGCAACCGCCCCAACACCCAACCCACCACATCCCCCGCCACCACAACAGGATCACCACCCACCGACACACCCGAACACGACAACCACACAAACCCCGGAACATCACTCCCCTCAGCCAGCCCAGCAAGATCCTCCACGCCCGTCACCGACACGCCCGCCGCGCCCGAGAACGTCGCACGATCGTCGCCCACCAAGGCCACAACCGAATCGCCCACATCCGACGACGGGATCACCGGCTCCCACTCCACATGGAACGCCGAATCAGCCTGCCCGGACGGCACCGCACCAGCGATCTGATCAGCAGCGAACGGCCTCGTCGTCAACGACTCGATCGAGCCCACCGGACGCCCCGAACCATCCGCCAGCTCCCACGACATCCGCTCCGGCGCAGGGACGGTGAGGCGCACCCGCAACTCGGACGCCCCGGCCCCGTACACCGACACACCGGACCAGGAGAACGGCAACTGCACAGTTTCGTCCTCGGCGTCCGGGACCGCTCGGTCGGCCAGCGCACCCGCGTGCAACACCGCGTCCAACAAGGCCGGGTGCATGACGAATCCGCTGTCGGCCGTGAACTCTTCCGGAAGGCGGACATCGGCGAAGACCTCGTCCCCGCGCCGCCAGGCGTTGCACATGCCCTGGAACACCGGTCCGTAGACCAGTCCTGACGCGGCAAGTCGCTCATACACGTCGTCGATGGGGACCGACACCGCGCCCTGGGGCGGCCACACCGAAAGGTCGAGCCCGGCAACGGAATCGGCGGCGCTCAGCACACCGGTGGCATGACACGTCCACCCCACATCGGGGTCCGAACCTTCGAGCCGCGAGTACATGCTGACCCGCCGGGAATCGGACTCCTCCGGTCCATCCACCACGACCTGCAAGGCCACCCCGCCCCGCTCGGGCAGCACGAGCGGCGACTGCAACGTCAGCTCCTCCACCCGGCCACACCCGACCTGATCACCCGCGTGCAGCGCCAACTCCACGAAACCGGCACCGGGGAACAGGACGGCCCCCTCGACGACATGGTCGGCCAGCCATGGATGCGACTGCAACGACAAGCGGCCCGACAAAACCATTCCGCCGGACTCCGCCAGTGTCATCACCGCTGCGCACACCGGGTGGTCCGCGGCCGTCAGCCCGGCCGAGGCGATCGTTCCTGCCCCGTGGGAGGAGTCCAACCAGTACCGCTTGCGCTGGAAGCTGTAGGTGGGCAGGGCCACTCGCCGGGGGCGGTAGTCGGTCCAGGAAGGGGTCCAGGTGATAGGCAGTCCCAGGGTCCAAGCCTGTGCCAGGGACCGCAGCAACTGGCGCTGGTCACCGTGATCCTTGGTAAGCGTGCCCAGCACCACGGGCGTACCCGTGGTTTGCTCGCTCGCACCGGCTTGACCCTCACTCGGAGTGGTGAGTGTGGTGTCGATGGAGGTGGTCAACACGGGATGCGGGCTTACCTCGATGAAGCACTGGTGGCCCTGTTTTCGCACGGCGCGCACGGCTCGGTCGAACCGGACGGGTTGCCGCAGGTTGTCCACCCAGTATTGGACGGTCAACGCACTGCCCTCGATCAAGTCACCGGTCATGGTCGAGTACATCGGGATCTCACCCCGGGTGGGGGTGAGGCCGGCCAGAGCCCGAGTGATCTCGTCGGCGACAAGGTCGACCTGCGCGCAGTGCGAGGCGTAGTCCACGGGCAACCACTTCGCCCGCACCCCTTGCTGCTCACATGCCTGCACCCACTCGGCGAGTGCGTCGAGGTCGCCGGAAACCACGGTCGCCGCAGGACTGTTGACCACCGCCAGCGACAGCCGATCCTGCCAGGGATGCAAACGCTGCGTGACTTCCTCAGCCGACAGCTCGACCGAGGCCATGCCGCCCCGGCCCGACAGCACGCGCAACGCGCGAGAACGCAACGCCACCACGCGTGCCCCATCGGCCAGTGACAACGCCCCCGCCACGCATGCGGCCGCGATCTCGCCCTGGGAGTGGCCCACCACGGCCGCCGGACGTATCCCGTGTGCTTGCCAGACCCGAGCCAGCGAGACCATGATCGCCCACAACGCCGGCTGGACCACGTCCACCCGATCCAACCCTGGCGCGCCATCCTGGCCGCGAACAACCGAGAGCAGATCCCAATCCACGAACGGCCCGAGCGCCTGGGCGCACTCGCCCATCGCCTCGGCGAATGCCGGACAGGACTCGATCAACTCCCGTCCCATCCCGTCCCACTGCGAGCCCTGTCCCGGAAACACCAGCACAACGCCGCCGGAGCCGGGCACGGCGGAGCCACCCGGCACGCTGACCACGTCGGCCGTCTCGCGGCCCTCCGCCAATGCGTGCAGCCCCGCAACGAACTCGGCCGGACTCGAACCGAGCACGACCGCCCGGTGCTCCAAGCCTGCCCTCGCGGTCGCCAACGACCATCCCACGTCAACAGACGACAAAGCCGGCGACTCCGCAGCGAAGCGGGCCAGGCGCTCGGCCTGGGCGCGCAAACCTGCCTCGGAGCGACCCGACACCACCCACGGCACCAGGCCGGTCGACGGCTGCGCAGCCAATCCTGGCTCGTCCAGTATGGACTGTTCGGTCGGGCGCGAGGCGTCATTGCCTGCCACGTCGTCCTCGTGGTCGGGCGCTTGCTCCAGGATCAGGTGGGCGTTTGTGCCGGTGACGCCGAACGACGACACTCCGGCGCGGCGCGGACGATCGGTTTCCGGCCATGGCCGGTGCTCGGTCAGCAGCGCAACCGCACCAGCATCCCATTCGACATGCGGGGAAGGCTCGTCCACGTGCAGGGTCTTGGGCATTTCGCCGTGCTGGAGGGCCATGACCATCTTGATCACAGCTGCCACACCGGCCGCCGCCTGGGCATGGCCGATGTTGGACTTCAACGACCCCAACCACAGCGGAGCATCCGCGCGGTCCTGGCCGTACGTTGCCAGCAGGGCTTGGGCTTCGATCGGGTCTCCCAGCGTGGTGCCGGTGCCGTGGGCCTCGACCACGTCAACGTCAGCAGGCTCCAAACCGGCGTTGGCCAACGCTTGACGGATCACCCGCTGCTGCGAGGGGCCATTCGGCGCGGTCAGCCCGTTGGACGCACCGTCCTGGTTCACGGCCGAGCCCCGCACGACGGCCAGAACCGGGTGTCCGTTTCGCTGCGCGTCCGACAGGCGCTCCAGCACCAGCACGCCCACGCCCTCGGACCAGGCAGTGCCGTCCGCTGCCGCCGCGAAAGACTTGCACCGCCCATCTGGAGCCAACCCCCGCTGCCGGGAGAACTGCACGAATGGGCCCGGGTTGGCCATCACAGTGACGCCACCCGCCAGGGCCAGGCTGCTTTCTCCCTGCCGCAGCGACTGACATGCCCAGTGCAAAGCCACCAGCGACGACGAGCAGGCAGTGTCCACGGTGACCGCAGGACCCTCCAGCCCCAACGTGTAAGCCAACCTACCGGATATGACCGAACCGGCGTTGCCGCTGGCGAAGTGTCCTTCGAGTTCGGCCGGGATCTTGGCCAGTCCGCCCCCGTAGTCGTGGTACATCGCCCCGGCGAACACGCCGGACTCACTGCCACGCAACGACAACGGATCAATACCCGCGTGCTCCAACGCCTCCCACGCCACCTCCAACAACAACCGCTGCTGCGGATCCATCGCCACCGCCTCACGCGGCGAAACCCCAAAGAACCCCGCATCAAACTCCGCCGCCTCGTACAAAAACCCACCATGCCGCACATACGACGTCCCGGCATGATCGGGATCCGCATCGTAGAGACCACCCAAATCCCAACCACGATCAACCGGGAACTCCCCGATCCCGTCCCCCTCCGAGACCACCAAATCCCACAACCCCTCAGCAGAACTCACCCCACCCGGGAAGCGGCACGCCATACCTACGATCGCCACCGGCTCATCCACCGCAACCGCCACGGCACGACCCGCCGAGACCGGCTCCTCCGCACCCACCAGCCGCTCCCGCAAAAACCGCGCCACCGCGACAGGAGTCGGATAATCAAACACCAACGTCGCCGGCAATGCCACACCCGTCGCCGCCCGCAACCGATTCCGCAACTCCACACCCGTCAGCGAATCAAATCCCACATCTTTGAACGCACGCCCGGCAGTCACCGTCTCGGAGGCATCATGTCCCAACACCACCGCGACATGACCCCGAACCAACTCCACCAAAACCTGCTCCTGCTCCGACACCGACAATCCGGCAAGACGCCGAGACAGGCCGAGTTCGTCTGTCTCCGGGGCGTTCTCGCGGCGACGCCTCGGCGCTGGCAAAACCCCGCGAAGCACCGGGGATACCGATTCGGGCGTTGTGTTCGTGCGCAGTGCCGCCAGCTCCAGTCGAAGCGGGGCCAAGGCGGGCCGGTCCAAGGTAGTAGCGGTGTCGAACAACTCCAATCCCTGCTCAACCGTCAACGCAGGCAACCCCACTCGCGCCATGCGTTGCAGGTGAGCGTCGGCGAGCCCAGCACCCATCCCTTCGGCCGGTTCCCATAGGCCCCAGGCCAGCGACTGCCCCGGCAAACCACACCCACGCCGATACACCGCCAACGCATCAAGAAACGCATTAGCAGCCGCATAATTCCCCTGACCAGGACTCCCCAACACCCCAGACGCCGACGAAAACAACACAAACGCCCGCACCCGATGCCCAGCAGTCAACTCATGCAAATTCCACGCACCCCGAGCCTTCCCCTCCAACACCGCCGCACACCGCTCCGGCGTCAACGACTCCACCAACCCATCATCAAGAACCCCCGCAGCATGAACCACCGCCAACGGCACCTCCGCACCAATCCCCGCCAACAGCCCAGCCACCGCCCCACCATCAGCCACATCACACGCCACCACCCGCACCCGCGCCCCCAACTCGGACAACTCCGCCACCAAATCCCCCGCCCCCACAGACTCCAACCCACCACGGGACACCAACACCAGGTCCCGCACCCCATGCGCACTCACCACATGACGCGCCACCGCACCACCCAACAAACCCGTACCACCCGTGATCAACACAGTCACATCCTCACCCCACGGCGACGACACCCGCTCCGCAACCGGCGTCCGCGACAACCGCGGCACCCACACCCGCCCACCCCGCACCACAAACTGCGACTCCCCAGAACCCACCCCCGCCAACACCACACCAACCGGAACCTCACCACCATCAACATCCACCAACACAAACCGCCCCGGATGCTCCGACTGCGCCGACCGCACCAACCCCCACACCGCAGCCAACCCCACATCCACACCCTCACCCACACCCACCGACACAGCACCCCGCGTCACCACCACCAACCGCGACCCACCAAACCGCCCCTCCCCCAACCACTCCTGCAACCGCCCCAACACCCAACCCACCACATCCCCCGCCACCACAACAGGATCACCACCCACCGACACACCCGAACACGACAACCACACAAACCCCGGAACATCACTCCCCTCAGCCAGCCCAGCAAGATCCTCCACGCCCGTCACCGACACGCCCGCCGCGCCCGAGAACGTCGCACGATCGTCGCCCACCACAACCAACGCCGAGTCGCCTTGGCGCGACGCCGGAAGCATCGGCTCCCACTCCACATGGAAAACCGAATCACCCTGCCCGGACGGCACCGCACCAGCGATCTGATCAGCAGCGAACGGCCTCGTCGTCAACGACTCGATCGAGCCCACCGGACGCCCCGAACCATCCGCCAGCTCCCAGGACGCCTGGTCCCCAGCCGATCCGGTAACGCGCACGCGCAGTGCGGATGCCCCCGTGCCGGACATCGACACACCCGTCCAGGAGAAGGGCAGCCGCGCATCGTGTTCCGCGGTCTCCGGCACCGTACGCAGCGCTCCCGCATGCAGTGCGGCGTCCAACAACGCCGGGTGCATCACGAATTGGTGGTAGGCGGCGAGTTCCTCCGGGAGCCGGACTTCGGCGAAGACCTCGTCTCCCCGTCGCCAGGCCCGGCGCAGGCCCTGGAACACCGGCCCGTACACCAGGTCGGAGTCGAAAAGCCGGTCATACAGGTCGCCGACCGGTATCGACACCGCACCCCGGGGCGGCCACACCGAAAAGTCGAAACCGGTAACGGCATCCGCAACGCTCAGCACACCGGTGGCATGACACGTCCACCCCACATCGGGGTCCGAATCCTCCAACCGCGAGTACACGCCGACCCGCCGGGAACCGGACTCCTCCGGCCCACCCACCACGACCTGCAACGCCACCCCACCCCGCTCGGGCAGCACGAGCGGCGACTGCAACGTCAGCTCCTCCACCCGGCCACACCCGACCTGATCGCCCGCATGCAGCGCCAACTCCACGAAACCGGCACCGGGGAACAGGACGGAGCCGCTGACCGAGTGGTCCGCCAACCAGGGTTGCGATTGCAGCGACAGGCGACCGGAGAGCACGACCTCACCGGACTCGGCCAGGGTTATCACGGTCCCGCAGAAGGGGTGCTCCGTGGTCGTCATCCCCGCGGAGGCCACTGCTGCCTTTCCGTGCGAGGCATCCAGCCAGAATCGCTTGCGCTGGAAGGCGTAGGTGGGCAGGTCCACTCGTCGGGCTCCGAGACCGTCGAAGACCTTCTCCCAATCGACGTGGACACCGGCGACACCGAGCTTTCCGAGCCCGACAAGCACCGTTGACGTCTCGGGGTGACCGTGGCGCAGCGTTGGAGTCACCACCGCGTCCTCGTGCTCCGGCAGGCAGTCCTGGACGATGCCCGCGAGATTCCCGCCGGGCCCCACTTCCAGGAACCGAGTGGTACCGGCCTCCCACAGGGACTGGATTCCGTCGCGGAAACGGACGGGCTGCCGGGCATGCCGCACCCAGTACTCCGCGGAGCACAAGTCACCGGATGCGGCGATCTGCCCGCTCACGTTCGACACGACCGGGATCGATGGCTCCCGGTAATCCAGCCCCTCCAGGACAGCTCGGAAATCCGCCAGCATGGGGTCCAGCAGTGGTGAGTGGAAGGCGCGATTCACCCTGAGTTGCTTCGTCTCGTGGCCCTTGGCCCGCAGAAGGTCGACGATGTCGGCGACCGCGGCTCCAGCACCGGAAAGCACCACAGAGCGCGGAGCGTTCACCGCGGCGATGGCCACCTCCTGATCGTGGCCGGCCAGCAGCGCGCGTACCTCTTCCTCGTCCGCGCGGACCGACACCATCACCCCACCACTCGGCAGGGACTGCATCAACCTGCCCCGCGCCGCCACGAGACGGCAGGCATCGGAAAGGGACCACACGCCGGCCGCATACGCCGCGGTGATCTCCCCGAGCGAATGCCCCACGACGTAGTCCGGGGACAGACCCCAGGACTCCAGCAGGCGAAACAGCCCGATCTCCACGGCGAACAACGCCGCCTGAGCGAAGCTCGTCTCCGAAACAAGGTCCGCTGCCGAGGACCCCGGCTCCGCGAACACCACTTCGCGCAACGCGCGGTCCAACATCCCGTCGAACACGGCGCACACCTCGTCGAAGGCATTCGCGAACACCGGGTACCGGTCGTACAGCTCCCGCCCCATGCCGGGCCATTGCGATCCCTGACCCGAGAACAGGTAAGCCGTCCGGCCTCCGGTGACTCCTCCCACCACAACGCCCGGCGATTCTTCGCCGTGTGCCAGGCTGCGCAACTGCGCCGCGAAGTCCGCGCGCGAGTCCGCGATCAGCACGGCACGATGGTCCAGCATCGCGCGAGTGGACGCCAAGGACCACCCGACATCGTGCATCGACAGCTCTTCGGACCGATCGACAAACTCCGCCAAACGTCGTGCCTGCGCACGCAGTCCCGCAGTAGTCCGGCCCGAGATCAGCCACGGGACCGCACCCCCGCTGGACGATCCGGCCTGTTCGACCGTGCTCGACGTCTCGGGGATAACCGCGGGCGCCGCTTCCACGATCACGTGCGCGTTCGTGCCGCTGGCCCCGAAAGAGGAGATGCCTGCCCTCCGGGGACCGCCGGTGTCCGGCCAGGAGCGGGGCTCGGTCAACAGCGACACCGCACCCGAGGCCCAATCAACGTGCGGCGTCGGCTCGTCCACGTGCAAGGTTTTCGGCAGTTGCCCGTGTCGGAGCGCCATGACCATCTTGATCACGCCGGCGACGCCCGATGCGGACTGGGTATGCCCGATGTTGGACTTCAACGAACCCAACCACAGTGGACGGTCCGCCGGTCGTTCCGCCCCGTAGGTGGCGAGCAATGCCGCGGCCTCGATCGGATCACCCAGCGCGGTACCGGTACCGTGGGCCTCGGCCGCGTCCACATCGCCGGGTGCCAGGCCGGCATTCGCCAGGGCTTGCCGGATCACCCGCTGCTGTGCTGGGCCGTTCGGTGCAGTCAGGCCATTAGACGCGCCATCCTGGTTGATCGCCGAACCCCGCACCACGGCCAGAATGGGATGGTTGTTGCGCTTAGCTTCCGAGAGCCGTTCCAATACGAGCACGCCCGCGCCTTCGGACCACGCCGTCCCATCCGCCGCGGCCGCGAACGACTTGCACCGAGCGTCAGCCGCCAAGCCCCGCTGCCGCGAAAACTGGACGAACGACCCCGGGTTCGCCATCACCGTCACACCGCCGGCCAACGCGACAGAGCACTCGCCCTGCCGCAACGACTGACACGCCCAGTGCAACGCCACCAACGACGACGAACACATGGTGTCGACCGTGATCGCAGGGCCTTCCAACCCCAGCGCATACGCCAGTCGGCCGGACACCACGGCCGGGGAACCGCCGGTGAGCAGGTAGCCCTCGACGCCTCGCTCGGCGTCGAGATGACCGTCCCCGTAGCCCGATGGCGGTGCTCCCACGAACACCCCGGTGTGACTCTCCCGCAGGGAATGCGGGTTGATGCCGGCGTGTTCCAACGCTTCCCATGCCGTTTCCAGCAACAACCGCTGCTGCGGATCCATCGCGACGGCTTCGCGTGGCGAGATCCCGAAGAACTCCGCGTCGAAGTCCGCCGCGTCGTACAGGAAACCGCCGTGCCGCACGTAAGAGGTGCCTGGGTGGTCCGGGTCCGGGTGGTACAGCTTCGCCAGCTCCCAGCCCCGGTCCTCCGGGAAGGACCCGATCACGTCCCGCTCGGCGACCACCAACCGCCACAACTCGTCCGGAGAACTCACGCCCCCCGGGAAACGGCACCCCATCCCCACGATCGCGATCGGCTCGTCCGCGGGCGCGGCCACCGACACCCGCACCGATGCCTCCGCGCCCCGCGTCCGCCTCAGCAGGTCCTTTGCGAGCGCGGTCGGGGACGGCTGGTCGAAGACCAGTGTCGTGGGCAGCCGCAGACCGGTCGCCTTCATGAGCCGATTCCGCAGCTCCACGGTGGTCAACGAATCCAGTCCGAGGTCCTTGAACGCCCGGCGAACGTCGATGGTTCCGGCATCGTGTTGCCCGAGCACCACAGCGGTCTGGGTGCAGACCAGTTCGAGCACGATTTCCTCCTGCTCGCTGGAGGAAAGCCCGGCTAGGCGTTGTCCGAGGTCGGTCGACTTCTCGTCACCGGAGGTGTCCGCCGCCCCGGAGAGCGCCTCCCGAACCTCCGGAATCTCGCCGATGAGCGGGCGGCGTCGGCTGGCCGTGAACAGCGGGGTGAACTGCTGCCAGTCGATGTCGGCGACCGTCAGGTTCGTTTCGGCCTGGTCGAGGGCGCGGGCCAGCGCGGTGAGCGCCAGCCGAGGCGGCATGGGCCGTAGCCCGCTGGAGCGCACCGAGTCGGGATCGGGACCGTCGGCCAGTCCGTCGACGTCCCACAGTCCCCAGGCGACAGCGGTCGCCGGTAGTCCCCGCGCCCGGCAGGTGCGCGCGAAAGCATCCAGAAAGGCGTTCGCCGCAGCGTAAGCGCCTTGGCCGCTGCCGCCCCACACTCCCGATCCGGACGAGAAGAACACCAGGGCGTCGAGCGCCTCGTGGTCGAGGACTTCGACGAGGTTCTGCGCCCCGGCGATCTTGGCCGCGCAGATCTCGGCGAACCGGGCGGTGCCGGTCTGATCGAGAGGCATGTCCTGACCGATTCCGGCCGCGTGGAAAACACCCCTGATCGACTCGCCCGAGGCGGCGATCTCACGCGCCAGTTTCGCCACCGCGTCTCGATCGGTGATGTCGCAGGCCGCGATCGTCACGCGACTGCCCAACGCCCGCAGTTCGGCGGCCAGCGTGTCGGCTCCAACCGCATTCGGGCCTTGGCGACTCGTGATGACCAGATGGTCCGCGCCCGACCGCGCGAGCCAGCGCGCGACCTCGGCACCAACACCTCCCGTGCCACCTGTGACCCACACGGTTCCTCGCGGCCGCCAGCCGCCGTTCTCGGCGGCCCGCTGTTGCCGAGCGGGGATGAGCCGCCGAGACCATGATCCGTGGGGGCGGATCGCCACCTGGTCCTCGGTGCCATCGCCCAACACCGCCGCGAGACGGTTCAGTGCGGCTTCATCCATTGTGGACGGAAGATCGACCAGACCGCCCCACCTGTCAGGGTGTTCCAGGCCGACGACCTGGCCCAAGCCCCACAACTGCGCCTGCCCCAAGCCGGTGATCTCCTCCGCGTCGGAGACCGCGACGGCGCCCTGCGTCAGCAACCACAGCGGCGCGACCACATCGCAATCACCCAACGCCTGCACCAATGCGAGCGTGCCGGCCATCCCGACCGGGACCACTTCGTGGTCCGGGTGCGACTGCTCGTCCCACCCCCACAACGACACCACGCCTTCCACTGCGACGTCGTCATGGTCGGCGGCATCGCTGTCGGCAGCGTGACCGAGGTGCTTTTCCCGCAGGAGTGCCACCAACCGCTGGCGATCGGTATCGGCGGTATCGACCGGGACCGTTGCGACCTCGCGCGCACCACGGGATGTCAACGTCTGGGCGATCCGCTCCGCCAAGGCAAGAGCCTCGGGCCGCTCGGGGGTGATGAGCAGCCATCGGCCGGACAGCATGCCGACTGCACCAGTTGTGGTGATCGATCGCCATTGCACTCGGTAACACCAGCGCTCGGCGGTCGAACGATCCTGTTGCCGGTCCCGCCACTGCGACAACGCTGGAACCACCTCGCCCAGGGGCGCATCGTCGTCAACACCCAGCATCGAGGCGATCCCGGCCACGTCCGCGTTGCTGACCGATTCCCACAACGGCGCATCGGCGCCGCTGCTTTCTTCCACGCTCGACGGCTTTTCGCCGCCATCCAGCCAGTATCGGTTTCGTTGGAAGGGGTAGGTGGGGAGGTCGATGTGGTGGGGGGTGTGGTGGTTGGGGGTGGGGGTGAGGGTGATGGGGAGTCCGTGGGTCCAGGCGTGGGCGAGGGTGGTGAGGAGTTGGTGGTGGTCGCCGTGGTGTTGGGTGAGGGTGGACAGGATCAGGGGTGTGGTGCTGTTTTCGCGACTGGTGGTTTCGGGGCTGGTTTCGGGGCTGGGGCTGGTTTGGGTGGTGGTGTGGTGGGTGAGGGTGGTGTCGATGGCGGTGGTCAGGACGGGGTGGGGGCTGGTTTCGATGTAGTGGTGGTGGCCGTGGTTGTGCA
The DNA here is from genome assembly GCF_014203395.1 of Saccharopolyspora phatthalungensis. Classification (NCBI taxonomy): domain Bacteria; kingdom Bacillati; phylum Actinomycetota; class Actinomycetes; order Pseudonocardiales; family Pseudonocardiaceae; genus Saccharopolyspora; species Saccharopolyspora phatthalungensis. The sequence continues at coordinate 1,051,701 of NZ_JACHIW010000002.1, forward strand.
GGGTGTGTAGGGCGTGGTCGAAGCGGACGGGTTGGCGGAGGTTGCGGGCCCAGTAGTCGGGGGTGAGGTCGGTGTGGTCGAGGAAGTCGCCGGTGACGGTGGAGCACAGGGGGATGTCGCCGGGGGTGGGGGTGATGCCGGTCAGGGCGTGGGTGATCTCGTCGGTGACGGTGTCGATCTGGGGGCTGTGGGAGGCGTAGTCCACCGGCAGCCACCGGGTCCGTATCCCCTGCTGCCGGCAGTGCTGGACCCAGTCGGTCAGGGCGTCGCGGTCGCCGGAGACCACGGTGGCGGTGGGGCTGTTGACCACGGCTACCGACAGCCGGTCCTGCCAGGGTTGTAGTTGCTGGGTGACGTCGTCGGGGGGCAGGGCCACCGAGACCATTCCACCCTGCCCGCACAGGGCGCGGAGTGCTTGGGCGCGCAGGGCCACGATGCGGGCACCGTCGGCAAGGGACAGGGCGCCGGCGACGCAGGCGGCGGCGATCTCGCCCTGGGAGTGTCCGACCACGGCGGTGGGGTGGATGCCGTGGGATTGCCAGACCCGGGCCAGGGACACCATCAGCGCCCACAGCACGGGTTGAAGGACCTCGACCCGCTGAAGGCAGGGCTCCTGGGTGGGGTCGCGCAGGACGGTGAGTAGGTCCCAGTCGGTGTGGGGGGCCAGGGCCTGGGCGCAGGCGGTCATGGTCTCGGTGAACACCGGGCAGACATCCAGCAGGTCACGGCCCATGCCGGGCCATTGCGTGCCCTGCCCGGGAAACACCAGCACCACACCCCCCTCGATGTTATGGGCGGTGCCGGTGATCACCCCGGTGCTCTCCCGCCCCTGCGCCAGCGCGGTAAGCCGCTCGCCGAACTCGGCCGGGGACGCGCCCAGGACCACCGCCCGGTGGGGCAGCGCGGCCCGGCCGGTGGCCAGCACCCGCCCCACCCGGGCCACCTCCAGCCCGGGGTGCTCGGTGGCGAAGGCGGCCAGCCGGTGTGCTTGGGCCCGCAGGCCCGCCGGTGAGGCACCCGACACCACCCACCCCACCACACCAGCCGTTGCGTCCACATTGGACGCCGCCACGTCCGCACCAGCAGCCGTGGCCGTGGTGGTGGGGGTGTCGGTGTTGTCGGGTCGGTTTTCTGTGGGTGGTTGTTCGAGGATGAGGTGGGCGTTGGTGCCGCTGGCCCCGAACGAGGAGATCCCCGCCCGGCGCGGCCGCTGCCCCCGCGGCCACGACCGGGCCTGAGTCAAAAGCGACACCCCACCCGTCGACCAGTCCACATGCGGTGTGGGCTCATCCACATGCAACGTCCTGGGCAGCCGTTGGTGCTGGAGAGCCATCACCATCTTGATCACACCCGCGGCACCGGCCGCGGCCTGGGTATGACCGATGTTGGACTTCAACGATCCCAGCCACAACGGACGATCGGCCGGCCGGTCCTGACCATAGGTCGCCAACAACGCCTGGGCCTCGATCGGATCACCCAGCCTGGTGCCGGTGCCATGCGCCTCCACCACATCCACCTCACCGGGCGCAAGCCCCGCGTTGGCCAGGGCCTGGCGGATCACCCGCTGCTGGGCGGGTCCGTTGGGGGCGGTCAGGCCGTTGGAGGCGCCATCCTGATTGACCGCCGAACCCCGCACCACCCCCACAACCCGATGCCCCCGACGGCGGGCATCCGAAAGACGTTCCAGCACCAGCATCCCCACCCCCTCCGACCAGCCAGTGCCATCCGCGCCCGCCGCGAACGCCTTACACCGCCCATCAGAAGCCAGACCCCGCTGCCGGGAAAACTCCACCCACAACGCCGGCGTGGCCATCACCGTCACACCACCCGCCAACGCCACCGAACACTCACCCTGCCGCAACGACTGACACGCCCAATGCAACGCCACCAACGACGACGAACACGCCGTATCCACCGTGACCGCAGGCCCCTCCAACCCCAACACATACGCCACACGACCGGATGCGACCGAGCCCGCACTACCGTTCGCGAGGTAGCCTTCGAAATCGCTCGGGACAGTGGCCAGGCGCGCGGCGTAGTCGTCGTACATCACGCCGGCGAAGACGCCGGTGTCGCTCCCGCGCAGTGAGTGCGGGTCGATGTTGGCGTGTTCCAACGCCTCCCACGAGGTCTCCAGCAACAACCGCTGCTGCGGATCCATCGCGGTCGCCTCACGCGGCGAAATCCCGAAAAACTCCGCATCGAACTCCGCCGCATCATACAAAAACCCACCCTCACGCACATACGACGTCCCCCCATGATCCGGATCCGGATGAAACAACCCCGCCAGATCCCACCCACGATCCGTCGGGAACCCACCAATCGCATCCCCCTCCGAATCCACCAACCGCCACAACTCCTCCGCCGAACCCACCCCACCCGGCAACCGGCAGGCCATTCCGACGATTGCCACCGGCTCCCGCGCCTCGGACTCGAGCTCGACAACACGTTGCCGCGTGCGGCGCAGCTCGGCCGACACGCGCTTGAGGTAGTCGAGAAGCTTCTCCTCGTTTTCCATGGCAGCCGTTCCGTTTCTTTCGAGGACCTGGTCGTCCGAAGCTCTTGACGAAAATGGGGGGCGCGATCAGGCGGCGGGGCGCGGGGGTCGTTCCACCGGTGCGGTCACCTGACTTTGGCTAAGCCGCACGAGGAACTACCGCATGATCACCATCATGCCACCGCGCACGGGCCGACCGCATCACCCGATCCTGTGATCACGCACGCAAAACCTGAGCGGGTACCGGATCACGGCATACCCGACCACTCCGCAGCGAGTCTCGGATCCCATGGCACATGTGTATTTTCCGGCTCATGAGACCTCGTTCAGCCAGTCTCGCAACACCTTTGCCGTGGCCTCCGCATGGTCCTGCATCATCGTCAGGTGGTTGCCGGGCACCGTGAGGACGACGTCGGCACTGTCCTGAAGAATCCGCCGGTCCGGGATTTCCGGCCGGTCCGGGATTTCCAGCCGGTCCGGGATTTCCAGCCGGTCCGGGATTTCCAGGGAGCCGAGCGACAAACTCTCGCCCGCTCGAACATAGACGGTCGGCGCTTGAACGGGCTCGGGCCGCCACTGGTCGAACAAGCGCATGTAGGCCCCCATCGCGGTGAGCGCAGTGGTGTCCATCAACCGAATGTCCTCATTGTTCGGCAACAGGGCGCCGGTCCAGCTGGGCGGAATCTCCTCGGCGAGGTAGGTATCGATGAGGACCACCGCGGCGGGACCATTGCCCTGGCGTTCGAGGTACCTGGTGACGGCGTGGGCGAGCCATCCGCCCGCCGAGTAACCGACGAGAACGAACGGCGCGCCGTCCGCGCATTCCCCCACGGCCTCCGCCTGGACCTGGACGGCCAGGTCCAGCGTTGCCGGCAACGGTTCTCCCTTGGCGAACCCCATGCCCCGCATCGTCGAAACGGCACGATTTCCTTGGAAATGCGCGGAGAATCGTGCGTACACGTACTCGCCAAGGTGCTGCGCGACGATGGACGGGAAGCAGATCAGCCGGGGCAGCGCAGCTCCTCGCGACAGATCCACGACCTGCGGCTTCCGGGTGAGCGTCCGCGTGGTCGTGAAGACCTCCCGCACCGCGGCGGCGGCCATCGCCAGCTCGAATCCTTCATCGAACTTGCCCATGGCCCAAGCCCGGCGCAGGAGGTCGGCGAGGGAATCCGGCAGCTCGGTATCGTCCTCTGTGGACGCGAAGACTGCCACCGGCTCTTCAGCCGGATCCTGGTCCGCGTGGGCGATGTCGGCCGAGGCACGCAGCTCGGTGCGCAGCGAACGGGCGAGCTCGTCGAGAGTCGGGTGGTCGAAGACGAGTGTTGCCGGCAGCCGCACCCCGATAGCCGTGCTCAGGCGGTTGCGCAATTCGACGGTGGTCATCGAATCGAAACCGAGTTCCCGCAGCGCCCGACCGGTGTCGACGGTGTCCGGACCCGCGTGCCCGAGCACCGCCGCCGCCTCCCGTTGAACGACCTCGACCAAGGCTCGTTCCTGCTCGTCCGCCGGCAGGCTGGCGAGACGGCGGGCAAGGTTGACCGCGCTTGCGCTGCCGGCGCTGCGCGAGCGCTGGGTTGAACCGGCGATCAGGCCACGGAAAAGAGAGGGCAGCTCCGAAGGACTGTGTTCGCGTAGTGCGGCCACATCGAGGCGGAGCGGGAGCAGCGCGGGGCGGTCCAACGTGGTGGCGAGGTCGAACAAGGCCATGCCCTGGTCAATGGTCAACTGCGGCATGCCGCCCCGAGCCAGGCGTTCCCGATGAGCATCGCTGAGCCCGGCACCCATTCCCTGCGCCGGCTCCCACAAGCCCCACGCCAGGGACTGTCCCTGGAGGCCGCGACTACGCCGATGCCGGGCCAGGGCGTCCAGGAAAGCGTTCGCCGCGGCGTAGTTCCCCTGCGCGGCATTTCCCAGCACACCCGCCGCGGAGGAGAACAACACGAACGCCGCCACCACGCGATCGGCAGTGAGTTCGTGCAGATTCCAGGCAGCCTGGGCTTTCGTCCGCAGAACCGAGGAACACCGGTCCGGCGTCAACGACTCGATCATCGCGTCGTCCAACGTTCCCGCGGCATGAATCACCGCCAGCGGCACCTGTGGATCGATATCGGCGAGTAGGTCCGCCACCGCCGTTCGATCCGCGACGTCGCAAGCGACAACCCGGGCTCGGGCACCGTACGCGGTCAACTCGTCCAACAGCTCCCCTGCCCCGTCAGCCGCCAAGCCGCTGCGGGAGGCGAGCACCAGGTCACGCACGCCATGCGTGCGCACCAGGTGGCGGGCGACCACGCTACCGAGCAACCCGGTGCCGCCCGTGATCAACACGGTTGGGTTCTCGCCCCACGGTGCGGGAACGGTCTGCTCCAGCACCGGAACCCGGGCCAGCTGCGGCACCCACACGGTGCCGTCCCGCACCGCAAGTTGCCCTTCACCCGAGCCCGCCAGCGCGGACACCGACTCCCACGGCACCGCACCATCGTCGAGATCGACGAGCACGAACCGGTCCGGGTGCTCGGACTGCGCGGTGCGCACCAACCCCCAAACCGCAGCACCGGCCACGTCGGCGCCCTCGTCCGGACTTACCGCGACCGCTCCTCGGGTCACTATGACAAGCCGCTCGCCGGTCACCTGCTCCGCAGCCAACCACGCCTGCAACCGTTGCAGTGTTTCGTTGACCGCGCTGAGCGCCGCCGAAGGAACGCCCGAGCCGTCCGCCGCGGTCGGCACGGTCGAAACAACAGTCCGACTCGATGCAGCCGCGTTGCCGGCAAGGTCGGCCAGATCCGCAGCGCAAGTCACGGATTTTCCTGCTGACTTCAGCGCATTCGCGACGGCACTCCCGCCGTCGCCGGCCACGACCCACTCGGCGGCCCCTGCCCCGGGCGGCACCGGGGCAGCGGGAGTCCAAGCGACGTGGAACAAGGAATCGTGTTGACCGGACGCGGCGGCCAGCTGCGCCGGTGTCATCGGGCGGGTCTCGAAGCAGTCCACCGACAGCACCGGCCTGCCCGATTCCTCCACGGCGTCAATGCGGACCTGGTCGCGCCCCAGGCGCGCCATCCGCACCCGCAGCTTCGGTGACTCGGTCGCATGCCGGGTCACCCCGCTCCAGGAAAACGGTACGCGAACGTGATCGGTGAGCTGCTCCATCTCGTCCAGGAATGCGGAACTTCCCATGAAGGGAACGAGATGCAGTGTGGCGTCGAGTAGAACGGGATGGAGCCCGAAGCGCCCCGACCCGGGGTTGGCCTCCGCCGGGAGAAGCACCTCGGCGAACGCCTCCTCCCCCCGCTGCCAGCCGATTTGGAATCCCTGGAAGATCGGGCCGTAGTCGTACCCGGTGCGCCCGAGGCGTTCGTAGTAGTCCGCGCCGTAGACGGGCTTCGTCTCAGGCGGTGGCCAGGTCCCGTCCACCGTGCCGTCCCAGACGAACTCGGGTTCGCCCTGGTCTGGGGCGAGAAGGCCGCGCGCGTGACGGGTCCAGGGCTGATCGGGTCGGCTGGCTGATGGCCGCGAATAGACCGCCACCGACCGGTGGCCGTCGTCGCCCTCAGGGCCTTCGACCACGACCTCCAGCGATACCGCGTCATCCGGCGCCAGGACCATGGGGGCTTCCAGGACCAGTTCTTCGAGCCGCGTCGCGCCGACCTGCTCGCCCGCGGAGATCACCGTCTCCACCCAGGTCGCTCCCGGTACCACCACCGCGCCGAACGCCCCGTGGTCGGCCAACCAGGGGTGCGATTCCAGCGACACGCGTCCGAAGAAAACGCTGCCATCGGATTCGGGCAGTTCCGCCTGCGCGCCCAGCAGCGGATGTCCCACCGGTCGCAGCCCGAATCCGGTCGCATCGCCGGCCTCCACCGAGCGGGACAGCCAATAGCGTTCCCGCTGAAACGCATACGTCGGCAACTCGACTCGGTTCGGGGAATCACCGAAGGCGCCGGACCAGTCCACGTCGATGCCGTTGACCCAGGCACGTGCCAGCGACGCGACCATCCGGGGCCAACCGCCATCGCCTCGGCGCAATGAGGGCAGGACCACATTGCCGCCGCCGGCTTCGAGGGTCTGCTCCATCGCGGTGACCAGCACCGGATGAGGCGAGGACTCCACGAAGCGCCCGAAACCCTTGTCCCGCAACGCCTCAACGGCCGGTCCGAACCACACGGTTTGGCGCATGTTCCGGTACCAGTATTCGGCGGTCAGCTCCGTGCCGTCGATCCACTCCGTGGTGATCGTGGAAAACATCGGCAGTCGCCCCGATCGCGGAGTCACCGGTGCCAGTGCAGTCAAAACCTCCTCGCGCAACGTCTCCACCTGCGCGGAATGACCCGCCCAGACCATTCCGGGAACCTGCCACGACTGCACACCGCGCTCGGCGAGCCTGCCGTGCAGCTCCCGCACCGAGTCCGGATCGCCGGACACCGCCACCGACCTGGGCCCGTTCACCCCGGCCACCGACAGCCGGTCCTCCCAAGGCGCGATCAGCCCGAACACTTCCTCCACCGGCAACGCCACGACCAGCATCGCCCCTTGCCCGGCGAGCGTCTGGATTGCCTGCGAGCGCAACGCGACCACGCGCGCGCCGTCGGACAGCGACAGCGCGCCGGATACGCAGGCGGCAGCGATCTCCCCTTGCGAGTGGCCCACCACCGCCGCCGGGCGGACCCCGTGCGCCTGCCACACCCGGGCCAGGGAGACCATGACCGCCCACAGCACCGGCTGGTTCACATCCAACCTGTCCAGGCCCGGCGCTCCCTCGGCCCTGCGGACCACCGACAGCAGGTCCCACTCCACGAAGGCCGAGAGCGCATCACGGCATTCGGCCATCGCGTCGGCGAACACCCGGCACGAGTCCAGCAGATCCCGCCCCATGCCCGACCACTGCGATCCCTGCCCCGGGAACACGAAAACCACACGATCATCCGTGGCCTCGGCCGTCACCCCGCGCACAACGCCCGGATTTTCGCGGCCATCCGACACCGCGCCCAGGCGATCAAGGACGTCGTCGTGTGTGGTACCGAGCACCACGGCCCGATGTTCCAGCGCGGCGCGCGTGGTCGCCAACGACGAGCCCAGGTCCGAAAGCGAAGGCCCTGAGTTGGAGGACGCCACGAACTCCGACAGGCGCTGCGCCTGCGCTCGCAACCCCGCCTCGGACCTGCCCGAGATGACCCACGGGATGACATCGGGTGCGGGTGGTGCAGCGGCCACGTCTGCCAGGCGTTCGACTGTGCCGTCGGCGGCTTCCGTTTCCTTCGGCTGCGGCGGCGCTTGTTCCAGGACGACGTGCGCGTTGGTGCCGGAGATGCCGAACGCCGACACGCCGGCGCGACGTGGGCGGTCGATCTCCGGCCAAGAACGCGCCTCGGTCAACACGGACACCGCGCCCGCCGACCAGTCCACCTGGGCGCTCGGCTCCGCAACGTGCAGCGTTTTCGGCAGGACACCCTTTCGCAGCGCCATGACCATCTTGATCAGCCCGGCCGCACCTGCGGCGGCCTGCGTGTGGCCGATGTTGGACTTCACGCTTCCCAGCCACAGTGGACGGTCCGTCGGCCGCTCCTGTCCGTAGGTGGCCAGCAGCGCTTGAGCCTCGATCGGATCGCCCAACTTCGTGCCCGTACCATGCGCCTCGACGACATCGATATCGCCCAGTCCGAGGCCGGCATTGGCCAGCGCCTGCCGGATCACCCGCTGCTGCGATGGTCCGTTGGGGGCGGTCAGACCGTTCGACGCGCCGTCCTGGTTGACCGCCGAACCCCGCACCACCGCCAGCACCCGATGCCCACGCCGCTGCGCCTCCGACAGGCGTTCCAAAAGCACCAGGGCGACGCCCTCGGAGAAGCCGGTGCCGTCGGCGTCGGACGAGAATGCCTTGCACCTGCCGTCCGGCGACAGGGCACGCTGCCGGCTGAACTCCGGGAACGGTTCCGGCGTCGCCATGACGGTGACCCCGCCCGCCAGTGCTAGCGAGCACTCGCCCTGCCGCAGTGATTGGACCGCGAGGTGGAGCGCCACCAGGGACGCCGAGCACGCCGTGTCCACGGAGATCGCCGGGCCTTCCAAGCCCAATGTGTAGGCGATGCGGCCCGACACGACACTACCGACATTGCCGGTGGTCGAATATCCGGCCACGGTCGGCAGATTGCCGGTCAGCGTGGCGTAGTCCTGGTACGCGACCCCGGCGAACACACCGGTGTCGCTCCCGCGAAGTGAGAACGGATCGATGCCGGCGTGTTCCAGCGCCTCCCACGCGGTCTCCAGCATCAGTCGCTGTTGCGGATCCATCGCGACCGCTTCGCGCGGAGAGATCCCGAAGAACTCCGCGTCGAAATCCCCGGCGTCGTAAAGGAATCCTCCCTCGCGCGCGTAGGAGGTGCCGGGATGGTCCGGATCCGGGTGGTACAGCCCGTCCAGATTCCAACCGCGATCGGTGGGAAAACCGCCGACAGCGTCCGTTTCCGAGACCACCAATCGCCACAGCTCTTCCGGCGTGCCCACGCCGCCCGGTAGGCGGCAGCCCATTCCGACGATGGCGATGGGTTCGTCGAGCGTCGGCTGCCGAACCTCTGCCACCTTCGCGGTGTGGGTGGTGCCGAGCAGGACCTCGCCGAGATGGCGGGCCAACGCACGAGGCGATGGGTGGTCGAACACCAAGGTGGCGGGAAGACTCACCCCCGTCTCCGCGCTGAGCCGGTTCCGCAACTCCACCGCGGTCAACGAGTCGAAGCCGAGGTCTTTGAACGCCCTTCCGGCCGCGACGGACTCGATCCCCTGGTGCCCCAGGACGATGGCGGTGCGTTCGCGGACCAGCTCCAACAGAACTTGCTGCTTCTCATGGTCCGACAGGCCGACGAAACGTCGTTCCAGCGCCGTTCGTCCGTCCTCCCGGGCGGTGGGCCTGGGCGTGTTCGGGACGAGCCCGCGCAACGGCGAAGGGATCAGTTCTGGGGAGGCATGGGTGCGCAGCGCGGCTGTGTCCACGCCGAGTGGCAGCAATGCAGGTTCGTCCAGCGTGGTAGCCGCGTCGAGCAACGCCAATCCCTGCTCCACGGTCAATGCCAGGATCCCGGAACGCGCCACGCGATTCCGGTCCGCATCGCTGAGCTTACCGCTCATTCCGGCGGCGGGCTCCCACAATCCCCACGCCAGGGACTGACCTGGCAACCCGGCGCTGCGCCGACGTTGCGCCAAGGCGTCCAGGAACGCGTTAGCCGCCGCATAGTTGCCCTGCCCCGGATTGCCCAACACTCCGGCAGCCGAGGAGAACAGCACGAATGCCGACACGTCACGGCGCGCGGTGAGCTCGTGCAGGTTCCACGCACCCTCGGCCTTGGTGCGTAAAACCTCGGCACACCGCTGCGGTGTCAACGATTCGACGACCCCATCGTCCACCGTTCCGGCCGCATGAATTACCGCCAACGACGCCCCGGGGTCGATTCTGTCCACGATTTCGGCCACTGCGCGACGGTCCGCCACATCGCACGGCTCCACATCGACCCGCGCACCCTGCTCGGTCAACTCGGCGACCAGCTCACGCGCGCCCTCGGCCGCCATCCCGCTTCGGGACACCAACACCAAGCGGCGCACGCCATGAGCACTCACCAGGTGACGGGCCACCAAGCCACCCAACAAGCCCGTACCGCCGGTGATCAGCACAGTCCCATCCGGGCTCCACGGCTGCGCAACGGGGTTTTCTGCAGCCGCGACGCGCGAGAGCCGAGGCACCCGCACCTCTCCGCGCCGAAGCGCTACCTGCGATTCCCCAGACTCCAGCACGCCGGACAGCAGACCGGGGTCCAACCGGTCACCGTCAACATCGACCAGCACGAGCCGACCGGGGTGTTCGGACTGCGCCGAGCGCATCAAGCCCCACACGGCAGCCGAAGCCACGTCTGGAACCTCATCCGCAGTGGCCGCGACGGCACCGCGAGTCACCACCGCGAGGCGCGATCCAGCGAACTCCTGCTGGTGTAGCCACCATTGCAGTTGCTCCAGCACTCGTGCCGTCAAGGCGTTGGCCATCTGGACGGGATCGCCATCCGTTGGCCCCGACAGGCAGGGGAACCAGACGACATCAGGAACGTCTCCATCGACGGAAGCGGATAGGCCCACGAGATCATCGGCGCGGACCAACGTCATCTCTGTCGATCCGAATGCGGTGCTCAGCTCATCGCTGTCACCCAACACAGCCCAGTCGGAGCGCGCTGAGTTCGAGCACGACACCGGCACCGGACGCCAATCGACGTGGAAGAGCGAATCGTGGCCTAGCCCGGTGGCGCTAAGGTCGGCGGCCTTTGGGTTGGGGGAAAGCCAGAATCGTTCGTGCTGGAAGGCGTAGGTGGGCAGCTCGACATGGGAAGCCGTGTCTTCTGGGTACGGGGCGGTCCAGTCCACCTCGATGCCCTGGCCCCATAGGTGGGCAAGTGCGGTCAGGGTGGTCTCGGTCTCTGGCTGGTTCTTGCGCAGGGTCGGGGTCGCCAGGTGGGTGTGTTCGGGGAGGGTTTCGCTGATCATGCCGGACAGGGTGGTGCCGGGGCCGAGTTCGACGAAGGTGTTCACGCCGTGCTCGTGCAGGGCACGCACGCCGTCGGCGAACCGGACGGGGTGGCGGACGTGTTCGACCCAGTAGGCCGGGGTGCATAACCGCTCGGGCTCGGCGAGTTTTCCGGTCAGGTTGGACACGATCGGTAGGACCGGCGTGTGGTAGTCGACGTGGTCGAGCACGGTGTGGAATTCCTCCAGCATCGGCTCTACCAGCGGGGAGTGAAACGCCCGGTTGACCGCCAGTGCTTTGGTCTTCAGCCCCTGCCGCCGTGCTTGTTCGGTGATCCGGGTGATGGCGGTGTCGGTGCCGGAGAGCACCACCGAGCCCGGGGTGTTGACCGCCGCGAGCCCCACCTCGGCCTCCCGGCCCTCCACCAAACCACGCACCCGGTCCTCACCGGCGCGAACCGACACCATCTTCCCGGCGGGGAGCTGCTGCATCAGCCGCGCCCGAGCGGCCACCACCCGGCAGGCATCCGGCAACGACCACACCCCCGCCACATACGCAGCAGTGATCTCCCCGACCGAATGCCCGGCCACCACCTCCGGCCGCACCCCGAAAGACTCCAGCAACCGCGACAACGCCACCCCGAGCGCGAACAACCCCGCCTGACCGAACCCCGTCTCCCCCAACAAAGAAGCCGCGGTCGAACCGGGCTCGGCCCACACCACCTCCCGCACCCCATGCTCGGCCCGCATCAAAGGATCCAGCCCGGCGCACACCTCCTCGAACGCCTCCGCGAACACCGGAAACCGCTCAGACAACTCCCGGCCCATCCCGGACCATTGCGTGCCCTGACCGGAAAACACCCACCCCACCCGGCCCGCACCACTTACCGCACCCGCCAACGCGGCACCGCGCACCACACCCCGGATCTCCTCGTCCCGAGCCAGGGCCCGCAGACCAGTCACCAGCTCTTCCCGGGACGTGCCCAGCACGACCGCACGGTGTTCCAGCGCGGCCCGGGTCACCGCCAACGACCACCCCACCTGCGCCGGCACCAACCCCGCACCGTGCTCGGCGAAATCAGCCAACCGCCCCGCCTGGGCCCGCAGACCCTCCGCGGACCGGCCCGACACCACCCACGGCACCACACCCACCACGCTCGGCGAACCCTCACCCGGTGTATCACCGGTGGGCTCGGGGGCCTGTTCCAGGATCAGGTGCGCGTTGGTGCCCGAGATCCCGAACGAGGACACCCCCGCCCGGCGCGGTTGTCCCGTCTGCGGCCAGGGGCGGGCCTGGGTCAGCAGCGACACCGCACCCGCCGACCAGTCCACATGCGGCGTCGGCTCATCCACATGCAGGGTCCGGGGCAACTGGCCGTGCCGCAGGGCCATCACCATCTTGATCACACCCGCCACACCCGCCGCCGCCTGCGCATGACCGATGTTGGACTTCAACGACCCCAACCACAACGGACCATCCGCGCCACGATCCTGCCCATAAGTCGCCAACAACGCCTGAGCCTCGATCGGGTCCCCCAGCGTGGTACCGGTGCCGTGAGCCTCCACCGCATCCACCTCACCCGCCGACAACCCCGCGTTGGCCAGCGCCTGCCGGATCACGCGCTGCTGCGACACACCATTCGGCGCCGTCAACCCATTCGACGCGCCATCCTGATTGACCGCCGAACCCCGCACCACCGCCAACACCCGATGCCCATGACGACGCGCATCCGACAACCGCTCCAACACCAACACACCCACGCCCTCGGCAGGGCCCATCCCGTCTGCCGCCGCAGCGAACGACTTGCACCGCCCATCCCGCGCCAAACCCCGCTGGCGGCTGAATTCGCGGAACACCGCGGGGGTCGCCATCACCGCGACACCGCCCGCCAGGGCAAGGCTGCACTCGTCCTGCCGAAGCGACTGACACGCCCAATGCACCGCCACCAATGACGACGAACACGCCGTGTCCACCGTCACCGCGGGCCCCTCCAAGCCCAATGTGTAGGCCAGGCGCCCGGACATCACCGCCCCAGAGCTACCGGTGTTGAGATACCCCTCGGCGGCTTCTCCCGCATTGAGCATTCCCGTGACGTAGTCGTAGTACGTCGACCCGACGAAAACCCCCGTGTCGCTGCCATGAAGGGACGTCGGGGCAATACCCGCGTGTTCAAACGCTTCCCACGAGGTCTCCAGCAGCAACCGCTGCTGCGGGTCCATCGCGACGGCCTCGCGCGGCGAGATGCCGAAGAAGTCCGCATCGAACTCCGCCGCGTCATGGAGGAAACCGCCCTCGCGAGCGTAGGACGTTCCCGGATGGTCCGGGTCCGGGTGGTAGAGATTCGTCAGATCCCAACCACGATCCGACGGAAACGCGCCGATCCCGTCGCGCTCCGAAGCCAGCAATCGCCACAGGTCTTCCGGACCAGCTACCCCTCCGGGAAAACGACAGCCGATGCCCACGACGGCGACGGGCTCCTGTTCCCCGTTCTCGATCCGGGAAAGACGCCGGCGCGCCTCAAGCAGCTCGGAGGTCACCCACTTGAGGTTGTCGATGAGCTCTTCTTCACGACGCATCGGGAAAGGACACCTCTCATCTCGATCGAGAGCGACAGCGCCGTGTGTTCAGGCAACGACGCGGGTGGTTCCGCTGAAAGGGCTGTGACAGGTGGAGAAACTGTTCAGTTGCGCTGTCTTCTCAATTCCGTTTGGATGACGCCGAGAACCTCATCCAGGCTTGCCGATTGCAGCTCGTGGTGCGCCGTCTCGTCCCCGTTGTCGTCCCACGTCCGCAGCAACGTGCGCAGGCATGCGGTGATTCGCTTCCGGTCGGTCGGGTCGGGGTCCAATCCGGACAGTGCCGTTCCGATCCGTTCGAGCTCTCCGAGCACGCTTTCGGCCGCGTCCTCGACGCCCAACAGCGTGATGCGGAGGAAGTCCGCCAGCGCCTCCGGGGTCGGGTGGTCGAACACGAGGGTGGCCGGCAACCGGCAACCGGTCGCGGATACGAGGCGGTTGCGCATCTCCACGGCCGTCAAGGAATCGAAACCGTGCTCCCGGAAAGCCTTGCGTGGATCGATGGTTTCCGATCCGGTGTGCCGGAGAACTGCGGCAGCCTGCGTTCTCACCAGCTCCAGCAGGGTGCGTTGTTGGTCGTCTAGGGCGAGGCCCGCCAACCGGGCGATGAGGGCCTCGCCGTTCTCGGAGGCAGATTCCGGCTCGCTCGCGAGAACGGTGCGCACCTCGGGAAGATCCTGGATCAGCGGGTGCGCGCGTGCTGCGGTGAAGATGGGCGCGAACGTCTCCCAGTCGATGTCGGCCACCACCGGGCAGGTCTCGTCCGTTCCGAGGAGCTGCGCCAAGGCGCTGAGCGCGAGAGGGGACGGCATGGGCCGCAAGCCTCGCCGCTGGAGGAAGTCCTCCCCTTCGCCCTGGGCGAGACCGGGACCTTCCCACAGGCCCCAGGCCACGGAGGTGACGGGAAGGCCCTCCGCGCGATGCCGCTGGGCGAAGGAGTCCAAGTACGCGTTGGCCGCGGCGTATCCGGAATGCCCGGCGCTGCCCCACACGCCCGACCCGGAGGAGAACAGCACGAGCGCGTCGAGCGACCCGTGATCAAGCACGTCGACGAGGTTCTGCGCACCGGTCACCTTGGCCGCCCGGATCTTCTCGAAGTCGGCCAGGCCCGTCTGCGCCAACAGCGTCTCCTGTCCCACGCCGGCCGCGTGGAACACCGCCCGGATCGGAGCCCCGTCCGACATCACCTTCTCGACCAGGCGCTCGACCGCGCTCCGGTCGGCCACGTCGCAGGCCGCGACCGTCACCCGGACACCGAGGGCACGCAGCTCGTTCTCCAGGTCCTTCGCCCCGGCCGCGTCCGGCCCCTGGCGGCTGGTGACGACCACGTGCGACGCGCCCGACCGCGCGAGCCACCGGGCGACCTGACCACCCACGCCGCCGGTGCCACCGGTCACGAGCACCGTCCCGCTGGGAACCCAGGCCGGCGATGCCGAACTGCCGACGGTGGAGCGGAGCAACCGCCGCACTCGCAGCCCGGACGGACGGATGGCCACCTGATCCTCGTGAGCGGCCGCCCATACCGCCGTCATCCGCTCCAGTACCTCGGAGTCCACTTCGGACGGGAGATCGACCAGTCCGCCCCATGTGTCGGGATGTTCCAGGCCGATCACCTGGCCAAGGCCCCACAGCTCTTCCTGGACGGGATCTGCAACGTCCTGCGTCTCGTCGGCCACCACCGCTCGCTGCGTCAGAACCCACAGCGGAGCCGCCACTGCGCAGTCCCCCATTGCGTGCGCCAAAGCGACGGTTCCGGCCAAGCACGTCGGCAAGTTCCACCAAGGGTGCGACTGCGCGTCCCAGGCCCACAACGAGACGATGCCGCGCACGGGTTCCGACTCCTCGCTGTCGAGGATGTGCCGCAGCCGTTCCGCCAGCCGCTCACGATCGGCGTCCTCTGCGGTCACCGGCAGGAGCCTGACGTCCTGCACACCACGGGCGCGCAGAGCTTCCGCCATCTCTTGCACCCATCCGAGCTCGGCCGCCTGCCCGGGAACGATGAGCAGCCATCGACCGGACAGTGCCTTGCCGCCGCCAGCAGCCGTGATGGGCCGCCATTGCACTCGGTAGCACCACCGTTGCACGGTGGAGCGGTCCTGCCGCTGGCGGCGCCACTCCGACAATGCCGGAACGACATCGGTCAGCCGCGTATCGGCCTCGACACCCAACGCGGCGGCGATCCCCGTCACGTCTTCCTTGTCGACCGACTCCCACAACCACGCGTTCGCACCGCTCGCTTCGTCGGCCGGTGCCGGCTCCGCGGCATCCAGCCAGTAACGCTCGCGCTGGAAGGCATAGGTGGGCAGGTCGACACGGTGCGGACGGTGGCCGTCCCAGATGGGCGTGAAGGTGGCGGGGAGGCCGTGCGTCCAGGCGTCGGCAACGGCGGTGAGGAGCCGGTGGTGTCCGCCATGGTTTTGTGTGAGGGTGCCCAATACCACCGGCGGCGTTGCGATTTCAAGGGAAATCGACGTGCCGAAGGTAGTATCGATCGCGGTGGTCAGCACCGGGTGCGGACTGGTCTCGATGAAGCGCTGGTGGCCGTGCGCCTGCAGGGTCCGGACGGCTTGGTCGAACCGGACGGTTTGGCGCAGGTTGTCGACCCAGTACTGTGCGGTCAGCTCGCTGCCATCGAGGAAATCTCCCCGCACCGTCGAGCACATCGGGATCTCCCCGGCGACGGGATTAATCCCGTCCAGGGACCGGATGATCTGGTCGGCGACGGTGTCGATCTGCGGGCAGTGCGAGGCGTAGTCCACCGGCAACCACCGCGCCCGCACCCCCTCCTGCTCACACGCCGCCACCCACTCTTGGAGGGCATCGCGATCTCCGGAGACCACGGTCGCGCTGGGACTGTTGATCACCGCCACGGACAACCGGCCCTGCCAGGGCTGCAGACTGCGGGCCACGTCTTCCGCCGACAGTGCGACCGAAACCATGCCACCCCGACCCGACAACGCCCGCAAGGCTTGTGACCGCAGCGCCACGACCTTGGCCGCCTCGTCGAGCGACAGCGCCCCGGCCACGCAGGCGGCGGCGATCTCCCCCTGCGAATGGCCCACCACCGCGGTCGGGCGTATCCCGTGGGATTGCCATACGCGGGCCAAAGACACCATGATCGCCCACAATGCGGGCTGGACGACATCCACCTGGTCCAAGGTCGCAGCCTCGTCCTCGCCACGCACCACCGACAACAGGTCCCACTCCACGAACGGCGAGAGCGCCGCCGCGCATTCGGCCATCGCCGCGGCGAACACCGGGCAGGACCCCAACAGATCGCGGCCCATTCCCGGCCATTGCGAGCCTTGGCCCGGAAACACCAGCACAACCCCGGAATCCGGTGCTCCAGCAGCAACACCACGCACGACACTCGCCGCGTCACGGCCCTCGGCCAGCGCGCGAAGCCCCTCGACGAACTCGGCCCGGTTCGAGCCGAGCACGACCGCACGATGCTCCAGGGCGGCCCGCGTGGTGGCCAACGACCACCCCGCGTCAACGACCGAGATTTCCGGAGACGAGCGCACGAACTCCGCCAAGCGCTCGGCCTGGGCTCGCAACGCGCCCTCGGACCGGCCCGACAGCACCCACGGCACCGGCGGGCAGGTCGATTCGTCCGGTTCGAGCACGGTAGCGGGCTCGGTGATGTCGACGGCACGTCTTGCTTCGGTGTCGTCGGCGGGCGCCTGTTCGATGATCACGTGGGCGTTGGTGCCCGAGATCCCGAATGCCGACACTCCGGCGCGGCGCGGGCGGTCCGCCTCCTGCCAGGGCTGAGCCTCGGTCAGCAGCGACACCGCACCGGTGGCGGCCCAGTCGACATGCGGGGTCGGCTCGTCCACGTGCAGTGTCCTCGGCAGTTGACCGTGGCGCAGCGCCATCACCATCTTGATCACACCGGCCACCCCCGCCGCCGCTTGCGTGTGACCGATGTTCGACTTCAACGCACCCAACCACAATGGACGGTCCGCCGGCCGGTCCTGTCCATAGGTCGCCAGCAACGCCTCCGCCTCGATCGGGTCGCCCAGGGTCGTGCCGGTGCCATGCGCCTCCACGACATCCACATCGCTGGCCGCAAGACCGGCGTTCGCCAACGCTTGCCTGAGGACCCGTTGCTGCGACGGGCCATTGGGCGCGGTCAAACCGTTGCTCGCCCCGTCCTGGTTGATCGCGGAACCGCGCACCACCGCCAGAATCCGATGACCGTGCCGACGTGCATCCGACAGGCGCTCCAGCACCAGCACGCCCACCCCCTCGGACCAACTGGTGCCATCCGCCGCCGCGGCGAACGCCTTGCACCGTCCATCGGGCGCCAAACCGCGCTGCCGCGAGAACTCGACGAGTCCGGCGGGTGTCGCCATCAGGGTGACGCCGCCCGTCAGCGCCAGGGTGCTCTCGCCCTGCCGCAACGACTGACACGCCCAATGCAACGCCACCAGCGACGACGAACACGCCGTGTCCACCGTGATCGCAGGGCCCTCCAGCCCCAACACATAGGCAACACGACCCGAGACGACACTGCCGGCACTGCCGGTGGTCAAGTAGCCTTCGGCGGCGCTGCGGTCACGCTCCAGCAACATAGCGTAGTCGTTGCTGATCAACCCGGCGAAGACACCGGTTTGGCTGCCCCGCAACGACAACGGGTCGATACCGGCATGCTCCAGCGCCTCCCACGAGGTCTCCAGCAACAACCGCTGCTGCGGATCCATCGCAGTGGCCTCACGCGGCGAAATCCCGAAAAACTCCGCATCGAACTCCGCCGCGTCATACAAAAACCCACCCTCACGCACATACGACGTACCCGCATGATCCGGATCCGGATGAAACAACCCCGCCAGATCCCACCCACGATCCGTCGGGAACCCACCAATCGCATCCCCCTCCGAATCCACCAACCGCCACAACTCCTCCGCCGAACCCACCCCACCCGGCAACCGGCAACCGATACCCACAATCGCTATGGGTTCGTCGACGACCTGGGCATGTGGCACCGGGCCGTGGTTCGCGGGTCCGGACATGCCGACCAGCTGATCGCACAGGAACCGCGACACCGCCGCCGGCGTGGGTTGATCGAAGATCAAGGTCGACGGAAGCCTGATGCCGGTCGCGGTGCTGAGCCGGTTGCGGAGTTCCACCGCCGTGAGCGAGTCGAATCCGAAGTCCTTGAACGCCCTGCCCACCTCTACGGTCTCGGGGCCACGACGGCCAAGCACATCAGCGGTGTGAGTGCGGACCAGCTCCAGCACCAGGTGGTCCCGCTCCGAGGCCGACATCCCGGCGAACCGCTCGGTCAGGTCCGTCCGCCCACGTTCGCGGCGCTGCGTCCGCACGGGAACGAGGTCACGCAGCAGCGGCGGCAACAACTCGGGATTTTGATGGGTGCGCAGGGCGGCGGTGTCCAGGTGGAACGCGCCTAGTACGGGACGGTCGAAAGTCGTCGCCACATCGAACAGCGCCAGCCCGTGCTCCGGGCTCAACGCTCGCATTCCGGCTTGCGCGATGCGGTTGCGATCGACGCCCCCGAGCTCCGCGCTCATTGCGCTTTCCGGCTCCCACAGGCCCCACGCCAAGGACTGCCCCGGCAGGCCGAGACCGCGCCGAAGCTCGGCCAGCGCATCCAGAAATGCGTTGGCGGCGGCGTAGTTTCCCTGCCCCGGGTTGCCGAAGAGCCCCGCGGCCGAGGAGAACATCACGAACGCCGACACGTCCCGGTCCGCGGTCAACTCGTGCAGGTTCCAGGCTCCCTCGGCCTTGGTGCGCAACACTGCGGCACATCGCTGCGCCGTCAAGGACTCGATCACTCCGTCATCGAGCGTCCCGGCGGTGTGGACCACCGCCAGTGGTGCCCGAGCATCGATACGCGCCAGCAACTCGGCCACCGCGTCGCGATCCGACACATCACAGGACACGATATCGACTCGCGCACCCTGCTCGGAGAGCTCGGCGGACAGCTCTCGCGCTCCCCGGGCATCCATCCCGCTTCGGGATGCCAGCACCACATTCCGCACTTCGTGGGCGGCCACCAGGTGGCGTGCGACCAAGCTCCCGAGCAGCCCGGTGCCGCCCGTGATCAGCACAGTCGCGTTGGGGTTCCAAGCCGAGGCGGCCGTTTCTTCGGCCGGCGACACGCGTGAGAGGCGAGGCACCCACGCCTTCCCGTCCCGCACAGCCATCTGGGGTTCGCCGGAACTCACCGCGGCAGACAGCAGGCCGGGATCCACGCCGTCGCGGTCGGTGTCGACCAGCACGACCCGATCCGGATGCTCCGACTGCGCCGAGCGCACCAATCCCCACACGGCGGCCGCGGCCACATCTGGAGCCTCACCGGTGGCGGCGGCCACCGCGCCTCGGGTGACGACGACGAGCCGTGATCCCGCAGCGTGCCCCGCACCCAACCACCACTGCAGGTGCTCCAGCACCCATCCCGTAAAAGACCGTGCCGCCGAAGGAATGTCGTCATTGCCCGCATCGGAGGGGCAAATGAGGCACACGGCCTCCGGGACCGGCCGATCGTCATCGGCGGCGCTCAACTCATGGAGACCAGCCACATGCCGCAGCGCGGCATCCGCCGAGTTCCGTATCGCGTCGTCGCTGCCTATGACGAGCCACTCGGTCTCAGGCGGGCCGGAAGACGGTGCCACGGACAGCGGGGTCCAGTCGGTGTGGAAGAGCGAGTCGCGATAGCCGCCCGCCGCCGCCAACCGTTCCGGCGCCATTGGTCGCAGCTCAAGGTGCTCGATCGCGAAGACCTCTCGGCCGGTCTCGTCCACCGCGCGTACGCACGCACCGTCCGGTCCGGTGGGAGAAAGCCAGACCCGCAGCGTTGACGACGCGGTCTCCCGTAGCCGCACCCCATTCCAGGAGAACGGCAGCCGCACATCGTCCGTAGCCGTCTCCGCGCCCATCGTTCCGGCATGTACCGCTGCGTCCAACAATGCCGGATGCAGCACGAACCGCGCCGCCATGTTCTCGGCTGCGGCAGGCAACCGGACTTCGGCGAAGAGTTCGGCGCCTCGCTGCCAGATCTTGCGCACCCCTTGGAAAACAGGCCCGTACCCAACACCGTTCGCGGCCAGCCGGTCATACGCGCCGTCCACGGGAATCACGCGCGCACCATCGGGCGGCCAAACTCCCGTCAATTCGTCCGGTGGTCGGAGGTTCGACGCGTTGTCTCCGGCCAACAGTCCGCGCGCGTGGCGGGTCCAGGGGGTGGGTGAGTCCGCTGGGGACGGACGGGAATACACCCCGACCGTTCGGTGCCCCGTCTCGGTGTCGGCCCCGTCGATCATCACCTCGACCGACATCTCGTCCTCAGCTCGGAGCACCATCGGTGTCTCCAGCACCAGCTCCACCAGGTGATTGGCCCCTACTCGGCCGCCGGCGGCCGCCACTGCCTCCACCCAGGTGGCCCCGGGGACCACCACGGTGTCGAACACCTCGTGATCAGCCAGCCAGGGATGCGATTCCAACGAGATCCGGCCGGAGAACACCCAACCGTCGGACTCGGGAAGCTCCACCTCCGCCCGCAGCAACGGGTGCTCCACGGGCTGCAGCCCGACCTCGGTCACGTCTCCCGCACCGGCGCGGCCGGACAACCAGAACCGTTCCCGCTGAAATGCATACGTCGGCAGGTCCACGTGGCCCGCCGAGGGGCCGAACGCCGGAGACCAGTTCACGCCGAGGCCATTCGTCCACGCGCGCCCCAGCGACTCCAGCATCCGGTCCCAGCCACCGCGATCTCGCTTCAGGGACGGCACTACCAGACCACCGCGGTCAGACGATTCCAGGAGCTGCTCCATTGCGGTGGTCAACACGGAATGCGGGGCCGATTCGACGAAGTACTCGAAGCCCTGGTCCCGCAACCGCTCGATGGCCGGGGCGAACCACACCGGCTCGCGCATGTTCCGATACCAGTAGTCGGCGGTCAGCTCCGGGCCCTCGACCCACTCCCCGGTGCTCGTCGACAACATCGGCACGCACGCCGGACGGGGGCGAACCGGCGCCAATGCCGCCAGAATTTCTTCCCGCAGCGGCTCCACCTGCGGGCAATGCGTGGCACAGTCCACCCCGGGAATCCGCCACGAGTGCACCCCGTCCTCGGTGAGCGCGCGGCGCAACTCCTCCACGGCATCCGGGTCGCCGGTGACGGCCACCGAGCGCGGCCCGTTCACCCCGGCCAAGGACAACCGCCCCTCCCATGCCGCCAACCGCTGCACGACGTCTTCGGCGCCAAGAGCGGCGACCGCCATCGCGCCTCGGCCCTGCAAGGCGCGCAACGCCTTCGCTCGCAGCGCCACTACCCGCGCCCCGTCGTCGAGTGACAGCGCGCCGGCCACGCAGGCAGCGGCGATTTCGCCTTGGGAGTGGCCCACCACAGCCGCCGGGCGCACCCCGTGCGCCTGCCACAGCCGCGCCAGGGACACCATCACCGACCACAGAACGGGTTGGATCACCTCCACCTGATCCAGCCCGGGCGCATCGGCCGCGCCCCGCACAACCGACAGCAGGTCCCAGTCCACGAAGGGACGCAGCGCCTGGCCGCATTCGTCCATCGCTTCGGCGAAAACCGGGCAGGAGTCCAGCAGCTCTCGCCCCATGCCGGGCCATTGCGAGCCTTGGCCCGGAAACACCAGCACCACGCGACCGTCTCCGCCGCCGGTCGTCATTCCCCGCACGACACCGTCGGCGTCACGGCCTTCCGCCACTGCCCGAAGCCGCTCGACGAACTCGGCCTGGTTCGAGCCGAGCACCACCGCGCGGTGCTCCAACTCGGCCCGGGTGTTGGCCAACGACCAGCCCACATCACCCGGCGAAAGTCCGGGCGATTCCTGGACAAAGTCCGCCAGGCGACCCGTCTGAGCGCGCAGCCCCTCCTCGCTTCGACCCGAGATCACCCAGGGCACCGGACCCGGTGAACCACTCGCGGAGAACAGCAGCGACGGCCTGTCCTCGGCAGAGCCGTCGGATGCGCTGCTCGGATCCACCGCATCGGTCGACGGTTGGGTGTCGCGATCCGGCGCCTGCTCCAGAACCACGTGCGCATTGGTCCCGGAGATGCCGAAAGCGGACACCGCCGCCCTGCGGGGCCGATCCAGTTCCGGCCAAGGCCGCGACTCCCGCAACACCGAGACGGTGCCCGCGGACCAATCCACGTGCGGGGTGAGTTCGTCGACATGGAGCGTCGACGGCAGGACACCGCGCCGCAGCGCCATCACCATCTTGATCACACCCGCCGCGCCGGCCGCGGCCTGGGTGTGCCCGATGTTGGACTTGACCGAGCCGAGCCACAACGGGCGGTCACCAGAACGGTCCTGACCGTACGTTGCCAGCAGTGCCTGCGCTTCAACCGGATCGCCCAGTTTGGTACCGGTGCCGTGCGCCTCCACCGCATCGACGTCATCGGGAGCCAGGCCCGCATTCGCCAGCGCCTGCCTGATCACGCGTTGCTGCGAAGGGCCGTTGGGCGCGGTCAGGTTGCTGCTTGCGCCGTCCTGGTTGATCGCCGATCCCCGAACCAACGCCAAGATCGGATGCTTGTTGCGCCGGGCGTCGGACAACCGCTCCAGCACGAGAAGGCCCACGCCTTCGGAGAACCCGGTTCCATCGGCACGGGAGGAGAACGCCTTGCATCGACCGTCCCGCGCAAGTGCTCGCTGGCGGCTGAAGACCGAGAACGTTACGGGGGTGGCCATCGTGGTAACGCCCCCCGCAAGCGCGAGGGAGCACTCGCCCTGCCTAAGCGCCTGTACCGCCAGGTGGAGCGTCACCAGTGATGAAGAACACCCGGTGTCCACAGTGACCGCTGGGCCTTCGAGCCCGAGCGTGTAGGCGATACGCCCCGACACGACACTGCCGGAGCTGCCCTGTCCGAGGTGCCCCTCAAGGTCCAGGATGTCGCCGGAACGCGCCCCGTAATCGTGGTGGATCAAACCGGCATAGACCCCGGTTTGACTGCCCCGCAACGACAACGGGTCGATACCGGCGTGTTCCAGCGCCTCCCACGAGGTCTCCAGCAGTAACCGCTGCTGCGGATCCATCGCGGTGGCCTCACGCGGCGAGATCCCGAAAAACTCGGCATCGAACTCGGCCGCGCCATGCAAGAATCCGGCCTCGCGCACGTACGACGTACCCGGATGATCCGGATCCGGGTGGAACAATTCCGCCAAATCCCAACCACGATCGGCCGGAAAGCCGCCAACCGCATCCCCCTCCGAGGCCACCAGCCGCCACAGCTCCTCCGGCGAACCCACCCCACCCGGAAAGCGGCAGCCGATGCCCACGATGGCGATCGGTTCACGGGCACTGCTCTCGATGGCGCGAAGCCGTTGGCGGGTGCGGTGCAGGTCGGCCGTTGCCCGCTTCAGGTAGGTGAGCCACTGCTCCTCACTCGTCACCGTCGTCACCTCATCATTCTCTGGACACAGCGGACCGGACACAGTCCCTCGGATATTCGGGGGAACACGGGCCCCTACGTCGCGCGACGATGAGCACGAAGGACCACGGATTTGTTGCGAGTCAGCAAACTCTTCCCGACAACACCATTACAGACCAACAGCCGACATTAGGGCGCGCCTGGCCAAATCACGCCAGCAGGCAAGTCGGCCGAATCGGATCGGCACCGTGCCGACTGCGCACCGGGTCCACGCGCCACTCGACTCGCCGACCGCCCGCATATGACTTTTAAGTTAATTGGTTGCTTGGATACAACAGTTGCGCGATTCGATGCGGAACCCGCGACCCGGCGTGATCTCGTCGAGAAATCCGGGGCACCAGAATCCGCGGCCGGGCGTCTTCGCGCCACTCCGGCCGATCCCGACTTGGCTTCGTCCCGGCGATTTCGGAAAACGGAAGAAAGGCACATCATTCGCGACCACGACGGCGGCGGGCCGCCATCATCCGGAAACCGCCGACACACCGAATTCGGCGGATCACCGTTCGCGGACTTCCGCAAGTCTTTTCTCCCACGTCTGTTCAACCTCGCGACCACTGTCCAGATCGGTCAGGATCAAGAATCGGTCCGCGGTGACCGCGTCGACGATGACCTGCGCCGCCTGCTGCGGCGCGAGCGCGCTTGCCGCGGCGCCGACCATCGCTTCGCCGAGTTCGGCCTGCAAGGATGCCGGCAGGGTCGCGACAAGCCGGTTCGATCGCGCGAAGTAGTCGGGACAACCCTGCGGCCCTGCCGCCAGGTACTCGAAGAACCTGGTGCGCACCGGTCCCGGGCAGACCACCGACACCCCGACGCCCGACCCGATGCCCGACAACTCGCCGCGCAAGGACTCGGACAACGCGACGACAGCGCTCTTGCTCGCGGTGTATGCGGCCACGAACGGCCGGGTGACGAGTCCGGCGATCGAGGCGACGTTGACCACATGGCCGCGATCGGCCTCTACCAGATGCGGGACGAAGGCTCGGATTCCGTTCACGACCCCGCCGACATTGACCGACCAGGCCAGATCCCAGTCGTCCGGGCGCACCGTCCAGCAGGGCCCGGCACCGATACCGGTGATGCCGGCATTGTTGATCACGAGGTCCACGCGGTCGAACTCGGCCAGCGTGAACCGCGCGAGATCTTCCATCTGCGCGAGGTCCGAAACATCAACCACCCGGCTGCGGACCTCACCGGGAAGCTCGCCCGCCGTTCGTCTCAGGCTCGCGTCGTCAATGTCCGCGAGCACCACGTGGATACCGCGTTCGACCAGGGAACTGGCGAGCGCTCGGCCGATCCCGTTCGCAGCACCGGTGACGACTGCCACATTCCCCTTCGCGAGTTCCATCGTCGGCCCTGTCTTCCCTTCCGCGCACGGCGAGACGCCCGTCCCATTCTGATTTGAACAACGACTACCCACCTACATCCGCATAAGCGGAAGCTTTGTCTGCGACACCGACAAAGAAATTCAAACGGTTTGCCGATTTCGTAGCGTCGATGCCCACGGCCCCAGCGGCAAGCAAAATCTTGCACGCTCGCCCGATAGGGTTCAATCACCCATTCGGGTTCCTCCGGCCAGGCGACTGGCGGCCAGGATCCCCGCAGCTCCGGGACCAGATACTCCTCGCGCCACACGAAAATACCTCAAGAAACCTGATGGACACCCTTAACGGATGATCAAGGCTGGTCCGTTGGGGCACAACCGCTTCCCAAAAGTCACCTCGCTGGACTTTACCCGAGAAGAGCACCGGTGTGTTTAGACTATCGCTCGCATCCCTGGTAACAGTTCAAGTGATGTTGGGACCAGGGCCCGCGATCAGCCGTGGGTCCGTCTTTTGGAAGTGCCGTAGCCGGTACCCAGATCAAACCAGACTGGAGCGAGAGCAGCATGCCTCGGTGCGACGCCAAGCAGCAGGAGTTCGAGTCGGCATACGATGGCCCGATCGCGATTGTCGGAATTTCCTGCCGACTCCCCCATGCTCCGCGCCCCGACGACTTCTGGCAGCTGCTGCGTGACGGCGCGGACGCGATCACGGAGACACCGTGGGACCGCTGGGACGGCAATGAGTTCTTCGGACTCGACGAGTCCGCACCGTGGCGGGAATGCCTGCGGCGCGGGGGTTTCCTGCCTCGGGTGGACGAGTTCGACGCGGATTTCTTCGGCATCTCGCCACGGGAAGCGACCGAGATGGACCCCCGGCAACGCCTCGCCCTGGAACTGAGCTGGGAGGCGTGGGAGGATGCCGGAGTCCTGCCCGAGCGGCTCCGGGGGAGCCGAACCGGCGTGTTCCTGGGGGCGATCTGGGACGACTACGCCACCATGCTCTACCGGCGTCGTGCGGACAGCATCACCCACCACACGATCACGGGCTCGCACCGGAGCATCATCGCCAACCGCATCTCCTACCACTACGGGATCGCGGGCCCGAGCATGGTCGTCGACACCGGCCAGTCTTCGTCGCTGGTGGCCGTCCATCTCGCCTGCGAGAGCCTGCGGCGCGGGGAATCGACTTTGGCCTTGGCCGGCGGTGTCAATCTCAACCTCTCGCCCGAAAGCTTCGTCGTGGCCGCACGCTCCGGCGCCCTGTCTCCGGACGGCCGCTGCTACGCCTTCGACGCCCGGGCGAACGGCTACGTCCGTGGCGAGGGAGCCGGGCTGGTCGTGCTCAAGCGGCTCTCCCAGGCCGTCTCCGACGGTGATCGCGTCTACGGTGTCATCCTCGGCGGAGCGACGAACAACGGCGGTGCCGACGCGGGGCTCACGGTACCCAGTCAGCAGGCTCAGGAAGAGGTTCTCCGACTCGCCTACGAGTGCGCCGGCACGGACCCGGCCGACGTGCAGTACGTCGAAGTACATGGCACCGGGACGAAACTGGGCGACCCCATCGAAGCCGCCGCGCTCGGCGCGGTCGTCGGCAACGCGCCCGGCCGTCGCCACCCGCTGCTCGTCGGGTCCGTCAAGACCAACATCGGCCACCTGGAAGGCGCCGCGGGCGTCGCGGGCCTACTCAAGGTCGTGCTGTCCCTGACGCACGGACGGATTCCGCCGAATCCGCGCTTCGAGACCCCGAATCCCGAAATCCCGCTGGACGCCCTGAACCTGACGGTCCAACGATCGCTGACGGACTGGCCCGTTCCCGACCAACCGCTGCTGGCCGGGGTGAGTTCCTTCGGCATCGGCGGCGCCAATTGCCATCTCGTGGTAGCGGCAGCGCCGACGGTGGCAGCCGACACACCCGCGGACTCGACAAGTCCTGCCGTGCTGCCATGGACGATCTCCGGGCGGAGTCCACAGACCTTGGCCGACCAGGCCAGTCGCCTGCGGACGCATCTCGCGGACCACCCCGAACTCGCCCTTGCCGACATCGGATATTCGCTCGCCACCACCCGGACCGGCTTCAGGCATCGAGCGGTACTGGTCGCCGAGGATCGGCAATCGTTTCTCGACACGCTCGATGTGCTCGCCGACGGCAAGAGCGGGCCCGGCATGGCACGGGGAGTCGCGCGGCCGGGAAAGGTCGCCTTCCTGCTACCCGGGCAAGGAGCGCAGCGACCGCGCATGGGACTGGAAATGTACGGGTGTTTTCCGGTCTTCGCGCGGTCTTTCGACGAGACTAGTTCGTTACTGGACAACCACTTGGAACGCCCGCTTCGCGAAATCGTGTTCGGCGACGAGGGATCGCCGGAGGCGGCGCTGCTCGACCAGACGTCGTACACGCAGGCTGCCGTGTTCGCGATCGAGGTGGCGCTGTTCCGACTCGCTGAGCATGTCGGCCTGCGCCCCGACTTCCTCCTGGGCCATTCGATCGGTGAACTCGCCGCCGCACACCTCGCCGGTGTCCTGTCGCTGGAAGACTCCTGCACCTTGGTCGCCGCTCGTGGCCGCCTGATGCAGCAGCTCGCGTCGGACGGCGCGATGGTGGCGCTCCAGGCCACAGAGGAGGAAGTGCTGCCGTTGCTGCGCGGCGAGCCGGCATCGATCGCCGCGGTGAACAGCCCGATGGCCGTCGTGGTCTCCGGGGACGAACACGCGGCTGAGCGGATCGCTGCGCACTTCGAGAAGATCGGCCGCAAGACAACCTGGTTGAATGTCAGCCACGCGTTCCACTCGGCGAAGATGGAACCGATGCTGCAAAGCCTCGTCGACACCGCTCGGGGTCTGACCTTTCACCCACCGCTCATCCCGGTCGTCTCCAATGTCACCGGAGAGGTCATCCCGGCGGAAGACATCTGTTCGCCCGAGTACTGGGCTCGCCAAGTCAGGCACACCGTCCGGTTCGCCGACGGCGTTCGGTGCCTCGAAGCGCAAGGTGTCACGCGCTTCCTGGAACTGGGGCCGGACATGGTGCTCGCGGGTGCGGCACGCGACAGCCTCTCGCCCGGGACGAATTCGTTCGTAGTCGATTCCGCCCAACGCAAGGGACGACCGGAGGCGCACACCTGGCTGTCCGCGCTGGGGAACCTGTTCAGCCACGGCGTCCCGCTCGATTGGGAAGCGGTGTATGAGCCGTACCATGGTCGCGCGATCCGCCTGCCCACCTACGCTTTTCAACGCGAGAAGTACTGGATCGACTCGGTCCGCACCAACTACTCGCCAGGCAACGCGCAAGCGCCGTACCAGGAAGCGGCGGCTCCGGAGCCGGCCGAGCGCTCCATCACGCAAGGCTCGGTGGCCTTGCCAGATCGGGAAACCTCCCTCGCTGTAGTGCTTGCGGAAGTCGGGTCGGCGCTGGGCTATCCGTCGGGCGCGTCCCCCGAACCGGATCGGACCTTCAAGGATCTCGGGTTGGACTCGCAGACCGCGGTGGAGCTCAGCGCTCGCCTGACCGCTGTCACGGGGAAGAACATCCCGACCACAGCATTCTTTTCGCACTCGACACCGGAAAGCCTTGCGGAACACCTCGCGTCGCAGTCCCCGTCGCGGGTCGACGCCCCGCCCGAGACTCACACCGAGGACGATCCGATCGTCATCGTCGGCATGGCCTGTCGTTACCCGGGCGGGGCGTCCTCACCGGACCAGCTATGGGAACTCGTGCGCAACGGCGATGCGGCGATCGGCGAGTTCCCCGACAACCGCGGGTGGAACCTGGACGCCCTGTTCTCCGACGAGGTCGGCGTTCCGGGCAAGTCCTACACCCGGCGGGGCGGGTTCCTCCACGATGCCGACCAGTTCGACCCGGCCTTCTTCGGGATCAGCCACCGGGAAGCACTGGTCATGGACCCCCAACAGCGATTGCTCGCGGAAACGGCGTGGGAGGCGCTGGAACTGTCCGGTATCGACCCGCTATCGCTTCGGGACACCGCAACCGGCGTCTTCGTCGGCGCCACTGACCAGGAGTACGGTCCACGACTTCACCAAGCGCAGGCAGCGCACAGCGGCCACGTCCTGACCGGGAACACGGTGAGCGTGGTCTCCGGTCGCGTGGCCTATGTACTCGGGTTGCAGGGGCCCGCGGTGACGGTGGACACGGCGTGTTCCTCGTCGTTGGTGGCGGTGCATTGGGCCTGTCAGTCCTTGCGGCAGGGCGAGTGCACGCTGGCCCTGGCGGGCGGTGTCGCCGTGATGGCGACTCCCGGGATGTTCGTCGAGTTCTCGCGGCAGCGGGGTTTGGCTCCCGATGGGCGGTGCAAGTCGTTCGCGGCGGCGGCGGACGGCACTGCGTGGTCCGAGGGCGTGGGCGTACTCGTCTTGGAGCGGTTGTCGGATGCGCGTCGTCATGGGCATCGGGTGTTGGCGGTGGTGCGGGGTTCGGCGGTCAATCAGGATGGTGCGTCGAATGGGTTGACGGCGCCGAATGGTGTGTCGCAGCAGCGGGTGATCCGGCAGGCGCTGGCCAACGCGGGGTTGTCGGCGGGTGAGGTGGACGCGGTAGAGGCCCACGGCACCGGCACCACGCTAGGAGACCCGATCGAGGCCGAGGCATTGCTGGCGACCTATGGCCAGGATCGTGGCGCGGATGGTCCGTTGTGGTTGGGGTCGTTGAAGTCCAACATCGGTCATGCGCAGGCGGCGGCGGGTGTGGCGGGTGTGATCAAGATGGTGATGGCCCTGCGGCACGGCCAGCTGCCCCGGACCCTGCATGTGGATGAGCCGACGCCGCATGTGGACTGGTCGGCGGGTGCGGTGTCGCTACTGACCCAGGCCCGCCCCTGGCCGCAGACGGGACAACCGCGCCGGGCGGGGGTGTCCTCGTTCGGGATCTCGGGCACCAACGCGCACCTGATCCTGGAACAGGCCCCCGAGCCCACCGGTGATACACCGGGTGAGGGTTCGCCGAGCGTGGTGGGTGTGGTGCCGTGGGTGGTGTCGGGCCGGTCCGCGGAGGGTCTGCGGGCCCAGGCGGGGCGGTTGGCTGATTTCGCCGAGCACGGTGCGGGGTTGGTGCCGGCGCAGGTGGGGTGGTCGTTGGCGGTGACCCGGGCCGCGCTGGAACACCGTGCGGTCGTGCTGGGCACGTCCCGGGAAGAGCTGGTGACTGGTCTGCGGGCCCTGGCTCGGGACGAGGAGATCCGGGGTGTGGTGCGCGGTGCCGCGTTGGCGGGTGCGGTAAGTGGTGCGGGCCGGGTGGGGTGGGTGTTTTCCGGTCAGGGCACGCAATGGTCCGGGATGGGCCGGGAGTTGTCTGAGCGGTTTCCGGTGTTCGCGGAGGCGTTCGAGGAGGTGTGCGCCGGGCTGGATCCTTTGATGCGGGCCGAGCATGGTGTGCGGGAGGTGGTGTGGTCCGAGCCCGGCTCACCCGAGTCCTCTCTGCTGGGGGAGACGGGGTTCGTTCAGGCGGGGTTGTTCGCGCTCGGGGTGGCGTTGTCGCGTTTGCTGGATTCTTTCGGGGTGCGGCCGGATGTGGTGGCCGGGCATTCGGTTGGGGAGATCACTGCTGCGTATGTGGCGGGGGTGTGGTCGTTGCCGGATGCCTGCCGTGTGGTGGCCGCTCGGGCGCGGCTGATGCAGCAGCTCCCCGCCGGGAAGATGGTGTCCATCCGCGCCGGTGAGGACCGGGTGCGTGCCTTGGTGGAGGGCCGGGAGGCCGAGGTGGGGATCGCGGCGGTCAACACCCCCGCCTCGGTGGTGCTCTCCGGCACCGACACCGCCATCACCCGGATCACCGAACAAGCACGACAGCAGGGGCTGAAGACCAAAGCACTGGCGGTCAACCGGGCGTTTCACTCCCCGCTGGTCGAGCCGATGCTGGAGGAATTCCGGGCCCTACTCGACCAGGTCGACTACCACACGCCGGTGCTGCCGGTGGTGTCCAACCTGACCGGACACCTCGCCGAACCCGAGCGGTTATGCACCCCGGCCTACTGGGTCGAACACGTCCGCCACCCCGTCCGGTTCGCCGACGGCGTCCGGACCCTGCACGAGCAGGACGTGAACACCTTCGTCGAACTCGGCCCCGGCACCACCCTGTCCGGCATGATCGGCGAAACCCTCCCAGGGGACATGCACACCGCGATTCCCACCCTGCGCAAAAACCAGCCGGAGACCGAAACCGTCCTGACCGCACTCGCCCACCTGTGGGGCCACGGCATCGAAATGGACTGGACGGCCCTCTACCCAGAAGACACCGCTTCCCGTGTCGAGCTGCCCACCTACGCCTTCCAGCACGAACGATTCTGGCTACCCCCCAACCCAATAGCCGATGACCTCGGCGATCAACTGTCGAGAAATGGTCTCTCGCGGCGTGATTCGTTGTTCCACCTCGACTGGGTTACGTTGCCGATGTCGCAGACGGGAGCATCCGAAACCAACCGGCTACTGGCACGTTCGGAGCAGACCGCGACACCGGACGATGGCGATTCCTCTTGGCACTGCGCGGAAATGGCGGAGTTGTGCGAGGCGACAGCAGCGAACGATTCGATGCCCGAGTGGGTGCTTCTGCGGGTGCCTGGCCGCGGCTCTAGCGCCGATGTCCCATCGTTGGCGCAGGACGCCGTTGGGCAAACGTTGCAGCAATTGCAAACATTCTTGCGGGACGCACGGTTCGCCAGTTCACGGCTCGTCGTGGTAACCCGTGGCGCGGTCGCCGCTGGCGAGGACGAGGTCGTGGACCTGGCCGGCGCCGCATTGTGGGGGCTGGTTCGCTCCGCGCAGTCCGAGCATCCGGACCGGTTCGTGCTCGTCGATGTCGACGACGCGGCCGTGGATCTCGGTGCGCTCGCCGATGTGGTTGCTTCGGGTGAGCCCCAGTTCGCGGTGCGGAATGCTCAGGTACTGGTGCCTCGACTGGCGCGCGTGCCTTCCGCGAGCGAAGCGGTGCCCTCGCCGTGGGGTCCGGACGGGACCGTGCTGATCACCGGCGGTACCGGCCTGCTGGGCGGGTTGGTGGCCCGTCACCTCGTGAGCGCTCATGGTGTCCGTGATGTGGTGTTGACTTCCCGCAGGGGGCTGGCGGCCGACGGTGCACGCGAGCTGGTCGAGGAACTCAGCGAAAAGGGTGCGCGGGTTCGGGTGGTGGCCTGCGATGTGGCCGACCGCCAGGCCGTAGCCGAGCTTTTGGCAGACCTCGATGATTCGCAGCCGTTGGCGATTGTTCATGCCGCGGGCACCGCCGACAACGGATTGATCGAGGCGCTGACGCCACAACGATGCGCTGCGGTGTTTCGGACCAAGGCCCAGGGCGCGTGGAACCTGCATGAGCTCACCGCTGACCGCCCGGTCTCGGCGTTCGTGCTGTTCTCCTCCGCCGCCGCGGTGCTGGTCAACCCGGGCCAGGGCAACTACGCGGCGGCAAACGCATTCCTGGATGCGCTGGCTCGGTATCGCCGGGGTCTCGGCCTGCCCGGCCAGTCACTGGCTTGGGGCCTGTGGGAATCAGCAAGCAACATCACCGCCGGACTCGGCCAGGCCGATCGGCATCGCCTCGCCCGGGTCGGACTACAGCCCCTGAGCACCGAATACGGTTTGACGCTCCTCGACACCGCAACCACCCTGGCCCAACCCAATCTGATTCCGCTCGATGTGGACACGGACGCGTTGCGCACCAGTACCGAAACGCTCCCCGCTGTCCTACGTGGACTCGTATCCCCTCCGCGTACGGCGAAGACGAACACACTCGGTCGCCGGCTCGCCGGGGCGTCGGCTCAGGAGAAAGAAAAGGTCCTCCTCGACTTGGTCCGCACCCACACCGGCATCGTCCTGGGTCTTCGGGATCCCGAACGGATCGATAGCCGGATGACCTTCAAGGATCTCGGCTTCGACTCGTTAATCGCGGTGGAGCTGCGCAACCGGCTCAGCGCCGCGGCCGGGACGCCGCTTCCCTCGACCCTGGTGTTCGATCACCCGACACCGAGCGCCGTGGCGCGTTGCCTCGGCGAACTCCTCACGGGTGTGTCCGAAAAACCTTCCAGGGAAACCGTTCGGGCGCGGACCGTGGACGAACCCATTGCGATTGTGGGTATCGGTTGCCGGTTGCCGGGTGGGGTGGGTTCGGCGGAGGAGTTGTGGCGGTTGGTGGATTCGGAGGGGGATGCGATTGGTGGGTTCCCGACGGATCGTGGGTGGGATCTGGCGGGGTTGTTTCATCCGGATCCGGATCATGCGGGTACGTCGTATGTGCGTGAGGGTGGGTTTTTGTATGATGCGGCGGAGTTCGATGCGGAGTTTTTCGGGATTTCGCCGCGTGAGGCGACCGCGATGGATCCGCAACAGCGGTTGTTGCTGGAGACCTCGTGGGAGGCGCTGGAACACGCCAACATCGACCCGCACTCACTGCGCGCACAAGAGGTAGGCGTGTTCCTGGGCGCCTCCTCGCTCGGATACGCAGGCGGGCTCGCCAACCCCAACGAGCAAAGCGAAGGCCAGGTCTTCACCGGGACTTCAGCGGCCGTCCTGTCCGGTCGTGTGGCGTATGTGTTGGGGTTGGAGGGGCCTGCGGTCACGGTGGATACGGCGTGTTCGTCGTCGTTGGTGGCGTTGCATTGGGCGTGTCAGTCGTTGCGGCAGGGTGAGTGTTCGGTGGCGTTGGCGGGTGGTGTGACGGTGATGGCCACGCCGGCGTTGTGGGTGGAGTTTTCCCGGCAGCGGGGTCTGGCTTCTGATGGGCGGTGTAAGGCGTTCGCGGCGGGCGCGGATGGCACTGGCTGGTCGGAGGGGGTGGGGATGCTGGTGCTGGAACGTCTTTCGGATGCCCGCCGTCGGGGGCATCGGGTTGTGGGGGTGGTGCGGGGTTCGGCGGTCAATCAGGACGGCGCCTCCAACGGCCTGACCGCCCCCAACGGACCCGCCCAGCAGCGGGTGATCCGCCAGGCCCTGGCCAACGCGGGGCTTGCGCCCGGTGAGGTGGATGTGGTGGAGGCGCATGGCACCGGCACCAGGCTGGGTGATCCGATCGAGGCCCAGGCGTTGTTGGCGACCTATGGTCAGGACCGGCCGGCCGATCGTCCGTTGTGGCTGGGATCGTTGAAGTCCAACATCGGTCATACCCAGGCCGCGGCCGGTGCCGCGGGTGTGATCAAGATGGTGATGGCTCTCCAGCACCAACGGCTGCCCAGGACGTTGCATGTGGATGAGCCCACACCGCATGTGGACTGGTCGACGGGTGGGGTGTCGCTTTTGACTCAGGCCCGGTCGTGGCCGCGGGGGCAGCGGCCGCGCCGGGCGGGGATCTCCTCGTTCGGGGCCAGCGGCACCAACGCCCACCTCATCCTCGAACAACCACCCACAGAAAACCGACCCGACAACACCGACACCCCCACCACCACGGCCACGGCTGCTGGTGCGGACGTGGCGGCGTCCAATGTGGACGCAACGGCTGGTGTGGTGGGGTGGGTGGTGTCGGGTGCCTCACCGGCGGGCCTGCGGGCCCAAGCACACCGGCTGGCCGCCTTCGCCACCGAGCACCCCGGGCTGGAGGTGGCCCGGGTGGGGCGGGTGCTGGCCACCGGCCGGGCCGCGCTGCCCCACCGGGCGGTGGTCCTGGCCACGACCCCGGCCGAGTTCGGCGAGCGGCTTACCGCGCTGGCGCAGGGGCGGGAGAGCACCGGGGTGATCACCGGCACCGCCCATAACATCGAGGGGGGTGTGGTGCTGGTGTTTCCCGGGCAGGGCACGCAATGGCCCGGCATGGGCCGTGACCTGCTGGATGTCTGCCCGGTGTTCACCGAGACCATGACCGCCTGCGCCCAGGCCCTGGCCCCCCACACCGACTGGGACCTACTCACCGTCCTGCGCGACCCCACCCAGGAGCCCTGCCTTCAGCGGGTCGAGGTCCTTCAACCCGTGCTGTGGGCGCTGATGGTGTCCCTGGCCCGGGTCTGGCAATCCCACGGCATCCACCCCACCGCCGTGGTCGGACACTCCCAGGGCGAGATCGCCGCCGCCTGCGTCGCCGGCGCCCTGTCCCTTGCCGACGGTGCCCGCATCGTGGCCCTGCGCGCCCAAGCACTCCGCGCCCTGTGCGGGCAGGGTGGAATGGTCTCGGTGGCCCTGCCCCCCGACGACGTCACCCAGCAACTACAACCCTGGCAGGACCGGCTGTCGGTAGCCGTGGTCAACAGCCCCACCGCCACCGTGGTCTCCGGCGACCGCGACGCCCTGACCGACTGGGTCCAGCACTGCCGGCAGCAGGGGATACGGACCCGGTGGCTGCCGGTGGACTACGCCTCCCACAGCCCCCAGATCGACACCGTCACCGACGAGATCACCCACGCCCTGACCGGCATCACCCCCACCCCCGGCGACATCCCCCTGTGCTCCACCGTCACCGGCGACTTCCTCGACCACACCGACCTCACCCCCGACTACTGGGCCCGCAACCTCCGCCAACCCGTCCGCTTCGACCACGCCCTACACACCCTGCACAACCACGGCCACCACCACTACATCGAAACCAGCCCCCACCCCGTCCTGACCACCGCCATCGACACCACCCTCACCCACCACACCACCCACGAAAACACCACCCCCGAAACCAGCACCACACCACTGATCCTGTCCACCCTCACCCAACACCACGGCGACCACCACCAACTCCTCACCACCCTCGCCCACGCCTGGACCCACGGACTCCCCATCACCCTCACCCCCACCCCCAACCACCACACCCCCCACCACATCGACCTCCCCACCTACCCCTTCCAACGAAACCGATACTGGCTCAAGCCTTCGCGTCCCTCGTCCGATCCGAGCGGCCATCCGGTGCTGGCGACTCCTGTCGCGCTAGCAGGCGGCATGGGTTGGCTGGTCACCGGACGGCTCTCCACACAGGACCACCCGTGGTTGGCCGACCACGTCGTGTTCGACACGATCACCGTTCCCGGAGCGGCAATCGCTGAGTGGGCTTGCTGGGCTGCGGAGCAGGCCGGATGCGCGAGTGTTGACGAGCTGACCCTGCACGCGCCGTTGGTGCTCACCGAGCAGGACGATCTCGCCGTGCAGCTCGTCATCGGCCCCGAGGAATCCGGTCGGCGCTCTTTGCGGGTCTACTCCTGTCCTCGCGAACTGTCGGCATCCGAAGCGGACTGGGTCTGCCATGCCACGGCCGTAGCATCCCCAGCGGACTGGCAGGGACACGAGCCCGTGCCACAACATCCCTCCCCAGGCGAGACTCGTATCGAGTTGTCCGGCCGTTATGAGACGCTTGCGGAAAGAGGCTTGCGATACGGTCCCGCGTTCCGTGGGCTGCATGCGATGTGGCGGCGTGGGGACGAATTCTTCGGGGAAGTCCTGCTGCCAGACAGGGTTTCGCACGGCCGTTTCGCGATGCACCCCGGCGTGCTCGATGCAGTACTGCAGGTGGTCGCCGTTGCGATGGAGGCCGAAGCGGAGCTTGATCCCGGCGTTGTGCTCGCGCCGTTCGAGTGGGAGGGCGTGAGAATCGGCAAGACCGATTCGGCGCGAATCTCGGTCCACGCGCGGAAACGCGACCGGGGCGGGATGTCGGTCACGGCCACCGATGAGGCGGGCCGGGTGGTCCTCTCCATCGATTCCTTCGTGCTGCGGCCGGTGACGAGCGAGCTGTGGGAGAAGGCTCGCCGTACTGCGGTTACTCACTCGCTCTTCGAACTTGCCTGGCTTCCCGCGACTCGTCACAAGGTCGTCGACACGGGCCGGTGGGCTCTGCTGGGCGCCGGGCAGGACGGTGTGGCAAGTCGATTCGACGATCTCTTCGAGGCGACGGGTGCGGAATCCTATCCCGATCTCGCCGCGCTGGCCGACGCCGTGGCAGCCGGACGGGATGTCCCCGAGACCGTGGTGTTCCCGGTGACCTTCCCTGCTCCCATTACCGACGGTGTCGACGCGTTCGACGGCGTCCGTGCCGTGCTCGCGGTGATCCAGGAATGGCTGGCCGACACCCGGTGGAATTCGTCGCGTCTCGTGGTGGCCACGCGTGATGCAGTCGCCGCTGGTGCTGAGGCACCTGAGGATCTGGCGGCTGCCGCGGTGTGGGGATTGCTGCGGTCTGCCCAGACCGAACATCCGGACCGGTTCGGCTTGCTCGACCTCGGATCGAATCGGGTGTCCTCCAGTCTGATCAGCACAGCCCTCACCACGGACGAGCCGCAGCTCGCGGTATCCCGAGGCGCGCTACTGGTCCCCCGCATGGTTCGGCTTTCCGCCCCAGCCTCGGGAAAAAAGGACCTGCACCGATCATCGCCCCAAGCCTGGCAATCCGGGACCGTGCTGATCACGGGCGGCGGAACGCTGGGTGCGGCACTTGCCCGGCATCTGGTGCGAACCCACCAAGTTCGCGACATCGTCTGGGCAAGCCGACGCGGCATCGAGGCCGCAGGTGTGCGGGAGTTGTGCCTGGAACTGTCCGAGCTCGAAGCAAGCGTGGACGTCGTGGCGTGCGACGTGGCTGATCGGGACGCTCTGGCGGAAGTCCTGGCAGCGATCCCCGAGAACCGCCCGCTGCGGGCAGTGGTGCACACCGCCGGTGCGACTGACGACGGAATAATCGAGTCGTTGACACCTCGGCAGCTCGGCGCCGTGTGGCGGGGAAAGGTCGACGGACTCCTGAACCTGCACGAGTTGACCCGGGATCAAGACCTCGACGCGTTCGTGGTGTTCTCGGCGGCGGCCGGTCTGTTGGGCAACGCCGCCCAGGCCAATTACGCTGCGGCGAACGCGTTCGTCGATGCCCTGGTCCAGCATCGGCGCCGGCAAGGTCTCCCAGGCATGTCCCTGGCTTGGGGACTGTGGGACTTGCCGACCGGGATGACCAGCCATCTGACCGATGTGGACAGGCAGCGGCTGGCCCGTTCCGGGATTCGCCCGCTCTCGACCGAGGACGGACTGGCGCTCCTAGACGCCGCCCTGCTAACGGATCGAGACGTGCTCATCCCGATGCATCTCGATCTGACCGCGCTGCGGACGGATGCCCAGGCCCGGGAGGTGTCTCCGGTGCTTCAGAACCTGCTTCCGGCGAAGTCCGTGACCGACGCGGAGACTGCCGATGCACCGGTTGCGAACCTGCGGCAACGGCTGGAGATGTTCACGCCTCCAGAGCAGGAACGCATGCTTCTCGATGTCGTTCGGGAGACCGCATCGACCGTGCTCGGGCACGGCGCAAGCGACGACCTATCCTCGACGAGGTCGTTCAAGGAGCTGGGTTTCGACTCGCTTTCGGCGATGGAGTTCCGGAACAGGATCGCAACCGCGACCGGGCTTCGGCTGCCCGCCACAATGGTCTTCGACCATCCGACTCCGGCGGCCCTCGCCCAGTTCCTGCTGTCCGCGTTGGTGGACGGGGAAGCGGAAAAGCATGAGCAGGTCTTCGCCGAGCTCGACAGACTCCAGTCGGCACTCGCCGACATGTCCGCCATGGAGGACCGCGTGAACCGGCAGATCGAGACGAGGCTGACGACGCTGCTACGCAATGTGCGGGACCGGCGCGCTGCGTCCGAGGTCGATGTCGATGGCCAGGATCTCGACTCCGCGACGGCCGACGAGATCATCGAAATGCTCGACGCGGAGTTCGACCTCCCCTGAGAGCATGGCACCGAGCGTCGCCCGCATTCAGGCCTGATCCGGTGTCGCCTCCTTCCTATCGCGCGTGGTCAGCTCGTCACCGAGTCGGATAATCCCGATTTTGCCTAAACTTGGGATTTCCCTCCAGGCCAAGAAAAACTCCGACTCCGACCACCCCGCCACACCACCCGACCCAACACCCGACCGCGTTCACTCAGCCGTATCCACATCCACCGACGGGGCACCCTCCGCCAGCACACCGCCCCCAGAACCTGTGAGTTCGCCGGCAGAACCGCCCACCTCCTTCGCGATCTCATCAAGCCGGTCCTTGCCCCACGCCGCACTTTTTCCGAACTTCTTCCCCAGCGACTTAGTGCTGTAGGGCTCACCCGCATCGCGGGCACGACGTGCCTCTGCCCGCGCCTCTTCGCGCAACCGTTGTCCCTCCTGCCCGTGCACGACCGACCACGTCGCACCACCCTCATCCCTGATTTCCGCGAGCCGCTGGTGCCCCCACACCCTGCTCTTTCCGAACTTCTTCCCCAACGTCGTGCTGGTGTAAGGCTCGCCCGCGTCACGCGCACGCCGCGCCTCCACCCGCGCCGCCTCCCGCAACCGCTCCCCCTCCTGCTCCACCACAGTCCGCCGGGTCCCAGCACCCTCATTCGTGATCTCCATGAGCCGTGCCTTGCCCCAGGAATCGCTCTTTCCGAACCTCTTCCCCAACGCCGAATTGGTGTAAGGCTCACCCGCGTCACGCGCACGACGCGCCTCCACCCGCCCCGCCTCCCGCAGCCGCTCCTGCTCTTGCGCCTGCTCTTGCGCCTGCAAAACCGACCGGCGCGAACCATCTTCGTCTTTGATTTCCGAAAGCCGCTGCAGCCCCCACGCCGCGCTCTTCCCGAACTTCTTCCCCAACGTCGCACCGCTGTAAGACTCACCCGCGTCACGCGCACGACGCGCCTCCACCCGCGCCGCCTCCCGCTCCCGCTCCAATTCCTGGCCCTGCGCAGCCTGCCGTGTCACACCACCCTCAACCCTAAGCTCCTCAAGCCGCGCCCGACCCCACGTCTGGCCCTTTCCGAACTTCTTCGCCAATGTCGCACTGCTGTAGGGCTCACCCGCGTCACGCGCACGACGCGCCTCCACGCGCGCCGCCTCCCGCTCCCCCGCCCATTCCTGCTCCTGCAAAGCCGACCAGGTCAAACCTTTCTCATCCTTGATCTCCGCAAGTCGTGCCTTGCCCCACGACTGGCCCTTTCCGAACTTCTTCGCCAATGTCGCACTGCTGTAGGGCTCACCCGCGTCACGCGCACGACGCGCCTCGGCACGCGCCTTCTCGTTCAACAGCTCCACAGTCTCCGGCCGTTCTGCCGCATCCGCCCCTTCCGGCTCCGAACCCACAGCCACGCCACCGAAATCCACCGGCAACTCCGCAGCACCTTCATCCCTCGAACCCATTGCGCCGACACCACCATCAGCCACGCCCGCACCAAACCCGAAGAACTCCACTTCTTCCGGATCCAGGTAACCCCCGCTCGCCGCGAGATCCAGAACACCCTCACCCGGCACCTCATCAACACCCCACGCCCACGGCTCCACCCCCGACAAACCACCAACGGCCGCACTGCCACCCCGAGCCTCCGGCAGAATTGGCGAACCCTGCGGACCCGCGGGCCTACGATCCGCACCCTCATCGACCGAACTTTCCTCACGACCCCGCTTACGCCCACTGCTCTCACCAACATCCATCCCCTCGAATCCAAAATCAGCCACGTCCACATCGAAGTCTTCACCGAAAGCAGACAACCCCGCTTCATCCCACCCCGCCCCCGCCATATCACCCCACCCCTGTGCCGCAACATCCATCGAATCCAACGCGGGCTCAACGGCCGGATCAAACCCCCACAACGCCAGATCATCCGCCGGGTCAACGGCCGCACCACGGACCTGGCCGCTGCCCGCCCGATCCTCGAACACCGGCACGTCCGACTGCGGATCCGGCTCCTGCGCTGGCAAAGCCGGCCGACTCGCACCACCCTCAACCCTGATTTCCGCAAGCCGCTGGTGCCCCCACCCCTTGCCCTTTCCGAACTTATTCCCCAACGCCGCACTGCTGTAGGGCTCACCCGCGTCACGAGCACGACGCGCCTCCACCCGCGCCTCCTCCCGCAACCGCTCCCCCTCCTGCCAATGCGAAGCGGACCGACCCGCACCACCCTCAGCCCTGATTTCCGCAAGCCGCTGGTGCCCCCACGTCGTGCTTTTCCCGAACTTCGCCCCGAACGCCGCACCGGTGTAGGGCTCACCCGCGTCACGAGCACGACGCGCCTCCACAAGCGCCTCCTCCCGCTCCTGCGCCCGCTCACGCTCAGATTCCCGCACAGCCCGCCAGGGCACACCACTCTCAGCCCTTATTTCCTCAAGCCGCTGCCAACCCCACACCGTGCTCTTCCCGAACGTCGTCCCCAACGCGGCACCGGTGTAGGGCTCACCCGCGTCACGAGCACGACGCGCCTCCGCAAGCGCCTCCTCCCGCAACCGCTCCCCCTCCTGCCCCCGTGAAGCGGACCGACCCGCACCACCCTCAGCCTTGATTTCCGCAAGCAAGCGCGTCCCCCACGCGGTGCTCTTCCCGAACTTCTTTCCCAACGCCGCACCGGTGTAGGGCTCACCCGCATCAAGAGCACGACGCGCCTCCACACGCGCCTCCTCCCGCTTCTGCTCCCGCAAGACCGACCGACTCACACCGCCCTCAGCCTTAATTTCCGCAAGCCGTCTCTGCGACTCCGCAGCACCTTCAGCCGTCGAACCCATTGCGCCGGCACTAGCCACGCTCGCGCCAAACCCGGAGAACTCCACATCATCCGACCTCGCCCCCGCCTCATCACCCCACGACCATCCCGCTACCTCCATCGAATCCAACGCAGACTCAACGGCCGGATCAAACTCCCACGTCATCGAAACACCCGACCCCTCGTCGGCCGCGGGTTCCTCGGTCGTCGGGGCCGCTGTCTGCGGATCCGGTCCCGCACCGGCACGGACAGCCAACCCCGTCCCCCGCGTACCAAGCCTGTCGGCCAACTCCCGGGAAAACCGCACCGCCTCACCACGACCCACCTCATCAACCCGCACCGCAACCAAAATCACCACATCCTCCAACGACACACCCACATCCCCACGCGCCAGCACCACCACATCATGCGTGCCCCGCACAATCCCCACCGCCGACTCACGCGACCCACCCACCAACCGAGCCCGCTGCACCTCCCTCCGCAAATCCGACTCCGACCACCCCACCACACCGGTCGAACCCGCCTGTTCCCCCGCATGATTGCGCATGCCCGACCCGGATGCGGCCGTGTCGTTCTCGATGGACTCAGTACCGGCGCCCACCGGCACCGCTTCTCCCCCGCCCGCCTCGGCCGGTCCCGCGACGACGGTCCCGACCGGGCCTTCGGGAGCCCGGGTCGACGAACTCGCCACACCCTCCAACCCGGCGCGGCCTTCGCGGTCCGCGTCCGCACTCCAGCCGGGCGCCTCCACGGGGCGGGGACGAGAGCCGTCAGGAGCGAAGCCGGCGTGATCATCAAGTCGCGGCGATCCGGCGCCGGCATCGCCAGCCAACGAACCATAGGCGGGTGGCGGCGTACCGGCACGGGAATCCCTCTCCCCTGCC
Organism: Saccharopolyspora phatthalungensis; assembly: GCF_014203395.1. Lineage (NCBI taxonomy): Bacteria > Bacillati > Actinomycetota > Actinomycetes > Pseudonocardiales > Pseudonocardiaceae > Saccharopolyspora > Saccharopolyspora phatthalungensis. Next base: position 1,094,290 of record NZ_JACHIW010000002.1, read on the forward strand.
ACCCCACCATAACCCGTTGAACCGCCGAGAAAATCGCCCCGCGACAGACTGTACGGCGGCGGCGTGCCCAACCCTTCCAGACCCCGCCCACCCAGCGGCCCCTTCTCCCCGCCAGCGGCATCCCCGGCCCGGCCAGCCGGAACCAACTCGCCCCGCACCGCCAGACCCGCGATGTTGCCGACACCCGAACCCACCGCCCCCGACAACCCGGCGGTGAACGAGAAGGGATTCCACTGCGCCCCCTGACCACTCAGCGCGCCATACCCCGCCTCGCCCAGCATTTCGGTCAGGCCCTCTTCCAGCGATTCGCCCAGCCCGTGACCGAACCGGGCCGCCCACATCGCCCGCACCGACATACCCGTGTAATCCTCAATATTCTTCGACACCACACCGGCAAAACGCGCCATCGACGAAACCGGATACAGCTGCGCGTGCTCCTCCACAGCATGCTTCGCCACCGCTGCCAGCACCTCAGCATCAATCTCATCGCCCAAACCACGCACCAGCACCTTGGTGATCGCATTACCCACCACATTGCCCAGCACCGACAACGGCACCGCCAACAACGCGCTGAACGACCCCACCCCCACCGCCATCGTCGTCAACTGGCCATCCCACTTCTTCCGCGTCCCCAACGCAAACTGCGCCCCCTGCGCACCCACCTCCACCACCAACTGCAACCCCACCCCCACCACCTGAGCCACCGCCAACCGCACGAACAACTGACCCCACCACCGCGACAACAAAAACCGCATCACCACAAACCGCGCCGCCAACCACGCCATACTCGCCCCCGCCGTCACCCCCGCCATCGCCACCGCCCACACCACCTCAGCCAACAACAGAAGCAAACCCCCCACCGTCACAAACTTCAAATACTGCACCTGCAACGCCAAATTCCGCACAAACCCCGCCAACTCCCGCAACCCCACACCACCCGCCTCCAACACCGGAGAAAACCCCTCCAACCGCTCCGCGAACCGATCCGCCGCCTTCCCCGAAAACCCACCCCGCACCCGCCCCACCACCTCCCCCACCACCGGACCCAACACCTCCACCGCCACCGCACCCGACTCCAACCGCTCCGCCACCGCAAACAACGCATCCTCATCCGCATCCGTCATATCCTCACCCGTCAACACCTGAAAAAGCCGCCTCACCTCCTCCGGCACCAACACAGACACGCGCGATCACCCAATCAGATCACACTCGAACCAGGCCCCCTGACAGCGTGTTCGAGGCGATTTCAATGGAAATCAACGCGCTGATTTCCATTGAAATCGCCGCGGGGCGAGGAAGAAGTACCGATCTTGCCACAGGCCGTAAAGCTCGGACCGCATTTCCTCGCTGAGGCCGCCTGCCGAGGCTGCGAGTTCCCGCAGGGTTGTTCGCCCGTCGACTCCCTCCAGGAGGGAGAAGAGTTCCCGTGATACCTCGGCTCGCGGTCCCCCGCCATACGCGAGGTAGATTTCTCGCGTCAGCACACGCTCGCCAGCGGGCGTGATCCGCATGCTTTGTGTCAACCTCGTCACCGGCCGGAAGCGGAGGACGAAGTCGTCGAAGGCCAAGGGCCCGCCCGCGCGACGCCTGATCAGAAAGTCCTCGACGACGAGATAATCGAGATCCGTGGTGAGGAAGCACGCCAAAGCGTCCTCGACGTTCTGCACGATCGGTTCGGCGTTGTTGTTGAACGACGTGTTCAGCAACACCGGTGTTCCGGTGATCTCCCCGAACCTGGCGACCAGCCGATGGAACGGCTCGTTCACCGCCGGATCGATGACCTGCACCCGAGCTGTCCCGTCCACGTGGGTGACCGCGCCCAGTTCGTCCCGCTTGTCTTCCCGGACTCGCAGCACGAACGACATGAAGTCGAAATTGCCTGTGGTGTCGGGCATTTCGAAGTAGCTAGCAGCGCTCTCGGGCGTGACGACCGGAGCGAACGGACGGTAGCTCTCCCGCTTCTTCACCATCGCGTTGATCCTGGTCTGGTTGGCCTTCGGCCGCGGATCCGCGAGGATGCTGCGATTGCCCAGAGCACGCGGCCCGAACTCCGATCGGCCCCGAGCCCAGCCGAGCACCGCGCCGTCGGCCAGCAACGCTGCGGCTCCCTCGACGATGTCCGCCGGGCGCTCCACCTCGATCATCGATTCCCAAGCCTTAAGCTGCTCCGCGATCTCGTCGTTCGTCCCGAGCGAGGGGCCAACGCTCGCGCTACGCAGTCGCGGCCGGGACGGCCCGGGGCCTTGGAGCTGGTACTCCGTTTCCAGTGCCGCGCCCTCCGCGGCACCCGCGTCGTAGGATGCCGGATGCACGAAGACTTCGTCGAACAGGCCGGAGCGCAGAATCTCCCCGTTGAGGCTGCAGTTGTGCGCCACGCCGCCACTGAAGCACAGTTTCCGCAGCCCAGTGTGCTCTGCCCAGTACGCCAGGACGTGCAGTGCGATCTTCTCGACCGTTTTCTGGATCCCGGCCGCCAGATCCTTGTGCTGTTGGGTGAACTCCGCGCCGCGCCGCCGTGGCGGGACGTTGTGTGCGAAGAACGCGGTCCCCACGAGCTTGCCGAGGTATCCCGGGCTGAGTTCGTAGTTGCCCTTCTCCTTCAAGGTGTAGAGGGACTCGAAGATCTCGCGGAAAGTATCGGGGTCGCCGTAGGGCGCCAGTCCCATCACCTTGTACTCATCACCGAACTTGTAACCCAACTGCTCCGTGGCGTTCAGGTAGAGGAGTCCCAGCGAGCTAGCGATCGGGTAGCTCGCCAGGCATTCCAAGCGCCCTTCCCCGTCCGCCCGGTAGACGGTGCCCGAACTTTCCTCGCCCATTCCGTCCATGACGACCACGAGCGCCTCCGACATGCCCGATCGCATGAGTGCAGACCTGGCATGCGCGACGTGGTGCGAGGTGTAGAACAGCTTGTCGTCGGGAAGGTCCCAGTCGAACCCCGTCTTCAGTCGTTCCTTGATCAGTTCTCGGGTGTAGCGGGCCGGAATGTCGCTGTTGTCGGTGTAGAGGTGGTTGAGCACCAGGTCCGTGTTCGCTTCGGGAAAGAAGTACGCGACCGCATCCACATCACGGGGCTCGACGTTGGCCCCGGCAAGGCATGCCCGGATCGCGTTGATGGGGAATTTGGTCGTCTTCTTGATCCTGTTGAGCCGTTCTTCCTCGACCGCGGCGATGAGCTCACCGTCCTTGACCAGGCAGGCGGCGGCGTCGTGGAAGAAGAGATCTGGCATGTCCGGCACGAGATCGGCGTCCTCGTCCGAGAAGTTCCCGTTCAGGCCAAGCACGAGCATGGGGTTCACCGCACCAATCAGGATCAATAGCGAAGTCGAAGGGTTTGCCGAACGCCGACAGACGGGGCGCATCGCGCCGAGATACCCCGCATCGGCCTTTCACCGTCCGTAGAACGGGTGCCATCAGGCAGGGCTCGCCGAATCGGGCATCAGCCCATCCCCCACGCTTGGCCGACGTGCTGGCCGCCGTCCACGGGCAGCACGGCGCCGGTGGTCCAGCGCGCCTCGTCCGACAAGAGATACAGGGCCACTCGCGCCACGTCGTCCGGCAGGGCGATGTGATTCATCGGTGACCATCCCGCGACAGCGGCGGCCTTGGCCTCCTCGGTCGGGAGCATGATGTCGAGCATGTCCGTGCGCGTCGGCCCGGGGGCTATGGCGTTGACCCGGATGTTGGCCGGCCCGCACTCCAGCGCCGCGGTCTTGGTGAGGCCGATGACGCCCCACTTGCTCGCGACGTAGTCCGCGACGATCGGCGCCCCCATCAGGCCGCCCACCGAGCTGGTATTCACGATCGAACCCCCGCCGGCTTCCATGAGCGCGGGGATCTCGTACTTCAGGCAGTAGTAGACGCCGAGCAGGTTGACGTCCAGGACGTGGCGGAAGTGCTCGCTGCTGGACTGGTGCAGCGGCTTGCCCTCGCTCAGCACGCCGGCGTTGTTGAATGCGCCGTCGAGACGGCCGAAATGGTCGACCACGGCCGTCACGGCCGCGCGAACGGAGCTCTCATCGGCAACATCTGCTTGCAGCGCCAGCGCCGACTGGCCGGCGTCCTCCAGCTCCGCTACCACCTGCTTGAGCCGGTCCTCCCGCCGGGCGAGGAGTGCGACGTGGGCTCCCTCCGCCGCGAACCGCCGTGCGGCCGCCGCACCGATACCTGCCGAGGCCCCGGTGATCACGATGACCTTGCCCTGCAGGCGGCTGGCCTCGATCGTGATCGGCCGCGGGTGGTGGTTGTCAGCGGACGACGAGGCAACAGGCGTCATGTCACTACCTTTCGGGTCGCTCACCAGACCACCGGGAGCTCTTCTGGTCCGCGAAGCAAGCTCTGCCGCATGAACTTCACCTGCTCCGGGGGCACCGCGAGAGCGAGTGTCGGGAACCGGGCCAGCAGGGTTTCGATGGTGATCTGCAGTTCCATCCTGGCCAGTTGCGCCCCGAGGCAGTGGTGCGGACCGTGGCCGAAGGCCAGGTGGGCCTTGCGCTCCCGGCCGATATCCAGCCGCTCGGGGTCATCGAACACCTCCTCGTCCCGGTTGGCCGAGGCCACCGCCGGAAGCACCACCTCCCCCGCGCGAATGGTGACTCCGGACAGTTCGACGTCTTCGGTGGCAACGCGGGGACTGACGCCGACGGCCGCGCCGAACGGCACGTGCCGGAGCAGTTCTTCGATGGCGTTGGGCAGCAGCGCCGGATTCTCCTGAAGCCGTTTCAGCTCGGTGGGCGCCGTGAGCAGGCTGAACACGAAGTTGCCGATCTGGTTCATGGTGCTGCCGTGCCCACCCACCAAGAGGACGACGCCGAACTCCACCAACTCGTCCTCGTCGAGCGCGTCCGTACCGTCGCGGGCCTGGACGAGGACACCGAGCAGGTCGTCGGTCGGCTTCTTCCGCCGCTGCGCGACGAGTCCAGCCAGGTAGTCGTCGAGGGCATCGAGCGCGTTGCGCACCCGATCGGCGCTGTCCGGGCTGAGTAACAGCATGTCCTCGGACCAACGCCGGAAGTCGTGCCGGTCCTCGAACGGCACCCCGAGCAGCTCGCAAATCACCCAGATCGACAGGGGCGCGGCCAGATCTTCCATCAGGTCCGCGGGTTGTCCCTTGGCGACCATGTCGTCCAGCAGGCCGTCTACGTTCTCCTGAATCCCCGAACGCAGCTTCTCGACCTGGCGGGCGGTGAACGCCTTCGATACGAGTTTGCGCAGGCGAGTGTGCTTCGGCGGATCCGTGGTCATGACCGAGGGGCGGCGAAGCACGTTGACCGCACCGATTCGCGGGATGCTGTCACCCTCCGCCGCGGCACGGCTGAACCGTGGATCGGAGAGCACCGTCTTGACGTCTTCGTACCGGGCGATCAGCCACGCGTCGAAATCCCCGAACGGCAGGCGGACCGGGCATACCGGCTCGTCTCTGCGGAGCTCGCGGTATTGCGGATCCAGGTCAAGCTGGTGGTTCTCACTGAACGGGTAATTGCGTCGGCTCCTCGGCTCCACCAAAGTCCTCCTGAGTCCGCACTGGACAAATAGCCATTTCTCTCTTGCACCAGGGGGATCCGCCAAAACCCCCTCGTGGCCGCGGCACTACCCCACAGGCCGAGGCGTGGCGACTTCGAGCTGCCGATTCTCCGATCCCTGACGCTGTTTCATGCGCAGCACCGCGATGAAGTACACAGTGGACGCGACGACCGATGCCAAGCAGAGGTAGATGGCGAGCTCGCGGTGCGCGTCCATCGGGAACGGCAGTGAAGGCGCCACGAGGACCAAGGCCGCGATCGTCACGACGAAACCAAGCCACAGTGTTGCGGCTGCCACCGACTGCCCGGCCAGGGACCTCCGGTTGTAAAGCATCACCGGAAGCAGCACGGAAACGGCGAGCAGGGTCATGAAGTGCGAGTAGGTTCCGTGGCTCTCGTCGGAAAAGCCCTGGTTGAAGACGGGGACGGCCCACAACATCGTCGCCGCCATCAGGCCGAACACCAGGTAGAAGGTGCGTTTGGACACCTGTGGGAACTGGCTGGGGCCGTAGACCACGATCTGCCACACGCAGATCAGGTCTCCGATGACGAACGGGGAAATCAGCAGCCATTGCGGAACACCCTGTGCCAGCACCAACTGGTCATATCCGCCGAACGCCGCCGTAGCGTCCCAGGAAATATTGAAAAGCACCGCGCCTGCCGGGAAACCCCAGGTGCGGTCGCGGAAACCCAGATGTATCACGGATATGAGCCATGCCAGGTTGAACAGCACTACCAGTACTACGAACGCGCCGTACACCCTTTTTCCTCCTCGCTGCGCCGTCGGTGCCTTATTCGGCGCGTTTGCCTCTCGTCAGCGCGGTTTCTCCGGTCATTCGTCGCTGGTCTGTCGTTGCGATCCCCGCAGCCCGGAAGACTGTTCGGTCGATTCGTCACGAGGAGCAGTTGGCCAGAAGTGCGTTCTGGCCGACCGAAGGCAGCATCGACCGTCGAATCGATCCGGCTGGTTTCCGGAGTTGGCAGTGAATGTCACGCTCAGCGGAGGAGTTCCGCTGAGCGGGCGACCAGAGCGGGCGACCAGAGCGGGCGACCAAGGGCACTACGATGTGCTGGGCGCTTCTTCGAGGGCTTTCAATGGCGAGTCCGCGCCGTAGGAGGCGATGCCCACCATTGATCCGTGCAGGGCGTACACCGCCTCGGTCAGACCTCCCCAGGTGATGTCGAGTATGCACGGTGCGCCCGAATCCGCCAGGTTGCCGTTCGCCTTATCCTGATCTGTCACCTTGAGGAGGAGGCAGTACAGCCCCTCGTCCTCACCGGGCCCCGCCTGCATCAGCTCGATGCCACTGTCACTGATGGCGAACCTGCGGCCGCCGACCTCGGCGTCGATCTCCTCCGGCGTCAACCGCGGCATTCTCACCCGAAGGTTCTCGGAGTTCTGCACGACATCCGTGAAACTGATGCCGAAGAGCTTCGAGTAATCTTCCTTGGCTTTTTCCAGATCGCGCACCTTGATGACGATGCGGTCGATCTTCTCGAAAACCATGCGCCGGAAACTCCTCTCGCCACAACCACGCTCGGCCGTGGGACAACCGGTTAACACGCACTTCGTGCTAGCAGGCAGAGTAAAGCCGAAACCTGGTTGTCGTCGCAGGATTCACACGTTTGCGCCCTCAATTGGGCCAACACGGTGTGGCACAGATCAACTTTCCGTGATGCCGGCCGCGCGGAAAGAGGCGATCATCACGCCCGCCGAAATCACGCCACCCAAAGGGCGGCAGACCAGCACCCTATCGCCGCAACCCCCGACCAGAGGCCGGCATCGGCTCGTCCGGGGCCGGTGCCGGAGCTACCGACCCCGGAGGCCGTTGCGCTGACCGTCTTCGCCGAGGAATCACGCCTGCCGGCCGGTCAAGCTCCGACCGCGGTGGTGTGCTGGGTCAGGAACACATCGAGGCCCGCCTGGCCGCCTTCCCAGCCGAGTCCACTGTGCTTGAGCCCGCCGAAGGGCACCAGCGGGGTGTTCGGGGTGGCGTTGTTCACCCCGACGATTCCCACGTCGAGCGCCTGCGCGACCGCGGTGGCGCGGAGCGGGTCGCCCACGACGTATCCGCCCAGTCCATACCGCTGCGTCCGGGTAGCCGTGATCACCTCGTCGACATCCCGGTAGCCGCGCAGGACCGCCATCGGCCCGAAGATTTCCTCGGTGACCGCGCGGCTGTCCGCACCCGGTTGCAGGCACAGGACCGGCGCGGCGAAATACCCGTTCGCCGGCACGTTGACTTTGCCGGTCACGACGGTGGCACCGGAGGCCGCCGCGTCCTGTGCGACCTCGGCGACGCGGCCGGGATCGCTTGGCAACGCGAGCGGACCGAGTGTGGTGCTCGGGTCCAGCGGGTCGCCGAGCACGAGTTCGTCGGTGACTTCGGTGAAGGCGTTCGCGTACGAGTCGACGAGGTGGTCTGGTACCCAGACCTGCTGCGCCGCGATGCAGGACTGGCCGTTGTTGCGGAACTTCGCGATGGCCAGCACCTCCGCGGCCCGCCGCAGATCGGCTTCCGCGAGCACCACGAAGGGCGCGTTCCCGCCGAGTTCCAGCACGTTTCGCGTGAAGTTGGGGGCGGTCTGCGCGGCGAGCAGTTGGCCGACTCGGGTGGAGCCGGTGAAGGTCAACCCGCGCACCCGCGGGTCGTCCAGCCAGCTGCCGGACACCTCGGCGGGGTCGCCCACCACGGTGTTGAGCACGCCGGCGGGAACGTGCGCTTCGACGATCTCGGCCAGTCTCAGCGCCGATTCCGGCGCGACCTCGGAGGGTTTGAACAGCAGCGGGCACCCGGCGGCCAGCGCGGGGGCGATCTTGCGGGCGGGGATGGAGACCGGGAAATTCCACGGCGTCAGCACGGCGACGATGCCCAGCGGGCGCTGGATCACCTCGTGCCGCAGTCCGGGCACCACCGAATGGGATTGGCCGTGGCGGCTGCGGATCGCGTCGGCGAACCACTCGAAGAAGGCCGCCGACAGGCCGACCTCGGCGCGGGATTCGGCGATCCGCTTACCCGTTTCCCGGCTGATCGCCACTGCCAGTTGTTCGGCGCCGGGCTCGGCCCGGAGGTCGGCGGCGATGGCGCGCAGCGCCTCGGCCCGCGCGGCAACGGCGGTTTCGGCCCACGGCCGTTCGGCGCTCGCCGCCGCGTCCAACGCCGCCATCGCCTCGGCCTTCCCACCACCGATGAGCTGTGCGAGGTCCTGGCCCGTCGCGGGCTCGGTCACCACGGTGCGCCAAGGCTGAGCCGGTTGGACGGGTTCGCCGTTGATGCGAACTCCGGCAAGCGTGTGCACGGTGGCCTCGGTTGCGGTCATGCGCTGAGCTCCTCTTCTGACGGGTCCTCGGGTTCGGTGCGCTTGAGTACGGCCGACGGGTCCAGGTCGATGCCCAGGCCGGATCCGGTCGGCAGCGGGATCCGGCCGCGCCGTGGGCGTGGTGCGTCGATCAGCAGCGGATCACGCAGGGGGTTGTCGCGGATGTCGTATTCGACGCCTTGCACGGCGGGTGCGCAGGCGGCCAGTTGCAGAGTGGCGGCGAAGGCGACCGCGCCACCGTAGAGGTGCGGTAGCACCGGTTTCCGGTACGCGTCGGCGAGCTGGCAGATGGCCAGGGCCTCGGTGAAGCCGCCGGTCTTGGCGATGTCGGGCTGCAGGATCGCGATCGCCGGTGAGGCCGCGTAGCGGCGAAACTCTTCGCGGCCATAGACGTTCTCGCCCGTGGCGATCATCATGCCGGTGCGCCGGTGGAGTTCCTCCAGTTCGTCGAGCCGGTTTCCGCGCACCGGCTCCTCCAGCCACGCGACGTCGAAAGCGGCCAGTACCGGGGCCATCCGGGCCGCCTCGTCGACGCTCCACGCCTGGTTGGCGTCCGCGTAGAGCTCAATGTCCGGCCCTATTGCCTCGCGTGCCTCGGCGAGGATGCGCTCATCGCGTTCCCGGTCGAAGCCCAGTTTTACCTTTACCGCGGTGTGCCCGTCGTTCACGCACCGTTTTCCCTGCTGTGCCACGCCTTTGGGGCCGAGGCTGCTGGCGTATACCGGGCTTTCGTCGCGTACCCGGCCGCCGACCAGCGACGAGATCGCCTGACCGGCGGTCCGGCCGTGCAGGTCCCAGAGCGCGATGTCGACCGCGCTGATCGCTTGCATGATCGGCCCGGGTGCGCCCCACTGACGGCCGACGGGCTCCAGGGCCGCCACCAACCGACGCTGCAGTTCGGTGATCCGGCGGGAATCCTGCCCCAGCACCAGCGGGAGCACACCCTCGCGCAGCGTCGCGACCCGCTCGGTCGTCGCCCACGCCGGGTAATTCGTCCAGCTCTCCCCGAAGCCCACGCGACCGTCCGCGGTCGCCAGCTCGACCAGCACCATCGACCGGTGCGTCAACGGCGCGAACGACATGGCGATGCCGTCACCGGTGGCCGCGCGCAGCACCCGCAACCGAGCGGACACAATCGACGCCTGGGTCTCCGCGCTCACTGCTGCTCCTCCTTCGCCGACGCCAACAGCGCCAACCGCAGCCGGGAGATGTGAGCCCGGGCCGCCCGCTCGGCCTCGGCAGGGTCGCCGGATTCGATCGCGGCCAGGATCGTGCGGTGGTCGGCCAAGGCATGCCGGGGTCCGGCCGTGACCGTCGTGGTGCGCATCGCCAGCCGGATCTGGGTCTGGATGTCGTCGAGCAGCCGGATCACCTCGGGGTTTCCGCCGGCCTGCCGGACGAGCGCGTGGAAGCGCATGTCGGCCTCCAGGTGCCGTTCCAGATCGGCGGCTTCGACCGCCTCTTCGTGCTCGGCGAGGATTTCGTGGAGCCGGTCGACCAACCGGCGACCGGCGTTCTCCACGGCCAACCGGGCCGCGAGCCCTTCCAGCACTTCGCGCACGTCGTAGAGGGCCGCCAGCTCCGCCGCGCCCACGCGGGCCACCACCGCGCCACGACGCGGTTCCTCCCGCGCTAGCCGTTCCTGCGTTAGCCGCAGCACCGCGTCGCGCACCGGGCTGCGGCTGACCTCAAGCTCCTCGGCGAGGGCGGGCACGCTCAGCCGGGCGCCCGGCAGTAACTCACCGGAGAAGATCTGCTCTCGCAGATGCTGGTACACCGCGTCCGCGATGCGCTCCGCGGATGAAACCTTCATCGTCATTCCTTCCCAATCCCGGGCCAGATCGCGGCCCCGAGGCAGATCGCGGCGCCGAATGCGCAGCCCCCAACACCTTGACACGTTACATGCACTGGGTCCAATCTACATGCAACTCGCCGGTTGTGCATATAACTGGACCATCGCAGCCGATCAGTCCTGGCGAAGCAAGGAGCAAGGATCCACATGGAGCAAGGAAGCTCTGCCAAGAACCACACCGCAGCCGTACTCGGGCTGGGCACCATGGGCGGCCGGGTGGCCGCCCGCTTGCGGGAAGCCGGCGCGCAGGTGTCGGGATACGACTTGTCCGCTGCGGCCAAGACCGCCGCGGCCGAGGCCGGGGTCCGCGTTTGCGACACCCCGGAAGAAGCGGTGCAGAACGTCTCGCTGGTGGTGCTCTCGCTGCCGCTTCCGAAGGACGTCATCGCCGCCGCGCAAGGCCCGCTGAGCAAGGTAGCGGCCGGCACCGTGGTGATCGACCTGTCCACGATCGACCCCGCGAGCGCACGCACGGCGGCCCAGGTGCTGGGGTCCGCCGGTGCCCATTACCTGGATGCACCGGTGCTCGGCCGCCCGGAGCGGTGCGGAAACTGGACCCTTGCGGTCGGCGGCGATGCCGAAGCCGTGGACCGGGTCCGTCCGATCCTGGAGGGCACCGTCGCGACGCGCGTGGCGCATGTGGGCGAAGTGGGCACCGGGTCGGTGGTGAAGCTGCTGAACAACCTCATGTTCGGGGCGATCAATGCGGTCACCGCGGAAGCGATCAACATCAGCCGGCTCGCCGGCCTGGACCCCGAGGTGTTCGCCCAGGTGGTCGCCGACTCCGGGGCGGCCACGGTGTCCGGCCTGTTCCGCGACCTGGCCGCGAAAATGCCGGCCGGCGACTACTCGCCGACGTTCGCGCTCGGCCTGCTGCGCAAGGACAACCGGCTGGCACTCGAACTCGCCAACAGCAGTGGCAGCCCCGCCTTCATCGCCACCTGCGTCAACCAGATCAACAACTTGACGGCGAGCCGCGGCTGGAGTGGCGAGGACACCGGTGCCGTGCACAAGCTGTACGAACTGCTCTCTGCCCCCGACACCACGCCGAACACGCCATGAGTGCCGCACGCCGCCGGCAGCGCGGCCCCGCCGAAACCGACCGCTCGCCCGCCCGGAACAAAGGAGTCACGTGCGATGGCTGAACTGGTCGTACGCTCCAAACGAGACATCATCGACTACGTCAACTCCCACCCGACCGGCACGCGGCGAACCAAGATCCTCGCCTTCATCGCGCTGGGCGGAGTGTTCGTCGATGCCTACGACTTCACCAGCCTCGGCATCGGCATCGACTCGCTCAAGCACCAGCTCGGGCTGAGCCCGTTCGAGCTCGGCAGCGTCACCGCGATCATGGCGGTCGGCGCGATGCTGGGCGCGCTGGTCGGCGGCTACGTCGTCGACAAGATCGGACGGTTCAAGCTCTTCATCCTCGACCTCGCCCTGTTCGTCGTCGCCGCGATCGGCGCCGGACTGTCCCCGAACCTCGAACTCCTGCTGCTGTTCCGGTTCCTGCTCGGCGTCGGCGTGGGCATCGACATGCCGGTGACGTTCAGCTTCGTCGCCGAATTCACCAACAGCAAGGACAAGGGCAAGTACGTCAACTTCTGGCAGTCCATCTGGTATCTGGCGGTGGTCTCCACCGGCCTGATCGTGATGCCGTTCTACTTCGCCGGCGTGACGGAGAACCTCTGGCGGTGGGCGGTCGGGTTCGGCGCCGTGCCGGCCCTGATCGTGCTGCTACTGCGACTCGCCTACACCGAGGAAAGCCCCATGTGGGCAGCGCACAACCTCGGGCTGCACGAGGCGGGGAAGATCCTGGAGAAGAGCTACGGCATCCAGGTCCGGGTGAAACCCGACGCCACCGCCGAACAGGCCGCGCCGCGGCGAAAGGTCGGCATCGGCGAAATCTTCACCTCCCGGTTCCGCGCCCGGACCGTGCTGGCGTCGGTGATCAGCGGAACACAGGCGATTCAGTATTACGCGGTCGGCTTCTACATCCCGGTGATCGCCGCGATGATCTTCGGGGCGGACACCCTGTCGGTCCTGATCGCCACCATCGGCATCAACCTGTTCGGCGTCCTCGGCGGGACAACGCAGCCGTTCCTGACCCACCGGCTCGGACTGCGCAAACTGGCCCTGATCGGGTACGTCATCGTCGCGGCCAGCCTCATCGCCCTTGGAGTACTGGGCAAAACCTCCTGGGCGTATGTGTCGGCGCTGCTCGTTGGCCTGCTGATCTTCGGGCACTCCTTCGGCCCGGGCGCGCAGGGCAAGACGATGGCGGCGCTGTCCTACCCCACCGAAATCCGCGGAGCCGGAATGGGCTGGGCCGAAGGTGTCTCCCGGGTCGGCACGATCATCGGTTTCTACTCTTTCCCGTTGATCCTCGCCTCGTTCGGGCTGTCCACCACCATGCTGCTGCTGACCCTCGTGCCCATCGCGGGCCTCATCACGCTGGGTTCCATCCGCTGGGACCCCGTCGGACAAGACGTGGAAACCTCCGACGACGAGTCGCGCGGCGAGCGCCGGAGCCAACCCGCGCAGTCCTGAAGCACCCCAGGTGCCGGGCGCCTGGTTCGCAAGTACATCTAAACACTCCGCACCCAGGCCGGTGCGTGGCCCACGGCGGGAAACCCGCCAAGGGCCGCGCACCGGTATTACGCTTCGCACAACACCGGCCACTGGCCGTGTTTCGGCGCCCCGCGAAACCGCCCTCCGCGCATGCCTCAATGGACTTGTGCCGTTGACGCGCTGACCACGTTGTTCGCCATCGCCTCTCGCGTGCAACCGATCCAAACCAAAGTCTTCGTGTCCATTCAGGCAATTCCGCGTAGAAAAGCGGGCCACGAACACCGCACAACGCGCCGCACACCCCGGACATCGGTCATCGTGGTGGCAGCCGTCACAGCGAGGACGTCAGGAACCCCCCGCAGCGACGACGCGTGCAGCCCGCCCCGAATCCCGACAACAACACAGCGGGCCGCAGCCGGCCCGCCGCGCAGTTCCATTCCGGAGATGATGACGATGACCGCGACAACATCATGGTTCGCACAGTCGAAACCGATTGACCCGGGAACCGCTGGCGATCAGCCGAGCGAGCTCGCGCAGGATGCCGCGCGCTACGCCGAACTCCTGGGGTGCTCGCTGGACATCGATGCCGCGACGGGACGGATCATCGCCGTGACCGGCGATGCGTTGGATGCCATCACGATGCCTGCCGAACTCGGCACCCGGGTGGCCGCCGGGCTCGCCATCAGCCTGATGTCCGGCCCGATCCTGCGCAGCCCGAACCAGCGCACGTGGACCTTCCTGACCAGGCCGTGCCGGATGGCGACGCACGACGTGCCCGCCGATCTCCGCACCGCGAAGGTCAGCGCGATTGCGCGAGGCACCAAGCTAATCCTGCCGTCGCGGTGGCCGAGCCCGGTCACACCGCATTGGGTGGTAGCACCGACGTCGACCCCACGGACGCTGCCCGGGTGCCAGCCGGTGCTCGGAATCGCGCGCCGGGTCCTGGCCGAGCGCGAAACCGCGTAGAAACGCCTCGCACATATCGAGGCTGCCTCCGCACCGACGAATCCATTGCACCGATAGGACGATGACGGGTTAGTCGCCCGGCACCGCGCCACGAATCCCCCGTGGACCGAGTTGCGCCAGCGCGCAGGAACGAGAGTGATCTCGGGCACGTGTCTTGACGGGCGTCGCCGGGACTGCAAATGTCACCCCACACAAGTTCATTCGACGGCGCCCAGGAAGCCGGTGCGAATCCGGCACGGTCCCGCCACTGTGAATGGGGAGCTACCGCCACCTGTGCCACTGCCGGTGAAACGGCGGGAAGGCGAGCGGAGCGCAGTGATCCATGAGTCAGGAGACTGACGTCGTCGTGCCGATTCGTACGGGGTCGCGGAGCCCCGGAGGAGGTACCTCAGGTGCAGCACCGCGCCGCGCACGTCGCCGTTGTCCGGCATCGCCGCCACAGGCACGTTCGTTTGACGCATCACCCTGACGTCGTCAGCACCGCCATTCCGGCCGCGCAGGTCTGATCACCCCCGTCCGCCGATGGGCGGACCCCGACCTGCGTGGAGACACCTGTGCTCGCTGCTCATCTCTGCCCGTCGTCGGCGCCACATTCGGCCTTACACGCCACGATCGGCCGAGTACGCGCCGAAGACCCGACGCGATCGGCCGCATGGCGGCTCGACAACGTCCGGACCTCGATCGCTTTCCTGACCATCCAAAGTGCACAGCGCCCGCCGCACCCCACGGGCGGGTGGCAACGGAGCAGGCGCGATCGGGTCGGCGAGCTGCTCGCTCGATTACCCGGTGCTTATTGGCCGGACCAGTACAACAACCCGGACAATCCCGCCGGATACCTCGCCCTGGGCCGGGAAATCACTGACCAGTTCCAGCATTTGGATGTCTTGGTGTGCAGTGTCGGCACCGGTGGACACGGTGCCGGGATCGCGCCGGTGGTTCGCGAGCGTTGGCCGCATATCCGGATCGTGGGGTTCGATTCGACCGACTCGACCGTCTTCGGCCAGCCGGCCGCGCACCGGCTGATGCGTGGTTTGGGAAGCAGCATCCATCCGGACAACGTCGCCTACGACATCTTCGATGAAGTGCACTGGATCGGCCCCGCGGAAGCCTTGGACGCGTGCCGCCGGCTCGCCGCCGGCTCGTTCGTCACCGGCGGATGGAGCACCGGTGCCGTCGCTCTGGCCGCCGCGTGGTGCGCTCGGGAGCTGGACTCCGACCTGATGTGCGCGGTGTTCCCGGACGGGCCGCACCGCTACTGGCAGAGCTGGTGCTCGGCGTCCGGAACCTGAGCCAGCAGGGGATGTTCCTGCTCGGGGGAACCGCCGCGGACCGGCTCGGGTGCCGACCGATGATCATCACGGGGTGCGCGCTGCGGGTGGTCTCCTTCGGGTTGTTCGCCGTGTTCACCTCGCTGCCGGGCTTGTGCGCCGCCGCCGTGCTCACCGGTCTGGCGGGTGCCCTGTTCAATCCGGCCGTCCGCACCTACCTCATGCATGAGGCCGGGGACCGACGCGCGGAAGCGTTCGCGGTGTTCAACGTTTTCGCGCACGCCGGGACTCTCGTCGGGCCGCTGCTGGGTGCCGCGTTGCTCACCGTCGACTTCCGGGTGATCGCGTGGGTGGCGGGCATCGCCTTCGCGATTCTCACGGTGGCCCAGATCATCGTGCTGCCCGGCCGGGATCTCCAATCGCAGCAGCACAGTGTGCTAGGGAGCTGGCGCGTGTTGATCAACAACCGCCGCTTCCTGGCGTTCACGCTCGCGTTGTCCGCGTACTTCGCGCTCTACAACCAGCTCTATCTGATGCTTCCGCTGGAAGCACAGCGTGTTTCCGGGCTCAGCGAATCCGTGGCCGCCGTGTTCGTGGTGTCGACCGTGGTCGGCATAGCCGGGCAGGTCCGGATCACGCAGTGGTGTCGGCGGAGGTGGAGCGCGGGTCGATCGGTCTCGCTCGGGCTGATGTGCATGGGCGTGTCCTTCCTCCCTGTGCTGCTGAGCAGTCCGCTGCTCGCAGCGCCGGCCGAGCCGGGCTGGACCGGGGTCGTGCTGGGGTGCCTTCCGGTGCTGCTGGCGACCGTGCTGTTCACGGTCGGCATGGCGGTGACCAATCCGTTCGCGATGGAGTTGCTGCCGATCGTGGGCAGCGAACGGCTGGCAGGCACCTACTACGGCTTCTACTACCTGGTGTCCAGCCTGGTCGCGGCCGGGGTGAGCTGGCTCGTCGGGGCACTGCTCGACGCGACCGGGGATTCGCCGATGCGGTGGGCGCCGTGGCTGGCTTTGCTCGCCGTCGGGCTGGCCGGCGGAGCCGGTGCCGCAGTGCTGGAACGACGAGGGCTGCTGGACCGGGCCGGCGAGTCGGCTCGGGATTCCACGATGACGGGGAAGGAAAATCGCCGGTGATTGACGTCAGTCGACGAAGTCTGCTCAAGGGCGCGTTGGGGACGGTCGCGTTGGCTTCACTTGCCGGATGCGGCGGTGCAGCGGGTGGCTCGAACGGGCGGCTGCGGGTGGCCTTTCCCACGTCGGGCGCGAGGGAATCGCTCGACCCGCACACCAGCTCCTTGTTCGTCGACCAGGCGCGGACCAAAGCGCTGTTCGACACATTGGTCGGCTACGCCGACGATATGAGCGTGGTGCCGCGCCTGGCCGAGTCGTGGGAACCCGACGCCACGGGGACGCGGTGGCTGATCCGGCTGCGCAACGCCCGTTTCCACGACAACCGTCCGGTCACCGCCGAAGATGTGCTTTACAGCTATCGCCGCATCGCCGATCCCGCCACTGCTTCTCCGGCACGACAGCAGTTCGCCGCCGTCGACTTCGCCGCCAGCCGCGCACGATCGGCAACCGAAGTGGAACTCGTGCTGCCCGCCCCGAATTTCGAGTTCCCCTCGGCATGGGGAGCGCCCGCAGCGGAGATCATCCCGGCGGGCACCACGGATTTCGCCGCGCCGGTCGGTTCGGGCCCGTTCCGGTTCGTCTCATTCCAGCCCGGCCGTCCGGCGGTGTTCGCCCGCTTCGACGGCTACTGGGGCGGTGCCCCGACTCCCGCCGAGCTGGAATTCGTTCCGATCAACGAAGGGAGCGCCCGGGTCGCCGCCCTGATGTCGGGCCAAGTGCACTACGTCCACGACGTCAGCGCGAACTCAGCGAGTCTGTTGCAGGGCGACGGCCGCACCACGGTGCTCGCCGCACCGCACGGCACCATGCAGGCCGTGGCGCTCAAGATCGACCGCCCACCCTTCAACGACCCTCGCTTGCAGCAGGCGATCCTGTCCGGTGTTGACCGCCAGGGCCTGCTGGATGTCGCGCTCAGCGGACACGGCCAGGTCGGAAACGATCTGTTCGGCAAGGGGCTGAAGTACTACCCGCAGGACCTGGCGCAACGCGAACGCGACCTCGACCTCGCCCGGGGCCTGCTGCGGCAGGCCGCGGCCGACGGGCTGGAGTTCGAGCTGATGACCAGCGCGGCCGATCCCTATTTCGAGTCGGCCGCGACCCTGATCGCCCAGCAACTGGGCGAGATCGGGATCCGAGCCACCCCGCGAATCGGGCCGGCCGAGACGTACTTTTCCGACATCAAGAAGAGCGGCGTCGCGGCCCACACCCGTACCGCCACCCTGCCCCTGACCACCTTCATGGCGCAACGCATGCGAGGCGACGCCGGCGCCAACAACTACACCGGCTACCGGTCACCCGAGTTCGACGCACTTTTCACCCGGGCGATGAGCACCGCCGATGAGGCGGAGCGGGCACGGTTGCTCACCGACGCCCAGCGCCTGACGCGGGACAACAGCGGCCTGTTGGTGTGGGGCTTCAGCGACTGGAACGTCGCGGTGTCCAGCGCGGTGAGCGGGATCCGGGCCGCCCCGCCCAACTCCTTGGACTGGGCGCGGTTCGACCACGCCGTCCTCGTCTGATGCGGCGGTTGGTGCTGCGGCCGCTGGCGGTTGCCGGCTCGCAACTCGCGGCGGTCGCAGTAACCGTCTTCGCCCTCACGTCGGCCCTGCCCGGCGACACGGCCGTGGTGATCCTGGGCGAGCACGCGACCGATGAGCAGGTCGCCGCGCTCCGCGCACAGTTGCACCTGGATGTCCCGCTCTGGGAGCGCTTCGTGGCGTGGTCGGCCGGTGTGGCCCACGGCGACCTGGGGGAATCACTGCTCACCGGCGTCGCCGTCTCCGACGAGATAGCCCGGGGCTTTGCCACCACAACCCTGCTGACGGTCCTCGCGCTCGCGGTGGTGATCCCGCTTGCCCTGGCGGTCGGCGTGGCCACCGGTTTGCGCCCGGGCTCGCTGCTCGACCGCATGCTCAACGGAACCATCGTCCTGCTCAACTCGATCCCGGAATTCGCGCTGGCTCTCTTGCTCGTCGCCTTGTTCGCCGTCCGACTCGGTTGGCTCCCGGCAACCGCGGCCGGCGCATCGGGATGGTCACTCGCCGCGCGACCGGCCGTTCTCGTCCTGCCGGTCGCCGTGCTGGTGAGCAAGCAGCTTTGCGCCCTGGCACGGCAAGTGCGCATCGGGGTGTCGGAGGCCGACGGCGCCGAGTACGCCATGCACGCCCGGCTCCACGGACTGACCGAACGAACGGTCGTGTTCCGGCACGTGTTGCCCAACGCGCTCGGCCCAGCGGTTCAGCAACTCGCGCGCGCGGTCGACGGGCTGCTCGGCGGCGTGGTGGTCGTCGAGGCCGTTTTCGCCTTGCCCGGGATGGGTTCCGGGTTCATCGACGCGGTCATGGCGCGTGATCTGCCTGCCGTGCAGGGGTACGCGCTGGTGTTCGCGATCACCACGATCGCGCTGAATCTGCTTGCCGACGTCGTTTCCCGGCTGCTCGTCCCGCAACGCGAGGTGGTCGCGTGAGTCGGCGTCGATTCTCGGTACCGGCCGTGGTCCTCGGCTTGGCGTTCTTCGGCGTTCCGGCGCTCACGGCACTGCTCGGACCGCTTTTCGCCGGCACGGTGCGATCCACGGCCGGGCCGTTGCGCCCACCGACCTCGGACTTCCCGCTGGGAACGGATGTTCTCGGCCGGGACGTGCTCGCCCTCGTCCTCAGCGGCGGCATCTCGATCGTCACGCTCGCCGGCCTGTCGTTGATGCTGTCCTATGTGATCGGCATGCCACTCGCGCTGCTCGTCACCGGCCGCCGCAACCGCTGGGCCGACGGTGCCTTATTGCGCTTCCTGGATTTCATCCTCGCGCTCCCGGGACTGCTGGTGCTGCTCGTGCTGGCCGCTACCGGGTGGCGGGGCGTGGTCACGTTGACCGTGGCCATCGCGGTGCTCCAACTGCCCGCGGTGGTCCGCATCGTCCGCAGCGCCGCACTGGCTCCTGGCTGCCGCACGGCGGTGGAGGCGATGACGATGCAAGGCGAGTCCTGGTGGCGGATTCACTTGGGCTACATCGGGCGCGCGGTACTGGGACCCGTTCTCGTCGACGCCGGAACCCGGTTGAGCCTCGTGCTGTACCTGCTGGCGTCGGCGAACTTCCTGGGCCTCGGTCTTGCCCCGTCCGCCAGCGACTGGGCGGTGCTGGTCGAACGCAACAAGGAAGCTCTCTTCCTCCAGCCCTTCGCCGTCCTGGTACCGGCGCTGTTGCTGATATCGCTGTGCATGGGCATCAACCTGCTGGTGGATCAGGCGCTCATGCGCCGGAACGAGGGCACGACCGCATGAGCACACCGATCCTCCGCGCGAGGGGCCTGCGCGCCCGCGCCGGTGAGCATAACCTTCTGATCGACATCGACATCGATGTCCGGCCCGGCGAGATCACCGCCGTGATCGGGGAATCCGGCAGCGGGAAGACGACGCTGGGCAGAGCGCTGCAAGGCGAGCACAGCGGCGGCGTCACGTTGACTGGAACGGTCGACCTGCTCGGCACCGATCTGCTCGGCCCCGATCGCGCAACTGGCCCGCGGACTCGACGGCGAGCAGGCCCGAAGCGATGCGCAAAGCATGCTCGAATCACTCGGCCTCGCCCCGCCCGAGGCCGACCGTCGACCGCACGCACTGTCCGGCGGACAGTTGCAACGAGCAGCGCTGGCACGCGCACTGCTCGCGCACCCGGCCGTGTTGATCTGCGATGAAATCACCTCCGGCCAAGACCTGATCAACCAGGCAGAACTGCTTGGGCTGCTCACCGAAGCCGCCCGCACCACCGACGTCGGGCTGATATTGATCAGCCACGACCTGCCGGCGATCGCGCGGGCTCTGGTGGAAAGCGCTAATGGCCACGCATCGACAACCACCAGCGCGGCCAGCCAAGAACTGGAGCACTGAACCGCCGTGAATTCTTGTTCCGCGAATCGGGAGATCTCCGGGTGGTAGCTCGTGCGACGCCGAACCCCGCTCTCCCGCACATACCCGCCTAACAGGGCATTCCGTGCATTGTTCGACGGCGACACGGGCAAGGCGCGAAGCATGTCCTAGCCCACTCTCGCCGCGTTCGCTAGCCTTCGGTGCACTCGGTGCACTCGGTGCACTCGGTGCGGACTGGAGAATGAAATCCCAATTTTAGGCAAAATGGGAAAACCGCAGCCATCCAAGGGGGGGAATCCATGTCCAACCGTCCAAACAACACGACTGCGATCGCGGCGATCGCGCTCGCTGCGGTAGTGGCCTCGGCCATCAACCTTGCCGTTGGGACGTTGACGCACGCCAGTGGCGCAATGCCGCCGATGGAGTTCATGGGGCTAGAGCCGGTCGTGTACCTGCCCTCCACTGTTTTCGGCGTCATTGCCGGGGCGATCGGCTGGGCCGTGATCCGTCGCCGCGCGAAGCACCCCGAGCCGCTGTTGCGCCGCCTGGTGCCGATCGTCGTGGGCGTGTCGTTCATTCCGGACCTTGTCCTGTACTTCGTGGCGTCGATGCCTTTCATCCCCGTGCTGGCCCTGATGGTGATGCACATCGTCATCGCGGCCATCAGCGTGCCCGTTTATCAACGGGTGCTTCCCGTCCCCGATCCGACCCCGTCGTCTTCCCCGACATAAGCGATCCAATCAGCCGGGCCTGCGGGCTCCGCATCGTTCACGTGACCGGAGCCCACCGCCAGGAGCACTACCCGGACGGGCACTGGCTGACCGCCGTCGGCGACCTCGCCGCCCGGTTCGTGGCCGACGTGACCGACGGATTTCCGCCGCGCGGCTGCTCAGCCGGTCCTGATACGACTGCTTCGGTCAGTCGAGGTCGAGTTCGTGCAGCGCGGGCATGACCTCCTTCGCGTAAAGCTCGTACGAGCCGATGGTCTGTTCGGGGGTCAGGTGGCCGAACGAATTCCAGGAGAAGAAGTTCCCGCACTGCAGCGCCCGAGCCTGGGAGAGCAGCTGGTCCCGAACCGTGGACGGCGAACCGACGCACATAATGCCCGCCTCGATCAGCGCGTTCCAATCGGTGTGTCCCGTCCCGACGAATGGGCGGAAGAACGAGGAGTAGAACTCGTAGCCGGCCGGAAGGTTGTCGAGATCCTTGAAGATGGCAGCGTCCCGGAACAGCCCGAAGAGCACTTCGAGCGCCGGTTCGGCGATCTCACGTGCTTCCTTGTCGGTGTCGGCGACGAAGACGTTGCGCATCAGGCCGAAGTCGTCGGCGCCCGGTTTATGCCCGGCCTTGTCGGCCGCCCGGCGGTAGAGATCGAAGGCCTCCTTCGTCTTCTCCACGGTCTGGAAAGCGGACGTGCACTTGTAGCCCTGGGTGCCGCACAACTCGATGGTACTCGGGCTGAGGGTGAGCAGCCAGACCGGCGGGTTGGGCTGCTGGAGCGGCCGGGGCCAGATCGTGACGCCGTCGTAGTTGAAGTGCTCGCCGTGGTGGCTGAACACCGGTTGCCGCCATGCCTTGTGCATGAGCTCGATGCCTTCTTGGAAGTACCCGCGCGTGGTCGGCATCGAAACGCCTTCCTTGACGAACTCCTGCTCGTCGACGCCACGGCCTAGGCCGACTTCGAGCCGCCCATCGGTGAGGTAATCGAGCATGGCGATTTCCTCGGCGAGGCGGCGCGGATTGTGAAACGGGATGATGTTGCCCATGACGCCGAGGCGCATCCGGCTGGTGCGCTTGGCAAGCGCGGCAACCAGGAGATTCGGCGAGGGGCTGACGTTGTAGGCGGTGAAGTGGTGTTCGCTGAAGAACAGCCCGTCGTAACCCAGCTCTTCGAGCTTGAGCCAGGAGTCGAAGTGCCAGTCGTAGAGTTCTTGAGCCTTGGCGGGGTCGAAGGCTTCGGGATCGGCACCGTAGGGATAGTTGAAGATGTCGAAAACCCAGGACTTGACCATGTCTTAGCTCCTCCTAGGAGTTGATCTTCCGCAGGGCGATCCTACGCCCGGTGATCTCCTCGACGCGATCAAGGAAGCACGCGGTTCGTCCCGGGCGCCGATCGACGGGGGCATGATGAGCTCTACCAACGAAATACGGGAGTGCCGGTTCACCCAGATTGGCGATTTACGCTCGGCCCGCCAGCCGAGTACTGGCACCCCGAATGCTGGTCCGGTTGCGAAAGTCCCGGCGGGCCTTCGGCGGGTGTACCGGGGCTTCAGACGCTTCGCAGTACCGAGACGACCTTGCCCAGCACAACGGCCGTATCGCCGTCGAGGACCTCGTAATCCGGGTTGCGCGGCTCCAGGTAGACGTGGCCGTTGCGGCGACGGAACACCTTGACGGTCGCCTCCCCGTCGATCATCGCGGCGACGATCTGTCCCGAATGTGCCTCGGATTGCTGTCGCACCACAACGATATCGCCGTCGCAGATGGCGGCGTCGATCATCGAGTCACCACGCACCCGAAGACCGAAAACGCGACCTCGCCCGGTAAGTTCGCGGGGCAACGTCAGCATGTCATCGACGTGCTCTTCTGCCGAGATCGGGCTTCCCGCGGCGATATCGCCGACCACGGGCACGGGCACCGAGTCATCGCCAGACTCCCGCGCCGAGGGCGGTTGCAGGAAGACGCGCACGTCGATCGGTCGCGACATCGTAGTACTACGCCGCAGGAAACCCTTCTCCTCCAAACTCGTCAGGTGCTTCGACACCGACGACGATGACCGCAGGCCGACAGCATCTCCGATCTGCCGCGTGCTCGGCGAATACCCGTACCTGACCACCCAATCGCGGATCGCGGCCAGGATTCGCTGCTGGCGCAGCGGCAAGGTCGAGGTGTCCAAGTGCTCGAACTGATCAAGATCGTCATAGGCGCCCACCCCTGGAATGGTAGAGGTAGACGCTGGCCACTGAGCCACCGGCCCGCACCGTCGATGCGTCATTCGGCGGTTCCCCGGTAGGGCAAGCCACTGCGTTTTCCAGCTGGGCCGGGTTTTCCAGCCGGACCGGGATTCCCAGCTGGGCTGGGTTTTCCAGCCGGACCGGGATTCCCAGCCGAGCCGGTCTCATTCGGCCACGTACGAATAGGCCAAGACCGACGGCGTTGTCCCCCACTCCAGCCGAGAGAAACGCGCCCGGCGCCCTCCGTCGAACGTTTCTCGACAGCCGCGTCGAGCCGAGATTGCGCATCCGCTCGGTTCATGACACCAGCACCGCTTGCCCCGTCATCATCGCCGACATCCGCCAGCCGATAGAGCCGCTCCAACAGCTTTCGCCGCTCCCGCTCCATAGCAGCGTCGTCAGCATCCAGGCTGTTTGCCTTGCTGGGCGTTTCCACCGCCGACACCGCACCGCCCGGCTGCGGAAGGAACCCACCACCGCCCACCTCCGATCTCGCAGCCGCAGTCACATTCATGGTCACGTCCAGGTACCCGCGCAGTCGCTGCCGCAACGCCTCAGCTGCCGCCCGATCGTCCGGAGCCCGCAATAGCTGATACGCCATAGCCAGCCGAAACGGCTCCGCCGCTCCAACACCCAGCACCTCATCGGCACCAGCGAACAATCCCGCCACGACATCAGGCCCCTGCCGATCCATCACCTCCCGCAACGCCGCATCAGCCGCACCCAGCAACGCATTTATCTCCTGCAGCGCAACATCACGCCGCGTCTGCCGCACCATCGCGACAGCAGCGGCAGCGGCCTGCACCTCGTTCCGCAATGCCACTACATCCAAACTCTGGCGGGAATGCTGCTGCGCGACGTCCGACCAGTACTCCACCCGTGCACGCAATTCAGGCTCATAAGGCGCCGAGGCATCAACCAGAAGCTGCCGCAGCGAATCCACCGATGCCATCAACTCAGAAACCAACTGCTGCCGCTGGGCCGCGGGCGCGAGTTGCGACCGCACCTCGTTACCTATCCGCTCGACCAACGCCCGAGCATCGTTGACTCGCTTGTGCAGGTCCGCTGGCTCTACGCGATCAAAGCCACCCCGCGCCAACATCGCCGACCACATGGCAACCCGTTGCCGTAACTCGGGCATATAATTCGCCGGCGCATCGGACAGAATCCGTCGCAGGGCATCCACCGACATCGTCAAGTCGGCAACCAATCGCGACCGCTCAGCCGCTGTCACCTCCGGCACATCACCCCGGGGCCGTTCTCCGAATGCCGGCGAATCAAACTCGGAAGCCGGCTGCGGCGCGGCAGCAGTTTCCTGCTCCGGATCCCCCGATATCGCCCCACTCACACCGCCCTCATCCCTGATCTCCCGAAGCCGCGCCGCACCCCATTTCACACCCCTTTGGAACCTGTCCCCCAACGCCACAGCGGTGTAGGGCTCACCCGCGTCACGAGCACGACGCGCCTCCACCCGCGCCGCCTCCCGCTCCCGCTCATCCAACGCCTGCCGACTCACACCACCCTCATCCCCGATCTCCCGAAGCCGCGCCGCACCCCACCCTTGGCTCTTCCCGAACTTGTTTCCCAACGTCGCGGCGGTGTAGGGCTCGCCGGCGTCACGAGCACGACGCGCCTCCGCTCGCGCCGCCTCCCGCTCCCGCTCACCCAAATCCTGCCAACTCACACCGCCCTCATCCCTGATCTCCGCAAGCCGCGCCGCACCCCACCATTGGCTCTTCCCGAACTCGTTTCCCAACGTCGCAGCGGTGTAGGGCTCACCCGCATCACGAGCACGACGCGCCTCCACCCGCGCCGCCTCCCGCTCCCGCTCACCCAAATCCTGCCAACTCACACCACCCTCATCCCCGATCTCCCGAAGCCGCGCCGCACCCCATTTCACACCCCTTTGGAACCTGTCCCCCAACGCCACAGCGGTGTACGGCTCACCCGCGTCACGAGCACGACGCGCCTCCACCCGCGCCGCCTCCCGCTCCCGCTCACCCAACTCCTGCCGACTCGCACCACCCTCATCCGCGATGTCCGCAAGTCGTTGCCGCCCCCAAGTCTTGCCCTTACCGAACTGCCTCCCCAACGCCGAAGCGGAGTAGGGCTCACCCGCATCACGAGCACGACGCGCCTCCACCCGCGCCGCCTCCCGCACCTGCTGCTCCTGATCATCCGATTGCTGCTGACTCGCACCGCCCTCGTCCCTGATCTCCCGAAGCCGCGCCGCACCCCAACTTTCACTCCTCCCCAACGCTTCCCCCAACGCCGAAGCGGAGTAGGGCTCACCCGCGTCACGAGCACGACGCGCCTCCACCCGCGCCGCCTCCCGCGCCGCCTCTTGGTCCTGCCGATCCAAATCCTGCCGACTCACACCACCCTCATCCCCGATCTCCCGAAGCCGCGCCGCACCCCATTTCAGACCCCTTTGGAACCTGTCCCCCAACGCCACAGCGGTGTAGGGCTCACCCGCGTCACGAGCACGACGCGCCTCCACCCGCGCCGCCTCCCGCTCTCGCTCAACCAACTCCTGCCGACTCACACCACCCTCATTCCTGATCTCCGCAAGCCGCGCCGCACCCCACCTTTCACTCCTGCCGAACGCTTCCCCCAACGCCACAGCGGTGTACGGCTCACCTGCATCACGAGCACGACGCGCCGCCACCCGCGCCGCCTCCTGCAACAGCTGCACACCTTGAAGTCCTTCGGCCGCTTCACCCGCCTGGTCACTGGGCCACGCAAGCCTGCGCGCAGCCCCCTCTCCGACCGATGCGTCGGCGCGCCGCCGCTTACGGCGACCGCTTTCAGCAATCGAAGCCGTTCCCGCAACACCGCGAGTAGTGTCCTCAATGGACACCAACGATCCCGCCGCACCCGGGCCCGCATACTGCTCACCGCCGGCCCCGAGGTGGAAACCGGCTCCCAGGAACGACACATCCTCCGCCGCCGTCATCTCCAGTCCGGTACCCCACCCAACACCGCTGGACCATCCCAAAAGCGCCGACTCAGCGGCACTGCCAACAGCCTGTCTGCTCCCCGCATACTCTTCCGATTGCGGGACATCGGTCCCGGGGTCCGGACCCGCCCCAGCGCGGACGGACAACGCCGTCCCCCGCACACCAAGCTTGACGGCCAGGTCCCGGGAAAATCGCAACGCCTGATCATGGCCATTCGCAGCAACCCTCGCCGCGACCAGGGCCACCACATCATCCAGCGAAACAACAGTGTTCCCGCGCGCCAGTTGCACCACATCATGCGTGCCCTGCACGATCCGCACCGCCGGGTCACGAGGGCCGCCCACCGCCTTGGCTCGCTCGACCTCGCTACGAAGATGCGAGTCCGTCCACTCCGCCACCCTCGCCGGTGTCGGCCTTTCCCGCGCCGGCAGGCCCGTCTCGGCAAGGGCGAAAGATCGCTCGACAACGTTGGGTTCCACCTGCCGCGGCATCGTCTCAGCCGCCGCCATTAAGCCGGACGTTTCGCGAATCGCCGCCTCAAGATGGGCCTGCCGCAGCGTCCCGATGACGGGAGCCGACCCAGCGGCCGACCGTTCACCTCGCACCCGCTCCACCAACTCCGCGGCCTGCCCCACCCGCCTACGCAAGTTCTCCAACTCCACGCCATTCAGCTCGCCCCGCTCCATCCGCGCCGACCAGTCCGCGACCCGCTGACGCAAACCGGGCCGATACGCCTGCGGCGCACCAATCAAGAGGCCGCGCAACGAGCCCATCAATCCCTGCAAGTTCGAAACCAACCGCGACCGCTCGGCTTCAGCCACATCCGCAGCCGCCGGGACATCACCTTCAGACCGCGACGCCTCCGGAACCTCTTCCCGTTCCTGGCCATCCGCATCCGCTTGACTCAGGTCCTCCTCACGCGTCCTGAACTCCAGAAGCCGGTCCCTGCCCCACACTGCGCTCCTGCGGAATAGCGTCCCCAACGACTCACCGGTGTGAAGACGACCCGCATCACGAGCATGACGCAGCTCCTCCCACACCAACTCCCGCTCCCGCGCAGCCACATCCGCCCGACTCAACCCTTCCTCGCGCGCGCCGATCTCCGCAAGCCGCTCCGAACCCCACGCCGCGTCCCTGCCGAACACATTCCCCAACGACTCACCGGTGTGCGGCTCACCGGCATCATGAGCCCGACGCACCTCCGCCAACACCGCCACCAACTCCGCATTCCGCTGCCCCGAAACCACATCCACCCGACTCGCACCCTCCTCCCGCGCCCTGAACTCCGCTAGCCGCTCCGAACCCCAGGTCGCGCCCTTCCCGAAAGCCCTCCCCAACGACCCACCGGTGTGGGGCTTACCGGCGTCACGAGCCCGACGCAGCTCCGCCCACGCCGCTTCGAACAACGCCTCCCGCTCACGCTTGGCCGCATCCGCCCGACTCTGCCCGCCCTCCGCCTTGAACTCCACCAGCCGGTTATTACCCCACGACCTGCTTTTCCCGAACTTCTCCGCCAACGATTGGCCGGTGTGGGGCTGCCCCGCCTCTTGTGCGCGACGCAACTCGGCCCACACCTCCGCAAACTTTGCATCCCGCTGCTGCGCAACCACCTCCCTCCGACTCGCACCCCCCTCCTGCGCCAGAAACTCCGCAATCCGCTTGTAACCCCACCTCGCCTTCATGCCGAACACCTGCGCCAGCGATTCACCGGTGTGGGGATGACCCGCTTCTTGCGCCCGACGCAACTCGTCCCACACGCCCAACTCCTCGTTCCGCTGATAATCATCCGGTCGAGGCGCACGCCGACCAGCTGCCCCCGCAGAACCCGGCACGGCACCGCCATCGCCCGGATCACCGACACGACGCCGCTTTCGCCCACTGCTCCCACCTACCGAGGCCGGCCCTGCCACCCCTCCAGCTGAAGGCTCCGTCCCCTCCGGCCGAGACCCCAACGGCTCAACCGAACCACCCGCCGACTCGGCAGCCATGCCACCAAGCCCTTCGCTCGCGGCCGCCTGCTCGGCAACCGGATTGCTCGTCCGCGAATCCGGCACGCCGCCAGTGTGGACGGCCGAGTCTGTCCCTCCAGTACCGAGGCCCCACCGAGGACGCTCGCCGGACACATCCACATCCGCCGCCGAGGCACGCGTGACCGTGGCAGCACCCGCGTCGTCGTCGGCCACATCCCAGCTGGGACCCAGCGAACCCTCGTCCTCGATCTGATCAATCGGCACCAAATCCCGCAAGGGCGATGCTGGATCCTCAGCGTGTTCAGCCGACCCTGCACCGGCATCGGCCGCTAGTGCCGTTACCGTCTCCGCCGGTTGGGCTGACCGACCACCCTCCCGCCTCTTCCACTCCGCAATTCGCTGCCTACCCCACGACTTGCTCTTTCCGAATTTTGCGCCCAGCGATGCACCGGAGTGCGGTTCACCGGCGTCATGAGCGCGACTCACTTCCGCCCACACCTGCGCTGAGAATGCCTCCCGTTGCCCGGCGACCAACTGCGCCCGGCTCATATCCGGTTCCCGCCTCCTGAACTCCGCGATCCGCTGCGCAGCCCACCCCCCGCTCTTTTCGAACTTCTTCGCCAACGACCGGGTGGTGTGGGGTTCACCGGCGTCATGAGCACGACGCAATTCCGCCCACACCGGCTCCAACTCCGCATTCTGTTCCCCCTCCGCTCTCCTGAACTCCGCAAGCCGTTCCTTACCCCACCAATTGCTCTTGCCGAACTTCTTCGCCAACGTCCCACCGGTGTAGGGCTGACCCGCATCACGAGCACGACGCACCTCCGCCCACACCGGCTCCAACTCCGCATCCCGCTGCTCCGTAATAAACTGTGTCCGGGTCTTACCGCCCTCCCTCCTCCTGAACTCCGCAAGCCGGGACCGACCCCACGCCGCGGTCCGGCCGAACTTCGCGCCCAACGTCTCACCGGTGTGGGTTTGGCCCGCGTCACGAGCGCGACGCACTTCGGCCCAGACGTCCTCGTACAACATCACCTGCTGCTGATCCACCCCAGATCGAGCGGGCTCCTCAGGCCCCCGCACAACACCGCCATCGACCGGATCATCGATGCGAATCCGGTTTCTCTCGCTCCTTTCACCTACCGATGCGCCCCCCGCCACACCCACACCTGAAGGCACGCCACCAGGAGCATCCGCAGATCGCCCGGCCACACCTGCGACCGTGCCGCCTTCCGCCGACACGCCACCCGATTGCCCGATGCCGACCTCGTCCCCTACCGAGACCCACGCCTGCTCAACGGTCTGCCAATCGACCGACCACGACCCCAGGTCATCCACCAACTCGGCGGCAGCCGGATCAAACCCCCATGTCATCGGAATATCCACCGACTCCGCCGTCGTGTCATCGCGCTGACCGGCGTCGGCAACTTCCTCCAACCCCGGGAGATCCGCCAACGGGTCCGGCCCCGCACCGGCGTGGACGGCCAACCCCGTCCCCTCTGTGCCAAGGCGGGCCGCCAACTCCCGGGAGAACCGCACGGCATTATCACGACTGACCTCGCCAACCCGCGCCGCGACCAAAGCCACCACATCATCCAGCGACACACCGGCATCGCCCCGCACCAACGCCACCACATCATGCGTGCCCTGCACGATCCGCACCGCCACACCACGGTGTGTGCCCACCGTTTTGGCGCGTTCCACCTCCCGATGCAGGTCCGACTCCGTCCACCCCGCCACACCGGCCGCTGCCCCGCCGCCGTCGGAGCCCGGAATGACCCCTGCCAAGGGAGAAGTCGTCTCCGATACCGCGCTGCCCGAATACACACCGGGCACATCGGTCGCACCCGTCAAAGGCTTGTCCGCGACTGAAGCGAGCACGGGTGACGCAGCCTCTGCCCCCCGCACGCCCTCCACTGAAGGACTCAAACTGTCCACACCGGACGGACCAGTACCGACATGCTCGTGCGGCAGATCGGCATGGGAATTCCCCTCCGTAGCCCCACCATCTTCGACCAGCAAGCCGTCCTGGTCGAGCGAACCCGACCTCGGCAAGGGTGCCGAATTCCCCACCGACTCATCGTGATCGCGCACAGAAGACCCGCCAGGACCGGCGTGGTCATTACCACCAGCAACCGAGCTGTACGCCGGCGGCGGCGCAGCGGGAAGGGAATCCCGTACGCTGGCAGCACCGTCGTAACCCGGCGAATCACTTCGGACGTGGTCGTCACCTTGAGGCGGGATGTAAGGGGGTGGCGGCTTAACCGGCGTATCGTGGGCCCGCAGCACATCCGGTGCCTTTGCATCACCATCAAGCCACGACAGCGCCCCGGTATCCCTTGGCTTTTCAGACACGCCGGTCCTGGAGTCCTCACCTACCGCAACACCGGCATCCGCATCCCTTGGCCCACCACCAGGCAACTGCCCGACAGGCGGGGCAACACTGGCAGACGGGGCAACACTGGGCTCCGGAACCGAAGCCCCCGGCACCGGGCCACCCGACGGCACAGCCCTGGTCCGGAACGAAACCGCCGCATCTTCGCCGACCACGCCGCCATCCGATACGCCGGTCGGGTCACCCGCCAGCGCTTTTTCGGGGTCGACCGGCAACGAATCGGCCGTATCCGACTCCGTGCTGTCGGACTTTTCATTCTCGCTGGTGGTGTCTCGGGCCCGGCCCGCCGGAATCAACTGGCCTCGCAACGTCAGACCCGTCAGGTTCCCGATACCCGAGCCCACCGCCCCCGACAACCCGGCGGTGAACGAGAACGGATTCCACTGCGCCCCCTGACCACTCAGCGCGCCATACCCCGCCTCGCCCAGCATTTCGGTCAGGCCCTCTTCCAGCGATTCGCCCAGCCCGTGACCGAACCGGGCCGCCCACATCGCCCGCACCGACATACCCGTGTAATCCTCAATATTCTTCGACACCACACGGGCAAAACGCGCCATCGACGAAACCGGATACAGCTGCGCGTGCTCCTCCACAGCATGCTTCGCCGCCGCTGCCAGCACCTCAGCATCAATCTCATCGCCCAAACCACGCACCAACACCTTGGTGATCGCATTACCCACCACACTGCCCAGCACCGACAACGGCACCGCCAACAACGCGCTGAACGACCCCACCCCCACCGCCATCCCCGTCAACTGGCCATCCCACTTCTTCCGCGTCCCCAACGCAAACTGCGCCCCCTGCGCACCCACCTCCACCACCAACTGCAACCCCACCCCCACCACCTGAGCCACCGCCAACCGCACGAACAACTGACCCCACCACCGCGACAACAAAAACCGCATCACCACAAACCGCGCCGCCAACCACGCCATACTCGCCCCACCCGTCACCCCCGCCATCGCCACCGCCCACACCACCTCAGCCAACAACAGAAGCAAACCCCCCACCGTCACAAACTTCAAATACTGCACCTGCAACGCCAAATTCCGCACAAACCCCGCCAACTCCCGCAACCCCACACCACCCGCCTCCAACACCGAAGAAAACCCCTCCAACCGCTCCGCGAACCGATCCGCCGCCTTCCCCGAAAACCCACCCCGCACCCGTCCCACCACCTCCCCCACCACCGGTGCCAACACCTCCACCGTCGCCGCACCCTGCTCCAACCGCTCCGCCACCGCGAACAACGCATCCTCATCCGCATCCGTCATGTCCTCACCGGTCAAGACCTGAAAAAGTCGCCTCACCTCCTCCGGCACCATTACCGACACGCAACAACACCCACTCGGCTCACACTCGGACTAGGCCGAAACGACCATCGCACCGTAGTATGAGCCCGCCCTACGGCCCCGTTGAACCACGCACGCCGCTCTTCCGATGACCATGCGCGTTCAGCCATCGAAATCCGGAAAAAAGGGAAGAAATTCCTTTCCTGCACATTAAGAAGCGTGCGCGCCTCGCGAGCTGGGCGGCAACGCTTGATCAGCTCGACCAGCCGCCCCGGCGGACACGCATGACTCGTAGTCCGCCGGGTGCCGGAATTCCCCGATTTTAGCCGGGAAACCGCTGTCGAGAGGGTGTCATTCGCGGGACATTGTCGTGGCTGCGGGGCCTTGCTCGTCTCCCGTCCCGGTTCCGTTCATTGGTTCACCGGGCTCGGTCGCGACGCCGAAGCCGAGGTGATCCAGGATGATGCGCCCCATGCCGCTGATGGTTCCGACGCTGCTGGCCAGCGCCATCGGCGGAATGTCCACCTGGAACTGCTTGCGTGCCTTGAGCAGAAGTTCCATCGCCATCAGCGAGTCCATGCCCATTTGGTCCAATGATCGGTTTCGGTCCAGCCGATCCGGCGTGGTCTGCAGGACCACCGCGACCAGTTGCGCCAGGGTGTCGTCCACCAACCGGCGACGGGCTTCGACGGACTCCGCCCGAATTCGCTCGACGAGTTGGTCGACACGGTAGCCGGTGCCCTCGATTTCCGGCGGCAGCAGACCGGCGGTGCGGGGTGCTTTGAGCACGGGCAGGAATTCGCTTGCCTGTCCCCATTCGAAGTTCGCCACGGTGACCACCGGGTCGTCACAACCGAGCAGCCGGTCGAAGATGTCCAGCGCCTCCTGTGCGGTCGCGGTCCCTATGCCGAATCGCTCGAACGCCACCGATATCCCGGTGCGCGCAGCGTAACCGACGTCGCTGATGGCGCCCCACTGGATCGCCAGTGCCGGCTCACCACGCCGCCGGCGGACGCGGACGAGGGCTTCGAGGGCGGCGTTTGCAGCGACATACGCGCTCTGCTTGACGTTGCCGATCGCCACGGAGCCGGACGAGAACACGACGAAGAAGTCGAGGTCACGTCCACGGGTGAGTTCGTCGAGCACCAACCCACCGCCGATCTTCGGTGACAGCACGGCTCGGAAGCGATCATCGTCGAGGTCGATCAGGATCTCGTCGTCCAGGTGCATCGCGGCGTGCACGACGCCACGCACTGGGTACCCGCCGTCGTCGATCTGTTGAAACACCGCGCGCATGGCGTCGCGGTCGGCGACGTCGGCGGCGTACACGGAGACCTCGGTGCCGAGCGCGGCGAGTTCGGCGACCTTTTCCTCGGCTCCAGGAGTGGCCGGTCCCCGTCGGCCGACCAGGGCGAGGTGCCGGGCGCCGCGTTCGGCCAGTCGACGTGCCGCCGCGAACGCGAACCCACCGAGCCCACCGGTGACCAGATACGTACCGTCCGGGGCGAGGCTCGGTAGGGCGGTTCGTTCCACTGGCACGGGTTCGTCGAAGCAGACCACGAGCTTGCCGACGTGCCGGGAGTGCTGCATCAACCGGAATGCGTCGTCGATGCCGGCGGCGGCGAACGACTGGTGGGGCAGCGGCCGGTACTCCCCGGCATCGAGGCGACGCGCGACCTCGGCGAACTGATCGGCCGCCAAGTCCGGGCGGCCCAACGGCAGATTGCCGATGTCCACCGCGAAGAAACTGATGTTCTTCCGCAGCGTGCCCATGAGCATCCGGCTGTTGCCGTAAATGTCGCGCTTGCCGAGTTCCACGAACCTGCCGTTGGTGCCCAACACCTCCAGGCCGCGCGCGATGCCGTCCCCGCTGAGCGAATTGAGCACCACGTCAACGCCGCGACCACCGGTGATCTCCCGGACCTCGTCGGCGAATTCCATGCTGCGTGAGTCGAGCACGTGCCGGATCCCGAGCATCCGCAGGCAGTCCCGCTTGGCCGGGGATCCCGCCGTGGCGATCACCCTCGCCCCGCACAGTTCGGCGAACCGGATGGCCGCCAAGCCGACCCCACCGGCCGCACCGTGCACCAATACGGTCTCCCCCGGTGCGAGGCTCGCAAGATGCCCAAGCCCGTAGTGCACCGTGAGGTAGGCGATCGGGATCGTCGCCGCCGCTGCGAAGGACATCCCCTCCGGGATCCGCGCCACCGACCGCGCGCTGGCCACCGTATGCGACCCGAACGCCGCGACCGTCATCCCGAATACCCGGTCTCCGACCCGCAGATCGGTCACCTGGGAACCCGTCTCGCACACCACGCCCGCGCACTCCAAGCCCAGCAACTGCTCGGACTCGATGTGGCCCTCGGCTTCGGCGACCGGCGGCAGCAGGCCGACGGCCACCATCATGTCCCGGTAGTTCAGCGCGGCCGCCCGGACCTCCACCAGCACCTCGTCCGGTCCCAGTCGGGGGGCAGTGCTTTCGACCCAAGCCAGGCGGTAGGACAGGCCCTGGTCACGCAGTGCCAACGTGTAGGGCCGGTCCGTGTCGGCTCCGACGGGGAGTGTCCCGGCCGGTCGTTGCCTCAGGCGCGGGACGAACCGCCCCCGTGGGGTCAGCATGATCTCGTCCTCGTCGTCGGGATCGAGTAGCTCGACGCTCAACCGTCTTGCGTCCGCGGCCGAATCCGTTCCGCGTTCCAGCGCGATCCGGTTGAGCTCCATCCAGTGCGACTCGTTGGCCACCGACCGCGCCATACCCCACACCGCCGCAGACACCGGCTCGACCGTTCCTGATCCGATCTCGACCTCGGCGGAGGGAAGGACCAGCCAGCACGTCACCTCGGCGTCCACTCGTTGGGCCGCGTCGGCCACCGCGCGAATCACCGCTGCGGACCGCACGATGTCCTCCGGCTCGGACTCGCCCGCACCGAACAGCAGCACCACGTCTACCGGGCCCTCGCCGGGCGGAACCAGGTCGAACCACACGTCCGAGTCGGTGCTCATCTCGACCTGGTCAACCGAGACGCAGTCGGCTTCAGCCAGTTCCCGGCCGAGTTTCACGAACAGGTCGGCATCGGCCGGGCTCTCGGCGGCGATCAGCCAGCGCGTGACGCCGTCCCCGGCCGGGCGCGTCCGTGCAGGGGAAGCGTCCCGCCGCCTTCTGGCCAGCAGCACCGAGGACTCGGGTTCCTCATCGTCGGTAAGACCGATCTGGATGACATCGTCGAAGCCGGACTCGCGCAGCAGCGACGGCCACCGGTCTGCCGCGACGAGCGGCGAGGCGGTACGCAGGTCGATGTCCGTGAATGCCCAGAACGCGTCGAAGAGTCCGAAGGCCAGCGCCAAAAGCGACGTGTCGTGTGCCTCGTAGACGAGCAACTGCCCGCCGTCGGTCAGCAGTTCGCCGAGCCGTTGCAGCGCACTACCCAGCTCCGTGGTGGCGTGCAGCGCGTTGGAGGCGATGATCAAATCGAATTGACCGGGCGCGAAGCCCTGCTCGCCGAAGTCCTGGTTTAGATCCAGCTGCCGGTAGTCGACGAAACCGTGGTCGGCGAACCGTTCCTGCGCTCGCGGGAAGAACGACGACGAGACATCGGTGAACACATACGACGTGCGATCGGATGGCACCACCGGCAGGACGGCCGAAGTGGTGCCGCCCGTCCCAGCGCCGACCTCCAAGATTCGCAACGACCGATCCGCCGGAATGGTTTCGGCGATCGACCGGACCACATCGCGGGCGACTCCATTGTAGAAGGCCGGCAACGACGCCTTCTCGTAGAA
The DNA here is from genome assembly GCF_014203395.1 of Saccharopolyspora phatthalungensis. Classification (NCBI taxonomy): domain Bacteria; kingdom Bacillati; phylum Actinomycetota; class Actinomycetes; order Pseudonocardiales; family Pseudonocardiaceae; genus Saccharopolyspora; species Saccharopolyspora phatthalungensis. The sequence goes on from NZ_JACHIW010000002.1 coordinate 1,130,132, forward strand.
CCACTCGATGATTTCGCTGCCGCTGTCCTGGAAAGCCAGATCCAGCGGGTCACTGCGACCGGACAGGATATCCACCAGGTGCAGGCCGAACCGGCCGTAGAGCATGGCCGCCGCGGCGTCGTCCGGATGCTGCCAAAGGACCTCGGCCAGCACCGGTTCGGGAGCGGGGGCTTCGACGATGCGCCAGGTTCCCGCGCCGGCCGAGGTCACCAGTCCATGCTCCCGCGCGATGCCGACGAACACGTCAACCAGCTTCGCGTACTTTGGGAGCACGCTGGCTTCCATCAGGTCGACCGTAGCGAACTCGGAGCGGTCGCCGAGCAGCGTCCGAAACGCCGACACTGCACAGCACGCCGACAACCGACGGATCAGCGGCAGGACCGCACGAACCTGCGTGCCTTTCGTGGCCCGCAGCTCGGCGATCGCCTCCTCGGCACCGGTCAGGACCTCGGAAGGCTCCGGGAGTGCGCTCGCCTCGATCTCTTGTCCGTGGCGCGGTGCGGCCAACGGCACCGTGACGAGTTCGGTGGGACGACCGTCGGCAATCGTGCCGACCCGCCGTACCCGGCACTCGCTCATTTCCACGGTCACCTGGCCGGATTCGTCGGTGACGAGGACGTCCCAGCACACCTCGCGCGGAACTCTTGAACGCAGCCGCACATGAATGAATCCGTGCGGCGTCGGTCGGGCCCACACCCGGGCGCGGCCGATCGATATGGGCAGGTATGCGGTCCGTGCGGCCGCGCCTGGACTCTCGTTCATCCCCGGCAGCAACGGCACCCCGGCTTGCAGGGCGGCGTCAAGTACCGCGGGGTGGGCCTCGAAGTCGTTGTCGGGCAGGTCGTGGGAGTAGCGGGCCAGGACCTTGTCACCGACGGTCCACAGTTCGTGCAGCAGCCGGAACGTCGGGCCGCAGCTCAGGCGGGTGGCGTCCAACCGGTCGTAGAACTCGTCGCCGCCAATGCGGGTGGCCGCGGACTCGCGGAACGCGGTTGGGTCGATCTCGTTGGGAGCGCGCCCGATTCTTGGGCGCACGCGCCCGCGTGCATGCAGACGCCACTCCCTTTTCGAGTCGCTCTGGCTGGCTATCCGCAGCACGCCGTCCTCATCGGACAAAGAGGTCTGCAGCCGCATGTCCATTTCGGAATCCCACGGCAGCGCGCATGCGGTCGGGATGTCCAGAGTGTCCAGCTCGGCGGCGGAGTCGAACCGCTGCCGTCCGGCGGCTAGGGCCATCTCGATGTAGCCGGCGGCCGGGATTACCACGGTGTCGTCGACCAAGTGGTCGCCCAGCCAGGGCAGTCGGGCTCGTTCGATCTCGTTGTGCCAGGTGGGTTCCGCTACCGGAACTCGGTCGCCCAGCAGTGGGTGGACCGTGTTCCCGTCGCCTACCGACCGCAGCCACATGCTCGGCTCGGCCTGCCAGTACCGCTCCCGCTGCCACGGGTACGCGGGGAGGTCCACCACCCGGCCCGGGAGCGGAAAGTAGCCGGACCAGTCGATCTCGACGCCGTTGGCGATCACTGTCGCAACCGCGGCACGCACCGCGTCCCCGCCCGCTGCCGACCGGGTCATCGTCGGAACGGCCGTGGCTCCGGCGCGACGCAGGTAAGGCTTGAGTGCGGCGTCCGGGCCGATCTCCACCACGGTATCGACGCCTTGCTCGACGAGATGCCGGGCCGCGGCGGCGAAACGGACCGGCTGGCGGATGTTGCGCCACCAGTAGTCGCCGGTCAGCTCCGGCCCTTCGATCGGAGCACCGGTCACTGTGGACACCAGCGGTACGCGAGTGCGCGACGCGACGATATCAGCGAGTGCTCCGCGCTGGTCGGTCTCGGTCGGGTCCATGACATGGCTGTGGAACGCGTAATCCAGATCGAGTTCGCGTACGAAGACGTCGCTCTCGGACAGTTGGGTCGCGAGGGCGCGCAGGGATTCACCGTCCCCGGAGATCGTGACGTGGTCGGCGGCGTTGATCCCGGCGATCTCCAGGCGGCCGCCGTAGGCCGCGAGCAATTCCCGGGCGCCTTCGGCACCGAGGCCGATCGCGGCCATCCGGCCCTGTCCCGCCGTGCGTCCTTGAATCCGGCTGCGTTCGACGATAACCCGAGCCGCCGTTTCCAGATCGAGCGCGCCGGATACGTGGGCGGCAGCGACCTCACCGACGCTGTAACCCACCACCGCCGACGGGCGCACCCCGTACTCGGCGAGCAGCGCCACGAGGCCGACCTGGAGTGCGAACAGCGCGGGCTGGGCGACTTCGGTGGCCGTCATCGCCGCCGGCTCCGTCGTGGCGGCCAGCTTTTCGGCCACCGACCAGCCCAGCAGCGGAGCCAGTGCGGCGTCCACCTCGCGGACGGCCACAGCGAAAACGGGTTCCTCGCGCAACAGCTGCGCACCCATCCCAGCCCACTGGGTTCCGTTCCCGGCGAACGCGAACGCCACCCGTTTACCCGTGCTGGCCGGCCCGGACCCGGGTGCCGCGTCGTCGGTGGCCAGCGCCGAGAGGAGTTCGGCTGCCGCGGAAGGGGTTTCGGCGAGCACCGCGGCGCGATACGGGTGCTGCTCACGCCGTCGGGCGGCGGTGTAGCAGGCGTCGTAGAACTCCGCAAACGGCGTCGCGTCCAGTCGTTCGGCGGTGCGTTTTACCGCCGCCACGAGAGCTTCCCGCGTCCGAGCGGAGACCACGAGCGGCAGTGGCCGGGTCGCCGGATCCGCGGGCAACGCGGCTGCGGCGGCGTTCGGCGCGGCCCCGAGGATGACGTGCGCATTCGCGCCGCCGAAACCAAAACTGTTCACGCCGACCACGGAGCGCTCCCGCACGTCCACCCGGCGGGCGGCGCGGACCACCTCCAGCCCCATGCCGTCGAAGTCGATCGCCGGATCCAGCGGGTCGGCGTGCAGCGAGGCCGGGATGGTGCCGTGGCGCAACACCAGCACCGCCTTGAGCACACCGGCGATTCCCGAGGCCGGTTCGAGGTGCCCCAGATTCGTCTTCACCGACCCCAGCGGCAGGGCCGCACCGCGGCGAGTCCCCAGCGCCCGGCCGATGGCCTCGCACTCCACCGGATCACCGATCGGGGTGCCGGTGCCGTGCGCCTCGAAGTACACCAGATCATCGGGGTCGATCCCGAAACCGCCATACACCCCGCGCAGTAGCGCCGCCTGCGTTTCCGCCGCCGGGACGAGCGCTCCGCTCGCCCTTCCGTCGGCGTTGGTGCCACTGCCCAGCACCACCGCGTGCACCCGGTCCCCGTCGGCCACCGCATCGCACAGGCGCTTGAGCACGACGATACCGCCGCCCTCGGCACGCACATAGCCGTCCGCCTCGGCCGAAAAGGACGCACACCGCCCCTTTTTCGACAGCATCGTCGCCTTCGAGAACCCGACGAAGTTGTAGGGGTTGAGCAGCAGGTTCACCCCGCCCACCACCGCCAGCCCCAACCGGCCGGTCCGCAGGCCCTCGCAAGCCTGATGCATCGCCACCAGCGCCGAGGAACACGCCGTATCCACCGTCATGCTCGGCCCACGCAAGTCGAAGACGTAGGAAAGACGGTTCGCTGCCATCGACAGCGCCGCACCACTCATGCTGTGCGACGAAATGACGCGCGGCACCGACTGCTGCAGCGCGGCGTACGACAGGTCCGACATGCCCACGAACACCCCGGTGTCCGACCCCGCCACCCGCGACCGCGCGATCCCCGCATCATCGAACGCTTCCGCGGTCATCTCCAGCAGCAGGCGTTGCTGCGGGTCCATCAGATGCGCCTCACGCGGCGAGATCCCGAAGTACTCCGCATCGAATCCTGCGATGTCGGCCAGGTACCCGCCGGCGAAGGTGTACGTCTTCCCGGGGCGTTGCGGGTCCGCGTCCAGGAACCGCTCCGGATCGAAACGCCCCGGTGGCGGCTCGCCGATGACATCGCGCCCGGCCCGCAGCGCCGACCAGAACTCGTCCGGGCTGTTGAGCCCGCCCGGCAACCGGCAGGACATTCCGACCACGGCCAAGGCATCCGAAGCAGTTTCAGCAGCGTGACGCATTCAAAGCCCTTCTAGCGAGCACTATTCATTGCCGGCAGTGATCGTCACCGGCCAGCAAGGACACACCCGGCAGCGACCGCCCGAAAACGCAAACATGAAGCCGAAAAGAGAAACGTGGGCGTCACCCTAGCACCCTCCGGATCAAGCGTGAGCAACATTCACACGACGGCGACAGGCAACGCGAGACGTTTGTATTCACTAAGTTGAATATGTTGATCCGAGCATCATTAGCCCGATCGAAGGGCATCGCCGTCGCCTCCCTAGACTGCGCACGCACCGAACAGGCATGACTTTTCGCGTGATCGTCCTTCGTTTCGTCATACGGGATTCGGCATAGGGGATTCGTCTACGGGAAAGGCGCACGGGAATGACCGATGCATCCGGAGAGCAGGAACCCGCGCGGCCGGGACGCACCAGGAAAGCGCGCTTCGCCATGGTTCTATTCGCGAACCTCCTCGCCACCGGGGTTCTGCTGGTACTCACCGCGACTTCCGCGCTGCCGGTCTCGTTCAACCTTTCCGGCTTGCCGTTCAAGGTTTCCGCGGAGCGCTTCGACAGCGACGGCTTCCTGCAGATCCCCCGGCTGGAGAACACCCCCGACGGACGCCTGCCGGTCGGCGTCACCACTGTCGTATCCGCCGAGATACGCGGCTTATGCGAATCCGTCGTGATCCCCAGCCCCGCCGGACCTGTCACGGTCCGCATCACCGCCGGCAAACAGGCACCGGTCACGGTGAAAAATCTGGCACTGAACCTGACCGACCTGGCCGGCAACACCACCTTCCGGGAGCTGCACCTGGGACCGCGCCCGCCCGGCCACGAGGACCCCGGCGCCATCGGTGGGATCCTTCAGCGTGCCGATTCGGTGTCCATCGACCAACTGCGGGTCAAGACCAACACCCTCGCCGTCGGCACGATGAATCTGACCGACATGCGATTCAAAGTCGTCTACGGCGCCGAGGAATGCTTCTGATGGCTCGCGGAATCGGCGACTCGGTGACCGCGTTCAGCCAATGGCGGGCCACCCGGCCCTTCCTCGCCGGCCTGCTGACGCTGTTCGCGGGTATGGAACTCGCGGTCGTTCCGGTGCTCAGCGTCCGGTTCATTCTCATCCAGGGCGGTCCGGGAATCGGTTCGCTTCTCGTGGCCGCCGCGCTCGTGGGCTGCGGAATCCTGCTGTGGACCAAGCCCTGGCGGCACAACCTGCTGGGCGCGGGCATCATCGCGCTCGCCTTCACCTCGTACGTAACGACGAACCTGGGCGGATTCCTCATCGGCATGGTGCTGGCGCTGATCGGCGGGGCGCTGGCGGTGTCCTGGCGCGCGATCGAAAAATGATGACCGAAAGGCTTCAGGAGGACGACCATGGGCGTGGCTAAGCGGACGGTTTCCCGGTTGTTCTACGGGTACCGGCGCGTGAACGAACGCGGGCTCGCGCGCGCCGTCACCGGCAAGACCGTCCTGGTCACGGGAGCGTCCCACGGCATTGGCCGCGCCACCGCAAGGAAACTCGCCGCCGCCGGAGCGCACGTTGTCCTGGTCGCACGCTCCCAGCACCACCTGGACGATCTTGCCGCGGAGATCACGGCCGACGGCGGCGCGGCGATCGCGCTGCGCACCAACCTCACCGACTTCGACGAGGTCGACAACCTCACCAAATACGTTCGCGACGAGTTTGGCCGCGTCGACATCCTCGTCAGCAACGCGGGCAAATCCGTCCGGCGAGCGATTCACGACTCCTACGACCGCTTCCACGAGCACCAAAGCCTGATCAACATCAACTACCTCGGCCCCGTCAAGCTCACCCTCGGGCTGCTGCCGCTCATGCGGGCACATGGCGGCGGACTCCTGGTCAACGTCGCCACGTTCGCAACCCGGCTGCCGCCTTGGCCGCGCTGGGCCGGTTACCAGGCATCGAAATCCGCCTTCGACATCTGGCTGCGCGGCACCGTCGCCGAACTGCGCCAAGACGGCATCAGACTCGCCACCGTCTACCCGGGATTCGTCGACACCCGCATGAGCGCCCCAACCGCGCATCTGCGCCGACTGCCGCCGTTGCACCTCGACGACGCCGCGAACCTGGTCTGCGCCGCCATCGTCCGCGGCCGCGGCAACATCGGCCCGCGGTGGATCCCCCTCATCGATGGAGCGGCGGGCCTGTGCCAGGACATCGCCTCGCGGGTCGCCACAACGGCGCACCGCCACATGGCCTGACGCCCGAGCGATGGGAAATCGGCACGTCGATTTCCCATCGCCCCAAGTGACGGTTATGCCGGTATGACAACGGGTTTGATCGTGGTGGGGTCGCTGCGGCCGGCTTGCAGTGCGATTTCGGTGTCGGCCAACGGAAACGTCCCGGTCGCCAGCGTGTCCAGGTCCACTCGGCCCGAGGCGCTGAGGGCGACCGCGGCGGGATAGGTGTTGGCGTAGCGGAAAGTTCCGGTGACGGTGATTTCGCGGTTCTGGATCAGTGCGACGGGCAGCGGTATATCGCTGCCGGGGCCCATGCCGACCAGCACTGCGGTGCCGGCCGGGCGCAGCGCCCGGATCCCGGTGCTCACTGCGGAAGGGGCTCCGGAACACTCCAGCAGCACGTCGGCGCGCATGTCGTCGAACGGGTCGGTGCCGGGTCGCAGGGTTCGGTCCGCGCCGAGTGCGGCGGCGGTGTTCAACCGGTGCTGGTTGACATCGGTGACCACGACGTGGCCTGCCCCGGCGATACGGGCGGCTTGGAGGGCCAGGAGCCCGACCGGTCCGGCGCCGGTGATCAACACCCTGTCGCCGGGGCCTACCCGGGCTTTGCCGACGGCCCACAGCCCGACCGACAACGGCTCCAGCAAGGCGGCCGCGGTGTCGGAAACCTGGTCGGGGACGGGATGGGCGAAGTCCTCGTTGACGGTGACGTACCGGGCGAATGCGCCGTCGACCGGCGGGGTGGCGAAGAACGCGACGTCGGCGCAGAGGTTGTAGCGGCCGGTGCGGCATTCCGTGCACCGGCCGCAAGGCACACCGGGTTCGATGGCCACGCGGGTCCCCGCGGCGTGGCGGGACGCCCCGGGCCCGTGACCGACGACCACACCCATCGCCTCGTGGCCAAGCACGAGGGGGGAGGTGACGGTGAAGTCGCCGATTCGACCGTGCTCGTAGTAGTGGACATCGGAGCCGCAGATCCCGACCGCCCGGACCTCGATGAGCACCTCCCGTGGTCCTGGGGTGGGCACCGGACGTTCCTCGATGCGGAGATCGTGCGGGGCGTGCAGCACCGCAGCCTGGTTGTACATGCTGGGGCATCTCCTAAGAAGTCTGTCAGGCGGCGGCTATTGTTTTTCGGCCAGCACGGCTTCGCGCCCCTCGGGTGCGATTTCGGCCAGATCGCGGCCCTTTACCTCGGGAAGCAGGATGCCGCACACGATGATGCCGAGCGCGAACGCGGCGAACACGAGCATCACCGCGGAGAAGCCGATCGTTTTGATCAGGATCGGGGTGAAGACGCTGCTGAGCACCGCGGCGAACCGTGTCCAGCCGGTGGTGAAGCCGCGCGCGGTTCCGCGCACCGACGTCGGGAACAACTCCGCGGTGTACTGCCAGATGGCCTGGTTCACTCCGCACCAGTAGCTGAACCCGCCGGCCGCGAGGATCACGAAAATGGTGCCGACGTGTTCTTTGGAAAGACCGACTTGGGCGGCAAGCACCAGCGCGATCGTGGTGATCACGCCGCCGCCGATGAGTAGCGGCTTGCGGCCGACGCGGTCGGTGACGGCGATGTTGACGATGTTGCCCAGCAAATAGGCCGCCCAGATCACCATGCCGAACAGGATCGCGGCGCGGGTGGTGGTGGCTCCGAGCGAGCTGGCCAGGAACGCAGAGTAGGAGCCGAGGAACAGCGACGCGATGCTGCCGCAGATGCACAGGACGGAGAGCACGACGATGTTCCGCCGGTACGGGCCGGTGAACAGCGCGAGGCTGCGCTGAATTTGGGAACCTTCCAGCTTTTCGGCGACCGGCGCGTCCATCCCGGCCCACCGGCTGACTTCCTCGGCCTCGGCGGTGCGGCCCTTGGCGGCCAGCCACTGCGAGGTCTCCGGAACCGAATGCCGCATGACCAGGATCGCCAGGGCGGGAATAGCGCAGGAACCGAGCATCCACCGCCACGCTTCGTCACCGATCGGAAGCATCGCGACAGCGACGGCCGGGCAGGCCAACGCGCCCACTGTCCAGGCGAGCTGCCACCAGGCCAACGCCGCGCCGCGCACCCGTGCGGGCACGAACTCGGCGGTCATCGCTCCCGATGTCGGCAGGTCCATGCCGATGCCGACCCCCACCAGGAATCGCGCCACCACGAGCAACCAGAACGCTGGGCTTACCGCCGACAGGACCGACGCCGCCGCCATCAGCGCCAGGCTGGCGATGAAGATCGCGCGTCGTCCGAGAAGGTCGGTGAGGAAACCGGCGACGATCGCGGCGATGAAGGCACCGGCGTAGGCGGCCCCGGTGAGCAGCCCGACTTCCCACGGTCCCATTTTGAACGCGGGCGTGATCAGGACGATCGCGCTGCCGAGCATGATGAGGTCGAAGCCGTCGACGAAGCCACCGCCCGAGGACAGGGCGACGACGCGCACCTGTCTCTTGGTGAGCCGATCAGCGTTGTGCGTGGCCATGGTGCTCCTCAATGGTCGTGCGGTTGAGCTTGGGCTAGGGGTGGGTGGGGGGCAAGGGCGGCGGCAGTTCTCCCGAACCGCGCCTGATCAGTTCGACGGGAATCCGCACCGTGCTGGGCGGCGCCGTGCGAGCGCCGGTGAGCCTTTCCAGAAGCAGGCGGGCGGCGATTTTGGCCATCTCGGCCGGGTCGTGGCGGACGACGGTCACGCCTGGGGACAGCAGGCCGGCGGTCTCGAAGTCGCCGAAACCGACGAGCGCGACGCCTTCGTGGAGGTCCTGCAGGGCTTCCAGGGTGCCGATGGTGATGCGGTTGCTGGCCGTGAAGATCGCCGTCGGCCGACGCTCCTCGGGCATTGACATCACGGTCGTGGCCGCAACCCGGGCATCGGATGTGGTGCGCAGATCCAGGTGCACAAGCTCGGAGTCGACCGCGACACCGGCGCGCGTCAGCGAGTCCTGATATCCGGCGAGACGTTCCTGCGCGACGTCCAGGCGCGTGCTTTCGGCCAGCAGCGCGATCCGCCGGTGGCCGTGGCGCAACAGATGGTCGACCGCCTTGCGTGCGCCACCGTGGTTGTCGGCCACCACGGCATCGGTGTCGATGCCCTTGGCCGTGGCGTCGACGAACACCAGCGGGGTGCCCCGGTTGAGCTCTTGCTGGAGGTAGCCGTGATCGGCGGAGGCGGGGAAGACCAGCAGGCCGTCGACCCGGCGCCGCAAGAACGCGTCGATGGCCTCGCGTTCGGCGTCCGGGTTGTGCTCGCCACTGGCGGTGAGCATCACGTATCCCTGCCGCTTGGCATCGGCGGCCACCTGCTGGGCGAACCGCGCGTAGAAGGGGTTCACCAGATCTTCGATGACCAGCCCGATCGTCATGGTGGTATCGCCCTGCCGCAGCATCCGGGCAATGTCGTTGCGCTGAAAATCGAGTGCCTGGACCGCGGCGTTGACCGCGGCCGTCGTCTCGGGCGCGACGAACTTCTCCCCGTTGATCACCCGGGAGACCGTGCGGTAGGAGACGCCGGCTCTCTTGGCGACGTCACGCAACGTCGGGCGGCGACCCGACCGGCCCGATGCTGTCTCATCGGACGGGCCGCCTGGCAACGTTGACATATCGCCGGTCATGACTAGCAGGCTCCTTTGCCCTTACGGGGAAACACAAAGACGAGAAAGTTGTCAGCGCTAAGGATGCGTGGCACTATCGTGCTGTCAACGTTGCCAATACTCCGCGCCCGCCGTCGCTGATGTCAAGGCCCAGCTCGATATGGGCGCGCACTTCGAGAGACGCCATGACTGACATGACTGAGCGGCCGTGTCCGCCGAGCAACTCGCACTCCTTCGCCGGGACGGTGGGGCGCACCATCGCCGAGTCCACACCCGCGTGGCCGGCCCCGATCCGCCCGCCGGCCGGCGCGCCGAACGTCGTCGTGATCGTTCTCGATGACGTCGGGTTCGCGCAGCTGGGATGTTTCGGGGCGCGGATCCGCACGCCGCACATGGACTCGTTAGCGGACTCGGGGCTGCGCTACACGAACTTCCATGCGACATCGCTGTGTTCGACAACGCGTGCCTGCCTGCTCACCGGGCGCAACCACCACTCGGTGGGCATGGGTTTCCTCGCGGATTTCGACACCGGCTACCCCAACGCTCGGGGCTCGGTGTCGCCGTCGGCGGGCACCCTGGCCGAGATGCTCGGCGCGCGCGGGTACGGGACCCACGCGCTGGGCAAGTGGCATCTGGCCGGGCCCGCGCAGATGAGTCCTTCGGGGCCGTTCCATCAATGGCCCACCGGCCGCGGTTTCGACCGCTGGTATGGATTCCTGTGGGGCGAGGACGACCAGTGGGCACCCGAACTCTGGTACGACCAGCACCGCGTGGATCCGCCGGCCGGGGACGGCTATCACCTCAGCGAAGATCTCGTCGACCGGGCCAAGGAGTTCATCGGCGACCACGTCACGGCCGATCCCAGCCGTCCCTTTTTCACCTACCTGGCCTTCGGCGCGTGCCACGCCCCGCACCAGGCGCCCCGGGAGTTCATTGAGCGTTATCGCGGAGTGTTCGACGAGGGCTGGGACGTCGAACGCGTCCGGGTGCTCGACGAGCAGATCCGTCTCGGCGTCGTCCCGCCGGAAACGAGGCTGGCACCGCGCAACCCAGGGGTACCGGCCTGGGACAGCCTTACCCCGCAGGAGCGCAAGCTCTGCGCGCGGATGCAGGAGACCTTCGCCGGATTCATGGAACACACCGATGCCCAAATCGGACGGCTGCTGGACTTCCTGCGGCAGCAAGCGCTTCTCGACGACACCGTCGTCATGCTGCTCTCCGACAACGGCGCCAGCGGCGAGGGCGGCCGACACGGATCACTCAACGAGTACCGGTATTTCCTTGGGCTACCCGACGATTTCCAGGACAACATCGACGCGATGGACGAGCTCGGCGGCCCCTGGACGCACAACCACTACCCGGCGGGATGGGCACAGGCCGGCAACACCCCGTTCAAGTACTACAAGTCCTACACCTTCGCCGGCGGTATCCGGACCCCGCTCATCGTCAAGCCCGCGGCCGGCAGTCGCGTCCAACCCGGCGTCCGCGACCAGTTCCACCACGTCATCGATCTGGCCCCGACCATCCTCGATCTCGCTGGCGTGTCCGCGCCCGAGACCTACCGTGGCATTGCACAGCAACCGCTGCACGGCGTGTCCATGCGCTATACCTTCCACGACGCCGACGCACCGACCACGCGGGACCGGCAGTACTTCGAAACCGCCGGCCAGCGCGGACTCTGGCGTGATGGCTGGAAAATCATTACCCATCACCAGCCGGGCGAGCCCTTCGAGCACGACCAGTGGGAGCTCTACCAGGTCGACGAGGACCGCTCCGAAACCCAGGACCGAGCCGGCGAATACCCCGAACTCGTCGAGGACATGGTCGCGGCCTGGTGGCGTGAGGCCGAGCGCTACGACGTCCTGCCACTTGACGACCGCAAGAGAGAACGCGCCGAGGCCGTCGACCCCGCCGCGTCGGTCCGGACGCGCTACGAATTCCTCCCGGGCACCCGAGCCCTCAACCGAGTACTCGGCCCCGACTTCGCCGGACGATCGTTCACCATCACCGCGGACGTCCATCGCCCCGACAAGGACGCCGACGGGGTCCTGCTCGCCCACGGACGACGAGCCGCCGGCTTCTCGCTGTTCGTGGTCGACAATCAGCTGTGGTTCGACTACAACCTGGCCGGCCGACACGTCGTGCTCACCAGCGACTTCCCAGTCCCGACCGGCGACACCCGCCTCGCCGTCCGCCTCGACCGCAACGGCCTCGGCGCCGAGGCCACCCTCTACATCGACGACACCGCGTCCGCGAACTGCCACCTCGACCGCACCCTGCCCGGCGGCTTCGGCTGCCTGTCCACCCAAGCCGGACACAATAGCCCCTCGCCCGTCAGCGACCGGTACCAAAGCCCGTTCCGCTTCGCCGGAACCCTGCGAAAGGTCGTCGTCGACCTCGACAACGACCAACAGGACACCGCCGAGGAGGTCTGGCAAGCAGCCCTCGCCCAGGACTGAGCCACGGGGCGACTGCGGTTTCCGATTTTGCCGAAAATTGGGGAAACCCCGGCACCAGCGCGCGGCCGCGCCGGCCAGTGGCGGCGCTGGTCCATCGGTCCTAGGGTTGAAGGCCATCCGCGGGCCAAGTGCCTGTACGGGAGGGGAAACCATGCAGCGAGACGACTGGCCGACACCCGAGCACGGGCTGGTGCTCACGCATTTCCTGACTGTCCGCGACGTGGGCCGCGCACGCGAGTTCTACGCCGACATCCTCGGCGGTCACGTCGTACTCGAGGAGAACCCTTGCATCGTGAAGGTGGCCAATTCCTGGATCATCATGAACCCGGGTGGCGGCCCCACCCCCGACAAGCCCGATGTCGTTCTGCGCGCACCGGAACCGTCCGATCCGGTCTCGGCATTCATCAACGTGCGGGTGGCCGACATCGCGACCTTCTATGCCGAGGCACGGGACAAGGGGGCCGAGTTCCTCACCGAACCGATCGACCGGAAAGCGGAGATCCGGTGCTACCTGCGTGACCCGGACGGCTACCTCATCGAGATCGGGCAGGCCACGGGCATGCTCGAAGGAATCTTCGCCGACCCACCGGCGGGCAACGACTAGTAAGTTGGAGGATGCGGAGTCCGCGGCCTGAGGGATTTTCGGCGCGTTGACGTGGTTTGCGCGCCTTTCGACGGGGTTGGGGCCGTGGGAGGTTCCGTGTTGACTGGTTCCCGGGCGCCTTGACATGATTCGCGCCTTCCGAGCGGGTTGGGGCTGGGGGAGGTTCCGTGTTGACCTGGTTCCCGGGCCGCCTTGGCATGATTCGCACGCCTTTTGAGGGGGTTGGGGCTGTGGGAGGTTCCGTGTTGGATGGGCCATCCCCGCGATCGGTGGAGTATGGGGGCTGCGTTCCGGAGGTCAAGCCCGGCCTGACGGCCGCCTCTTCGAGGTTTCAGGCTTGACATCCGGCCCACAGCCCCGGTTCGGCTTTATATCGCGGGGATGGCCCCGGACTGGGCTGACACAACCGGCAGGTTACGTTGCCGGGGCGGCGGATTCCGTCGTGGCTGGGACTGGTGCCGGTCGGCTTAGGGTTGTTTCGTAAGGGTTTTGATCGGTCGCGGTGAGGGGCACCTTCGGCGTGTGGTGGATGAGTTTTTGTTGTGGGGTGGGGGTTTTCGTGGTTTTGGTGGGGTTTTCACCTGATCAAGCGATGCCGAAAACGTGCGAATGGGTGTTCGAATCTGGGAGAATGGAGGCATGGCACCGTTGACGGACACCCGGGACGCGAGCGTGGAGATGATGTCTTCGCCCTCGTCTGTGGTGTCGTGCTCGGATGCCGAGCTCATCGCCCGGATCCAGCGCTGTGAGCAGGCCATGCGGGTGGCGATGATGGAGCAGTTGCAGATCATCGCCGAGGCCGACCGCCGGGGGCTGCACGCCGAACGCGGCGCGAGGTCGATGCAGGTGTGGTTGCGGGAACTGCTCAACATCGACCAGAGAGACGCCACAACCCGGGTGACGGTCGCCCACAACGTCGAAGACCGGGCCTCGCTCTACGGCGAGACGATGCCCGCCGAGCTTCCCCAGACCGCCGCCGCCCTGTCGCAAGGCGCGATCAGCCTCGAACACGCGCGGGTGATCGTGGCGGGCATTCACCGGCTGCCCGAGTACGCCCGCTGTCACCGGGTGAGTGAGGTCGAGGCGACCCTGGCCGGCTACGCCCGCCAGATGCCGCCGCGTGAACTGGAGACAATCGCCGAACGAATCAGGTATCTACTCGACCAGGACGGCGCCTACCAGGACGAAGCCGACCAGCACGAGGCTCGGGAACTGCACTACGGGACCGGCCGTGACGGGATGACGGTCATCAAGGCCCGGCTGGACCGCGAGACCGGGGCGAAATTCGTTGCGCTCATCGAGCCGCTGGCCGCCCCGTGCCCGCAAACCGCCGACGGGGAGAAGGACCCTCGCAGTGCCGGGCAGCGCAATGCCGACGGCTTCGCCGCGTTGCTCGATCTGGCCACCGACTCCGACGGGATGCCGCGTGCCGGTGGGCAACGGCCGCACCTGACGATCACCATCGACTTCGAAGACCTCAAACGCGGGCTGGGCTTCCCCGACGAGCACGGCATGCCCGGCACGCTCAACACCGGGCGTGCCATCACCGCCGAGAACGCCAGGCGCATCGCCTGCGACAGCGAAGTACTGCCCATGGTTCTCAACGGAGCTGGCCTGCCCCTGGACCTCGGCCGGGCCAGGCGAACCGCACCCGCACACCTGCGCGCCGCGCTACTCCAACGCGACGGTGCCTGTTCCTTTCCCGGCTGCGACCGGCCACCGGGGACCCCCGACGCCCACCACCTCGTGAGCTGGATCGACGGCGGCCCCACCGAACTCGCCAACATGACAATGCTATGCGGCCACCACCACCGCACCGTGCACAACCACCGATGGGAAATCCAGATACGCGACGGCAGACCCGTCTTCATCCCACCACCCACCGTGGACATCGACCGAAGACCGCGACCAGGCGGCAAGGCACTGCCCGCCCAGCATCGCCAACACCTCCGGGACCTCATCCCCACCCAACGGGACCCGGCGGGCGAAACGCGCCGCTCGCGTCCCGAAGCGGCGGTCCGACACCACAACAACTCCTCGAAGATCATTTCAGCAGGTGTTGCATCGACCCCTTGAGGCCAGGCGGGAGAACGGCGTTTCCCCAACGCAACCCGGTCAGCGGGCAAGCCTGCCCAGCAGGGCGGAGGCGATGCAGATCATCGTCACTGCCGCCACGGCCAGTACACCGAAGTCCAGTGACAAGTCCGCGGGCGTGCCGATCAGCAGGCCCCGCAATGCGTCCACCTCGTAGCTCAGCGGATTGACCAGGTTGACCACCTGCAGCCAGCCCGGCATCAGGTCCACCGGGTACAGCGCGTTGGAACCGAAGAACAGCGGCATGGTGATCGCCTGCCCGATGCCCATCAGCCGGTCCCGGGAGAGCACGAGTCCGGCGATGGTGATGGAAAGGCAGCAGAAGCACGCCGAGCCCAGCACCACTGCCACGCACACGCCCAGCAGTCGCAGCGGATTCGTCGTCATGGCGACGCCCAGCACCGCGGCGAGCACCAACACCACAAGTGCCTGCGCGAGGGCGCGTATCCCGGCGGCGAACGCCTTGCCGCTGACCATCGCGACTCGCGGCGTCGGCGTGACGAGCAGTTTGGCCAGCACTCCCGCGTCGCGCTCCCAGATGATCTGGATGCCGTAGAAAATCGCGACGAACAGCGCCGACTGGGCCAGGATGCCCGGCGCCAGGTAGTCCAGATACGGCACGTTCCCGGTCGGGATCACCCGCAGCCGGGTGAAAGTCTCGCCGAAAATGAGCAGCCACAGCGCCGGTTGGATCGCCCTGGTGACCAGCTCCGTGCGGTCGTGCCGCAACTTCTGCAGCTCTACCAGGCACATCGTCGCGATTCGCGACACCACCAGGCCCACCGGGCCGCGCCGCAGCGGCTCAACCGACACGACGTGCGACGCGTCGTACGGCACGGACATCGCGCAACCCCTCCCCTGTCTCGTCGCCCAGCGCGTCACCGGTCACCGCCCGGAATGCGTCTTCGAGCGTTGCCTCCGGGCCCACCGCGGCGCAGAGTTCTCGCGGGGTCCCCTCGTTGCGGATTCGGCCGTGGTGCATCAACGCCACGCGGTCGCACTGCCGGGCGGCCTCCTCCATGTAGTGCGTGGTGACGAGCACTGTCATCCCCGTGGCGGCCCGCACCTCGTCGATGCGTTGCCACACCGCCGCACGCGCGATCGGGTCAAGCCCGATGGTCGGTTCATCCAGCACCAGCAGGCGCGGCGCGCTGACCAGTGCTTGGGCCAGCTCCAGTCGGCGGATCATGCCGCCGGAGTAGGTGCCCGCGGTCCGCTCGGCGACGTCGTCGAGTCCGACCGAATGCAACGCCGCCTCCACCGCGGACCGCCGGTGCGCCCGCGGCACGTCGAAGAGCCGCGCGAACAGCGCAACGTTCTCCCGCCCGGTGAGCGCCGAGTCCGCGGAAAGCTGTTGCGGCACATAGCCGATCAGCCTACGAACGGCGAGCTTGCGCCGGTTCACATCGACGCCGAACACCTCGATCGCGCCAGCCGGGGCGGTCAGCAGGGTCGCGATCATGCGGATCGTGGTCGTCTTCCCGGCGCCGTTCGGGCCGAGAAGCCCGAACACTATGCCGGATTCGATGCGCAGGTCGATGCCGTCGACGGCGACCGTGTCCCCGAAGCTGTGCCGCAGTCCCGCACAACGCACCGCCAGCTCTCCAGTCATAACGCCTCCCCGTCGCCCGGTTCGAGCGTCTCGTCGGTGGACAAGTTCGCGAGCAGGCTGTGCAGCACCGGCAGCGCGCGCCGCAGTACGTCCAGTTCCGGCTCCGAGAGTTGGGCGATGCCGCCGCCGACGAGTTCCGAACGCGCCTTGCGCCATAGCTCCAGGCGGTGCTTGGCGGCGCCGGTGAGGTACAGCCGCGCCGCGCGCCGGTCGTCCGGGTCCGTCTGCCGACTCAACATCCCGTTGTCGAGCAGCTGGTTGACCAGCGTGCTGACCGAGTTGGGCGCCATGTGCAGTGCCTGGGCCGCCGTGCTCACGCCGATCCCCGGGCGTGCTTCGACGGCGCGCAGCAGCTCGATGTGCGCTCCGCGCAGCCTAGGCCCCGGCACCTGCGGGCGCAGCTTGCGGCGCACCCGCCGACGCAGCCCGGCCAGCACGGACATCAGCTCGTCGCCGAGCAGCACCGGATCACTCATAACCACAACATACCTCTTATTACGATTTATTCCTAGTGCGAGCCGAAAGGGTAGAAAATTCACGCATAGCGCGAAGGACCAGGAGCACGATGACGCCCCACGGCCGTGCTCGATCGAAGTTTGGACTCCGGCGCGCCCGGAAAACTTGCGAGCATGGACCAGCCGGGACGGGAGCGCGCTACGCACCGGGCGCGTGTGGCGCCGGGCGCACGGCGCGGACGTCGTGGTGTCGGACCTGGCCGATCTCCTGGCCGAGAACCGCTGAAACAAGGGGTGGTGGACGCTGTGACGACTCCTCAGCTACCTGGTTACGAGGTGGCCCCGTGGGAACTGCGGTGGCGGTGGCTCGACCTGGACGCACTTCGCCGTACCGAGTCGACCTTCGCGCTGTCCAACGGCCACATCGGGTTCCGGGGCTCGTTCGAGGAGGGCGAGCCCAGCGGCCTGCCCGGCACCTACCTCAACGGCTTCTACGAGCGACGACCGCTGCCGTACGCCGAGGCCGGTTACGGATATCCGGAAGACGGGCAGACCGTGGTCAACGTGACCGACGGCAAGATCATCCGCTTGCTGGTCGAGGACGAACCGGTGGACATGCGCTACGGCTCGGCCCCGCGCCACGAACGCGTGCTCGATTTCCGGTCGGGGACGCTGCGCCGCCACACCGAGTGGGTCTCGCCTACCGGGCGGCGCGTGCGCATCACCTCGGAACGCCTGGTGTCGTTCACCCAACGCGCCATCGCCGCGATCCACTACGAGGTCGAGCCGCTGGACGGACAGGCACAGCTTGTCGTTCAGTCCGAACTGCTCGCCAACGAACCGATCGAGCGGGAAGGCGGCGATCCGCGAGTGGCCGCGGTGCTGGAAGGCGCGCTGGTTTCCGACTTCGCCGTGGGTGAGGGCAACCGTGCCGTGCTGGGCCACCACACCCGCAAGTCCGGCCTGCGGATGGCGGCGGCGATGGATCACGAGGTGGACGCGCCGGGTCCGATATGGACGGAAAACCGGACCGAGGAAGACCTGGCCCGCCTGAGCGTGGCCACCGAGGTACCCCGGGGGCACAAGCTTGCGCTCACCAAGTACGTCGCGTATGGCTGGTCCAGCCAGCGGTCCCCGCAGGCGCTGCGCGCGCAGGTGGAGGCCGCGCTGGCCGGCGCCCGGCAGAGCGGCTGGCGGGGCTTGCTCGACGAGCAGCGTGCCTACCTCGACGACTTCTGGGAAGCCGCCGACGTCGAGATCGACGGCGACGCGGAACTGCAACAGGCGGTGCGGTTCGCCCTGTTCCACGTGCTGCAGGCCGGTGCCCGCGGGGAGACCAGGGCGATCCCGGCGAAGGGACTGACCGGCCCGGGTTATGACGGGCACGCGTTCTGGGACACCGAGACATTCGTGCTGCCGCTGCTCACCTACACCGTCCCGGATGCCGCCCGCAGCGCACTGCAATGGCGACACTCCACATTGGACAAAGCGCGAAACCGCGCGGCGCAGCTCGGCCAGGCCGGAGCCGCGTTCCCGTGGCGGTCGATCAACGGCGAAGAATGCTCCGGCTACTGGCCGGCCGGCACCGCGGCGTTCCACGTCAACGCGGACGTCGCCGACGCCACCGCCCGCTACCTCGCCGCCACCGGAGACAAGGAATTCGAGGCCTCCACCGGGCTGGAACTGCTGGTGGAGACCGCGCGGCTGTGGACGTCGCTGGGCCACCACGACACGCACGGCCGGTTCCGCATCGACGGTGTCACCGGGCCCGACGAGTACACCGCCGTCGTCGACAACAACGTCTTCACGAACCTAATGGCGCAGCGGAACCTGCACGAGGCGGCTGCCCACTGCGAGTTGCGTCCGGAAGTGGCTCGCGAACTGGGAGTGGACGAGGAGGAAACGGCCCGTTGGCGGGATGCGGCCGACAGGATGATGGTGCCCTACGACGAAATGCTCGAAGTGCATCCGCAGTCCGAGCGGTTCACCAGGCACGCCCAATGGGACTTCGCGAACACCCCGCCGAAAAACTACCCGCTGCTGCTCCACTACCCGTACTTCGACCTCTACCGCAAGCAGGTGGTCAAGCAGGCGGATCTGGTGCTGGCGATGTGGCTGCGCGGGGACGCCTTCACCCCGGAGCAGAAGGCCAGGAACATGGCGTACTACGAGGCATTGACCGTGCGCGACTCCTCGCTGTCCTCGTGCGTGCAGGCGGTGCTCAACGCCGAAGTCGGCCACCTCGAACTGGCCTACGACTACCTCGGCGAAGCGGCCCTGGCGGACCTGCACGACATCTACCAGAACGTCCACCAGGGCCTGCACATCGCCGCGCTCTCCGGCGCATGGATCGCCGCGGTCGCCGGATTCGGCGGAATGCGCGACCACGGCGGCACATTGAGCTTCGCGCCTCGGCTGCCACCCGAGCTGAGCCGCATCGCGTTCCGGATATGCTTCAACGACAGCCGTATCTGCGTCACCATCCGCCGCGACGAGGCGATCTACGCGCTGCTCGACGGCCCGTCGCTGCACACCTCTCACCACGGCAAGCCGATTGTGCTCACACAGGGCCAACCGATCACCCTGCCGATCCCACCGCCACCGCAGAACCCACCACCCCGCCAACCCGTCGGACGCGCCCCGGCCCGCCGCCGGCTCCAACCGGCTCCCGGCGGCTGAGACCCGCCAGGCGGCGGATCAGGGCTCGCCGTGTGGCCAGACGGCGGGTAGCCGGCCGCCGGTTAGGCGGGTCATCCGGGTCGCGGCGCGGAGCAGGACCGGGACCAGCCGGTCGAGGTCGCGGCGGCGGACCGAACCGAGCGGGCCGTAAGCGTTGAGCGTCAGAACGACGTCGCCTGCGGGGCCGAAGACCGGGCCGATGATCGAGTTGACCGGCTCGTCCGCGTTGGGCTGCTTGCTGTGCCGGGAGTTGCGCAGCTTGTCGGCGATGATCAGTGCCACTTCGAGCGCCCGGACGTCGCCGTCCTGCTGGTTCACCCGTTGCAGCGCGGTGGCGAGTTCGAGGTCCAGGTCGTGCTCGCCGCCGAGCGAGTAGCCCCGCGTGCGAAGGGCCGCGATCGCGGCGAGGTGCCGGTCGCGGTCGCCACCGTACTGTTGCACGAGCAACTTCACCCACCGGTCGATCTCGTCGCGCGCCCCCCACGCCTTGAAGATCGTCCCGATGGGCGGTTCGAGCGGGACCCGCATGCCGATGCGCAAGGCGAGGTGCGACGGGGTGGTGTCGCCGACGACGTCCAGGATCACCAGGTCGTCGCCGTCGCGGACGATGGCGGCGATGCTGAGCCCGCTTTCCACGGACAAACGTGCGATCTCCGGGCGCGACGCCGTGTAAGCCGGGTAGCGCTGCCGCATCGACTCGGCTAGCCGGAGGCTGCCGGAGTCGAGCGCGTAGCGCAGCGTCGCGGTGTCTCTGTGCACCATCCCGTGCGTCTCAAGCGCGGCAAGGATCGAGGCGCACGTGGCCTTGTGCACGTTGGCTGCTCGTGCGATCTCGCTGAGGGTGCGCGTGGTGCGCGGGTCCGACGCCAGGAACCGGAGGATCTCGGCGGCGCGGTCGATCGCGGGCACGGGTGACGGCATGACGCCAGCCTGCCATCGTCTCTTACTCAATAAAAGTGTCTTGACAACGAGACACGCGGTTGGGCAGAGTGACTGCCATCACCAGCGGCCCGGTCGTCCCCACTAGCGCGAGTTGTCCCGAGGAGTGCCATGTCAGCTGAGGCCACAATGGACAAAGGCCTGCTCAGCGAGGGCAGAATCACCGAGGAGGGACTTGCGCGCATGCGCGACCTCCTGCGGGTCGAGCTCCGCCGCCCGTTCATCCTGAACACCGAGCTGAACTTCGACGCGGTCCGGCGCTACTGCTGGGGAATCGGCGACGACAACCCGTTGTGGTGGGACCACGACCACGCGCGGCGCAGCGTTTTCGGGGCGCCGGTGGCACCGCAGGGCATCCTCTACTCGACGCATCCGACCTACGTGCAGGTCGGTCTGCCCGGTGTCCACGGCCTGCACGCCGGGACGACGTGGCGCTATTTTCAGCCGATCCCGCTCGGCACGTCGCCGACGGTCAGCTGTTGGCTCGACCGCATCGAGGAACGGGAGAGCACATTCGCCGGCCCGTCCGTGTGGGTTTTCTTCCGGACCGTGTACGCGACGCAGGACGGGCTCGTCCTAGCGGAGGCCGAGTCCTACTCGATCCGCAGCGAGCGGCGGCGCAGCCGCAAGCGCGGCGCCAAGGCCGCGCGGGAGATGAAGGTCTGGCAGCGTGAGGAGATCGAGGCGATCGAGGCGGAGATCCTCGCCTACGAGCGCCGCGGCGCGGTCGACCGTTTCTGGGAGGACGTGCAGGTCGGTGACCGGATGGCCGATCTGCTCAAGGGCCCGCTTTGCGCGACGGACATGATCTCCTGGTACCTGGGCTCGCAGCCGGTCTACCAACCCGCGCACGCGATGGCCCTGCAGCACTACCGCAAGCACCCGAAGTGGGCGTTTCGCAACCCGGCGATCGGCGTGCTCGAACCGAACATCCGCGTCCACGAAAACGTCGACGCGGCACGGTCATCGGGGCTGCCCGCGCCCTACGACGTCGGGATCCAGCGCCAGCAGTGGACCTTGCAGGCACTGACCGACTGGGCCGGGGACAACTCGTTCCTCAAGTCCGCGAGCACCCAGATCCGCGGCATGAACTACTTCGGCGACCTCACCCGCATCGGCGGCTCCGTGACCCGCAAGTGGGTCGACGACGACGGGGACGCCGTGGTCGAGCTGGAATTCGCCTGCACCAATCAGCTGGGCGAGAACACCATGCCCGGCCGCGCGGTCCTCGCGTTGCCGCGCCGGGGCGGCCCGAGCCCCGTCGCCGCCGCGCGGTCCCGCCGCCAGGACCGGGCGGCATACCTCGCCCAGACCGCACCGGACCTGGTGCCGCTCCCGGCGGTCGCGCCGTGACCGCGGCGACCCGCCCGTTGGCGGGCTACCGGGTCCTCGATTTCACCCACGCCGCGGCCGGTCCGTACGCCACGATGTGGCTCGCGGACCTCGGCGCGGAGATCGTCAAGATCGAGAAGCCCGGCCGCGGGGACGGCGCACGCTACATGGGCGAGCCCATGCACGGGCCGAAGCACTCCGACTACTTCGTCGCACTCAACCCCGACAAGCGCAGCGTGTCGATCAACCTGCACACCCCCGAAGGCGTTGCGCTGGCCCGCGAACTCGCCGCGCACTGCGACCTGGTGATCCAGAATTTCCGGCCTGGCGTGCTGGACAAGCTGGGCCTGGGCTTCGAGGACCTGCGCGCGTTGCGGACGGGCCTGGTCTACTGCTCGATCTCGGCGTTCGGCGCCGCGAGTTCCTGGCGTGGGCGGCCGGCCAACGACATCATCATGCAAGGCGTCACCGGGCTGATGGACATCACCGGGGAACCCGAGGGCGATCCGGTCCGGGTCGGCGTCCCGATTTCGGACTACGCCACCGGCCTCTTTGGACTCTCCGGCGTGCTCGCCGCGCTCCTCGTGCGGGACGCACACCCCGACGGCCAGCACATCGAGGTCAGCATGTTCGACAGCACGCTCGCCCTGATGGCCAACTACATCCCGGGCGTGCTCGACCTGGGCACCCCGGTGCCCCGGCTCGGTCGCGGTCACCCGCAAATCGTGCCGTACCAGGCGTTCCGCTGCGCCGACGACCGCTACGTCATCGTGGGCGCGTTCACCGCCGCATTCTGGCGCCGGCTGGCGGCCGCGCTCGGCCACCCGGAGTGGATCGACGATCCACGGTTCGCGACCAACACCGCGCGGGTGGAAAACCGCGACGTGCTCGTGCCGATGATCGAGAAGATCCTCGCGGGCCGCACCCGCGACGACTGGTGCGCCGTCCTCGAAACGAACGACGTGCCGTGCACCCCGGTGAACTCGGTGCAGGAAGCGCTCGACTCGCTACAGGCCCGGGAGTCGGCCACGACGATCGAGGTCCGCGACGAGGCCCAGACCCGCTCCGGACATGTCGCCGCCAACCCGATTCGCTCGGCTGCCTGGCCGGACGCGCGGCACCACACCTCGCCGCACATCGGCGAGCACACCGAACAGGTGTTGGCCGACCTGCTCGGCAAGACCCCCCAAGACATCGACGCGCTGGTCGAGGCCGGCGTCGTCGGACGAGAGGAGACCGGATGAGCGCCCCGACGCCCGCCACCGACGCGGCGCGCCGCAGCGGCCCGCTGACCGGCCTAAAGGTTCTCGACCTGGCCCACCAGTACGCGGGAGCCCTGGCCGGGAGCATGCTCGCGGACTTCGGCGCCGACGTCGTAGCCGTCGAGCACCCGGACGGCAACATGGTCCGCACCATGCTGCCGCTCAAGGACGGCACCTCGCTGTGGTGGAAGGTCGCCGGCCGCGGCAAGCGTGCGATCACACTGCGGCTCTCCACCCCCGAAGGCCGGGAGATCGCCCTGCGCCTCGCCCGCGACGCGGACGTCATCATCGAGAACTTCCGGCCCGGCACCCTGGAACGCTGGGGGCTCGGACCGGAGGAACTACAGGCCGCGGGGGCCCGCGCGGTCATGCTCCGGATCAGCGGGTTCGGCCAGACCGGCCAATACCGCACACGACCCGGGTTCGGGTCGGTCGCCGAGGCGATGAGCGGCTTCACCCACCTGACCGGCATGCCGGACGGCCCGCCGGTCTTCCCGTCCACGACGCTGGCCGACGGCGTCACCGGCACTTTCGGTTGCCTGGGCGCGATGGCCGCGCTCGTCGGCAAGCTTCGCGGGGTCGCGCCCGAGGGCGTGCAGGTGGTCGATGCGTCCCTGGTGGAGTCGATGTTCCGGATCATCCCGACCCAGGTGATCGGCTACGACCAGCTCGGCATCGTCCCGCATCGCCCCGGCAACTTCATCGGCAGCCACGGGGTTCTGCGCAATCTCTACCGCTCGTCGGACGAGGTGTGGTTCACCGCGAGCGCGGTGGGCGCGGCCACGATCCGTCGCATCCTTACCGCGGTTGAGGCCACGGACCTGATCGACCGGATCGAGACCGTGCTGGCCAGCCGCGACCGGGACACCCTGGAGGGCTTCTTCTCCACCGCCGACAAGCGCGTCGTCGCCTGGGCCGCTAAGCACACGTACCAGGAGATCGAGGCGGCGCTGCTCGTCAACGGAGTCGTCTACGAGCGTGTCTATGACGTCAAGGCGATCTTCGACGACCAGTTCTTCATCGAGCGACGCAACATCATCGAGGTGCCGGACAGCGAGCTCGGGCTCGTCCGGATGCAGGGGATCGCCCCGAAGCTGCCCAACTACGACCTGACCGTCACCCACGCGGGGCCGGCCCGCGGCCACGACACCGACGAAGTTCTCGGCGAGCTCGGCCTGAGCGCCGAGGACATCACCCGGCTCCGCGACCGGCACGTCCTCTAGAGAATGCGCGGCGCTGGGGCCGTCCTCGCCAGACGAACGTCTGAAGAACCCGGGAGGTTCAACGATGAACCGCATTGGTCGAATGCCGATCGCGCGCATGGTGGCCGCCGCCGCGGCGACGGTCGCGCTCACCGTTGTCAGTGCCTGCGGCGGCAGCGGGAGCTCCGGCTCCGGTTCGAATACCGGGGAATACCTCATCGGTGCGTCCCTCGCCTTGTCGGGTCCGAGCGCCGTCTACGGCTCGAACCTCGGCGGCGGGATGCAGGCGTACTTCGACTACGTCAACAAGTCCGGCGGCGTGAACGGCAAGCAGATCAAGCTGAGCCAGGCCGACGGCGGGTTCGACACGGCCACCACGATCCAGAGCCTTACCAAACTGGCGCAGCAGAAGCCGATCGCCATCGGCGGGCTGATCGTCTCCGGCGCCACGGCCGGCGCGGTCAGCACCATCGACCAGCTCAAGATCCCCGTGCTGATCGCCTCGCCGGTGGCCTCGCTGAACCGGCCGCCGGCGTCGCCGTACATCTTCGGCGCGGGCGGACCGGTGATCTCCGACGAGGCGTTCATGCTGTCCGACTTCGCCACCGCGAACCTGATCAAGGGCGGCAGCCCGCGGGTGCTCACGGTGAACCACATCTCCACCGAGGGCGAGTCGTTCAGCGAGAACATCAAGAAAATCGCCGCGGACAAGGGCTGGACCCTGGTCGGCGACGAGTCCTACAAGGTCGGCACCCTGAACTTCGACGCGCAGGCCGCCAAGATCGCCGCCGCGAAGCCGGACTACATCTTCATGGCGCCGGACACCTCCGGCACCACGCTGATCAAGGCGCTGAAGGCGGCCGGCGTGACGGCGACGATCCTCACCAGCCAAGGCGGCCCGCACGAGGACCAGCTCGCCGACCTGGACTACCCGTCGATCTACGTCGGTCGCGAGATCCGCTACCCGAGCGGTGACGCTCCCGCCGTCAAGGACTACCTCGACCGGGTCAAGGCATCCGGCGGCAGCGTCGACCCGACATCGCACGTCACGCAGTACGGATATCTGCAGGCCCAGATCATCACCGAGGTGCTGAAGAAATGCGGCGCCGACTGCGATTCCGCGAAGTTCCTCGACACGATCAAGAACATCGGGACCATCGACACCCAGGGCTTCACCGCCGGTCCGGTGACCTACTCCGCGGACACCACGCAGGGCCTGCACACCGAGGTCGTCTACACCTGGAACGCGAACCAGAAGAAGGTCGAGCCGACCCCGGGCACCTACAACTACCCGAGGCGGCCGTGACCGGCCGCGGACGGCCGAGTGGCGGGGGCCGAGCATGACCGCCCTGACCAGCGCGCTCAACGGCGTCGTCATTCTCACCGCGATCTACGGACTGCTGAGCCTCGGGCTGGTGCTGATCTTCCGGGCCACTCGCGTGCTCAACTTCGCCGCCGGCGCGGTCGGGCTGATGGGGGCGTACTTCGTGTACGCCCTGCAGTCCGCCCTGGGTTTCTACCTGGCCCTGCTCGTCGGCTCGGTGCTCGCGCTCGTCGCCGGCGGGCTGCTCTACCGGTTTGTGCTGGCGCCTATCAGTGGCGCGCGCGGCAACCTCGGGGCGTCGACGGACATCGGCGTGGTGCTGGGCACGATCGTGCTTGCCGAGGCGCTGGGCGCGCTCATCCCGTACATCGCGGGATCGGGAGAACGGAAGCTCTCGGTGCCGCTCCCCCAGTGGGAATGGCGGGCGGGATCGTTCATGGTCAGCAGCCTGGAAATCGCCGGCGTGCTGCTGATGCTGGTGGTGGTCGGGGCGATCGCGCTGGGGATGTCCCGGTCGCGGCTGGGAATGGCGATGCGGGCGACCGCGGACAACCCCCGCCTCGCCGGCTATTTCGGCGTCAGCCCACGCCGCATGGCGACGGTCAGCTGGGCGCTCGCGGCGTTCGTGAGCACGCTCGGCGTGGTGGTGTTCGCGACTTCCTCGGCGCTCAACCCCACGACGGCCGCTGGCCTCGGCGCGGCGATCTTCCCAGCATTGCTGCTCGGCGGGCTCGACAGCATCATCGGTTGCCTCGTCGGCTCTTTCGTCCTGGCGCTCGTTCAGTCCTCGGCCGCCGTCTACCTGGGCGGTGGCTGGACGGACGTCGCGCCGTACGCCTTCCTGCTCATCGTGCTGATCGTGAGGCCGCACGGGTTCTTCGGACACGGGGAGTTCAGCAGACTATGACACGGATTCGGATGCCCCGTGGCGAGTTCGCGACGGCCGGTGTGATCATCGCGATCCTCGCGGCCGGTTCGGTCTGGGCCCAGTTCGGCCCGGCCGATCTCGTCGGGCAGGGCGTGCTGGTGCTGCTCGCGGCGATCGGCGCCTACGGGCTCAACCTGATCACCGGCTACGCCGGGCAGGCGTCGATGGGCAACGCTGGATTCATGGCCATCGGCGGCATGACGGCGTGGTATCTGGGCAGCACGATCGGGAATTTCCTGGTGGCGGTGTTGGCCGGCGTCCTGGCCGGCTTCGTGTGCGGCGGGATCGTAGGCGCCATCGCCCTGCGCTGGCGCGGGTTCTACCTGGTGCTCGCGACGCTGGCAGTGCAGTCCATTGTGGTCTTCGGGATCGAACAGCTCCAGCTCGGGGAGAATTCCCAGTACCTGTCGGGCTTTCCGTTCGCCCCGCCGAGCATGTTCGGCACAGTGCTGCTCGACGACGGCACCTGGTTCGTCGTCGTGGCCGTGGTCGTCGCGATCGTGGTGCTGCTCATTGCCGGCCTCGTGCGCGGACCGCTCGGTCGTGCCTGGATGGCGGTGCGGGAAAACGAGGCCGCGGCCTCGGTGGCCGGGGTGGACGTGGTGCGGGTCAAGGTCCTCGCCTTCGCCGTCGGCTCCGGGATCATCTCGCTCGGCGGTGCGCTGTCGGGCTTTCACGCCGGAGCGATCTCATACGAGAGCTACCCGCTGACCGTGGCCGTCTCCTACGTGGCGATGATCATCGTCGGCGGGCTGGGTTCGATGGCCGGGCCGTTCCTCGGGGCCTGCGCGATCACCCTGATTCCGTATGGCGTGGCTGCCTTGGCCGCCACCGACGCGGGCAACTGGATCGTTGCTCTCAACGGTGCGGGCGGCCTGCCGTACGTGCAGATCATCGCCTACAGCATCGTGGTGCTGCTGTTCCTGGCCTTCGAACCTCGCGGGCTCGCGGCGCTCGGTCCGCGGCTCGCCCGCCTCGTCCGGCGGGACACCGGGGACACCCCACCCGAGCCGGCCGATGCCGCCCAGCCAGCCGCGGCCGGGCGTCCCGTCGAGGAGCCGGTCAGATGAGCGCCGACGTCACCGCCCTGCCGGCGCTGCAAGTGCGCGGCCTGCGGATCCGCTACCACAACGGCCCGCTTGCGGTCCGCGATGCCGATCTCGACGTCCACGCGGGCCGCATCACGTCCCTCGTCGGGCCCAACGGCGCGGGCAAGTCCACGTTCCTGCAAGGGATCGCCGGGGTCGAGCGGCGGTCGCCGGCACAGATCCTCGGCGGCAGTGTGCGGCTTGGCGAGCGGGAGATCGTCGGCACCCCTGTCGAGGCCGTCTCCGCCGCCGGGATCGCCTTCATCCCCGACCGCGGCAAGGTCTTTACCGACCTGACCGTGCGCGAGCACCTGACCCTCGCGACGGGGCGGATCCCGGCGGCGCGGCGCACTTCCGTCCGGGACGGGGTATTGGACACCTTCCCACGGGTGCGGAGTTGGCTGGACCGCTACGGCGGCGGACTCAGCGGCGGCGAGCGGCAGTTGGTCGCGATGGCCACCGCGCTGTGCCGCGAGCCGGTCGTGCTGATGGTCGACGAGATGTCGCAGGGCCTGTCCCCGGCCGCGGTCGAGCTCGTCGGCCAGGCGCTGCTCGACCTGCGCGGCAGGGGTATCGCGATCGTGCTCGTCGAGCAGACCCGCGCGGTCGCCGAGCGCTTCGCCGACACCATCCACGCGTTCGAGCGCGGCCGGTGTGCGCCCGCCGCGGACCTACGGGAGGCGCGATGATCACCACCGAACCGCCTCCGGACCCGCTGCGGATCACCGACCTCGAAGTGCGCTTCGGCGGAATCCGCGCCGTCCAGGGAGTGTCGCTGACCCTGCGGCGCGATGAGGTACTTGGCCTGCTCGGGCAGAACGGCGCGGGCAAGACGACCGTCGTCAACTGCGTCTCGCGCAGCGTCGATGCGTCGTCCGGCCGGATCGAGCTTTTCGGCCGAGACATCCGGCGGATGAAGCCGTTCCAGGTGACCAGGGCCGGAGTGTCGCGCACTTACCAGACCGCTGCGGTTTTCGGAGCATTGACCGCGCTGCAAGTCGGGATGCTCGCTCGCGACGCCCACGACCGCCGGGCGACGGCGGTCGAATACGCACTGCGGCTTCCTCGCGCGCGGCGCCACGAACGGCAGGCACGTGCCAGCGTGACCCAGGCGCTTGAGCTCGTCGGGTTCTCTGCACCCGTGAACCGCAGGCTCGGCGAGCTCACCTACGGGCAGGCGAAACTGGCCGATCTCGCCCGAGCCGTCGCGGGCGAGCCACGGATCCTGCTGCTCGACGAGCCGGCCTCCGGCCTCAGCGTCCGCGAGCGAGACCAGATGGCCGAAGCGATTCAGCGCGTGCGCCGCGAGCTCGGCGTCCCGGTGCTGATCATCGAGCACGACATGGAGCTGATGCAGCGGCTCTGCGACCGCACGATCGTCATGGACACCGGCCGCATTCTCGCCGAGGGTCGCCTCGACGAGCTGCTCACGCGGCCCGACGTCGCCGTCAGTCTGCTCGGCGTGACTCCCCAGGAGGCAGCGGGATGAGATCGTTCGAACCATTGGGACCGGCGCGCTCCCGGCTGGGCGAGGCGCCGACCTGGCTGCCCGGGTCTGCCGAGCTCTGGCACGTGGACGTGCACAACGGGCTCTTCCGGCGGACGTCCTGGGACAGCGGCACGACGGCCGATCGCCGGGTGGGGGACCGCGTCACCTTCGTGCTGCCCTGCGCCGATGGCTCGGCCCTGGTTTCGGTGGCCGACGGGATCGGCGCGCTGCCCGGGACGGGAATCGCGCGCCCCCAGCTCCCTGTCGAGCCGGACCTGCCGCTGACCAGCATCAACGACGGCAAATGCGATCCGCACGGCCGGTTGTGGTTCGACACCCTCGACCGGCCGCAGCGGGAGGCGCACTGCGCCCTCTACCGGCTCGACGACGTCGAGCACGCATCCGTCCAGGTGGCCGGGGTGATCCTCGGCAACGGCCTCGGTTGGTCGCCCGCCGGCGACCGGCTGTATTTCGTCGACAGCCGCCGCCAGCGCATCGACGTCTTCGACTACGACCTGGACACGGGCCTGCTCGGCGAGCGGCGCGTGCTGGCCGAAATCGACGCGGACGAGGGGATGCCGGACGGGCTCGCCGTGGACGGCGAGGGCGCGATCTGGGTCGCGCTCTTCGGCGGCGGGAAGCTGCACCGCTACGGCCCGGACGGCGTGCTCCAGGAACGCATCCCGGTACCAGTGCGCTACCCGACCTCGGTGGCCTTCGCCGGCCCGGACCTGACCGACCTCGTCGTCACCTCGGCCTACGCGCACATCGTGGACGCCGGCGAGAAACCTTCCGATCTCGACGGCGCGGTCCTCGTCACCGCAAGCGGTACCGCGGGCTGCTGCCCGCCGCCCTGCGCCACCAGTTTCACTTCCTGACCCACTCCCCCACCAAACAAAGGCAGCGCCCCGTGCACACATCCACCAGTCAGCTCGTCAGCGAGATGATCATCGGCGGGGAGGTCGTCCGCGACGCCTCCGGACCGAGCATGACCCACCACTACGCCGCCACCGGGGAGCCAAACGGCGAGGTCCCGCTCGGCGGTGCGCCCGAGGTCGCCGCCGCCGTCGCCGCCGCGAAAGACGCGACCGCCGCCTGGGAAGCGCTCGGTCCGGTCGAGCGGCGCAACCGCCTGGCCCGCCTCGCGGAGGTCGTCGAGTCGTGGGGGGATCGTTTCGAGGCCGTCTCCAGCGCCGAGACCGGCATCCCGCGGCAGGGATTCAAATGGCGCCTGAAGCTCGCATGCGAGTGGATCCGCACCTACGTCGGCTATGCCGACAAGGTCGGCGGCGACATCACCGCGTCCGCCGACGACGGGACCCTTGAGTACACGCGGCTGGAGCCCTACGGCGTCGTCGGCATCATCATCACCTGGAACTCTCCGCTGCTCTCGCTGTGCATGAAGATTCCCGCCGCGCTCGCGGCGGGAAACACCGTGGTGGTCAAGCCATCCGAGCTGACCCCTTACACCCCCGCCCTGTTCGGCCGGGCATGCCTGGAAGCCGGCATCCCGCCGGGGGTGGTCAACATCGTGGTCGGCGGGGCCGAGGCCGGAGAGGCGCTTACCGTGCACCCCGACGTCGAGAAGATCTCCTTCACGGGCGGGATCGCCACGGCCACGGCGATGATGCGGTCCGGCGCGGCCCTCGTGAAGCCGTTTTGCTTCGAGCTGGGCGGCAAATCGGCCTACATCGTCTTACCGGACGCCGACATCGACCTGGCCGTCACCCTCGCGTCCAAGGAGATGTCAAACGCCGGGCAGTCCTGCAAGTTCGGCTCGCGGCTGTTCGTGCACGACGCCGTTTACCCGGAATACCGGGAAAAGCTCGTCGCGGCCGTCGGCGGGGTCGTCGTCGGTGACCCGGAGGACGAGTCCACGATGATGGGGCCGCTCGTCACCCGGGCGGCGCAGCACCGCGTGCTGGACTTCGTCGACGGGGCCAGGGGGCGTGGCGACGGCACGCTCCTGCTGGGCGGGGGCCGACCCGAGGTGCCGGAGAAGTTTCACAACGGTTACTTCGTCGAGCCAACGGTTTTCGAGGAGGTCGACCCGGCCAGCCCCCTCGGCCAGGAGGAGATCTTCGGGCCCGTCTTCGGGATGTTCCGCTTCACCGACGAGGAGCAGATGCTCCGGGACGTGAACTCGACCCGGTTCGGCCTGTCCAACTACGTCCACACCCGTGACCTGCGCACCGCGACCCGGCTGGCGGCCAACCTCAAGAGCGGCACCGTCTACGTCAACGACGCCAACCGGCGCAACCCCGGCGCCCCCTTCGGTGGTTTCCGGGGCAGCGGGATCGGCAGCGAGGGCGGCCGCGCGGGACTGGACGAGTTCCTGCGCAAGAAGACCATCGGGATCGCCTGATTAGACGGGGAGGAGGAGACATGGGACGACTCGACCACAAGATCGCCGTGGTCACCGCGGGCGCGTCGGGCATGGGCTTGGCGTCCGCCCGCCGGTTCGCCGCGGAAGGGGCTGCCGTGGTCATCGCCGATCTGGACGGGGACGCCGCCGATCGCGCCGCGGCGGAGATCCTGGCCGAGGGCGGCGAAGCCAAACCGTTGCGGACCGACGTCGCGTCCGTAGCGAGCTTGCGGCGTCTGATGAGGTTCGTTCAGGACGAGTACGGACGGCTCAACGTGCTGTTCAACCACGCCGGTGTGCCCGGCCCGCCCGGACTGGACCTCACCGAGGAGCAGTTCGACCGCACCGTCGACATCAACCTGAAGAGCCAGTTCTTCGGAACGAGTCTGGCCGTACCGCTGCTGCGGGCCGCGGCGCCGTCGGCGTCGATCATCTACACATCGTCGATCTCCGGGCTGATGGCCGCGCCCAGCAGTCCGCTTTACGGCATGACAAAAGGCGGCACCCAGATCCTGATGCGCTCGGTCGCGCGCCAGCTCGGCCCGGACGGGATCCGGGCGAATGCGATCTGCCCGGGGCCGACGAACACCCCGATGCTGCGGACCTTCGTCGACCCGGACCGGGTCGGGCTTGCCGACGACGAGGACTTCGCGCAGCAGGTGGCCGTGCGGGCGGAGCGCATTCCGCTGCGGCGTGCCGCCGAACCGGCCGACACGGCGGAGGTGGCACTGTTCCTGGCCTCCGACGAGTCCCGCTACGTCACCGGAACCTGGATCCCCGTTGATGGAGGCCTCAGTGCCTGAGAACCGCCCGACGCCGAGCGTCACCCTGCGCATGCTCAACCCCAGCGCCCAACTCGGAGTGCTCACCGGAGCGCACGACACGTTCCGCGAAGTCATCGACCGCCAGATCGCCACGCGGACCGACCTCGCGTCGGTCTGGTCGTCGTTCGGACGGGTCGCGCCGACCTTCTATGGCTCCGGGCACCACTGGATGTCCCACCCGCAGCAGTTCGCCGACCCGTGGACGATCCTGGGCTACGTCGCGGCCGCCTGGCCGGAGGCCCACTTGAACAGCGGGTTCATCCAGCTCCCGCTGTTCTCGCCGATCGACGTCGCCGAGAAGGTCGTCACCATCGACCGGCTCGCCCGGGCCGGCGCGACCTTCGTGGTCGGCCTGGGTTGGCGTCCCGAGGAGTTCGCGGCCGCAGGCACGAACGTGAAGTACCGGGTCAGCCGGTTCGAGGAGATCGTGGAAACCTGCCGCGCCCTCTGGGCCGGAGAGGAGGTCCCGCCGGGCCGGCATTTCACGGTCGCGGGCCGGCTCGGCGCGCTGCCACGGGAGGACCCGACGCTCGTGTTCGGCGTCCAGAGCCCGGCCGCCGCGCGCCGGGCGGCCCGCCTCGCCGACGGCCTCAACGTTTCCTGGGTGATGGACCACGACAGCTTTCGGCGGATCAATGACGCATATCGGGAGGAACTGCACTCCCTCGGCCGTCCCGCGCCCCGGTACTGGGCGCTGTCCAAGTTCGTCTCGGTCGACGAGGACGATGCCCGCGCCCGGGCCCGGCTGGACCGCATGACCACGATGTTCGACTGGTATTCCCGCGCCACGACCTGGACCAGCGCGGACGTCAACGTCAACATCGCCAGGGAACGCGAGGCACAGGACCGGACGATCACCGGGACCGCGGCTTCCGTGGTCGAGCAGCTGGTCCCGCATGCGACGGAGTTCCCGTACACCGACCTCCTGCTGACCTGGCTCGCGCCCGGCACGGACCCGGCCGAAAACCGGGAGCACTTCGCCTATCTCTGCGAATCGGTGGTCGTTCCCCTGCTCGACGAGCTCGCCGTGCCCGCAGAAGCCCGAACGCTCCGTATCTGAAATCCGGCGGCGATTTCAACGGAAACCGGCGTGTTGATTTTCATTGGGCCAATCGGGCGGCAGGGTGACGCTCTGCCGGTCCGGGGTGATGGTCCACTCCCACGCCGACAACGGCGGTTCGCTCCTTTCCTTCCACCACCGGTAGGCCGACTCGGCGGCATCCCACAACCGGCGCGGCCCGGCCTGCCGGACCACGTACCGGCCCTTGCCCTCCGGGACGACGCTGGCCCACGAGCCGGACAGCGGATCACGCAGCCACGCCACGCCGGGCCGGTCGTCGGTGCGCTCCCACACGTTCACCCGGCACGACGGCAGGGCTACCGCGATCGGCCAGCGATGATCATCGGCCAGCAACGGCACCCACGGGCCGAGATCGGTATAGGTGATCTCGGCCGCCGGATCGTCAAACCGTTGTGCCCCAACGGGATCGGACGCGACCCGGTGCGAGCGTAGTTCCATGAATCCGACTTGCATGTCGGCCGCGTGCCCGCTCGCGGTCCCGTCCTCGCCGACGACGAACCGCACCAGCGGCCCGGACGCGAGATCGGCCCGCATCGGCGCGAGGATCCCCCCGCCCGGCCGGGTGTGCGTCACCCACGGATACGGCAACTGTCCCATGTGGACACCCGCCGTCGCGATCACCCGATCCACCGTGTCCGGCAGAACATCGGCCACGCCATCGGCCAGCCTGGCGTCCACCTCGGCGAAACCGGCCACCTCCAGACGTTTCCGGGCATCCGCCGCCAGTGTCGGATCAATCTCCACCGTGGCGACTTTCCCTTGCGCACCAACGATATGAGCGAGCAGAGCGGCACTCCACCCGGTACCCGTGCCGACCTCGAATACCACATGCCCCGGCCGCGCGCCCAGCTCGGCCAACATGCCCACGACCACCGAAGGCATGGACGCCGAGCACGTGGGCCGGTCGCCGACCTCCGGCCACTCGGTCGCCCCGTCATCGAACTGGGTCACGATGACCCGATTCGAGTACACCGCCGCTAGCCAGCGGTCCGGTTTTTCGGCCCGGTCCACCGCCTGATACGGCCCGTCCTCGGTCTCCTGCACCCAAATCCGGGCCGGGATGAACCACTCGCGCGGAACCGCGCGCAGCGCTGAACGGCACTCGGCCGGGAGGTTCCCGGCCGAGTGCAATTCATCGATCAGCGTGCGTACGCCGTCGTCGCTGGCAGCGATGGTCATTCGTCGTCCTCGTACTTGTCCGGGTCCAAGTCCTTGCCGGTCTTGCCAGTCTGCTTGTCGTCCTCGACCGAGTGATCGTTTTTGTCCTTGCCCACTGCCGTGACCTAGTTCGATCTCATTCACACGTAAAACATCCACCCCCGGCGGGGAAAGTCGATCACCGGCCGGGGCAGCCCCACCCTACACTCTGTAGCCTCGTCATCACACGGGGTTATGTGAATGGGTTTGGCGTCTACTGGCGTCTACAGGTGGTGATCGGTGTCTGACCTCGGCGCGAACCTGCGGGCGGCCCGTGAGGCCGCCGGAGTGAGCCTGTCCGCGATGGCCGCCCGCACGCACTACAGCAAGCCGCTTCTCGGCCTGCTGGAGACCGGGAAACGGGCGATCAAGCCCGAGCACGTCACCGCGTACGCCCGTGCGCTGAACGTGTCCGTGGACACCCTGTATGGCCCGCCGGATGATCCGCTACGGGTCGCTCACGAATGGCTGGTGGCCGACACCTGGCGACCCCGCGCTAGCCGGACAGCTCCTCTCCAGCTTGAGCTACCAGGTTGCCAACGTCGGCGACCCGGCCGACGCGGCACTACTGGCCCGCTCGGCCGTGAAGGGCACCGAGGGCCGAACCACCCCGATTGTCCGGGCGCTGCTCCTGGAACGGGTGGCCTGGGCCAGCGCTCGCGCCCGCGATCGGGACGGCACCCAGCGTGCGCTGGACGCGGTGGACGACGCCTACGAACAACGGTCCGCCGGGGTCGAGGAACCGGAGTGGGTCTACTGGCTGGACCGCAAGGAAATCGACGTGATGGCCGGGCGCTGCCTGATCGAGTTGGGTGACCCACTCACCGCTGAGCCACTGCTCTCCGGCGCTATCGCGGCATACACCCCCGAGCACGCCCGAGAGATCGCCCTCTACCAGACGTGGCTAGCCGAGTCCTACGCCCGCGCCGGGGTCTTCGACGCCGCGCGGACGACGATCAACCGCGCCCGAAAGGCCGCGGAGGGGGTGAACTCCACCCGGCTGGACCTCCGCATCGGCGCAGTGGAGAACCTGCTACCCGCCTAGTCGACCACTACTGGTCGGACCCGGTCAGGGGTTTGGGGTGGGAAAGCCGGTGGGCAGGCGGCCGCCCGTTTTCTGGGTGATCCGGATGGTGGTCTCCAGGAGTTGCGGGGTGATCCCGGAGAGGTCCTTGCTCCGGATTTCGCCGAGCTCGCCGAAGAGATTGAGGGTCATGACGACTTGCCCGGTGTGGTCGAAGACGGGACCGATGACGGAATTCACCGGTTCGTCGTCGGGTGCGCCCGGACCCTGGTAGTTGCGGATCTTGTTGGCGACGATGAGGGCGACTTCAAGGACGCGCTCGTCGCCGTCATGTGCGGAGTTGATGCGGCGGATGGCGGCCTCAAGTTCGAGGTTGACGTCGTGTTCGCCGCCGAGGGAGTAGCCGCGGGAGCGCAGGGCGGCGACGGCGCCGAGGTAGGTGGCACGGTCCCCGCCGAACTCGTGCTGCATGCGGTCGAGCCAGTCCTCCAGCTCGGCCGGCTCGGCCCAGGCCTTGAAGATGGTGCCGACCGGCGGGACGAGCGGGACCCGGCGCCCGACGCGCATGGACAGGTGCGCCGGCGAGGTCGTCCCCACCATGTCGAGAACGACAACGTCCTCGCAGTCGCGGGCGATGACGGCGCAACTGAGGCCGGTCTGTGCGACGAGGCGAACGATGTCGGGGCGGCCGAGGGAGTACTGGCGGTAACGCTGGGTGTAGGCGTGACCGAGCTCGACGAGGTGGTTGCCGAGCGAGTAGTGGCGCCCGTCGGCACGCTCAACCAAGCCGTGGCGGTTCAGCGTGGCGAGGATGGATGCGCACGTGGCCTTGTGGATCCCCACGGCTCGGGAGATGTCGCTGAGGGTCATCGCGTCGAAGGGGCGCTCCCGCAGAAGATCGAGGATCTGCATGGCGCGATCGATCGCGGGAACCGCGGTGGGCACTCACACACCTTTCGACGACGAACCGACGAACAAGTAGCTTAGCGCGCAACTGTGCATCGAGTCCGGTCGCCCGTGGGAGGCCGGCCCACCGGAACCGGCCTCCCGCGTGCCTCGCGCTAGCTGATCTCGTTGTAGTAGACGGCGATCGGCGGCGGGTCCGCGGCCATCGTGTCGGTGGGACGAAGCCGCCCGTCCGCGAAGCGGGCCCGCAGCTGGCGTTCCACCTCTTCGGGGTCGTCCGTGTCGATCTCGTAGATCACCAGGTAGCGCTGCCCGTGCGCGACCTGGCCGGCGAAGGCGCTTTGCACGTCGGCGAGCTTGAAGCGCCGGGCGCCGACCACCCCGGGAATGGCGCACACGTCGGGGACATGGACCCGGGAGTACCAGTCGTTGAACTCCTCCTCACGGTCTTGGCTCACCGCATCGCTGAACACTGCGTGGATCATCTTGCTCATCGCGGGCTCCTCTCCGGACGCTGCTCGGACGGCGGTCAGCTGACGCCCCACAGCTGGTGGAACATCCGGTCGCTGCCGACCACCACCGGCGTCGCGCCAGCGACCTTCTGATCGGTCTGCGCGACATTGTCCTTGGTGACCACCCAGAAACGGGCCAGTTGCGACGGGACCTGCGGGACGCCCGTAACGTGCCGGACGATGGAATCGAGCCCGGCCAGGTAGGTCTCCACGAACGGCGAGGGAACGGAGGCGATCTGGTCGCCGGTCTTGATGTACTGCCACGTGGTGTCGCCGCCGCCCTCGCCGATGATCTTGACGTGGTCCAGGCCGGCGGCCTTGAGCTGGGCGGGCAGCCCGGACGCCAGGCTGTCGATGCTCAGCGACACGTAGTTGACCTCCGGATGTGCCCGCAGGTAGCCGACGATCAGCTGAGGCACGCCGTTGCCGAGCGCGGTCACCGGGATGTCCTGGGTGGCCGTCCCGCAGCTCGGGCAGAGCTCCTTCATGGTGCCGAGGAATTCGTCCTGCATCTTGGACAGGTTCACGAATGCCGGCACGTTGAAGTAGACGGCGTTGGCCTGGCCCCCGCTGTCGGCGACCATGTAGGCGGCCATCAACTTCCCCGCGCCCTTCTGCTGATCCGGGGTGCAGATCGCGTAGTCGATCCCGTTGCCCGGCTCGTTGTTCGAGCACGCGCTGACCATCCACGTGCCGTTCGCCTTGAGCTCGGGGAGGAATCTTTCGTAGACGCTGCGATCGATGGCGATGTAGATCACGCCGTCGGCCTTGTCCCGCACCACCTGGGCGAAGGCCTGCTGCTGCGACTCGGGACTGCCGTCGGTGTTGATGACATTGAGGGTCCAGCCGAGCTTCGCGGCCGACGCGCGCAGCACGCCGGCGATCACGTTGCAGTCCGCGGCCGCGCAGCTGATGAAGTCGACGGTCTTTCCTGCCGGAATCGCCTTGCCGACCGGGGCGGTCACGTTGAGCTCGGTCGGGCGGGAACTGAATTGCGTGATGAGATCCTTTGCTTTTTGCAGCCCGTTCTGATCGACGGGACCGGCCGCGGCACCGCGCTCGCCGGCGCCGCAACCGGCGAGGACGATCGTCAGGAGCAGCGTCACCGCGGCGAGCACCGCGCGACGAGCCCAACGAAATCTGCTGTGGACAGCCATTCGGAGAAACTCCCTTGTTTCGGAAAAAGTGTGGTCGGGAAAGGAAGATCAGCGTCGTGCGCCGCGTCTGGTCCGGCGCCGCTGCAGACCGGTGGCGGCCAGGGCCGCGATGAGAACCACGCCGGTGAACATGTCCGCGGCGTAGTTCGGCGCGGCGGACAGGCTGAGCCCCACCGTGCCGGCGCCGAGCATGACGACGGCGAGGAGCGTTCCCCAGGCGTTGAACCGGCCGTTCTTGAGCTGGGTGGCGCCGACGAACACGGCGGCGAAGGCAGGCAGCAGGTACGCCGTGCCCGCGGTGGGAGAACCCGCGCTCAGCGACGAGGCCAGGCACAGGCCCGCGAAACCGGCGATGGCCGAGGAGACCACGAGTGCCACGAACCGGATCTTGCGCACGTTGATGGTCGCGAGCCGCGCGGCGTCCGGGTTGAAGCCGACCGCGTACACCCGGCGTCCGGAGACGGTGTGTTCCAGGACGTACCAGAGCAGACCGGCGATGAGAACGCTGTAGAAGGCGGGTCCGGTGAAGCCCGCGACCTGAACCTGGGCGAGATCCGAGAAGCCGCCGGCGAGGCGGACGTCGGTGATGATCTGGTCGTTGGTGAAGAAGATGATGAACGCCTGGACCAGCGAGCCCGTGGCGAGAGTGCCGATGAACGAGTCGATCTTCATCGCCACCACGACGAGGCCGTTGACCGCGCCGATCAGGATCGCCGCGAGCATGCCCAAAGCCATTGCGAGCACGGTGTTCAGGCCTGCCACGACGAAATGCGCGGCGGTCACGCCGGACAGCGTCATCACGTAGGCGAAGGAGAGATCGAACGTGCGCGTCGCCAGGGGGACGACGAGGGCGAGCGCGGCCATCGCGATGATCGAGTAGCCGTTCGACACCTGCTTCACGGTCGCCAGCGTCGGGTAGCTGATCGGCAGGTAGACGCTGAACCCGACCACGATCAGTACGAGGATGTAGACGGCACCGATGTTCCTCGGGCTCAGCGCCGCCCACACCGAGCGAGACGGGGCGTGACGCCGGGCCTCGGCGCCAGCGGGTCCGTCCGTTCCGGCGGCGGTGCGCG
The DNA here is from genome assembly GCF_014203395.1 of Saccharopolyspora phatthalungensis. Lineage (NCBI taxonomy): Bacteria > Bacillati > Actinomycetota > Actinomycetes > Pseudonocardiales > Pseudonocardiaceae > Saccharopolyspora > Saccharopolyspora phatthalungensis. Next base: position 1,169,545 of record NZ_JACHIW010000002.1, read on the forward strand.
GCTCGTCCTGCAGGGCCTTGGAGGGAGTCATCGCTGTTCCGTTTCTTCCATCGCACGGATCAAGCCGTGCTCGGTGATCTCGTGCCCGATCAGCTCGCGGACCACTTTTCCGTTGCACAGCACGAGAACCCGCGTGCACATCGCGAGCAGATCGCCGATGTCCGCGGACGTCACGAGGATGGCGAGCCCCTGCCGGGCCCGTTCGGCGACCATCTCGTGGATCGCCTGACGCGCCGCCGGGTCGACGCCGGCGGTCGGGTCGCAGAGGAGCAGGACGCGGGGCTCCCGGGCGAGGCAGCGGGCGATCATCACCTTCTGCTGGTTTCCGCCGCTGAGCGTGGTGATCGGCGCGTCCCCGCCGGCCGCGGTGACCCGGACGTTGTCCATCCAGTTCGCGACCGCGTCGTGCTCCCTGCGGTGCGACAACGAAAGACCGGTGCGCAGCCGCTCAAGTATCCCGATCGAAAGGTTCTCGCCGACGGTCATTCCGGGGAGAACGGCGTCCTGGAGCCGGTCGGAGGGGACGATGGGGAGGTTCAGCCGGGCCGCTCGGGACACCGGTGTGACGGGACCTTCGCCGAGACGGACCTCCCCCGTCGCCTCGCGGAGCACGCCGGCGAGTGCGGGGGCCAGTTCGGCACTGCCCGAGCCGGGAAGCCCGGCAACGCCAAGGATCTCGCCCTCATGCAGCTCCAAGAAGACGCCGTCGAGATAGCGGCCGGACAGGTTCCGCCCGCTCAGCACGACCGGATTCCGCTGCGCGGAGGGCAGCATCGCGCGGTATCCGGTGCCGACCTCGTCGCCGGCCATGATCGCGGCGAGGGAGTTCGGGTCCAGCCCCCGGGTCGTCCGGGTCTCGACTACCCGGCCGCCGCGCAGGACGGTGACCCGGTCGGCAACCTCGATGATCTCGTCGAGCCGGTGAGAAACGTAAAGGATGCTCGTGCCCCGGTCCCGGACCTGCCGCACGATGTCGAGCAGATGGGCCGCCTCGGCGGGCGGCAGCACCGCGGTGGGCTCGTCGAGCACCAGCACCCCGGCGCCTCCGTCCCATCCGGACAGCGCTGCCGCGATCGCGACCACCGTGCGCTGAACCGGAGTCGCGGCGCTAAGCGGTGCCCGCACGTCTAGATCGACGGCGAAGCCTTCGAGCAGTTCGAGCGTGCGGGCGGTCTGCCGGCGCCACTGGATGCGTCCGGTCGCCGAGGTCAGGAATTCGCTGCGGAGAGCGAGATTGTCGACGGCGCTCAGCTCCAGGAACAGACCGAGGTCCTGGTGGACGAACCGCAGGCTGTCGTGATCCGCGATCGCGTCGTGGGTCAGTGGCTCGGTGCCGAGGCGGATCTCCGAGCCGGGATCCGGGCGGTGATATCCGGCGAGGACCTTGATCAAGGTGGACTTGCCCGACCCGTTCTGGCCGACCAGGGCGTGGATTTCCCCTTCTTCGACATCGAGGTCGACGTGCAGCAGGGCCGTAGTCCCGGGAAAGGTCTTGGACAGGCGCCGGATTTCCAGGATCGGTAGAGACCCGGGCGATGGTGCGGCGGCGTCGTCGGGAAACTGCGTTGTCATGAGCACTCCTGTGGACAGCAGCGATCACCCGCGGGACACGCGATACGGAAAGGGCGGAAAAGTTCAGTCGTAGACGATGACGCCGCGCAGGTTGGCACCGTTGTGCATGTCCGCGAACGCCTGGTTGATGTCCTCCAGGCGGTAGGTACGGGTGACGAGTTCGTCCAGCCGCAAAGCGCCGTCCCGGTACAGACGGGCGAGCAATGGGATGTCCGCACGGGCGTTGGTGTCTCCATACAGCGTGCCGTGTAAGCGTTTTCCGGACATCACGTAGTCGAAGAGGTCGAGCGGGATCTCCCGGACCCCCATGGGCACGACCCCGGTCAGCACGATCGTCCCGCCTCGCCGGGTCATCGACTGCGCCGGATGCATCACCTCGGGCGGAACGACGCCTATCGTGACGATGACACGATCCGCGCCCTGTCCATTCGTCAACCGGTCGACGAGCGTCTTCGCCTCGCCCCAGCTTTCGACGGTGTGTGTGGCACCGAAGATCGGCGCCTGCTCGCGTTTGAAGGGCGCCGGATCGACGGCGATGATGACACTCGCGCCCTTGTGCCGGGCGCCCTGGACCGCGTTCATGCCCACACCGCCGGTGCCGATCACGACGACGATGTCGCCGATCTCCATATCGGCGGCGTAAACGGACGATCCCCAGCCCGTCGGCACCCCGCAGCCGAGCAGAGCAGCCTTGTCCAGCGGAACGCTCTCGTCGATCTTCACCAGCGCGTTGGCCGATACGCACACGTACGGCGAGAAGGTGCCCAGGTAGGACATGCAGCCGACCCCTTGACCACGGGCGAAGATTCGATGCGTGCCGTCCGGGGAAGTGCCGCGGAGCACACCGGCGCCGAGCTCACACAGGGTGGAGTAGCCCTTGACGCACATCGCGCACTGACCGCAGGACGGCATGAAGGACAGGACGACGTGGTCGCCGGGCCGCACGGCGGTCACATCCGGCGCCACCTCCTGCACGATGCCGGCACCCTCGTGCCCACCGAGCACGGGTGCCCAGCCGCCGAGGTCGACATCGCCGGTGTCGAGGTGGTCGTCGCTGTGGCACAGGCCCGACGCGGCGAGTTTGACCCGTGCTTCACCGGATTTCGGCGGGTCGATCTGGATCTCCTCGACGCTCCAGCCCGATCGGGTTCCCGGCTTCCAGAGGAGCGCTCCCTGCGTGGTGATTCGACCCGGCGTCATTGTCAGGCCCCTTCGTAGGCGTGTGCTGGGGGATTTGCCGAAAGGCACGACTCAGGTCGCGCCGGATCATTTGCCGACCGCGCCGGCGTCGACGGCGAGCTGACTGCCGGTGACGTAACGAGCCTCGTCGGAGGCCAGGTAGACCACCGCGTTGCTGATGTCGACCGGCTCGACCCAGGGCACCGGGAGCAGGTTCAGCCCGGCCGCCACCTCCGCCATGTCGTCCCGGCCGGGCCGGTCGAGGTCCGGCCGGAAGAACTTGTAGGTCTCTTCGTTGAAGAACATTCCAGTGCCCACCGACGACGGATTGACGGTGTTGGCGCGGATCCCGTACTCGGCCAGCTCGACGGCGAGCGTGCGCATCAGACCGAGGATGGCGTGTTTGGACGCCACGTAGTGGCCGATGTTGGGCACCCCTTTGTTGGCCGCGAAGGAGGCGGTGAGGATCAGGGACCCGCCGTGACCGGCCGAGATCATCGCGGGCACCGCGGCACGGACGGTGCGCCAGACACCTGTCAGGTTGATGTCGAGCAGTTCGGTCCACTGGTCGTCGGTAAGCTCCCACACCCGCCCGAACGAAGCGATACCGGCGTTCGCGCAGACGATGTCGAGGCGACCGAACTCGGCCACGCCCTTGCGCACGGCACGCCGCAGCGCGTCCTGGTCGCGGACGTCGGCGATGTGCGTGCTGATCCGCGCGTCGTGTTCCTCGACGAGCCGCTGCGTCTCCCGGAGATCTTCGGGAGTCGACAGTGGATAGTTGATCGATTCGACCGGGGCGCAGGCGTCGATGGCGATGATGCTGGCGCCTTCTTCGGCCAGGCGCACGGCGTGTGAGCGACCCTGCCCCCGGGCGGCCCCGGTAACCAGCGCGACCTTCCCCGCGACTCGTCCTTGGCGTGACATCAACACCCCTTGTTGTCTTATATACGAGACACTTGTAGTCTGGTGAAAACGGTGTGAGTCTCGTCATACCGTGGAGGGATGTCAAGGGGCGAAGCAGGGATCTCGGCGACTTCAAGGGAAATCGACGCGCTCGCACAGCGCCGCATCACCCGGGGATTACACCTCAAGATCCGGAAAATCCGCACGCGGGTCCGTCTGCGTCCACTCAGCCACCGCCATCAAATCGGAAAACAGCTGCGGCTCCAGGCCCCCAGTCCCTGCCGACACACCACTCCCAGAACCCTGCGCAGCACCGGCGTCGTTGATCTCCGCAAGCCGCGCCGAACCCCACGCGCGGCTCTTCCCGAACTTCTTCGCCAACTCCAGTCCGGTATAGGGCTCACCCGCGTCACGCGCACGACGCGCCTCCACACGAGCCTCTTCCCGCACCTGCTCAGCCAAATCCTGCCGACTCACATCCCCCTCATCCTTGATCTCCGCAAGCCGCGCCGAACCCCACGCGCGGCTTTTCCCGAACTTCTTCGCCAACTCCAGTCCGGTATAGGGCTCACCCGCGTCACGCGCACGACGCGCCTCCACACGAGCCTCCGCCCGCACCTGCTCACCCAAATCCTGCCGACTCGCAACACCCTCATCCTTGATCTCCGCAAGCCGCGCCGAACCCCACGAGTGGCTCTTCCCGAACTTCTTCGCCAACTCCAGTCCGGTATAGGGCTCACCCGCGTCACGCGCACGACGCGCCTCCACACGAGCCTCCGCCCGCACCTGCTCACCCAAATCCTGCCGACTCGCAACACCCTCATACTTGATCTCCGCAAGCCGCGCCAAACCCCACGCGCGGCTTTTCCCGAACTTCTTCGCCAACTCCAGTCCGGTATAGGGCTCACCCGCGTCACGCGCACAGCGCGCCTCCACACGAGCCTCCTCCCGCACCTGCTCATTCAATTCCGGCCGACTCACATCCCCCTCATCCTTGATCTCCGCAAGCCGCGACGAACCCCACCTTTCGCTCTTCCCGAACTTCTCCCCCAACGCCAGCCCGGTGTAGGGCTCACCCGCGTCACGCGCACGACGCGCCTCCACCCACGCCTCCGCCCGCATCTGCTTGGGGTCCCCCAATTCCGGCCCGCTCCCCTCCCCGCCATCCCTTATCTCCCGAAGCCGCGCCAAACCCCACGAGCTGCCCTTCCCGAACTTCGTCCCCAACGCCTTGCCGGTGTAGGGCTCACCCGCGTCGCGCGCACGACGCGCCTCCACCCGTGCCTGCTCCCGCACCTGCTCGTCCAAATCCGGCGAGCTCCTATTGCCCGCATCCCTCATCTCCTGGATCCGCGCCAATCCCCACCAGTCGCTCTTCCCGAACCTATGCCCCAACGCGACACCGGTGTGGGGTCTACCAGCATCTTGCGCACGACGCGCCTCCGCCCGAGCCTCCTCCCGCACCTGCTCCGAGTCATCCGATTCCGGCCCGCTCCCGTCAGCGTCACGACGGAGTTCCGCAAGCCGTGCTCGACCCCACCTTTCGTTCCTCCCGAACTTCTTCCCCAACTCCTTGCCGGTGTAGGGCTCGCCCGCGCTACGAGCACGACGTGCCTCTGCTACCGCATCCTCTCTCAACTGCCTATCCCTGCTTCGTTTTCCGGACGTGCCACCTGGTCCCGCCAGCCTACGTTCAGCACCTTCATCGACCACGTCATCGGAGCGCCCCCGCTTGCGGCCACTGCTCTCAGCAATCGGATTCGTTTCGCCGACACCACGATCACTGTCCGCACCAGACAGCTCCGCTGCACCTGGCCCGAGCCCGAGACCGAGGACCGGTAACAAATCTGGCGAACGATGAATATTCAATTCCCGCCGCACCCGCTCAACCAACGCCCCGGCAAGGTTCACCCGCTGCCGAAAACCCGCCAGCTCCACACCGTCGAACCCCTGCCGCCCCAACATCGCCGACCACAGCTCAACCCGCTGCCGCAATCCGGGCAGGTAACCCTCCGGCGCACCCGGCAAAAGCCCCTGCAAAGCATTCACCGACGCCGTCAACTCAGCTACCAGCCGAGACCTCTCAACCGCCTCCACCCCCACCACCGGCTCAACCACCTCCACCCCCACCACCGGCTCGACCTCGGATGCCACCGCCGGATCAGCAGTATTCGCCCCTGGATCCTCGATATCCCTTGCCGGCTCCCACGCCTGCTCCGCGGTCTCCGGATCAAACCACCACACCGTATCTTCGGTCAGCTCAGGGGCAGCCGGATCAAGCCCCCACGTCATGGGAACCTCCACCAACCCCGCCGCCATACCACCGACCTGACCGCTCTCCGCAACCTCCCCGGACCCCGGGAAATCCGTTACCTGATCCTGCTCCGCTCCGGCATGGACGGCCAGCCCCGTGCCCTCCGTACCAAGACGTGCCGCCAATTCCCGGGAAAACCGCACCGCCTCGGCGCGGCCAGCCTCGCCAGACTTCGCCGCGACCAAGGCAATTACATCATCGAGCGACAGATCGGCATCGCCACGCGCCAGCGTCACCACATCATGCGTGCCCTGCACGATCCGCACCGCCACATCAGGCGGACCACCCGCCGCGTGCGCCCGCTCTACGGCCCGACGCAGATACGACACCGTCCACCCCGTCACACCGGCCGATACCGGACTCCCCTCGGCATGGCCCTGCATGCCCGACTCGGGCACCACCGTGTCGCGTGCCGTGGAGTCAGCGTCGGCGTCCACTCGCACCGGCTCCACCGGCGGAACGGTAGTCGACGAATTCGCCAAAGAATCCAACCAGTCGCGCCCCTCGCTGAGCCGCTTCGGCGTCGTCCCCGTCCGGCTGGGTCCATCGATCGGGCGGGGACGGGAGCCGTCGGGATCGAAACGCATCCACCGCGGACCATGCGGACCACGCCCCGGCATCACCGCAACGACATCACGCCCCAACCCCCGCGCCAGCTCCGACGCCTGCACCCACGACACCACACCAGGACCCTTCCCCGACACCAACACCACCGGACTTGCACCTGCACCACCCACCCGGCCACGCACGAACTCCACAACCTCACCACCGGACACCACATCCACCGGCACCGACACTCGCACCGAACCCGCAGGCAACCTCACCGGCTCCACACCCAACTCCGGACCGCCCGAAACCACCGCGCCCGATGCGTCCGGCGACACCGACCATTCCGCCAGCAGCGACGGCGGCACGCCACTGGCCGGGTCCGCCGATTCCACATTCCCCGCAACCGAATTCACGCTGGTACCCGCCCCCACAGACGGAACGGCCGCTCCATCCCACGCAGCCCCCTGTTCCGGCAACATGATCCCGTCTTCGGCAACCGGAACCACCCCGGCCACAGGAAAAATCGTTTCCGACACCACGGAATCAGAAGCCACACCGGGCACATCAGAGGGGTCCGTCACCGACCCGCCCACCAGCGATTCGGGCACCCGTGCGGCAGGCTCTGCCACCCGCACACCGTCCACCGGAATACCCGGCACCCCGATGCTGAGGCGGTCGTCACGTAGTGGCGTATCGGTACGGGAATTCTTTGCAGTCACCGCATCGTCAGGCATCGCGGTGTCACGCTGGTAGTCATTCTGACTGGCCATGCCGGATGAACGAGCTTCCGCGTGGTCACCGTGGGCAAGGGCTCCATATTCCGGCGGTGCGCCGACACCGGCGTCGCCCGCCGTCACCTCACCTTCATGCACCGGCGAAATGGCCGGGTAATCACCAAGGCTGTCCACATCACCGCGGATATGGTCATCACCCGGAAACGTGCTGTAGGGCGGCGGGCCCGGCCTTTCCTGATCCCGCAGTGCACCCAAAGCCGTCGCATCGCCCTTATACCACGACGACAACCCGGCGTCCTTCGGAGTCTCGAATACACCTGGTACCGGCACCCCAGAGTCCACACCGGACAGACCGTTCGGGGAGCCGGACCTTTCGCCGCGAGTCTCCAGGGAGCCGGGCTTCTCACCCGGCTGCGACCCCGACTCCACCTTCAAGTCTCCGGTCGCCTCGGTGTCGGTGCGCGCGCCGCCGCTGCCGGAATCCTTCTCCCCGCCGGCGATGTCCCGGGCCCGGCCCACCGGGGTCAACCCGCCGCGCAATGCCAGGCCCGCGATGTTGCCGATGCCCGAGCCCACCGCTTCGGACAGCCCTGCCGTGAACGAAAACGGATTCCACTGTGCCCCCTGACCGCTGAGCGCCCCATACCCGCTTTCGCCGAACATTTCGGTCAGGCCCTCTTCCAGCGACTCCCCCAGCCCGTGACCGAACCGCGCCGACCACATCGCCCGCACCGACATCCCCGTGTAATCGTCCAGGCACTTGGAGGCCACATCGGCGAAGCGCGCCATCGATGAGACCGGGTACTGCTGCGCGTGCTCCTCCGCCGCATGCTTGGCCGCCGCCGCCAACACCTCAGCATCGATCTCATCACCCAGACCGCGCACCAACACCTTGGTGATCGCGTTGCCTACGACATTGCCCAACGCCGACAACGGCACCGCCAACAACGCACTGAACGACCCCACCCCCACCGCCATCTCGGTCAGCTGGCCATCCCACTTCTTCCGCGTCCCCAACGCGAACTGCACAACGTGCGCCCCACCATCAATCACCACCTGCAACCCGATCCCGACAATCTGGGCCACCGCCAGCCGCATGAACAGCTGCCCCCACCACCGCGACAACAGAAAGCGCATCACCGCAAACCGCGCCGCCAACCACGCCATACTCGCCCCCGCCGTCAACCCCGCCATCGACACCGCCCACACCACCTCCCCCAACAACAGCAACAACCCACCCACCGTCACAAACTTCAAATACTGCACCTGCAACGCCAGATTCCGCACAAACCCCGCCAACTCCCGCAACCCCACACCACCCGACTCCAATACCGGACCAAACGCCTCCAACCGCTGCGCGAACCGATCCGCCGCCTTACCCGAAAACCCACCCCGTACCCGCCCCACCACATCCCCCACCACCGGACCCAACGTCTCCACCGTCGCCGCACCCGACTCCAACGCCCCCGCCACCTCGAACAACGCATCCTCATCCGCATCCGTCATGTCCTCACCGGTCAACACCTGAAAAAGCCGCCTCACCTCCGCCGGTACCAGCACAGACACGCGACAACACCCAATCAGATCGAACTCGGACTCGGCCGAAGGGACCAACAGCACCGTAATGTAAGTCAGCCAAATCCCGGCACTAGACCGTGCACCAAGCAGGTGCGGCGACTATGCGCGTTCAGCTGTCAAGAAAACGGAGAAAAGGGAAACTATTCCTGCCCGTTCGAATTCCGGAGCGTGCTCTCCGCCCCTTCCGTGAATTCCGGCACAGGGGCGACGATGCCTTCGGGTGCCAGCTGTTGTGAACGTGCCTGTCTTGGCGCGGATCCCAACCCCCACTCTGGCGTTAACCTGCAGCGTCGACACTGTCCGCCTCGCCACTACATCATTAGCATATTCAGGCACCTACCCGACCTTACTGAGGTCGCTCGTGCCTGGTCTACAAAACTTGATCGGGTTCATGGCCGGGAGCTGAAGCGGTGCACCCGAGTTGCCGCTCCCGCGCAGCGGACGGCGTCATCGGAGGTTGCTGGTGTGCCCGAGGGAGTATCGACCTGGCTGCGGCATGTAGGTCAGCCCGTGCGGGCCGGCGCCGACGCGGATGCGGGCCAGCAGGTGCCCGCTTTCGGTGTCGATCACGTAGACCTCGCTGCGGTACCTGCCGGACAACCACAACTGCTTGCCGTCGGCGGAAACCCCACCCATGTCCGGGCTTCCGCCGCCGGGGATGTGCCACTTGGCGATGGGCTGGTGCGTGGTGGTGTCCAGGACCGACACACTGCCCTCCCCGCGGTTGGAGATGAACGCCCGCCGGGAATCACGGGAGAAGTAGATTCCGTGCGCGCCTTTGCCGGTGGGCACAAAGCCGATCTGCCGGCTTGCCGCACCGTCGAATAGATAGACGCCCCCGGCCATCATGTCGGCCACGTAGAACGTCCTGCCATCCGGCGTCAACCGGCTGTCCTGTGGCATCCCGTTGGGCGCGCGGTCAAGCTTGAAGGTGTGTAGCTGTCGGCGCCCGGCGACGTCGAGCACGATCATCTTGTTGGCGAACTCGCACGTCACCAGCGCGAGCTTGCCGTTGGCGGTGAAATCCATGTGGTTGACCCCGGCACAGTCCGGCACCTGCAACTGTCCCTGCGCCTGCCAGGTGTGCGGATCGTAGAAATCCAGTCGCTTGTAGAACTCGGCGACGACAATGGCCGACTTGCCGTCCGGGGTGAAGTACAGGTTGTAAGGGTCCTGGATCTGCCTTGGGGCACCGGGCTTGCCGGTCTTCGGATCGATGGGTGTGAGCGTCCCGGCGGGCACCTTGTCCGCAGTGACATAGAGCGTCTTCAGGTCATAGGACGGAACCACATGTTGCGGCTCGTTTCCCCCGGGGAACGTGTCGACGACCTTGAAGGTGTTCGGGTCGATCACCGACACCGTGTTGTCCTCGCTATTGGGCACGTACACCAGGTTGCGCACCCCGTTCATGGCTTCCGACAGTCGGCCGGGGCGCGTCGCCGCGTACACGTCACCGGGGTCGAGCAGGGGCGGCATTCCCGGCAGGACGTCGGTCTGCACCGGCACCGGCACCGGCGGAAGAGCCGCCGGCTCGGGCACGTCGGCGAGCACCTTGCGGTCCAATTCCGGGGCGCTGCAGCCTGCCACCACCAATCCGAGAATGCCGATCATCACTAGAAGCGCTTTCCTGACCCGCATGGCACGCGAGGCTACAAGCTACAAAGGTCCAATGCCGAACAGAAACGGCAGAACACTACACTTCCGAACTCGCTATAGCCCCTTCCTGGGTGATCACGGGGCAGTTGGCTTCGTTTTTATGACGCCGTGTGATCGGCAACGTGGCGTGGTTGGTGTTCGTCCCCGGAAGGCTTGGGACGCGGTTCGCGGGAAGGTCCGGACAGGTTTCCGGCCCGCGGCCGAACCGGAGAAGCCGACAAGCGCTGCACTCTGAGCTACCGGAAATGGCTGCTTGCGCAACGACCTCGGGGCCCGATATCCCGACCGGCGAAGCTCGTCGAGTTGACTCAGCCCTCCTGAACCGGACATCAAGATGGCCTCGGTTCGCGAGGCAGGTTCGTTGACCGCAGAACGTTGAGGCGGCCTCACATTTGATCGACGAGATGAAGTCCACGCCCTCGATCGCCGAGACGAGCGATCCGAATTCACCGGATACGCCAGTAGGCGCGCCGGGTAATCTTGGCCGGCAAGGGGGCGCAATATAACGTAACTGAACGGCGATAAGGGTGCGCCGAAAGCCGGCTGTGTCCGGGCCCGTCACGGGACGGTGAAAGCCCCTACCGAATCGCGGAAGTGGTCGACGATTGAGTTGAGCGAGGTGGCCGTCTGTAATTTGTCCGGCACCGTCCGGCAAATATCGTCGACGGCACCGACGAGCCCCGTAGGCAGCCGCCTACGTAGCGCCGTCGGTAGTTCTCCGGTGCTCCATCTGGCGGGCTTTGGCGAGGATGGCGTTGTGGCTCGTTTGAGTTCTTTGCCCCCCGACAGACAGGCCAGCCCCGAGGAGTTTGCGACCATGCGTCCGCTGCCTGAGCTCGAGAATCGCACCACGAGTCCCGAAGATTTGCTCGACCTTGCCCTCGAACGGTGCCGCCACTCGAGAGTTCGTCGTCGCTTCCGAGTGTCTCGTGAGTGATCAGCTAGTTTTTTATCCGAACCCGGCCAAACAAAATTCAGGGGTACGTCTCATCGGATGGTCTCATCAGATGGTGACACCGTCTGCAACCGCCGCCCGCTGTGTTAACCGACCTAGGGTGAGATGCCCCGAGCGACGCTCCTGCGTGACCGAGTCGCCGGCCTGAACAACTTCCGACCCGAGCTCAGTGTCGTCGGCACCACGGACGGCCAGCGCAACCGATACTGGTATTGCCGGAACGAGGCGCATTGCCATGGATGGCGGAACAACAGCGAAGATCCGCGTGGCCATTTTCGCACCGAACCCGCTGACTCGTGCGGGACTGGCCCAGTGCTTGGACCAGCAACAGCACATCCAGACCACCTTCGAAGACGCCGAGGTCTTAGTCGTCGCCATGGAAACCGCTGAAGCAGCCACCTTGGAATCCCTCCGGGGCCTGCGCCCCAACGCCACCACACCGCTGCTCCTCGTGGTGCAGAACCGTTGGCACGCGGACATTGCCACGGCGGTCGAACTGGGCGTGCGCGCCATTCTGTGGCATCGCCAATTCTCCACCATTGCCTTTGCCCAAGCCATTCGCGCAGTCGGCGGCGGTGGCGGGTTTCTCCCCGCCTCGCTGCAAGGCGCGCTCATGGAGCAGGTCCAGCGGACCTACCGCGACGTGCTCGCACCGCAAGATATGACTGCCTCGGGTGTCACGAATCGCGAAACCGATGTGCTGCGGCTCGTCTCCGAAGGATTCGATCTCGAGGAGATAGCGCAAAAACTCCACTTCTCCGAACGCACCATCAAGAACATCCTTTACAAATTCATGAAACGATTCGATCTCAACAACCGCACCCACGCCGTCGCCTACGCAATCCGCGCGGGCCTCATCTGAGGTCTCGAGGATCGGAATCACGACGGCGGGGCCCGCACGCTCCGGAAGAGATGAACATGTCCCCTGGAATTTCCCAACCCGCCGTGCTCGCTGTGCGGCGTCGAGCCCCGCATCCCTCGCGGCCGGTCCCGCCGCGAGGGATGCGGGTGCTCCTGGGATGCCGGCACTGTGCATCTCTGCCCCAGCAAGTGGGATCCACCTACACGGGGGGTGGCCAGCGATGAACCCCGCCAGCGTCGGTTTCGTGGCCGCCACCGCCCTCGGGTGGGCCTTCACCGGCGTCCACGTCACGAGCCTGCGACGCCGCCTGCGCACCGACCCGCTGACCGGACTCGGCAACAGGTTGGCGTTACAACGGATTGCCCGGCGCAGCTCGCGCTCTCCTGGCCGCCGCGTCGCGGTCCTGTTGCTGGATCTCAACGGGTTCAAGCCCGTCAACGACACCTTCGGCCACTGCGTCGGCGACCGGGTCCTCATCGAGATCGGCCGCCGCCTGCGGGCGTACCAGGGGCCCGGCCGCCTCGCCGTTCGGCTCTCTGGCGACGAATTCGCCTTCTGGATCAGCAACGCGCCGGACGACCAAACAGTCGAGCAGCTGCGCCATGACCTTGCCGCCGCCATCGCCGAGCCGCTGTGCGTCGACGATCACCCGATCACCATCACCGCCAGCATCGGTACCGCCGCTACGACCGATCCGCTGGCCCGCGTGGAGGACCTGCTGGAGCCCGCGGACAAGACGATGTACCGGGAAAAGCACCGGTATGTCGGCGAGCAGCGCCGGCTGCGGATTGATTCGCGGTCGCGGCGTCGGCGGGAGGAGGTCGCGTGATGACCGACTCCACGAAACCAGAGCGTCCACTGTTGACCATGAGCTGCGCCACGGAGGTATTCGCATGTCCGCGCACGCCGTGACTCCTGTTGAGATCCCCGCCGACGCAGTCGCCGAGATCGGCGAATTGCCGCGCACCGCTTCCCGAATCCGGCGAAACCGGTTCGGCCAGTGGTGCACCCGCGACGCCTACGGCACGTGGACGCCGCACTGCGGCTACGACGCCGCGCTGCGGGTCGTCGACGGCGACGAGGTTTGCTGACAAACCGGCACCGGCCCGCCCGGCCTGAGCCTGTCGTGCGGTCCGCGGCTGGCCGGTGATCAAAGCCCGCGCCAGCCTTGCCCCGGGGCGGAATTGACATGCGCTCAAACAGCGTGGAACCTCGGTTATTGTCCGCGCTGTCCGTGTCAGCATGGCTCGCCCTTGTCGATGAGACGGGGGAGGCTGGTAATGCCTACTAACTGTCGGTCCGACTCCGAGTATGAGCACCGCGGCTCGGTGGGCACGCGCCCCAGCGGGCAGCTACCTGATTCGCGCGGCTTTGTCGGGCGTAGGCGTGAGTTGAGCGAGATCCGGACGATCCTGGGCAACTCCGGGCTGGTGACCCTGACCGGCGTCGGCGGCGTGGGCAAGACCAGCCTGGCGCTACGGGTCGGCGCCCAGGCCCGCCGCGCCTTTCCCGACGGCGTGTGGTTCGTCGACCTGACCAAGATCCGCGACCCGGAACTACTGGGCTGGGAAATGGACAGCTCCGAATTCGTCGCCCACGTCGTGGCCATGGAACTAGGCGCAGCCGAACCCACCCTGCCCGGACTACTCGACCACCTCGCCGACCGAGACCTCCTGCTGATCCTGGACAACTGCGAACACATGATCCCCGGATGCGGACTGCTGGCCAACGCCCTACTGCGCACCTGCCCACGCCTGCGCATCCTGGCCACCAGCCGCGAACCACTGCGCATCCACGGCGAAATGACCTACCCCGTACCACCCCTGTCCACCCCCCACCCCGACAACCAACCCACCCTGGCCGACCTCATCGAATCCGAAGCCGCCGCCCTGTTCACCACCCGAGCCAAAGCCGCCGTGCCCACCTTCGAACTCACCGAAACCAACTACCGCGCCGTAGCCGGCATCTGCCACCGCCTCGACGGCGTACCCCTGGCCATCGAACTGGCCGCAGCCTGGCTCCCGACACTGAGCCCCCAGCAGATCCTCGACCGCCTCATCGACAGATTCCTCCTACTCACCCGCGGCAGCCGCACCGCACCCGACCGCCAGAAAACCCTCCGAGCCTGCCTGGACTGGTCCTTCGAACTCTGCACCAAACCCGAACGCACCCTCTGGAGCCGCCTATCGGTCTTCGTCGGCGGCTGCGAACTCGACGCCGTCGAAGGCATCTGCACCGACGACGAACTCCCCCAAGCCGCCCTCCTGGACGTCATCGCCGGACTCATCGACAAATCCATCCTCATCTGCGAAGACCACGGCACCACCAAACGCTTCCGCATGCTGGAAACCGTCCACCACTACGGCGAACAACACCTCCACCACACCGGCGAATACGACACCCTGCGCCGCCGCCACCGCGACTGGTACCAGAACCTGGTCGCCCGCGCACGCGCCGAATGGGTCAGCGACCAGCAAGGACACTGGCTCAACCGCATCCGCAGCGTACTGTCCAACCTCCGCGCCGCCGTCGAATTCTGCCTCGGCCAACCCGGCGAAGCCCACGAAGCCATGCGCCTGGTCGTCACCCTGCCCTGGCCCTGCTGGTGGGGCCTGGGTCTGTTCACCGAAGGCCGACGCTGGCTCCACCTGGCCCTGGCCCAAGCACCCCAACCCACCGTCGTCCGCGCCAAAGCCCTCCTCCTCGACGCCGAACTGGCCATCGCCCAAGGCGACACCGACATCGCCCAAGGACTACTCGACCAAGGAAACCGACTCGCCCAACGACTCGGCGACCCCCTCACCCTCGCCTACGCCGCCCACGTCCAAGGCATGGGCGCCCTGTTCGCCGGCGACCTGCCCGCCGCCGCCCACGCCCTGCACCGAGCACGCACGATCCTCGCCCACACCGACGAACCCGACCCCAACCTCGCCCTGCTGACCCTGCTGCCCTCCGGCGTCACCGCCGGACTACAAGGCGACCACGACCTCGTCCAGGAATGCCGCCGGCACATCCTCGCCATCACCCACGCAGGACCCGCATTCCGCCAGGCCATGTGGCTCGTCGGAGTCGCCGCCTGGGCCGACGGCAACATCACCGAAGCCGGCCACTACCAAGAGGAATACCTCCGCTTCAGCCAAGAACAAGGCCTCAATCCGCTCGCCGCTGCGCGGTCCCTGGAGGTGCTGGCCTGGGTCTCAGCCAAGCAGCGACAGTACCAACGGGCCGCCACCCTGCTCGGCGCCGCCGGAGCCCTCTTCCGCGACGTCGGCACGTCGTTCCGCGCTTTCAAACATTTGGTTGGCTTTCACCAAACATGTGCGCAGGAAACGCGCGAAGCACTGGCCGACACCGTATTCGAGGACACCGTGGAGCGCGGTCGCAATCTCACGTATGAGGGCATGCTCGCATACGTTCTCGGGGAGAAGCGGCCGGAACCGGCACCGGCCGGACAGGTCACGGCCCTGCTGACCCGCCGCGAACGAGAAGTCGCCGACCTAGTCGCCCAAGGACACAGCAACAAGGAAATCGCCGCCGCGCTCGTCATCTCCCTACGCACGGCCGAAACCCACGTCGAAAACATCCTCCGCAAACTCGGTTTCACCTCCCGCTCCCAGGTGGCCGCTTGGGCATACGCCCAGCGACGCACTGGCGACAACGCGTGACCGCCGAACGGCAAGGCTGATTGATCCTCGCGCGCGCAGGATCGCCCAGCCCCGATTACCCCGGCCCGGCGGTCGGTGGCCTATTCCGGCCCCGAATCTGATCGCTTATCGCTACGCTGCGGCAGCCCACGCACGAGGAGCCGCGACGACCATGTCCGACAACGACGAACTGCCGTCCTTCGACGGCGCGAGGGACACTCTTGACCTGATCAGCACGCTTTACACCAGACGCCCGCGAGACCGTACCGAGCTGCCGATGCTGTGCCTGGTCCGCCCCGAGGAGCACGAGGACCTGTTGCAGGCGATCTCGCACCGCCTCGATGAGGGCAGACCGCACCGCATCCCGCACGCGCTGGTGGAGCTGAGCGGCCCGATCCGGCTGCCCCGGGACGCGGGGCCGGAGCGGCTGGCCGAGCCCACGCACGCCGACGTCAAGCAGGTTCGCGACCTGCTGGTCAACATCGCCCACGAACTTGCCCAGGCCCGCAACTCCCGGACCGGGCGGCTGCGCTTTCCTCGGCTGTCGCTGGCGAATTGGCTGATGGATCAG
The DNA here is from genome assembly GCF_014203395.1 of Saccharopolyspora phatthalungensis. NCBI lineage: Bacteria > Bacillati > Actinomycetota > Actinomycetes > Pseudonocardiales > Pseudonocardiaceae > Saccharopolyspora > Saccharopolyspora phatthalungensis. Next base: position 1,186,065 of record NZ_JACHIW010000002.1, read on the forward strand.
GACGTGCGGCTTGGCGGCGAGAACACGCCGAAGGTCCTGCGCCGGCAACTGCGCGAGCGCGGCATCGACCAGCGGGTGTCGGGCGCGCTCGACTCCCTGGAGCAGCACGGCCAGAACCTGCCACCGTGGCTGCGGTGGGCCCCGGTGCTGATCGGCACGCTGCCGCCGGTGTGGTTCCGGATCAAGTCCAGCGGGCGGATTCCGCTGCTGAGCGCGGAGTTCCGGTGGTTCCTGCGCCAGCCCTACCTGGCGGCCGAGAACCCCGGGACGTTCGTCGGATTCGCCGAACGGCTGACCGCGCCGGGCTGGCACCGGGAATCGCCTGACCAACTGCTGAAGTTCCTCACCAACGCCTTCCTGGAAGACCTGCGGCAGGCGTACGCGGGCTCGGCACGGCACACGACCAACGCGGTAGTGCTGCTGGACCACATCACGCTGTTCAACGGCGGGTACCGGCTGCTGGACCTGATCAACGACGTCCGCAACGACACCGGGCGGGCCGACCCGTTGCTGCTGATCACCGGCAGCCGGTACGTGCCGCCGTACCGGACCGCGCCGGACTCCCGGAACGCGCGGCCGAAGGCCTACCCGCCGGCCGAGGCAGGCAACGGCTACCGGGAATGGCGCGACGCGCTCGACCTCGCACGCAAGCAGCGCAGGGAGGTCGCCTGGTATCTGCCGATCCGCATCCCCGTCTCCGGTGAGCAGGGCGATCTCCCGCTTTACACCTTCGTGGTTCGGCGCCCGCCCTGGTGGTCGCGCCGCCTGACCTCGGTGGGAGCAGTGGTAGCGCTGGTGGCGGCGCTGGCCACCGGATACGCGACGTGGAGCCACCGGCACTGCGAGGCATGGCCCGGGCTGAGCCCATCGCTGACGCTGATCGGCGACGAATGCATCGGCGTCTCCGACGGTTCCCACCCCCTTCCGCAACCCGCCGACCACCACATCGACCCCCACATCGACGCGGTGCGCGCGCAGATCCTCGACAACAACCGGCGCGCGGAGGCGCTGCACCGCGAATCGCCGAAGCGCCCGTTCGTCACCCTCGCCTACGTCGGCGCGCTGACCTCGTCCTCCGGTGACGCGGGCGGGCTGGTGGCCAAGCGCGAGGAGCTGGCCGGGGTCGCTGTCGCACAGCGCGACGCGCTGGAGCGCGACGGCACTCCCCTGGTCCGCGTGCTGCTGGCCAACGCGGGGCGCGACATGCTGCATGGGCCGGAGATCGCCCGCAGGCTGGGCGAACTCGCCGACCGCGACCCGACGCTGGTAGGGGTGATCGGCCTGGACCGCAGCAGCACTCCGACCGACGAGACCATCCGGATGCTGACCCGAGCCGGGCTGCCGATGGTTGCCGCCCCGCTGACCGCGGACAAGACGAGCGCCGAGTTCCCGATGTACTACCAGGTCGCCCCGCAGAACCAGCGCCAATCCCGGGTCGCCGCCGAACTGGTTTCCTACCTCCAGGGCCACGACGTGCTCGGCATGGGCGCCTTCGACCGCAGCGTGCGTGTCTATTACTCCGAAGATCCAGCCGACGTCTACAGCACAAACCTGCGCCAGGACATCGAGAACGCCATGCACGACAAGGGTTTCTCCGTGGAGTCGCGCGCCTTCGGTGCCGATGACGCGTGGACGGCCGGTCAGTCCGCGTGCGGGTTCCGCGGACTGGTGTACTACGCCGGGCGAGGCGTGCCTGAGTTCGACCTGTTCCTCGGTGGGGTCGGCAACGGCTGCCGCAGCGATCCGCCGCTGATCCTCGGCGGGCACGACACCTCCCGCTACGTCGCCGACCAGCGGATGCGGGAACGCAACCGCAAGATCCCGCTGCTGTACCAGACCGCGGCGATCGGCCCGTCGGGCGACGATCCACTGACCGAGGACCGACTGACCGAGGCCGAGCAGGTCTTCTACGACAAGCTGTTCCGGCTGTTCCCCTTCGAGCGCACCGCCGAAGGCCGGTCCCTGGACGGCCATGCCGCGCTGGCGCACGACGCGGTACTGAGCATGGTCAGCGCGGTGCAGCACCTGCACGGCGACGGCATCCCGGTCAGCCCAGCCGCGGTGTGGCGCGAGCTCAACGACATCCACGAAGGCGGGTCCGGCACGGTCGAAGGGGCCACCGGGGTGCTCGACTTCGGTGGCACGCTCGGGCGCAATGTCCCCGAGGACAAGCCAGTCGCGATCCTGCGAGTCGACGCCGACGGCGCAGTGGACCCAAACGTGGTCTGGTACTGCGCGCAGCGCAGCCGCCCAGTCGCGCCGGTGGTCACGCTCGCCTGCCCCGCAACCGGCTGACAAACCCGTCGTCCAGGAGGTCCTCGATCATGATGGGAATGTGGCGGACGCGGATGCCGGTGGCATTGAAAATGCCATTGGCAATAGCCGCCGCCATGCCGACTATGCCGATCTCGCCCAGTCCTTTCGCACCGACGGCGTTGTGCAGCGTGTCCGGGTACTCGACGAAGCGGACGTCGACTTCGGGGATGTCCGCGTTCACCGGGAGCAGGTAGCTCGCGAAGTCACCGTTGGCCAGCCGGCCGTTCGCCTCGATCTCCAGGCCCTCGTGCAGCGCGGCCGACACACCCCAGATCATGCCGCCGATGAGCTGGCTGCGAGCCGCCTTCTCGTTGATGATCCGGCCGGCGTCGAACACGCCGAGCATGCGGGACACCCGAGCCTCGCGCGTCCACCTGTGCACTCGGACCTCGCAGAATTGGGCACCGAACGAGCTGAACGAATGCTTGGTCAACTCCTCGCCGGGAGCCGACGAACCGGTCGCGGAGATCGACGAGCGGTTGACCGCCCGCAGCACGTCGCCGAAGGTCATCGTCCGGCCGCCTCCCAGCACGCGACCGTCCGCGTACGAGACCTCCACGCCGTCGAACGGCGCCCCCGGAGACGACGCCAAGGCCAGCAGATCGTCGATCACCTCGGCCGCGGCGATCATGATGGCCGAACCCGCACTCGCCGTGGCGGTCGAGCCACCGGACATGCCACCGGGTGGCAACGCCGAGTCGCCGAGCCGCGGCGTGATCCGGTCCGGCGAGATGTCCAACGATTCGGCGCCCACCAGGGAAAGCACCGTCAGCAGGCCGGTTCCCGGATCCGCCCCGCTGGTCGCGACCACGGCCGTGCCGTCTGCCCGCAGCGTTACCTCGACCGTGGCCGGGAACCGGAGGGCGGGAAACATCGCGGTGGCGGTGCCGAGACCCACGAGCCAGTCGCCATCGGTGCGGCCTCGCGGCGAGCGGTCCGCCCAGCCGAACCGGGCCGCGCCGACGCGGAAGCACTCATCGAGGTGTTTGCTCGACCACTCCAGGTCCCTGCCGGGCGGCGCGGTTGAGTCGTTGCGCAGGCGCAGCTCGATCGGGTCCATGTTCAGCGCGACCGCGAGTTCGTCGATCGCGCTCTCCAGCGCGAAGGACCCGGGCGCCTCACCCGGCGCTCGCATGAACGTGGTCGGCGGGATGTTCAGCGGCACCATCCGCTGGCTGATGGCCAGGTTCTGGGTGGCGTACCACTCCCGCGAGGTGCCGTGCGAAGTCGGTTCGACGAAAGAACGGTCTACCGGCGTGCTGGACCACGAGTCGTGGCGCAGTGCGATCAGCGTGCCGTCGGTGTCCGCGCCGAGGGCGATCTTCTGCACCGTCGCGGGGCGGGTCGCGGTCGCGGTGAAGACCTGTTCCCGGCTGAGCGCGGCCTTGACCGGCCGGTTGAGGGCCCTGGCCGCGGCCGCAGCTAAGAACGCCGGTGCGGACGTACGGCCTTTGCCGCCGAAAGCCCCGCCCACGAAGGGATTCACCGCGCGGACCGACGATGGATCCGTGTCCAGCGCCGTGGCCAGCTCCGCCGCCTGGATGTTGGCACCTTGATTTCCACTGTAGACGGTGAGGCCGTCGGAGTCCCATACCGCGACCGCGGAATGCGGCTCCATCGCGGCGTGGTTCTGGGTCGCGGTCGTGTACGTCGCCTCGACGACCATCGGACTGGCCGCCAGTGCGTCCTCAATGGACTCGACGCCGGACGCGAGGACCGTGAGGGACGGCGGCGAACCGTCCCGGGTCGACGGCGCGTCCTCAGCCGAGTCGAGGCCGTCCCGAAGCGAGGTCAGTGCCGGCCGCGCAAGGTAGGAGACCTCGATGAGCATCGCCGCGTCCCGGGCCTGCTCGTAGGTCTGCGCCACCACGAAGCCGATCGGCTGGCCGTAGTAGGTGACTTCCCTGTCCTGCAGCGGAACCCATGTCTCGCCAAGGGGCGGGAAGCTCGGCGTGCGCAACTCCAGCGAGTCGAACGGCGAATACACGCCGATCACGCCGGGAGCGCTCTTCGCCGCTGTGACGTCCATGGCCGCGATCTCGCCGTGGGCGATCGTGCTGAGCACGACGTATCCGTGGACCATGCCGGGAAAGTTGTTGTCCGCCCCGTACTTTGCCCGTCCGGTGACCTTCACCGGACCGTCCAGCCGACTGGTCATCAACGGCTCCCCTCGGTCAGTTCGAGCAGCGCGCGGACAACGGTCCGCTTCAGCAAGGGCACCTTGAAACCGTTGCCGGACAACGGCCTGGCACCGTCGGCCGCAACGGACGCGGCGGCCTCGAAGGAGGCCAGAGTCGCGGGCGCACCGCGCAGGGCCGCCTCGACCGCGGCGAGCCGCCAAGGAACGGTCGCCACGCCACCGACCGCCACCCGGGCGTCGATGATGTGTGAGTCCTGGACGTCCAGTGCGACCGCGGCGGAACACAGTGCGAACTCGTAGGATTGCCGATCCCGCACCTTGACGTACGTGGAACGCGACGCCCAGTCCAGTCTCGGGACCAGGACCTCGGTGATCAGTTCACCGGGGCGAAGGTCGTTGTCCACCTCCGGGGCCTCGCCCGGCGGGCGGTAGAAGTCAGCTAGCTTGATGGTGCGGCCTCCGGCGGCGCTGACCAGCCGGACCTCCGCGTCGAGTGCGACGAGCGCCACCGCCAAGTCGCTGGCGTGCGTTGCCACGCAGCTCTCGCTCGTGCCCAGCACGGCATGCATCCGGTTGGCCCCGGAGATCGCCGGGCAACCGCTGCCCGGTTCCCGCTTGTTGCACGGCATGGCGACATCGCGGAAGTACGTGCACCGTGTGCGCTGCAACAGGTTTCCGCCGATGCTGGCCATGTTCCGCAGTTGCTGCGAAGCGCTCAGCAGCAAGGCGCGGGAGATGACCGGATACACGCCGGGGTGCTCGGCGATGTCGCTCATCCGCTCCAACGCGCCGATCCGCAGCCCGTCGCCGGCGTGGATGCCTCGCAGCGGCAGCTCGTTGATGTCCACGACGTGCCGCGGGGTCAGGACGTTGATCTTCATCAGGTCGACGAGGGTGGTGCCGCCGGCCAGGAACGTGCCGGGCGAGGCGAGCGCGGCTTCCACGGTGGCGGGTTCGGTGAGTTCAAAGGGACGCATCGGCCTGCCTCGCTTGTTCGACTGCCGCGATGATGTTCGGGTAGGCCGCGCAGCGGCAGAGGTTGCCGGACATGAACTCCCGGACGTCCTCGACGCCCTGCCGGACCGCGGCTACCGCCGACATGACCTGCCCGGACGTGCAGAACCCGCACTGCAGGGCGTCCTGGTCGACGAACGCCTGCTGGACCGGATGCAATTGGTCTCCTGTGGACAGTCCTTCCACCGTTGTCACGCGCTGTTTCACGGTGGCGGCCAGGGTGAGACACGAAAGCACCGGCCGGCCGCCGACGTGCACCGTGCAGGCGCCGCATTGGCCGCGGTCGCAGCCCTTCTTCGGACCGGTGACGCCGAGGCGTTCCCGCAACGCGTCCAGCAACGTCACACCGGGATCGACGCTCAGCTGTTCGGTCCTGCCGTTGATTTCGAGTGAGATGTCCACCGGATCTCTTTTCCGCAGATCGTCCGCGTAGGAGCGAACCGGATACTCATCCGCTTCACCTCGGCGAGGCTAGCGGATAACAATCCGCTTCGCAAACGGCCCACCCACCGACCGTCGATTTCCATCGAAATCGCCGCGACCACGCCGCTTCGGCCCCCAGCGGTTGGTGCACTACATTTCAAGGCGGATGAGGCGGACAACGGGAGGGATGATGACGACGGGATCGGTCAGCCGTCGGCGCGCGGACACCCGGCGCAATCACGAGCGCATCCTCACCGCGGCGACGGAGTCGCTGGCCAGGTCGGGCGAGGTCTCGTTCAACGCCATCGCAAAGCAGGCCGAAGTGGGCGTCGGCACGGTTTACCGGCACTTCCCCACCCCGGAAGCGCTCATCCTGGCGGTCTACCAGCGCGAGGTGCGACACCTCGTCGACGTGGTGCCGAACCTGCTTGAGACGCACACCCCGGAACAGGCTTTCCGGGTATGGACGACCGATCACCTGGCGCATTACATGATGACCAAGCGGGGCCTGGCCAAAGCCCTTCGCGCCGCGACGGCGTCCCAGGGAGAACTGCCCACGAACGCCCACGAGACCCTGATCGGCGCGGTCGCCACACTGCTGAAGGCCAACGTCGAGGCCGGAACCGTCCGCGCCGACCTGGAACCGGAGACGGTCCTGCGCGGCCTGGGCGGCCTGCTGTACCTCGACCCGAGCAGCGACTGGCAGCGGCAGACCGCAAGCCTCACCGACCTGCTGTGGCGAGGCATGCGCCCGGGCAGCTGATCGGCAGATCTCTCACCTTGGCGGACTGATTCCGTCCACGGCCTGATCAGTAGAGCTTGCGCAGGACGAGATCGAGCGAGAACTCGACGTGCGCGCGGGCGACGTCGCCCGCAGCCACGGCACGCCGGTTGACCACGGCGTCGATGAGCTCGCCGTGCTGGCGCGAGGAACGCCGGAGGTCGTCGGTGCTGTAGACGGCGGCAACGCGGGCGTTGAAGTGAAACAGCCGCTGCTCGCGGAGGTTCTCAAGCAGCCGCTTGTTACCCGACGCACCACTGATCAGATCATGGAAGTCGTCGTTGGCCTTTGCGCGTTCCGCGAGCACAGTCGCGTCCTCAGTGGTCATTAGTTTTCGCTGCGCTTCGATCGCCGCCCGCTGGGCATCCGTCGCGTTCAGCGCGGCGAGCCGAGCGGCATGCGACTCTAGTGCGGCGCGGACGCCGTAGATCTCCACGACCTCCGCGGCGGAGTAGGACCGGACGACCCAGCGGCGACGGCGCGACTCGGCCAGCCCGTCCGCCGCCAGCCGCTGGATGCTCTCCCGGACCGGGGTGCGGGATACCCCAAGCCGCTCGGCGATCTCGTCCTCCACGAGTGGCGAGCCGGCGGGGATCAGACCATCGACGATGTTGCCCCGCAGCTCGCGGTAGACCTCGTCGGACAACCGCGTGCGGCCCCCCGGCCGATCCGGTTCATTGGTAGTCATTTGATCAGTACACCGGTCGCTCGCCGGGACCGGCAAGACCGGCGTCCCACGCCGGGACCGGAGGCGCGTAATCGATCATGTGCGGCACGACGACGTCGACGTAGTACGGACGCGGCTTGGCCGTGAATTCCTTGACGACCTTCGTGAACTCCTCGATCGAGGTCACCGCCGCACCATCGATGCCGTTGGCCTTCGCCACCATGACCGCGTCGGTCGGGCCCGGGTCCACCCCGAAATAGCGCCCTCCCGTGTAAAGGTGCTGCAACATCTTGATCCAGCCCATGCTGTGGTTGGTCAACTGCACGAACAGGATCGGCAACTCGAACCGAGCCGCCGTCTCCAGCTCGCCGCAGGCCATCGCGAAACTGCCGTCTGCGGTCACGGATACGACGGGCCGCCCCGGGCGGGCCTTCGCTACTCCGATCGCGGCGGGGATCGCGTACCCCATCGGGCCGTGTCCGCGCGGGATGACAACCTCGCGGCCGGGCTGGGACTGCGCCCAGAACGCGGCGACATTCGGGGTGGGCGTGCCCGGGTCGGCGATGACCGTGGTGCCCTCGCCGAGCAGTCCGCGAACAGTCTCGACGATCGCCCTGGGATAGAGGACCCCCGCGGCATACTCGGCCGAGGCGGTCGGCGGCGTCGCGTCGGCACGGGCCGCGGCGACGGCGTCGAGCCGCTCGGCCCGAACCTCCGCCGGAACCGGAGTGACGGCGCCGAGCAGCTGGGCCAGCACCGCGCGACAGTCACCGACCAGCGGAAGGGAGCCCGGAAAGTTGCGGCCCGCCCTGGCCTTCTCGATGTCGAGCTGGATCACTGTCTGCCCGTACTTCGCCGGAGCCGTCCAGCTATTGGTGTCTGTCGCGTTGCCTCGGGTCCCGACGAGCAGGACGACGTCGGCGGAAGCGACGTACGCGTTGGCGCCCGGCTGACCCGAGTTGTTGCCGACGACGCCGATCCGCCACGGGTCACTTGTCGCGACCGCGCCGACGCCGTGGATCGTGGTGGCGACGCCCGCCCCGAGCGCCTCGGCCAGCTCGTGCAGGGCATCGTATGCGCCCGAGCTGTGGACACCGCCTCCGGCAACGATCACCGGACGCCGCGCGCCGACCATCGCGGCGGCGGCCATCGCGATGGCGGCCTCGTCGGCGGCGTCCCGCCGCGCCGGAACCTCGATCCCGCAGTCCCGAGCCGTGGCCGAGGTGCACTCGTCCAGAACGTTCTCGGGCACGATTAGCGCGACCGGCGCGGGACGGCCGGTTGTCGCGGTCCGCAACGCTGTCTCCACGGCGGCCGACACGTCATCGGCGTGCTCAACGACAATCTGTGCCTTTGTCACCGCAGAGAACAAGGCGCGCTGGTCGATCTCGGTGAGTGCCCCGCTCCCCCGGCTCCCCGCGTGGATGTCCGAGCTGATCAGCAGCACCGGGATCCCGGAGGCAAACGCATCGCCCAGGCCGCCGACGGCATAGGTGCACCCGCCACCGCTGGAGACCTCGACCACGCCGACCCGATTGGTGACCCGGGCGTACGCATCGGCCATATAGGCGGCGTGCCGCTCGTCGCGGGCCAGCACGTGCTCGATGTCCCTCATGCGGTGGTAGAAGGCGTCGTAGAGCACCACGCCGGTGTCTCCGGGAACGCCGAACACGGTGGTCACCCCGCTGCGAACCAGGGCGTCGACGAGGACGTCGGCGCCGCGCCCCGTCGACGGAACGGCCGCTGGGCTCGGCGACTGAGGGGCAGTGGAGGTGGCGGGCATGGCGCGGCCTTCCTGTGGGACTTTCAAGCGGTGCTTGGCAAGCAGGTGGTGCCGGGCAAGGCCGGCCAGGAGCGCCGAGGCGTCGGCCAGCAGGCTGTCGTCGAAGCGAGCACGGGGTGAGTGGTTGCCATCCGGCGCCGTCGCGCCCGGCTCGGCGACTCCCAGGTAGCCGTAGGCACCCGGAATCTCGCGCAGCACCACGGAAAAATCCTCCGAACCGGTGCGCGGGTGCTCAAGTTCGCGATAGCGGCTGCGGCCGAAGAGCCGGGTCGCGGTGTCCGCGAATACCGCCGCCGCGGCGGGGTCGTTCACGGTCGGTGCCATGACCGGGCGGACGTGCGCCTCGGCGGTGAGCCCGTGGGCGGCCGCCACCGAGGCCGCCACCGCAGGTAGCTCTGTCGCGATTTTGGTGGTCGCAGACTCGGAGAACGTCCGCACCCCGGCGCGCAGCACGGCGTGATCCGGAACGACGTTCGGCGCCGAGCCGGCGCGCAACTCCCCGACGGTGAGCACTACCGGGTCGAAGGCGTCGAACCGTCGGGCGACGTAGGTGTGCAGCGCGGTGACCGTCTCGGCCAGCGCCGGCACCGGGTCAAGGGCCTCATGCGGACGACCGCCGTGCCCGCCGCGGCCCGCGAAGGTCACCTCCAGCACCGAGTAGGCCGCCATGATCGGTCCGGGACGGCAGAACGCCAGCCCGTGCGGCTTGTCGGCGAGGACGTGCAGCGCATAGGCGACGTCCGGCCGGGTACCGGCGACGTCGAGCAGGCCCTCGTCGAGCATCGCCTGCGCGCCGCCGTGACCTTCCTCCCCCGGCTGGAACATGAACACGACCGCACCGGCCAGCGTGTCGCGCTCGGCGCACAGCAGCCGGGCGGCTCCAACCAGAGCGGCGGTGTGCAGGTCGTGCCCGCAGGCGTGCATGGCGTCGCCGGTGGCGGCGAAGGAGAGCCCGGTGTCTTCGCGGATCGGCAATGCGTCCATGTCGCCGCGGAGCAGCACAGTCGGGCCAGGATGCGCGCCGCGCAGAACCGCCGTCACCGACGTGCACCGGTCCCCCGTCGTGATCTCCAGCGGGAGCCCGCCGAGCGCGTCGAGCACCGTCTGCTGTGTACGGGGAAGGTGCAGCCCCACTTCCGGATTGGCGTGCAACTGCCGGCGCAACGCGATCAGGTCCGCCGTCATGGCCGCTCGCCCTTCCGCAACCGGGGCAGCACGGACTCCACAACCTCGGCGAACACGTCCGGATTGTGCTTGCCCTGCAACGGGAACGGGAACATGAACTCGGTGATGCCGATGTCGGCGTAGCGGCCGATCGTGTCGCGGAAGTGCTGGACCGACACCCAGGGCGTGTCCTGGGTGAAGGCGAGCATGAACGAGCGCCGCACAGACGCGGGGTCGCGACCGCCGCGCTCGCATTCGGCGTCGAGCAGCCGGGAGCGCCGGGCCGTGACGGCCACGCTTTCCTCCGGGCTCAGCGAGACGCCGCGGGCAAGCTGGCTGAATAGCGTGCCGTAGGTGCTCCACACGTCCGCATAGCGGGCGGCGACCTTGATCGTCGCCGGCAGGTGCGCGGCGATCAGCAGCGGGATCGGGTCCGCGACCGGCCCCGGCGCGAAGAAGCCGCTCGCCCGGTGGTGGGCGAGGTTCACGTCGACCGCTCCGCCGTCGAGCATCGGACGCAGGACGGCGCAATAGTCGGCCAGCCGTGGCCCGCGCTCTGCCACCGGGAAGGAGTCGAGCCCTGCGGCGGCGAGGTCTTTGGGGTTGCCGCCCACGCCGATCCCGGCGACGGTGCGTCCGCCGGACATGTGATCCAACGTCAGGGCCTGCTTGGCCAGCACCGAAGGGTTGCGCATGCCCATAGCGCTGACCAGCGTCCCGACGGTCGCCGTCGAGGTGGCCGAGGCGATCCCGGCCGCGAGTAGCCACGCGTCGAAGCGCGGCTTCAGCGGGGTGCCGTGCGCGTCGACGCCGCTCCAGAGGTGGTCGCCCGCCCACAGTGCGTCCCAGCCTGCGGTCTCGAAGCCCCGCCAGCGCTCGACGAGTTCGGGCCAGGGCGCGGCTTCGTGGGTCATCAGCCCGAAACGCAGTGCGGTCAAAGCGCGTTCCTCCTGAGTCCGGCCGCGGCCAGCGCGGCATGCACGATCTCGTCGGTCACCGGGCCGTCGCCGGCCCGCCGGTCGGCGTCGAGGTAGAGGGCCCGATAGGTGGTGGCCTGGCGGGAAAAGGGCACCGCCCCGAGGACGGCGTCGCCGAGCGCGCGCTGGCTCCGGGCCGGCCAGCGTCGGTCGTAGGCGTCGCGGGCGTCGCCGAGGGCAAACAGGTCGCCGTCAGCGGGCCGCTCGCCGAGCCCTCCGCCGCCGGGCGTTTCCACCCGCAGCACGTCGCCGCGGTTCAAGGTGACCGTCCCGACCCGGCCGAGATCGCGCGCCCCGGGCGTCCCGGGGTTGAGCGTCGCGCGGCCCCGCTGCCCAGGCTCGCCGCCGCGGACCCCCCAGGGCTGGAAGGTGAGCCGTTCCAGCCCGCGCACGGCGAAGGTGACGTCGTCATCGAGACTGCGCAATTCGATGATCAGCCCGTCGCCGCCGGTGAACGCCCCGTCGCCGCCGGACCCCCGCCGGTACCGGTACTGCTCGACTAGCACGGGGACTTCGGTCTCCAGAACTTCGTTGGGCACATTGCGCAGCCAGCCGCCCATGTAGCTGGTGCCACGCAAGCCCGGCAGGCCAGGGCGCCCGCCCGAACCGCCGGTCAGCGGCTGACCGACGGACACCCGGCGGCGCCCGGTGGCCGCGTCGCGATAGGAGATCGCCGCGATCGCGACGGCGCCCGCCCCGGCAGCGAACGCCGCGTCCGGCGCGGCCTGCGCCAGGCAGCCGAGCACACAGTCCATGATCCGGAAGAACACCGCGGCCCGGACACCGCACGGCGCACCCGGATTCGGGTTGACCACCGAACCCGGCGGCAGGGTCGCGGTCAGCGGCCGGACCAGGCCCGAGTTGTAGGGCACCGACTTGTCCCGCGAGTAGAACCAGTTCACCAGCGCGAACGCCAGCATGTAATGCCCCGGCTCGCCGCCGGTGTGCAGGTTGATCGCCTCGACGACCTGCGGCGAGGTCCCCTCGAACGACATATGCGCGGTGCGGCCGGAGATGGTGAGTTCGAGCCGCAACCGGGTCGGCGGCACCGCGACGGTCCGGGTGCCATCCGCCGCGACCGCGTCTTGGCCCTCAAGGTAGTCGACGAATTCGTAGCTGCCGTCGGCCAATTCGCCGAGCATGTCGCCCGCGCGGCTCTCGGCGGTGTCGAGCAGGTCCGCGATCGCGTCCTTGAGTGCCTGCGCGCCGAACGCCTCGTGGATCTCACTCATCCGGCGCTGGGCCGTGCGCAGGCCCGCGACCTGCGCTTCGATGTCGCCCACGTTCTCTCGCGGGACGCGTGAGTTGCGGGCGATCATCGCGAAAAGGGCATCGTTGCGGCGACCGTCGTCGATCAGCCGGACCGGCGGGATGATCAGCCCCTCCTGGTGCTGGTCGGTCAGCCCCCAGTCGATCGAGCTCGGCACGCTTCCGCCGATGTCCGAGGCATGGACGAAGCTCAGCGCGAACGCGACGATCTCCTCGCCGGCGTAGAGCGGGCACCAGGTCCACAGGTCGGGAAGGTGCGTGACCAACCCACCGGTGGCGGCGGGGTCGTTGCTGATTCCGACGTCGCCGGGCCGGTACTCGCCCAGCGACTCGATCGCGACCCGGGCGGGCGCACCGATCATCGTGTTGCCCGAGATCCGCCGGGGCGCGGCGAACACCTCGCCCTGGGGCGTGACCAGGCAAGTGCCAAAGTCGGCAGTCTGCTTGACGAACGTGCTGAAGCTGGTGCGGCGGATGTTCTCCGCCATCTCCTCGACCACCGCGGAGAAGCGATGCGCCAGCACTTCGAGCTGGATCGGTGAGCTACGCATCGGCGTTGTCCTCCTGCCTTTCGGCGCGCATCCGCAGGTTGCCGAACCGGTCGACCCGGGCCCGGAAACCGGACGGCACGAACACGGTGGTGTCCGGCGCGGACACCACCGCCGGGCCGGTCAGTTCGGCACCGGCGGCCAGGCCGGGCCGGCGGTAAACCCGCCCCTTGACCACGCGCCCGTTCTCGATGATCAAGTGCGGCAGCGCCTCGACTGCGTTGGTTGCCCGCCAGTCCGCCTGCGGCAGCGCGGCGGTGGCGGCCAGGGTGATCCGCAGGCTTCGGACGTCGATCTTGGCGTCGCCGGGATCGACGGCGTACGCCTGCAAGTAGTCCCTCACGAAGGCGTCGCGCAACGCCGCGACCGTGGCGGGGACGCCGTCGCCGACCACGACCGGCAGGGTGAACGACTGGCCGTCGAGCTGGACGTCGGCCCAGCGGGTGATCCGCACGTCCGGGTGCAGGGTGTGGTCCTGCGCCTCGTACCAGGAACGGGCCTGGGCCGCGAGGTCGTCCCAGGTCTGGCACAGCACCTCGTCGGTGACGGCGGCGACCGGAGCGACGAGGTCGACACGCATGTCGGTGGCCAGCGCTCCGTAGGCGCAGAGCGTGCCGGGCGAGGCGGGGATGAAGACCTCGGGCATATTGAGCGCCCGCGCGAGCAGCGCGGCCTGGACCGGCCCGGCACCGCCGTAGGCGACCATGACCAGCTCGGCCGGGTCGATGCCGTGCTGGGCGCAAAGCGGCATGAGCTGCGCATGCATCATCGCCGTGGCAACCGACACCGCGGCCTCGGCGGTCTCTTCGAGACCCAGCCCGAGGCGGGTAGCGACGGGCTCAAGCGCCGCGCGC